>NZ_JANQCD010000009.1 GCF_026672275.1 Marinifilum sp. D737 | reverse complement strand
GAATATGACAAGAACTACTACATGTTAAATTTTGCAGCAGCATAATTAAATAAAATTTTAACCTGAATTGTTTGGTTTATCCATAGAATTCGGGATTTTGTTTACTTTTTCATCAATGGAACCGACCGAAGGGAGCTCATGAATGCCCGTGAAAATTATGAATGAATAAAAAGTAAGAGCCATGCGGCTTGAGCAAAGTTAAACTAAAAAATTACAGGATATTTTTAATCGAACTCGGGTTAATAGTTATACTTACCACTATATTCCATATAGAACCAATAAAGTATGGGAATTTAGCCTGAATGCTTTAAAATTGATTGGAATTTTGTGGAAATGTACCTCAGACGGTCTGAAGTATATTGCCACAAATGGAAGCCAACTTCAGACGGTCTGAACAAGCCGAACTTATTGAGTGACCAAATCTTTCAGAGTAGCAATCCATTTTGGATGATCGTTAAGGCTTTCAACCAGCACCAATTCCTCCCCACCATTTTCTTCAAACAGTTCGCCGTATTCCAATCCAATTTCGATGGTGGTTTCAAGGCAATCTGCAACAAAAGCAGGACTAAATACCATTAGTTTTTTCGACCCTTTTTGAGCTTGTTCAATTACCACCTTATCCGAAAAAGGTTCCAGCCAGTTTTTGTCCAATCTCGACTGAAAGGCAACGGTATATTTCTCTTTAGGGATATTTAATTTTTCAGCCAGCAGTTTACTGGTTTCGTAGCAGGTAGCACGGTAGCAAAAATAATCGGTATCTGGTCTGAATTGTTTGTCACAATCACAATCTTTACAGTTTTTGTGAGGGTGAACCTTATTTACCTGTCTTAAGGGCAAGCCATGATAGGAGAAAATGAAGTGATCAAAATCATTCAGATCATGTTGATTTGCCTTATCAACTATTGTATTAAGATATCCTTCATGGTTGAAAAACTGATTTACCAATTTTATTTCGGGTATCACCTCCCAGTTTTTGATAATCTCCATGGCCTTTTCGAAAGTAGAGCCTGTAGTTGAAGAAGCATATTGAGGATACATTGGCAGAATAACCAATTTGTCAGGCATATCCAACCGGATCTTCTCCAAAACTTTTTTCATCGAAGGCTCCTGGTAACGCATGGCCAATTCTACCTTAAAATTCTGGTCCAATTCTTCTTGTAGTAGATCCTTTACTTTTTCCCCATAAATCATCAGGGGAGAGCCATCTTTGGTCCACAATTGCTTGTATATTTTCGATGATCCTTTGGCTCTAAACGGTACAATAATCAGGTTAACCAATATTTTTCTTAGCAACCATGGAATATCTATTACTCTTCTGTCGTTCAAAAATTCGAACAAGTAGGTACGAACATCAGAAACATTTGGGCTTTTCGGAGTTCCCAAATTCAGAAGCAGGACAGTAGTTTTCTTTGACATAGCGAGTTATTAATAGGCAATTATACCGATTAGTATTTAATGAATTCAAAATATTCGCAGACTCTATTTTGAAGATTAAATATCTATCGGCATTAAACCATAAATATTGTATATAATAGAGGTTTAAAAAAGGAAATGCGAAACACATTTCCTTTTTGAAATTAATATTTTTTTTTGATTAAGCTGATAACAATTTAAACTGAAATTGGTTCAAGCCAATTGATGTCTTTTTTTAAAAGTTGTAAGGTTTGTGCCTCTTTCGATCCTTCTTTCACTTCGTATTGATAGGTCCATTTTACTTCTGGCGGCATACTTACCAAAATCGATTCGGTTCGGCCATTGGTATCCAAACCAAATTTAGTTCCCTTATCCAATACCAGGTTGAACTCAACATATCTTCCGCGGCGATGCAATTGCCAGTCTTTTTCCTGATCGCTGTATAATATAGATGCATTGCTTCGCATGATTTCGCAATAGGTAGGAGCAAATAGCTCACCAACATCCATAACAAAGGCAAATAGCTCTTCTTTTGTCATTCCCAGGGAATCGTTCAAATGATCGAAGAAAATGCCTCCAACACCACGTGTTTCGTTTCTGAATGGTAAATAGAAATATTCATCGGCCCAAGGCTTGAATTTATTGTAAAAGTCAGGATTGTGCTTGTCGCATACCTTTTTCAATTCCAGGTGAAAGGCTTTGGCCTGAGTTTTATCTATATAAATAGGCGTAAGGTCGATTCCTCCACCAAACCAATATGTGCCATCGTTCAGCTCAAAATAGCGAACATTCATATGTATAATGGGCACATGAGGGTTTTCGGGATGCATGATTAAGGAAACACCTGTCGCAAAAAAATCATCAGCCTCAAGCTTTAATTTGTTCTTTATTTTCTCAGGTAACTCTCCATGAACAGCCGAAAACTGAACGCCACCTTTTTCAATAATATTCCCATTTTTAATTACTCGACTTCTTCCGCCTCCACCAGCTTCACGTTCCCATATGTCTTCATGGAATTGAGCTCCACCATCGCAATTTTCCAATGCTTTGGTGATTTTGTCTTGCAAATTTTTAAATTCTTCGGCTATGTATTCTTTCTGCATCCTGTTTTGTTTAGTATGATTTTGTTGCTGTTTTGTTGCTTTTCCTTTGAAATCGACTCAACATTTTCTTCTCAAAATTCCAAAAGAAACGAAATTGCCCGAAAAGCGTTCCCACAATTAAAAGTAGAACCTGGTATGTAGGAGTAATGATAAGAATACTAAGAAGAATTCTCAGTAAAATATTTGTGTCAGCATCAATTGAGAAGTATTCAAATATCGGATTACGAACCAAGACAGATAAACTGCCAGTAATCGAGAATACAATTAGAATGATTACCAGTTGTAGGTTTGAATTGATTTCCCAGCGCTTTTTAAGTTTTTCAAACATATGTTCTATACTATTTTAAAATATAATGATTTGAGTATAGTGCCGTCCCGAAGTTTCGGGATTGATATCTAAAATCGAGTATGTGATGATTTTGAATTAATCAAATACTAATCGGTAATTTAGATTAGTTTTAGATAAAACAAATATAATATAAAATACCTTTAGGTCTGAAATAGCATTTAAGAAATCTGTTTGATTTTATTGATTGCTCAATAGAGAGTAGAGTAAGCGGATTAAAGCATAAAAAAACCGCCTCAAATTGAGCTGTTAGTAATAATTGATAATTGTTTTATTATTGTTCAATCCTTTAATGTAGATTAAGATTTTTGGAATGTGGAAATATAAAGTTTAGTTGATTTTTAATTTATTATGGTATGATGTTTTAAATTGTTGTTAGTTTTTTAGTGATTGTTTGAATGTCTAAAAATTCACTATAAAACGATGAAATAGTTGTATGAAAGAAATAATTCGAATAAATCACTAGGTAAACATAGGTAATTTAGACTACATATAAAAAAGCTTGTTGGTTTTGTAGGTTATTTTTAATTTCTTAATTTGACTTAAGACATAAAAAGTTATTTTATTACGATTTTATATTAATTAAAGGAAGGAGGTGTTTATGAGAACTAAGAAATACTGTAAGTTCAATGGTTCTTACTTGATGCCATTTCAAGATAAGAATTGATGTTTCTAATAAAAAAAACTAAAAACTTGAAAAAATGAAAAAATCAAAATTAAATATAGAAAGTTTAAGAGATTTTACAGAATCTTTAAATAAAAATAAGGATGTTTCAAAGAAACAATTAGATAAGTTAAAGGGCGGACTTGAACCTCCACATTGTTTTAATTGTAGTTGTTTTGAAGGAACAATCGCAGGTTTCCAGGCAGGTATGGCTTTGAACTCATAATAAAGAATCTCTGTTTAGATTATAGATAAAGTAGCTTCAATGCATTGAGGCTACTTACTCTTTTATTTATTATTCGTAACAAAAAATGCGTACAATTTCATTTCCACTTTGTGTTATATGGCAGTATAAAGATATTTCTGTGTTATTTGATGCTAAGAGTAATACTATACTCGAACTCCAGTCTGAAGATAAACAGTTATTAATAGATTATTTTTTTAATAATAAATCAAGATTAAATTTCCAGAGAAATAATTTACTACATATTTTACATGAAAATGGAATCTTAATTCCTGAAGGATTAAAGGAAAGGTGCATAACGAATAAAGAACATGTAGAAAGAAATATTGATAAAGAGAGGAAATTATCATTTTTTAAAAAGTTTAGTTTAGAAATCACACAAGAATGTAATCTAAGGTGTAAGTATTGTCATTATACAATTGCAAGAGATTTTAGAAAACATACCTCTAAAAAAATGTCAATACAAATAGGGAAATTAGCTATTGATTTTTATTTTGAAAATGCCAAAAGAATTTATGGGTCGATTGGAGCAAAGGAATTTGTCAGGAGTATTAAAGAGGCTGAACCAATATTTCTCTTTTATGGTGGAGAGCCATTATTGAGCTTTGAAACAATAAAAACACTGATAAATTATTTGAGAGGTAAGAGTTGGTGCAAACTAGGTATATCTCCAAGTGAAATTAAATTGGGAATAAGTACTAACCTAACAATTCTGAATGAAAGCATGCTAAAATATTTAATAGAGAATAATATATTTCTCTATGTTAGCATTGATGGTCCTGAAAATATTCATAATAATAATCGTATCTATCAGAACGGAAGAGGTTCTTTTAAAGATGTGGAGGGAAATATCTGTAAAATAATTAAAGCGAATAGTAAATACTATTTGAATAATGTTTTTTTTATGTCTGTAAATAGTCATTGGGATGATAAAGATGCTAAACAGCAGTATTTTGAAACGTTAAGTCTTAATGGTAATTTACCATATGTAAACTATCTGTCATTATCAAAAAGAGGAGAATCTGTAGCAGATGTTTATCAAAAGCTTGGTGGAGTGGAAGAAGAATTAGAGACATTTGAAAACAAGATGAATGAATGGTTGAATTTTTTAAAAGTAAATTCTTTCTTTTTAAAAGATTTAGCTAGAAAAAGAAATTATCTACTCCGTGATTTATTATCAATTATTAATGAGTTTAAGGACGTTAATAATGCAAAATTCATGAGTAATAATTCAAATTTATATGATTCGGTAGAGTTATGTAAGGTCGGTTGTGACAATTTGTATGTAGATGTTGAGGGCTATTTTCACATATGTGAAAAAACAGATGGATCAATTACGTTAGGAAATGTAAAAGAAGGAGTTACATGGGAGAAAGTTTTGTCAATTAAAACGGAATATTTAAAGTTAATGAATTCAAAAAGATGTAAACATTGTATTAATTATTTTTATTGTAAGATATGCATTGCATCCATTATTCATAGAGGAAGTTTAACTATGCCTAAAGAAATTGATTGTGAGTATTTGAAGCAACTTAGAAAAGAAAGGGTTTTGAAATATGTGATATTGATTAGAAAGTTTCCTGAAATATTAAATGAGATTGAAAATTTAAAAGTGACTTAAATTGAAAAAAAGAATATGATACCACTAAATAAATATCCATTGGTTAAAATTATTGAGTTATCTGAATTTAATCTTTTATATGATTCTAGAAAGAATTTAATATTGAAATTGGATAAACAGGAATCTGATAAACTGATTAAATTCTTAAATGATGAATTAGAACCATATTCTAATTCAATCGATTTTAAAATATTTAGGGATATGCAAATAAAAGGATATTTAATTCAAGGAGGTTTGCTAGAGAGATGTAATGATTCAATTCTGAAATTTGATAAAAATTATAATAAAATTATTGAAACTATATTTCCAAAGAAATTTTGTCTAGAGGTAACTCAAAATTGCAATTTGAGATGTAAATATTGTGATTATACTACCGCAGAAAATGATCTGTCAGATAAGGGGCGGAAGCATTCATATCAAAGAATGGATATTGAAATAGGAAAGAAGGCTATTGATTATTATTTTAATCGATTAAAATATCTTTACAGTAGATCGGAGCGATCTAATTTTATTAAAACCATTCGTGATATAGAGCCAATGATTACCTTTTATGGAGGAGAACCATTGTTAGAATTTGATACACTTAAAGAATTGATAAATTATATTAAACTATTTGATTTTGCAGAATATGGCTTGAAAAGAGATGATTTTAATATTACAATTAATTCCAATTTAACAGTTTTAACTAATGTGATGATGGAGTTTGTTGTCGATAATAATATTACTCTACATATTAGTTTGGATGGTCCAAAAGATATTCATGATAAAATGAGGGTGTTTAAAAATGGGCAGGGTAGTTTTGAAAAAGTTCTAGAAAACCTAAATAAAATTAAAACCTATAATACTAATTATTATAAAGATAAATTGTTTTTTCTAAGTGTGAACCATGAGTTTAATAATATTGAGGAAACGGCAAAATTCTTTAGAAATTTATCAGAAGATAATATCTCTCCATCTTTTGATTTTATAAGTCTTACAAAGCGCGGGCAATGTTTTCCTAATGTTGAAAAAGAGGTCGATAATCTGAAGAAAGACTTTGAATTACATTTGAATCAATTTAGGAGTAGAATGAGTATTCTTACCGAAAGTATAAACGAAAATTCAGATATTTCTTTTGAAAAAACATATCAAAACGATGTAGATTACAGAGAAGCAGTAAACCTTTGTGTTGTATTTAAAGATGTAAATAAAAATGCAGGAAGTAATGACTCTTTAAAATTCAATAAAATAAATTTGTGTCCTGTTGGGTATTATAGTGCTTATGTTGATGTAAAGGGAGATATTCATATTTGTGAAAAAACTGATGGAACTTTTTGTATAGGCAATATATTTAAGGGGGTGTTAAAGAAGAATGTAAAATCGATTGTTGAGAAGTTTGTCGAAATAATGAATAGAGATGACTGTAAGAATTGTTGGGCATTCTATTATTGTGATTTTTGTCCAGCATATTTAATAAATAAAGGAGAGTTGAATGAGCCTAAATTATTAGATTGTGAGTTTATGAAACTTAAAACAGAACTTTTCATATCCAAGTATTTTATTTTAGTAAATGAATACTCGCAATTAATTGACCATATTCTAAATAAGAATCCAAAAATTCAGGATTATGGAAAAGTTATAGAATTAAGTAATTAGCATGTTAGTTCATTTTTTCGAGACATTTTATTTTCTACGAGAAACAGATATTGAAAATAAATAAAAAGAGGGTGCCAAAGATATTATTGGACACCCTCTTTTTATTTAAGATTGCTTACTTAGCAACTCTTTCTAGCCATTTAAGCATGAAGATAATCGTAAACATTGAGATTACACATGCGGTTACAAACACTGCCCATGTCATCCAAATTGGAATGTGTTCATATAAAATTGCACCAATAAATAACAATCCGTTACCAAAAGCAGTAGCACCTAACCAACCACCTTGCATAATACCTTGTAAGTGAGGAGGAGCAACTTTAGATACGAATGAAATCCCCATTGGGCTAATGAATAACTCAGCTACCGTTAAGATAAAATAAGTAAGGATTAGCATCATTGGACCTACTTTGTCAGCTTCAGCTAGTGGAGTACCACCTAATGAAGAAGAAATTTCATTAAACAATGGTAAACCGAAAGATCCTAGTGTCATTACAACAAAACCAAGAGCTGCGATAAACATACCAATCGCAATTTTCTTTGGAGTAGAAGGTTCTTTACCACGAGCATTTAACCATCCAAAAATTGCAACAACAATTGGAGTTAAAAATACTACGAAGAATGGGTTAGCAGATTGGAAGATCTCAACAGCGAAATCCCATCCGAACAAACTCAATCTAGTATAATCTTTACCAAACATTGTAAGTGTTAATCCATTTTGGTGGAATGAGAACCAGAAGAAGATTACAACAGCAAATACAGCTAATAAAGCGTAAATACGTTGTTTGATTTCCTTAGGATCCATGTCAACAACAGGAGTTTCTGCTTTTCCATTTTCTTTAACATCTTCTTTGCTACCAGCAGGATTTGGGAAAGTTTTCTTTCTAGCAATAAAAATAGCTGTAGAAATCAACATTGCTACAATTGCAATACCAAATGCATAATGGAAACCTTCGTTAAATACATTCAAATAACTATTTGAAAATGCTTGAAGATTTTCAATAGTTCCACTTGTAGAAGCAGCTTCAGCACTTGATTGAAATTTAGCAATGTTCTCGTTAGTCATTGTACCAGCCAGGTAAGTATGACACTGCTCAGGAAGGGTAGCATCATAAAAGAATCCATGCTTTTCAAGCCACCATTTTCTGATACCAGGAGCTACAAGAGGAGCAAAAATACCACCAACATTGATAAACATATAGAAAAGAGAGAAACCAGAATCGCGTTTTTCTCTGTACTGAGGATTATCATACATTTGACCAACCAATGCCTGTAGGTTACCTTTAAATAAACCATTACCAAAGGCAATAATAAATAAACCTACAATTGAAATTGTCAAATAAACTGGCACACTCGAAACAGGAGTTGGAGTAGGAATAGCTAGAATTAAATAACCTCCTCCCATAAGGATTAGACCAGTTAAAATAGTTCCTTTATAGTTTCTTAATTTATCGGCAATAATACCACCTGCTAAAGCAAGGATATAAATTGAAAAATAAAAGCCCGAATAAATATAGCCAGCACTTGTACCATTCAAACCAAATTTTGCTTGTAAGAAAAGTACAAGAATAGCCATCATGGTGTAAAAACCGAAGCGTTCGCCCATATTAGCCAATGACGCCGGAATTAGTCCTTTAGGATGTCCTTTAAACATAAATGTTAGTTTTAATTTATAATAGTTTCGTTTCAGTTATGAAAGTGACAAATATATAGAAAAAATCAGAAGTCCATAATGATTTGTAAGCGTTTCGATCGAATTTAAATCGTTTTCGTAAGAAGTGGCGAATTTCAAAAGTTTAGTATCTTTGATAGGAAAGCCCATTTTGCTGTGTGTTTGGCACTTTTGCGAGTGTTTTTTAATAGGTGTTACTTGTTGGTAACATGTTATTAAAAAGCAATCCTAATAAGAGTGTTCGCATATTATACCATTTAAGTTTCAGTGTGAGCTTTAAGCGAAACAGTGAAATATTAAATTGAAATGCCGATATATAATCAGTTAGCTATTTAAAGCAAAGCGAGCAAATGGCTAGTCAGATTAATCATCGGTACAATATCAAGAACTTTTTTACGTCTAAATACAAACCGTTAGAAACATGAAAATATTTCCCGCCTCTAAAATTGCAGAGATTGATTCCTACACCATCGAAAATGAACCCATTGAATCAATAGATTTAATGGAGAGAGCTTCGAGCAAATTCTTCAAGAAGATATTGAAGAGATACCCTGCTCCCAGGAATTGTAAAGTTTTTGTAGGACCAGGAAACAATGGAGGCGATGGTTTGGCTGCAGCCAGAATGTTAGCTGAAAAAAACTATACTGTTGAGGTTTTTATCATCAAAATCTCTAATCAGCTTTCGAAAGATGCGGAGGTAAATTTGCAGCGCTTGAAATTGATTAAAATCGTTGATATTTATGAATTGACTTCGATTGATGCAATGCCTTGGCTTTTTCCTGATGATATTGTGATTGATGCTATTTTTGGTTCAGGACTTTCGAGACCCATTGAAGGTTTGGTTTTTGAGGTGATAAAAGCAATCAATGCCAGTGAGGCGAGCGTTGTGGCTGTGGACATACCTTCGGGCTTAATGGGGGAAGACAATTCAAAGAACAATTATCATGGAATTGTAAAGGCTGATTTGACTTTAAGTTTTCAATTTCCAAAGTTGGCTTTTTTGTTTCCGGAAAATGCAGATTACGTAGGAGAGTGGGAAGTTTTACCAATTGGCTTACATCCCGAAATTATTAAACAAGAGCAAACTCCTTATAAAATTTTGAATCGCGAGTTTGTAAAATCTTTATTAATGCCCCGAAAAAAGTTCGATCATAAAGGCACATACGGTCATGGTTTATTAATTAGTGGAAGCTATGGAAAAATGGGAGCGGCCATTTTGGCATCTCGGGCAAGCTTGCGCTCAGGGATTGGTTTGCTAACTTCACACATTCCAAGGTTAGGCTATGAAATTATGCAGACTGCGGTTCCAGAAGCTATGGTGAGTATAGATCGTTCGGATATCATTTTTACAGAATTTCCTGACCTAGGTCAATTTAAAGCGGTAGCCATAGGTCCTGGTATCGATAAAAAGCAAAATTCTTATTGTGCCATGATCAATTTATTGAAAGAAGTAAAAACACCTATGGTGATTGATGCTGATGCCATCAATATTTTAGGAGAGCATCCTGAATTGAAGGCAGATTTGCCAATGGGATCTGTATTTACGCCACATCCAATGGAATTTGAGCGATTGGTTGGGAAAGCGGAAGATAGTTTTACACGCAATAACATGCAACGTGAGTTTGCCAGGGAATATGGTGTAACTCTTGTATTAAAAGGAGCTTATACGGCTATTGCTTGTCCTGAGGGAAGTGTTTATTTCAATCCAACGGGAAATCCAGGTATGGCAACTGCGGGAAGTGGAGATGTGCTTACAGGAATAATATTATCTTTGCTTTCGCAAGGATATTCTTCGAAAGTAGCGACAATTATTGGAGTATATCTTCATGGTTTGGCAGGCGATTTGGCAGCAGAGAAGCTTGGATATGAAGCTTTAACAGCTAGCGATATTATCGACTTTCTGCCAAAGGCATGGTTAAGATTGAAAAAATAGGGAATTGTAGAGACGTTGTATAATGTATACCACAATGTAAAGACGTAGCATGCTACGTCTCTACGCAAAATGAAAATAAAATGAACAGAAACATTTTTAAATTACTAGTAGCAATTTTGATTGTTGGTGGAACAATTGGAAATGTAAACGCACAAAAGCGCAGAACTTTAGAAACTCCAAACACGGTTATTTATGCCTTACCACAAACAGTATTAAAAGTTGATGTGGTGGCTGAAAAAACGATCATGAAAAAAGGACCTTTTGCCGACTATGCAAAAAAATACCTTGGTATTTCTGATGTTGTAACCAATGATGGTGTAGAGTGGAAATTAAAATCGATAGAGTTAAATGGAGTAGGAGAGGTTGATCCTGATCAGTACTATAAAATAACTACTTCGGTTGATTATGAACCAAGTTTAATTTCTTTAACTCCTGAAGGTTTGATTCGCGGATTTAACATTAAGAATTCTTCTTTTGAAAATATAGAAAAAGAGATTATTTCTCTTACTTCTGATGATGTTAAGATGGAGTATGGAAAATTCTCGATTGACCCAATCGTTAAGTATAAAGAGGATACCACATACCAAGTTGTTGAAACTGATACAGCATTTATAAAAGTACCAGTTTTGGAAAAGCAGGCTCTTACCAAATCGGTAGAAGAGAAAGCTGAAGAGGCGGCTCACCAGATTTTTAAATTGAGAAAGAGAAGATTTAAAATTCTTACTTCAAATTACGAAGTGCTACCTCCTGATGGAAAAGCTTATGAAGTATTGGTGAAAGAATTGGCAAAATTGGAAGAAGATTACATTTCGATGTTTGTGGGTAAAAAAGTGAGCATTCAGAAAACTTATCAATTTTCATATGCACCAAAGCAAGGCGAAAATGGTGGCGTTATTTTCCGTATGTCGCCACAAATGGGACCTGTTGGAGTGAACGATTTAGGAGGTCGCCCAGTTCGAGTGGATTTTAAAAACTTGAATGTTACCAACCAGTTGGCAATACTGCCATCGGCGGGAGTGAATCCTCAAACCCAAATTGCATATAGAATACCAGGTATGGCTGATGTATCCATTTCAAATGGCAAAAGTGTTTTACTAAAGAAACGCATGCCCATTGCCCAGTTTGGTAAAATTGCAAAAATGCCAGCAGAAGTTCTGTTAAATGAGAATTTCAGTATCGAATTCTATCCTGAACTAGGTTCGATAAAGGATGTAACAAAGTAATTTCAGTGAACAGTTATCAGTTACAGTTATCAGTAAAATAGTTGGGATTGCAACTTTTGTTCAGATTTCCAATATCAATAAAATATCAGAACCCAAATCTCAAACTCCATAATTGGATTTTGGAATTTGGGTTTTGAAGTTTCAATAGTTTCTTAAAAATCCTTAATTCCGATTCTCTTTTGCAATTAATACCATTTTAACTATGAAATTAGCTTGGTATAATGCCGATAGATTAATGACAGCGCTAAATGCGCAGCTGTTTTAGTGCTAATGTCATTAACTAATCGGTATAACTCTTTCCGCCTTCCTCAAAAAATATTACCTTTAGTGCTCTTAAATAATAAACACAAAATTTAACGGAGGAAATATATAATGAGCAAAGAAATTTTAAGCCTCGAGCCTAAAGCAATCTGGGAAAATTTTTATTCTCTAACTCAGATTCCACGTCCATCGAAGCACGAAGATGCGATTCAGGATTTTATGATGAAGTTTGGTCAGGACTTAGGTCTTGAAACCATTAAGGATGCAGTTGGTAATATCATTATCAAGAAGCCAGCTACTCCAGGTTACGAAGATCGTCAAGGTGTTGTATTGCAGGGTCACCTGGATATGGTTCCACAGAAAAATGCTGATACAGTTCACGATTTTGAAAAAGATCCGATTACTGCTATTATCGATGGAGAGTGGGTAACTGCTGATGGTACTACTTTAGGTGCTGATAACGGTATGGGTGTTGCAGCTGCAATGGCTGTTCTACAGGCTACAGATATTGAGCACGGTCCGGTTGAGGCTTTGTTTACTGCTGACGAAGAAACAGGTATGACTGGTGCTTTTGGTCTTCAGGATGATGTTTTAGATGGTAATATCCTTTTAAACATGGATTCGGAAGATGAGGGAGAACTTTACGTAGGTTGTGCTGGTGGTATCGATGCAAATGTTAGCATGAAGTACAAAGAAGAAAAACTTGAAAAAGGATATGTTGCTTACAAACTTTACATGAAAGGTTTGAAAGGTGGTCACTCAGGAATGGAAATTATTCTTGGTCGTGGTAACTCTAACAAGTTGTTGTTCCGTTTCATGAAATATGCTACTAAAAACTTTAAGCTAAAATTGGCTTCTGTTGATGGTGGTTCTCTTCGTAACGCAATTCCACGTGAATCTTTCGCAGTAGTTGCTGTACCTGAAAAATACAATGAGAAATTCTTAGCTGCAATTGCTGAATTCGAAGCTATTTACAAAGCAGAATTATCAGCTGTTGAACCAGATCTGGCATTCTTTGCTGAAGCAACTGATGTACCTAAGAAAGTATTCAAGAAAAAATCTCAGAAGAATTTAATTAACGCTATTTATGCTTGTCCTAATGGTGTTATTCGCATGAGTGATGATATGCCAGGATTGGTTGAAACTTCATTGAACCTTGCACGTGTTTACAGTGAAAATGGTGTAATTACCATTCAGGCTTTGATTCGTTCATCTGTAAATTCTGCTAAGGAAGATTTAGCTCAAATGGTTTCTTCTACTTTCGAAATGGTAGGTGGAAAAGTGAAATTGGAAGGTGAATATCCAGGGTGGAAACCAAATATGGAATCTCCTATTTTGAAAACCATGCAGACGGTTTACAACGACAAGTATGGTAAGATTCCTGAAATCAAAGCAATTCACGCAGGTTTAGAGTGTGGTTTGTTAGGAGCTGTTTATCCAAACTGGGATATGATTTCATTCGGACCAACGATCCGTTTCCCTCACTCTCCGGATGAGAAAGTGAAGGTTGATACTGTAGCTAAATTCTATGATTTCTTAATTGAAACTTTGAAGAATGTTCCGGTAAAAGAAGCTGTTGAAGCATAATTTAATGCGATCAGATATAGGAAAGGACGTACATTGTACGTCCTTTTTTTTCTGTCTACAAGTATGGTGTTTTCTTCACAGATGTAGCATTGCTGCATCTCTATCTAAATCTCCTAAGAAGAAGAAATATCACCAAATAAAAAAGACTACCAATGCCACTGGCAACAATTAAGGAGCCAAGAGCAAATTGCAGGTAGTTTTCACCTAATGTTTTTAAATCCATTAAATCGGGAACCTCTGTTTGAAATTGTCCTGTTAGTACAAAAGCTCCGGTTTGATAACCAGCTATAAGAATTAAAGGAATTATTGGAGGTATACTACTAATGTTAACTGTTACCAAAACCAGAACTTTGTTAAGACGTAGCAAAACAGCCAGCGATAATGCCAATGCAGTTTGGAACCCCCATGTTGGAGAAAATGCTATAAATGCACCCAAGGCCAAAGAAAGCGCAATAACCGAATTAGAGTTGTTGGCCGCTGTAATCTCTGCTACAATAGCTTTTTTAATTCTCGATGGTCTGAATTTTTCTATATATGCTTGATAATTCATATCTGTCCAACTTTTCCTACCCAATTAACAAATCGGAAATAAAAATGTTCGATTAACCGTTTACTGATCACTGTTCACTGATCACTGTATACTGTTCATTGTCTTAATCCAATTTCCTTCAGTTGTCAGAAAATCTTTCATTAAATTAACAGTCATGCATGAGTGAACAGGCAATATTCCAATAAGATCTCCGATTGTAAACTGATCAAACAAATCATCGCTACAACGAATAATTCCATGCTCTTGAGAAATACTTGCCAGGAATCCACCACCTAGTATTTCACTCCAGCCATTCTCAGTTATTCGTACCAAACTACCAAAGAGCTTTGTTCCTTCGTCGTCGGCCTCAATAAATTCTTTGGAGAAATGAACACCACCACCATGAATCACCAATTCGTTTCTGTCGATATTACGTGCAATTACAGGACAAGCCATGGCTACGGCAATTTCGTTTTCGTCACAAGATCCCAGTACATATTGCATGATGTCGTAGAATACAAAATTCCCTGGTCGAAGTTCATCTATGCCATAAAACTCTTCACTTATGCTACATGCAGGAGTATCGCCAAGAGAAACTTCAATGTTTGGGATTTCTTTGCGGAATACATCCTTTAACTCGTTTAAATCCAGTAGCGTTTTGCTGTGATTTTTGTGGATGTCGTTTTGATCTTTTGCATTGTAATTATGTCCGGAATGAGCCAGGAACCCTTTGCAATTCAACAAGTCTGTCTCCTTCATCAAATCAACCAGAATTCTGAATGAACCTATTGCTTCAGAAGGCAATCCACATCTGTGATAACCGGTATCTACCTTTATAAAAATGCCCACAGGATGTTTCAATTCCGATTCTAAAAAGAGTATGGCTTCTCTTGATTCAACTACCAGGTTCAATTGAATTTTGGAAGCCAAATCGTTAATTAAATCCATTTCACGAACATTAACAGGAATGGCTACGGTAATATCCTTCCAGCCATGATCCGCAAAGTATTCAGCCATATCCATTGACGAAACGGCAATGCTTTCAACACCTTTTTCTTTGAACCAATTTCCTACTTCAGCAGATTGATGAGTTTTAAAGTGCGGACGTAAACGTGCATTTGCTCTCTGTGCCTTTGCTATCATGGCTTCAATGTTGCTCATGCATTTTTGCTTGTCAAGAAGTAAAGTAGGGCGAATTATTTTCGAATCTAGTTTATTCATCGGGCTTTTGTCTATTGAAAGTGATACTGGATATAAAATCTATTTTATTCTTTCTCTGATATTTTTAAGCATATTGTCTCTCAGGTCAAGCAAATTTTCAGATATTCCAACCTTGTATATATGCGGACTGATAAAGCGCTTGTGCTCGTCAGGCAATTGATTAAACCTCTGCTTTAGGTATGCATTGATTTCGCCTGGAGTTTTACTTTCAATTAGAATTTCACCATTTTCCATTACTTTTTGAGTTAACTCTTCGACTGTATAATTGCTTACCTCAGTATTCTTGTCTCTATGGAATGGGTGGTAAATTTTGTCTGCATTTTCTTCCTTAGCAAGTAAAATTCCATCTCTGAAAAACTTCCCATCCTTATCGAAATATCTCATCAATTTCTTCCTTCCGGGGATTGTAATCTTTTCAATATTCTCTGATATTTTCAATCGAGGATTTCCATTATTTTCAACCAATTTGTACACGCCATCCAAAGCACCGGTATCCTTTCCTGTTACCAGTTCGGTTCCAATGCCATAACCATCGATTCTTGCGCCTTGTTCGTTCAAACTTTTAATTACGTATTCGTTTAATTGGTTTGAAGCAAATATCTGAACATAGCCTAAGCCTTCATCATCAAGCATTTTTCTGGCCTTTTTGCTCAAATAAGCCAAGTCGCCGCTATCTAGTCGAATGCCAATTAGTTTATTTCCTTTCTCTTCTAATTCCTTAGCTACAATTATTGCATTCGGAATACCTGATTTTAATGTATTGTAAGTATCTACAAGAAGAACCGTGCTTGTAGGATTTATTTCTGCATATTTTCTGAAAGCATCCAATTCATCATCGAAACTTTGTACCCATGCATGTGCTTGAGTTCCTGATACGGGAATATCGTAATTGAATCCACTGTATACATTGGATGTGGAATCTGCACCTCCAATTACTGCTGCGCGTGAAGCATGAACTCCTCCTAAACCTTGAGCTCTTCTCAAACCAAAATCAGCGAAAGCTTTTTCTCCAATTACATTTCTAATGCGACATGCCTTGGTTGCAATAAGCGATTGAAAGTTCAAGTAGTTTAGCAGAAGGGTTTCTATTAACTGAGCTTCTATGATATTTCCTTCTACACGAACGATTGGTTCATTGGGAAATACAATTTCACCTTCGCGAACACTATAAATGGTGGCGTTGAATTTAAAATCCTTCAAATAATTTAAGAACTCTTCTCGTAAGCCAGACTTCCTTAAAAACTCGATGTTTTTATCGTCATACCTGAAGTTCTGTAATATTTGTAAAAGATCGTAAAGGCCGGCAAAAACAAGGTATCCACCTTTATATGGATTCGTTCGGTAATAGTAATCGAAAACAGTTTGCTCTTGTTTCTTGCCACTTAGGAAGTAGCCTTGTGCCATTGTCAGCTCATAAAAGTCTGTGTATAAGCCTGCATTTTCCGTTAATGTGTTCATCGGATTTATTTAAAATAAAAATCACCTCAAATATAGGGATTATCTGCCTTATAAGCCTGAAATGTGGAATCAATATAGATAAGTTAAATATGTTTATAACCATTTGTTACTATCTGTATTAATCCTAAATTAGCGGCCTTTTAAAAAATTAAACAACAAAAACTTATAAAAATGGTAATGACTGCGCAATTAAAAGAATCTATTAGAGATTCTAAATCGGCCAGATGGTTTGTTTTGATTACAGTGTCGTTTTTGATGCTTACAGGATATTTCTTTACAGATATCATGTCACCTTTACAAGGAATGTTGAGAGATCAAATGGGTTGGTCGAATTCGGCTTACGGTACATTTGCAGGATCTTATTCAGCATTAAATGTATTCTGTTTGATGCTTATTTTTGGAGGTATCATTCTTGATAAAGCAGGTATTCGCTTTACGGGAACCTTCTTTGTTGGCGTTATGATTCTTGGAGCATTCCTAAACTATTATGCAATGACTGATACGTTCAATAATGGAGGTATTGGATATGCATTTTTAGATTCATTTTTAACCAAATACCCACCTTCACTAAAGATGGCTATGATCGGATATTCATTGTTTGGAGTAGGAGTTGAAATTGCAGGTATTACTGTTTCTCGTATCATTGTAAAATGGTTTAAAGGAAAAGAAATGGCATTGGCAATGGGATTAGAGATGGCTTGTGCTCGTGGAGGTATGTTAATTGCATTCTCAGCTTCACCTTGGATGACTGGTGCTGATAAAATCATTACACGTCCATTGGCATTTGGTGTAATTCTTTTAATCATTGGTTTGTTGGCATTTTTCGTACATAACATGATGGATAAAAAATTAGATGCTGAGGTTGCTGCAGATGATTCAGTGGAATCTTCGGAAGATGAATTTAAAGTGTCGGATGTATTCTTGTTGTTCAAGAATCCTGGATTTGTCTTGATTGCTCTACTTTGTGTATTGTTCTACTCGGCAATTTTCCCATTTACCAAGTTTGCTCCGGATTTGATGGTACAGAAATATGGTTTTGCAGAAGAACTTTCAGGTATGATTGTAGGACTTTTACCAATTGGAACCATGGTGTTGACACCTGTGTTTGGTGCATATATGGATAAAAAAGGAAAGTCAGCAAGTATCATGATGTTAGGCTCATTGTTATTGATTTTCTCTCACGTAATTTTTGCTTACTTACCTGGAAATACTGCTTTTGCATTTGTTGCAATGGTTGTTTTGGGATTTGCCTTTTCATTCGTTCCTGCTGCAATGTGGCCATCAGTACCAAAAATTATCCCTGAATCTCGTTTAGGTTCTGCTTATGCAATGATCTTCATGATTCAGAATGTTGGTTTGATGTTGTTCCCTATGTTATTAGGATATGTATTGGATCAGTCAAATCAGGGATTAGAAGAAGGTGCAGCTTTAAACTATACCGATTCGATGACTTTAATGGTAGGTTGTGGTATTGCAGCTCTTATTGTTGCTTTCTTCCTACGTTCAATCGACAGCAAGAAAGGATACGGTCTGGATCTTCCAAACATTCAGAAATAATTTATATCATTTCTGCTTAAATATTAAAAATTGGAATAGTACCGATGGATCTATAAGTCCTGCTTACAAATACAGTGGAGTTACCGGGAATTTGAATCCCTTTCGGAACCAATCAAACATATTATAAAAGTCGCCTATTAGGCGACTTTTTTTTGTGCCTTTTATTCTAGTATGAATTCAGTCATTTGTTTTTTAAGTCATTAATCTTAATTTAGTGGGCTCCTAAAATGATTAATAAAAGTTTAACCCTAAAATTTTAATAATGACAGACGCTATTAAAAAGACGTTGAGAGAAAACGCAGGTGCCCGTTGGTTTGTGTTAATTCTCGTTTCGGTAACTATGCTTATTGCATATACCTTTATGGAGGTGCTTTCTCCTCTTCAAACTCAAATTCAAAGTACTTACGGATGGAGTGGTACCGATTGGGGAATTGTTACCGGAGCTCAGGGATACTTGAATGTATTTGCATTTATGCTGATTTTTGCTGGAATCATTCTTGATAAGATGGGTATCAGATTTACCGCAGTAGGATCTGGTTTGGTGATGATTATTGGTGCTACTATTAAGTACTATGCATTTGCTCACAATTATGAAGTGGGAGCAACAATCATTGGAATCGATGCCAGAGTATTTACTTCTGCAGCTGGTTTTGCTGTATTCTGTGTGGGTGCCGAAGGTGCTGGTATTACTGTATCAAGAATCATTGTAAAATGGTTTAAAGGAAAAGAGATGGCTTTGGCTATGGGTACCGAAATGGCATTGGCTCGTTTAGGTTCATTCCTTGCTTTATTTGGATCTCCACGTATTGCAAAAGCTTTTGATATCCCTACAACGGTATTGGTAGGAACTATTGCCTTAAGTATTGCATTAATTCTTTTCATTGTTTATTGTGTGATGGATGTGAAATTAGACAAGCAAATTGAGGATGAGGCTGAGGAAGAAGAACCATTTAAAATTGCTGATCTTGGTTTGATCATCAAGAGTAAAGGTTTCTGGTATATTGCGATCCTTTGTTTGTTATTCTATTCAGCAGTATTCCCATTCTATAAATTTTCATCAGGTTTGATGGTTAATAAGTTTGGTATCGATCCTTCAACAGCAGGTGATATTCCATCTATTTTGCCATTTGGTACCATCCTGTTAACACCTCTTTTCGGTTTTATTTACGATAAGTTAGGTAAGGGTGCTTCTATTATGATTTTGGGAGCTGTATTACTGGTGATTGTTCATACCATCTTCTATTTACCAGCGCTTACTGCAACTTGGGTTGCTATTGCTGCTGTAATTCTTTTAGGAATTGCTTTCTCTTTGGTTCCTTCGGCAATGTGGCCATCGGTTCCAAAAATTATCCCAGAGAAACAATTGGGATCGGCTTATGCTTTGATTTTCTACGTGCAGAACATTGGTCTAATGTTGGTTCCAATTCTTTTAGGAATTGTTTTGGATAAGACTAACCCTGGTGTAAACGAGAAAATTGAAACTGCAATTGCAAACTTCAGAGCAGAAGGTGTACCTGCTAACGAAATTTCTGCTAAAGTTCAGGGATTAAGAGAAATTGGTGAGATTCCAATGTTCGATTATTCTTCAACCTGGCTAATTTTTGTAGGATTAACGATTCTTGCTACCATTTTTGGTTTCCTATTGAAAGCGGAAGACAAGAAGCAAGGTTACGGTCTTGAATTGCCAAATATTCAGAAGTAATTGAATTGAAAAATACTTTCAAAAGCTGTCCAAACGGGCAGCTTTTTTTATGCGGTGTCGAAAAGTTTTGTATTTTCGAAGCCTTAATATAACTAACACTAAACTAATGAATACAGAAGCTTTAAAAACCTCCTTGCGTGATTCCGTTGTTACCCGATGGGCAATGCTCTTTACTGTTGGATTTGTATTGGCAGCTAACTATTATTTCTATGATGCTTTATCTCCATTAAAATCAACCTTAACCAGAGAGCTTGGATTCGATAGTACCGATTTTGGTCTGTTTGTCTCGGTATATTCAGTACCCAATGTTTTTTTACTAATGGCAGTTTTTGGGGGAGTAATTCTTGATAAACTGGGCATTCGTAGAACTGGGTTCATGTTTATCGCATTTATGGCATTGGGAGCTTTGCTTACTGCTTATGGAGCCAGTGATATGTACCGTAATGAAGGTTTAGGCTACGCTTTCATGTCTTCTTTTATGCCTGGATATTCACCAGAATTAAAAATGATGTTATTGGGGCGATTCCTATTTGGTTTAGGAGCAGAAACCAGTATTGTTGTAATTAGTAAAATCATTGTAAAATGGTTCAAAGGAAAAGAGCTGGCTTTGGCATTTGGTGTAAAACTAGGTTTGGCAAGAACAGGTTCTATGTTGGCATTAATGCTTTCACCTAGATTGATTAATGCTGAAGCTGGGTGGACAGTGGCAACATGGTTTGCAGCTTTCTTTGTAACTACAGCACTTCTTGTATTTTTGATTTATATGATGTTCGACCTGAAGTTGGATAAGCAAGTTGAGAAAAGTACACTTGAATCTAAATCAGATCCATTTAAGTTTTCAGATCTTGGAAAGTTGATTACAAATCGATCATTTATTTTTGTTACACTTTTGTGTTTGACCTTTTATTCAGCAGTGTTTCCATTTTTTGCATTTTCGGCAGATTTCTTTAAAAACAAGTTTGGTTTAACCGAAATCCAAAGTGGTGATATTGCAGCTATGATGCCGCTAGGAACCATGTTGTTTACTCCTATTTTTGGATTCTTTGTTGACAAGTATGGGAAAGCAGCATCCTTGATGATATATGGGTCCTTAATATTAACAATTGTGCATCTTACTTTTGCATTTACCACAGTTACTCCATATGTTATGATGGTGATTTTGGGCTTGGCATTCTCGTTAGTGCCTGCAGCTATGTGGCCTTCTGTTGCTAAAATGATTGATGAAAAGAGAATTGGTTCTGCATATGGTTTCATGTTTTCAGTGCAGAATTTAGGTCTCTGGGCTTTCCCAATTTTAGCAGGAATGATTTTGGATGGTACTAATCCCGTAGGGACGGAAAGCTTAGATTATACTTACACAATGATCATGTTTTCTGGTCTTGGGATTGTTGGATTTATCTTTGCCTTGTTGTTAAAGCGAGAGGATAAAGTATCAGGATACGGTTTAGAGTTGCCTTCGAATAGTAAATAGAGATATTTCAATATAGAAAACAAAGCTGTCAATAATTTGGCAGCTTTTTTTGTGCTTAAAACTTAGCGTTTTGAATAAAATATGATAAAGAAATCATATTTTTTTAGTAGGGTAATGTTCTATTTTATCGTTTTATTAATAGACAAAACTTAAAACTACTCGCAACCTTTTTATTAAAGATGCATCTGTAAAATAAAAAATTGCCTTATGAAAGTACGACTAATTTATGCTGGAATAGCCTTGTTCTTATTTGTTTCATGTTCTACTGTATCGAATACAGCAAGGATAAATACCAAAACGTTAGATCAAAAAAACGATAATCAGATTAGTATGCAGTTTTTAGGGAATGACAATTGCTGCGTTGAAATGAAAAATTGTGAGGGTGTTTGGAATCGAGAAGATAAAACAATCTACCTGACAGGTTTAATTGCAGACAGTGATTGTATGGATACTGCAGAAGAAATTAGTATTGGAGTTCAAGGAGTAGACTTGCATGATATTAAGTTTCCCCATGTGGTTTGTGGTGAATTTGATGAATCGGGTTATGTATCCTGGTATAATGAGCAGGAAGTGCAAAGAGAAAGAAGTTTTTGTAATGAGACAGGTGTTTGTGAATATCAGGGCAATGTGAAAAAAGACAAAATTAAACTCACATTAACTGGATTTGAAAACAACGTATTATACGGAAGTTTTGAAGGGCGAATTTTTCTAAAAGGCACTGGTAAGTTGAAATTTGTGAAGACAAGTGAATACAAGGATATCAGTAATGGAAGCTTTAGTGTAAACCTAACAAATGAGCAGTTTAAAAAGCGAAGCAATTATTTGGTAAATAAATAGGTCAGAATTCATATCGCCCGGGATTTATTGTTGAATCGATTTGTGGAAGAATTCAAAATGTAAAAGAATGAGGAATTTGGTGAAACTATTAGCTGTTGTATTCCTTTTATCGGGTGGTATGCTTATTCCTGGTAAGGTACAGGCTAAGCGAACTTACAAAAAATTAGTAGTAAAGCATAAAAGATACAAACGATATCCTGCAAAAGGAACACATGTTTTGTATGTGAATTCCGCCAAAAGAATAAAGTATGGCAAAGGAGTGTTTTATCATGCAAATGGAATTTATTATAAAAAATCAACCCGGGGATACAAGATTGTTGCTGCACCGGTAGGAATTAGGGTTAAGGTGCTACCGGCAAAGCACGTTCGAATTGTTTTAAATGATCGTAACTATTTTTACCATTACGGCACCTATTACATTGCGTTAGGAAAAAGGTATGAAATTGTTACGCCTCCTGTTGGCATACAAGTAGACAATTTGCCAAATGGGTACAAATTGATTACGAAAAATGGTAGAACATTTTATGTGGTCGATGGAGTGTATTACAAACGCGTTATTTTAAAAATGGCGTAAGAGTATTCCAGGTTGTACGTGCAGTATGAAAAAAAATCCCGCTTAATAGCGGGATTTTCTATATAATATATGTTGATCTTAGTCAATCATTCTGTCGATTGTTTGTGCTCGGTTAGGACCTACCGAAACAACTTTTACAGGAACTCCTGTTTCTTTCTCAATGAAATCAATATACGCATTAAATTCTTCCGGGAATTCATTTTCATGAGTCATTGAAGTCATATCAGTTTTCCATCCTTTAAATTCAGTGTAAACTGGCTCAATATCCTCAGTCATTTCGTAAGGAACGTGTGCTACTTCCTGACCATTTACTTTGTATGAAGTACAGATTTTAACACTTTCAAAATCATCCATAACATCTGATTTCATCATGGTTAATTCAGTAACGCCATTAATCATGATAGAATACTTCAATGATACTAAATCTAACCAACCACAACGTCTTGGACGACCTGTAGTAGAGCCGTACTCATTACCATTGTCTCTTAATTTTTGTCCATCTTCATCGAACAATTCAGTAGGGAATGGTCCCATACCTACACGAGTACAATAAGCTTTAAAAATACCAATAACATTACCAATTCTGTTAGGAGCAACACCTAAACCAGTACAAGCACCAGCACAAACAGTGTTCGAAGATGTTACGAATGGGTATGAACCAAAATCAATATCCAATAGAGTACCTTGAGCACCTTCCGCAAGAATTGATTTGTTTTCTTTTAATGCATCGTTTAGGAATTGTTCGCTATCGATGTGTTGGAATTCGCTAAGAACTTTAATTCCTTCGAACCATTCAGCTTCGTACTCAGAAATATCATAGTCGAACTCGTAGAATTTATCAAGCATCTGACGGTGCTTAGCAACTAAAAGATCGTATTTTTCTTTAAAATTACTGTTAATATCACCAACTCTTAAACCGTTTCTACCAGTTTTGTCCATATAAGTTGGGCCAATACCTTTAAGAGTAGAACCAATTTTCGATTTTCCTTTGGCAGCTTCCGAAGCAGCATCAAGAATTCTGTGAGATGGTAAAATTAAATGTGCTTTTTTAGAAATGAATAATGATTTAGACAAATCAATACCCAATCCTTTAATTCCTTCAATCTCCTTTTTAAAGATTACAGGATCAATAACAACACCATTACCAATTACATTGATTTTATCATCGCGGAAAATACCAGAAGGAATAGTGTGTAAAACGTGTTTTATCTCGTTAAATTCTAAGGTATGTCCTGCATTTGGTCCACCCTGAAAACGGGTAATTAAATCGTACTTTGGGGTCAGTACATCCACAACTTTTCCTTTACCTTCATCTCCCCACTGGAGGCCTAAAAGCACATCAACTTTCATCTTGTCTAATAATTTGATTTAAATCTTATAATCTAATTTACCGGACCGAATTGTTATTTTTTCGGATTTATAAAACGGTTCGGATTTGATGTTAAATCTTGAAGGATGGTTACAAGTTTTAACAGTCAAAGGTAGTAATTATTTTGATATTGCTTTGAAGAAAATTCAGCTTGTTGATAAAATGTGCAGGTACAAAAAAACCTCTTGTTTTTAAGAGGTTTTTAGGGAAATATGATTGTTGATAAATTTAGTTGTTTTCTAGTTTTCTACATTCCTGACAAGTTCCATAGATGTATAATGAGTGGTGCGAAACCTTGAAATCCATATCGTCCGATACGTTTCTTCTTACATCATCCAGTCTTGTGTCGCAGAATTCTAATACTTTTCCACAACGAGTGCAAATTAAGTGATCGTGTTTGTTGCTATCGTAAGCCTTTTCGAATTGAGCAATATTTTTACCAAATTGATGCTTGATTACCAATTTGCAATCAAGAAGCAAATCTATAGTATTATAAAGAGTTGCTCTACTTACACGATAATTTTTGTTTTTCATAAATATGTAAAGAGACTCGATATCGAAATGCCCTTCACGTGAGTAAATCTCATCTAAAATAGCATATCTTTCAGGGGTTTTTCGATGTCCCTTTTTCTGAAGATATTCGGTAAACATCTTCTTCACAATTTCTTTGGTGTCCTCGTTGCTCATATCTTAAAAATAACCTAGGTGTTATCTAATCTAATTTAAAATAATGGTCTAAAATAGTAATTTTTTTTAGAATTAAAACCTTATTTAGAATAAATTTTATCTAGGAATATTCTTCAATATTTTCGATACGTTTCACGTTATCAAGGCCTTTGATCTTGATAAGCTTCACGATAAGATTGTTAAGGTCTTCCGTATTGTGAACGTAAAGGTGAATCAGTCCTTCGAAAACGCCATCGTGACTTTCGAAGTGAAGAGACCTCATATTTACGTCATGATCTTTTGAGATAATATTGGTTACCTCGTTCACAATTCCAATTTTATCAATGCCTGAAAGCTCAATAACAGCAAGGAAAGACATTAACCTATGACTGGTCCAGTCGGCTGCTAAGATTCGATCTCCCTGACTTGACATCAGTTTTAAGGCATTTGGACATTTTCGTTTGTGAATGGTTACGTTGTTGGCCATATCTAAATAACCAAGAACCTCGTCACCTGGAATAGGCTTACAGCAAGTGGCAATTTTGTAGGACTCATTGGCAGCCATTTCATTAAGCATAAAAGTCTTCTTTTTATCAATGGTTGGCTTCTGGTCTTCAACTGTTTCGCTTGTGGTTTCTTCTTCGGCTTCCTCTTTGTCACTATCACCAAAAAAATTAAGTCGCCAATATTTAATGAATTTGCTGCGCGATTTTTTGCGAACAATAGCTTCTATTTCATTGATATCGATTTTACCCATACCAATTTTATAGAATAACTCTTCCTTGCCAGATAGTTTATAATGTTCAAGCATTTTTCGCAAGGCTTTAGCATTTAGCTGAAGTCCAACCTCTAAAAGTTGATCTTCTACCATTCTGGCACCCTTGCTGGTATATTCTTTTCTCTCTTTCTTAAAAGCGGACTTTATTTTCGATTTGGCTTTTGCTGTAACAACAAATTCGGTCCACTCATGTTTTGGAGATTGTTTTTCGGAGGTAAGGATTTCCACCTGATCGCCACTTTTAAGTACATGACTAAGAGGAACCAAGCGGTGATTTACTTTAGCACCAATGCATTGGTTGCCAATGTCTGTATGAATTTCATAGGCAAAATCCAGCGTGGTAGCATTTTTAGGTAAGGTTTTAATATGACCTTTAGGTGTAAAAACCTGAATTTCCTGTGAGAACAGGTTCAGTTTAAATTCATCTAAAAATGCCATTGCATCGGCTTCAGGATTATCAAGAATTTCTCTTACATCCTTTAGCCATTTATCAAGTTCCGATTCGCCGGAACCATTAATATTGTATTTTGAATGAACTGCAAAGCCTTTTTCTGCAATATCATCCATTCTTTCTGTTCTAATCTGAAATTCTACCCAATTTCCTTGCGGTCCCATGGCAGTTACATGCAATGCTTCGTAACCATTTGCTTTAGGGGTACTAACCCAGTCTCTTATTCGCTCTGGTTTTGGTTTGTAGATATCGGTGATTAGAGAGTAAATATTCCAACATTGGTTTTTTTCAGGAATGCCTTCTTCAGGCTTAAAAACAACACGAACCGAAAGCAAGTCATAAATTTCCTCTACGCTAACATTCTGAGTTTGCATTTTGGTCCAAATGGAATAAATGGAACGAGGACGGTTTTTTATGGAGCAGCGGATGTTATTGTCTTGCAGTTTTACTTCAATAGGCGCAATAATTCGCTCAATAAGCTTAGCTTGTTTGGCTTCCTGCTCTTTTATCTTCTCATCAATTAAGTTGTAATCATCAGGATGCTCATACTTTAAACTTAGATTCTCAAGCTCTGTTTTTATTGTGTATAGGCCCATACGATGAGCCAATGGAGCAAAAAGAAAAAGAGTTTCACCAGCAATCTTCATTTGCTTGCGCAATGGCATGGAACTTAAGGTTCGCATGTTGTGCAGGCGATCAGCCATTTTTATCAGAATTACACGTAAATCATCTGATAAGGTGAGAAGCATTTTTCTGAAGTTTTCCGCTTGCATTGATGTTTTCTGATCAAAAACACCTTTGATTTTGGTTAGTCCATCAACGATTTGAGATACTTTCTCGCCAAATAGATTTTCAATATCTTCAACGGTATAATCTGTATCTTCAACCACATCGTGAAGCAAAGCTGCAACAATTGATTTTGTGCCAAGACCCATTTCTTTGGCAGCAATATGAGCAACTTCAATTGGATGTAATATATATGGTTCTCCTGATTTTCTTCGCACACCTCTGTGGGCTTTCCAGGCAAATTGGAAAGCCTTCTCAATCATCTTACGACTCTCTTCAGCATGACTTCTTTTGCAGTCTTTTAAAAGAGCTTCATAAGCATCAAGTACTAATTGTTTATCTTTTTCGGTTTCAACGTTCATAAATAAACTTGAGTTCTCTTCTTTGTTAATTTTAGTTGTAATCTCTAAATGTAGCGAAATCTAACTATTATTTAATGCTTTGCTAAGCTTAAAATTGTACTATTTTCTATACAAATCGTCTTTAAAATGGATTTTAAGCAAGATTGCTGATAATTTATCCTATGATTTAATCGGTTTGTTAAAAACTAAGCGTTTTTAGATTGAATTTTTGCAATTATCTGGACCACAAACAACTAGTTTAAGATCTTCTTCTTGAAAATAAGTATTTGCCAGAGTTTTGATTTTTTCAGCGTCAACCCTTTTCAATTCTTTTATAAAGTTTTGATAGTAAGAGTTATCTAATCCAAAAGGCAAGTTGCCTTTCAAACTTTCAGAAAGAGCAAAGGGACTGTCAAGATTGCGTAGCATTTCGCCAGAAATGTAATTTTTCACCAGATTCAACTCTTCATCTGATACCAACTCTTCTCTTAATCTTTTAATTTCTTTATGGATTTCATCAATTGCCGCTTTGCAAACATCACTTCCAACTTCGGTAACAATTACAAAGTGTCCTCCTTTTAAATGAGAAATAATAATGGAATTAATTCCATATGTATAACCTTTATCTTCACGGATGTTTTGCATAAGGCGTGAACCAAAATATCCTCCAAGAATTAAATTGAAAAGATGCAGTGTAGTGTAATCTTTATGCGTTTTGTTGAAAATAGGTCGACCTATGCGAATGCAAGCCTGAACGGCATCATCCTTACATACAAAGCTTTTGTTCTCTTCTGATGATTGGATTTCGTGTTTTGCATGAATCAAATTATCCTTTTTAGGCCAAGCTTTCTTTCCAAACAGCTCTTCCAGTTTATCGATAACAGATTGATCAACTTTGCCTGCAATGATAATTTTACAGTTATTCGGAGTGTAATGTGTTTTGTAGAATTCCTTAACGGTATTGATATCTAATTTGTCGAACTCCGATTCATCGAAAATATTCGAGTAAGGATGTTGTTTTCCATAGATTAAACTACTGAACTCATCTTTTGCAAGGACATTTGTTTTTTGATGCTCAATCTGAAAACGTTGTTTCTTATTCAAAAGAATGGTTTCAAATTCCTTTTGCGGGAAAATGGAATCCTTAATCAGGTTTTCGGTTATTTCAAGCGTTTGAGAAAGGTATTTATTCAAGGTGTACAAACAAACACTCGCGTCGTGTTTGGCTGCAGAAAAACCAATGTAGGCTCCATAAAAGTCGAACTTTTCTGCAATTTCAGCAGCATTGTACTTGCTGGTTCCCTCGTTAAGCATACTGTTGGCCATACTTGCTACGAGAGGTGAGTTTTGATACCATATTCCAGCATCAAAAATGAATTCTATTTTTAATACTTCCTGACTCCCTCCATTAATTACATGTACCGGAATATTATTGCTCAGGGTATATTTTATATCTCCAAGAATCTCTATACTATCAACAGTTTTGAATTCAGGAGCAGTGTTTCTATATAATTTTTCCATTCCTATTTTTTTGCGTGATAATATAAAATCGAACAATTCTCTTTTCTAAAAAGCTTTGCTGATGTGTTTAATATATCATCAATGCTTACTTTACGATATTTCTCTACCTCGGTGTTGATCTCATTCGCATCGCCAAGTAGTTCGTGTGTGGCAAGATTCATGGCTTTGTTTAAGTAGCTGATTTCTGAAAATACCAGGCTCGATTCAATCTTGTTTTTAACCTTTTGTAATTCGTAATCAGTAATCTTTTCTGTGGCAATTTTATTTAATTCTTCCCAAATAGCAGCCTCGGCTGTTTCAAAAGAAACTCCTTCGCTTAATTTTCCAGTTACCAGGAAAAGTCCAGGTTCAAAATCACCGGTAAGGTAGGCATCAATAGAAGAGAACAAGTTACGTTCTTTTATCAGCTTCTGAAAAATTCTTGATGATTGACCATTTGATAAAACATCAGAAGTCAAATCGGTAGAGTAGAACTCATCATCGGTTCTTTTACCCATGTGGAAAGCCATATAAATTGCATCGAACGGAACATTGCGTTCTAAATGTAAAGTTCTCAATTCATTTTGTTTGGGTTCTGTAGGGAGGTTTCGCTCGGCAATTTCCCGACGTTCAATTGGTCCGAACCATTTTTCTGCCAAGCGCTTTACATTCTCGGTTTCTACATTACCCGACACCACAAGTATTGCATTGTTTGGCGCATAATGCTTAAAGAAAAATGCTTTGACTTCATCCAGTTGTACGGTTTCAATCTGCTCAATCGATTTTCCAATTGTCGACCATTGATATGGATGTTTTTTGTATGCCAATGGGCGTAAATGCAACCAAACATCACCGTAAGGTTGGTTAAAATATCTTTGTTTAAACTCTTCAATTACAACATTTCGTTGAACCTCCAGGCTTTTCTCGCTAAAAGCCAAACTCAGCATTCTGTCTGATTCCAACCAAAATGCAGTTTCCAGATTGTCTTTTGGAACTGTAAGATAATAGTTGGTTACATCGTTGCTTGTCCATGCATTGTTGTCTCCGCCAACCAATTGCAAAGGCTCATCGTAATTGGGAATGTTTACAGATCCACCAAACATCAAATGCTCAAATAAATGAGCAAAACCCGTGCGTTCAGGAGCTTCATCTTTTGAACCAATATTGTATAAAAGGTTAACAGCAGCCATCGGAGTTGTTTCATCCCGATGAACAATTACTCTTAATCCATTTTCAAGTGTAAATTTATCGAATTCTATCATTTAGATATTGAATTTGGCTAAGCCAGTTAATGCTTCCTTGTATTCGGATTTTATCTCACTCACAATTTCTTTTACCGATTGGATTTTGGATATCAAGGCCGAAACTTGTCCAATTTCCAATTCTCCCTCTTCAAGGTTTCCTTCAAACATGCCTTTTTTGGCACGTCCTTTTCCTAGAAGCTCTCTCATTTCTTCCTGCGATGCACCTCTGCATTCAGCATCATTAACTTGCTCAAAGAATTGATTTTTAACCAGGCGGGTTGGAGCCAGTTTTTTAAGGGCCAATTTTGTTCCCCCTTCACCCAGTTCAATAACTGATTTTTTAAAATCAATATGCGCTGAAGATTCTTCAGCTACAGCAAAACGAGTTCCCATTTGTACACCATCGGCACCTAGAACCATTGCTGCCAACATGCTTTGTCCCGATCCAATTCCACCGGCTGCTATTACTGGAAGAGTAGTTGCTTTTCTAACCGAAGGGATTAGTGTCATCGTAGTTGTTTCTTCTCTACCATTGTGTCCTCCGGCTTCAAAGCCTTCAGCAACAATAGCATCAACTCCAGCGTCTTCGCATTTTTTTGCAAAGAATGCGCTTGATACAACATGAACAACTGTAATTCCATGCTCTTTTAAAAATGGCGTCCATTTTTTAGGACTTCCTGCCGATGTGAAAACAATTTTCACTTCTTCCTCAATAATAATGTTCATGATTTTATCCATTTCAGGATATAATAATGGAACATTAACACCAAAAGGTTTAGAAGTAGCAGCTTTTGCTTTTTGAATGTGTTCTTTGAAAGTTTCGGGGTGCATTGATCCCGCACCAATTAAACCTAGACCGCCAGCATTACTTACTGCTGAAGCCAATTTCCAACCCGAACACCATACCATTCCTCCTTGCACAAGAGGGAATTCTATTCCAAAAAGAGATGTAATTCTATTTGTCATTATATTATATTCTATTAGTATACAAGCAAAAAAGACACAAGAGCATTGTATTTTTCTTGTGCCTTATTAGATGAATTGTTCGATTGCAAATTTAGAAAAATTCTTGATAAGAATAAGATGTTGAAGTATGATTTTGAGCATATCAGTATTGGTAATGAAGGTTTTTATACATTTATTCTTTAGAATAATTATAGATATTGAATTCTGATTAAATATTGGGTTCGAATTGTGCAAAGGTTCTTGTTTCTTACAATCAATATTACTTTTTTTATGCTCGAAAACATTTAGGGGGATTAACCATTATCAATCAAGTAGTTTTGCTTGGTTTTATAAATTTATTGAGTGAAGAAAAAATCATTATTAGGACGTTTTTTAGTTTGGCGCTTAAAGCATGTGAGCGATCGTCAATTTATCTCTTTTATGGCGGTGCTTATCGGCATAACCTCTGGTATTGCAGCAGTAATTATTAAAAACTCGGTACACTTTATCAGTGAGTTGTTGCAAAACAATTCGTCAGACCAGTACCAGAACATCCTTTATGTAATTTATCCTACCATAGGTATTACAGTTGCTGTTTTATTCATCAAGTTTGTGATTCGACGTCCGGTTCGACATGGAATACCAAATGTTCTATACAGTATTTCCAAGACCAATGGACAAATTAATCGCCACAATATGTTTTCCTCCATTATTACCTCAGCATTTACAGTAGGATTTGGTGGATCGGTTGGACTAGAGGGACCCACTGTTGCAACAGGTGCAGCATTAGGATCGAATATTGGTAGGTTGTTTCATTTAAACTATAAGCAAATTACTTTGTTATTGGGTTGTGCATGTGCCGGAGCTATGGCTGCTATTTTTAAAGCTCCGATTGCTGCCATAGTTTTTGCGATGGAAGTTATCATGTTGGATCTTACCATGTGGTCTTTGGTGCCACTTTTATTAGCTTCAGCTTCGGCAGTTTTAACATCTTATTTCTTTTTGGGGATGGATGTTTTATATCCATTCGAAGTTGAAAATGGTTTTGAAATGAGGGATTTACCTTATTATATTTTATTGGGAGTTTTTACGGGCTTGGTTGCTACTTATTTTACAAAATCATACATGTTTATTCATGGTGTTTTTGAAAAAATAGATAATGTTTATAAAAAGTTATTGTTTGGAGCATTGTTTCTTGGGGTAATTATTTTCTTTTTTCCATCATTGTTCGGAGAAGGCTATCATGCAATAAATGCATGTCTTTCGGGCGATTATTCGTATCTCTACAACAATTCCTTTTTCTATGCCTTGCAAGATAACTTTTGGGTATTTGTTGCTTTAATGGCAATGGTCATATTCTTTAAAGTTATTGCAGCATCAATCACCTTTGGAGCCGGTGGCGTAGGTGGTATTTTTGCACCAACTTTGTTTATGGGCGTAAACTCGGGAGTACTGTTTGCAAAAGTAGTAGGGTATTTTGGATTAAGGGATTTGCCGGTAAATAACTTTGCCTTGATAGGAATGGCAGGAATGATTGCCGGAGTTTTGCATGCTCCTTTAACAGGGCTTTTCTTGATTGCAGATATTTCAGGAGGTTATCAGCTTTTTGTTCCCTTAATGATTACGGCAACCATTTCTTATGCTACGGTTAAAACTTTTGAGCCTCATTCGGTTTATACCATTCAGCTGGCAAAACGAAAAGAGCTAATGACTCACGATAAGGATAAGAATGTGCTTTCGCTTATGCGAGTTACCAAGTTGATTGAAAAGAATTTTAGTACCATCAATTCAGAAGCTACTCTTGGCGATTTGGTGAAAATTATAGCAAAAGCACAACGTAACATCTTTATTGTAATTGATGATGAAAACAATTTTGAGGGAATTGTAAAATTGGATGATATTCGTGAAATCATGTTCCAACCAGAAAAATATGATAGTGTTTTTGTTCGTGATTTAATGGTTGTACCACAAGTAGTCATTCAGCATGATGAATCGATGGCTGATGTCGCCAGAAAATATCAATATTCCGATAAGTTCAATTTGGTGGTTTTGAAAGATGGCAAATATTGTGGTTGTGTTTCTCGTGCTCAAATATTCTCAACTTATCGCCGAATGCTGAAGCACTTCTCGGAAGATTAGATAATAAAGAAAGGTAAAATGATTCAAAATTTATTATCAAATACGCAATCGTTTTATTGATTCTAGCTCTATTTCAGTGTGTTATTTGTCTATTTGAAAACTTTTTAAAAAATCTTGAGAAAAGGGGGTATCCTTACCAATTATCTATTACTTTTGCAGTCACTTTTTCAGATTTGTTAATGCAAAAGATTTGTATAACAGATAAGAGAATCAGATGAGTACATCTTTTTTTGTAAGTTGCTAAACTTTTTTATGTATTCATCTCAAAGGCCGCCTGACTTCTGCAGCCATCCGACCTTTTTTAATTTATGTAAGTTGAATAAGATAATCTTGATTCGGAGCAATGAAGAATAAAAGTTTGCTTTCTCGATTTTTAATTTGGAGAGTAAAAAACATTAAGGAAAGACAGTTTGTTTTAATTTTGAGTTTTTTGGTGGGAGTAGTGAGTGGTTTGGCTGCGCTTGTACTCAAAAATACAATCCATTTTACACACCATTTTCTAACTCATCGATTGCATGTGGAGTCTGCCAACTTGTTGTATTTGGCATATCCTGCCGTGGGTATATTACTAACTGTACTGTTCGTAAAATTCTTTGTAAAGGATAACATTGGTCATGGGGTATCAAGAATATTATATGCCATTTCGAAAAAGAATTCACTCATAAAATCACATAATAACTATTCCTCGGTACTGGCAAGTACTTTAACCATTGGTTTTGGTGGATCGGTAGGAGCAGAGGCTCCGGTAGTATTAACTGGTGCATCAATTGGTTCCAATCTTGGAAGAATGTTCCACATGAATCAGAAAATCATTACGCTAATGGTTGGGTGTGGAGCAGCAGGAGCAATCGGAGGAATCTTTAAAGCACCAATGGCCGGAATGGTATTCACCTTGGAGGTATTGATGTTGGATTTGACCATGGCTTCCTTAATTCCACTATTGATTTCATCAATTACAGGAGCTAGTATTGCTTATTTCTTTATGGGAAAAGGTGTTTTGCTTTCCTATGATGTAACAGAGCCTTTCGTAATTGGTAACTTTCCATATTACATTCTTTTGGGCGTGTTTGCCGGATTGGTTTCGCTTTATTTTACTCGATTTTCAATGTATTTGGAAGGGCAGTTTGATCGAATTACCAATTGCTATCGAAAAATGATGGTAGGAGGAATCCTATTGGGCATTCTGATCTTTTTATTTCCTCCTTTATATGGTGAAGGTTATACTACAATTCAAGCTTTGTTAGATGGAAATCACACCCATTTGGTAAACAACGGTATCTTCTATTTTTTAAAAGATAACTATTGGTTGTTGTTGGGATATGTTGTGCTGATTTTAGGATTTAAAGTAATTGCATCAACGGTTACCACAGGTAGTGGTGGTGTTGGAGGTATATTTGCACCTTCGCTATTTCTTGGTGGAGTTTCAGGTTTTTTTGTAGCCCGATTTATTAACGGCTTTAATTTTGTGAAATTGTCCGAAAGCAATTTTACCTTAATAGGGATGGCAGGAATGATGGCTGGTGTAATGCATGCTCCATTAACTGCAATATTCCTGATTGTTGAAATTACCGGAGGATACGAATTGTTCATTCCTATCATGGTTACCGCAACAATTGCTTATTTAACCATCATGTATTTTGAACCACATTCAATCTACACCAAACGTTTGGCCAAACGTGGGGAGCTGATTACTCACAATAAGGATAAAGCTGTTCTTACTTTAATGAAGTTGGGCAAGGTAATCGAGACTGACTTGAAAAAGGTAAGTCCTGATGCCACATTAGGGGAGTTGGTGAAAATTATTTCGCACTCACAAAGAAATATTTTCCCTGTGGTTGATGAGGATGATAAGCTATTGGGAATTGTTCTTTTGGATGATATTCGACATATCATGTTTAATCCAGAGATGTACGATGAAACGTATGTAAGAAATTTAATGATCATGCCACCTGCAATTTTAGATGCCAATGCTCCTATGGAAAAAGTGATGAGGAGATTTGAAGAAACAGGAGCCTGGAATCTTCCGGTTACGCAGGACGAAAAATATTTGGGATTTGTATCCAAAGCCAAGATCTTCAACGTTTACCGAAGGGTTTTGGTGCACTTTTCAGATGAATAATAGTTTTATTTTAGATTAGTTTAGGTTAGATAAAAGCTTGCTCGGTTACGAGTGAGCTTTTTTCTTATGATTTGGAGTTTGGAATTTGATTTTTGGACTTTGATATTACTTATCTTTGCAGCAATAAACTATTAATCATGAACAACAAACATTACAAAACAATCGATCCTGAAATCTGGAAAGGAAGGATTGATGATGAGGAGGATTACGATGCCTTTCGTTGGCATCAGATTGTAAAACCCATAGATTTACTTGATTCGCAGGATAGAACTTTAAAAGGCTTTGGTTTATTGGGTTTTTGTTGCGATAAAGGAGTGCAAAGAAACCTTGGAAGAAAAGGAACCTCAAAGGCTCCCAACAGTATCCGAAAAGAAATGGCAAACCTGCCTTGCTCATTTCCGCAAGGCACTAGTATTTACGATTGCGGTAATATCGTTAGCAATGGAGTAGAATTGGAAGAGGTACAAAGTATATTATCCGAAGCTGTGTACAAAATGCTAAAAATGGGACTGTTTCCATTGATTTTAGGTGGAGGACACGAAATAGCCTATGGACATTATTTGGGAATTGAAAGATATTTGGCAGAGCAAGAGAATCAGGAGCTGGGAATATTTAATTTGGATGCTCATTTCGATATGCGTCCGTATCAAAAGGGTGCAAGTTCGGGAACCATGTTTGCACAGATTGCTGATCGCTGTAGTGAGAATGGAAAAGATTTTCGATATATGGTTGCTGGTATCCAACAATATGGCAATACGGTGAGTTTGTTTAAAAAAGCTGATGATTTGGGCGTAAAATACCTAATGGCGAAGGACATCTCCAATGACAGCATGTTTGCCGTGGGACAGGACATTGTTCGATTTACCAAGAAGCAAAGAAAGATATATATGACTCTTTGTTCGGATGTAATATCATCGGCCTATGCACCAGGGGTAAGTGCACCTCAGCCCTTTGGTTTGCATCCCGAAATTATAGTGAAACTGATAAAAACTGTAATTCAATCGGGCAAAGTGATTAGTTTCGATATTGCCGAAGTTTCGCCTCGATTTGATGAAGACAATCGTACCTCAAAATTGGCTGCAATTATCATTTTTGCTGTCATCAACTCGGTAGTTGAGTTTGGCTCTGCTTCGGATTGTGTTTGTTAGGAATTAGAAGAGGCTAGTTTTTAAAATAGCCTCTTATTTTTTAATATTAAGTAATTATCATTTGATAAAAGCAAAATGATATTTTGATGCATTATCATTTAATGAAAGCTTAAAAGGTTGTCCTTTTACTCTTTCATCATTTAATGGAAGCTCGAAAGATTGTCCTTTTGTTCTTTCATCATTTAATGAAGGAAATGTTATTGTAAGGGGCAACTTTGAAATAAGTAAACCTGATATAGAATCACTGTAGTTACTAGTAAAAATGTAACAGTTCAAAATTTTAGGAGGATTTCTTATCTCTCTTTCATATTACCACTCAAATGGTTAAATTAGGAGCTATAACCCAATTTAACCCTATGGCAAGAACAACCCGCTGGCGCCGATTTTTAATTTGGCGATTAAAACATATCAACAATCAAAACTTCATGTTAATATTAAGTGTATTTGTTGGAGTTGCCTCTGGCATGACCGCTTTGATATTGAAAACGGCAGTTTATCGTGGAAGAGAGTTTTTATTGGAGGGGATTGATTGGGCTTATCAGAATTACTTGTTTTTCTTGTATCCCATGATAGGAGTGGGCTTGACATTGTTGTTTAAAAAATTCATTATTCGTGATTTTATCAAGCACAATATTACGGCCATTCTACAGGCCATATCCAAGCGAAATAGCATTGTAAAGTTCCATAAAACCTATTCTTCGGTAATTGGTTCCATTATTACTGCAGGTTTTGGTGGGAGTATCGGACTGGAGTCACCTATCATTTCTTCGGGAGCAGCCATAGGTTCCAATATGGCTCGTAATTTTCATCTGAATTATAAAGAAATAACGGTAATGTTGGCATGTGGTGCTTCGGGTGCCATTGCTGCAATTTTTAATACACCCATTGCAGCCATTGTTTTTGCCCTTGAAGTTTTATTAATCGATCTTTCACGCTTTTCGTTAATACCACTTTTAATGGCATCGGTAAGTGGTGCAATTACTACAAAGTTGTTTTTAGATGAGGAGATTCTGATTGAATTTGCCATTAATACACCATTTGCGGCAAGAGATATTCCATTTTTCATTTTATTGGGGATCTTGTCGGGTTTTGTATCGGTTTATTTTACGCGTATGTTTCTGTGGATCGAAAATAAATTTGAAGCCATAAAGTTGTTGCGCCACCGAATGCTAATTGGCGGATTGGCATTGGGAGTTTTAATTTTCTATTTTCCTGCTCTTTATGGTGAGGGTTACAATACGGTAAAAGCGCTTATTGGAGGCAGGTTAGATGAAGTGTTTCGTTCGAGTTTATTCGAGAATTACACCGATGTTTGGTATATGGTGGTAATTTTTGTTGGAGCCATGGTGTTTCTAAAAGTAATTGCTACCTCAATTACTTTGGGGGCTGGTGGTATTGGAGGAATTTTTGCTCCTTCGGTATTTACCGGTGCCATGTTGGGCTTTGTATTTGTTTATTTATACAATCATTTTCAGCTGGGCGAACCATTGGATGCCAACAATTTTACTTTAGTTGGAATGGCAAGTGTTTTGGGTGGGGTATTACAAGCACCCTTAACGGGGATTTTCCTGATTGCCGAAATTACCAGTGGTTACGAATTAATTGTTCCTTTGATGCTGTCAACTACCATATCATTTATCACGGTAAAGAGTTTGCAAAAAGAGTCGATTGTGACAACTCAGTTGGCCAGGAAAGGGGAGTTGATCACTCACAATAAGGATAGGGCAGTACTTACCTTCATGCAGCTGTCAAAGGTAATTGAGAAGGACTTAAAGAGTATTAACGAGAATGCTACCCTTGAGGATTTAATTCAAGTAATTTCGAAATCGAAAAGGAATATCTATCCGGTGCTAACCGAAGAGGGCTACCTTATTGGTGTTGTGTTACTGGATGATGTTCGGGAGATCATGTTTGACAAAGAGATGTACAATACACCAATAAGTAATGTGATGATTATGCCACCAGCTTCTATTTCCTATAAAGATCCTATGGAGGTGGTATTAAAGAAATTTACGGAAACCGGTGCTTGGAATTTACCTGTGATTGATGAAGGAAAGTACATAGGTTTTGTTTCCAAGTCGAAGTTGTTCTCGGCTTATCGTCAGCATTTGGTGAAGATTACTGCGGATTAAATCAAACTAACAATAAGACGCAGATTATCATGATTATTTATGATTTGGGAATAGTAAACTTTTGGTGACTTTGAATGTATTTAATGAACCAGATCATAATCAATCATATAAAATCGTAAAGATCAGCGTCAATTAGATATTTTATTCTTCATGTTTTTAGGAGAATTCAGTTTCCTGATGTTCCCACTTTGAGTGGAATTATCAGTATGCATCATGTGGAATCATTATAATATTGATAATCTCACTTGGATTGTGAATATCAATTAAAAATGCCTGACAAAATGAATTGCCAGGCTGTGTTTGAAAGGTATTAATACCGATAGATTGCTATCTAAAGGGTATAATAAATACGGATAGCATTACAAATCTATTGGATTGTTATGCATTCCATTGTGTTTGCGATATATTGAATCTCTTTTCTGATAGTATTCTCGTCTTTGCTCCAGGAAATCATTTCTTAACGAATCCAGTTCTCTTTGCATTTTGCTATTGTATTCCTGTCTGAATTGTCTTCTGTTTTTCATCATCTCTTCCAGTTCTTTAAAAAAATCATTTCGACTCGAATCAGCCTGATGAAAGTTTCTGCGAAACATCTTTGAATCGAAAAAATCATCACCAAAGAAATCATCATTAAAAAAATCATCAGAAAAGAATGGATGTTTGTTATTTTTTAGTCTCAAGCTATCCGGACCAAAGAAACGACTCAGTTGTTCCTGCATTTGTTTGTGCATTCTATTCATGTCCATTTTGTTAAAAAATGCCGAATCATTAAAAAACTGCTTCGTGCTATCTGATGACCAGGAATAAACATAGCTTGAATCATAGCGAATTAGATTTCCATCTTCGTCGTATTCTTTGTTTACTTTAATGTCTTTTTTAGGTAAGTTTTCGTTTTCGGTATTTTGTCCAAAGGCATTACAAGTAAGTAGCAAAATACCAATTGAAAATAAAATTTTGTTTATGCTCTTCATGATAAAAGGACTAATGGTTTCGCCCCATAAAATTACAAAACATCTGTGTTTGCTGAGAGTTAAAATATTTTAAAAAGTATTAAAAAAGCTGCTCCAAAATGAAGCAGCTTAAGAAGTTTATATGAAACTATAATTTATTTCATGTGTTTTAAATTGACTGCGTACATGATAATAAACACAATGGTAAAGAAACCTAATACCGCGGTATTCATCATGGTAGCTTCAAAATCAATTAAGGCAAGAGGAACAAGCAGCCAGAATAAATTTGCAAAAGTATACAAGTAAAAACCATTTTTGCTCATTTTAAACATTAAGAATACACCTAGTAAACTTAGTAAAGCAAATAGAATATTGGCACCTGAAATTAAACCAAGGTTTTGTGATGTTTTTTCAAGAGTTACAATTCCATTTTGAATACTATTGTATGCAAATCCAGACTCAACACCAGCATCCGATAATGCCTCTTGTTGCGTTTCCAACATCTCCATTTGTTTAGCATATGTTGAATCGAACATGAAATACTGATAAATGTTGCTTCCTAATAGGAATCCACTACCAATAAACGATAGAATACACAATACAGTTAAGAATGTAGGTCGTTTTTTAGGCATTTCGATAGTTGTTACATTTTCTTCCATAATTAAAAGGTTTTTGTAGGATGAGTAATATTATTTAGTTCATTTTTTTTAGGTTAATTGCGTAAAGAGCAATAAAAAGAATGGTAAAAACACTTGAGAATAAAATACCGATGTTTATAAATAAATTAAAGCCAACGAATATCGCAGGAACAAATAAAAGCAGAACCTGGGCAATTGTATAAATATAGAATCCTGCTTTTTTAAGTTGGAACATTAAAATAGCACCTGTTAAACTAGCAGCATACAGTATAAATTGTGTGAGAGAAATCTCGAAAATGTTCTCCAAAGCTCTTTGACCAATTTCTAAAGCCTGTTCAATAAACTTGCGTGCTGGTTCTTCCTGTACTTCTTCTAATGCCATTTCAAAAAAATCTGGATCGAAAAAGTTCTTTATTGGCGACATTATCATTCCCATGATATTATTTAATACGCCAAAACCACTCCCTATGAATGTGAGGATGCACAAGGCGGTTAATAGTCCAGGTCTTTGTTTTGGGTTGGTTTCAACAATTTCCATTTGCGTTGTATTTATGTGTTAGGGTATAAAAATTCACAATCATAAATTTACAATAAAGCTGAATAGTAAAAAAAATATAGTGCTTTTATTAGATTTTGTAGGTTTCTTTCTGGTTGAGTAATTGGTTTTACCTGATATTTGATAACCAGGAATGATGGATATAATAACTAACAGCTTTTAAGTGTATGTTCTAGAAAAGTTTATTTAGGATTTAAATAAGCACAAAATAATTTTTTTAATATACCGATTTGTCTAATTTTGAACCTGCACTTTAAGGAGAGGATAAATGATATTAATCTTGCGGTGCATCATCTTTTCAAGGGGGAATAAAATTTAGTAAACATGGGATTTTTGACCCTTTAAAACACTAACAAAACATTAAATTAATCCGATTAAAATCGGGGAAAAGACAAACAACAATGGAAAGAGATAGACAAATTTTCGACCTAATTGATCAGGAATACCTACGTCAGAAAAATGGTATTGAGTTGATTGCTTCTGAAAACTTTGTGAGCCAGCAAGTAATGGACGCAATGGGATCGTGCCTTACTAACAAATACGCTGAAGGTTATCCAGGAAAGCGTTACTATGGTGGTTGCCAGGTTGTAGATCAAACTGAACAATTAGCAATCGACAGAGCATGTGAGCTTTTCGGTGCTGAGTACGCTAATGTACAGCCTCACTCAGGTGCACAAGCAAATGCTGCTGTATTTTATGCATGTATGAAACCAGGTGATACATTTCTAGGTTTAGATTTGGCTCACGGAGGTCACTTATCTCACGGTTCTCCTGTAAACTTATCAGGTAACCTATACAACCCAATTGCTTACCACGTAAAAGAAGATACCGGAATGGTTGATTACGACGAGGTAGAAAAATTGGCTTTAGAGCACAATCCTAAAATGATTGTTGCTGGTGCTTCTGCTTATTCTCGTGACTGGGATTTCCCACGTTTAAGAGAAATTGCTGATAAAGTAGGTGCAATTTTGATGGCTGATATTGCTCACCCTGCAGGTTTAATTGCAAAAGGATTATTGAGCAACCCGGTTCCTCATTGTCACGTTTGTACTACAACTACGCACAAAACTCTTCGTGGTCCTCGTGGTGGTTTGATCATCGTTGGAAAAGATTTTCCAAATCCATTCGGAGCTAAAACTCCAAAAGGCGAGACTAAGATGATGTCTGCAGTATTAGATTTTGCAGTATTCCCAGGACAGCAAGGTGGTCCATTGGAGCACGTAATTGCTGCTAAAGCTGTAGCTTTCGGTGAAGCTTTAACTGATTCTTACAAAGAGTATGCTATCCAAATGCAGAAGAATGCTAAGGTAATGGCTGAGGAATTCGTGAAATTAGGATACAAGGTAATCTCTGGTGGTACTGATAACCACTCAATGTTGATTGATCTTCGTTCTAAGTTCCCTGAAATTACAGGTAAGAAAGTTGAAAACATTTTGGTTCAGGCTGATATCACTATCAACAAGAACATGGTTCCATTCGATTCACGTTCTCCATTCTCAACTTCTGGTTTACGTGTTGGTACTCCGGCAATTACAACTCGTGGTTTAAAAGAGGAGCACATGCCAGTAATCGTTCAGATGATTGATGAGGTAATCTCTAACATCGATAACGAAGAGGTAATTGCTTCAGTACGTACTCGCGTTAATGAAATGATGTGTGAGCGTCCAATGTTTGCATGGTAGTAAGATTTTACCAAAAATATATGGAGGGAAGGACTAAGGTTCTTCCCTTTTTTGTATTCTACACGGCTGTAGAATTATATCAATAGTATGGTGTTTTGTTTTAGAGCATATCCTATCTCGATAATTAACTGTAGTTTAGTGCAAAATTTGTTGTTATGGAGTGGTATTATTATTTATTGGTTGTTCTTGTAGGAGTTTTTGCAGGATTTTTAAATACTTTGGCTGGAAGCGGATCGATTATAAGTTTGGCAATGTTGATGTTTATGGGCTTGCCGGCAAATGTTGCCAATGGTACCAATAGAATTGCCATTCTGATGCAGAATATTGTTGGGGTAAGTAGTTTCAAGAAGCAGAAGGTATTTACTTTTAAGGAAGGAATATGGTTGGCTGTCCCTGCAATTGTTGGTTCGGTAATAGGTGCAAGCTTGGCCGTTGAAATCAACGAGGAAATGATGGAGAAAACCATTGGAGGACTTCTGGTATTTCTCTTTTTTATTGTCCTTTATAAACCTGATGCCTGGGTAAAAGGTCAGGCTGGATTGGTTCGTTCTAAGCCAAGTGTCTGGCAAATTATAATCTTCTTTTTTATTGGATTGTATGGTGGGTTTATTCAAGCAGGAGTAGGCTTTTTCTTATTGGCAGGTTTGGTATTGGGAGCAGGTTTCGATTTGGTTAAAGCCAATGCCATTAAAGTATTTATTGTTCTTCTTTATACTCCTTTTGCTATAGGTGTGTTTATTATGAATGGACAAATCGATTATAAGATTGGCTTTATCTTAGCTGCAGGTAATATGATTGGAGCATACATAGCAGCTAATTTTGCTGTAAGTTGGGGAGCCAAATTTGTTCGTTATATCTTATTAGCTGTTATCATCTTTGCTTCCCTTAAGTTTCTTGGTGTGTACGAGATGATTGGATTGATTTAACTATCAAGTATCAAGTATCAAGTATCAAGTATCAAGTATCAAGTTGAGCGACTTAATAGCGTTTATAAATCTGTCAGTGTCTGAATTTGATATAGAAAGAATTACGAATTCATAATTTCGAATTGTGTAATTGCCAATGGATTTCCGATCTTTGTAACAGCTAACAGCTAACAGCTAACAGCTAATTCAACTGGAAATGATAAGTTATGGTTCCCTTCTGATATGCAGGAGCACCGCTATCGGAATTGAATTTGGCCTTTAGAGCGGCTTTTTTTGCAGCCTCAAATAGGGTAGAGTTGCTTGTAGTCGAACCAGGCATTCCCGGGCGTGCATTCACAACTTTCCCATTCTTGTCAACAGTAATCTCTACAACAACTTTTCCGCCTTCCTGAAGGTTGTAATGGGGCTTAGGTATCGATAGGGAGTTACGTCCCTGTAAATCGTATGAAACGCCTTTACTTCCTAATCCTGTTCCACTGTAATTGTCAGAATTTGGCGAACCGGTTGGTTTGCCCTGGTTTCCGCTTCCAGTACTTACGCCTTGGGAGGAATTAGATGAAGTTCCCTGTCCAAAAACATTTTTAGCCCGATTGTTAATGGCATCAATTTTTGCTTGTCGTTCTGCAGCTTCACGTTTTTTTCGTTCAATTTCTTCCAGTCGTTTTCTTTCAGCTTCGGCTTCTTGCTGTTTTCGGATCTCCTCTTGTCTTTTTTTATCGGCTTCTATTTTAGCCAATCTATCTCTTTCAGCTCTGGCTTTTCTTGCTTTTTCGTCAGCCGCTTTTTTCTTTGCAATTTCTTCAGCAGATGGCAAGTCCGGAGCATCCTCGGTATCCTGAGTCAATACTTTTTCTTGAGCAGAGCTTGGCTTTGGTTCTGTTTTGGCAGGTGCTGATTTAGGGACTGAAACAGGATTGGCAGCAGCAACTTTCCTCTGAGCTTTAGAAGGTGCAAGAGCTCTACTTCCTACACCTTGGTTGGAGTTTCCAAAATTCACAAGAATCCCTTCTTCTTCAGGAAGTGGGAGGGGAGTTCTAAACCCCAGAAAATACAATAGCACGATTAATCCAATGTGGAAAAACAGTGTGCCAGCAAATCCTATTCTCTTGTTTTTGGATTCTTCCATATCTACTTTGCTCGTGTTGCCAATATCAATTTGTACTTGTTATCCTTCGCAATATTCATCACTTTTACCACCTGCTCCATAGGAACCGATTTATCAACGTGAAGCGATATTGTAGGATCTTCTTCCCTTGCCAGTTTTCTTTGCAATTTGTATTCCAATTGTGAAAAAGGAACAGGAGTTGTTTCAAGATAAAAATTGAAATTCTTATCGATCGAAACTGTAGTTATTGGCTTAGCAGCAGTTTGGTTACTGCTTTTTGGCAATAGCAATTTTAATGCGTTCGGACTAATTAAGGTTGATGTTACCATGAAGAAAATTAGCAACAAAAACACAATATCAGTCATAGAAGACATACTGAAAGCTGCACTTACTTTATTTCTTGTTTTTAGAGCCATGTTTTTTACTTGATTGGTTCATTCAACAAATCCATGAATTCTGTAGTTGTAGCTTCCATATTGAAAACCACTTTTTCAACTTTAGCCACTAAAATATTGTAGGCGAAGTAGGCAATAATACCAACTGTAAGACCTGCAACGGTGGTTACCATTGCTTGGTAAATACCGCTCGATAGTAAACCAACATCAATATTGTTTCCTGCATTTGACATGTCGTAAAAAGCCTGAATCATTCCCATTACCGTTCCAAGGAATCCAATCATAGGTGCAGCACCGGCAACGGTTGCCAAAGTAGGCAGGTTTTTCTCTAGTTTTGATACTTCAAGATTACCGATATTTTCAATAGCAGCGTTTACATCGTTTAGTGGACGACCAATACGTTTAATCCCTTTGGAAATCATTCTGGATACTGGAGTATCTTTTGATTGACACAAAGCCAAAGCAGAATCAATTTTACCTTCATGAATGTAATCTCGTATGCGATTCATAAAGTTTGAATCTTCTTTTGTTGCTTTACGGATAGCAAAATATCTTTCTAAAAAAATGTACATCGCAATTACCGAAAGAGCAAAAATAGGAATCATGATCCAGCCTCCCTTAAAGGCCAAATCAACAAAATTTAAAGTCAGTTCTGTTGCTTCAGCTCCTTGTTCCTCTATAGGCAATTCATTTTGAGCCATTTCTTGTACACCTGCAATAAGCGATAGATAATTCATATACAATTTTTTCTAGTTTGATCTAATACATAAAAAAACGAGATATAATACGGAATATTATATCTCGCTAAATTAATATTATTGATTTTATTCCCCTATAGAAATTAAGGGAAAATGAATCTTTATTCTAATGCAATAGGATTGCTTGTAAATAGTATACTCCGGCACCGGCTAAATACCCGATGAATGCAAGAAGAGTAATCTTTTTTAAGTACCAAATGAAATCGATTTTTTCCATACCCATTGCAGCAACACCGGCAGCAGAACCAATGATCAACATAGATCCACCTGTACCAGCACAATATGCAAGGAATTCCCAGAACAAACCATCTTGAACAAAGTTTGCAGCATAACCAACAGCTTCAGCACCTTCGATAGGATACATACCCATTGCAGCAGCAACCAATGGTACATTATCAACAATTGATGAAAGTACACCAATAATCAAGTTAATGATATAAATATCATGAACATTCTTATCCAACCATGATGCTAAAATATCTAGATGACCTGCAGATTGCATACTTGCTACAGCAGAAAGAATACCTAAGAAAAATAGTACTGTAGGAACGTCAACTTTTTTCAATACACCAGTTACATTCAAACGACTCTTAAATTCGTGATCTTTGTTACGGTGCATAATTTCAGTAACAACCCACATAACACCAAGTCCGAATAACATACCCAAGTATGGAGGCAAGTGTGTTGTAGTTTTAAATACAGGAACAAATAGTAGAGAAGCTACACCCAAACAAAGGATGAATACTCTTTCTTTGTGGGTTGTATATTCCTTGTCCTCACCTTCGGTTAGAGCAGGGCGTGTAATGTGTCCTTTTAGGTAAGTACTTACGATGATCAATGGAACAATCATTGTAAATAAACTTGGAACGATAACTCGAGTGATGATATTGATTGTTGTAACCTGACCACCAATCCAAAGCATAATGGTAGTTACGTCACCAATTGGAGACCAGGCACCACCGGCATTTGCAGCCAATACAACCATCGATGCAAAGAACCAACGATCTTTTTGGTCGTCAATTAATTTACGGATCAATGCTACAATAACAATTGTAGTAGTTAAGTTATCAAGAGCAGCAGACATGAAGAAAGTTAAAACACTTAATACCCAAAGTAATTTTACTTTGTTAGTAGTTTTAATCTTGTCGGTAATGATTTTAAACCCTTGGTGTTGGTCTACAATTTCAACAATAGTCATAGCTCCCAAAAGGAAGAATAGAATTGTAGAAATTTCAGACAGGTGATGAAGTACTTCATGATGGGTAATGAAGTCCAGCATACCATGGGCATTATCCATTCCAGGATTATGCGCTACGTATTCATTCCAGGCTCTACTCACTCCCGATGAAAGGATATCAACTCCGCCAAATACGTAAATAGTCCAGGTCAGCACACCGATTAAAAGTGCTGATGCTGCTTTGTCAATTTTTAGTGGATGTTCAAGGGCTATTGCTGTATAGCCAAGAACAAATACCACAACCATTAATGCAAACATAATAATTGATTATTTTAGGTGATTTAAATTTTTTAGATACTTAAACTGCTAATATACTAATATTTGTTTTTCAAAATCAGTTAGCAATTAAAGAAAAAAATCGAGAATTATTAATGCTGCAGAACATTGAGGTAGCGAATATAAAGCAGTTCTATTCTGCTTTATCCTTTTTATTGTCCTTGTTTTTATTGCCTCGTAAAAAGCTCATGTATTTTTTGAATAGGCCAGAGAAAGTATTAAAATCCTCTTTGTAAAAAATACCTATTCCCTGTGTGTTTCTTGATTCCTCGTAGACCAAATATTCATTGGAGCGAGTAAAAGCTTTTAGTTGTAATTTACCCTTTTTATCCAGTTTAATATTCACATCCACATCCCCAACAATATCATTGGCTCTTTCCTGGCTGTTACTGGTACCAACATTACCGTTGATGGTTACTTTATCATCGAAGACCTGAGTTGATAGAGCGACTTGAATTTCGTCGCTGGTAAGATTATCGCCTGGGCGATAACTAACCCCAATATCAAAATCGTTGCTAATTTGGCTTAACCAATTGGAAAGTTGATTGGATAATAACTCGCTGGTAGTTACACCAACTGCATAACTCGAGTTTTTGTTTTCGAAATCAGGATCAGTAGATCGAAGGTACTCAGGTGTGTAAAATCTATTTAAAACCAAAAGGGATAGAATTTGCTTATTGGTTTCATCTTCTGTAGAAAATAAACCTTCCAGAATACTTTGCGTTTGCTGATCTAATGTAGGAAATTCGATATTAAACTTGATGATTGGATTCTCAAGGTTTTGGCTTAGGTTCATATTACATTGAACCGGAATCTTTCTGTTGATATCAATGTATGGCGTATTCAACAACAAATCGTATAAGGTTGTTTTAACATTGTATACTGCATCAATATTTACTGTTGCATTATAAGGATCACCAGCCCATTTTATATTTCCACCATTTGAAAGGTCGAATTTTTTATTGATTACATTCTGCAAAGTAAAAAGGTAACTACCTTTTTGGATTGTGTAATCACCAAATATCTTAAATTCTCCTTTGGTATCAATTTCTAGTTTTAGATTTCCACTTCCTTTTGCTTTTAGAACATCACCAATTTGCGAGTCAAAAATAATTTGAATATCAGTTTCAGGAGTAATTTCAAGGTCGCAATTCATGCGAATTCCTGATAAATCAATTTTGTATTCCTCTTCTTCTTCGCTCTGACCAGCTCTATTTGTATTAACGAATGTAATGAAATTACTTTCCTGAATGTCACCACTATTATTAATGGGAACATATACTCTTGTGTTTTTATCCGTTTTTGCTCTAATTTCTATTTCCAGATCATTAACTGGTCCAAACAGATGAGTTATACCTGTTACGTATGCTTCTCCATAGAACATTTCATTGTCGGATTCCTTTGTGTCAAGAACGTTGAAGTTTAAGGTGTTTACTGAAAGATCTAGTTGCAAATCATTGAATTGTTCATGTGTGATTGCACCAAACAGCATTGCGGACTGGTCATTTTGATCCTTTATGGTAAAATTGTCGAATCGGAGTTCGCCGGGCATGATGCTAATGCTATCATTACAGTAATATGTTGTTTTAAGTGTATTTACAGTAAATTCTGCTTGTTCGAATTTTAATTTACCAACTGATTTTAAATCATCTGTATGACCTTCGATATGAATACTTCCCGAAGTATTACCTTTGATATCAGATATATTTTCTTGCAGATAAGGGTTTAATAATTCCATTCGCATTTTATCGATATTAATATCCATATATAAAGAATCAGAATCTGGGAAATAATCTCCCGTTACCTCTAGCTCTTTACGCGATGAGAAATCTGTAAACGACGAAAAGCTTAATTTTTTTTGATATTTGTCCCAATCACTAATAAGAAATAAATTACCCAGGGTATCCTGATTAAGGATTAAATCTTCAATCATTACGTTTGAGTTGGATAATCTATCGCCATAGAAGTCCGAAATCTGAACATACCCTTTTACAGTACCATTGATACCTATATTTTGTTCACGCGTTAAATCGTTTAAATTCTTCAGGCTGATGTTTTGAATTCTAAAGTTTATACTGTCATTTGGATTGTTTGAAATCTTACCATCCAGACCAAAGAATTGATTTTCGCGAGCAATTTTAAAATTATCTATTTCATAACTGGTACTATCAATTACAATACGCGATTCGGGAATGGACCAAATGCTGTCGGCCATAATAATAGTACTTGGCAACAGGTTAATGTCCCACTTCACATTTTCTGATGTTTTTGATTTCTCTACTTCACCTTCAGCTGATAAAAATCCACTATAAGTAATTTTATCCCAATTGTTCCATAGTACATCGAGTTTGATTTTGTTTTTTTCAGCAATTAGTTTTTGTGAAAGGTTATACAAACCAAAATTATCAGAGAACTTAAACTTGTTGGTTCTTCCTTTTAGGGTAAGTTTTTCCCTATCTGTATTTAAATCAATCTTTAATTCATCCAAAGATTTTCCTTCTACAACAAGCTTTGGAGTTTCAAAATGCAGGTTTAATTTACGATCAACAGCAATTATTTCACCTTCTAAACTGGTTTCTGGAGCAATGCTAAAATCCGGGAACAACACCGAAGTAATCGGTTCAGTATCCTTGAGCTTTAATTGAAATTTAAAATTATTGGTACTATCTATTTTTGCGTATTCTTTGTTTGGTGCATATGCAGGCAAATAGTAAAAGGCTAGGTTTGCAATGGAGGATATCAATTTGCTAACTTCATAATTACCTTCGACTTTTACATCTGAAACATCAGAATTTAAAATCATTTTTTTGAACTCAGGAGATGTAAAAGAGTTAATGGTAAATTTATTCAAAAGAAATTCGCCTAAGCTATTTTTATAATTGGTTTTGTTAATCTCTATTACACCATTGGCATTATCAAAACTACTACCAGTAAAGTTGGCATTAACAGACAAGCTAAGTTCTGCCTTCTGATCGGTAGTGTTTAAATGCAGAGGAAATAATTTTGCATGATTTAGGTGTGAACTAAAGTTCATTGTTGGAACCTCTTGTGAGAAATCCACCTTACCAGCAAAATCAAAACCTATGTTAGGGTCTTCAATAGAGACTTTACCATCAAATTGGGATTCTGAGAAGAACCCGTTAAGTGTTAAATTTTTGTATTTGTAATCGTAAAAGTCAACTTCACTAATGTTTCCTTTCATGATTCCTTGGGTGGTTTCAGGAGATGTGTAACCACTAACCGAAACATTTAATGAGATCTCACCAACCTTTTCTTGTTCAATTAAACCACCAAGATTAAAATTATTTGTTCTTAGATCACCATTAAAATCGAGTTTGTTATTTCCCTGATTTGGTTTAAACAGGATATCGGTTTTCAAATCTCCCAATTCAGTTTTGAACTTACCATAGAAAACAAAATCATTGATAAAACCATTAAATTTCCCTTTGTATTGAATCAATCCAAGATTGTTAAAATATTCAGGTAGTTTAAAATGTTCTTTGGAGTAACCGGGAATATATACTTTTTCGATATCTGAAATGCTTGTGGTTAACTCTTTAAAATCGGCTTGAAGGTATGCATCACTAAGGTAAGGCAAGCCATTCATATAAAATCTTCCCTTCAAAGCAGTGTTATCGCCATATACAATGTCAATATCCCGTCCTCTTAAATCGTATATGGTACCATAAATTTTTCCCGACAAATAACCTGTTTCTCTGAATCCCAGCAGTTTTTCATTGAAATAAGCCAAATCCAAAAAGCTTAATCTTGATGATTTTAGCAGGAAATCGAGTTGCATTTTTTTAGTGAACTTTGCCCAATAGCCTTGGTTGGGTTCATAATTGAAATAAAGATGCTTTGCTACTACTTTACTGTGTTTTGAAATAATGTTCACATCAGACAAACCCCATTGATTACTGGTAAACCAATTGTTGGCTTTAAAATCTTTTAATACAAATCCTGATTTTTCTTTACAGCTGAGATGCTGCAGGTAAAAACCAACCGAATCACCCACTACCTTTATGTTTCTGGCCTGAATATTTAAATCAGTTACAAAAATATCATCGTAGTTCATTCCAAAGTCTTGTGGAATGTAGTCTGCGGTTTTGTATCCAAAACTAGAATTTTCCATATCAACATTTGCAACAGTAATGTTCCATGATTTTTGTGTTGTATCCACAGGACTTGAAGAGTTGCTGTTTGACAAGGAATCAAGAAATACCTCGATGTTTAAAATACGTTCTTCATCTTCGTACAGGTTGAAGAATGTATTCGAAAGAGTAAGTTTATTAATGTAAAATTCTTTTTTACTGATATTAAAAGAATCAATATTGACTTTTAGATTATCAATGTAAACCAAGGTGTCTTGTCGGTAATCCTCAACATATAAGCCTTTTAAAGTAATACTTTTAAAGGGGGAAATATTTACTCCTTCAATCCCAATTGGAGTGTTAGTTTGTTCCGACAAATAATTGGCAATTTTCCTACTTATGTGAGTTTGAACTGTACTACTTAGGAAAAGCAAATACATGATGCAGGGAATCATAATGATAACTGCTGCAGTCCAAATTGATATTTTGAAAAATTTTTTAATAATTTTGCCGTTTTGTGAGTTGCACAAAATTAGGTAAAAAGAAGAAGAAAGTAACAACAATAAAGGGTGATTGGGAGCTTTTTTGATTTTTTTAACGATTGGTAGGATAAATCAATTTAATTGCCCGACATAATAAATAAAAAGATGAGTATAACTATTCTTGGAATTGAATCATCATGCGATGATACTTCCGCATCGATATTAAAAGATGGAATCATTTATTCCAATATTATTGCCAACCAAACCGTACATATGGATTATGGTGGGGTAGTGCCTGAATTGGCTTCGCGTGCTCATCAGCAGAACATTATTCCTGTTGTGCATCAAGCCATGGAGAAAGCAGGGGTTACTGCCGATGAAATTGATGCTGTAGCTTTTACAAGAGGTCCGGGTTTGTTGGGATCTTTAATGGTAGGTACATCATTTGCAAAAGGGTTTGCAATGGCAAAAAACATTCCTTTGATTGAGGTCAATCACTTGCAAGCTCATATTTTGGCTCATTTTATCGATGATTTAAAGAATACTTACGATCATCCGGAGTTTCCATTTTTGGCGTTGCTGGTTTCCGGGGGTAATTCGCAAATAATTGTTGTAAAGGATCATTTGGAAATGGAAGTAATTGGCGAAACCATTGATGATGCCGCAGGTGAAGCTTTTGATAAGTGTGCCAAGGTGATGGGATTGCCTTATCCCGGAGGGCCGATTATTGATAGAAATGCGAAACAAGGAAATCCACATGCATTTGAATTTAGTAGACCAAAAATTCAGGGATTGAATTATAGTTTTAGTGGTTTGAAAACTTCTTTCCTATACTTTATTCGCGATAAAGTGAAAGAAAACCCAAATTTTATACAGGAAAATATGAATGATTTGTGTGCATCTTTACAATACACAATTGTTGATATTTTAATGAATAAGGTGAAACGGGCTGCTCGCGAAACCGGAATTAAGCAGGTTGCCATTGCTGGTGGGGTTTCTGCGAACTCAGGATTACAAAATGCACTACACGAAGCTGCTGAAAAATTTAACTGGCAGGTTTATGTTCCTCAGTTGGGGTATTCTTTGGATAATGCAGCAATGATTGCGATAACTGGTTACTTTAAATATTTAAAGAAAGAATTTGTGGGGCAGGATACGGCTCCATTTGCCAGAATGACAATTAAATAATTGTGCAGATTATTAAATAATATAAAAAAAACGGAAGCCCATCGCTTCCGTTTTTTTATTCTGTAATATTTAAATAGTTTTTCAGAACAGATATTGAATGATCATTAAAATGAGTCAAATCAAGAATTAAAACTTCTTTGTTTTTAAGTTTTAAGCTCATTTTGTGATTTTCTATCTTAATTTCATTGATGTCTTTCAGGTAAACTTTTATTTCTTTCGATTTCCAACCCGTTTTGTATTTTAACTTTCTTGAATTGATAATAAGGTACTCTTTGGGATATAAAATTTTACATCCCAGAAGCAAGCCAATAAAATAAACCGCTAAAGTAGCAAGTACAAAGATCAGATAGTTACCATGTGGTAAAAAATTAAAATACCGGTTGAAAATATACAGCAAAACTGCCGAAACCAAAAAAGCAATGGCCAATGCCAACTGTTTTGCTTTGGTTTCGTTGTTGTTAATTTTGTGATCTCTGATGTCGAATTCGAACTGAAGCATTTTTTAATTTCTTTAGAGTCTTCCCTAAAGTTACTAAATAACCAAGTTTTAGTAAATAAAAATTTATTCCTCTATTAAAATCTGATTGAATAAACTATTCTGTTCCAATAAATCGCTATACGATTGAGAAATTAAATCCTTGGCATTTATTTCCAGTAATTTGATATAGAAATTGCATTGTTCCTGTAGCTTTTCTTTCGGTATATCTCCATCCATATCAATGGCTTCAATTTCTATAAATTTACCAAGTCCTTTTACATCATCAATATGAAATTTTACATTCTCGATAAAATAGATTTCTCTTTTTTTATCTACTACACATCTACTTCCCATCGCTTTTTCAAGTATCTCTTTTAAAGTAGAATCAGTTTTGGTTTGGTACAAGTTCACCTTACTTTCTCTTGAATCTTTTGTATCTTCACGAAAATAGTGAATCAGGTTGTTTTCAATTTTTCCTTCACGCAATTTTAAACGTCCCGATTTGGCATGAAAATAGGTGTCAATTTGATGATCAACTCCTTTAAAGTCGGCATTATTCGATTTTAAAATTTCACGAATTCTATCTTGATTTTTGCAGTGAGCTTTAATTTCTACAGTTACAGGCATCTTTTTGTATTTTGCTTTTAAAATATGTCCGAAATATCGTAAAAAAATGATCTTAATTGAAGAATTTATCCAGGTAAAAGAGAATGAAAATAAATCGGTAACGCGATTGTTTTTATACGAAATGGCTTTTATGATGATTTTACATCGTTCTACTTGAGTGGAATGGCGTAGAATGTTTTAGTTAGGGCCATTGTTCTTTAAAGAATTGCCTTTCAAAAAGTTTTTATATCACTCTACTAGGAAGGAAAGAAATAAAATGTTTTGGTTGAACCAATTGTTTTTTTTCGAAACAAGTTTTATAATGTTTATATATTAATCTACTCCAGTTGAGAAGGGTAAAATGTTTCAGTAGTGTCTATCTTTTTCAGTAGAATGAGTTTTTATAAAGTATTTGGATTCATTTACTTTGGTGGAAAGCAGTATGAGTTTTCAGCTTATTGGTCTTGTACCGATAACTCAATAAGCTTGTTACTGATTTCATTCAAGTCAAGAACAAAATCAACATCTGATTCTGTTAGAGCCGCTTTGGGCATGATTGATGCAACTGCTTTTTCAGGATTTTCAACTAGGGTAGTTCCTCCGTAATCTTTAATGATTTTAAGGCCATAGGCTCCATCTTGATTAAGCCCGGTTAATATTACACCAACCAACCTGTTTTTATAGGTCCAGGCTGCTGATTCAAAAAGCACGTCGATTGAAGGACGAGAGTGGTGTACTTTTAGATCGGCCGAAAATGATATCGTTTCATCATTCTCAACCATCATATGGTAATTGGGAGGGGCAAAATATACATATCCCTTCTTGATTTCATCTTTTTCCTCGGCTTCTTTAATACTGAGTTTGCTTATGCCGTTTAAATATTGAACAAACGAATCATTATTATTGTCGCCAATATGCAGTACCACAAGAATTGGGAGTTTAAAATCGGCAGGCAAGGCAGGAATAATTGTTTTTAAAGCTTCCAGCCCTCCAAATGATGTTCCAATGACCAATGCTTTATTCATCAACCAATTTTCTTTTTAAAGATTTTTTGCTTGGAATCAATATCTACAAAGCTGTGCTCGTGTTGTGTAAAACGAAGCGATTCTTTCGATCCCAAACAAAGGTGACCGCTATGAATCAAACTTTCATGAAAAAGGTTTATGACTTTGTTTTGTAACTCCCGGTTGAAGTAAATCAAAACATTACGGCATAAAATTAAATTTACCTCGGCAAATACATGATCTGTAACCAGATTGTGATCTGCAAAAACCACATGTTTCGAAAGTGCCTGGTCAAACTTTATGGAACCATATTTTAAGGTGTAGTAACTGGATAGTTTTTCTTTACCACCAGATTTAATATAGTTGCGCTGAAATTTATCCAATTCCTGGGTTTTATAGATTCCATGTTTGGCGATTTCAAGCACTTTACGATTGAAGTCAGTAGCATAAACCTGGCATCTGTCCAATAAACCCTCTTCTTTTAACAGAATGGCAAGCGAGTATACTTCTTCGCCTGTTGAGCAGCCAGCATGCCATATTTTAATAAAAGGATAGGTTTTAAGAGTTGGCACAACATTTTCGCGAAAGGATTTGTAAAAATCCGGATCGCGAAACATTTCAGTTACATTAATCGACAAATCTTCCAATAAATCAATAAAAAAAGCTTTATCACGAAGCACTTTTTCTTGCATTTGCGAAATGGATGTAAAGCGACCAACAGACATTCTGTGCAATAATCTGCGCTTTACATGAGCTTTAGAATAATCCCTGAAGTCGTAGCTGTATTTTTGAAACACAGCTTCGAGAAACAAGGGAATTTCTATATCGATATTATCAATTACCGAAGACTTGTTTTGTTCCATTTTCTAGGCTATACTTTTGGTAATTTGGCTTAGAATTTTTCTTAAAGCTTCCTCTTTGAATGGTTTACTAATAAAATCATTCATTCCAGCATCCATACAGGTTTGTTTGTCTTCCACAAAAGCATTTGCTGTTAATGCAATAATAAAAGCCTTATCAACTTCTGGATGATCTGCTTCATAGCTTCGAATTTTTTGAGTAGCATTTAGGCCATCTAAAACAGGCATTTGCATATCCATTAAAATTACCTGGTAGTTGTTTTCTTTTTGCATCTCAAATGCTTCCAAGCCATTTTTTGCTACATCACACTGTAGGCCCATATGACGCAAAGTAAGAACAGCTACTTTTTGGTTAATAGGGTTGTCTTCTGCTACAAGAATTGATAATTGTCTTGGAATTTCCACGTTTTCATTATTAAACATATCCGCCTCCTTCTCTTTATATCCAAATTTTAGTTCAAACATAAACTCCGATCCAACACCTGGCTCACTTTCCAAATTGATTTTACCCCCCATAAGGTTGGTTAAATTTTTCGAAATTGCTAAGCCTAGTCCGGTGCCTCCATACTGTCTGGTTGTTGAACTGTCAGATTGAGTAAATTCTTTAAATAGTTTTTTCTGTGCGTCTTTTGAAATACCTATTCCAGTATCTTTTATAGTAAAAAACAAAGATACGTATTGATTGTTTTTCTCAAGACACTTTATTGATAATAGAACTGAACCTTTATGTGTAAATTTGATTGCATTATTTGCAAGGTTCATTAATATTTGATTGAGTCTAAATGAATCTCCTAATAAATTTTCTGGTATGTCTTTATCGATTTCAATATTAAATGTTATGCCCTTTTCAATCGCCTTAAAGTTAAGTAGGTGATAGATGGTGTCAGTTAGTTGTTTAATATCGAATGCAATATTTTCAATTTCGATTTGTCCGGCTTCAATTTTCGAGTAATCCAGAATGTCATTAATAATTTGCAAAAGATTTTCTCCCGATGTTGTCATTACTTTCAACATGTCTTTTTGTTCGTCGTTCAACTCAGAATCCAATAAGAGTCTCGATAAGCCCAACATACCATTCATTGGAGAGCGAATTTCGTGAGACATATTGGCTAAGAATAACGACTTGGCATTTGTTGCTTCTTCTGCTTTTTGTTTTTCAATAATTAATTCTTCATTCTTTCTTTCCAGGTATTCCAATAAAGTGTCAAGCTCTTTTCTCTGTCGGTACAGATCAAGAAATACTTTCACCTTTCCTTGTAAAATTTCAGGAATAATGGGTTTTGGAATAAAATCAACAGCGCCAGTTTCAATGCCTTTAATAATATGCAAATCGCTTTGATGAATGGCTGAAACAAAAATAACAGGAAGGTACTTCGTTTTTTTACGCTGACGCATAAATTCAAGTGTTTCGTACCCATCCATACCAGGCATTTGGACATCGAGAATGGCCATGGCGAATTCTTCTTTGAGTGTTTGTTTCAAGGCTGCTTCTCCCGATTCAGCTCTTACAAACTCAACGTCAAAATCGCTTAAAACCCTTTCTAAACTTACCAGGTTTTCAATTTTATCATCTACGATTAATATTTTATCTTTTTTCATTTGTTTTTTAATTCTTTCTAGTTGTAAAGCCAAATTTTCAACATCGAGAACAATTTGTTTTCGTCAATAGGTTTTGATAAATAATCATTTGCTCCCGAGGTAATGGCTTTCTGATAATCTTCTTTCATAGCCTTGGCCGTTAAACAAATGATTGGTATATCTTTTATTTCGGGAGTTTTCCTAATGATATTCATGGCTTCATAACCGTCCATTTCCGGCATCATGATATCCATTAAAACTAAATCGATATTATGGTTTTCTTTTAAAACGTCAACTGCAATTTTACCATTTTCAGCTTCAAGAACATCCATTTCTTTTTCTTCAAGAATCTTGCCTAAGGCAAAAATATTTCTGATTTCGTCATCAACAACGAGTATCTTTTTTCCCTTAAATATGGAATCATCAATTTCGGTAATTTTAACTTGTGGATTTTCAGGAGCTGTTGTTGCAACTTGGTACAAGAACAAACTAACTTCATCCATTAAGCGTTCGTCCGATTTTAATCCTTTTAATATTATAGAATTGGTGTATTTGCTTAACTCACGGTGCTCGCTACGACTTAACTCTTTTCCGGTATAAATAATTGTATTAGGAATTTTGACTTTATTCTCTGTAAGTTTTGCTAATAATTCATTCCCGGTAATATCTGGTAAGCCTAAATCCAAAACAATGCAATCGTATTTTTTAGTCGAAATTAATTCCAGAGCTTCTTTTCCTGTATTGGTTTCTTCAATTTGAACATTGGTTGGAGTAAGAATACTCTTGATTAATTGTCGGGTTACATCATCATCCTCAATTACCAGAATCTTTTGCGATTCGGTAAATAATTGAGTCTTCATTTTATCGATTACCTGGGTAATATTTGTTGCATTAACAGTAGGCAAATCGTTGATATTTCTTTCAAGAATTCCTTCAACAGGATTAATAATATGCATTGGAAGTTTTGAAGCATAGGCATGTAATCTTAGTGGATCGAGCACAGCTTCTCCCTTTTCCATTAGTAGATCTAAGCCAACAATTACTGCAGACGGTTGATGTGATTCGATAAGCTGTATTGCATCAGGAATATTTGCTGCTACCAAAGCATGGAAACTGTTGTTATGAATTTGATAATATAAATTTGTAGCTTCTTCCTGGTTCGGATGGATGAGTACAACACTTGCACCATTTTGAGGCACATCCCGATCATCGTCAATAAACTTGGGAAGTACAACAGCTTCATTACTGTGATCTATTTTTAATTCTACTTCCTTTTTTATTGGATTAGTAATATTTGGTGTTTTAGTGGATTGCTTTACAGGAACAAAAAGAGTAAAGCTTGATCCTTTATTCACTTCACTTTCCAGGTGTATTTCACCACCAAGCATTCTGGCCAGTTCTTTCGAGATAGAAAGTCCTAAACCTGTTCCTCCATATTTTCTTGAGGTGCTACCATCAGCTTGTTGGAATGCTTCAAAAATTGCTTCTTTTTTCTCAGGAGGAATACCTACGCCAGTATCCATCACGCAAATCGAACAAGTTTCGGTCGATTTAAGGTCATCTCTCCACAATTTAGAATCACCATTAACACGTTGCATAGATACACTTACAGAACCTTTTGAAGTGAATTTAAAGGCATTGGATAACAGGTTTTTGATAATTTGACTCAATCGAAGTTGATCGGTTTCAATTGTATTGGGAAAATCATCAGAAACATTTACATGAAAATCGAGTCCTTTCTTTTCAGCCTGATGTTTAAAATCCATTAAAACTTCACTTTTTATATCAAAAGGACTAACCTGTTCCATCTCAATGGTCATTTTCCCAGCTTCGATTTTTGACAAGTCTAGAATTTCATTGATCAATTGAAGTAAATCTTTACCACTCTTATTGATAATTTTAGCTGATTCAATATCTTCAGGAGTAAGATTTCCATTTTTGTTTTTCACCAACATTCCCGATAAAATCAGCAAACTATTAAGCGGTGTGCGCAATTCATGTGACATATTGGCCAGAAAATCTGACTTGTATTGACTAGCCTGTTCAAGTTCTCGAGCTTTGGTTTCCAGTTTTTCGTGTGCAAGCGAAAGTCCAGTGTTTTTTTGTTCAATTTCTTCCTTTTGAATTTCAAGTTGATTGGTTCTTTCTTCCAACTCTTCATTAGCAACTCTTAATTCTTCTTGTTGAACTTGTAATTTCTTCTCGTTCTCGGTTAAGATACTTGTTTGTTCGGCAAGCTCTTCATTTGCAACACGAAGTTCTTCTTGCTGAACCTGAAGTTCACTAGCTTGTTCTTGCGTTGTTTTTAATAATGTTTCAAGCTTAATACGTGCAAGAGTTGAAGCAATTTTAACTGTAATACTATCTTTTACCGCCTTTATAAAATCAATTTCCGGATCGGTAATGGTTTTACTTGCTGCCAACTCCATAACGCCCCACAACGCATTATCATATACCAAAGGTACTAGAACAATATTGCTTGGCATCATTTCTCCGGTTCCTGAGAAAATTGAAAAGTAATCAGCGGGAACATCTTTAATATGACCAAATTTATGTGTTGCTGCAGTTTGTCCAATTAAACCATGTCCAATCCTAATGTTTTTGTATTGATTTTTATCAGGAATTCCAACAGAAGCTGCTAGGCATAGACTTTCTTGATCTTCCTTATAGATATAAATTGCACCTAATTCAGCTCTTAAGAAAGCTGTCATATACTGTAATGCTTTACTTGCTACTTCATTTAATTCATGATCACCTTGTAACTCATCGTTTAAGTTGTTCACACCAGATCTGAACCATAAGGTTTCATCGTTTTGTGCCTTGGAATGTTTTAGAGTTTTTACCATCTGATTCAATGAAACTGATAGTTCATCCTCTTTTGATTTTGGAATTAAGCTGATGCCCAAGTCTCCATTGGCTACTTTTCTAGTGTAAGAAACAACATTCTGAAAATCAGTCTGAATGCTTCTGAATGATTTTGCTAAGGAACCGATTTCATCTTGAGTTTTAATATTTAAAGGTTGGCGATAGTTTCCTTTAGCAATTTGTTGGAAATTGTCAACCATTTCTTTGACAGGCATTGAAATTGATCTGGAAATGTAACGCGATAGGATCAGGAATAAAACACTAATAGAAATGGAAATAAATAGAATTGCCCATATTAATGCAGAATTAATTTTATGAGATAGGGAATTTACTTCAAGACTAATATTTGCATAATGATTTTGTATAAACTCTATATTTGCTTGTAAGCTATTTATATCAATTTCAACGTCGTTTTTTAAGAGTTGATTTTTAATTTGTTCAGTTAATTCCATAGCTTTTTGAGAAAGAGTTCTGGAATTGTCCATTTCTTCACTTTTCAGTGAATTCAATAATCTGAATCTTGATACAAGTAGCTCTGCATTTGCATATTCATGATTAAAAACTTCCGGAAATCCATCAAAAAAATAGTTTGCGATTTCATGATTTTTTTTTGTTTTATAATCTTCTCGCAGTTTTAGCAGATTATTAACCAATTCGTTAGAGCGATCAATATAAAAAGCTGATTGTTCACGATATTTAGGCTCTTTGGTGAGTTGGTAATTGTAGAAATTATCAACACCAGATTGCAATAGACTTTCATGTACTCGTAAGCCATTAATCATGATACTTAGAGTTCTACTGGTGCTAAAAAAGAAACTTGATGTTAAGCTTAGTACCAAAATACTTAATAAAGTTAAAATCGTTAAAAGTAGAAGTTTGGATTTTATACTCCAATCTCTAAACTTTTTGATGATAAAATGCATAATATCTTTGTGTATTTGAGTTTTAAGTGTTAAAAAGAGATTTTATTTTTTAAATCTCGGTGATGTTACGGTTTTTCTAGTGAATGGTTACTTTTTATGTGTGAATAAATGATATTTTTCCGTGAATTTTAGTGCAAGTTAAAAAAATGTCTTCTTCTTTAGATTGGATTGGGAAAAAAACGTTGAGAAACAACTGTTATTTTGTTAATAAAATGTTATAGGGTTTGGATAATGTTTAGATATGCAATAGGTTTGTTATAAATAAACAAAATCAAACAACTAATTAATCCTAAATCCTAAAAAGATGAAATACTTAAGTTTATTGGCAATGTGCATTTTGATGTTGTCATGTAATTCAGTTCAAAAGGAAAAGACTGAAAAGAAAGAAGTTGCTCAGATCAAACATGCTGCTTTATCAATTGAGCAAGTAATGCAAACAGCTGCCGATAATGTTGGCAAGGAAGTTTACTTTCAAGGCACTGTAAATCATGTTTGTGCCCACTCAGGAAAACGTTGTATTTTAAAAACTGCTGATGGAAAATTATCGATTAGAGTTGAAGCAACTGGTAAATTGGAAGGGTTTACCAAAGAACTTGCAGGAAACGACCTGATTGTAACAGGAACTTTACGAGAAAAGAGATTGGATACAGACTATATCGACAAATGGGAAGCTGATGTGAAAGCAAAACATGTTGATGAGGAAAAAGGAGAACATTGCAGCTCCGAAATGGCCAACATTAAGGAAATGCGTGACTGGATGAAAGAAAATAACAAAGATTATTATGCAATCTACTATGTAGACGGAACAGCTTATGAAATTGTGGAGTAAAAAATTTTGGAGAAAATGGCTCCGTTTGATTCATAGAGATTTGGGCTATTTTTTCGTAGGAATAACAATTATTTATGCGGTTTCTGGAATTATCTTGAATCATAAAAAAAATGGAGAAGATCCAGCTTACCGAACTGTTAAACAGAATTATAAACTGGAAGCAAATTTAAGTCCAGATCAACTTAAAACGTATTGGGGAAGTAATTTTTCGAATTATCATTTGAATAGAATTATTCCGAATTCGCAAAACTACGATGTTTATTTAAAAGGTGGTTTAGGTAAATATAATCCAATGAGTGGAGAGCTGGAATTTGAATTGTATGAGAGAAAACAATGGGTTTATTTTATGAATAAACTTCATTACAATAGCAAAAAAGGCTGGACTCTTATGGCTGATATTTTTGCTGTAGCCATGCTTTTATTTGCACTCTCAGGCATGTTTATGGTTCCTGGTAAAAAGGGCATTACAGGAAGAGGAAAGTGGTTAATAGCCATAGGTATTATCCTCCCTTTCTTATTTTTCCTATAAAAATATGAGGTGCTGATTTTTCAGCACCTTTTTTTATACAACTTCATAAAATGTCAGGAAGTTTCATTTGGAACGATAATTGATCAAAGAAGGCGAAAAACAATTAATGGCTATTTTATCAATCAAAATAATCCGTTAAATTGTCAAGCCTTAAAACTTAGTACCATGAATAAAATTCTACTAGCCCTAATTTTAGTTCTGATGCAGTTTAGTTCAATGAGTCAGAATAAAGAATTGAAAAAATTGTATTCAAAAGGGAAATACGATCAGTTGATAGAGAAAGCTCAAACTTTATTGATAGAAAATGATTCTGATCCTGATTTAAATTCGATATTAGGAAGAGCTTATACCAATTCAAAGCAGTTTACCAAGGCCATTCCGTACCTCGAAAAATCGATGTTAAGCGATTCTGCCAGCGAAGAAATTAAGGCTCTTAGTAAGGCTTATTTGGCCAAATGTTATTTTATAACCGGCGATAAACAAAAAGCGATTACTTATCTAAAAGAGTGTCAGAATGGCAGAACTTCCAAGGAGGCAAGTAAATATGCATACCGATATTTAAATTTGTTTCAAACAGGAGTTTATTATCAAACTTGGGAAGTTATAGAATCAGAGAAAATAAGATTTCATTTTCAGGACAAGCAAAAATTGCAAAATGCCGATGCTTATATGGAGCGCCTAAAAGTTAATTATAATAGGATGACATCTTTTTATGGAGTTGATTCTCCTAAAAAAGTAGATGTTTTTGTCTGGCATGATAGGAATGAGGCCTTTCGTAAGTTCAATCGACCTTTGGGATTTTATAATTCAGATCTGTGTACTGTAAATGTTTGGGATCAGCAGGAAAAGGATTATGAATTGTGCCATATGCTAACCAAGATGGTATTAAAACCAAGGTCTAAAAGTATGTTATTGGATAAAGGTTTGGCGGTATATTTCGATACCATGGAAAAAAATCTTTTTACCATTGCTAGAAAACGAGTGCCAAAAGAGAAATTTTCTCTTCTTGAATTGTGGGAGCAACCTACCAGGTACGAGCGCAACTTAAGTTATCCGGTTGGAGCTGCTTTTATTGAGTTTTTGTTGAATAAAGGAGGAAAAACCAAACTGAAAAAACTTTTGGAAAATCAAACCATAAAGAATGGGAGAGAGGTTTATCCTGATTTCGATAAGTTGGTAAAAACTTTTGAAGCAATGTTACTTAGAAGATAAGCTTACAGATCTTTTTTTCACCACGAATAACCATTAAGGAAGCTTAAAGTAGCAAGAAGTAATGTGAAAGTAGGAAGAAGTACTCTGAAAGTAGCAAGAAGTAATGTGAAAGTAAGAAGAAGTATTCTGTAAGTAGCAAGAAGTAATGCGAAAGTAAGAAGAAGTATTCTGTAAGTAGCAAGAAGGAATGCGAAAGTAAGAGGAAGTAATGTGAAAGTAGAAAGAAGTACTAAAGAAAAACCACCTTGGAAATAATATTCAAGGTGGTTTTTGTGTTTGTATATAGGTATTGGGTTAATTTACTCGTATTTTAAACTTACAACGGGATTCTTTGTTGCCGATTTCCAGGACTGGTATGCTACTGTTATAGTGGATATGAATAGCAGCAGTATAAACACAGCAATAAACAACCAGAATGGGAAATCAATTCTAAAAGGATAATTTTGGAACCAAACCTCCATCGCAAAATAAGTTATTGGCCAGGAAATAATTGAGGCAATTAGAATCCATTTGCTAAAATCTTTACTAAAAATAAGAATCAGTTGATTCATTGATGCACCCAGAACCTTGCGAACACCAATTTCTTTGGTGCGTTCTTCCGCATTAAATGAGGCCAAACCAAACAATCCAAGACAGGAAACAATAATTGCCAATATTGAAGCGTACAATAAAGTGCTTATTGTGGCTCTTTGACCTTCATACAAATTGTCGTAATGATCATCAAGGAAGTTATAAATCAATGGAAATTCCGGATTGTATTTACCACAGATTTCCTGGATTTCCTGAACTGTTTTTGTTGCATTTCCTTCAACATATCGCACAAATAAGAATCTAGGCTCGTCGCATAAACGAAGTAAAAAAGGTTGTAGTTTGCGAGTGTTTGGTGTACAATGGTAATCCTTAACAACACCAATAATTCTTAAATCTTCGTTATTGCCAGTATGAATCATTTTATCAATTACCGATTCATCAGAAATCATTTTTGCAAATGTCTCGTTGATAATTACACAACTTGAATCTGCAGCAGGGTTATTAGCATTAAATGGTCTTCCTGAGTGAAATTTTACTTTAAAAACATCAAAGAATTCCGGGTCTACATAAGGATAAGTTATCAAAGGTTTGAATTCAGGATCTTTACCTTCCCAATTTTCGCCCCAACCGTTACTAAATACATAATAAGGCCTGTGTGAACCATAGGATACATTTTCAATAAATGAGCTTCTCATTAATTCACCTTTTATGGTCTCTATCTTTTTTTGCATCTGTTGATTAATATTAATCGCGATTACATTATCCTTATTTAAGCCAATGTCCATATTGGTAAGATAATTGGTTTGTAATACAATCGTTAATGTGCAAATAAGCAAGGAAGAGGCCAATATAAATTGCATTACGACCAAAATTCTTCTAAAACGATTACTTCCTTTTCCTCCTGAGAAAGTACCTTTTAATACCATGATAGGATTAAATGAAGATAGGTAAAAGGCAGGATATGCTCCGGCAACTAGTCCCGTTACCAAGGTAACTCCCACAATAATCAACCAAAATTCCAGGGATGAATAATCCAAAATTAGGTGTCGGTTCATTAAAGAATTGAATTGTGGTAAGAAAAGGTGTGCCAGAATGATTGCGAAGTTCGCCGATATGATTGTGATTAGTAATGACTCACCAATAAACTGCTTAATCAATTGTGGATAAGTAGCTCCAATTGCTTTCTTAAGACCAATTTCTTTGGCTCTTTTAGCTGCACGAGCAGTAGAAAGATTCATAAAATTGAAACAAGCAATAATTAGAATGAAAATTGCAATCATGAAAAACATCTTAACCTGGGTGATTTTGGAAGGCGAATTATCAAGATAGTACAAGTGCCTTTTTAGCAATGGATATAAAAAGGCGTATTTTTCACTTTCCTTATCAACATGATCGATATAAAATTGATCTAATTTTTCGTTTAGCACGTCAATATTCGTTCCTTCGGCAATTTTTGCATATCCAAAATAATTGTGTGACCCCCAATTTTCAGACCAGGGATTTGCCTTTCTCATTAACTCGAATGGCATTAATAATTCAAACTTTATGGATGAATTAGTAGGGATATCTTTCACAACTGCAGTAACCGTAAGCGGTTGTCTGTTATCAATGTTTACTGTTTTACCAATTGGGTTTTCATTCCCAAATATTCGTTTCGCTGATTTTTCAGTTAGAACCAAAGAATTAATATCATTCAAGCAGGTTTCCATATTTCCTTGCAGTACAGGAAAGTTGAAAATTCTGAAAAAATCGGGATCAGCACCTTTAATGCTTTCATATTGCTTTTTGCCATTGTATTCAAGAAGTAAATTTTCTCCCCAGGCATTAAAATGTGTTGCATATTTTATTTCCGGATATTTTTCTTTCAGGGCATCAATTAGTGGAGTTGGCAAATTTGGCATTGCATTTCGTTTGCCATTCCAGGTCTGATAATTTCCTACCTGATACACTCGTTCAGCATCATTATGGAATGTATCGTAACTCATTTCATGATTTACCCAAAGCAGCAGCAATATGGTACATGCCATGCCAATTGCCAAACCTACAATGTTGATAAAGCTGTATCCTTTATTTCGGATCAGATTTCGATATGCAATTTTAAGATTGTTAATAATCATGATTGATTGGTTTAAAGGATTTCAGTTTGAACTGCTTTATTAACTTGTTTTTTGTGATTTTCGCTAACAATATGGCCATCGAATAGTTGAATGGTTCTGTTTGCTCTTTCTGCATCGCTACTCGAGTGAGTAACCATTACAATGGTGGTGCCTTCCTGATTTAATTCAGATAACAAATCCATTACTTCTCTACCATTTGCAGAATCGAGATTTCCGGTTGGCTCATCGGCTAAAATTAAATTAGGATTCGAAACTACCGCTCTTGCAATTGCCACTCTTTGTTGTTGTCCGCCCGATAATTGTTGTGGAAAATGTTTACTTCTATGATCAAGTTGTACGCGTTTTAATACTTCTGCAACTTTTCTTTTTCGCTCCGATACTGGTACTTTTTGATATACCAAAGGCAATTCAACATTTTCGTAAACACTAAGTTCATCAATCAAATTAAAACTTTGAAAAACAAAACCAATATTTGATTTTCTCAATTTAGTTCTTTGCTTTTCCGTATAATGTGCAACTTCATTTTCCAGAAATCTAAAATTGCCCGCTGAAGGATTATCGAGCAAACCAATAATGTTTAGTAAAGTAGATTTTCCACAACCCGAAGGTCCCATAATGGCAACAAATTCGCCTTTCTTTATGTGTAGATTAATATTTGATAAAGCTAAAGTTTCTACTTCTTCAGTTCTAAAAACTTTATTTAAATTGGATGTTTGTATCATGATTGTCTGTTTTTATTAGGTTCGATGAGTTTAATGCGATACTTGTGCCAAAAACCATAACTATCAGTAGGTTAGTAATTAAGGTGTTTTGTGGTGTTTGGGTTGAATATAAACTGTTTCAAAATCATCCATTAATTGTACCAAAATGGAACAATGTTTTATCTGAATATAATGTTTTGTGTTATTTTTATCCGATACGTATGATACGCATATTATAATTATTTACTAATGAAGAAAAATGGGAAACTGCTAATAGTTGATGACAATAAAAGTGTTTTAAGCTCTTTAAAACTCTTTTTAAAGCATCATTTTGAATTATTGGATATTTGTTCTAATCCAAATCAGATACCAGGTCTGATTACAAAAGACAAGTATGATGTAGTGTTGTTGGATATGAATTTTTCGGCAGGAGTGAATTCTGGGAATGAAGGATTGTATTGGCTTCGTGAAGTTTTAAAGCTCGATGCTTCGTTGGTAGTAATCTTATTTACAGCATATGGCGATGTTAATTTAGCAGTTAATGCCATGAAAGAAGGAGCAACAGATTTTATCTTAAAACCTTGGGATAATAAAAAATTGTTGGCAACACTTCAAAGTGGTGTTGAGTTACACAGAACTAGAGTGCAAGTAGAAAAATTAGAGCAACAAAAAAACTATCTGCAAAAAGATTTGAATCAACAGTTTGTAAATATTATTGGAGAATCGGATGCCATTAAGAAGGTTTTAAGTACGGTTAAAAAAGTTGCTGCTACAGATGCAAATATTTTAATACTTGGTGAAAATGGAACTGGAAAAGAGTTAATCGCCAGGGAAATTCACCAATTGTCAAGCAGAAAAAAGAATATCTTTTTGGGTGTTGATTTAGGCGCTTTAAGCGATAATTTATTTGAAAGTGAATTGTTTGGACATGTTAAAGGATCGTTTACCGATGCGAAAGAGGATAGGATTGGAAGGTTTCAGGCAGCCAATAAGGGAACAATTTTCCTGGATGAAATTGGAAATTTATCCATGCCAATGCAAGCCAAGCTTTTATCGGTTTTGCAGAATAGAGTGGTAACACCAATTGGTTCAAATCAACAAGATGAAATAGATGTAAGACTAATATGTGCTACAAACGCAAATATTCAGAAATTGATATCGACAGATCGTTTTAGAGAAGATTTGTTATATAGAATCAATACCATCACTATTGAGTTACCGCCTTTGCGTGAAAGGGACAATGATGTATTGATAATTGGAGAGCATTTTTTGAAGCAATTTGCGCAAAAATATGGGAAAAAGTTGCCTGTAATTCATGCTGAGGCAAAGGAGAAGCTTGTTAGTTACTCATGGCCTGGGAATATACGAGAATTGCGTCATTGTATGGAACGAGCCATTATTTTAACTGATTCTGAAGTTTTACAAGCTAATGATTTTCATTTGGAACAAAAGGATTCCCAAGTTAGTTTTGGTTCAAAACCGATGAGTTTGGAAGAGGGAGAACGAGTTATTATCGAGAATTCATTAAAAAGAAATCGTGGTAACATTAGTCAAGTAGCGAAGGAGTTAAATGTTGGTCGCCAAACCCTATATCGCAAAATTGAGAAGTATAACATTTTACACTAGCCAAATGATTTATCGTCGACTTTATATTGTTGTAATTGTAAGAGTATTAGGGATATTGGCAAATAGTTTAGTGTTGGCATTTGTCTGGTATGAATATCGTGATATTGTATTGTTGATTAATTTTCTAGCATTATTAATTGTGCAGGTTGTATTATTTATTCGACGCTTGAATAAAGTTAATCGCGACTTGGAACATTTTTTTAGTACGGTTCGAAATAGCGATACAAGTGTGAAGTTTAGTTCGAATCGAACAAAGGAATATCAGAACTTATACAAACAATTTGATCTGATCAATAAAGATATACTTGGGATTAAAATTAAAAATCAAAATCAAGACCAGTACTTTAAGGTTTTGGTTGAACATGTTGCCATAGGATTAATTTCTATTGATTCCAATGGAAAAGTGTTGCTTTTTAATAAGGCAGCACAAGATATTTTCAATCGAATTCACTTGTACAGACTTGAAGATTTGAATAGGATTCAAGAAGGATTAAGCGATGTGATTCATGAAATTGAACCTTCGCAAAAAAGACTAATTTCTCTTCACAGAAATAATGAATTGGTTCAGCTTGCTATAAAAGCAAGCAAATTAAAACTGAGTGGACAAGAGATAAAACTCGTTTCCTTTCAGAATATTCAGCAGGAACTTGATGAAAAAGAATTGGATGCATGGCAGAAGCTGATACGGGTTCTTACACATGAAATTATGAATTCGTTGAGTCCAATAAATTCATCAATTGGAACCATATCCGAGATTTTTAGGAATAGAAAACAAGAGGGCGGACAAATTAAGCAAGAAGAAAGTGAAGATGTTGTAACGGGGCTCGAAATAATAGAGGAGAGAACCATTGGTATGGTTGATTTTGTGAGTCGTTTTCGGGATTTAACTCTTCTTCCATCACCTAAATTTAAACAGGTTAATTTAGTTGATCGTGTAAATCAAATACTCAAACTGTTGAAGGAAAATTTACAATTGGAGAACATTCAAGTAAATTTGGTTCATCCAAAGAATGGTGTTGAAGTTAATGCAGATCCTGCAATGCTCGATCAAATATTATTAAATCTCATCAACAACTCAATTCATGCATTAAGAGCTTGTGACAACAAACAAATTGAGATTCGGGTAAGTGAATCAAAAGAGCCAAGTATAGATATAGAAGATAATGGATGTGGTATATCTGAAGAAAATAGAGAAGAAATTTTCACGCCATTTTTTACAACCAAGGAGAATGGATCGGGTGTTGGTTTAAGTTTATCACGTCAATTAATGAAATTACATAAAGGATCATTAACCTTTACTTCTCAGCAAGGAGGTCCCACAATATTTAAGATTCAATTTAACTCATAAATAGTGTTAAAAAATCTAAAAATAAATTTGAAAATCAAAATAACATCTATATTTGTACTGGGAATACCAAAAGAGTTCAATTATGGCAAAAACAGATAAGATAGAAATTAAGGAGAGAGTGACAAATGTTGCCTATGAGATGATAATGAAGTTTGGACTTCGTGGTTTAAATATGGTTGAACTGGCCAGGGAGTCTGGTTTGGCAAAAGCTACACTATACAAAATCATTGGAACTAAGGAGGATTTAATCAGGCAAATTGCTTTTCGAATATTCGAAGTGAATTTTATTAAAATGCTTGAGCCTTTTAGATTAATTGATGATCCATCAAAGGCTACCCAAGAATTTCTTGATAATTATTTTGATTATGCAATTCAGGCGCAGAAGATTTTAGTTCAACAGATTTATAGAGAATATCCTTTGATTGAAAAAGAGGTGGATCAGGAATTTAAAGTGGAGACAGAGTTTGTGATTCAACGTTATAAACAATGGCAGAGCGAAGGGCTAATAAGGCAAGATATTAATGTTGATTATTGTATTGATGCATTGCAACATTTAAATGAGTTTTATGTAGTAGAAAATTATTCGGAAGAAGAGACAATTGCAAGGCTTCGAGCATCATTTACATGTGTTTTAAGAGGCATGGGTATCGAAATTTAGATAAATTTAATTTATAGTTTAAGGAGTATTGTTTTATGCTTCTTATTTTTGTGATAAAAATGAACTAAGTGAACTTTAAAAGTTCAAAAAAGTAATTTGAATGATGTTGGAGTAAACATGCTCCATATATTTTTTGTATAAAAATGAACTCTATGAACAATGTGAGTTCAAAAGGTGGTAAAAATGAAAGTAATAAAAATTTCTAATGTCTTAATTCTGCTGTTTGTTATTTCGGCAGGTCTTTTTTCGTGTAAAGACAAAAAAGAGAGTAAGAAAGAGCTTATTCAGCCTGTGAAGATTTACAAGGTGAATGCAACCGGAGATGAGCAGAATAAGAAAGTTTTTACGGGTTTTGTGAAGGAATCCAGAGAAGTACGATTGGCTTTTCAGGTACCGGGACCTTTGGTTAAATTGAATGTTGATCAAGGCCAATTTGTTAAAAAAGGAGAAGTTATTGCAGAACTTGATAAGAGAGATTTCATGGTAAAGCTGGAATCTGCCAATGCAAATTATGAAAATGCTAAGCTACAAGCAGAACGTTATGCTGCTTTGTATGAAAAAAAGAGCACTTCGAAAAGTGTTTATGACCAGATGCAAGCAGCTTATAAGTTAGCTAAAGCACAAAAAGAGGCAGCAGAAAATGCTTTAAGAGATACTAAAATTTATGCCCCTTTTACAGGTTACATCCAAGGAATGTTTGTGGAAAACTTTGAGAAAATAGGAGCAGGACAGCCTATTGTTTCAATTTTAGATTTAAATAATCTGGAAATTACACTTGCCTTGAGCGAGAATGATTTCTTGATGCGTAACTCATTTGATTCCTTCACTTGTAAGTTTGAAAACTTTAAGAATACTGATTTTGATTTGAGTTTAATTGACATTGAAAGAAAGCCTAATGGTGATAACTTCTTTAAAATGAGATTAAAACTTGATGTTAATAAAAAGCAAGTTGTTCCGGGAATGGTGGCTAGTGTGACAGTTTTTATGAAAGCTGACGGAGAAGAAAATTATAAGGTGCCGGTAGAATCAGTATTTAGTGATGAAGGCAAATCTTACGTTTGGATTTTTGATAACACAAAAAAATGTGTACAGCAAAGAGAAGTTAAAATGTTAGGTTTTGATTCTAATGGAATGGTGAATTTAAGCAGGGGAATTTCCAATGGCGAAATGATTGTTGCAGCTGGGGTTCATTCTTTACGCGAAGGTCAAAAAGTGAAAATATTGGTAAGGAAGTCTAATACCAATGTAGGAGGTCAATTATGAATTTTACAGAAGCAGTATTAAAACAGCGAAAAGTATTGCTGTTTGTACTAATCGCTTTGACTATAGGTGGGGTTTTTTCATTTTTTAAGATGGGAAAACTTGAAGATGCTGAAATTAGTGTAAAATCTGCATTGGTAATCACTAAGTACCCGGGTGCATCGCCGCATGAGGTCGAACTTCGAGTAACTGATGTTTTGGAAACCGCTATACAGGCAATGGATAATATCGATGATATCGAATCACGATCTATGGCAGGATATTCCGAAATTACAGTGAATATTAAAAAATCGGTTAAAAGTAAGGAGTTACCACAATTGTGGGATGTACTTAGAAGAAAGGTTAATGATATCACACCTGCTTTACCACAGGGAGCTTCAAAGCCAATGGTTGTAGATGATTTTGGTGATGTATATGGGATATTCCTTGCATTAAGTGGTGATGGTTATTCGGGAGAAGAGTTGCAAGATTATGCCAGATACATGAAAAGAGAATTGCTCTTGGTTGAAGGTGTAAAAAGAATTAATCTTTTTGGGGAACAGGAAACCTGCATTAATATTGAGCTTTCACAAGAGAAAATGGCATACCTGGGAATACATCCTGCTAATGTTATTCAGATCTTGAATCAGCAGAATGGTATGGTAAATCCGGGTAGCTTGAAAGTTGGTGGAGATAGAATTCGAATTGCATCAGATGGAAGCTTTCATGAATTGGATGATTTAAAGAATATTTTGATTTCGGCAAACGATAAAAATCCAATTTTCTTAAAAGATATTGCCCAGGTAAAAGAAGATTATGTGCGACCATTTACAAGAAAAATGAAGTACAATCAAGTTCCTGCCATCGGACTTACCATTGCCATGGAAAAAGGTGGCAATGTGATTGAATTAGGTGAAAGAGTTCAGCAACGAATTGATGAATTAAAATCGAACGTTCCTGTTGGTATCAACATCAATCGTGTTTTTTATCAGCCAGAGCGAGTAAGTGTAGCCATTGAGCAATTCATGATAAATCTGATTGAATCAGTTTTAATTGTAGTATTTGTTTTGTTATTGGCAATGGGATTTCGAACCGGACTTTTAATAGGAAGTGGTTTGATATTTACCATTTTAGGAACATTCATTATCATGTTAAGCGTCGACATTACACTACAACGTGTAAGTTTGGCAGCCATAATTATTGCTATGGGGATGCTGGTAGATAATGCAATTGTAATTGCCGATGGAATTTTGGTGGACCTGAAAAAAGGCTTGAAACGAGATGAGGCTATGAGCAGAACATCCAAACAGACTGCAATGCCTTTGTTAGGGGCTACGGTTGTTGCTATTCTTGCATTCTTGCCTATTTACCTTTCACCAGATAGCACAGGAGAGTTTTGTGCAAGCTTGTTTCAGGTAGTTGGCATCTCATTGTTTCTAAGTTGGATTTTAGCATTAACACAAACCCCATATTTTTGTGATCTTTTTTTAAGAGGCAAAAAATATGAGAAGCAAGAAGGTGATGAAGCACAAACGGATCCTTATGCCGGGAAATTTTATCAGAAGTTTCGTCACTTTGTAAAATATTCTCTTCGACACAAAACGATGATTTTGGCTGTTACAGTCTTGATGTTCTTTTCGGCTGTGTTTGTATTTAAGTATGTGAAACAATTGTTTATGCCTAATCTTGAGTACAATCAATTTATCGTTGAATATTGGTTGCCCGAAGGTTCGGATATTGAAACAGTAGAGAGTGATCTAAATGACCTGGAAACTTACTTGTTAAAACAGGAGGATGTGCTTAATGTTACTACCAGTTTGGGTTCAACACCTGCTCGTTACACTTTGGTTCGACCGTTCAATAATAGTCATGCAAATTATGGGGAGTTGATAATCGATACTAAGGATTATGAAACCACAGTTCGATTTGGAGCTGAGTTACAAGAGTTTTTAGATGAGAATTATTCTTGGGCCAGAGCTAGGGTAAGATATTATTCTCCGATTTCAACAGAGTCGATGATAGAGGCCAAATTTTCAGGACCAGATCCAAAAGTCCTACGAGAATTGTCCGAAAAGGCGGAGAGAATTATGAAGGACGAACCAATTGCGGTGAAGGTAACCAACAATTGGAAGAATCAGGTTAAGGTTTGGAATCCTCGTTTTTCTCAGGCGCAATCACGAATTACCGGAATCAACCGTTCCGATGTTTCTAATGCTTTGGCTTGTGCTACCGATGGGTTGGCCATTGGAGTATTCAGAAAAGCAGATGATATTTTACCTATCTATTTAAAAACAACAGTTGAAAAAGATAAGTATGTTGAATCTCTTGAAAATACGCCAGTTTGGGGAGCTAAACCTCAAAGTATTCCATTGCGCCAGGTAGTGTCTGATATTGAAATTGAGTTTGAAAATCCGGTAATCAAAAGATACGATCGACGTAGAGCTATAAAAGCCCAGTGCGATCCGGCACCAGGATACAATGCTCCTGATGTTTTTAATAAAGTTCAAGAGAAAATTGAGGCAATACCATTGCCTGAAGGTTATGATTTAGAATGGTTGGGAGAGCATAAAAACAGTGCTGATGCCAATGAAAATATAGCGAAGTTTTTACCATTGGCATTTTTATTAATGGTCATCATTATCATGATGTTGTTTAACAACTTCCGTCAGCCAATTATCATTTTAACAATTCTACCACTGGCATTTATTGGCGTTAGTTACGGTTTGTGGTTAACTGGCAAGCCATTTGGATTTATGGCTGTATTGGGAACCCTTGGACTAATGGGTATGATGATTAAAAATGCAGTGGTTCTGCTCGATCAGATAAATTTGGATAGAAGTGAAGGGAAAGATGTCTTAGTGGCAATTATCGACTCTGCAGTATCCAGAATGCGTCCGGTAATTATGGCATCATTCACAACAATTTTAGGTATGATTCCTTTAATTCCAGATGAACTGTTTGGAGGAATGGCTGTTGCGATTATGTTCGGATTGTTAATAGGATCAATAATTACATTAATTGTTGTTCCAGTATTGTATGCGGTATTCTATCGTGTAAATACTAAAGAAGTTATGGATTTATAATACACTTTTCATGAAATTATTAAAATTCAAAATATATACTATTCTTGCTGTTTCCCTGATATCATATCAGGGAATTGGGCAGGAGAAATTATCTCTTCAGGAAAGTAGAAAGTTGGCTTTGGAATATAACCAGAGAATAAAAATTGCCGAAGAGTTAATTTCAGAAAGTCAATCGAATGTAAAGTTTGCATATACGCATTTCCTGCCTAATCTTAGCGCAGAAGGAAGCTATAGTTATTTACATGATATTGATGATATTTCTTTCCCGGGATTTTTTTTGCCAACCGCCAGTAGTTTGGATGAAGCAAAATTGGGAAACTTTACAGGTACAAGTGATGTTTACTTTCCCGGTTTAAATCTTGAAATGGGAAATATTGATTACTATTCTGCAAACTTGATTTTAAGTCAACCTATATATGCAGGAGGTAAAGTTAGAAGCAACTACAATATGGCCAAGTTAGGAGCCGATTTATCGGTATTCAATCGAAAACTGGAAGCTTCTGATGTTATTCTTGAAACCGATAAGGCATATTGGAATCTTGTGTCGGTAAGAGAAAGAGTTAAAGTGGCTGAAAAGTATGTTGAAATGTTGAATCAGTTGGTAACTGATTTGAAGAATGCTTTTGACCTGGAGTTGACTACAAAAAATGAATTGCTAAAGGCCCAAGTGCAGTTAAATCAGGCCAAACTTGATTTGTTCAGAATTAAAAATGCTCATGTACTTTCTCAAATGGCATTGTGCCAGGTAATTGGTAGAGATTTAAAAAGCGAAATATCAGCTTCTGACACAATTATTTTAGTTGAGAATAAACATGTCGAAACCAATTTTATTCAGAAGGCAATGCAACAAAGACCAGAAATTTTGATGCTTGGAAAGCAGGTGGAAATAGATAGGCAAGAAGAAAAAAGTACACTTGCCGATTATTTGCCACAATTGGGTGTAGGAGCTTCTTATGGTTATACAAGTAAAATTGAAAATTTGATGGATTCACGCCAAAACTTATCTGTTCAGGCAAGTTTAAAGGTTCCTATTTTTCACTGGAATGAAAGAAAGCATAGGCTTGCAGCAAAGAAATATCAGACAAAACAACGTGAGCTGCAATTAGACAGAACTAAGGATTTGGTTAGCCTTGAAGTGCAGCAGGCATATTTCAACTTGCAAGAAGCATACGAGCAAAACAAATTGGCTCGAATATCAATGAATCAGGCCGAAGAGAATGTTTTCATAACCAGGAATAGTTTTTACGAAGGTTTGGCCAATGCCACTGAAATGCTCGATGCGCAAGCATTTTGGCAACAGGCACATACCGAATTAATTGATGCAAAAATCAATTTTAAGCTAAAAGAATCGGGTTTCCTAAAAGCAATAGGAGAATTAGCAGATTAAAATAGTGGGAAGGGAGAGGTATGAATTACAAATGGGATGTTGTTGATTGGTGGTTCTTTCAACTTTGTAATTCATCCTCTCTTGCTTTAATAAATCACAAAAATATTAAACGAACCTAAATTTGAATAATCTAAAATATATTATTGCGATTGATTAAAATTTATCAAGGCTTTCGGGTGGTATTTAAAAGAAAAATATAAACGAATGAAAGATAGAGATTTGCTTTATGATGAGGCGATAAGAAGTTTAAAAAATCCCTCAAAAACCAATATGCAAATTATAAAAACACACTTGTTTTGTTTAAAAGTAAATAACGATTACGTGATCAATACCAAAGAACAAATAAATGATTTGGTATCTTTCATCAATTGCAATCATGGAAAATAAGTTATCGCGACATATTTATAAGTCTATAACTTATTTTGGAGCTATCATTCTTACTTGGATTCTGGCGTGTTTCTTTTTAACTACTTTTCAGGTTAATGAAAACAATACCATGTCAATTTCGAGGATGGCTGACTTAAACAATTCATTTTGGTCTGGTTTGCTGGCCGGTATTATTTGGGGAGTCATTTTTAAGATATCACAGTATATTAGGAAATTTCTTTCTCGTTTCTCATTAACGATTTTACTTTCCGTTTCGGTCAATGTATTAAGTGCCTATTTATTGATCTATTCGATCTATCACTTAAGTGATATTTTTATGTTTGAAGATTTTCCAAATAGTTTTCAACAGCTATTAGATCTTTATAATTCACAGATATTTTATTCCATTTTAGCTTATTTCTTTATTGTGGGATCTTTAATCGAGATTTTTTACGAAATAGACAAGCGCTTAGGAAAAGGAGTACTTTTAAAGTTCTTGTTGGGGAGATATTATAAACCAAAGGAAGAGGACAGAGTGTTTTTGTTTATGGATTTAAAATCATCAACCTATTATGCTGAGCAATTGGGGCACTTTAAGTACAGCAGGTTGATTCAGGATTGTTTTAAAGATATCTCTTCTGCCATTGAGAAAAATAAGGCTCAAATTTATCAGTTTGTTGGCGATGAAGTGGTACTGACCTGGAAACTGAAGGATGGATTGAAAAACAACAGGTGCCTGCAAGTGTTCTTTGATTTTATGGAAGAACTGCATAAGAAAAGAGACTATTATCAAAAGGAATATGGAATTATACCAGTCTTTAAAGCTGGAGTGCACTCAGGTAAGGTTATGGTTGCAGAAGTAGGGGAGTTAAAGTCAGAAATCGCCTATCATGGAGATGCCATTAATACAGCATCGCGTATTCAATGCTTATGCAATTCCTATCAATCAAAGCTTTTGGTGTCGGGTAACCTGATTAAAGAGTTGAAAGAGAACCAATATTTTGATACTGATTACGAGCCTTTGGGAACAGTACTATTAAATGGGAAACAGCTCACTACCGCGCTCTATAAAATATGCTAGGTAATGAGCTGTAATTATTGAGTTTTTATGATTCTGTTTCTAAGATCTTTTTGTGACCACTAACCACTCCTTGAACAAGAGAGGAACTAAATCCTTCATGCTCCATTTTATTTAGTGATTTAATGGTTACTCCAAGTGGAGTCGTTACCTTGTCGATTTCTGGTTCGGGGTGAGTTCCATTTTCAATAATCAATTTTGAAGCACCTTTCATGATTTGTGCTGCCACTTCTAATGATTGCTTTGAAGACAGACCAATCTCGATTCCTCCTTGTGAAGCAGCTCTCATAAATCTTAGCGCAAAGGCAATACCACAAGAAGCCAAAACTGTTGCAGCTGGCATTTGCGATTCAGGAATAATCATGGTTGCTCCAAGTTGATCGAAAATTTCAACAACTTCATCTTTGTACTCCAGACCTTTTTCGTTAAAAGACAATGCAGTCATTGATTCCTGAATGGCGATTGCTGTATTTGGCATAGCTCTAATTACAGGAACATCTTCTAAAATATTTTCCAGATCTTGAATTTTAATTCCTGAGATAACCGAAATTAAGACTTGTTTGCCTTTTTGTAAAGCTTCTTTAATATCGTTTAGAAGTATTCTTGCCACAGTTGGTTTTACTGCAACTATAACAATTTGCGAATTATTAATTGCCTCAAGGTTATTGGTTGTAATATTCACACCTATTTCATCTTTTAGGTGCTGAATTAAGTGCAATTCAAGGTTGGTAACCGTAATTTGTTCAGGTTTTAATAAACCGCTTTGAACTAATCCTTTTGCAATAGAGGATCCTAAATTTCCTCCTCCAATAATTGTAATGTTCTTTGAGTTCATTTTTAAGGTGTGTTTGTAAATATCGTTTAAAATTGCGGGAGCAAAACTAATGAAGATTACGATTTATATTACTAACTATTTGTAGTGATTTTTGTGTTATTCAACTGGTCTGGAAATTGGTTTTCGAAAACAGACCAGTATCTTGGAGTGGAAGAGAGACAATCAGATATTCAGGAAGGTAGAATAATAATTAAGGCTCAAAGCATATGCATTCCTAACACTCGAGTATACAGTCTATTTGACTATGTAAACTATAGTGTTTACGACGGTATTGTAATACGAATAAAAACGTCCTTGTAATGGTAGTTAAAATATCATTACATAGAAATTGCTTGCCAAGAAGGATCAATTATTTTAAGAATTTAATACATCACACATTCAACTTCTTTTTCTTTTTGAAGTATTTGTTAATGGTTTCAAGCAGTTTCTTTTCATCAAATGGCTTTGCAATAAAGTCATCGCAACCCGCTTCAATGCTCTTGTTCTTATCTTCTCTGAAAGCATTTGCCGTTTGTGCAATAATCGGAAGATTATCGCGCATTTTCTTAATTGATTGTGTAGCTTCCAAGCCATTGATATCTGGCAAACGCAGATCCATTAAAACAAGGTTAATTGTAGGATTTCTTAAGCTTAGTTCTATCGCTTTGTTTCCTGATATGGTATGTAGGATTTTAACCTTGGTTGGCTTTAAAGCTGCTTCGATGTATTTGTAGTTGGTTTCATCATCTTCTACTACCAAAATCAGCTTATCATCCCATTTGTAATCCTTTTTCTTGGGTGTTTTTTTAACTGGTACATTATCGGTATCTACAGGCTTATAAGGGATGGTAAAGAAGAATGTTGTTCCTTTGTCTTCAACAGTTGCCATTCTTATTTTTCCTCCCATTAATTCTACAAAACCTTTCGAAATGGCCAAACCAAGACCAGTTCCACCATATTTGCGAGTAAAGGATTCTTCAACTTGACGGAATCGTTCAAAAATAATATCTTGTTTCTCTTTCTGAATACCAATACCGGTATCCTTTACATAAAACTCTAGAAGTTCGTCGGTTAAGAGTTTATAACCAAACTCAATGGAGCCTGATGAAGTGAATTTAAATGCATTGTTCAGAAGGTTAGAAAGCACCTGTCTTAGTTTTCTTTCCTCGGTTACGACCAGAGTTTTTTCGTTTGGCAAGGATTTAAGAACTCTAAATTCAATTTCATCATCAGCAATATTCTCCTTGCTGAATTGCATATGCAAATCGTCTAAAATTGAATTAATCGAGCATTGGGTTTCTTTTATAATGGTTTGTCCCGCATCTAGCTTTGAAATATCAAGAATATCATTGATAATTTTCAATAGCTGATTTGAACTCTTGTAAATGATATCGACATATACATTTTGTTGTTCATCTGTTTTCCCAGGTTTTCTAAGCATATCCGCAAAACCAATAATTCCATTCATTGGCGTTCTGATTTCGTGTGACATGTTGGCAAGGAATGCTGATTTTAAACGATCACTTTCTTCTGCTTTCTCCTTCGCTTTTACCAACTCACTTTGCGAATTAATAATTGGAGTAATATCATTAATAATGATCATGGAAGAGGTATCGAAAGGAACCATGAAGAATTCACAATGCCTCTGTTCTCCATTTTTGGTGCTAATGTGAAATTCTTGTTTTTCGATATCCGTATTATCCTGCTTTGCCTTCTCGGTAGCTTTTTCCCAAGCATCTATCACAGTGTTTCTGTATTCTTCATCAGGATAACATTTCGTGTACCAATCTTCAGAGGTTCGAATGTCATTTAGGTTATAGCCAAATTGCTCAATAAACTTATCATTCAGGAATTCGATATCCTTATTCTCATCAGTAATTACAATAGGAAGAGGTGATTTATGGATCATCTTTTTCAACCTGCGTTCGCTCGAAATAATTGCCTGTTGTGCATTCTTCCTTTCGGTGATATCACGCGCAGTTGAAAGGATAACATGCTTTCCTTGCAGGGTTACCAACTGGTTGACGGTTTCCATAGGGGTTTTTTTACCATACTTGGAAACAAACATTTGTTCGCTGGTAAACTGCTTTTCGCGAGTTAAACGTTTTATCGAATCAACAATGTAATCATTGTCTAAATTTTCAATAAAATCATGAAGTGTAAGTTGTAATAGTTCTTCGCGAGAATAACCCAACAAAATACAGGCAGTATCATTCGCTTCAATTAATTTAGATGAACCGTCACCTAAATATTCGTTCACCAATATGATATCGGTACTTCCGTTTATCAGGTTCCTGTATTTCTCTTCGCTTGTTGCCAGGGCAGTTGTTCTCTCTTTTACTCTTCCTTCCAGTTTTTCGTTAAAAGATCTTAGCTGTTCCGAGTAATCATGTATTTCCTGGTATTGTTCACGTATTGTTTGTTCACCTTTCTCACGCTCCTTAATCTCGCTTTGAAGCATGGTATAGGTTTCTGTTAATTCCGTAATAGAATGATCTAAGAGGCTCTCTTCACTGATTCTACTAATAGAACCATGTCCCTGCCCCTGGTAAATGGCCTGGGCTTTGTAAATGAAATTCTTTATAGGTCGCGATATACTATCTGAAATGACATATGTTATGGCGATACAGATTAAAACAATAATTACAGAAATAATGGTAAACCAAAACAGGGTGGTGTTATGCATTTCGGTAGCTTCCTGATAACTTGATTTTGCCTTGTTTGCAGCAAAATCTGTCATCACCTTGGTTTTTTCTTTAAGTTTTCTTAGGTGATTGGCAGCGACCCCATCAACCATTTTTTTTGCAGTTAGTTCTCTGCCGCTAACTTTTAGATCAATAATTTCATTTCTGATCTTTTCCCAATCCATAAAGGCACGGTGTGCATCACCCACATCCCTGACATTGCCTAAAAAATTATTGTAGACAATGTCAAATTCAGCTTCTACTTTAAGGTGGTAAAGGTTAATGGTATCAATGGCTTGATCGAATTCTTCCTGGGTATTAGCCAGCAGGATATCTTTCATTGCACTCTCCATGATCTGGATGTGAGTATTGATATCTCGAACACTATTGCTGACTGTATAGGTGTGATTATAAATGAATTCAGATTCTGATCGTAGTTTTTTTACCTGGAAAATAGAGAGGACGAAGAATGATACCGTAAACAGTAGAATAAGTCCGAATCCGGCAAGCACTCTCGTACGAAATTTTAACTTATTAAGCATTTAGCTTCGCCTGTATTTAGTGTGTAATTAGTGGTTGATTATGGTCACATTTGAGCGACTTTCATTCCTAAGTTAGTTATTCTTATGGATTTACACAACATTTTTGACAAAGGTGCTATTATTGCTTACGTAGAGAAGAATTTAGACAACAAAAAAAGCAGCTCAAAATGAGCTGCCTATGAAATATAATCAAGTGTATTTTGATTTATACGATTCCAGAGAATCCCATAAAGGCCATAGCAAGTAATCCGGCAACAATAAGTGCAGCAGGAGTTCCTTTTATGCCTTTTGGTAGTTCAATAAGGTCTAAGTGTTCTCTTAATCCAGCAAATAATACCAAGGCCAAACCAAAACCAATTGCTGATGCCCCGGAAAAAACCACTGCTTCTAGCAAATTGTAATCTTTCTGAATGGTCATGATTGCTACACCTAAAATGGCACAGTTAGTTGTGATTAATGGAAGGAATACTCCCAAAGCCTGATATAATGCAGGACTAACTTTCTTCAAAATAATTTCTACCAATTGTACAAGGGATGCAATAACCAAAATAAAAGAAATGGTTTGCATGAATCCAATGCCGTATGGATTAAGGATATAGTGTTGTATTAAATAAGTTACGATAGTTGCCAGAATCATTACGAAGGTAACTGCTCCGGTCATACCTACCGCTGTAGAAACTTTCTTCGACACTCCAAGGAAAGGACAAATTCCAAGGAATTGCATCAATACTACGTTGTTTACGAATATTGCTGATATAATAATTACAATAAATTCCATGATGATTCTCCTTATGCTTTTCTTACTCGGTTAATAAATGCAATTAAGTATCCTAATGCGATAAAAGCACCAGGGGCCAATACGAATACTAACATACCATAGGTTTCGTTGAATAATGTTACTCCAAACATTTTTCCTGAACCAAAAAATTCACGAATTGCACCTAGCATGGTTAATGCCATAGCAAAACCCAATCCCATACTAATACCATCGATAATTGAAGGAACCATTTTATTCTTTGATGCGAAAGCTTCGGCACGACCTAATACCACACAGTTTACTACGATCAATGGAATAAATACACCCAATTGTTCGTGTAAAGCAGGTACATATCCGGCCATTAACAAATCCACCATGGTTACGAAAGATGCAATGATTACAATGAAAGATGGAATTTTTACTTTGTCTGGAATAAATGAACTTACTAATGAAATTACCAAGTTCGACATGATTAATACGAAAGTGGTAGCCAAGCCCATTCCTAAACCATTAATTGCTGATGATGTAACCCCTAAAGTAGGACACATACCTAAAAGTAATGTGAAAACCGCATTTTCTTTAAAAAATCCTCTTAAAAAGATGTCTTTATTTGTCATTACTTGGTTCCTCCTTCCATTTGTTTGTTGTACTCATTGTAAGCAGTCTGAACAGCATCCAAGAAAGCTCTGGAGCTAATGGTTGCAGCAGTAATTGCATCAACTTCACCTCCATCTTTGCTAACAGTTAGATTAGCAGTTCCTGGATTTTTACCCAAAATGCTACACTTGGCTTTAGCTGGATCAGTAGTTTTAAACCAAGGTTCCATTTTGGTACCTAAACCAGGTGTTTCTTTGTGTTCCAATACTGAATAGTTATTGATGCTTCCATCAGGTTTAAAACCAACCATGATCCAAATGTATCCGGAGAATCCATTGGTAGTAAATGTTTTTACTGCAGTACCAACCAATTCACTTCCTTTTTTAGCAGGGTAGAATTCCAAAAGATCACCCGTAGGCATCTCAACAGAATACATTTCTTCACTTGGATTATTATCAAATTCAGGAACAACTTCCTTAATGGCTTTTAATTTCTTAGCCAATTTAGCAGCAGCGATAGGTTCTTTGGTTAACTCGTAAAGTCCACCCAATGCAGCTGAGGCAACTAGTGTTACGATGAATAACACCAGAACCATATTTATAAATGTAGATTCTTTTTTACCAGCCATGATTATTTCCTTTTTTCGCCGAAACGCTTAGGTTTAACATACACGTTAATTAGTGGCACAAATGCATTCATAATAAGAATGGCAAATGAAACTCCTTCAGGATATGCTCCAAATACACGGATCACTACTGTTAGGACACCGATTCCCACACCATAGATGATCATTCCTTTATTCGACATTGGAGAAGTAACATAGTCGGTTGCCATGAAGATAGCGCCTAATAACAAACCTCCGGTCAAAATATGGAATACAGGTCCTGCATATGCTTCTGGACTTATCATGTGAAGAATTCCAGTTAAGATCGCAACAGAACCGATCACAGCAACAGGAATGTGCCAGGTAATGATCTTACGGATCAACATATAAATTAATCCAAGAACTAAGGCAGCTCCTGCAATCTCACCCATTGAACCTCCCATATTCCCAAGGAACATGTCCATGTTTGAAGGTATTTTATCCATTAATGATGAAAGAGATTGACCGCTTTTCAATCCTTCCTTAATGATGGCAAGAGGAGTAGCTCCGGTTTCCACATCAATATATCCACTGGTTAAACCTTTAGACACAGGCCAACTGGTCATCTGTACAGGGAAAGAGATTAAAAGGAATACACGACCAACCAATGCTGGGTTGAATACGTTGTTTCCTAATCCTCCAAATGTCATTTTACCAATACCAATTGCAACCAAGGCTCCAATCATGATGATCCAGATTGGAAGGTTTGATGGTACGTTAAAGGCCAAAAGAATACCAGTGATAAGGGCAGAACCATCGTTAATGGTAACTTCAGTCTTTAAAATGTATTTTTGAATTAAGAATTCGAATAAGTAACATGATGCTACGGCGGTTAGGGTTACAACTAGTGCACCTAATCCAAAGTAAAAGAACGAAAATAGCAGCGCCGGAAGCATCGCAAATACCACCCCATACATGTTTTTCTGTATGGAATCTCCACTATGAACATGCGGAGATGGTGCGACAAGTACTTTGGTGTTCATATTTTATAATTTTATTAGTAATTGAGTTAATGTGTGAATGAGTTAATTAGTGAATAGTAATTCATCATTTGTAACTCATAATTCCTAATTATTTACGTGCCCTCATAATCTGGCCCACTTTACCTTTTCCTAATCGGATGTAATCCAATAGAGGACGGTGAGCAGGGCAAGTGAAACTGCAAGAACCACATTCGATACAATCCATTACTGCATCTTTTTCTAAGCGCTCGTAATCTTTCTTATCAGCACATACCATTAGCAAGTATGGTTCAAGTCCCATTGGACAAACAGAAACACACTTACCGCAACGGATACAAGCTTTTGTAGCTTTACGTGCAGTTTCTTCTCTAGGAAGAAGCAATAAACCTGAACTACCTTTTGTCAATGGCACATCAACACTTGATAATGCTTTTCCCATCATAGGACCACCGCCTACAATTTTACCAGTATCTTCAGGCATTCCACCTGCAGCTTCGATAATATCTTTAACCGGGGTACCAATACGGAACATCCAGTTTGAAGGATTCTTCAATGATTTACCAGTAACAGTTGCAACACGCTCAATTAATGGCTTGTTTTTCTGAACTGCCTCATAAACTGCATAAGCAGTACCAACATTCTGAACAACAGCACCAACTTCAATAGGTAGAGCTCCTGAAGGAACTTCACGCTTAATGGTAGCAGAAATTAATTGCTTTTCACCACCTTGAGGGTATTGAGTTTTTAATGGACAAATCTCAATTCCATTATAGTTTGCAGCAAGTTTTGTAAGGTGAGCAATTGCATCTGGTTTGTTATTTTCAATACCGATAATTGCTTTGTTTACCTCAAGAGCTTTCATTAAGATTTGAGTACCAACCAATACCTCATCACCTTTTTCCAACATGATTCTGTGGTCAGAGGTTAAGTAAGGTTCACACTCAACAGCATTAATGATTAAAACCTCTGCAGTTTTTCCTGGAGGAACTGAAAGTTTAACATGAGCAGGGAAAGTAGCACCACCCAAACCAACGATACCAGCATCGCCAACTTGTTTGATGATTTCTTCTTTACTTGCTTTGATATCTTTTACCAATTCTTCGCTTCGGTCGATATGCTCTAACCACTCATCTCCATCAACTTTAATAATGATAGAGGTTCTGCGGAAACCACTAGCATCCAAAATATCATCTACTTTGAATACTGTTCCGGAAACAGAAGAGTGAATATTTGCAGATACAAATCCTGAAGATTTAGCAATTAGTTGTCCTACTTTTACTTCGTCGCCTTTTTTAACGATTGGTGTAGCTGGAGCACCAATATGTTGTGAAATTGGAATGCTAACCATTTGGGGTATTGGCAATGCCTGGATTGCGCTTTCAGCAGATAGTTTGTTTTCTGCTGGATGAATACCTCCTATAGAAAATGTTTTTAACACTGATTATCCTCCTATTTATTTGTTATCAGATGTTTCTTCTTTCGAATCGTTTGCTTTTGGCTCAGCTTTAGGAGCATCTTTAACTTCCGCTTTAGCAGCTGCAGGTTTTACTGTTTTAGCATCAGGTTTTGCAGCAGGCTTCTCTTTACGAGGAGGGAAGTTTAATTCATGTATTGCATTGGTAGGACAAACTACCACACATTTTCTACACAATTTACATTTGTTGTAGTCGATGTAAGCAAGGTTGTTTTCTACTGTAATTGCATCGAAAGGACATTCTTTCTCACATTTGCGACAACCAATACATGCTACATTACAAGCTTTTTTCGCCACTGCCCCTTTGTCCTTGTTTACACAAGACACAAAAATTCGACGGCTCTTAGGTCCTTTTTTGCGAAGCTCAATAATGTTATTCGGACAAGCTTTAACACAAGCGCCACAAGAAACACACTTGTCTTCAATAATAACAGGAAGACCAGTTTCTTCGTCCATATACATTGCATCGAAATTACATGCTTCAACACATTCGCCAAGACCTAAACATCCGTGCTGACAACCAGTTTCACCACTGTAAAGCGATGCAGCAATGGAACAGGAAGCTGCTCCATCGTACTGATTTGTTTTCGGACGGTTCTCGCAAGTTCCGTTACAACGTACAACAGCAACAGTTGGGTCTGCTGCTTTAACTTCGTGTCCTAAAAGGGCACCTACATGTGACATTACTGCAGCTCCACCAACAGGGCAGTTGAAGTTTGAGATGTCGTCGGCTTTTACCAATGCTTCGGCAAAACCCCTACAACCCGGATAACCACAACCCCCGCAGTTTGCTGCAGGCAATGCTTCTTCAACCTCGTCAATTCGAGGATCTTCGTACACTTTGAATTTTTGGGCTACAAAATACAGGATAATTGCTGCTGTAACACCAATCGCACACAAAGCCAGAATAGTGATAGCTATAATGCTCATAGAATTAAATGTTTACGATTTTTTCTATTGTAAATGAAAACGTTTTCTTTAAACGTCCTTTAAAAAAGGACAATATGATATAATAAGGTGGTAAAACTGCCAATGATAGTAAACCACTTATTAGTTCGTTGTTAGTAATTGATGTTGCTATAAAAAGAACAAGTAACACAAGAATAAACGGGAGTACATATGCCAACATTAATGCAAACCAGCCTAAGGATTCGCGATAAGTTAATTTGACTTTTTCTCCTACTGAATACTTGTTGCTAAAATCAATAACATCAATTGATTTTTCCTTCATGTCAGACATTGTACATGCTCCTTTAGCGTGACAACCTGCACAAGCCGAAACATTAACAATTCCGACTGTAATCTTACCATCCTTTATTTCCAGGATAGTCCCCTCATGATCAATTTGTTTGGGAGTACTCATGATTTAGCCCCTTTTTATTTAGTGTATGTGTTTGTTCGCTGTTTATCAGCGCCTTTAAATAGGTATGTTATTTAACACATGGCAACAAAATTAACACTTTAGGTCACATTCCATCCTGAAAAAGTCTATTTATAGCGTGTTTAAATAGAGGGACTTCCTTGCTTTTGTAATGTAGAGATTACAATTTTTCATGTATCTATATTGAATACAGTTAGTTTGGGCTATTCAAGAAAAAAATCGCTAATTTTTGTATTTTCTGCAAACGAGATAATTTAGATTGCTTTTAGATAATGGGTGCTTGATTGAAGTCTCTGGAACAACAGGAGTCGAGGAATGTGAATTTTCATGCAGAATTAAATTGAACCACAAAGAGACTTTCCCCTTTTTTGAATTCCTAATTTTGATAAGAGTGTATTACCTGTAAAGTGTTAAAAAATAAACTTTACATGTGATTATTGTAAAGGAGCTTGTATTAATTGGAGTATAGAACCTGTATTTTACAGTATCTACCTGGTTTAGCAAACAGGTAAAGTAGGTTGTTGAAGGTACTTGGGTAGCTTATTAATATAGCTATTGCAGCTCAGGTAGCTTTATAAAAAATGCCCAACGCATTAAAATACATTGGGCAAATATTTTAGGTGTATATTTATCTTGCTTAGAATTGAAAACGCAATGCCACATAAGGCATTACCGAATTATCAGCTTTAAAACTTCCATCATCTTGCTTGTTCCAGGTCCATTTGTAGTCTATTCCTGTTGCTATAATAGGACTTATTTTATATGCGAAACGAATTAATGCCAATGAATTCTCATCGAATTCAAAAGCATCACCAAAATCAACCAAATTGGCTTTTGTATAATATCCTTCAATAATAATCTTATCGAATAAATCTTTCGTTTTAAGATTTAGCTGCATGGTGGCAGGGGTTTCTTTACTTACATTATCAGGCAGAAGTAAATTACCTCCAACTAAAACTTTATCCATTAACGAAGCGGTTAAGGATCCGTAAATACCCTGCTTATTTTTAGCATCGCCCAATGCAGCAATTTTTGCATCCTTATTGATTTCGTAATGCGCATCGAAGAATTGCGGCAGGTAATTGTCGGTATACCAAAGGCGTTCAATTCTCGAATTCAATCTAAAGAAATTGCCTACGACATTCATATTGGCATTAACACCAATTCCCATACCTTTTCCTGCGCCATATCCTTGCGCAGGAGGGATTGCCTGATGATATCTGGCCAGTGAATCTGATTTAATTTTTGCCATTTTGCTAAAGTGGGTATATCCGGTAAGGTTGATAAAATTGGAATTGATAAAAGTGATTCCCATGTCAAAACCATAGGCTTTCATCCCATCAGAAAGGAATTCATTTTTCCCGGTATCATCTCCAAAGCGATTGGTTCTGTCTTTATCGCTAATGTAAGAGAATCCAAAATCTAATGTTTTAAGAACTGGAATTCCACTAGCTCCAAACGGACGAACATAAGGACGAATGGCGAACAGATTAAATGATTCAAGATTAAAATCGCTATACAAACCTTCGATACCAACAACTTTTTTAATTCTAAAATCGTAGCTAACACCTACTTTTCGCTTTTCAAAACTAGGTGAGTTGTTGTAGTTATTTAACAAGCTACCATAGCCAAGAGATTCGCCTCTTAATTGCCCTACTTTAATAAAAACAGGATCTTTTTTCTTACGACCATAACGTACATAGCTGATAAGACGAAGTATTCCAGCTCCATTTTTGAATTCGTCGCTGTACAATTCTCCCGATTCTATGTTGAAATAAATTGGAAGATCAAATCCTACACCTACTTTTCCCAGGTTCAATTCAGGTTGAAATCTTGCACCAGCATAGTTTTCTCCACCAATTCGGGCAAAGACAAATGCACCAGTGAAAAGGCTGATGGAGTCAGGATTGCTTAGGTTTTCGAATGAATTATCGAAACCGTAAAATAAATTGTCTTCTTGAGCATGCAGGTTCCCTACACACAGAAATATAGACAAGATAGAGAGTCGTAATAGTTTTTTCATATGGTTATATTGGTTATTGATATATGTGTACCGAACAAAGAATTATGAACCCTATTTTATTATCAAGAGCATGCTTTTGGGATTAAGGATAATATTGAAAATACAATTTAAAAGTATAAATTTATTATTCAATAATTAGCTAATAACACTCCAATTTACCTTTGTCTTACTAAGTCTTTTTACTTGTTTGGCTAAAGTGAAGTTTTCTTCTTTTTCCAGAAGTGGATCATCGTCTAAAATTTCCTGTGCAACATCTCTTGCATATTGTAGTAACTGACCATCTTTACCAAGATGAGCAATTTTTAGATCATAGGAAATACCACTTTGTTGTGTTCCTTCAATATCTCCAGGACCTCTTAGTTTTAAATCTACTTCGGCAATTTCGAAACCATCGTTGGTTCTTACCATGGTTTCAATTCTTTTTCTGGATTCATTGGAAATCTTGTAGGATGACATTAGGATACAGTATGATTGTTCGGCACCACGACCAACACGACCACGCAATTGATGCAACTGCGATAAACCAAATCTTTCGGTACTTTCAATCACCATTACCGATGCATTGGGTACATTAACACCAACCTCGATTACGGTAGTTGCCACCATGATTTTGGTTTCACCTTGCGCAAATCTTTGCATTTCAGCATCTTTTTCGGCAGGTTTCATTTTACCATGAACCATGCTTATGCCGTATTTTTCAGGAGGAAAAGCACTGGCCACACTTTCATATCCTTCTTCCAGATTTTTATAATCCATTTTTTCCGATTCTTTAATCATCGGATATACCAAATAGATTTGCCTTCCCAAATCAACTTGCTTTTTCATGAATTGATAAACCTGACGTCTTTTGTTCTCGAAATAGTGAACCGTTTGAATGGGTTTTCTTCCTGGCGGCAATTCATCAATTACTGAAACTTCCAGATCACCATACAAAGTCATTGCTAAAGTTCTAGGAATTGGAGTTGCAGTCATTACCAGTACGTGAGGAGGAATGTTATTTTTTTTCCATAACCTGGCACGTTGTGCTACACCAAACCTGTGTTGCTCATCAATAATTACCAAACCAAGATTATTGAACTGTACAACATCTTCGAGCAGGGCATGTGTACCAATCAGAATTTGTAACTCTCCACTTTTAAGGTCTTCGTGTATTCTGCGTCTGTCCTTTTGTTTTGTGGAACCAGTAAGTAAAGCAACATTTACATCAATTCCTTCCAGAAATTCAGAAATGCTTTCCATGTGCTGTGTTGCAAGAATTTCGGTAGGAGCCATTAAACATGCCTGGCAACCATTGTCTAGAGCCATAAGCATACACATCAGCCCAACCATGGTTTTACCACTACCCACATCACCTTGTAGCAGGCGATTCATTTGTTTCCCGGAACCAACATCCTTGCGGATTTCTTTAATAACTCGCTTTTGTGCATTGGTTAATTCGAAAGGCAAATTGTTTTGGTAGAAAGAGTTAAAGTATTCACCAATTTTTGCGAACGGATGTCCTTTGTATAGGATTTTCCGTTTCATTTTCATTTTAAGAATGTTGAGTTGGATATAGAACAACTCTTCAAACTTTAAGCGATATTGTGCTTTTTTAAGGATCTCGGCATTTTGCGGGAAATGAATCTGCAGCAATGCTTCGTGCAAGTTGATTAAACCCAGTCTTTTGATCAGCGGTGCAGGTAAAGTTTCGGGTATTTTCCCATTTACTGATTTGAGTGCATTTTCTTGCAGTTTCTGAATTGCTCGTGAATTCAGAAAGCTATTCTTCATTTTTTCAGTAGTCAGGTAAAAAGATTGAAGAGAAGCATTAATCTTCCCGTTGCTTTTATTGGCTTCTTCTATTTCAGGATGAACAACATTAATCTTTCTGTTGAATTCTGAAGGTTTTCCAAAAACAATGTAATCGGTATTTGGCTTTAGGTTGCCTTTAATGTATTTAATGCCTTTAAACCAAACCAATTCCATGGTATTTTCACCATCGGTAAAATAAGCAACCAAACGTTGTTGACGTTTTTCACCCAAAGTTTCGATGCCTGTGATTTGGCCTCTTACCTGAATGTAAGGTAGTTTTGAGTTGATCTCCCGAATTGAATAGAATTTGGTTCTATCGATGTATTTGTACGGAAAATGATACAACAAATCCTCGTAACTATAAATCGATAATTCTTGATTCAAAATGGAAGCTCTTTTTGGACCAACTCCAGCTAAAAATTTTATATCCAGACCAGCTAATTCAGACATTTAAAGTATTGAAAGTTCAAAAAATCTAATAATTTTAATTGTTGAGAAACTCAAATTTACAATTTAATTCGCCAAATATACATAAACACTAGCATGAGTGGAATTCGTTATCGACTAAAAAAAAGATTAATTCGTTTAAGAACTTATCGCCGAAAGGGCTTTGGAGAACATTCGTCATATGCAATTGATTTGATAACTAATATATTCGGAGCTAAGCTTCATTATTATGCCTTTCGTGATCTTCAACAAACCAGGGAATTGGCGGTGAAATTGTTGAAGGCATCTTGTAAATCAGCTGCCATTAGTGCAGGTCGTGCAAATTATCTGAAGGAGGAAATCCTAAATTTAAAAAGAGGAAAGGATGTGGATCGTTTGATTTTTCGATTGATGAACTACTATCAAGTAAAAAAGCCTGTGTTTATTGGAAATGGTTTGGGCTATACGAAGGCATATATGGCCAAGGTTGATTCTAGAATTAAACTTCACTGTATTGGAGATTGTCTTAAAAATGAAGAGATAAATTCTAAAATTTTTAACAAGCAGCTTAAAATTAATAATGTAGAATCTATACATTTTAATGAATTAGAGGGAGTTGATTTTGTGGTAATATCCAATTTGGCCAGTATGGAAGATATTGAGTTGTTTAGAATTAATTATCCTCAATTTTTGGGCAGATCTTCTATTCTAGTTTTTCAAAACATGAATAGAAATCCCCTATTGTTGGAAACTTGGAAAACCCTAAAATGTTCTCCTTCATTTGATTTTTACCTAAACATACACTCTGTTGGAATTTTAATTTCTATGGATAATACGGAAAAATAATTTCTTAGAATCGTTCTAAATAATAAAAAATTTTATCTTTGTTATAACTGCTAATATTTACCGACAAACTTGTAGGTATTAGCCAAAAAAATAGAGCAATGGATAAATTTAAAGTATATACAAAAACAGGGGATAAGGGAACTACCGGACTTATTGGTGGAACACGTGTTCCAAAATATCATTTGAGGTTAGAAGCATACGGAACAGTTGATGAATTGAATTCTTACATCGGTTTAATTCGATCTCATCAAATTGAAGAAAAAACTCTGGAAGTTTTAAATATCGTACAGAATAAGTTGTTTTTGATTGGTTCTCGTTTGGCTACTGATGATGAAAAATCTGATTTAAAACAAAAGCTAAATCTGAGTGAAGATGATATATTATTGTTGGAATCGGAGATGGACAGAATGGATGAAGAGCTACCAGAATTGAATAATTTTGTTCTACCTGGCGGGAGTCCCTTAAATGGATTTTGTCATGTTGCAAGAACAATTTGTCGTAGGGCAGAGAGAAGAGCCAATCAATTATCAATAGAAATTGACATAAATCCCTTATTGTTGAAGTACTTAAACCGTTTGTCGGACTACTTATTTGTGTTATCACGTAAGGTTTTAAAGGATGTTGGGGCTGATGAAATAAAATGGGAGCCTGACTTGTAAATTCGGAAAAAAAAATTATATTCGCAGAATAAAGGAACCTAAAAATATTTTGAACTTATGTATTGGACACTTGAATTAGCAACAAAACTTGAAGATGCCCCATGGCCGGCTTCCAAGGATGAGTTGATTGACTACGCAATTCGCTCTGGTGCGCCGCTAGAGGTGATTGAAAATTTGCAGGAAATCGAGGAAGAGGGAGAGATTTTTGAGAGTATTGAGGATATTTGGCCTGATTACCCTAGCAAAGGAGATTTTTTATTCAACGAAGATGAATACTAAAAAATAAAAAACGAGGTTTTGTTTCAAAACCTCGTTTTTTATTTCCTGCTTTAATCTGCTCATCAATCGGTAGATTCCGCTTTTAATATGCTTTTAGCTGTATGTGGAGGTGTATTTCTCCATATAAATATATCTTCTTTTGACTTTGGCTGAACACCATCGAACCAACGGAAATTTTTCAGGAATAGCATTTCTTGTTCTACTTCAAACAAAGGATACATATTGCCATCAGGTTTTTTGATAAACTTAATCTGATCGATTTTGTTATCCTTTATAAGTATTGTAATATTACTGCTCTTGGCAATATTCATTCCCATTAATATATCTTTGTCTTTAGGATAATATATGGTTTCACCATTGCCATCAATATCTAATTGGTAAATTTTATTGTCTCTAACATGACCAAGCATGTTCTTTCCTTTGATCTGGTTGTAAAAGACACTGTCTTCTTTTGCCGTTAGAAAAGAAGAACCTCTAAAATGAAGATATTTTAGTTTCTGATTTTGTGTTTCGATACCTATGGTATCAGCCACCATCTGATTGCCCTGTGCCCATAAAACCGGATCGTTAAACAATCGGATAGTGGAGTCTTGCATGGTATATACCAGAGAATCACATTTACCCTGCAAATCAGGTCGGAAAAACTTCACATGATGGAAAGCCTTTATTAGTTCATAATCTGCACTGTCTTTTGATATGGTAAGCGTATCTGCGTGTAGAAAAAGAGAATCCTGTTCGGCCACTTGAATAAAAACTGCCGAATCTGTCATTAGTGCTTCTTCGGTATTCTTAAAAGTTTCTAAAAAGTGTCCTTGCAAGATGATATTATTAACCGTGTCTTTTAATTCTACATTATCGAATATTCTAGCGGTTTCATTGTTTTTATCCAGGTAAATGCTATCGCCTTTTATTTGATATGCTTTACTATTAAGAGTCGTATTTTTAAAAAATTGCGATATTCCAGTTGCTGTATTGTACCATCCATCTTCCGAATAAAGTGTTTCAGTTTCATTTTCGATGGTAGTAGGACCTAAAATAAAAGCAGTTTTACTAAGCGTGTTGTATTTTAGTGTGTCCGATTTTAAAGTATAGTCATTACTTAGAACCTCTACGCTATCTTTAAAGAACAACAAATCCTGTCGCGTGTAATATCTTCCAATGCTGCTGGTAAGCGTATTGTTTGTGTCTATAATTTTTCCACCATTAAAATAGTAACCTACACTTTCATTCATGTCAAAATCAAGAAATTCAGTGGTAACCGTAACGGTTTTATTTTTAAGCTTTACATTGTCACGCATTTCAGCCAGTTTGGTGTTTCCGTAGTACTTTAGTACATCCCCATAAATGTGAACTGTGTCTGAGCTAATAATGTGAACATTACCATATGCAACAATTCTGTTGTCGCCTCTGAATTGATATACGCTATCGCAATACATCTTAATGTTTTCATGGGTTATAAATACATTGCCATTGAAAACAGTAAGTTGTGATTCTGATTTTAATTCGGCTCTGATATCATCTGAGTTTTTAATTTCAATTAATGATTTTTTCTGAGCTTCCAGCGTAAATGAGAAAAGGCAGAATATTCCTACGAATAGAATAATCGATTTATATTTTGTAATGATGCAAGGCATTCCTTTTATTTTAATAATTCTGTTATAATATCTTCAACACTAATTCCTTCAGCTTCGGCCTTGTAGTTTTTCATGATTCTATGTCTTAATATAGAAACTGCAACTTCCTTTACATCTTCGATATCCGGAGAATATTTTCCGGAAAGAAGAGCGTGTGCTTTGGCACCAACCACCAAATATTGCGATGCTCTTGGTCCAGCTCCCCAATTGATATACTCATTTGCCATAGGATGCGAGAACTCGGTATTAGGCCTCGATTTTGCCGCCAAATTTACAGCATATTCCAATACATTTCGATTAATTGGTACTTTTTGTATCAATTTTTGATAGTAAGAAATCTTTTCACCCGAAATAATCTTGTTCAATGCAATTTCCTTGCCACATGTAGTGTTTTCAACAATCGAAATTTCATCTTCTAATTTTGGGTAATCCAAATAAATGCTAAACATGAAGCGGTCCAATTGAGCTTCAGGAAGAGGGTAGGTACCTTCTTGCTCGATTGGGTTTTGTGTGGCCAATACGAAAAAAGGCTTTTCAATTTCGTAATTTTTACCATTTACCGTTACCATTTTTTCTTGCATTGCCTCCAATAAAGCCGATTGAGTTTTGGGCGGCGTACGGTTGATTTCATCAGCAAGTAGAATGTTGGCAAACAAAGGACCTTTTATGAAATTGAATCTACGTTCATTGTTTAATATTTCTGTTCCAATAATATCAGAAGGCATTAAGTCTGGTGTAAACTGTATTCTTTGGTATTTTAAGTCTAATACCTGTGCAATTGTGTTTACAAGTAAAGTTTTAGCAAGTCCGGGAACACCAATCAGTAAGCAGTGTCCATTGCTAAAAATCGAAATCAATACCTTTTTAATGATTTCATCCTGACCATAAATTTTCTTACCAATTTCCTCAAGTAGCTTTTTGTAATCGGCGTGTAAGGAATTAGCAGCTTCAACTTCTGATTTAAAGTTCATAAGGATTTAGTATTTGGATTTCCTTGAAAAAATTCAGACACAGCAAAAAGGCTGTGTCTGAGAAAATATTTTAAGCTTAATTATTTTTGCCAGCCTTTGAATCTGAATTTTGCATTTTTGTATGAATCATCAATGTGAACGTAAGTGCCAGATTGTTTTTCTTTGATCCATTTATCAAGAACATCTTGCTGTTTTTGATTGGTCAGCATATTCTCAAAAATGCTCCAATCGTCAGATAGGTTTGCTGTGTGAGATTTGGTTTCTGATTTTATCTTGATGATTTTGTAAGCATCCTTTCCTCCGGAAACATCTAAAAATGGCTCCGAAATTTCTTTGATTTTTAAGCTATTAATCTGTTGAGCAATTGCAGGTGGCAAATTGTCTTTTTCAAATCTAGATGAACCAGTATATGGATTAACAATCAAACCACCATTATTTCTGGTATCCTTATCAGCTGAGAAATAAAATGCAGCTTCATCAAATTTCAATTTCTCATTTCTAATTAAATCTGCAATACTATCTAAACGTGTAGTAGCTTCTTTTCTTTTTTCTTCTTCGATTTTTGGTTTAAGAAGAATGTGACGCACATTAATTCTTTCTCCTTTTCTATCGATAAATTGAATGATGTGAAATCCATATTCAGTTTCTACAATCTTAGAAACTTTATCCGTTTTTAGGTTAAAAGCTACGTTTGCAAACTCTGGTACCAAACTAGATCTGGGCGTATAGCCTAATTCACCACCTTGACGAGCACTTCCCGGGTCTTCAGAATAAAGAACTGCCAATGTAGAAAAGCTCTCACCCTTATGTACTCTGTCTCTAAATTCTCTTAACCTGTTTCTAATTCTGTCTTTCTCGTCATCAGTAACTTTTGGATATCGAACAATTTGTTGTACCTCTAGTTTACCAGCAATTGTAGGCAAGCTGTCTTTGTTTAGTTTATTGTAGAAATCACGAACTTCAGCAGGAGTAATGTGGATATCTTTTGTGATTTCTGCCTGCATCTTTTCTTTAATGCGTTCGTTTCTGGTAGGTTCTCGCAAATCATTTTTCATGTCAAGAATTGATTTGCCAAAATATTGTTCCAATTTTTCTTTCGAACCTATCCTTTGAATGTACATTTCCATTTTACGATCAAGATCATCCTCAACTTCTTGTTCGGTTACCTCAATACTATCAATCGCAGCTTGGGCAATCATAAGTTTTTGAATCAACAGATCTTCAAAAATTTCGGTTTTCAAGTCAACACTACCCGATGTATATCCTTGAGCCTTAAGACTGATAAATCTTTGCTCAACATCCGATTTTAATACAACCTGATTACCAACCACGGCAATGATTTTATCTACCACATTGTCTTGAGCATTAAGAGTAAGAATACTCAGTAACAACAGTGTTAACACCGTGTAAGTTTTTCTAAAAATGTAACGCATATTTTATGGTTTAATAAATTTTGAATTTATTTTTCGATTCTGCATCTCTATAGATGTTTTCTTCGAGATTTTTAATGAATTCTATTTTTCGTTTATTGATTATTATTTTTCTAATGTCATCTCTCACAAAATCAAGAGGAGCAACATTATTTTTGAACTCAACATTTTTAATGGCAACAAAATACCTGTATGTCGAATCTTCTGTTTCAATGTGTTTTCTACTTTTTAATAATTTGTCTTCATCTCTAAATTCGAAAGGGATTCTATATAATAGTTCTTTTGCATTTACCCATTGCCCGCTAAAATTATCAAATTTTGTGGCATTCTGAAAACAGTAGTCTTCCAATTCGTCCCAATCTTCTTCTTTTTCTGATTTATAAAGCTTTTGAATTTTTTTATAATCGGGAACAGGCTTTGAAATTTGAATGTATAAAACTTTGATAATGTTTCGATTCAATATGAAGTTGCCAGAGTTTTGTCTGTAATAATTGTCAATTTCAAAAGAGGCAACAGCGGTATCAAGTTTTTGCTCTAAAAGTTGTTGCTGGTATTTGTGAATAATTAAAGAGGAACGATAATCTTCCACCATTTTACTAACATCTTTATCTTCTTCAGAAAGGTTAAGTTCAGCTTTTGAAATAATTAATTGTTTTTTTATCCATTGGTGAATGTAGTTGTCAGCAATAAGTATACTATCTTCTTTGGTGCTTCCATTAGGAACAACAGCTGATACTTCACTCATGTATAAAAATTTCTGATTTACTTTAGCAACCGCCTTGTCTTCTTTCTGATTGTAATTACAAGCAATCATGCCTGCAAGTAAAATTATTGTAAGTATGTATTTATTCATTCTTATTTGTTCGCAAATTTGTTAAAGCTGGATGATTGATTTTTACAGAATATTTCTTTCTAAGTTCTTCCGACCATTTTTCCTCAAGCCAAGCTCTGTAATCCTCCAATACAATGTCTTTAACTGTTTCGTAATCAGCTTTTGTTTTGTATTTGTGCTGATTGTTAATGTAATATTCTTTTGTTTTTTCTTTGTTTGAAATATTATTCCATATTGTTTCTTTTGTGATAAAATAAACTAGAATTCCATTTTCGTATTCATCCAGCAATGTTTTTAGCTCTTGATGTCTTTCTGCAAGTTTATTTTTGTGGTATGCTAAGATACAAGTGTTTGAGAAATTAACATATAATCTATTGATATAATCTTCAAAATTTTCGTAAATATCTTTCGAAGCTTGTTTGCCTAGGAATTCAGAAAACTTTTCTTGAGAGTAATCTATATCTTCTATCGAAAATAAAGTTTCCCACAGTTCTGCATAAGCATAATCCAGAATCGAGTAAAAATTTGATAGTAAATTCTTATTTTCCTCGAATTGATATCTTTCTTTCAACTGCTTGATTAATTCACTTTCTGAAATTCTTGATCTGCTATCTTCTTCCAAAAGCTTAATTAATTCACCCTTGCATTGTTCAAGATTATTATATTCCTTTTTATCCAAAAGCTGGATAATGTGGTATCCAAATTCAGTTCTCATTGGCTGTGAAAAATCTCCTGTCTTTTTTAAATTAAAAGCAGTTCTTTCAATTGTTGGGTGGGTTTCGAATAGTCCAAACCATGGCAAAACACCATTGTTTTTTATCGAACTTACATCGTCGGAATATTTTTGAACCAATTCGGGAAAATCAACTCCTGATTGAAGAAGTTGGTATATAGAATCGGCTTTTATTTTGATCTTATTTTTTTCGTTTTTCTTTTTAAACTCAAGCATAAGGTGTCTAACTTTCACCTTTCCCGGATTTTTAATCCTGTCAATAGTTTGGATAATATGGTATCCGTAAGGAGATCGAATAGGTTTGGAGTACTTGTCTTTTGACGTATTGTATGCAGCGGTTTCAAAGGCGTAATCCATGTCGAAAGCTGTAATGTATCCTAGTTCACCATTGTTTTTTCTAGCTGATAAATCATCAGAAAATTGATTGGCAAGTTTTGAAAACTTCTTACCATCCTTTAATAATGAATAGATTCTGCTAGCTTCCTGGTAAGCTTCAAGTGTGTCTTTCGGCGTTGCTCTGCCTTCAATCTTAATTAAAATATGACGAGGCTTTACGAAATATTGAATTCTTTCGAAGGTTTCTTCAAGTAAATTTTGATTGATTTTTACGGGATACAAATAAGCATTGAATGCTTGATTGTGATAGGTTTCAACTTCCTGAATAACTTCGGGTAAAGTGTCAAATTGAAGATTTCTGGCTTCAGTAGCTTTGAGATGAAAATCGATGTATAAATCTAAAGATTCTTTTAGAGAAAGCGGATTGTTGTGTTGATCGCGAAGCTTATTACTCTCATAAAGTTCTAAAAATGGAGCCGAAGGATAAGAAGTATCATTAATGCTAAAAAGGGTATCTGTTGAATTGTATTGCCCGTAACTTGCCAACGAGCAATATAAAACTGTAATCAGATATAATAAACCCTTCCTCATTCAGTAATTATATGGTAAATATTCTAAAAAAGAAAACGGTAACCCGTACCATAACGGGTTACCGAAATATATGCGATAAAATTATCTGCTATAGTTAGGAGCTTCGCGAGTAATCGCAACATCATGTGGATGACTTTCTGCCATACCCGAAGCTGTAATTTTAACAAATTTGGCATTGTGCAATTCTTCGATACTTGCAGAACCACAATATCCCATACCTGCACGTAAACCACCAATTAACTGATAGATTACTTCATAAAGAGTTCCTTTATAAGGTACACGTGCTACAATTCCTTCAGGAACCAATTTCTTGATATCATCTTCTGCATCCTGGAAGTAGCGATCTTTTGAACCGTGTTGCATTGCTTCAACAGAACCCATACCACGATACGATTTAAATTTACGACCGTTGTAAATAATGGTTTCTCCCGGTGATTCTTCAACACCAGCAAGAAGTGATCCTGCCATAATACAATCTGCTCCGGCAGCAATTGCTTTTACAATATCACCAGAGTAACGCAAACCACCATCTGCAATTACAGGAACACCAGTTCCCTTAAGAGCTTTAGATACTTCGTAGATTGCACTTAATTGTGGAACACCAACACCAGCAATAACACGAGTGGTACAAATAGAACCTGGTCCGATACCAACTTTAACAGCGTCAGCACCAGCGTCAACCAGCATTTTTGCAGCCTCAGGAGTAGCAATGTTACCAACAATAAACTGCATGTCAGGAAACTTTTTCTTTGCAGTTTTTAGTACTTCAACAACACCTCTCGAATGACCATGAGCGGTGTCAATAATAATAGCATCGGCATTTGCTTGAACCAAAGCTTCGATTCTATCCAATGTATCACCAGTTACACCAACAGCAGCAGCTACACGCAAACGGCCTTTCTCATCCTTACAAGCCAATGGCTTATCTTTTGCTTTGGTAATATCCTTATAGGTTACCAAACCAATTAGTTTGTTTTTTGAATCAACAACTGGTAATTTTTCAATTTTGTGAGCTTGAAGAATTTCAGCTGCTTTTTCCAAATCAGTTGAATCGGAAGTGGTAACAATGTTTTCACTTGTCATTACTTCTGATATTGGACGATCCATATCCAATTCGAAACGCAAATCACGATTGGTAACAATACCTAATAGTGATTTATCTGTGTCAACAACAGGGATACCACCAATTTTGAATTCCTTCATCAATGCCAAAGCATCTTTTACAGTTTTGTAAGGAGGAATTGTAATAGGGTCGTAAATCATCCCGTTTTCAGCTCTTTTTACAGTTAATACCTGTTTTGCCTGAGCTTCGATACTCATGTTCTTGTGAATTACACCAATACCACCTTCACGAGCAATGGCAATTGCCAAAGCAGATTCGGTAACAGTATCCATCGCAGCAGACACCATTGGAGCATTAAGAGTAATGTTACGGGAGAACTTAGTTTTTAAACTTACGTCTCTAGGAAGTACTTCAGAATAAGCAGGAACCAAGAGAACATCATCAAACGTTAGACCGTCAGAAATAATTTTATCAGATACGAATGACATTATGCAATAATTTTAGATTTAAATTGCATGCGAAAATACAAAAAAATAGCGGAATAGAACTTGATTACAAATACTAAAAATTGTTAATTGACTTAATTCCACCCAAAAGTTAGTATTTTTAAACTGTTTTATTGATAGAAAAAGTGAATAAAAAGACCATAAATAAACTGGAAAATAAATAAATGGATCGATTTAAGGATGTTCTAAAAAAATATTGGGGCTATGGAATGTTTCGTCCTTTGCAGGATGAAATTATTAAATCGGTTTCAGAAGGAAAAGATACTTTGGGCTTAATGCCAACCGGAGGAGGTAAATCTTTAACTTTTCAGGTTCCGACTATGGCAATGGAAGGGATTTGTTTGGTGGTTTCGCCTTTGGTTGCCTTAATGAAAGACCAGGTTCAAAATTTAAGAGAGAAGGGAATTAAGGCTGAACTGTTGTACTCCGGGCTTTCAAGACATGAAATTGAAAACATTCTGAATAAGTGTTTGTTCGGGAATGTGAAGTTTTTATACATATCTCCAGAGAGAATAAGTTCAGATCTATTTAGGAAGAAGGCTGTGCAAATGAATGTTTGCCTAATTGCTGTGGACGAATCGCATTGTATTTCGCAGTGGGGTTATGATTTTCGTCCTTCCTATTTGAAAATAATTTCGCTTCGTGAACTTTTGCCTGATGTTCCGGTTTTGGCATTAACCGCCACGGCAACAAAAGATGTAGTTTCTGATATTCAGGAAAAGCTTGGATTTCCTGAGAAGAACGTATATCGAAAAAGTTTTGAGCGTAAAAATTTGGTGTACCTGGTCAGAGAAACCGAGGACAAGCCAAAATATCTGCTCAAGATTCTGAACAAGCAAAAAGGAAGTTCGGTTGTTTATGTACGAAGTAGGAAAAAGTGCAAGGAGTTGGCCGAGTTCCTAAAAAATAATAGCATAAAAGCAGAATTCTATCATGCAGGATTGCCGAACGAAGTGAAAGATTTTCGTCAGGAAAGATGGCGAAAAGGAATTGTGCAGGTTATGGTAGCAACCAATGCTTTTGGTATGGGAATCGACAAATCGGATGTGCGTTCCGTTGTACATATGGATTTGCCGGATACATTGGAAGCCTATTTTCAGGAGGCGGGAAGAGCAGGAAGAGATGGCAAAAGAGCTTATGCTGTAATGCTGTATTCAAATCCCGATAAGGTACAGTTGCTGAAAAGAATAAAAACATCATTTCCCGAAAAGGATATGATTGTTAGAGTTTACCAGGCATTGGGGAACTTTTTGCAAGTGGCGGAAGGAGCTGGCAAGGATGCGGTTTTCGACTTTGATTTGGGGCAGTTTTGTCAGAATTTTAAATTTAATGTTCTGCAGGCTTTTAGTGCATTAAAGATATTGCAACGAGCGGGATACATCGAATTGACAGATGATTTGGAGCATGAGTCGAGAATACATTTTGCAGTCCAACGCGATGATCTGTATAAGTTCCAGGTGGCCAATAAAGATTTTGATGCCTTTATAAAAATACTCTTACGATCGTATACTGGTTTGTTTACCGATTATGTTCCTATTAATATCGATACTTTATCCAAAAGAATTAAAGCCGAAAAAGAATTAATAATTGAATACCTAAAAGAATTATCGAAGTATGGTATCATAAAATACATCCCAAGAAAGAAAACACCTTTTATATTATATGCCCAGGAGCGATTGCCTGTCAGCTTTATTAAATTGAGTAAAGAGGTTTACCAGGAAAGAAAGGAAAATCTTGAAAGTAAAATTCAATCGGTAATTGATTATGCAGAATCGGAAAACATATGTCGTTCGAAATTCTTACTGGAATATTTCGGGCAAAAATATGCTCCCGATTGTGGGATGTGTGATATTTGTAAAAGCAAAGAAGAGAAAGAGCTGAGCGAAGAAGAGTTCAAGGAAATCTATTATGCGATCTTGAATTTAATTGAAAATGATTATTTATGCATTGATGAACTTGTGGATCGTTTAGAATACAAGGATGATAAGATTTTAGAAGTAATTCAACATTTAAAAGACAACGAAGAGGTAGATTGCCAGAGTGGTAATCGAATAAAATACATTCCAATTTAGTTCATAATTTAACCAATAATATAAGGGGATAGAACAGGCCTATTGGTCAAATCTTATATGCCGACTGGAAACTAAGGATTTATTATTCGTAAAATCTTGTTATTTTTGCAAGGTTGTAGGAAAAAATAAAGATGGAAGATCAATTTGAACACGTAGTATATTCTAAAAATGTTATTGAATTTGTAACGGTAGCAAACGAATTTTGTTTGTTGTTGGAATCAAGTTCAAAAGTTTCGAAAGTTGAGTTTGTTGAAACAGCTCAAAAATTATTGCCACTGCTTTATTTAAAAGCGTGCATGTTACCAAAAAATGAGAATGAATTAGAGGAGGAGGTTGAAAAATTTGTGACTGAATCTGATTGGGAATTCATTCATTCATCGGTAAAAAATAAAATGGGTGCTCACAATGAGTTTTTAGAAGTGTTTGAGAACGACATGGAGTATAGCGATACACCATTGGTAGCTTCTATTTCTGAAAATTTTGCCGATATTTATCAGGATCTTAAAGATTTTATTACTTCATATAAGATTGGAACTGTTGAGGTAATGAATGATGCACTTTGGGATTTAAACAACCATTTTTACGAATATTGGGGTCAAAAACTAGTTAATTCGCTAAGAGCAATGCACAAGTTGGCTGCCGATAAAATTAATTTAGATGATGAATCGGAATTAGATGCTGATTCAAATATCGATAACATAGACATGAGTGGATCTATTTTCTCGCAACGTAAGAGAGAATGGGGCGAAGACAATGAATAAGGAATACAAATTTCCTGAGTAAAAGAGTAGTAAATGTTGCCATTTCAAAAATCAATTACAAGCGAAGAAGCAAACAAAATGCCGTTAAAGGCTTTCGAAGGAGATATTATACTTGTTGATGAGTATAAAGATCTGTACGAAGCCGTTCAATACCTTAAAAAATATTCTATTTTAGGTTTTGATACAGAAACCCGACCGTCGTTTAAAAAAGGAAAAGTAAACGATGTTGCTTTGCTACAGTTGGCAGCTAACTCTAAAACATTCTTGTTTAGAATCAATAAAATAGGGCTTCCTGAAGAAATTATTGACTTGCTAAATAATCCAAATATTGTGAAAGTTGGAGCAGCAATAAAAGACGATATCAGAGGCTTGCAAAAGTTGAACGACTTTGATGCCAATGGATTTTTGGAGTTGCAAGACTATGTTTCCAATTTTGGAATTGAAAGCTTTTCATTGAAAAAACTTTCTGCTATTGTATTGAATTTTAGAATTTCAAAAAGACAACAAGTATCCAATTGGGAGGCAGAAACATTGAGTCCTGGTCAGTTAAGATATGCTGCAACAGATGCATGGGTATCTTTAAAGATTTTTGAAAGATTGAAAGCTACAGAACAAGAATTGTAAGAATCTCACAAAATACCATGGCTGCTTGCAGTCAATTTACAACGAATAGCTTAAAATTAAGATTCGTTAATCAGTAAAAAAATACATTTCTAAATGATAGATTATCCAAAAGTATACCTGAGAAAAGGAAAGGAACATTCTGTAAAACGATTCCATCCGTGGATTTTTTCAGGAGCGGTAAGTAAAGTAGATGAAGGCTTACAAGAAGGCGATTTGGTCTCAGTTTATAACGATCAAAATGAATTTTTAGCCATTGGACACATTTCAATTGGTTCAATTGTAGTTCGTATTCTAAGCTTTGAAGAGAGAGAAATTAACCTGAACTTTTGGGTAGAGAAAATTCGTTCTGCTTGTCAAATGAGAAAGGCCGTGGATCTTTATGGTCGAGAAGACAATAATGTATTTAGGTTGGTTCATGGAGAAGGAGATGGATTGCCAGGTTTGATTATTGATTTTTATGCCGGAACAGCAGTGATTCAATGTCATTCGGTTGGAATGTATTTACACCGCGGAGAAATTACTGAAGCATTACAAACTGTATTTGGTGATGATTTGGTGGCTGTTTTCGATAAGTCAGAAGGAACCATTCCTTTTAAATCGGGAATTGAGCCTAAGAATGGATACTTGTTTGGTGAAACAGAATCGTTTACTGCATTGGAGAATGGATTGAAATTTAATGTGGACTGGTTAAAAGGACAAAAAACAGGATTCTTTATCGATCAACGTGAGAACAGAAACTTATTGGAACAATATTCAAAAGGAAGATCGGTACTGAATATGTTCTGCTACACAGGTGGATTTTCGTTTTATGCCATGCGAGGTGGTGCAGAATTGGTTCATTCGGTTGACAGTTCTTCTCGCGCAATTGATATCACAAAAGAAAATGTTGAGCTAAACTTTCCAGGCGATAAGCGCCACGAAGCATTTGCCGAAGATGCATTTAAATTTTTAGATCAATCATCTCAAAAATATGATTTAATTGTACTTGACCCACCTGCATTTGCGAAACACAAGAAGGTTTTAGATAATGCTTTGAAAGGATACAAGCGATTAAATAAAAAAGGATTCGAACAGATTAAGCCTGGAGGAATTCTATTTACATTCTCTTGTTCGCAGGCGGTTAGCAAAGAGGATTTTAGAAAAGCAGTGTTTGTGGCTGCGGCTAATGCTGGAAGAACCGTTCGTGTGTTACATCAATTGACACAGCCAGCCGATCATCCTGTGAATATTTACCATCCTGAAGGGGAATACCTGAAAGGTTTGGTTTTGTATGTTGAATAGACATTTTTTTGTATCTTCAATATGGCTTATAAAAGAGAGCAAAACTCTCTTGGTATTAATTACTAAATCGAAACTAGTTGAAATTTTCCGAATTTGATTTTTCTCCTGAAATAATGGAAGGACTGGAAGCCATGGGCTTCGAAACACCTTCTCCGGTTCAGGAGTTATCTATCCCCAAGATTATAGAAAAAAAAGATATGATTGTTTGTGCCCAAACGGGTACAGGTAAAACGGCAGCATATCTTCTTCCGGTAATGGACCAAATTCAAAAGAATCAAATTGAGGGCTTTAGTACCTTGATATTGGTTCCAACACGCGAGTTGGCCATGCAAATCGATCAGCAAATGGAAGGATTTGGATACTTTGTTTCCATTACTTCATTGTCTGTTTATGGAGGAGGTGATTCATCGGTATGGGATCAGCAGAAAAAGGGCTTGATGGAAGGTGCAGATGTAGTAATTGCTACTCCTGGTAGAATGATTTCGCACCTGAATTTAGGTTATGTAGATACTTCGAAGTTGAAGCATTTGATTTTGGATGAGGCCGACAGAATGTTGGATATGGGTTTCTTTGATGATTTGATGCAGATTGTTAGTTTTCTTCCGAAAGAGAGACAAAATCTAATGTTTTCGGCTACAATGCCTCCAAAAATCAGGGAACTGGCAGAGGAGATTTTGGTGGAACCGGAAAGTATCAATATTGCAATTTCGAAACCGGCTGAGGGAGTTTTACAAGCTGCCTACATGCTATACGAAAATCAGAAAATTCCTTTGATCAACCATTTGTTGGAAGGAAAAGATCTGAAAAGTGTAATTATTTTCTCATCCACGAAAGTGAATGTAAAAGCCATTACAAAAGATCTGAAAAAGCACAAGTTTAAAGCAGCCGGGATACAATCCGATTTGGAGCAGAGTGAGCGAGAAGAAGTGTTGCGCGAATTCAAAAATAGAAAACATCAAATATTGGTTGCTACAGATATTATTGCCAGGGGAATTGATATTGATTCAATCGATTTGGTAATCAACTTTGATGTTCCGAACGATGCTGAGGATTACGTGCACAGAGTGGGACGTACGGCACGTGCAGAATCGGAAGGAGTTGCCTTAACTTTTATTACAGAAAAGGATCAGAACGACTTTAAGAAAATCGAAGATCTAATTGAGTCGGATGTATTCAAGATTCCGGTTCCTGCTGAATTGGGAGAAGCACCAGAGTACAATCCCAGAACCAAACCCAAGTCAAACGGCAAGCGCAAGTTTTTTAAACGAAAAAAGACAAATAGAACAAACAATAAAAAATAATAACCCTAACCAAAGAAAAATGACCCAAGCTGAATCTTACGACATGATTGTGATCGGCGCCGGAATAAGTGGATTAAGCCTCGCAAATCATATTGCCCGATCGGGAAAAAAAGTGCTAGTTGTTGATGCTGCCAATAAGGTAGGCGGATGTTTAAATACTTATTACAAAGATGATTTCTGGGTTGAAATGGGAGCACATACTTTTTATGCGACCTATGCCAATTTAATTGATTTGATTCAGAAAAATGAGTTGGAACAAGACATTGTGGCTCGCGAGAAGGTTGGCATGAAAGTGTTTACCGATAAGCACGAGAAAATCATGTCGGGGGTAAATAAGTTCGAGTTAATACGATCGGTTCCCAATTTGTTTTTCTCGAAACGAGATGGAAAAACCGTTAAAGAATACTTTGGTAAAATTGTAGGTCGAAAGAACTACAACAATGTTTTTACCCGCATGTTTAGTGCGGTAATTGTGCAGAATGCCGATCATTTTTCTGCTGAATATTTTCTAAAACGACGCAAAACCAAAAGTAAGGAACACCCTAAGAGTTTTATTCTTAAAAAAGGGATGTCGAGCTTTATGGAAGCTCTTGCTGCACATGAGAATATCAAGATTCAGCTCAATACAAAAATTAATCAGCTTACTAAAAATCAGGAAGGTTTTGAAGTGAAATCAGAAGCAGGTGATGTATTTGCATCCAAAGACATTGCACTGGCTGTTTCTCCTAAACTTGCTTCGGAACTAAGTAAAGATTTGAACTCTGATTTATCGTCTGTTTTGGCAGATTATCCAATTCAAAATATTGAGTCGAGAACGGTTGTTCTGCCGAAAGAAAAGTTGAATTTCGATCCTGTAAGCTTTATAATTCCATTGCAAGGCCCTTGCTTTTCAATGGTTACACGTGATGTAATGACTCATGATAATATGAGAGGCTTCGCATTTCACTTTGAAGAAAATCATATTGGCAAAGAGGAACAGGAAAAATTTATGACTGAATTGCTATGCCTTGATTCTTTGGATGCCGAAACCGTAGAGGCAAAACACAAATTACCACTAATCAAGGTTGGTCATACCGAAAGAATGGCAAAGATCAAGCACTTGGCCGAAGAAACGGGAATTTACATCACCGGCAACTACTTTAACGGCCTTTCTCTAGAGGATTGCGTTGAGCGATCGAAGCAGGAATTTGAGCGTTATGTTGGGAATTATAAATGAGTGTATCTAAATTTCTCAAGAATTACGAATTACGATTATTCTTGAGAAATTTAGATACACTCATTTATAATTTGGATACCAAAAGTGATGAGGCTTGAGACTCTCACTTCAAGTGAGATTCTCAATTGTAATTAGAACTCAAGTCTTCATAAAACCAATACGAAAATATTGGTAATTCGAACTAAAGTTGGAATACCAAAATATCAGATTGAAGGATGAAAAAATACATAGATCAAATATCGAAAAGCTTGCAATTGCAGGCTTTTCAGGTTGAAAATACCATGCAATTGCTTGGCGAGGGAGCCACATTGCCATTTATTGCTCGTTATCGTAAAGAGATGACAGGCAGCCTGGACGAAGTTCAGATTGCCAATGTAAAAGAGGAACTGGCTCGATTAACAGAGCTTGACAAGAGAAGAGATAGTATTATTGACGCCATTGATAAACAAGAGAAACTGACTGACGAACTTCGTGCCAGAATTGAGGCTTGTACGGAACTGAATCAGTTGGAAGACTTGTATTTGCCATACAAACAAAAGCGAAAAACAAGGGCAGTAAAAGCCAAGGAAAAAGGATTGGAACCTTTGGCTAAGATCCTGATGAAACAGCTTGAGCGCGATGTAGAATCCAGAGCAAGTCAGTTTGTAAATGATGAGGTTGCCAATGAGGAGGAAGCATTACAAGGTGCACGTGATATTATTGCAGAATGGGTAAACGAGAATGAAATTTCCCGTAACTCGGTTCGTGGCATTTTCCAACGTCAGGCGCTTATTCGCTCTAAGGTAGTTAAAGGCAAAGAGGAAGAGGGAGAGAAGTTCAAAGATTATTTCCAGTCGGAAGAGCCATTGAAAAGATGTGCATCGCATAGAATGTTGGCATTGAGAAGAGGAGAGGCAGAAGGCGTTTTACGCCTGGAAATTGCGCCCAATGAAGATGACGTATTGGACAGATTGAACAGAATCTTTGTAAAAGGAAATACCGAAGCTTCCGATCATGTTGAGGTGGCAGTAAAGGATGCTTATAAAAGATTATTGGGCTCTTCGATTGAAACGGAGTTTGCCAAATCATCGAAAGAGGAAGCCGACAAAGAGGCCATTCGTGTGTTCTCCGAAAACTTGCGCCAATTGCTGCTGGCATCGCCGCTTGGGCAGAAGCGTGTTTTGGCAATCGATCCGGGTTACAGAACAGGTTGTAAGGTAGTTTGCCTGGATGCACAGGGTAACCTAATGCACAATGAAACCATTTACCCGCATGCACCCCAAAATCAGGGAAAAATGGCAGCCAAAAAGCTGACCAATATGGTGGAAACCTACAACATACAAGCCATAGCCATTGGGAATGGAACAGCAAGTCGAGAAACAGAGAGATTCGTAACCAACCTTCATTACGACAGAAAAGTACAAGTTTTTGTGGTGAGCGAAGCAGGAGCATCAATCTATTCAGCATCGAAAGTGGCACGTGAGGAATTCCCTGAGTATGATGTTACGGTTCGTGGAGCGGTATCCATTGGCCGACGCTTGATGGACCCTTTGGCAGAATTGGTAAAAATCGATGCCAAATCGATTGGAGTAGGACAGTACCAGCACGATGTGGATCAAAACTTATTGAAACAGAGTTTGGATCAGGTGGTGGAATCATGTGTGAACAAGGTAGGTGTGAATTTGAACACAGCCAGTAAGCACTTGTTGACTTATGTATCGGGTTTGGGACCACAGTTGGCTCAGAATATTGTAGATTACCGTGCCGAGAACGGAGCTTTTTCATCCCGTAAGGAGATCACGAAAGTGAAACGAATGGGTGCGAAGGCATTCGAGCAATGTGCCGGTTTCCTGCGAATTCCAAATTCCGAAAATCCATTGGACAATTCGGCAGTTCACCCGGAATCTTATGGCATTGTAAAACAAATGGCTAAGGATGTGAATTGTTCTGTTGCCGATTTGATTGCCGACAAAAATCTGCACAAGCAAATCGATTTGAACAAATATGTGAGCAATGAAGTAGGATTGCCAACCTTAAAGGACATTATGGAAGAGCTTGAAAAGCCTGGACGCGATCCGCGAACTGCCATTAAAGTCTTCCAGTTTAAAGAGGGAATTTATAAAATAGAACAGCTTGAAGTTGGAATGGAGATGCCAGGTATTGTTACCAATATCACCAACTTTGGTGCCTTTGTTGATGTGGGTGTGAAGCAGGACGGTTTGGTGCACATTTCGCAATTGGCCAATCGATTTGTATCCGATCCGGCCGATGTGGTTCAATTGCATCAGCATGTAAATGTAAAGGTAATTGAGGTTGATGTGGCCAGAAAACGCATCCAACTATCGATGAAAGATTGTGAGCAGTAAATAAGGAAGGCTTGTAAAGGTGGGTTTTTACTCCTGCAACCTGCAGCATCGATTGCAAGCCCCTTGTAAAGCTTCCTGCAATCTGCAGCAACATTTACAAACTTGTTTATAAGTGTGTTGTAGTGGAAGTGTTGTGGTCTATTTATTTCCTCTGGCTAAGTCTTGTAAAAAGTGGAATTGGAGATTGGTTGTAACACTTGTATTTATTCGTTATAAAGCCAAATGGTGAAATCTTATATCTAGCTTAGTAATAAAACTTGTCAAGAATTTGCTTTTTCCAAAAACAAACATGTTTGTATAGCTCTAAATGATAGTTGATTGGTATGCTTCTGTTCTTAAAAATAATTACAGAAAAATAGTCATTGACTTTGGCCGAGAGCAATGCCATTGTATCGTTTTCTGCGTAAAATGATATGGTAAGAGCAAAAATACGGGTTGAAGTTTTTTTTGTTAATAGTTTAACACTGTGACTATTAACTTTGACCTTATTTGTAAAATCAAAATCCAGAGAGTCAGAAAAAGTGAGAATGATATACTTTGCGATATATTTATTCATTGCTAAGTTAGAGTTAGTGTTCGACTTATTATCTTTCTGAGTGTATGATAAATCATTTGTGCTTTGATTTATTTAATATAGATTTTGCTGCTTGTGGACTTAGAATTTAAAAATTCAATTAAGGCTTATTATAATTTCACTATTGTTCGAAGCATTAATTGTTTTTATTATTTAGGGAAAAGCTCATCTATTTTTTTTCCGGTTATTTTAGCAATTTCCTTTTTTTCAAGATAGTTGAAGCTATTGCTGCGTAGCTTCAAGTAGAATGTGGATATGGCTATACCTATTTCCTTACAAATTTCATCTCTCAGTTCGGTTTGTGGATTCAAATCAGCTAGCTGATTGTAGTATGTCCGGAAATTCATGTTTTTCTTTTTTTTCATTTTGTTTTGATTAAATAGAATTGATTTGTAGATTTTGTAATACGATTGTAATAATAATAATAAAATATGTAATAAATATCGGATAAAAAATCTGATAATTCAAACATTTAATATGCTAATTTATTTTCTATGGACTATAATAAAGTATGGAGCCTGATTAATAAGGAAAACTTGAGTAAAAGAGCTGCAGCTAAAATTGTAAATATGACTCCTGGAGGATTTAATCCTATGATGGAAAATGAAACAATGTCGGTGAAAACTTTAGAATTATTAGCTGGACACTTTAAAAAACCAGTGAGTTACTTTTTCGAAGAGGAAATTGTAAGCTTGAACGAGTCAGATCCATGTTATACTTGTAGAAAATGTGCTGAAAAAGACGGAATGATTAAACTGCTTGAAAAACAAGCACTAGAAAAAGAAAAATTAATAATTCAGCTATACAAAGAAATAGGTTCAATAGAAAAGCAACTACCCAAAAGTGACTTGGATGAAGATTAAATTTTTACTTTTGTTTTTTCAGTAATAAAAATATAGCATATGGATTTTAACGATCAGGATGTAATTATAGAATGCCCGACTTGTAAAAAGGAAATGATTGTAAAGATTTTAGAGATTACCAATCATCATACGGTAAGTTGTCCGGAATGTGGAGCTAAGGTTGATTTATCGGCAAACGATCCTTCGGCAAAGTTGGGAATTCCTAAAAACTATAAGCCTTTTGAAGGATTGGATGAATACCTGAAAGAAGTAGAGGCGAAAAGAAAGAAATAGTCAAATAAAAAGAGCAGCAATTTTGCTGCTCTTTCTTTATCTTAAGGTCATTTCGTAAACAGATTATTACACTGATAAATTGCTTTAACCAGATGTTAAGGTTCAGGCCATTGGCTTTTAGCATTTGGCCATTGGTTTTTAAAAAAGTCAATTCAGCGATTTAAAATCTAAAAGCAAATTGCTAACAGCTTGTTTGATATGAAATTTCACTTTCAAATTTTGTAAGCTTAAATGATCCTGTTAAAATTGAATTCACCTTATATTATCTTCTGCTAACATCTCCACCGCTGGAGCTGCTCACATTTACTTTTGCAGGTTCTCCATAGTAATTTACATCACCACCAGAACTTGCCGATGCTTCGATGGATTCAATTGCATAAACCGATACGTCGCCACCACTTGAGGCTTTTGCCTTGCAAATTTTAGCTTTTAAATCAGCTGCTCTTAAATCGCTACCACTGCTTGCTTTTCCGTAGAAAGAATTCGCTGTACCCGAAAGATTAGCATCGGCACCAGAACTTACCGAGCAGGTAAGATTTATTGCCTTAAGTTCAAGTTCAGCATCGGCACCAGAGCTAACCGAAATATCAAGATCTTCAAACTTTAGTGGGTGACTTGATTCAAGATCGGAACCGCTCGAAACGCTAATTTCATTCACCTTCACAAAGGTTACATAAACATTAAGCTTCTTGGCTCTACGAATTGGATCTTCCGTTTTAATAACCAGCTTATCACCTTTTATGCGGGTAACAATCAAATCAAGAAGGTTTTCATCCGCTTCAACAGTTACCGATTCTTTATCACCTTGTCGTAGGTAAACATCGATACCACTACTAGACGAAATTGCGCTAAAAGAACCAATTTCTCTATCTTGTTTTTTTACAATTCCATTGCCTTTTGTTCCCCAGAATTGAGCGTTTACGGTCGACGAAAATACCATAGTTAACGCAATTAGTGTAAGGGACATTTTTTTCAATAATTTTTTCATGCGTATAAGATTTTAATGAAATAGTTTAATTCCAGGTTTCTAATCATATTATACCAATTACCAATCAAAACGAGCGATAAAAATATAACTCTGTGATTGTGTATCGGCATTAACAATTGTAATAAGCAAAATGTTCTACCAATCATTTTGTAATACAATTTGTATTATATGACGCCAAGTGTAGGCTTCAAGTTACAGGTGAATTGAATAAAATGATTTGCTGTAGAAGCTTCAGGTCTATAAATGATCTGAAGTAAAGACGATAAGCTTAAGTTTACAGTTGCATGAAAATTTTTCTGAATTAAAATAAATTCAGGAAAGGCTGTGCTAATAATTTTCTCACACGGCTTTTTATTGATTTCTTGTCCGTCCTCCTGGAGGTTCTTTTTCCTGGTACTTTTGTATGATTTCCCAATATGATAACAGCTGGTGAAGCAGGTAAATCTGATGGATCAATTTTACTAAAGAACTTTGTGTTTCCACTTAAAATATCACTATCGGTATAACTTACTTTCGAAATCACATTGATATTGGTTTCTTTCGAAAGCTTTTGGTTGAGCTCAAAGGCCATCTCGCTTAAGCGTTCCAATCCCATGTAAATCACAACCGTATCGTTATTTTCTATTTCCTTAACAATACCATCTAAATCGCTTTTCTTTCCTCCAACTTTAATGGCCGAATGAAAGTGAATGCCTGATGATTTTCCTCTTTCGGTAAGTGGAACCCAAAATTCATTTGCAGCAGCCATGCCTGCACTAATTCCTGGTATCAATTCATACTCTACATCCGATTCCAATAAAAACCTGATTTCTTCTACACCCCGGCCATAAACCATCGGATCGCCTGACTTTAGTCTTACAACCTGATAAGCCAAACTGTAATACATCATCATTTGATTGTGGATGTTTTGCTGTCTTTCCATAGGGTTTATTCCATCGCCCGAACGTTTCCCAACCTCAATAACAATCGATTTTTCAGGAAACAGACTGCGAACATCATCCGTAATTAGGGCATCGGTAAGGATTACATCTGCCGATTCCAAAGCTCTTAAAGCTCGTATGGTAAGAAGATCGGAGGCGCCGGGTCCGGCACCTACAATCCAAATTTTTCCTTGACTCATTGCACAAAGTTTAGTGTTTAAAATCTTTAGGATTTACGATTTTCTTTACGTATTGCTTTCTGATAACAAAATCCCCAAAAGCTTCTCCTTCCGTTCTGTTTTGCGAATAATCTTGCAGTATGGGGCGAAGCTCTTGAAGAATTTCCTCTTCGTTTACATTTTCGCGATACAGATTATTTAGTCTTGTTCCCTTAAAGTTTCCTCCCAGGTAAAGATTATACCTGCCCGGACCCTTTCCAATAAATCCTATTTCTGCTACATAAGGTCTTCCACAGCCATTTGCACAACCAGTCATTCGAATTACAATTTCATCTTTAAATAAGCCAAAATCGCTTAAGCTACTTTCAATTTTATCGATTAAACCCGGCAAATACCTTTCGGCCTCGGCAAAAGCCAAACTACATGTGTTCAAAGCTACACAGGCAATGGAATTCGATCTTGTTCCCGATATTGTACTCGGAAGTGAATCGTACTTTTTCAGGATTTCATTGATTTTGTTCTTGTCTTCGGCCTTTATTTTTCCAAGAATCAGATTCTGATTCCCTGAAAGACGAAAATCTGAAATATTCAAGTCAGCAATTTCCCGCAAAGCAGTTTTTGTCTTTATACTTTCAACATCTTTCACTCTACCACCTTCAATAAATAATCCAAGGTACCAGTCGCCATTCACACTTTGATGCCATCCAAACTTATCGCCGTTTCTGATTAAGGCATATTCTCGTGCAGCTTCCAGTTTGTAAGCTAACTTTTCGTGCAGCAGTTCCTTAAATTTATCTATGCCCAATCGGTCGATGGTATATTTTAAACGTGCATTTTTTCTGATTTTTCGGTTCCCCTGTTCTTTCTGAACCAGCACAATTTTTTCGGCAATATCTACCGTATTTTCCGCTTTTACAAAGCCCAATACAGTTCCCAGTCGGGGATAGGTTTCAGCATCGCCAAAAGTAGTTCCCATTCCACCGCCTGCAACAACATTAAAACCTTCCAGTACACCATTGTTTTCTATGGCTATAAAGCCGATATCCTGAGTAAATACATCGGTATCGTTAAAAGGAGGAATGGTAAAACCAATCTTGAATTTACGCGGCAAATAAACCGGACCATACAAAGGTTCAACTTCTCCTTGCGATCCTTCGGCTACCTTTTTCTGATCCAACCAAATTTCGTAATAGGCAGGCGTACGCGGTGTAAGATGATCGCTTACTTTGCTGGCATAATCCTGAACCTGATCGAATACATTGGAACCATAGGGATGAGGACTGGCCATTACATTTCGGTTTACATCACCACAGGCCGCAATGGTATCAAGCAATGCCTTGTTTATAGATTGAATACTTGGTTTCAGATTACCCTTTAAAACGCCATGAAATTGAAAGGCTTGACGGGTAGTGAGCTTTAGCGTACCGTTGGCGTATTCATCTGCAATTTGATCCATCTGCAACCACTGATCCGCATTCACCAATCCACCAGGTACTCTTACCCTGATAAGAAAAGAGTAGTCGGGTTCCAGTTTTGTCTTTTTTCGTTCCCTTTCGGTATCTCTGTCGAACTGCTGGTAAATGCCATGAAACTTCGATACTTGTCTGTCGTCAATTGCGATTGCTCCTGTAATGGGATCGGCAAGACTTTCAGCCAATGTTCCTCGCAAATAATTGCTATCGGTTTTAATTTTTTCAACTTCGGACAAGTCTGCCCAATTTATATTTTGATCTGACATGATTTTTGATTTATGAGTTATGAATTAGGATTTATGAATTGAAATTTGTGAGGGCATGGAAGTAGCCTTTTATTGTATACCAAAGAACTTGTTCGATCTGCAAAGAAACGGTATTCGAAAGCTTTCAGAATAGGGTTGTTCTTGATAATTTAGTGGCTTATTATTCACCTTGTATATTAAAGCTTACGCCTAAAATAATTCATAATTCCTAACTTATAATTATTAATAAACATCAAGAAGTAAACGTCTCTCTTTCTTTAATTTTTTCAGATATTCTTCTGCTTTTTCGGCTGTTACGCCACCTTCGCTGGTAATGATTTCTTTTAAGCTTTCCTGCACATCTTTTGCCATGTAGTTTTTATCACCACAGATGTAAAAATGAGCGCCGTTTTCTAACCATTGAAACACCTCAGATGCTTTTTGTTTGAGTTTATGCTGTACATACTCTTTCTCATTCTGATCGCGAGAAAAGGCAACATCCAATTTGTTTAGAACTCCCTTTTGCAAATATTTCTGCCATTCTACCTGGTACAAAAAATCTTCTTTAAAACGCTGGTTTCCAAAAAATAGCCAGCTATTGGTTTGCTTGTTGTTTTGTTCAATTTCCTGTAGGAAACTTCTGTATGGCGCTACTCCGGTACCTGCTCCAATCATTATCAAAGGCTTATTGGTTTCTTTTGGCAATCGAAAAGCTTCATTCTTCTCTATAAAAACAGGGATGTGATCGCCTACATTTATTTGATCTGAAATGTAAGTGGAACATGCACCATTTCGATCTCTTTTCTTGTGTTTGTATCTAAGAGAAGCAACTGTGATATGAACCTCTTCGGGATTTTGAGTCGGACCGGAAGAGATAGAGTAGAGGCGAGCATACAACACTCTTAGAATTCCAATAAATTCATCGGCCTTAATTTCTCCGGGGAAATCTTCCAGTAAGTCAATCGTATCAGCTCCATAAAGATATTGATCCAGAGCTTCTTCATTTTCCAGCAAGGTAGCGAGCTCTTTATTTTTTACGATCTCGTTGTACTTCTCAAGAACCTCACGATTTAAAACTGTTATTTCAAGCTTGTGCTGCAATGCTCTAAACAAACTTACCTCCTTACCTCCAATTCGAACGATCCGTTCAGGGTCTTCTGCAAAATGATTGATGATCAAATCAACCAAATCGACAGGATTATTTGGGAGAACTCCTATGCTGTCGCCAGCCTGATATTCTATACCTGAATCTTCCAGCGATATTTCAACATGGTAAATCTCTTTTTCTGATTGTTCAGTTGTAATTCGAACTTTTTCAAGAACCTCGGCATAGAACGGATTGCTTCGGTTGAATTTCTTCTTTTTGACAGTAGTATTTTCAACGGAAACAGTTGAGTTTGCTGCTGGCTGAATTTTTTGAAGTTCACTTGCAACAGAATCAATCCAACTGTTGGCTATTTCTTCATATGCAACATCTGCTTTATGAATGGGAACGATTTCTTCGCCTCCTAACTTTTTGAATGCTTCATTAAAATCAACTCCGGTTTGGCAAAATTTCTTGTATGATTTATCGCCTAAAGCCAGTACCGAGAACTTTGTTCCTTCAAGTTTCGGAGCTCTCTTACCCAAAACATATTCATGAAAATCTTCTGCCTGAATAGGAGGTTCGCCTTCACCATGAGTACTTACAGTCAGAAACAGGTACTGTTCTTTCTTCAAATCAGTTTTCTTGTATTCATCCAAAGCCTTAAGCGAAGGTGAAAAGCCTAGGGAGTTAAGTCTATCGTATAAGTCAAGAGCAATTTCTTTGCTGTGTCCGGTATGTGTACCATACAAAATGGCAATTTTTTCTGATGCTTTTGGTGTTGCCCTTGCAAGTTTGTTTGTACTGCTTGTGTTGCCATTAATCAAGCCTGAAATGTATCCGTTCAACCAAACCAACTGTTCTTTGTTTAGTTCTTTTACCAGCTCATTAATTTGGCTAAGCTGTTCGCTATTTATTTGATATTGATTTGTCATGATCTAGTTTGCAATTAAGAGTTTTTGAAGTCTGTAGTTTTCGAAATAGTCCTTTAATTGATTTCTGATTTTGATGGATTTAAATACATCCTCACCATTAGAACTTACAGCAATACTGATATTATCTTGTTTATAGATTGCCGGAGAAACAAATTCACAAAAATCAGGCTGGTCGTGAACATTTAGCAGCACATTGGCTTCTCTACAATCACGAATTAGTTGTCGCACAAAGGCAGGATCCTCAACACAGCTGTAAATCAAATAGTAATTTTTCAGAATCTCTTTATCGTACTGTTGTTCGTGATATTTGATTCCTGTATTCTTAATCCAGCTAATGATATTTGGAGCCAGAACTTCTACCAAATCAGTACTTCGCTGTAAAATCTTTAATTTCTTATAGGCATCTTCGCCACCACCAATAATTAGTATTTTCTTATTGGTAATATCTATTGCTATGGGTAAAAATTGTTTCTTCGACATGATAATTTGTTTTTAAATGTGATAATCAACCGGGTGTTTATCTTCCTTTCCAAACTTTATTTTGTTCCAGGTTCTTTCGTGTAGAAAGTAGAGTCCCATTTTCGTGAATAATTCAACACCACCAATCGACATTGCCCAAGTGATATCTCCAATCACCAACCACGAAATCAGCACCGTGTCAATTGTCCCAATGGTTCTCCACGAAATGGTTTTTGCAATGCTTCTGTAAGTTTTTTCTTTCATTTCATTCAGCTTACTCATAAAAAAAAGAGCCTTTCTGGTTCGCAGAAAGGCTCGGTATGCTAGTTCACTTATATGCATAACGAATTCTGCTAGGGAGGATACCATAACATACACATACAACAACACATCATTTGATGTGAGATTTGATTGATATGTGATTTTTCGTTTTGCATTTGTGTTACAATTGATGAATAAATTTTCTGTTTTGATTACATGTAAATCCATAAAAAAAGCCTTTCTGCTATTGCAAAAAGGCTTGTGCTGTTATTTCTGTCCTACTATAAATTTAAACAACTCCTTCTTGCAGTTCAATACAATCCATACACATACAACAACAAGCTGTACCTGCAAAAGGAGAAGTGATTGTATTTCCAAGAATGTTATTCATTGTTTTGTTTAAATAGGATAATTCGATCTTTATTTCGGCTACAATTTTAGGAATTCATTTTGAATATTACAAACAGTTGATCTAAAAATATTTTCGGTATGGAATGCATCCACTGTTTTGAAATCGTTTTCGTTTACTTTGACTGAAAGCAAAAATAAATAAGCAATTGCGTTACAAATACTAACCTTACAGAGAGTCAATCGAAGGTGAAAAATGTAACATTACGCAATGATAATTTTTTGTTGGAAAAAAAATAAAGAATTTAATAAAGAAGACTTTACAATTATTTTTCATCTCTTAAGTTGAATTAAACTAAAATTGACAGAGTATAATTTTTTAAATAATGACAAAGAAAAATAGAATTGTAAGTTTTAAGAAATTGGATTCGGAATTAAAGAATTTGGTTCAGAATTTTTATCCTTACGGATTTGAAGATGATATAAATTTTTATCGATTGGGTCCAGATAAGAGCTTTTATGCTTTTCCCATAAGTACTGAAGAGTACAATATCCTGGTAAAAGTAGATGTTGACAGTGATTTTGGCCAGGAAATAGAGGAAGAGGAAAGTGGTCAAGAGTCTGATTTGTAAGAAGCCATTACACGAGTTTTAAAAATTAATGAGTGTTCGCTTCATTTTTGTTGCTTGGAATTCAATCTCTTCCTATATTTACAGCACATTTAATAATTAAATACTATGCTACCAAAGTTTTTATTAGCAGACAATTCGCAGGAGTTACCAGATACTCTATTCATCGTTCACACACGTTCGCCTAAATGCATTATCGAATGTGATGTAGAAGATTTTAATTCAAACCAGACCATTTACTGGATGGATAAAACACCGGAAGATCAGAATTTGATCGAAGATTTGTTGGATGAGGCTGAAACCTTTTACAATGATGAGTTAGAAAACCAAGAGGATCTTTACGACGAAGAATTTGACGATTAAGTAAGAATATAATGAGTAAAAAACTACAGCGATCATCCAATAAAATGATTGCAGGTGTTTGTGCGGGTATTGCTGAATACCTGGGCTTAGACATAACACTTGTAAGAATTCTTTATGTGCTAGTTTCTATTTTTAGTGCAGGATTTCCAGGATTATTAATCTATGTTATACTTTGGTTTGTAATGCCGGATTATTACGAAGTGTTGTAAAGATTTTTTACTATAAAATATAATAATCGAACTCAGGTTAATGGGAAAGCAATGGCTTTCCTTTTTTTATACCCCAGCATTTCCGCAGTTTATGTTTTGTGTTAAAAAACAGCGAAAAATTCTTTAAAAAGACCACATTTGTCATGATTTCGAATATTCTAATCTTCTATTTTTGCTGCGATTTTTAGAGATGGATAAATCATGTGCCTAATCGGGTTGATAAATAGCTGTTTAAGTCTGAAATATCCTTTCTTTTAAAACAAACACAAACACTTAAAGATTCTAACAGATGAACCTAAAAAAACTGATTCCTTTAATTGGGTTGGTATGCATTTGTTTGGGAGTTAATGCTGAAAAACTTCCATCAAAAACTAAAGTTAATCGCAGTATTGACTTTGTAAGTAAACACTTATGGAGAGGTAGTCATAGTGGTACAGCACCTACTATTGAGCCAACGCTGGAGATTCAAACCGGTCGTTTTACATTTGGTGCATGGGGAGCTTATGCAACAGATGATAGCTACCAGGAGGTTGACTTGTATGTTTCGTATAACACTCCTCTATTTCAATTTAGTGTTTACGATTTCTATTGTCCACGTCCTAATTTCGAAAAATCGAAATTTTTTGATTTCGATAGCGAAAACTCTGTTCATTTGTTTGATGCTACAGCTAAGTATAAGGGTTGTGCAAAGTTTCCTGTTTCTGTAATGGGATCGGTTCTTTTCTATGGAGAGTTTGATAAGGATGAAAATGGAGATCAGAATTATTCTACTTATTTTGAGTTGGGATATTCGAACTTAATTGGTGGCAAGAAATTCTCTTATGCACTAGGTTTTTCACCATTTAAAGGAATGTATGACGATAAATTTAATGTAGTAAACATGAATGTTACCATGTATGATGAAATTAAATTAACAGATAAGTTTTCATTGCCTATTCGTGGTGGATTAACTCTGAATCCGGCAACAGAAAAGTTATTTCTTACTTTCGCGGTAACATTGAAATAAGATCAGGTATTGATAATATTTACAAGGCTTCCTTTTGGAAGCCTTTTTTGTTTTAAAAGAATTGGTGATATTTAATCTTTGCAAGAAAACTACAAATGCTGCCTTAGTCTCGTTTTAGAAGCAGTCATTTACATTTGGTAAACTCCTTGGTTTTAAAAAAATGAAAGCCTTGCTTTTGGAGCTTTCTTATCAAAGATTGTAGTTTTATATCAATAGTTATATCAGAAGATTAAAAAAGAATTTGAATGAAAGCATTAGATAAAGTCCATGAGTTTCACGATGCCTTCGGGGTAAATGTGGAAGAACAACCTAATATTCCAAGTGTTGAACGCTGCGAGTTACGACAAAATATTATTCAGGAAGAAGTTGATGAGTTGAAAGCTGCTTGGGAATCGGGTAATATTGTTGAAGTTGCCGATGCATTGGCAGATATTCATTATGTAGTTATGGGAACGGTTTTGGAATTTGGACTTCAGGACAAATATGCTGAGATTTTTTCAGAGGTTCACCGCAGCAACATGAGCAAATTAGACGAGAATGGAAAACCTTTATACAGAGAAGATGGTAAGGTGATTAAATCTACTTTGTACACAAAACCCGATATCAAGAAAATTATAAGCAAATGAACTTGAAAAAATATCATATAGATGCTTTTACGGATAAGCTGTTTGGTGGGAATCCTGCATGTGTAGTTCCTTTGGAAGAATGGCTTTCAGACGATTTGTTACTGAGTATTACAAAGGAGAACAATTTGGCAGAGACCGCTTTTTTTGTACCTGAAGCCGATCGTTTTCACATCAGATGGTTTACACCAGAGATCGAGATGGATCTTTGTGGGCATGCCACTTTGGCAACGGCTCATGTCATTAAAAAACATTTGAATTATCCGGAAGATAACATTCGTTTTACATCAGCTAGTGGAGATTTAGAAGTTGCTTTTGAGGGTGATAGATATGTACTGGATTTTCCTTCCAGAATGCCTGTGCCAACTTCCTTGCCATCTATTATTGAAGACAGTTTGAATATTAAACCTCTAGAGGTGTACCAATCTAGAGATTATGTTCTTTTGTATGAAAATGAAGACGATATTCTGGCTTTGGAACCTGATGAAAATAAATTGAAAGGAATTGATTTGGGACATGGAGGAATTGTTTGTACCGCCCTTGGTCGGGAAGTTGATTTTGTTTCTCGATTTTTTACTCCGGGAGCAAGCATTTTCGAGGATCCGGTTACTGGATCGGCACATTGCTCACTGATTCCCTTTTGGAGCGAAAAACTTGGAAAGAATGAATTATCGGCTAATCAATTGTCAGACCGAAAAGGTGTGCTGTATTGCACAAATGGTAAAGATCGGGTAAAAATAGCTGGTCACGCAGTAAGCTATAGTGTGGGAGAAATCTATTTAGATTAATTTAGAAATGTTAAATAAACTAAAACGACCTTAGAAAACTAATTTTAAGGTCGTTTCTGTTTATAATAATATGTAGTTTTGGTTATGATAGAATTCAAGACAGATCCGCAAACAGTTAATGATTTAAATTTATTACCGAAACATCATGGTGATATCTCCATTCTAAATTTATTCAATTCAACAAAAACAAAAGGAGGTTACAATGCTCTGATTCATTTAATGGAAACACCATCAAATGAAATTGATGTTATTAATAATAGAGTTGAGACAATTAAATTTGTGGGTAAGCTTAAGGAACATATTATTGTGTGTTTAAATGACAATGTGCTCGATATTTTAGAGTATTATCTGAATCAAAATACGGTGCCACTTCGCGATAGTTTTATTGATGCATTGAGTGATCGAATAACTTATTTCTTTAAGCCTAATAATGATTACTTTATTGTTTCGAGAGCTTTGGAATATATAGGAAAACAAATTTCAAATTTACATGTACTTGTAGAACAATCAGGTGCAAAACTTCCTGAGTTTTTTGAGGAATTAAAGACCGAAATTCAACAGTTAAGAACGGATGAAAACTTGAAAGGATTGCTAAAACCTAATAAAAAGAAAGTTTCCTTCAGGCAGATGAATCGATTTGATTCCATGATTAGAAAGAATTATGTAGAGTTGCTGCAAAGAATAATAAAGAGAACCTATTTGCTTGATGCTTATTTGTCTGTATCTAATTTTTATACGAAGAGTAGTTTCCATTTTCCTGAAATGAAGAATTCTGATGTTCCCGGGTTTAAGGCAAAGGATATATTTCACCCCTTTGTAGAAGCACCTGTTCCTTGCAGTTTCGAATTGGGAAGTAATAATAACCTTTGTTTTTTAACAGGAGCCAATATGGCAGGAAAGTCTACGTTTTTAAAAGCGGTTTCCTTATCCGTTTATTTGGCACACATAGGTTTTCCTGTTCCAGCTAAAACTTGTAAGCTGTCTGTTTTCAACGGATTGTTTACTACCATTAATTTGTCCGATGACATCAAATTGGGCTATAGTCATTATTATAGCGAGGTGAAGCGAATTAAAGAAACCGCTTTGAATTTAAAATCTCACAAAAAGTTATTTGTTATCTTCGATGAATTATTCAGAGGAACCAATGTAAAGGATGCTTACGATGCCAGCTTATTGATTACAAAAGGCTTTTTAAAATCGAAAGGATCCTTATTTATAATTTCGAGCCATATCTCCGAAGTGGGAGATCAATTGAAGGAAGGAAGTTTAGCTGATTTAAAATATTTTGATTCTCGATTAGAAGGTGATATTCCTATTAATACCTATCAACTTGTAGAGGGAATATCAAGCGAACGTCATGGACTGGCAATTGTAAAGCGAGAAGGAATTGTAGAACTTTTAGAAGCGTAAGAATGGATTATATTGAAGAAGAAGTTTTCGAAAATCAGGATTTTTCGACAGCAGAATTACCAAAGGCTGAATATGACAATTGTAGGTTTGTAAACTGCAGGTTTGCCAATGCTGATTTATCGAATGTTGTTTTTTTGGAATGTGAATTTGATTCCTGTGATTTGAGCAATGCCAAAGTGAATCATACGGCCTTTAGGGATGTTCAATTCAAATCGTGTAAAATGTTGGGCATTGCATTTCAGGATTGCAACAAGCTATTGCTTTCTTTGGGTTTTACCAATTGTATGCTAAATCTAAGTTCTTTTTACCAACTCAAACTAAAAGCAATTCGATTTGTAAACTGCCAGTTAAACGAAGTTGATTTTGCAGAAACTGATTTGACTCAAGCTTTATTTACGAATTGTGATTTGGCAGGAGCTGTATTTGAGTTTACCAATTTAGAGAAAGCAGATTTAAGTTTGGCAAGTAATTATTCCATTCATCCCGAGTCGAATAAAATAAAAAAGGCTAAGTTTTCCAGGCAAGATTTAGCTGGCTTGTTACAGCAGTATGATATTGTAATAAAATAAAGAAACCCACCTGTTTGGTGGGTTTACTGTATTTATACTTGCTTACATTAAGCTGCAGATTTGCTTAATTTTTTTGCCTTTGGAAAATCAACAGGAACTTTTGTCAAGTTGTGAGTGTAATTGGTGAATGATATTTCCATTACAACTGCCAGAAAATCGATTAAGGCTTTCTCATTGAATCCTGCTGCATAGAAATTTTCCAAATTACTTTCACTGGCTCTTCCCCTGTTAGTAGCTACATCAGCAGCAAGTCTGCTTAAAGCTTTCAATTTTGAATCTGCAATACTTCCTTCACGCAGCTGAATGCTTTCTTCTTCTGTAAAGCCATTCATTTTTGCTATTGCTGTATGGGCAGCCAAACAGTATTCACATCCATTTACTTCCGATACAGCAAGTTTAATGGCTTCCATTTCTTTTGCAGAAAAACTTTCTTTACCAGCTTTACTCGAAAAGTTCAGGTAATTTTCTAAAGTATCACTCGAGTAAGCAATGGTTGCATATAAATTAGGAATCATACCCAATTGACCTTTTACATTGTTTAGAATGCCTTGTGCTTTTTCGTCAAGCTGATTTACTGTTGGTACATTGATTGTTTTCATCTCTCTATCCTTTTATAATTAATTTGTTATTACAAAAGTGCAGGAAATAAAAAGTGGAAAGAATGGCAATTCTTCCCACTGGCTTGGCAATTTTTCCTTTTACTTATAATCCATAAGTTTTTTTCATTGTCTCCTTTTCATGATACTTAAGCAATATGCCTGTGGGTTTAAGCTTAATTTATTGTGCTTTTTTAAAATCAGTTGGACTTTTACCAACTACTTTACTGAAAAAACGACTAAACTGGGCCGCATCATCAAAGCCTAGTTCATAGGCGACTTCTTTTGCGGTTTTATCTGTATGAATAAATAGTCTTTTCGCTTCTAAGCCAATTCGCTCCTGAATTACCTGCAAAGGAGTTTTATCATTATACTCTCCAAATAAATTAGAAATGGTTTTGGGTGATTTATTTAGCAATTCGGCGTAATCAGCAACTTTGTGTTTCTGTTTAAAATGCATTTCAACCAATACATTAAACCTTCTGATGATATCCAATTTATCCTGATTAATATCTGGATTTGTCAATGTTTTTCGAGCCAGTCTGGTACATTTAATCAAAAATCTTTTAAGCAGTACCTGAAGCATCTCTCCCTGTATGTGGTCCAAATTTTCAAATTCTTCAAGAATCACCTTTATCAACAAATCAAAGCTTTCCTGCTCTTTCGAATCCAATGAAACAATTGGAACCTCAGATGATCCAAAAAACAAATATCCATAGCATGATACTTCCTGATCGTGTTGTTGAATACAGTAAAATTCCCGATTGAAAGACAGTTGGTTTAAAGTGGAATTTCTTTCTGCCACCTCAAGTTGATTAAGAGGTGTGAGAAATAGAATTTGGTTCTCCTTAATTGTGTAGGCAATTCCATCAACAATTAAACGTGAACATCCGCTTCGCTGCCAAAATATTTTGTAAGTCTGGTTTTCGTTTTGTATTTCATTCGAAAATGAAAAGTAGGATGAATCCTTTCTGTTTGAATAGATATGAAGCATTCGTAATATTTAAACGTTAATGTACTCGAAACCATCGCTTGGATTCAATAACTGATCTTCTCGCTTGTTATGCAATAGAATTTTGTATTCAAGATATGCCTTAAGGTTGGTCATCCAAAATGTCCAACCATTGCTACAGCCTACGAAATTATTCATTTTGCTTGTCTCATCTGTTTTAATTTTACTTTGAGTAAGGCAAACTAAGGTCATGCCTTTTTCTCGTGTTAGTAATACTTCTACTTCATTATCAGCGAAAGCAAAAACGACTTTATCTTTTCCGTTGGTTTCTATTATTTTTCCTTTCTCCACACCTTCCCAATTGTACCATTGCCACGAATAGGTATCACCAGTTTGAATAAATTCTTTACTTGCTCTGGGCAAATTGTTTTCTGATTTGAATTCCGCTTTCTTCAGAAACCATCTTTCCAGTTTGTGTTGAGTTGCCCAGCATTTGTATACTTTATCGATGGATGATTTAATATGAATCTTTCGAACAAATTTCGTCCAATTTATTTCTTTCATAACGGTTTACCCTTATTGTTTTGTTCGATTTAAAATACAAAAAAAGGAACAAATTTCTGTTCCTTTTCTTTCTGGTTGAAATATTTTTATACTTCTGAAGGATATTCTTTTTTGAATTTATCCCAATATGTATTTAATGTTGATTTCATATCCTTATGCAGCATTAATATCCCGATAAGGTTAGGCAGTGCCATTAGAACGATGGTAATACCTGAAATTGTCCAAATGATTGTAGTATCGGCAAAGGATGCAATAAAAAATCCAATACAATAGATGATGCGATAAGGAAGCACTCCTTTAACCCCAAACAGGTAGGTAACTGAACGTCCTCCGTAATAGGCCCAGGCAATTGCAGTTGAAAAGGCAAACAAAAGCAGTCCAATGGAAACAATCCATTTTCCCCAGTCGCCCAATAAGCTTCGGGTAAATGCTTCGGCGGTTAATGGTGCCGAGTGTACCAGCGAGTTTCCTTTAAATATCACACCATTTTCTGATAAATATTTTCCATTGGAAATGGCAACTATACCATTGTATAAATTGTCTTCTGAGTCATAGATTTTAATATTCTCTGCTACAGAACGGGCATTAATAATGCTTAATTCATTTTTGATTTCGCCATTCTCGACAAGCAAATCACCGGTAAACAGAGGTAAGTCTGAAGCTCCACCTAAAAAGTGATATAGTTTTTCGCGATCTTCCTCATTTGTGTCATCGTATTGATCTGCCATTACCACCATATCGGTAGCTTGGAATTGGTTTGGTAATTTTTCGGTCCACACGCCTGATGATAGAATCACCAATCCTGTAAGGGTACAAATTACGATGGTATCGATAAAAGGCTCAAGAATAGCCACCATACCTTCCGAAACAGGCTCTTCGGTTCTTGCAGCGGCATGTGCAATTGGTGCAGATCCCTGACCGGCTTCATTACTAAACAAACCACGGTTAACCCCTTTGGTTAGGGCGTAAGAAAAGCCAGCTCCTAAGAAACCTCCAACAGCAGCTGTTCCAGTAAATACATTGGTAAATATTGATACGAAAGAAGGAATAATGTTTTCGTAATTGTAAAAGATTACTGCCAATGCACCTACAAAATAAATAATGGCCATTGTAGGAACCAGTTTTTCGGTAACCTTGGCAATACGCTTAATTCCACCTAAAATTACAAATGCCAATAAAACGGTAAGAATTCCTCCAACCAACATCTTGTTAAAACCAAATGTAGTAAACATGGAGTTGGAAATGGAGTTAATTTGAGGCAAGCTACCTGTACCGAAAGATGAGAAAATGGTCATGACTGCAAAGATTCCAGCCAACCAACGCATATTCAACTTGTTCTTCATGTAGTACATTGGTCCACCCGAAATAAATCCTTTTTCGTCGGTTTCGCGATATTTATGAGAGAGCGTTACCTCTACAAATTTGGTTGTCATCCCTAAAAAGGCTGTCACCAACATCCAAAATAAGGCTGCCGGACCTCCTAAATAAATTGCCAATGCAACACCAGCAATATTTCCTGTGCCAACGGTTCCCGAAAGTGCAGTAGTTAAAGCTTGAAAATGAGATGCATCACCTTTTTCACCAGGTTTGTCATACTTTCCGGTTACCACCTTTAAGGCATGTTTAAAAAATCGAAATTGGGGAAACTTTAAATAAATGGTATAGAACAAGCCAGTTCCGATTAATAAAATTGGAAACCATTTGCTTCCTCCTAAAAATCCTTCAATTAAAGTTAGAAAATCATTAAGGTTATGCATAAATATAGGTTAAATTGGTAATGGGTAATAGATTCATTTTTTTGAAAGTCATCTAAGATAAGAGTTTATTTTGAATTGCCATATTTATGAAATTTGGAATGAATATATTGCAGATGTCTATGTTAATCGTCCGTGATCATAATTTTATCGAAAAGAAATTGAATTCAGCATCTAAATCCATAAATTTAATCTTTGATTTTTTTCTTACATGAACCAACCGTCCTTTACGGACTTTTAACTATATCAAAACAACAAATAATGAAAAGATTAATTTACGTATTGATATTTTTTGTAGCGCTTAATGCCAGTGCTCAAAACAATATCGATTTTCAAAAGCCTCCAAAAGAGATTTTGGAATTGGCTGATGTGGAGAGAGCCCCATCGGTAATTTTGGATAACCAAAAAGAGAATATGATTCTATTGTATAGAAGTGCATACAAAACAATAGAGGAATTATCGCAGGAAGAAATGCGTTTGGGAGGATTAAGAATTGATCCTAAAACCAATATTGGCAGCAGAACCAACTATAGTAATAATATTAAATTGAGAAAGTTAAAGTCTAAATCAGATGAAGCTATCCAGGTAAAAGGTTTGCCAAAGAATCCAAGGTTAAGCAATTTTATTTTTTCTCCGGATCAATCTAAATTGGCTTTTACAAATACAAGTAGCCAAGGGGTATCAGTTTGGATTTTGGATGTTGCAACAGCATCGGCAGCTCAATTAACAGAGCCAAAAGTTAATGCCAATTTAAGAGATCCAATCAACTGGTTTAAAAATGAAGAGGCAGTTCTTGTAAAATTCGTTCCAGAAAATAAAAAGGAATTAATTAATACTAAAAGTTCGGTTCCATCAGGTCCTACCATTTCTGAAAATGCTGGTAAAAAAGCACAAAACAGAACGTATCAGGATTTGTTGAAAAATAAAAATGATGAGTACAATTTTGAACAATTGGCACTTTCTGAATTGTACAAGGTTAAAATGGATGGAAGTTCTGAAAAGTGGTTGCCATCAGCAATGTACAAAGGTGTTAATTTTTCTCCTGATGGGAATTACCTTATGATTTCGGTAGTTGAAAAACCTTTCTCTTACCTGGTTCCTTATTACAGATTCCCTTCAAAAACTACAGTATATACAAAGGATGCTAAGAAAGTAGAAGATGTTTTAACAGTTCCTTTGATTGAAGATCTTCCACAAGGATTCATGGCAGTTCGTACAGGAAGAAGAAATGTGAGCTGGCGTTCAGATATGCCTTCATCTTTAATTTATGTAGAAGCATTAGACGGAGGTGATCCAGCAAATAAAGCGGATTATCGCGATGAAGTTTTTCAGTTAGAAGCTCCATTTAAAGGCAATGGAAAAAGTATTTTGAAAACCATAAATCGTTTTGCAGGAATTGAATGGGGGAATGAAAACATTGCAATTGCGTATGATTATTGGTGGAATACCAGAAATACAAAAACTTATACATTTAATCCTTCTGACGCATCAATTGCTCCAACAAAAATTAGCGATAGAAATTACCAGGATCAGTATAGTGATCCAGGAAACTTTGTATCTGCCAGAAACCAGTATGGTAAATATACATTGGCCTTAGATGGCGATAATGCTTTCCTTTTGGGAGACGGATATTCTAAAGAAGGACAATTCCCATTTTTGGATAAGTTTAATTTGAAGACTCAAAAAACAGAAAGATTATATCAGTCAAAATACACTGATAAAATAGAAGATTTAAGAAATTTTGATGTCAAGAAAAAGGAACTTTTGGTTAGAATCGAATCTAGCTCTGAATATCCTAATTACTTTTTTAGAAAATTAAAAGGAAAGAAATTAAAGCAGCTTACATCATTTGAGAATCCATTTAAAAGCATTGAAGGGGTTCATAAAGAAGTAATCAAATACAAAAGAGAAGATGGAGTAGAGCTTTCAGGTACTTTATATCTGCCAGTAGGATACGATATGGAGAAGAAAGAAAAAGTTCCAATGATTTTGTGGGCATATCCAAGAGAGTTTAAAGATAAGAGTAGTGCAGGACAAACTACTTCTAATTCAAATGAGTTTACCTATTTGTATTGGGCATCACCACTTTTTTGGCTAACACGTGGATATGCAGTTTTGGATGATGCAGCTTTCCCAATTGTTGGTGAAAGTGATGAAGAACCAAATGATACTTTCCGCACTCAGTTGGTAGCTAATGCTAAGGCTGCTATCGATGCTGTTGATGAAATGGGTTATATCGATAGATACAGAGTAGCATGCGGAGGTCATAGTTATGGTGCATTTATGGTTGCTAATTTGCTAACACATTCCGATTTATTTGCAGCAGGTATTGCTCGTAGTGGTGCTTACAACAGAACGCTTACTCCTTTTGGTTTCCAAAGCGAAGAAAGAAACTACTGGGAAGCACCTAATGTGTATTATACCATGTCTCCATTTATGCATGCCGAAAAAATGAACAACGCATTGTTGCTAATTCATGGTGAAGCAGATAACAATTCAGGAACTTACCCAATGCAAAGCGAGCGTTATTTTAATGCTTTAAAAGGATTAGGAGCCACTGTTCGTTTGGTGATGCTACCAAAAGAGAGTCACTCATATCGCTCTAAAGAGAATATCATGCACATGCTTTGGGAACAAGATCAATGGCTTGAAAAGCATGTTAAAAATCGCAAAAAAGAAATTGCTGAAAAGTAATGAACAAAAGATGCATTAGTAAAAGCTCACACAATTTAGTGTGAGCTTTTTTATTGTTTTTTAATTAGAATTATACTAAATACATGACGAATATTTTTAGTATCATAAATAATAAATATATTTACTACACATAATTCTAAAGGGGAGAAAGCTGAAAATCTTAAGAGTAGGCAAAAACTTAAACTTTTAACACATGAAAAAAATATTTTTATTAATGACGATCCTGTCAGTTTCCTTGCTGACTTTTGGACAAGAAAAGAAGAGACTCAAAGAAGTTGGTCTGGTTTTTAGTAATCTTGATGAATTTGGGTTTGTATATAAAGTTGGTCATGAAAAGTCAATGTGGAGGTTCAATGTCATTTCACTAAACAATTCAAAAAGTGATGTTGAAGAAGTAGGAGAAATGGATAAGGAGTATAAAAATACAGGTTTTAACTTTAGCTTAGGGAAAGAATATTATAGTCCATTAACATCTAAATTTCAATTTAAATATGGTTGGGATGTTTTTTATAGGTTTAGTAACCATAAAGAAAAAGATGTTGTAAATAATTTATGGACTAAAGCCAATAAGTTAGAAAATAAAAGCAAATACTATGGAGTAAACTTTATTTTAGGTGTAAATTACCCTATTAATGATCATATTGTGTTGGGAGCTGAAGTTACTCCAGCATTCAGTTGGGATAAGACAACGCGAGAAGTTAATGATGAAAAAATTTACGAAGACAAAGGACATAGTTGGGGATTTTCAAATAATCATGCCAGAATAACACTTGCATACCGATTTTAAATGTGTGTAAAATTCATAAAGCTATATTTTGACTATTGATTATATTTTAAAAAGGAATAGTTCTTTTAATGAACTGTTCCTTTCTTAATTATTTTATGGATGGATTCCTACTAGTAAAAGATAAAGAGGAAGCTGAAAATCTAAAGAGTAAGCAAGAATATTTACAATTATTTCATGAGATTAATTTTAACAACAATTTGTATTGTAATTATTAATAGCATCACTTTTGCTCAGAAAAGAGATATTACAGGAGCAGAAAGAAATTTAGCGATTGATACTGGAAATAAAGCCATTGAGAAAATTCAAAATCAGGAATATAGAGAAGCTTTTCCGCTACTAAAACAGACCATCCAATTAGATTCTACACTTAGAAAACCTTACCTGTATCTGTATACAATCGCATCAAAATGTGAGGAATACAGAGATTCTTCTTTGTGTTTACTTAACAAAGCCAATTCATTGTTTCAAGAAGATGATGAGATTTGTTACTACATAGGAGAAATTTATCGAATGAAGGGAGAATTGAATAAAGCATTTTTAGAGTATAGCAAAGCCATTAGTTATAGTAAAAAGAACGGGGAGGAATTGTATTTGGTTCCCCATTACTATTTCAACAGAGCTAGCATTAGTCTCCAGAAAAAAAGACTGTCTTCTGCAGCCATTGATTATTCTTATGCAATAAAATTAAAGCCAGGATATACTGCTGCCTATGTAAACAGAGGCATTTGTTGGTTTCAAATGGGTAGAAAAGAAGATGCATGTACTGACTGGAAATCTGGTATGGACTTGGGGTCGGATTATGCCAAAGAGTGTTGGGAAAAAAATTGTGAAGAAAAGGAATAGAATTAATATACTGAACAGATAAAGGGAGAGTCATTATTATGACTTCTCCCTTTCTTTTTTGCCTATCCGTCACTTTTATTAATTTTGCAAGGAATAAACTAAGACAGAAAGATAGCGCGTGATATATCCGGAAAATTTTGAGACAAAACTTAGGTTCGATAAAGTAAGAGAACTGGTTAAGAAACAATGTTTAAGTTCACTGGGAAGAGATTTGGTTGATGAAGTTCGATTTTCGAATTCATACAAGAATGTGAATCGAATGGTGAATGAAACCAACGAATTTAAAACCATTTGCTTAGAGGAGGAGAATTTCCCTTTGGGATACTTTATTGATGTTCGTGGCAGTTTAGAGAAAGTTCGAATTGATGGAACTTATCTGGAACTGGAAGAACTATACAATTTAAAACGATCTTTAGAATCCATTTCTTCAATCTTACGATTCTTTCAAAAAAAGGAGGAGGGTGATTATCCATACCTGATGAAATTGACCGGGAACGTGAAAATGTACCCTTATATTTTCGATAGGCTTAATGGAATTATTACGAAAAACGGAAGAATAAAGGACAATGCCTCTCCGGAATTGCAGCAAATCAGAAGCTCTTTAATTCAAAAGCAATCTACCATCTCAAAACGAATGCAGTCTATGCTTCGCGCAGTGCAGAAAGAAGGTTGGGTTGATCAGGATGTAGCCCTTTCGGTGCGTGATGGACGTATTGTAATACCAATGCCTTCAGCCCATAAAAGGAAAATTAAAGGGATCGTTCATGATGAATCTGCTACTGGTAAAACATCATATATTGAGCCTGCCGAAATTGTTGAAACCAACAATGAAATTCGAGAGTTGGAGTATGCAGAACGTCGCGAAATCATTAAAATATTACAAGAGTTTACAGCCCAACTTCGCCCGTATATCGATGATTTGTTTTTGGCCTATGAATTCATGGCTAAAATCGACTTTATTCGTGCCAAGGCCATGTTTGCCATTCAGGTAAAAGCTTTATTGCCAAAGATGGTTAAAACGCCAACTTTGTTGTGGGAAAAGGCTGTGCATCCCCTTCTGTTATTAACTCTGCAAAACGAGGGACGAAAGGTAGTGCCATTAAGTCTTCAGATATCTAATGAGCAAAGAATAATTCTGATATCAGGACCAAATGCCGGTGGTAAATCGGTTTGTTTGCAAACAGTTGGTTTGTTACAATACATGTTCCAGTGTGGATTTTTGGTTCCAATGGAAGAAGAATCCAAGATTGGGATTTTCGATAAAATTTTCATTGATATTGGGGATGAGCAATCCATAGAGAATGACTTGAGTACCTATAGTTCTCACTTGATGAATATGAAACACTTCCTGCGTCACTCTGATACAGATACCTTGGTGTTGATTGATGAGTTTGGTACGGGAACCGAGCCTGCACTAGGGGGAGCCATTGCTGAATCGATATTGGATAAACTAAACAGGAAAAAAGTTTGTGGGGTAATCACAACTCACTATTCAGGTTTGAAGCACTTTGCTTCGGAAGCTGAAGGAATTGAGAATGGTGCCATGTTGTACGATTCGCATCAGATGCAACCACTGTTCCAATTGCAGGTTGGAAAACCAGGTTCTTCTTTTGCCTTCGAGATTGCCAGAAAAATTGGCTTGCCAGAGGAAATTTTAAAGGATGCAACTGAGAAGGTTGGTGAAGATCATATCAATTTCGACAAGCACTTGCGTGATATTGTTCGCGATAAACGATACTGGGAAAGCAAGCGTGATAAAATTCGTCGTAACGAGAAGAAGTTGAATCAATTGGTTGAGCAATACGACAAGGAGCTGAAAGATGCAAGTAAGCTTCGTAAGGATATTATCGAAAAAGCGCAGCAGGAAGCTAAGGATTTATTGCAGAGTGCGAATAAGACCATAGAAAAGACCATTCGTGAAATCAAGGAGAGTAAGGCTGAGAAGGAGAGAACCAAGAAGGCAAGAAAACAGTTTGAAGAAACGAAGGTACAGCTAACTCAAGCCGAATTAGAGGAAGAAGAACGTATCAATCGCAAAATACAGAAGCTTAAAAATCGCGAAAAGCGAAAAGGTCAAAAAGGAGAAGCAGCAGAAGTAACAGAAAAAGTTTCAGCTTCGAAACCAATTGCCAAAACCAAGAAGCAATTCAATCCGGATGTGATTGAGAAAGGTGATATGGTGAAGTTGGATAATCAGAATACTGTAGGGGAAGTAATTGAGATTAACGACAAAACCGCAGTGGTTGCCTTCGGAAGTATTTTAACTTCGGTAAAGGCCAAGCGCTTGTCTAAGGTTTCCAAGTCGCAGCTTAAAAAGCAGGAGAAAACTTACAACCAAACTTCGGCTTTGGTTCAGGAACGCATCTCGAAAAGAAAGTTGAGTTTCCGTCAGGATATTGATGTGAGAGGAATGCGTGGTGATGAGGCATTGCAAATTGTAATGGATCATGTGGATGAAGCCATAATGTTGGATGTGAAAGAATTTAGAATTCTTCACGGAACAGGACATGGCATTTTGCGCCAATTGATTCGCGATTACTTGCAAACCGTTGATTTGGTTCGCCATTTTAAAGACGAGAGAATTCAAATGGGAGGATCAGGAATTACCGTTGTAACTATGGAGTAATTCCTATGATTTAGATATAAAGAAAGGAAATCTGAATTTTCAGATTTCCTTTTTCTATTAATAGATGATTGAATTATTTTAATCCGTCATTAATGGCTTTCGCATAGGAGCTGGATTTGCCATAGGCCGCACACTTTTGAATGTCATCGTACAACCAAATAAATCCACCATCGATATTCTCTTTTTCGCTTGTAATTTTTTCACCAATCGTGGCTGGATTATCTCCATTTTGGCAGTTTTCACCATTTCGGCACCAAAGACCATACGATACTTTTAGCTTTCCAAAGTACTGGTTCCATTCAGCAGGCTTATTTTTGGCTCCCCCGGCATAACATTGCAGGTAAACACGGTCGATTGTTCCTGGCTTTTTTGCTTCAACTTGTTCGTAAACCGATTTCCAATATTCAGTTTCGTTGTAAGGACACAAGCCAACTTTTAATCCCATATCAGCCAACATTAATGTAAACTCAACGGTTGAAGCAACATCAAAAGTAACTTCATCATCGTAGTTAATTGCTGTAGCACCAGTTATATCTTGCAATTTTTGAATCGCCTTATATAATTTTGTTTCAGGTCCGGTGCCTTCTTTGGCAATTAAATCCTTAATTACTTGCCACGATTGGGCTCCCCAGGCACCAATTCCCAATTCTATTCTATCAACAGAAGTTGGAGTTGTAGTCAACTGTTCCAATCTGGATTTCCACTCAGGATCACCAATAAATTCACCTTCCGAATTGATTATTGGGGTATCGTTGTAGTTCATACTTCCATCTTCTTTGATGTGGATAGTCCATAAAATTACAGTTGAAAAACCTGATGATTTTAAATCGTTGATCACTTCCATACCACCAGTATAAAAAGGGCCTCCACCAAAAATCGCAGAATATTTTCCAGCCGGAGAACTTGGTACTTCCTCTTTTTTTACATCGGTATTGCTATCTGATTTGTCACAAGAATTACACGAGGCAAGACCAATTAAAATTAGAATGTAGAATAACTTTTTTAGAATTGTCATTTGAAATGTATTTAATGATTGATGCTCAAAACTACACTTAAGGACTTAATGGAAGAGTTAATTCTTGCTTAATCCTGAATAATTACCATTAATGTATAAAAAAATGCCACCTCTAACGAGATGGCATAATTATTTAGGTGTGATAATATTTTAATAAAGTATCATACTTACCAGAACATAAAGGTAGTGGGCAAAGGTACCCGCTAAAATACCTCCTATGGTATGTGAAAGTAAGGCCTTAGAAGTTAGTTCGCGATAATTTAAGGTATCCAACATTGCTGTGTGTGTACTTAAATATCCACTCCAGCACATTCCCATTGCAGTAAAAACGGCTACAACATTTCCATCGATAATTCCTTTGGCCAAGAAAGCTTTTACCAGCGATAAAGCAGCACCAACAGCACCTAATGATGTAACTGGAAAGGCTATCAATTCAGGGAATTTGAATCCAAATAATCCTTCGAATAACCACCAAACATATCCAGCCAGTTTAGGCAGCAATGGTACACCTTCGTATGCTAATCCCTGGTATCCCATTGTAGGATCTTTCGGTCCAAATGTTAGCATCATTACCATGGTAGAAATGATCAAAACACCAGGAATAATTGCCAAACCAAGATCAACACCTGATTTACCACCATCCAAAATCGAGTTCAGGAATCTTAAGAAAACGCTACCTTCCGATTTAAAGCTGATTTTCTCGGTTGCACCTTCAAAATCATTGTCGGTACGCACAGGAATTTTTCCTCTGATTAATCTTTGCATTAATCTGGTTGAAACAACAGCTCCAAATAGAGCTCCAACCAAACCAATTAATGCTGGAATAAACATGTTTTCATCGTTACCAGGAATTTTAAGAGTTGACATGAAGGTTATCACGATCAAACCCATACCGAAAGCTGTACCAAAGTTGGTTAATGATACCAATTGGTAGTTTTTGAAATACTTGCTAAAATTTTTGTCGTTTGCCAAGCTGATAATAGCTGGGTTATCCGATAAAAAGGTAAGAACACCAGCCAATGCTCCAACTCCAGGCAAATTGAATAATGGTTTCATCAATGGAGCAAGCATTTTCTCCAATAATCTTACTACACCAAATTCGATTAATAGTTTTCCTAAAGCGCCGGAAAGAACAGTAATTCCCATAATGTAGAATACAGTATTCATTAGCAAATCCCATGCTGTTTGCATAATTGTATTCAGCATATTGGAAACACCCATTGTATGGCCAATGTATCCAAAAATCCCGAAAAATGTCAGAAGAAACATTACGGCTTCGTACCTTCGTTTCTTCAAAAAATCTGTCTCCTTGATAGATTTAATTGCGTTCATAGTTTAGGTTGTATGTTTGAGTTTGTTATTCGCTGCAAATGTATATTATTAAGGTAGTTTTTTTATATGATCTTTATCAGCTTTTTAAATATCTTAATATGTTGCAAAATCATATTGTTTTTTGTCATGTTTATAGTTCGTAAAACAGTCTAAATTATGGCTTGTTGATAAATTCTTCTTTATTCTTCAGCTGATTTGTACTAGCTTTGTCATCCCAATTAAAATTTCGGCATGTCAGCAGCATCAAACGCATTAAAAAAAAATTTCGGATACGATAAATTTCGTCCATTGCAAGAGAAGGTAATCAATTCAATTTTGCAAGGGAACGATGCTTTGGTGATTATGCCAACAGGTGGAGGGAAATCAATATGTTATCAGATTCCTGCCATTATCATGGAAGGAGTTACCATTGTTGTTTCACCTTTGATCGCTTTAATGAAAGATCAGGTGGAAGGCTTGCGTGCAAATGGTGTTTCTGCTGATTTTTTGAATAGTTCGCAAACCACTAATCAACAGGCCGAAATTATTGAAAAGCTTGTTGCAGGTCAAATAAAATTACTCTATGTTTCTCCGGAAAAACTGGTGAGTCAGGATTTCTATTATCTGATGTTACAGCTTAAAGTAAATTTGTTTGCTGTTGATGAGGCTCATTGTATTTCGGTTTGGGGACATGATTTTCGTCCGGAGTATACGAAAATGGCCTATCTGAAGAAGCAATTTCCTCATGTGCCAATCGTTGCTCTAACAGCTACAGCAGATAATCTTACACAAAAGGATATTGTTTCTCAGTTAAATCTAACAGATCCTGAACGATTCATCTCTTCTTTCGACAGGCCAAATTTGAGTTTAACTGTTGCTCCCGGGCGTGATAAGTTCAAATCCATTTTGGGATTTCTTCGCCAACGTCCACATCAATCAGGTATTATCTATTGCCTAAGCAGGAAAGCCACGGAAGGTCTGGCCGAAAAATTACGAAATGCTGGTGTTAATGCTGCTTATTATCATGCAGGTTTATCATCCGAAGAGCGTGCCAAAAGACAAGAGGATTTTATTAATGATGAAGTACCTATTATTTGTGCTACCATTGCATTTGGTATGGGAATCGATAAATCAAATGTACGTTGGGTAATTCATTATAATTTACCTCGAAATATAGAGTCCTACTACCAGGAAATTGGTCGTGCCGGACGTGATGGCTTAAAAGCGGATACACTTTTATTTTATAGCTTTTCGGATGTAATTGTACATCGTAAATTTATTGATGAGTCTAAACTTAAAGAGGTTTCGCATGCCAAACTGGAACGCATTCAGCAGTTTTGTGATGCTCAAATATGCCGTCGAAAAATTTTGTTAAGTTATTTTGGTGAACACCTGGAAGAGGATTGTGGCAATTGTGATGTTTGTAAAAATCCACCTCAATTGTTCGATGGAACCATAATTGCACAGAAAGCTTTTTCAGCAGTGGTTCGTTTGCGAGAACAAGTTGCCGCGGGAACTTTAATCGATGTTTTACGAGGTTCTTCACGTCAGGATATCATTAGCAAAGGATACAACCAAATTAAAACCTATGGAGCAGGAAAAGACATTGCTCATCAGGATTGGCAGCAATATCTGCTCCAGCTATTAAATCTTGGCTATATAACTGTTGCTTACGATCATGGCAATGCCTTGCGATTAACCGAGCAAGCCAAAGAAGTACTTTTTGGAGAACGATTGGTGAAGTTGGTTCATTTGGCTTCAATGAAATCGGAGCCTGTGATTAAACCAATTGAGAAAAAGACAAGCAAGCAGCTTGATCGAGAAGGTTTGTTTGAAGCTCTTCGTAAACTGCGATTACAAATTTCCAGGGATGAGAATGTTCCACCATATTTGATTTTCTCAGATGCCACATTGCATGAAATGACACAGGATAAGCCAACCAGCGAATTTGAGATGAAATTGATTTCGGGAGTTGGAGTTCGTAAATATCAGCTTTATGGAGAATTGTTTATTAATGAAATCTTAAATTTTCAGCAAAGCAAAAATCGCGATGCCAAAAAAAGCGGAGAATCATTTTACAAAACTTACGAATATTACAAGCAAGGGTTTTCGGTGGATGAAATTGCCAGTATCCGAAAAGTAAATCCGGTTACGATATATTCCCATTTGGCCTCTTTATTTGAAAAGGGAGCTGATATCGATTTATATGAATTCTTTAGTTCACGTGAATTAGAGCAGATTGAAAATGCATTTCGTTCCCTAAACTATACAGAAAATATCAAAGAATTGTACATGTATATGGGCGAGGAAATAGAGTATTACAAAATACGATTGGCCATTTCATATCTTAAAGTAACTTCTTCATAATCTTGTGTTATTGGAAAATAATTATTGATCATTGAAATGTTTTTGTTAAATTTAGAGTTCAATCTAATTAACCTGTACCTTTAAATTTTAACTAAACATGAAAACAAGATTAATTTTAAGCATTGCCATAATGGTTATGTTTATGGCGGCATGCAATCAGAAAGTTAATTTACCAGATCCTCCGCTTGCTCAAAAAATCCCTAAAGAACTAAAAATTCACGACCATACCAGAATTGACAACTATTACTGGTTAAATCAACGTGAAGATTCTGCAGTTATTAATTATTTGACTGCGGAAAATGATTACTGCGATGCAGTTATGAAACATACAGAAGAGTTTCAAACGAAACTTTTCGATGAAATGGTTGCTCGAATTAAAAAGACGGATGAATCAGTTCCTGCAAAGTCAAACGGATATTATTACTATAGCAGAACCGAAGGTGATGCAGAATATCCTTTGTATTGCAGAAAAGAAGGGGAACTGAATGCTAAAGAGCAAATCATGTTAAATGTTCCGGAAATGGCTAAAGGATTTAGCTATTATAATATTGGTAGCTATTCAGTAAGCGAGGATAATAAGATTTTAGCCTACTCAGAAGATACTTTAAGCCGAAGAAAGTACACTATAAAGTTTAAGAGCTTGGTTGGTGATAAAGTATTTACCGATGAAATTGCAAATACAACAGGAGGAATAACCTGGGCCAGCGATAACAAAACCGTTTTTTATACGGTTAAACATCCGGAAACACTCTTGCCTTACAAAGTTTACAAGCATGTTTTGGGAACTTCTTCAAAGAAAGATGAATTGGTTTATGAAGAGAAGGATAATACTTTCTATACTTTCTGCTATAAAACCAAATCGAGAAAATATATCATGATTGGGGTTAGTAGTACCGTTTCTTCGGAATACAGATATATTGATGCAAGCAAGCCTAATAGTGAATTTAAGCTTATTCAGCCTCGCGAAAGAGATTTGGAATATGGAATTGCTCATTATAAAGATCATTTTTATATCAGAACAAATTACCAGGCGAAGAATTTCCGCATGATGAAAACTCCTGTGGATAAAACTACAAAGGAGAACTGGCTTGAGATGATTCCCAATAGAGAGGATGTATTCTTAAGCAATTTCGAGATTTTCCAAAATTACCTTGTTGTAGGGGAGCGTAAGAATGGATTAAATCAACTTCGAATTCGCAATTGGGAAACAGGAAAAGAGCATTATCTTGATTTTGGCGAAGAAACTTACGATGCATGGATTTCTGCTAATCCTGAATTTGAATCAGATGTATTGCGTTATGGATATACTTCGCTAACTACGCCTGGTTCAACCATAGATTACAATATGGGAACAAAAGAGAAAACAATTATGAAGCAACAAGAGGTTCTTGGCGGTTTTAATAAAGACAACTATGAAGCCAAACGCTTGTGGGCGACAGCAGAAGATGGAACAAAGGTGCCAATTTCTTTGGTGTATCGAAAAGACAAGTTTCAAAAAGGGAAAAATCCTCTTTGGCTATCTGCTTATGGCTCATATGGATCTAGTTCGGATGTTTACTTCAGTTCGGTTCGCTTAAGTCTATTGGATAGAGGTTTTGTGGTTGCAACGGCTCATGTTCGTGGAGGTCAGGAAATGGGACGCTACTGGTATGAAGATGGTAAGCTATTGAAAAAGAAAAATACATTTACCGATTTTAATTCTTGTGCGGAGCACATGGTTGCAGAAGGATATGCAGCTAAAGACAAGGTGTTTGCCTGGGGAGGAAGTGCCGGAGGATTGCTAATGGGTGCAATTGTGAATATGAAACCAGAACTTTATAGAGGTGTAATTGCTGCTGTTCCATTTGTTGATGTGGTAACTACCATGTTGGATGAGTCTATTCCTTTAACTACAGGCGAATTTGATGAATGGGGAAATCCTAAGAACAAAGAATATTACGATTACATGTTATCTTATTCGCCTTACGATAATGTAAAGGCACAAAACTACCCTGCTTTACTGGTGACAACTGGATTGCATGATTCGCAAGTGCAGTATTGGGAACCAGCCAAATGGGTAGCTAAACTTCGAGATCTGAAAACTGATGATAATCCATTGTTGTTAAAAACCAATATGGACTTTGGACATGGTGGAGCATCAGGAAGATTTGAAAGACTAAAAGAAGTAGCTTTAGAATATGCTTTTGTTTTTGATCAGATAGGAATTGATGAATAAAAAAAATAAGAATGTTAATGGAAAAGCGCTCGTTTCGGGCGCTTTTTTTGTATATTTAAAATTCGATTCTGACTATAAAAAACAATTACGCTTATGATTCGAACCTTAATTATTGATGATGAGATGAAGAGTCAGGCAACTCTTCATAAGTTGCTTGAGAAATATTGTACTGGGATTGAAATTGTTGGGTTTGCACATAATGTAAAATCAGGAGTTGAATCAATAAATGAATTGAATCCGGATTTGGTTTTTTTAGATATTTCTATGCCCGATGGTGATGGATTTGAAGTACTACAAAAGATCAAAAGTCGTGATTTCGAAGTGGTATTTACAACTGCTTTTAATGATTATGCGATAAAGGCTTTTCAATTTTCAGCTTTACACTATCTGTTAAAACCAATTAATTACATAGAATTACAAGCTGCGGTTGAACGCTATAAGGAAAATCATAAAGATTTGGATTTGAATGAAAAGATTCAGGTATTGTTCGATAGTTTGAATAATCAGAATAAAAAGATTGTATTACCAACTTCCAATGGCTTAAAGGTAGTAGAGATCGAAAAGATCGTTTATTGCAGAGCCGATGGTAGTTATACTCACTTTTATTTTTTGGACGAGGAATCTATTATGGTTTCAAAAGCCTTATCTAATTTCGAAGAATTGCTTCCATCTGAAATGTTCTGTCGAGTACACAACAAGCATTTAATCAACTTAAATTTTGTTGATAATTACGTAAAGGGAAGAGGAGGAAAAGTGATACTTGAGAACAAAGAGGAAATTGAAATATCGGAGGGTAGAAAAGCCGAATTCCTAAAAAGATTAAAGAATATAGCTGATTTTTTACCAGATTCTAAAAAATAGAAATACGTATTCACAAACTCAAATTACGTATTCGGAAATTAGTATTACGTAGTGGCGAATTATGCATTGAAAAGGCTGTTTTTCTTCAGTATTTTCACGTTGAAATTGAAGAGCCACTACTATGATTGAACAATTAAAATCTGAAATTCTCAAAAAATTTGGTGAAGGTTTGGTTTACACCAAAGATTGCAAATTTTTAGCAGATACAATTTGTGAAGAAACAGGTAGCAGAATCAGTACTACTACAATTAGAAGATTATTCGGTTTTTTAAAAAGCACTACTACTCCTGCCAAATACACATTAAATATTTTATCTGGTTATCTGGGTTACCAAAGTTGGGAGCATTTTTGTAATTATTGGGAATATCAACCAAAAGAAGAAATTGCACCAAAAGAAAACTGGTCTGATTTTTATAAAAAAGCAATCTCTTTTAGCACGGATACTTACAAATATATTTCGGGTCAATCTGGAATTCCGTTTAATGCGGTAACTCCCAGAGAAGAGGCAGAACTGAGAATAGATAAGTTTTTGAATTCAGGCAATAGTGCCTTGGCATTTATTGCGCCGGGTGGATTTGGAAAATCAACCATGATTGCCAAGTGGTTTGAAAGAAAATGGCTCAATAAGAAGAACGATGATGTGATTCTGTTTTTGAATGCATCTATGATGATCAGCTTTTTGAATGCAGATTTTAAGTTGGAAGATTGGTTGCAGGATCAGCTTAAGTTTACACAGAAAGATTCTTTAAAATATTTCCTTGAACATCCTAATGCGTGTGAAAGTAGAATTATTTTCGTGATTGACGCATTAGATGAAATTACGTATGATAATTTTAAATTAGAGAGGGTTTTTTTACAGCTTAAGCAGTTCATTTTAAACTTTAAGGATTCAGACAAAGTTAAGCTGATTTTGACCTCAAGAAATACAACCTGGCAAAAATTTGCTATGCCTTTTGTTTTTCAATCAAATGCTTTGAAAGATTGTTGGTACGATTTAAATGATGACTCCGAAAAGATAAACGAGGCAAATATTCCACCATTAAATCATAAAGAGATTCAAAGAGTTCTTGAAAAAACTTTAAATCTTCAATATGCACCCAGTGTTAGTGTTGATGACTTAACATACTTGCAGAAGAAAGTAATTTCTAATCCGTTTTTTCTGGAATTATTTATCAAATTATTTTCACCCAATAACATTCATAAACTAAATAAAGGATATGAGTTGATGCGAGAGTACATTAAGAATAAGGTTTATTACTCACGCTATTCTGAAGAGAAAATTGATATTTTGTATTCCATTCTGGAACTAATTAATCATGGTAAGGAAGGAACATCTGCAAAAAAACTGGAACTAAGGGAAAAATATCCAATTCATCTAAAAACAGCTGGAGATTACTATGCTGCTTATCAGGAACTTTTGTCTTTTGGAATTATTACGGAATATATCTCTACCAATAAAAAGAACAATTATTGCAAATATGTAAAGATTACCAACGAGGTACTATTTGAAACATTAATTGGAATAAGCCTTATTGAGAAGAATGGAGAATTGGATTTTGAGCTTATTAAAAAAGTTGATAAGGATTATCAGGGCTATGAGTTGAAAAATAGATTGATTTCCTATTTGCTGGAATCAGCATTTTTGAGTGGTAAACACATGGAATTAAAAAATCTGTTTGAATTAAGTGATGATACCATTTCTGCTCCATGTGTATTGGAAACCATTTTTAATTCTTCTATTTATACAGAAAAATACAAGTTTGAATTAATTCAGCATTTAGCTGAAAATAAGAAGTCAGAGAAAATATTCTCGAAAGCATTTTCGGATACTTTAAATGTTAAAGATCAATCGAAGGAAGTTCTGGAAATATTTGCGAAAAATGGTGCTACAAAAAACTTAAGAATTCGATCTTTAAGCTTGCTATTGATGTCTGCCATGTTTAGTTATGAATCAGATAAGGCAACGGATTATTACAATGAATTGGCACAGGAAGAAGCAGATACAAGCTGTTCAGGTTTTACAATAGCAATACGATTGGCAGCAGTTTTAATGTACAATCATTTTATTGGTAATGATACTGATGATATAGAATTGTTTAAATTGTTCTATTACCGGGAAATGGCATATTTAAAATATGCAGAAGTAAATAGTGCAATTGATGGAGAATTTGAATTAATTCTTTGCATGGCATTAACTTATATGGAATCATACCACAAGGTTTTACAATTGGTAGATGATGCGGAACATCTGTATAAAAGTGAAGGAGATAAGACTTGGTCGTCGAATTATAAATTGCTACAATGCTATAAGATTTTTGCACAGTATTCACTGGGAATGACGATAAGTAAAGAACAAATTGACTATTTGTTAAACAGTAAAAGTGAAGTTAACTCATCTCAAAATTACTACCTACAAATATATTATAACTCATTTTTGAGTACTTGTTACCAGGAAAAGAACAAGGTTCAGAAAGTTGAGGAATTTTTTAACAAGGCAATTGAGTTAAGCGAATTCACAAAATATCATTCATGTACAGCAAGTCTTTACAGGAAAATGGCACGTTTTTACAATGGTATTAATGAGAAGACCAAAGAACAAATTTGTATCTCAGAGGAAACACGATTATTAATGAAATATGCATCTAGCTATACTTTAGAGGCATTGTTAGTATAATACTCTTCACAAATTCACTTTAATTTTAAAGCTGTTTGTTTAGGCAAACAGCTTTATTTTGTTTATTATATTCCAATTCCGCTTCAAAATTATAACTTTACGATTATTGTGATTTAGGAAAGTTTTACCCATGTATAAATGGGAACTACTTTTAAATCAAGAGTAATAAGTAGATGAAAAAAACGTTGAAAGCAATAGTTAGTTTTAACGTATTCTTAAATGATCCATGAATATGAATTTTTCTCGATATAATATGCAGTTTATAATAAAATTGAGTGCTGTTATTTTTCTGGTTTTTTGTAGTTTTTCCATTTCTGCACAAGAGAAATATTCAGTAACTGGAAAGGTGAAAATCGAAAATGGAAGTATTGATAATACATTTCTGACAATTTATAAAAATGCAAATAAATTAGAATCTAAATCCATTCCCAGCAATGGTAAATTCAATTATGAAATGGATTTTGGGCATGATTATATGTTCGAATTTTCGAAGGAAGGTTTTGTAACCAAAAAAGTTAGTATTTCCACATTTGTTCCTGAAGACGTATTGAGCAGAGATAGTCAGTTTCCCCCATTTAAGTTTGCAATTGATCTTTTCCCTGCCTATGAAGGATTAGATCTTTCAATCTTTGATCAGCCGATGGCAATGATCATGTACGATAAGGAATTGGATAATTTTGAATATGATACAGAATATGATGCTCAGATTCGGGAAGCTATCGAGAAGGCCAAAGAAGAGGCAAGAAGAAGAGCTGCAGAACTGGAAGCACAGCGACTGGCTAAAGAAAAGGCATATAATGCTGCTATTCAAAAGGGTGATATTAATTTTAGGGGAAAGAAATATGAAGAAGCCAAAATGGCTTACAATGAAGCTTTAGCTGTTAAGGCAGAAGAGCAATATCCAAAATCACAGATTACAAAGATTGATGATTTGCTGGCAGAACAGCAACGACAGGCTGATGAAGCAGCACGCCTGGCAGCAGAACAGAAAGCCTTGGATGAGAAATATGCATCCATTATTGCTTTGGCAGATTCTCAGTTCGAATCAGGAGATTATACCTCAGCAAAAACTTCTTATTCTGATGCCTTGGCATTGAAAGCAGAAGAGCAATATCCAAAATCACAGATTACAAAGATCGACGAGTTGTTGGCAGAACAGCAACGACAGGCTGATGAAGCAGCACGCCTGGCAGCAGAACAGAAAGCCTTGGATGAGAAATATGCTTCTATCATTACCTTGGCAGATTCTCAGTTCGAATCAGGAGATTATACCTCAGCGAAAACTTCTTATTCTGATGCCTTGGCATTGAAAGCAGAAGAGCAATATCCAAAATCACAGATTACAAAGATTGATGATTTGTTGGCAGAACAGCAACGACAGGCTGATGAAGCAGCACGCCTGGCAGCAGAGAAGAAAGCCTTGGATGAGAAATATGCTTCTATCATTACCTTGGCAGATTCTCAGTTCGAATCAGGAGATTATACCTCAGCGAAAACATCTTATTCTGATGCCTTGGCATTGAAAGCAGAAGAGCAATATCCAAA
>NZ_JANQCD010000099.1 GCF_026672275.1 Marinifilum sp. D737 | reverse complement strand
AAATATCAACATTACTGTGGATAAAGCGGATGCTACTGTAAGTGCTTGGCCAGCGGCAAGTACAATCACCTACGGACAAAACTTAAGTGAATCAAACCTTACGGGAGGTACCGCCAGTGTGGACGGTAGCTTTGCCTTTGCAAATCCTTCAGCAACTCCTGATGCGGGAACGCAAGTGGTAGAGATTATCTTTACGCCAACTGATGACAGCAATTACAATACAGCAAGCGGAAATATCAACATTACTGTGGATAAAGCGGATGCTACTGTAAGTGCTTGGCCAGCGGCAAGTACAATCACCTACGGACAAGCATTGAATGAATCAATCCTTACAGGAGGAACTGCCAATGTGGACGGAAGCTTTGCTTTTGCAAATCCATCAGCAACGCCAAACGCAGGAACACAATCTGTAGAGATTATCTTTACGCCAACTGATAACAGCAATTACAATACAGTGAGCGGAAATATCAACATCATTGTTGATAAAGCGGATGCGACTGTGAGCGTGTGGCCAACAGCTGGTACAATTACCTTCGGACAGGCATTGAGCGAATCTACCTTATCAGGAGGAACTGCCAGTATGGACGGAAGCTTTGCTTTTGCAAATCC
>NZ_JANQCD010000098.1 GCF_026672275.1 Marinifilum sp. D737 | reverse complement strand
CGATTCTTTTTTTTTGAGCCGATGGAGGGACTCGAACCCACGACCTGCTGATTACAAATCAGCTGCTCTAGCCAGCTGAGCTACATCGGCGATTTTATTGAGCCATTGACGAGATTTGAACTCGTGACCTCTTCCTTACCAAGGAAGCGCTCTACCCCTGAGCTACAACGGCAAAGTAACAATTAAGACTTAGGATTAACTAAGTATTGGAATCGGTGGAGGAACTCGAACCCATCCCGAATCTTCGGGACTGATTACAAATCAGCTTTGATTTGTATTGGTTAAACTCGCAACAACGATTCTTTTTTGAGCCGGTGGAGGGACTCGAACCCACGACCTGCTGATTACAAATCAGCTGCTCTAGCCAGCTGAGCTACATCGGCAATTGCTACTTGCAAAAACATTTTAAAGAACGAAAGAAAGTCGTTAAACTTTCTTTTTGTTTTGATAGAGCCGGTGGAGGAACTCGAACCTATCCCGAATCTTCGGGACTGATTACAAATCAGCTTTGATTTGTATTGGTTAAACTCGCAACAACGATTCTTTTTTTTTGAGCCGATGGAGGGACTCGAACCCACGACCTGCTGATTACAAATCAGCTGCTCTAGCCAGCTGAGCTACAT
>NZ_JANQCD010000097.1 GCF_026672275.1 Marinifilum sp. D737 | reverse complement strand
CGCCCCCAGCTTTGTGGGTCCGAGGCTTCGGGATTATACTTTTCTACCTTTATACTTTTTTACTATTCGACTTCCAGCTTTGCTGGTCCCGATACTTCGGGATTATACTTTTTTACTTTTCTACTATTCGACTTCCAGCTTTGCTAGTCCCGATACTTCGGGATTTAACTCTTCTACTTTTCTACTCTTCTACTTTTATACTATTTAACTTCCAGGGAAAATGCCGACAGGCAGAAGGGTGCATTTAAGATTATATTTGTCTTTTCTCACCTTTTTTTTGTTCACATTAAACTCAATTTTCAATTGTGTTCACGAGCTTCGCTCCGCTACGCTTTCCTGAAAGGGAAAAACTCAACAGCAAATACTCCATATAATTTATCATTGCCTAATCAAAACAACTATTTCATATTTGTATTTAGTCATAAACCGATATTTACAGCTTGCCTATAGTCGGAGTATGACAGGTTTAATAAATATTGTTATCGCTTAATGTAGCAGATTAATAAGCTCTTGAGGGTCTCTCTCGGAGTGAGGCTCTCAATTAATTCTTGATTGATACCCTCATAACAAGTAGCAATGAACAATGAGTAATTAATAATGAATAATAAAATGGTGGGTTTTATGAAGTTGCTTCTTCGCCCCCAGCTTTGTGGGTCCGAGGCTTCGGGATTATACTTTTCTACCTTTATACTTTTTTA
>NZ_JANQCD010000096.1 GCF_026672275.1 Marinifilum sp. D737 | reverse complement strand
AGGCAACGTTGATTATGAGTCATCATTGCTAAGCAACCACAAGGCGACCATCGAGGTTCAGGCTACCTCAGCCGACGGCTCTTCCACTACGGGAACCTTTGATATCACGGTAACGGACGATACGACAGGGGATACCGACGATGTTTTAACGGGCAAGACCATTTCAGACACTGACGCGGCAGCGAACGAGATATCAGAGAGCGCCTCTTCAGGCGATTTGGTTCACATTACAGCCCATGTGGTTGACAATGACGGCGATGCCGTAACTTATACACTAAGCAATGACTTCCACGGCTGGTTCACAATTGACCCATCCACGGGCGTTGTAAGCGTAGCGGGCAACATTGATTACGAGTCAGGTTTACTGACCAATCACAAGGCGGGCATCGAAGTAACGGCAACATCAGCCGACGGCTCTTCCACTACGGGAACCTTTGATATCACGGTAATTGATGATACCACAGGGGATACCGACGATGTTTTAACGGGCAAGACCATTTCAGATACCGATTTGGCAGCGAACGAGATATCGGAGAGTGCCTCTTCAGGCGATTTGGTTCACATTACAGCCCATGTGGTTGACAATGATGGCGATGCTGTAACTTATACACTAAGCAATGACTTCCACGGCTGGTTCACGATTGACCCATCCACGGGCGTTGTAAGCGTAGCGGGCAACATTGATTACGAGTCGAACCTTTTAACCAACGGAACAGC
>NZ_JANQCD010000095.1 GCF_026672275.1 Marinifilum sp. D737 | reverse complement strand
AATAAATATCTTCACTACATTCTATTATTGATAACCCCACTTTGAGTGGGGATATCAAGAGCAGGCTTATTAAACTTCTGAAAAGTATTTTACTCCTTGGTATCCTCACTTAGAGTGAGGTTACCAATAAATTCACCCAAAAAGACAGCAATTATTGATATACAAATTAAAGTGGGAATATCATGGGCAATAGTTTATATCAAAAACTGTATCTTTAATAAAATCTCATTTCTGCTATGAATTTTGAAGAAGGATATCTTTATCACGTTTACAACAGAGGAAATAACAAGTGTAAAATATTCTTTAATCGAGATAATTATCTGTTTTTCTTAAGGAAGTTTCACTCGAATGTAATTCCTTATGCAGATATATTAGCCTGGTGTCTTATGCCTACACACTTTCATTTAATGATTTATGTCAGAAGCAACGAAATATCCGAAAGAAAGGAGAAACTAAATTCTTCGATTGGCAAAATACTTAGTAGTTATACTAGAGCAATTCAAAAACAAGAGAATTTCACCGGATCATTGTTTCAAAAGCATACAAAATCCCCATGTTTAAACAATAATGATGTAATTACACCAAACTATTTCAATAATGCATTTGGAAGTCTAATTAATACCGATCTGCTTTGTCCGAATTATCTTAATGCTTGTTTCGAATACATCCATTTGAATCCGGTAATGGATAAGTTGGTTTCAAAACCTGAAGATTGGGAATTTTCTTCTTATCGAGATTATTTTGCTGGA
>NZ_JANQCD010000094.1 GCF_026672275.1 Marinifilum sp. D737 | reverse complement strand
TCACCTGTTGCTGCTATTGAAATTGAGAAAGGAGAATTCAAACATGGTGTGAAATCTTCACTTACTGTTGTCACAGCTATATCTTTTAATACTCTAATTGAAACAAGGTTGGAATATTCATTGGTACTGGAACCGTCACTTACTAAACAACGGAATTTCCAGGTATTCATTCCTGTGTTTACTGTTGGAATTGTAAGAGTTGAAGTTTTACCTGTTTCAATTGAAGTCATTCCATGCTCGCCAACTGCAGGTTTAAAACCACTACCATCATTAAACTCCCAAGTGTAATTAAGTGCATCAAAATAACCTTCAATTGTTAAATCAACATCCTCACCATCACAAGATACAGAATTTGATGGATGAGATGCAATCTTCACAACTGAAGTAATTGTTAAAGTAGCTTTGGCACTAGTTGCACTTGAAGAGCAAACCGTTCCATCACTAACAACAATACATCTGTATTGTTTTCCATTATAAGATGCTTTATCAGCATTTGTTATTTTTAGTTCAGATGTTTGAGTTCCAGAATATTTATCAACATCATTAATGTCTTTCCACGTTCCATCAAAAACTTGCCATTGATAAGAATAGTTTGGCTCACCAGATGCAGTTACACTAAATTTAGCATCTGCGCCATCAGAAATAGTTATATCCAAAGGATTTGTTACTGCAACTTCTTTGATAATAGTAAGAGTTGCTTTTTCGGATGTTGCCGTTCCACAACTTCCAACTATACCAGTAACTTCACAATAATAAGTTTCACCATCAACT
>NZ_JANQCD010000093.1 GCF_026672275.1 Marinifilum sp. D737 | reverse complement strand
TACACCGAAACAGCTCCAGTTGATGGAGAATCATACTATTGTGAGGTGAAAAATTTTTGTGGAACAGTTCAGTCAAAAGTTGCAAGTTTAACTGTGGTTGAAATATTATCAACTACTAATCCTGGAAATTTGACAATTGCTGATGGAGCGAATGCTACCTTTAGCGTTACTGCATCAGGTGAGCCAAACTATTCTTACCAGTGGCAAGAAGATTCAGGAGCAGGATTTATTGATATTCCAGAAGGTGGTAAATATTCAGGAACTAAAACAGCGGAGTTAAAAATTACAAATGCGGATAAAGCAACATTCGATGGTTATAAATACCAATGTATTGTTAGTACAAGTGGAACAGTTTGTGTTCCGAATGTAACAAGTGGTATAGCTACTTTAACAATTGAAGCAGTTGATAAAATATTAAACCAACCAACTAATATTGAGGTTTGTTTTAATGATAAGGTGGAGTTAAGCGTAGAAGGAAAGGTTGCAGGTTTAACTTACGAGTGGATGTACCATAAAGGAACACTTCCTTTTGTACCAATTGATGCAAGTATGATAACAAGTATTGATGCTACCAATAAAATTTCGACTCTTAGTTTTGATGCAAATGACTTGGATATTAACAACTGGAATTTTAAATGTATTGTATCAGCAGCAATTGGCACTCCTGAGGAATCAACAGAAGTTTCAGTCAGAGTATTAAAAGATATAGCTGTGACAACAGTAAGTGAAGATTTCACACCATGTTTGAATTCTCCTTTCTCAATTTCAATAGCAGCAACAGGTGA
>NZ_JANQCD010000092.1 GCF_026672275.1 Marinifilum sp. D737 | reverse complement strand
GAGCGTGATGGTTTGGTAAGTAGGGAGGTTTACCCTGAAGTGCCACCAAAAGTCGTGTATGGATTAACAGAGGCCGGAAAAAGCATTATCCCCATCATCATGAAATTAGACCAATGGGGACAAAATTTTGCCAAAGAGAATCACTTGTACGCTCCCGGAGAATAATGCAGTTCATAGGAGTGGGAATAGATTTCGAATACTACTCCAAATGGATCCCTTGTATAGCATATTTGTTGCTTCTTACCATGGAATATGGAAGATATACTTCATTACAAACTGATTCAATCTACCTGCTCAAGCCGTACGGCTCTGACTTTTTCATTGATAAAAAAGTAATCAAAATTCCGATAGCTATTGGGAACAGGACGTGTAAGCAGCTCGACTTTCCAATGCCCAAAGAGCCTGTACCAAGTAATTAAGTTGTTGTTACGTTCTCTCACTCATTCATCATTTTTTGATTGCCACTTGTCATTGCACTCCTTTGATCGGCATCAGCTACGCAAGCTGGGTCCCATAGGAACAAAAAGCGACAAAATAGAAATGCTATCGAATGAGGAACGAGTGAGATGATCTATTTCTATTCGTGTTTGTTCCGTTATGGGTAGCTGAGTAGATGCGCCGTAGATTTTTGTTACTTTTCATCAATGGAAAAGTAAAAAGTTATATTTATGAGTATATAACAGGCATTTTGCCAAAGAGAATCACTTGTACGCTCCTGGTGAATAATGAAGTTCGTAGGAGTGGGAATAGATTTCGAATACTACTCCGAATGGATCCTCTACATAACACATACGGTATGGTTTATCACCTGGATAATATTCACGAATAGG
>NZ_JANQCD010000091.1 GCF_026672275.1 Marinifilum sp. D737 | reverse complement strand
TTAACCGGCTCTGTTACCAGTATTCCCAAACTAAGAGACAGACTAAAAATTTATACCAGCGATGATGCGAAAATTGATAAATTATACAACAAGTATGACCTGCCTTAGATTCAATTACAACAAACACGCCAGAAACATACTGTATCGTAATGTTTTAATACTATTATTGATGACTTCTTTGGGCTCTTGTATTCTATTTGGATATGGTGAGATTAAAGACACATACGGTTACACAGTTTTTATTAAAAATGGAACAAAAGACACTATTTTTCTTAAAACTAGTTCTGACTCTACTAAAATTGACATTAATGATATTTATAATGATAAACTATTGCCTGATTCTATTGTAAACATTGCGGATGTCAGTCCCGAAGATCCAAATTCCGATCCGATACAAGAATATTTAGATGCTTATAACATAGAAGCCTATGTTGTACATAAGGATGGAGTCATTTTAAAGAAATGGTTAAAGGATAGAGCTAAAACCGGGCACAGTCCGTACAATCCGGAATCGTGGGAAATTAACAGAACAACCGATCCAGATGTAAGCGGGTGGATAAAATTCTCCATTGAAGAATCTGATTTAGAGAAATAGCAAATTGATATTCCGCTCTGTATAATACAGGGCGGAATTCATCAGTCTTGTATTGCAAGGAACAATGAAAAGAACCGAAAAAACCAAGAACCTACACCTTGATGATTGGTTTGATCAAAAATTAAAAAAGAACAGCACCTTGATGAATACAATTCACTATTGCCCGGGAAAACCTAAATCTTAATTTCGTACCTATGGTACTTTTGCTTGGTTTCAACTGATTACTACCATAATTATATCCCTATGGGATTTATGATAGCCCTGTTAAGGGTAAAAC
>NZ_JANQCD010000090.1 GCF_026672275.1 Marinifilum sp. D737 | reverse complement strand
ACACCAATCCAAATCGTGGCAAAACCACCCTCTTCATCATGTTTTTCCTATCGCCCTACCGTTGTAAAGCGGGTGCAAAGATAAGGCATACTTTCCCAGCTTTCCAAATGAAAAATGCAAGTTTTTTAATCAACACAGGCTAACTTACTGAAGATCCGATGGAAAAATTTTTGAGAAAAAAGTTTTAATAAATGAGGGTCAAAAAAAGAGAAAGATTGCAAATACTTCTAAAATCGCGACTTATTGTATTTAAACTGAATAGTATAAGAGACTGAATATCCAATTTAGGTACTGTTGGTCTACTTTTTCATTTCTTGAAGGGATATCTGTGTTTTTTATAATCTTTAGTAAGGTGGTTAATGTAAAAGAATGAAATTTTAATTGTGAAGTATTAATTTTATAAATTATCGAAATACTAAACATTCTAATATAAAATCATTGATAGTACAATAAATTTTCGTTCATTTTTCCAATTCAAATCTACTTCTCACAAGAGTTACACAAGGCTTTAGTGGCAGTGATCTATTAATATTCCGAATTGTAAAAAACATATGTCGTGAAACGGCTTTAAAAAGCATTTGGGGCGATGATAACTTTTACACTACACGAAGTATGGATGTATACATTACAAAGCTTAGAAAATACTTAAAAGCCGATTCCAGTCTATCCATTGAAAACATACATGGCAGTGGGTTTAGACTATTACAAATTAACGCACCTTATAATTAAATTTTGTAATGTTTTCTGTGTTGCAATAGGACCAGGCAAGTGTTTTCCTAATTTACCCATTACTTTCTATCGCTATAGTCTAATACCTCGGTGTGGAATATTCTTTATTAGGCGGGAGAGTTACCTTTAATTTCCGGTCACCCAGCTTTAGAGCAAACAAAAAGAGTCTCACTCCAAGAAGGAACTCTTGCGACTCCGCTCTGGTACCTTCGGGCAGTACAATTATTTCCAACAGTGTTTGCTGTAAGCTACCTGTTGTTGACTTTAGTGCAAAAAAAAAGAGTCTCACTCCAGTTGGAATAAGACTCTTTAAAGGTTGGCGTCGACCTACTCTCCCACATTTCTGCAGTACCATCGGCGCTAACGGGCTTAACTTCTCTGTTCGGAATGGGAAGAGGTGGAA
>NZ_JANQCD010000008.1 GCF_026672275.1 Marinifilum sp. D737 | reverse complement strand
GTTTCGAATACATCCATTTGAATCCGGTAATGGATAAGTTGGTTTCAAAACCTGAAGATTGGGAATTTTCTTCTTATCGAGATTATTTTGCTGGATATCACTTTCAATTTTTTGCTTTAATTCTTCCAGACAATTATACATCTCGGGATATAATCTTTTATTTACCTCACCTCTTTCCTTATCCAACATCCAGAAATTAATTAAATCGAGAGTTGATTCACCCTTGTAATTCAACACTCTAAAATCTAGTCGACTACTGTCGGATATTAATTCCTTTAAACAGGCACATGCCTCTTTCTGAGCCCCCAAGCGTAAATAGGTTAGGTTATGAATCATCTGCATTAAAGGGGTGTTACCATCTGAATTTTGACGATTCACATTGGTATGAGGATTGCTTACTAAAGTTTTTACCAAAACCCTTGCATAAGCATCCACAGCATAATGTAACGCAGTTGCACCAATGTAGTCAGGCAGGTTTAGATCAATACCAGGCGTTTGCATCAGTTGCTTTACCAATTCTGAACGCAGTTGCAGGTTCGATTGAATTTCTTCATCAGAATATCCATATGACCTGTCCTTTGTGTAACACAGCCAGGTCAAAGGTGTTCTTGCCAGTTGATTTTCGATTACATTAGTATTGGCATTATAATCCAGACATAGCTTAATATTCTCCATGTAAAAATCAAGGTCATCTATTTTCGCATCAGTACCTATTCGGCATACAAATTTCGACAATTCCTGTGATGCTCCATAATTATACTCCTTATTCGGCTTTAGCTTGTCAACAAGTTCTGTATTCTTATCATCTAACCAGTTTTTTCTACTTGCGTAATCAAAAGAGGTAAAATTGACATTGTTTAAGCTATTCAATTTCAGGTCATCTCGCGTAAGAAACAGGCTGATTAACTCAATTCCTCTGGCATTTATTCTATTTACTCCACTGTTGCCACTCATTAAATACTGTTGCAATGGATTATTGTTATAGTAATAGTTACCAATGTTTACATCTGTCTTGTCACTGCTCAACAGTACCTTTATTAGCTCAACAGGATGATTGCAAGATCTCTTTTCCTTTTCAAGGTAATATTCCCCCAAAGCGTAATGCATCGCAGTATTTCCCATGGCATCCTGAATGTTAGGATTTGTACTTTCCAACGAAAGTGCTTCCTGTAATATCCTTAGCTTTTGTCTGTCACTAATGTTTTCCCACTCTTCAAATAAAAACAATTTGTGTAAAGGAGTCTGTCCCAAAGAATCCTGCATATTCCAATAAGGAACAGACCATCCTTTGTAGTTATCCTTAACGCGAATGGTAAGCTTCATACACTCCCCTTCATCTACAATTTTATTTTGATTTCTATCCGTAAATACCAGCAGATAGAATTCGCTTAGCCGCATATCGGACATGGCTGTTAATTGGCTCATAAAGTTTAAAGAGTCAATCTCGAACTCCAACTTAAGCATATTGTCCAAGGAAGCAATTGAATCCACCCTTTTATTTTCCTCATTCTCATAAAACAGATAGTGATGTGCACTTGAATTAAATCTCAGAGCTTCATAGCCTCCATTTTTAGCTGTAGCCATTCCTGTTCCCGGAGCAAAACACTCTATGGTGTCAATTGCCATGCCTGTTTCCACCACAGGCAATTGAGATACATTATAAAATGCTGTTATGCGCGTAGCGTTAAACTTTTTGCTTGCTACATCATAGGGTTTATTGTAAAAACGAAGGGTAAATTTGCTTTTATCTATCTCTATGGTATCACTTTGGGCAGATATTGGCAATTCAATACCATTCTGGAAAACATAGACTGTACTGTAGTTATCGAAGCCTTTATTTTCCGTTAATTTTAAAGTTGAACATGATTGTAGTACAAAACCAATAAGAGCAATTGCAATGAATTGTAATGGGTATTTTATCTGCATTCTGTAATTCTTCCTTTTTCAGATTAATGAATCCTATGGGCATAGGATACTAAACAAAAAAAATCCGAACCATAATGATTCGGATTTTTAAATTTCATAATGAATCTTTATGCTGTTTTTGCTTTTAAATTCTTAATCACAAAATAAGCTCCCAACAAAACAAAGGGTATACTTAACCATTGTCCCATATTTAAAGCCATACCTTCTTCAAATGCTTCCTGATTTTCTTTGATGAACTCGATGAAGAAACGAGCCGTAAAAATCAACACCAAAAATGCACCGAAAATCATACCTGAGCGTTGTTTTGCATCGGTTTTCCAATACATGAACATCAATATTCCGAAAGAAATCAGGTAACAAATTGCTTCGTACAATTGTGCAGGATGACGAGGTGCTTTTGGATCTTCGATTGAAGCTCGCACAAACTCAAATCCCCAGGATACAGTCGTTTTCACACCAATAATTTCAGAATTCATCAGGTTTCCCAAACGAATGAAACATCCTGCCAAAGCAACTGGAATTACAACGTAATCCAAGATCCAAAGAATTGATTTCTTGCTCACTTTTTTCGAATAGAACCACAAAGCAGCAATAATACCAATTGCAGCGCCATGAGAGGCTAATCCTCCATGCCATACTTTAATAATTTCAGCCGGATGTTGTGAATAAAATTCCCATCCATAGAAGAAAACATGGCCTAAACGTGCTCCTACAACGGTAGCAATCATGGTATACAAGAATAATTTATCAAGCCATTCCAACTTGATACCATCCTTCTTAAACATCTTCTCAACGATATAGTATCCCAACAAAAAGCCTAAGGCAAAAAGTAATCCGTACCAACGAACGGAAAAGGAACCAATCGTAAAAATTTCGGGTTTAATATCCCAAAGGATTGATAGTAACATATCAGTTATTTTTAGAGTTCAGTGTGTCAAAACCAAATGGATTGTCCCGACTAGCAGAACAATCCATGTGAAAATAATATTAATATTTCATATTCGGAAATTAAGCTGGAACACCTTTACCGTGACATTGCTTAAATTTCTTACCGCTACCGCAAGGACAAGGCTCGTTACGTCCTACTTTCTGAACATTTCGAACTGGCTCAGCCTTTTTAGGAGCTTGTTTTCTTCCATCAGAACCTAATTCTTCTTTCGAAGTTTGAAGGTTACTCATATCACGCTTGCGCTCTTCAGCCTGACGCACTTCTTCAGGATCCTGCAATGGAATGTGACCTTTCATTAAGCTGGCAACCACTTTCTTGTTCACATCTTCAACCATTACTTTAAATAAGTTGAATGATTCAAACTTGTAAATCAAAAGTGGATCTTTTTGCTCGTATGAAGCATTCTGAACAGATTGTTTCAAATCATCCATTTCACGCAAATGCTCTTTCCAGGACTCATCAATAGTTGCTAAAATCGATACTTTTTCGAAAGATCTCATTACATCTTCAGCTTCGGTATCGTAAGCTTTTTTCAAATGAGTAATTACATTGAACATCTTAGAACCATCAGAAAATGGAACTACAATATTCTCGTACATTTCACCTTTCGATTCGTAAACATTCTTAATAACAGGATATGCTTGCTTCGCAATAGCTTCAGTTTTTCTATTGTAAGTATCCATAACCACATCATTTATCTTCTCAGCAATTACAGCAGGAGTTTCTTTCAAAAACTCTTCCTCTGTAACCGGAGATTCAATTGAGAAGGTACGGATCAAGTCCATTTTAAACTCTTCGAAATCGCCACCATGATTTTCATTGGCAATCACTTCAGAAACATCGTACATCATATTGGCAATATCCACCTGGATACGCTCTCCGAACAATGCGTGACGACGACGCTTGTAGATTACCTCACGCTGAGAGTTCATTACATCATCATATTCAAGCAAACGCTTACGAATACCAAAGTTGTTCTCCTCTACTTTCTTCTGAGCACGCTCAATAGATTTGGTAATCATGCTGTGCTGAATCACCTCTCCTTCTTCAAGACCCATGCGGTCCATAAGCTTCACAATACGATCTGAGCTAAACAAACGCATCAAATCATCTTCAAGAGATACGAAAAACTGAGAAGACCCCACATCTCCCTGACGACCTGCACGACCACGCAACTGACGGTCAACACGACGAGAATCGTGACGTTCTGTACCAATAATTGCCAAACCACCTGCAGCTTTAACTTCATCAGTTAATTTGATATCGGTACCACGACCAGCCATATTGGTTGCAATAGTTACCGTACCTGCCTTACCAGCTTCAGCAACAATATCTGCCTCTTTTTGGTGTAATTTGGCATTCAGTACGTTGTGTTTGATTCCACGAATCTTAAGCATTCTACCCAACAATTCCGAAATCTCAACTGAAGTTGTACCAACCAATACCGGACGACCAGCATTTACCAAAGCAACAATTTCTTCGATAACCGCAGCATACTTTTCACGTTTGGTTTTGTATACCAAATCATCTCGGTCATCACGAGCAATTGGCTTGTTGGTTGGAATAACAACCACCTCTAATTTGTAAATATCCCATAATTCACCTGCTTCGGTTTCTGCAGTACCTGTCATACCCGAAAGCTTGTGATACATTCTAAAGTAGTTCTGAAGGGTAATGGTAGCAAATGTTTGAGTAGCTGCCTCAATCTTCACATTTTCCTTCGCTTCAATTGCCTGGTGCAAACCATCAGAGTAACGACGGCCTTCCATAATACGACCTGTTTGCTCGTCAACAATTTTCACTTTACCATCCATCAACACATACTCAACATCTTTTTCGAATAAAGTATATGCTTTCAACAACTGATTAACCGTGTGAACACGTTCTGTTTTAACCGAGTAAGACTGAATCATCTCATCCTTTTGTCTCAGTTTTTCTTCATCAGGAAGATCTGATTTTTCGATTTCATTGATTTCAGTACCAATATCTGGCAATACAAAGAATCCTGAATCGTCGGTATCAGCACTTAGCAAATCGATACCTTTATCGGTTAATTCAATTGAATTATGCTTTTCGTCGATAACAAAATACAGTTCATCTGTAATGATGTGCATGTTTTTGTTATTCTCCTGCATGTAGAAGTTCTCTGTCTTTAATAAAGTTGCTTTATTCCCTTGCTCACTCAAGTACTTAATTAAAGGCTTCATTTTTGGTAAACCTTTAAAAGTTCTCAATAACAACTTCGCTCCTTCTTCTTGTTCTTTTTTGTCTTCGCTGTTCAACAATTTCTTCGATTCGGTAAAGATTTTCATTACCAAGTCGTTCTGAGCCTTTACAATTTTCTGCACCTGAGGCTTCAAAGAATCGAACTGTTGATTGTCACCACGTGGAATTGGACCAGAGATAATCAATGGTGTACGAGCATCATCTACCAATACCGAGTCAACCTCGTCGACAATTGAGTAGTTGTGACGACGCTGAACCAAATCCTTAGGATTGGTAGCCATATTATCACGCAAGTAGTCGAAACCAAATTCATTGTTGGTACCGAATGTAATGTCTGAAGCGTATGCTTTTCTACGCTCATCAGAGTTTGGAGAATGCTTATCGATACAATCAACCGACATTCCGTGGAATTGGTACAATGGTCCCATCCACTCCGAGTCACGTTTTGCAAGGTAATCATTCACGGTTACTACGTGAACCCCGCGCCCAGTCAATGCATTCAGGAATACAGGTAAGGTTGCAACCAAAGTTTTACCTTCCCCCGTTGCCATCTCAGCAATTTTACCTTGATGAAGAACTGTTCCACCAATCAGCTGCACATCATAGTGAATCATGTCCCAAACAATCTCAGTACCACCTGCAGTCCAGGAATTGAAGAATACGGCTTTGTCTCCATCAATCTGAACATTGTCGAAATGTGGAGCCAAATCACGGTCGAATTGAGTTGCTGTAACTTCAATTTCCTCATTCTCGGTTAAACGACGAGCAGTATCTTTTACAATTGCAAAAGCAGTTGGTAAGATTTGTTCCAACACTTCCTCAATTTTCTCATCGATTTGTCCTTCAATCTTATCTATCTCATCGTAAATGTCTTCCTTCTCGTTTACAGAAAGTCCACCATTTTCGATTTTGTCTTTAAATGATTTAATCTGGTCATTTTCAGCTTGTACGTAATCTTGAATGCGTTGCTTTAATTTTGCAGATTCTTCACGAATTCCATCGTGGCTTAGTGTTGTTACTCTATCATACTCAGCCTTAATCTTTGCCAAATAAGGAGTCAATTCTTTTAAGTCTCTGTCTGATTTGTTACCAAACAGTTTTCCTAATGTTTTATCTAGAAAACCCATAATGATTTATTGATTTCAATATTGAATGCATTCCTCTACGAATAGAAGAAGCTAAAATGTATTTAAAATAGAAAATTGGTTCAATCCTGAACCTTAACGAATTAGCATGAATAACCAGGAGCACGAATAGGATTATCGCGCTTAACAACTTGGCTAAAACATGGTTCTGAATAAGGTAAATATCCTTTTATATCCTCAGGTTCAGGATAATTCAGAAATTTTAATTGCTGGTTTAATGCAGGAATTTTAGGCAAATCATTCAATACAGATAATTCTTCTGCATTCGAAAAACATGAACCTGCCAATTGTTCTTGCTCTACATTTACCAGGATTGGCGAAGCAAATGCTTCATCCAGGTTTTGAACATGATCGGCGTACCATTCAGCAAATAGCTCATTGTCCACAGTAAAATCCTGTGCATTGGCCATAGGTACGGCTGCCGCACATCCTGTGAGCACACAAAAAACTACTATGAGGTATCTGTTCATATCCATCGAGACCAAAAGTAGAAATTTTTATTGGTTTGAAGCCTTTTTTATGAAAATAATTTAAAGGAATGAAGCGTGATGACTAATAAAGTTGATTCTCACCCATTCTTTCAAACTCTTTTTTGCCGATTTTTTGACCATTAATAATGGTGGTATCCCAATCCTGAACAATTTTCCAGGTATTTGATATCTTTTTGAGAACAATATGAAATTGCCCGTAATGGATCGAGCATTCATCATCAATTTTCGTTTCTATCTTGTAATAGCCTACTTCATATGAGGTATTCAGATTTGTATGCCTGCTTTCGAACCAAAAATCCAGTTTTACAATGGCAGACTTCTCCTTAAGTATTTGAAATCTTTCAACATTTGCAGTCTTAAAAGAGTTTTCTGTATCAATCCCATTTGGAGTAACTCTTAAAGTTTGATCTGCATAGAGATCATTCAATGCTATTGCATCTATCCTTTCAAATGCAGATTTAAACTCTTTCCAAACACTTTGGTCAATTTCATTTTGTATACTTTCCATATTGCTTTGGGCTGAAGTTAATTCTGATGCACAGATGATCAGAAGTACAATAAAGATCCTCATGATAAAATTTTCCCTTAAAGATAGATTCTTTTTATCATCAGATACAAAAAAAGGATGTCATGGTATCAACCAGACATCCTTTCCTATATTATTTTCTGTATGGATTACTCAGCAGGAGCAACAAAAGTTCTTGCTTTGAATTCTTTGTCCATCATATAAAGACCATGTCCTTTTCCTTCGAACATTCTTAATTGGTCAAGAATTTCACCTACACCAGCTTCTTCCTCAACTTGCTCATCAACAAACCACTGTAAAAAGTTTACAGTTGCATGATCTTTTTCTGCAATCGCAACATTTACACATTCGTTAATCAAGCTTGTTACTTTTTCTTCATGAGCTAATGTTTCCTCATAAATGTTTACAACACCATCCCACTCCGAAGGAACTTCAGCAATTGGTTGAAGAATAACACGTCCACCTCTTTCATTAACAAAGTCAAGCATTTTCATAGCGTGGAAAGTTTCTTCTTCAAACTGAACTTTCATCCAGTTTGCGAAACCTGGCATTCCGTTCGCATTAAAATAGTTAGACATTGACAAATAGAAATAAGCCGACCAAAATTCAGCATTAATCTGCTCATTCAAAATCTTCTCAACATTTTTATTGATAGCCATAATGTATAATCTTTTTTGTGTTTTCTAATTTCATTCAAATGTAAGGGAAATCTATCAATCCCCTGTTTTAGTTTATTAAATTTAATGCTTATTTAAACTCAAACTAAATACCAATCAATAAACAAAGTCAACTTAGCAATTGTTCTAGAAAAATCAATCAAAATAATACCCCAACAGAAAAATTCCATTGGGGTAAAACCTGAGTGATGCAGTGAAAACTAACCTATTGCGAACTACATCTATACTACATAACAAAATGGTGAAAATACTACTAAATAACACTAAATATAATTTTAATCATGGCGAGATTAAATATTCAACATCTTGTAATTTTTTGATCATATCATCCAAGTCTAATATCAAATGTCAGGTGATTTGAATAAATTGAACAATAGCAAAGTAAGCGATCTAAAATCGCATCTGCAATCACCATATGTTATGATTTTTACACAAAAAATCACATCAAAAAAATACTCACCAAAGAGCAGTATGGCTGTCTAGGGTGAGTATCGAATTAATAGCAAAAGAAAAAATCTTTATATGTCTAACCAACTAACTTCGCATTTATAAGTTCGCTATTGATTCCCGTTCGTTTAATGTATCTCTCATATTGCTGATTTCTATCATAGCCAAGCATAATTCCCAGAATAAAATCCTGTTCATCTGTGAAATCAGACAATGATTTGTCTCCAAAGGATCTCACAATCTGAATGCATTCCTGTTTCCCAAAAAATACATTTATCTTGTTTTCGTTAACAGTTTGCAGAAAATAACTAATCCCCTTGCGCTGTAATAAATTTTCTGTTTTTTCCTTCTCACTGCTATGCATGGTATGCAATACCAAACTTCTTAATCCTTTGTTGTATTCGTAAACGTGGTGAATCAAAATCTGCATGTCAGCAGTCTTATAATCCGAACAAGTTAGTTTCATCTTTATCTAATTAAATTGATTTTTAAGTTCCGCAACCCAATCTGCTACTCTATCCGCTGTTTGGTCATCTTGATTTTCGATATCGATAGCCAATCCAACCAGCTTACCGTCTTTTTCAGCTCTTGAAGCATCATATTCATAACCATCAGTAGAAGTTTCCCCAACCAGTTCACAGTTCTGTTCTTCCAATGTCTCATATAGCTCACCCATACCATCAACAAATGAATCTGAATAGGAATACTGATCTCCTAATCCAAATAGGGCAACTTTTTTACCATCCATATTGGCATTTGTAATTTCTGATAGAAATCCTTCAAAATCATCTTGCAAATCGCCAATCCCCCATGTAGAAGTTCCTAAAATTAGGTTGTTAAACTTTTCAAGATCTGCTGCACTTGCATCAACAACATCAATGGTTGATGCGATATCTGCTCCAAATTCTTCTTGTATTTTTTTTGCTACTGCTTCTGTATTCCCGGTAGATGAACCGTAAAAAATTCCGATGTTTTGCATTTTGTTCTTATTTAGATTAAATATACCGACAAAAGTAAAGGGCATTTGAATGTTCATCAATCGCTATTTGTTGTGATTTTATGTTTTTGCAACTTTTTATACATGTTAAGTATCTTATGAATCAATACAATAATAAAAACCACACTTAATCATAAGTGGGAATTCATCAAATAAATCACATCTTTGCACCCATAGATATACCTATATATCATTAGCAAATATTATTGCTCATTGCAGAAGATTTATCTATTTTTAGAATTCCGCAAAAGGGCGCGGAACTTAATCTCTTAAAAAACACTACTTATGGATCCGGTATGGTTGGCTATTGCCTTTGGTTTAGGACTTATTGTAAAATTAATTGGATTGCCTCCTTTGGTAGGCTATCTGTTGGCAGGCTTTACACTGAAATATTTTGGCGCAGAATCTGATGATTTAATTCAAAATATTTCCGATTTGGGGATTACTCTTCTTCTGTTTACCATTGGATTAAAACTAAGAATCAAAGACCTGTTGCATCGCGAAATATGGGGAGGTGCGTCCATTCATATGTTACTGGTTACCCTGCTCATGGCAGTTATTCTATTTGGACTAAGCTATACCTCACTACATATATTTACTGATTTTACCTGGCAGCAAGCATTAATCATCGGTTTTGCACTCAGTTTTTCAAGTACCATTTATGCAGTAAAAATTCTGGAAGAGAAAAGTGAATTAAAATCAGCATACGGGGTATTGTCCATTGGGATACTTATTATTCAAGACATTTTTGCCGTTTTCTATATTGTATTGGTAGCAGGAAAGCTTCCAAGTTATTGGGCCATAGGCTTACCTGTTCTATTTGTTATCATCCGTCCTGTTCTGTTACTGATATTGGAAAAAATTGGTCATGGCGAGATATTAATACTATATGGCTTTTTCCTGGCCTTTGTTGTAGGTGCCGAATTGTTCAAATTTGTTGGCTTAAAAGCCGATTTGGGAGCTTTGGTAGTTGGAATCTTGATTTCCAATCACAAGAAAGCAAAAGAGTTGGCCGATTCTTTAATGAGTTTCAAAGACATCTTTCTGATTGGCTTCTTTCTCTCCATTGGTTTAATTGGCTTACCAAGTTTGCAGATGTTGATTCTTGCCCTGATACTCGCCGTAGCCATAAACTTCAAGGTAATCCTATACTTCTTGGTTTTAACCAGGTTTAAAGTGCGTGCACGAACCTCGGTCTTTACATCGCTGGCTTTGGCCAATTTTAGTGAGTTTGGGCTGATAGTAGCCTCCATTGCAGTGGGCAAAGGTCTAATTCCTTCCGATTGGTTGGTATCCATAGCCATCTCGGTTGCCATAACCTTTATCATATCATCGCCTTTAAACTCGAATGCTCACAAAATATACTCAGGAATTCGCAAGCATTTGAAAAAATTCGAGACCGATAAACGATTGGTTTACGATAAAGCTTTTGATATTGGCGATGCAGAAATTTTGGTTTTTGGTATGGGTAAGCTGGGAATGGCAGTATACGAGCAATTAAATAGAACCTATGGCCGAAAAGTACTTGGGCTTGATTACAATTACGATGTGGTTCAGCGATTAAAGAAAGAGGGCAAAAACATCCAACAGGATGATGCGGCAGATAGTGAATTCTGGGAAAACATTTTCCAGAAATCAAAGAACCACAAAGTGCGTTTGGTAATGCTTTGCATGAACGATCATGCATCCAATCTTTTCTCGGTAGAACGATTAAAAAAGACTCCTTACAAAGGAAACATTGCAGCCATTGCCCGATTTGAAGATGAGCGACAACAACTGGAAAAAATGAATGTAGATGCAGTTTACGACATCTATTCAGAAGCTGGATATGGTTTTGCCAATCATGTTTGTGATCAGATTAATATTGGTTGCGAAGTGAAAAAAACAATATGGTAGGCTTTCAATTCACCTGCTCGCCTTTGAACCTAAAAAATGATAAACATTTACTGTTTTTTCAGAAATATAAAATCCTACTGACATAATGCTGTCACTACTGTCATTTAGCTTTGTTCTATTGTTAATTTAAAAACGGAAATTATGAAGACAACAAAAGCACCGGAAATGACAGTATTGTCAAAAGTCGTGAGAACAAGTTTGGAAGATTTAATGAAAAACATTGAAGACTTTCCAAAAGAGATTGTTCAAGAAGCTGTGAATGCAGGATTACATCCTTCAGGTCCGCAATATTGGATCTACAAATGGGAAACTTGTGTTACCTTAGAAGAATTTGAGTTGAAGATTTGTCTGCCCGTTGCCACATTTGGCAATGCATTTAGCAGTGAGAAGTTTAAACTGGAAAAACTGGAAGAATATCAGCATGTAAAGAAAACCCACTTGGGATCATGGGAAAAGCTTAAGGATTCTTACGAAGCATTAACAGAAGAAATGAAAGCAGAAAATATAGTTCCGGGACAATCTTGCCGAGAACTATACATCAATTGTGATTTCGATAAACCTGAGAATAACATTACTGAAATACAATTTCAAGTAAACTAAAAATATGGGAGTGCCAGTTTTCAATTCACGGCTGCACTCCTCTTTAACCTGAGTTCGAATAAAAATATTCGACACAGAAAATCAGATTTATTCACGATTTGCTGTAAAAAAATCTGAAAGAATATTTGAGAAAACTTCTACTCAAAACCAGTGTAAACTGTGACAATATTTTAAATCGCACCCAGGTTATTAATTTTAAAGCTAAGGAATATCAGTTTTGAACAGAATTGACAGATTACAGGCAATATTAACGCAATTGCAGACCAAAAAGGTTGTTAAAGCGCAAGAAATAGCGGATCGATTTGGCATTAGCCTAAGAACCGTTTATCGTGATATCCGTGCTTTGGAAGAAGGCGGTGTTCCCATAGGTGCCGAGGCAGGTGTTGGATACTTTATTGATGACAACTACTCCTTGCCTCCTATCATGTTTACAAACGAAGAAGCTTCTGCCATTTTGATTGCAGGTAAGTTAATTCCACACACATCCGATAAAGCCATCGATCAATCTTTTCAAAATGCTTTGTACAAAATCAAATCGGTAATGAAAACCGAAGACAAAGCCATGTTGGAGAAACTGGAAAGTTCAGTGAAGGTTTTTAATGGTCCTTATGAAATTCCTCAGAGAGATTCCATATATCTTCAAGACATACAGCAAGCTTTGGTAAAATCGAAAGTGCTAAAATTGAAATACTTTGCCCATTACAAGCAAGAACATTCTTTGCGCGAAGTAGAACCCATTGGATTGCTTTTTTATGCCTTAAACTGGCACTTAATTGCTTACTGCCGATTAAGAGGTGATTATCGTGATTTTAGACTCGATAGGATACGAAATCTGGAAGTTAGTGAGGAAACTTCTCATCGTATTTTAGACAAAGCTTTCGAAGAATATCTGGCACGCGAAAAAGAGCAGTACCAAAGCTTCGAAATCGAACTAAGAATGGAGAAACAAATGGCATTGTATATTCACGAAGCCAAATATTGGTATGGATACTTAAGTGAGCAGGAAGATGGCAAATTCGTAAACATGAAATTTCTGAATCCTGACTTAAACGGTTTTGCTCGCTGGGTTTTAGCAATGACAGATAAAGTTGATATTCTTTCTCCACCCAATTTAAAAAATATGCTGGGCGAAATGGTGAAAAAATTACACGAAAAATACCGAGACGCCTAAGCTTAATTTGAATTCAAATCATCCAATGACTATTTTCTATATTATTAAACTATGTAGGAAGTTCATAACATTAATTGTAAGCACACTCTTGCTGTTTTTACGATTCTGAACTTGATAATCATACAAACCTGTTAAGCAATTTATTCTTGTAACAACTTCTTATTCTTTATAACTTTAAGAATCTGATTTAAAATCATCAAATAAACAAAGCTTTATATACTAAACGAATTACCTAAAATAAAATACCTATGCCTAAAACTTATATTGAAAAATCGATCACCATTGCTGCTGGTGTTGACAGGATAAAAACTATTATTGCTGATTTTAATCACTGGAAAGCCTGGTCGCCCTGGTTCATATTGGAACCTGAAGCTAAAGACAGCATTTCTGATAATGGCAAAACCCACGAATGGGAAGGAAAACGTATCGGATCCGGAATCATTAAAATTGTTGCCGAAGAAGAATCGGTAATTAAATATGATTTGCAATTTTTAAAACCATGGAAATCACAATCGAAAAGTGACTTTATCATCGAAAAAGTTGATGACAACACCACCAAATTGACATGGACCATGGAAGGTTCTCTTCCATTTTTCATGTTCTGGATGAAAAACATGATGGAACGCTTAATTGGAATGGATTACGATCGTGGTTTGTTGATGCTGAAAGATTATATCGAAAAAGATACAGTAGAAGCTAAGCTGGAGTTTCTTGGTGAATCGCAATTTGAAGGTTGTAATTTCGTTGGAGTGAAGAATGAATGCACCATCGATAATATTGGTGAGGTAATGGAAGCTGATTTTAAAAAGCTGGCAGAATTCGCAAAAGAAAACGAAGATATCGTTACCTGCGACTGGTTCTCGGTATATCACAAGTTCGATTTCAACAAAAACAGGGTAGTATATACTTCTGGAGTTGGAATCAAATCAGATCCTGAAAGCATACCTGCCGGAATGCACAAGGGAAATCTTCCGGCTACCAAAGTACAAACCGTACGTCACATTGGCCCTTACGAGCTTTCCGGGAATGGCTGGAGTGCCATTATGTCTATGGAGAGAGCAAAAGAATTTAAACAAAACAAGAAAATTCCTCCTATGGAATTCTACCGCAACAGCCCAATGGAAACAGAACCAAAAGATTTGATTTCTGACATTTGCATGGCAATAAAGTAATAATTTACACAAGAGGCACAAAACACTGTGCCTCTTCTTTTTATGACTAATACATTTCCTCCTGCCAGAAAATTTCGCACAAAAAAAACAGCCACCCAATGGGCAGCTGCTCGGATTCCAGTAATGTAATACTAGTTTACCGCTTCGTCCATAGCTTTACCAGCCTTGAACTTGATTACTTTCTTAGCAGCAATCTGAATTTCTTTTCCAGTTTGAGGGTTTCTACCTGTTCTAGCAGCTCTTTCAGAGATTGAGAATGTACCGAATCCGATCAATTGAGTACTTTCACCTTTCACTAAAGATTCTTTAATTGAATCCATCATTGCGTTTAATGCTTTTTCGCTATCCGCTTTTGACAATCCTGCCTTTTCAGCAATTGCTGAAACCAATTCTTGCTTGTTCATATAATTTTTCTTTATTAAAGTGGGAAGATAATAAAAAATTCCCCAGTTTATTTGATTCTATTGGACTTTATTGATTTAAATTTTTCCAATTGCTCAACAATATAAGCATTTCTTAAGTACAATAAAAATTTTTATTGGGGCTAGATTGTAAAAATTGCCCTTAGCCATGGATGGATTTTAAGACACAAATGCGAGTCAATTCTATTCAGGCGCATCCACCATAAACATTGGATCTTTGTTAAAAGCCGTCCAATCCTTTTTAAGGGCCTTGTACATCTCTTCCATACCTTCACCCTCTATCCCACTCTTTTTCAGCTCTAAAATGTATTTCATCAGGTTGTAACAGGTGGTAAACTGTCCACAGGCAATCAAGGAATTCATTCTATCCAGCTTGATATCTTCCTCGCTCCACCATAGTGTTGTTGGGGCTTCCGAAGCTATCATGGCAACGGTTTTCAATTGTTTTTTAGGGGCAGAAATTTCTTCATTATTTTTCTTCTCCCCATTCAATTCACCAATTACCGAGCTAATTCTTCGGTTTTTCAAAGCCTCCGAAGAGTACAGCAGCTCATAATTCAGGTATCTGATCTGTTTCAGGAAAACGTTATTAATCATTTTGGCACCCGATGTGGCACGTTCTATTATCATGCGCTTTACCAGGTCGATATCCAGGCGCTGGAAGGATTTCACTTCATCCAACAGCGACTCTGGTACATTCTTTCTGAATACCGCTTTAAGTTTGCGTAGGATATCATTCTTTACATGACCCGCTATGGCACCTATTAAAGTAAAGCTTAAACCAACTCCTGTAAAAACCCCTCCTACAACGTATAAGGACGACCACTCCCTCTCCTTAATTAGTTCCAAAGAATTGATGAGCATGATCAAAATGCCTGCCAACAGCACAGACCAATACAAGCAATGAACACGAACGTACTTTAACAGACTCTTGGCTTTCTCTTTGATCGACATTTGAGTGGTATCCTTGGTGCTTTCGGCTTGCCAGGGCTGCATATCGCTGCTGCCCACATCGTTTACTATGATTAAATCCAATGGTTTTTGGCGTTGCTTGGAATTGCTAATGTTCACCATACTCCCAATGCCCTGGTTGTCAACAATTCCTCCATCCATTACACCAACACCATGGCAGAAATCAGGCAGACGCTTTAAGGCCTTGTAGTGTGAGTCTTTTTGATCGTGGATATAATCGTCGGGGAAAACCAAAGGCTCAAAACCAATAGGAAAACAAGAGGATGAAGCCACAATATCGGCCAGCTGTACCCTGGCACTTAGCTGGTTCATTTCGGCACAGCGCAAATTGCCATTTCCAAACACGCCCACGTTCTGAAAACGGAAAGCTTTGCCATACGAAAACTCGGTAGCATTAAAACAAACATGTTTCAGACTTGGTGAAGTACTCTTTTTGAACATTCCAAACTCTCCCTTGAAAATGGGCATATCGGCATAGGTTAACGCAAAGGCATTGATGAGCGAAGGCTTCTTGTACGGATGTTTCGCCCAAGCTTCGGCAGATTCCAGCTTGGCCACAGCATCTTCTACTAGCTTATCATTAGCTGGTACAAAGTTCTGGTAAAAAGCTTTGTAGAAAGCATTGAAGTCGAAATTCTCTTCCTGAACAGCCTTTGCATAGGCCACAGCCAGCAAAGAACCGCCACTAACCGAACTTACAGCCTCTACATGGCTCAATAAGGACTCTCCCTGGTAGCTAATTTTGTTTAGATAGGACACAACGCCCAAGGAAAAAAAAGTGGCGCGATATCCTCCACCGCTAAAACACAAGCCGATGGATTCGAATGGGGTGATTGGGGTTTGCATAAGTAGTTTAATTTATTGAATTAGTAAATTTAATTTCTATTTCTGCAGCTATTCGATAATTTAAAAGCTTCTTCAATTCCAAAAACAACACAAATCAATGCAATCACAAGAATTGCAATAAGGCCTGGCATATCTTCCCCTCTCTCAAAATAAGCCCACAAGAATCCAATAAGTAAGAAAGTGTTAATCCCTAGAAAAAGGTATATAAATAATCTTCTTTTTAGAACTTGATTTACCATTTGTTTCCAACCACTAATGATTAAGTACAAGCCATAATATTCCATTACAACAAAAAGAAATGCAAAGCCAACAATATCACCTATTCCTTCCATGTTTAAAACACTCCAAAGCCAAACTCCCGCGAAACAGGCTAATCCTCCAACAAGTATTTTAATAATTCCTGTCACGATACTCAATACTCTTATCATTTTATTCTACTATAAATAGTCAATACGCACTAATACACAAGCTCTTGAAATCCATTTCCAAGATATTTGTGTACCCTCATGTCACAACCAATGATTTTGTATGTTAGTTCTTCGTGTTTCATAACTTATCGTGAACCATAAGTATTTTTTATGCTTTTTATTAGTCTTGAACCATGATTAGTTTTGATTAACTCGATTTCATGATTCTCCCAAAATCAAGCCATCACATAATCCTTTAAAATCATGGTTCAGACATTTATTAGCAAGTATGAATTTATAAACAATAATTATTAAATAAAAAAATTACGGCAATAATTATGAGAACCATAAAAATACTTTTAAAGAACTGTACTAAAAATAATTCTCCAAAAAATCGATCGTCCATTAGCCGCCATGCCGCACTAATTCTCTCATGCAGCAAGCGGCAGTCGCTTCAAGAAGATGCTTAGCATGTTCTCCCATACCTCTTCCTGCTCAAGTTTTCTATATCAGTAAGATCATAATTTAAGAAATGGGAAACAAGAACAAAGAGTTAGGCATAAAGGACCGAATAAAGCTTGCTTTTATTTTATTGGCAATATTTTCTCCCATATTCGTTTTCATATACTTCAACCACAAAAAAAGAATAGAATTATTACAAAATGATTCTTTTAAGAGCATTGCTTTTATTGAGGACTTAAGACCAAATCAAAGAAAAGGAATCACTACCAGCAAAGATGTAATATATTTCAAATAGCGACACAATGACACCTTGTTTCATGGGATTACTCAAGGATCAGTCGGCACAATTTCTGGTCTTAATATGAAAATTGGTGATGCACACAATTTAATTGTTGCAAGATCAAATTCAAATGTGTATCGATTAAATTTTGATTTAAAACTTGATACAATTTTTAATAATTCCGCAGTGAAATGCCACTCTTATAAATCGGAAAGGCATAGAGATATTATCAAATACGATAAATAAAGTTCAAAAACTTATGTGATGAAAAGAAACTTATTAAGGATATGAGCCAAATGAGTATTTCATGAAAGGAAGAATGATTGAGCTTAACAGGATATTTTTTGCTTATTGATCTATAATTTTCTTCTGTTGATGTAATATTTGTAAAATTCTAGTTTTTACAAGGTTACCTTTCTTTCAAAAAGAGAATAAAGTAATGAAAATTGCTTTATTAATTTAAATAAAATATGATGTTTGAACCATTAAACAACATAGAATTAAAAGAAGCTTTAGGAGGTATAAAAACAGCTTCTACTTTTGGAGAAGATAATATAGGATTTTACGAAGAATGGTGGGAAGATGGCGTGCGCTATAGAAGATATCTTTCCAGAACAACTTGATTTTTCAACCTTTCATTTTATTTGTTATTATGAAGAATGTTTTGCTAATAGTATTTTTTGCTTTTCTATTTCCTCAAGAAAAGCCAATTAAGATAATTGATACTAATCTTATAATTCTAGATGGTTATTGTTATGAAGTTTTAAGTTTCTTGAAAGAAAAAACAAACAATGACTCTATAGTAGTTTCTTATTTTCGTGAAAACTATATTCCTACACGACCTATTCCAAAAGATCTTAAAAACAAAAAACCTAGTGAGTTCATTAAATATTATTTTTTAGAAAGAAATAAGCAAATTAGGTGTATCCATAAAAAGAAATACTATGAAAATGTTTTATTAAAAGAAAAATAAAACTTCATGTTATGTTGTAATTCGCTTGCAGTAACATCTTTCATGATTCCTCTATATTAAATTTATGAATCATGCATGTATCTTTGATGTGTTGAATTACAACTCTCTAACTGCCCGCTTGCATATATATCTAGTTGTGATTTGCTTACAGAATGTATCTTTGATGTGTTGAATTACAACTAGGGCCAAACAGAATAGTTCCAAAACCAAGTTGTGATTTGCTTACAGAATGTATCTTTGATGTGTTGAATTACAACGTTAGGCGGTGTCTCCCGTTCTCAATAGTGGTTGTGATTTGCTTGCAGAATGTATCTTTGATGTGTTGAATTACAACAATGAAAACAATGAGATTTACATATTAAGAGTTGTGATTTGCTTGCAGAATGTATCTTTGATGTGTTGAATTACAACTTTATCTTGGCGGCTTATTCGATGCAGATGGTTGTGATTTGCTTGCAGAATGTATCTTTGATGTGTTGAATTACAACCTGAAGATTATTTGTTGCTTGAAGCAGCAAGTTGTGATTTGCTTGCAGAATGTATCTTTGATGTGTTGAATTACAACTTTAAAGGCTAAAAAAGACAACGCCCCAGTTTGTTGTGATTTGCTTGCAGAATGTATCTTTGATGTGTTGAATTACAACATGTACCCACTATTGTTTAACACTATTAAAGTTGTGATTTGCTTGCAGAATGTATCTTTGATGTGTTGAATTACAACGAGCATGTTTTACTTTCACCGCCTCACAATGTTGTGATTTGCTTGCAGAATGTATCTTTGATGTGTTGAATTACAACATTCGGTTTGTACAAAAATTCAGTCAATGAGTTGTGATTTGCTTGCAGAATGTATCTTTGATGTGTTGAATTACAACCTAATAATCGCAGTTCAGCTTTATCAATATGTTGTGATTTGCTTGCAGAATGTATCTTTGATGTGTTGAATTACAACGCAGATGGCAAAAATTGAAGTAATAGATCAGTTGTGATTTGCTTGCAGAATGTATCTTTGATGTGTTGAATTACAACTATAACTTTACACAGATTAACACAACATCCGTTGTGATTTGCTTGCAGAATGTATCTTTGATGTGTTGAATTACAACTTTGTAGATTGGGTTGTCTTTGAGCCTCACGTTGTGATTTGCTTGCAGAATGTATCTTTGATGTGTTGAATTACAACATGTTATTGAGAAGCATTCCCAATGGAGGTGTTGTGATTTGCTTGCAGAATGTATCTTTGATGTGTTGAATTACAACCTTGATTTTTTCAAATTGAAATACATGAAGGTTGTGATTTGCTTGCAGAATGTATCTTTGATGTGTTGAATTACAACCAGATTAAGACTTTATGAAAGAACTTTTCTGTTGTGATTTGCTTGCAGAATGTATCTTTGATGTGTTGAATTACAACCTTGCTTTGTATTTGCCCTCATTACTCACAGTTGTGATTTGCTTGCAGAATGTATCTTTGATGTGTTGAATTACAACACTGATTTTGCCAACCCTTTCACACAGGCGGTTGTGATTTGCTTGCAGAATGTATCTTTGATGTGTTGAATTACAACGAAGTATAGAATAAATGGATTCGATCAGATGTTGTGATTTGCTTGCAGAATGTATCTTTGATGTGTTGAATTACAACGCTTTTAAAATGTATTAGAACTACTTTATAGTTGTGATTTGCTTGCAGAATGTATCTTTGATGTGTTGAATTACAACTCACCTTTGGCATCTGCGATATTAGCATGTGTTGTGATTTGCTTGCAGAATGTATCTTTGATGTGTTGAATTACAACACAACGAAGCTAATAAGACTTTGGAGTATTGTTGTGATTTGCTTGCAGAATGTATCTTTGATGTGTTGAATTACAACATTACGAATTCGAGGAGCAGGTGGAGGATAGTTGTGATTTGCTTGCAGAATGTATCTTTGATGTGTTGAATTACAACGCCGATTGTTTCAACTCAATTAGAATTACTGTTGTGATTTGCTTGCAGAATGTATCTTTGATGTGTTGAATTACAACTGATTTTGAAAATAAGCTTGCTTTAATGCAGTTGTGATTTGCTTGCAGAATGTATCTTTGATGTGTTGAATTACAACAACCAACCTTCATTTAATGCTTTAGCAATAGTTGTGATTTGCTTGCAGAATGTATCTTTGATGTGTTGAATTACAACATAACTTCTTTCAATTCATTAACATCTTCAGTTGTGATTTGCTTGCAGAATGTATCTTTGATGTGTTGAATTACAACAGAATTTATAACATTATAGAAGAGCCTATTGTTGTGATTTGCTTGCAGAATGTATCTTTGATGTGTTGAATTACAACTCGAGATGGTTGGATATTTGTCACACCAGGTTGTGATTTGCTTGCAGAATGTATCTTTGATGTGTTGAATTACAACTTAAGCAGATGGAAAGGCACACAAAGCGCAGTTGTGATTTGCTTGCAGAATGTATCTTTGATGTGTTGAATTACAACAAGTAAAGGCCAGATTAAGTGAGTACGATAGTTGTGATTTGCTTGCAGAATGTATCTTTGATGTGTTGAATTACAACGTTAAGCCCTGTTTCTATTCCGTTTATTGTGTTGTGATTTGCTTGCAGAATGTATCTTTGATGTGTTGAATTACAACAGGAGTTAAGGAGTTCACAAACCACTAATAGTTGTGATTTGCTTGCAGAATGTATCTTTGATGTGTTGAATTACAACCTTGAAAACGAACCACTGAATTCAGGGAGAGTTGTGATTTGCTTGCAGAATGTATCTTTGATGTGTTGAATTACAACATGTTGAAATTCAACGAAGCGCATAATATCGTTGTGATTTGCTTGCAGAATGTATCTTTGATGTGTTGAATTACAACCCGTTAATGGTATAATTACCGTTAACATCCGTTGTGATTTGCTTGCAGAATGTATCTTTGATGTGTTGAATTACAACAACAGACATGTGGCGCAGAGATTAAAGTTTGTTGTGATTTGCTTGCAGAATGTATCTTTGATGTGTTGAATTACAACTTATTTTGCCTATTGGAGTATTAAATAACAGTTGTGATTTGCTTGCAGAATGTATCTTTGATGTGTTGAATTACAACCTATCAAGGGAAAGTATCTCACAATAAGAAAGTTGTAAAACACATTAGAAATGAAAAACCCGAGGCTTTCGAACTTCGGGTTTTCTTGTTATGGAGATTTTTTGAATTCTAATACTGCCAAAATCTAACAGATTGCTTCGTCCAAGATCCTAGCAATTACAACTAGAAAAGCTGTAATTGCTGTACCACATCGGGTTTATCAGCGGTTTCTCTACTGTAAAACAATTCCATGGCTGCAAATTGCTTGTCGGTGATTTTTAGAATTCCGACATGTCCATGTTCGGGCAACAAATGTTTTACACGTTTGGCATGAACATCGGCATTTTCGCGAGATGGACAGGTTCTCATATAAATTGAAAACTGAAACATGGTAAATCCATCCTTCAACAATTCCTTTCGAAATCGGCCTGCTGCCTTCCTCTCCTTTTTGGTATCGGTAGGCAAGTCGAAAAACACCAGTACCCACATGCTACGATATTGGCTTAAAGCTTCGTGACTCATAAAAATCGGGATAGAGGATTTTACGACGCTCTCCTGCAAAACATTCGAACAAAGAATTGGTAGTTCGGCTAATGGCTGTCATTAAGGGACTTTTCTTACCACCTATCAACACGTCACAGGTTAATACACTCAACAATTTTGATTTCTGATCGGTTGTTAAGTCTTCCGACCTAAACTCTCCCTCGTAATACATGGGCAATACCAATTGGTCGCAAAACGGACGGTAAGGTTCCATAATATCATCAGCCAAACAGTAAGCATTGTATTTGTTGCGATGAAAAATGCCCAAAGTGGGCAGCATGCCACTACTCACCAAAGCACGAGCAACCGCTGCGCGTATTAAGGCATAGGCATAGTTTAATTGAGGATTAGGTGCCTTTCCGAAACGCTCCCGGACAAAATCATCATCACCCAAAAGCAAATCCCAATACACTTTGGCAGCACGTCCTTCTATATTATCCGAATCGCCCGATTTAATCTGAGGAATCAAAGCGTGTAATCTTTTGGCCTCCTTTCCCATTTGTTCCAATACATCGGCCTGATTGGCCAGCTTGGCAGCAACGGTCTGAGCCCACAAGTTCTTTTTTAAAGGCTCAGAGGCTGCAATTTGAATTCTAAAACGCTCCGATTGCAATGAGTTGCCAGCCAAAGGCATTAACAAACCCACAGGGTGATGTTTCTCGTTACAGGATAAAACTGCCACATTGTTTAGCACCAATTCCGAAAGCAAAGCCTGGCTAACGGTTACCTGCGGATGATCCAAAACCACCACTCCAATATCTTCAATGGGAATGCTGGCTACCGCCTTGCTTTGTTCTGGCTTTAAAACTTTCAATTGTTTGTCCTGTCTTCTCAAGTAGGCAGGATTTCCAAAATACAATGTACGTTTGATCATGATTACATTATTAGATACTCATTTCTAATTCTTGTTTTTGTTGAACTTCTTCTCCTACATGAACAATTTGTCCCAAATGGTTTATTCTTACTTTTATTACTCCTTCTAATCCATTTAATGAAATTCGTTTATATGCAACATCTTTCAACTTTGAATTCATTTCCACATTAGTTTCCAAATGATGTCTGAAAAAATAATCTTTTATTGTGAACTTTTGAACTCTAAACAAATGCTTCGAAATCTCTCTTGCATTCTTTTCATCCATCAAATCCTTTTCATTTGGATCAAAACCATCTGCAGGGAAAACAAACATTTCATTTTGCTTCATGGTAAATAAAAATTGCCATCCTTCCTTCTTCTTATAGTCGTAATCAATCACAGAAACGCCTGCATTTACCCTGGCAACAGCCTCATAAAAAGAAACAACCTGCTCTTGCAATTTCCCTTTGTTATCCCTGTAAATAGCTACATGATGATTGTTACCTGTACTTACAAAATCAACAGGTTTGGTTTCACCTACAGCATCCAATATTAAATTGCCTTTGTGATCTTTCTGATCGTGTAAGGCTTCTGCATTTTTCACTCCTGATATACTTACTCGTTTAATGGATATACCTGCTTTTTTGTTCAACCAAATTGGATTTTTATCGAGATTTGAGAAGGCTTCCTTCGCATTGCCTCCAAACTCTTCCAATCTGGCACTCAAAATTCTTTTTACACCTTTATCTATTACCTTATCCAATTTTAAATCAGGTCCTATTTCCTTTCTAATGGTATAATTCTCTTCTGCTACATGAATTTTTACCTTTTCAGGCACTTGTTCTTGTTTTGCAGCATCGGTATAAACTGGATTCTTTGCAACCGCATTTTTTCCGGTAAATGCTTTCTTTGCATCGTTCCCGAATTCAGCCAAGCGTCTTAAAATGGCATCCTTGTATTTTGGTTTGCATACTTTAAGTGCTGTTTCAAAAGTCATTTTGGCACCTAATTTTTCCTCTTTTATCCCCTGCTCTATTATCCTTCCATAAACTGTTTCTTTATGTAGCTGTCCACGAGGTGTAAGTTGTACTTTTTTAAAGGTTTCACCAGATTTCCTGTAATGGTTTACATTCTGCGTTACTACCTTATTTTTAGCTTTAAATGAAATCAGTATCTGTTCCAGATGATTTTTAGCCTGCTGTCTGAAATCAGGTATTGGTGATTTAAATACACGTTTCTTTCTACCGCTTTTAGTATCTAAAGTGGTTGTTATTTTATTTCTAATTCCATACAGTTTGCTCTCTTTCTCACGAGAAGCATGCAAGTTATTTAAATATTGAACATGATCGTAGGTAGTAAAAGCAGCAGTTAAGGCATCCATAGCATGATGGCGATGATCGTTACGTTTGGTCCAATCTTTAATCACCAATACTTTTTTATTATCTTTTCTTTCTTGGTCTTCTGTTAAGCCTAATGCTTTATATTTGGGTAAATTCAATTCCTTCATTACATTCACCAGTCCCCAGTCTTCACGTAAACGATCCGTAACACTGCCTGAAGTAGTGTTTACGGTTCGGATAACTTCCATTAGTAACTGTTTTGCCTTTTTAGCGATGTACTGACTGTTTCTCAGGTCACGCTCAATAAAATCCTTTGGCAAATCAGCCACTTTCATCAATAACTTCTCATACTTGGCTTTATTAATGCCTTTAACCTGTTTGCTTTTTTGAGATTTTTGCCAAGCTGCGTACAGTGTTTCTACTCTATTCTTGTAATTAGGTAAATCAGCCGAGTACTTTCCTTTCATAAAATCATATCCTGTAGAATCTCCCTTTTCAAGATTTACTGCACGAAAAGCCAATGTTTTATTCGAAAATGAATCATCGAACAATACAGCTTTGGGTATTATATGCTCAATATCAATATCCTTTGAAAATAATCTGGAAGGTTCTATATATTGATTCGAAAATAAGGTTTTATAACCGTTCTCACTTAATTCCTCATATAAACGATAACGAATAATGTCATTTCTTGTAGGATTTGACACATTAAAAGGAGGTTTTCTAAGAAGTTTTACAATCTCTTCATTTCTACGTTTGGCATCATTAATTCCTTGGGTCATTCTCTTTCGCTCCTCAGCCGATTTTTTCAACTCACGAGCCAATTCAATCCTTACTTCATGTGGTTTTCCGTATACCTCAATCACTTGGTTCACCAAATTTACCATTTGATTCAGGATTTTTTCAACAACAGGATTACGCAAACTGTTTTTGGGCAATAAATTTAACTGATCTTTTAGCTCCCTACTTGCCAATTCTTCTGCATTCAAAGAGTGTGAATGATTATAACCAGCCTCATTGCAGGCTTCGGAATACAGAAACCCCTTTTTCAAATATGGATATATCTTTTTTATGGCGCGAGCACTTAATTGTCCGTAATCCTGCTGTAAATTTAAATTAGCCAACATAGCTGCATATTGAGGCTGAAAACCAAAAGCTTTGTGCAGCTTTTTCTTTAACGCTACTGCCGAATTTCCATAAACAAACTGATCTTCCTCACTAATCTTCTCGTCATCTTCAACAGAATAAATCAAATGCCATAACTGATATGCAGCTTGCTTATCAAATTCATTTCCCTTAATATCGGCATCAAAACGAAGTAAATCTTCAGATAAACCAATCTCTGGAAAGATTGCTTTCAACTCCTCATTAATTTCTCTTGCTGATTTCTTAGCCCAATCGAATCCATAACCCTCATACTCTGCAACCAATTGATAAACTCCATATAGCTGCTGATTTGTTGTATTACCTGAAAGCCCTTCCTTATAGTTCAGTTTCCATTCATTTTTCGGTAGTTCCAAACACTTCAATACCTGATCTTGACTCAAATCTCCTCTTACATTCAACTCTTCGAACAAAAGCTGCCTCTCCGTTTCATCAAGTTTTCTCTGCTCTTTACTTTTCTGATTTTGCAGCTCTACACTATTTACCAAGCACCAAATTTTAAACTCTTGAAACAATGGTGATGATTTTGGTATAGCCTTATGTTTCGGTTCAAACTCACAATTACTAATTAAGTGTTTCTGCGATTTTAGCTTACGCTGATAAAAGATAACAACATCACGCACTTCTTCTTTCAGTTCTGGAGTTAACTCTTTATAATACTGGGCTTGTGTTTCCCATATCTGCTCGAACTCATCTAAATAATCCTGACGATAAAAAACTTTGTTCTTTAAACTGCCGTGGAAATTCTCCTGTAACTGACGATAAAGATTCTGCCCAATGGTTTCCTTTTCAAAATACAGTTCCTTACTTCTATCGCTAATGGCTCCCAAGTAGCCACTTGATTTATTTAGGTTATTATTGATTTCAACCAATACATAAGCAACAACTTCTATCGGTAATTGCTGCTGGAGAGCATCAACTCTCCATTGATAATGTTGTAATTTAACTTGCTCACGTTTACCCTTATTTTCAGCTGTGTATATCTGGTAAACTGCTAAAAACAATTTTCGAGTATTTTGTTGTCCTTGCCCTTCAAGCTTTTTATAAAACTCATCGGTAAGTATATCAGGATGATACTGTTTCTGATAATTCCATATTGCATCCAACTCCAGCTTTAAATCAGAACGATAAAATTCTGGAATATACTTTCTGCCATCTTTTAACAAGTTCAACACATACTGTCCCGGAGTCAATTGATTATCGTATAATTCTTTTGCTATAGCCATCCCATCAATTACACTCCCTTCCTCTTCATTTTTGGCTTTTCTACTACTTCTGTAACCTCTTTTCTTATTAATGGCCAACAATACTCGGGCAAACTCTTCTTTTTCTATTTTCTTACTGGCCGATAAGGAACGTAAACGCCAGGTTTCGTGGGTAGTGAAATTTCCTTCTTCGGTCAACACTGTATCCTTGGTAATAATTCCACTCTTCGCAAGTAGATCATGTAGGTTCTTACGCCTCTGTTTATAACGCTGCAAATTTCGTCTTGCACCACGTTTTAATGTTCTGTCAGCATTAACCGATAATGGATTACCTTTTTCAAAATCAGTTTGCTCATCTGTCGTTAATGGATTAACACGTACACCCAGTTTAATAATTTCTGATTGTTCGCATTCATTCTCAGCTTCGTTTACCAAAGCCCAACCAATAGAGGTAGTTCCAAGATCTAAGCCTAATATTTTTTTCATAAGAAGTGTTGTATGTTTAGTTTATTGTTTCTATTTTTGGAGTACATTCTGTAAGCAAATCACAATAAGGATTATTCCGTTGTGAAAACATTTAAGCCGCCTCGACTTTCCATTCGGGGCTTTTTTATGCTATCATCTTTCCCGATATATTAGCTATCGGTTTCCATAGCTATAATCCAAACTGTTTCGTGAAGAAAACCGATGTAATTGTGTGAGGTATTGGTCATGTGCTTGAATAATATTCTACTCAAATGAATGAACAGTATGTAAATATAAAAAATTATTCCGTAAGTAAACAATAATTATTCTTGGTAAATATTTATAGTATGCCTCCCCCATTTTTCTGTCTTATTGTTAGATTCCCTCCAAGCAAATTCATTAAATTTGATTGCAAAACTGTTGAAATAAAGGATATCCACCAAAAACTTATTGATTATAAATCAAGTGATAAAAGGAATAAAAAAGACAAATATCTAATGAAATTAAAGGTACATGGTGAAACTAAAATGGGTGTTACAATGAGAATCAAACAAGAATTAAGGAAAGCTAATATGCTTAAATTGGAATACAATTCATTAAATAATACTTCACAGCCGAACCATTAAAAACAGAAAATGAGAAAATACCATCAAGCAGAATACACTAGCGTTCCCACACGATTAAAACTTACCAAATTGGGCTACTTAGGTCATTACGCATTTGTATTTTTTGCACTCCTTCCATTTTTATTGTCCATATTCTCCTACCTAGAATTTCTTACTGGCAATTATAATGGAGTAAGACCTATAGAAAAGATGTTTGATGGTACTTCTATTTTTGTAAGTATTGCATTCCTATTGTTTTTATTACAATACAATAGGCTTCGATTCAAAACACATCCAATCAATATCCCTGAAGAAAAAGTAATTGAGATATGCCATAGAATTGCTGAGGTAAACGAATGGAAAGTTGAACAAAGTACAAAAAATGTATTCGTTGCCAGCACCAAAGCTCCATTTGATTTTATTGGAGAACTAATCACGGTGATCGTGCATCATCAAAAGGTGTATATCAATTGTATTTGTGATCCATATCAAAGACCAAACATTACATCATTTGGCTACAATAGAAAGTATCAAAAAGAGATCATAAGGCAAATCAATAATGCAAGCAAGGGGTAAGCTTATTGTGGCTCAATACCACACGAATCAATGTTTGAAGCGATCAATCCTAATGTAGGAACTAACTAATATTTTACGAATATGCTTAGCATATCAATCCCCACCAATCTAATACATCGTCTGTCCAAACTTGGCTTTCAGGTTTCTGTCGTACATGATGATGCTACCTGCAACCGAAACATTCACACTAAGGCGTGTATCGAATTTTACCAGGTGGTGCGATTTTTCGATGGCAGTTTTGGTTAAGCCATTGTCTTCGGCTCCCAATAGGTAAACACAACGGCGTGGATGTTTGAACTCTTCAAGGTTTACAGCTTTGTCGTCCAGCTCCACTCCTACCAGAACGGCTCCTTTTGGCAGGTGGGCATAGAAATCATCGAAATTGTCGTAATGAAAATACGGCATGGCTCCTGTGGCTTTGTGTGTATCGCAGGCTTGTTTTGCATAGCGTTTGCCAACGGTAAAAATAAAGCTTGCTCCCATATTCTGTGCCGATCGCCACAACACCCCTAAATTCTCGGGTGTTTTCCCATTCTGTATTCCAATTCCAAAAAATCCTTGTTCCAGTGTATCTATCATTTGTACTTTAAATTACCTGCTGTAAATCTATATTGGCTTCACCTTTCAATTCAAACTGCAATCAGCCATTCAACCATTGCTTAAAATCGTTGCATCGGTCCTGGCTCACAATGGCATCTATACATTCTGCCTGATCGGGTTTCAGATTGAGTTTGATTCGTGTTTTCGAGTAGTAATGCATGTCGATAATAGAGGCATAACTCACCATAAACTTACGGTTGATGCGAAAGAATCTTTTGGGATTCAATTTGCCCTCCAAAGAGCTTAAAGTGCCATCGCACAAATAACGGTGCCCTTCTAAATCGAAAAGGTAGAGCGATTTTCCATCGGCCATAAAATAAGCGATTTTATCCACCTCAAGAGAACACAAACGATCGCCAAGACTTACCATGAAGCGTTCCTGGTATGCATTTCCAGCCACCAAATGATGTAAAGAATGTTGCAGTGTAGACAAATCTATACTTTCCTTGTTTTGATAATTCTTTTCGAATTTTTGCAAGGCCATTTCCAAATCATCCGGATCAATCGGCTTTAGCAAGTAATCCACACTGTTTTGCTTAAAGGCCTGTATGGCATACTGATCGTAAGCCGTAGTGAAAATCAAGGGACTATCAACACTTATTTTATCGAAAATGCCAAAACTATTGCCATCACCCAGGTGAATGTCCATAAAAATCAAATCGGGCTTATGTGAAGAAAGGTACTTCACAGCATCCTTAACATTCTCTAAATGTGCTGTAATTTGAATTTGATCCGGACGCAGACTCAAAAGCATCTTCTCCAACTCACGTGCTGCCAACTGTTCATCCTCTATGATTACTACTTCTATCATCTCCTTTTATATTTTGAAGGCGCCAATTTACAAAAGAAAAGGGGCATTCCATTACGGAATGCCCCAATTTTTGATTCAAATGATATGCTAAGTGCCCTGTCAACACGCAACTGACGCAGCAAATCTTGTTCTTGATTGTTTTTGCTTTGGAATAAAAAGACTCTCGTAGCTACTGCTATGCTTACTTTTTATTACTTCCCAAAAACAAACCAATAAGTTCGACTTATACATCATTTGAGTATTCACATGACACTAATCCGTCCTAATCTCTCAAATTAGGATTATTGTCTATTGCTTCCTGAGGGAAACGCAATGTATAACGAGGATCGTTCTTTATAAGAGTTGCAGTTTCACCCTTGTATGTATGAACGATTTCTTCCTGTGTTGTTCTTCTTAAGTCGAACCAACGGTGACCTTCGAAAGCTAACTCACGGAAACGTTCCGTAGCAATCTCAGCAATTAAATTTACTTTATTCAATGCATTGATTCTTGTTTCTTCAGTAGCATAGAAATCTGCTATCAATCGTTTTGATTTTAACTGATTCAAATAATCTTTCGCGTCATCCAATTCATCCAAACGAGCCTTACATTCTGCTACAATCAGATACAATTCAGCAGTACGGAAAGTACATTTCGAAGCCAACTCAACCCCTTTATTAATGGCAAATTCTTCACCATCAGCTTCAAAATACAAGGCAAAACGCAAATCATTGCTTTGCTCAAATGCCGCCTTCATTTCTTCTGAAATATAAGTAGCACTACGTAAATCACTATTCACATTATCGTCCATGGCAAGAATGCTTTCTACAGCATCGTACATATGCGGTGCTTTCGAGTTGTCAGCTAGCAAATCCTGTAAATCTGCTTTCAATTTTAATGCTTCCAAAGCACTTTCCTGAGCTTTTGCGTATTCTGCCATATACAAATATACTCTCGACTGAAATGCCAATGCAGCCACCTTACTAAATCGATAGTTTAAACCTGTTGCATAAGTATCCACTTTCAATTTAGAAAGACCTTGTTCAATATCCGATTGAATTTGCTCATATACTTCAGCAACTGTATTTGGAATGTATTCTGCCTCGCTATCAATTTTCAGAGAAAGAGGAATTCCTCGATCTGTAGCAGCGCTTGCTTTCTGATAAGGCTTTCCAAACATGTTTACCAGGTTAAAATGAATGTAAGCTCTTAATAGATACGCTTCTCCTAAAATCTGGTCAATCTCTTCCTGTGTCGCTTCGGTTGCACCATCACCTTCTGCAATCACATGATTGGCATACATGATTACTTTGTAAAAAATATCATAAGTATAGGCAATTGTATTATCAGCAGGATTGGCATCGTTCCACATGTAAATGTCCTTTACATTGGATAAATCATACCTGTTTTCATTTAATTTTACTTCGTCGGTGCGAAAAGCCAACTTCGCTTTATCAGCAGGAATTGCATGGTAAGCACTGCTTAAAAGATCTCTAAAATCTTCTCCTGTAGTTGGAATCACTCTATCCTTTGGCTTTACATCCAAATAATCCTCACAGGCAGAGAATGATACTACTGCCAGCAATAAAAATAAATATGTACTAAATTTTCTCATTTCTCTCAATTAAAATGTAAGGTTAACACCAATGGTATAAGATTTTTGCTGTGGTTGAGCATAAATATTTCCAAAAGATTCAGGATCGAAATATCCATCATAACCATTAGAAATCACGAAAGGATTTCTGGCTTCAAAACTCAAACGAACACCAGACAAACCAAGATCTTGAAGCATATTCTTGTCCAGGGTATATCCCAAACGAATGCTACTAATTCTTAGGTAATTCACCTCTTTGTGCCAAATGTCTAAACTGTTGTAGAAATCAGGGCGCATATTGGTGTATAATTGCTCTTGCATCCAATACTGTCCATCAGCTGATGCTTTTGTCATTAAGTTTGGCAAGAATTTGTTGTCACCTCTTAATACATCCAAAAGAACTCTTGAAGCATTGTTTGATTTATCATATTGAGTCATGCTATAAGGAGGTCTTTCCATTACATTCATTCCCAAATTGAAGTTGGCCGAAACCGTAAGGTCAATGTTTTTGTATTTGAAAGTATTGATGATACCACCAGAGTATTTTGGATCTCTGCTACCTACATTCACAAGCAAGTCATTCAACTCTTCATTCGTCAATTTTGATCCTGCCAAATAGTTAGGATAGTAATCAGCCATTTGGTCATACAATGAGAAATACTCATCTGCCGATACAATATTGCCATCTTTTTTGAATTGAGGGTAACCATTTTCATCCAATCCTGCTGTTTTAATTACCCAAACTGAATTGGCTGAGTAACCTTCACGTGATGGAGTTGTAGAATTGATTTGTTGCTGCTCTTTTAATACTTTGTTTTCGTTGTGAGCAATGTTAAAGTTTGTATTCCACTCAAAATTGTCTGTTTTAATATTACGAGTAGAAATGCTTAATTCCCAACCTTTATTGGTCATTTCAGCCCAGTTTACCGACATCGAGTTGAATCCATTCTCCAAAGGAACAGCCTGCGATCCAATCAAATCAGTCCCCTTACGATGATAATAATCGAAGGACATGCGAACTGCATGGCGCAATACTGACAAATCGAAACCAACATTATAAGTTGAAGTTTTCTCCCATCTCAATTTGTCGTTAGGAAGCCCCATTACTGTAATTCCATTCTCACTGTTTCCTGGTAAGTTGGTCACTATAGTTGGAGTTCCAACAATATAAGGTGAGCTTTGCTTATCGATATTTCCTTGTAAACCATATGAAGATCTGAATTTTAACGCGCTCAACCAGTTCACATCTCTAAAGAAAGACTCTTCCTTGGCATTCCATGATCCACTTAATGCATACAAAGGCAAGTATCTGTATTTTGAATCTACTCCAAACAAGTCTGATCCATCAAAACGTACACTACCAAAGAAAGTATATTTTCTGTTGAAGGTATATGATGCAGTTCCAAAGAATGAAGCATACCTGTTCTTTCTGTAAGTTTTCGTAAACAATGGAAATGATTTCGCATCTTCTTCATCTCTATAAATTACGGGCTTAGACGTATTGTTCTTGCTATTCCAACCGTAAGCAGAAGTTGCCACCTGAGTAAATTTAGATTCTCTGATCTCACTACCTACCATCACATCAACTTCATGTAAATCGTTAAAAGTTTTCGAATACTGAAGAATGTTTTTCCAGTTGTAATAAGTACTCTCTGCATCCCAGTTTTTAATCATTCCACCTTCAGGCAAAAAGTAATTTTCATACTTATTATCTACAATATTACCATACCCACTCTTGTAACGAATTCTACGTACGAAATATGTCTCCTGCTCTGCTTCCTTGGTAGTGTTTGATTTGTCAACCTGGTATCCGAATTGAGATCTATAAGTTAAATTCGGATGGATTTTCCAGTTCACATTGAAGATAGAGTTTAGGTTGTTCCCTTTTAAAACATGTCTTGTGCCTTCTCTTTCTTCCAAAATATTATAGTCCAAATTAATTATTCGCCATGAACCTTTTTCGTTCTGGTTGTACACATAGTTCCCGTTTTCATCTCTTAATCTTAAATAAGGATTAGAAGAACGAATGTACTGAGATGGGTTGGTTAACATGCTACCCTCTGTTAAAAAGCTCTGGTTTCTTCTTTGGTTGGCAAACATGCTTACCCCAAAAGACAAGTTATCTGTTAATTTAAAATCAGTTTTTAAAGTAACATTGTAACGGTTCAGCGATGTACCTTTGGTTGTACCTTTCTCGGTGTGTGCTCCAGCAGAAAAATAGTAAGTAGCATTTTCACTACCTCCCGAGATGCTTAAAGAGTGATCCTGGTTCACTGCATTCTGATACAATTCATCTTCCAAATTAGGATCAATCGTTCTCAATTGATTAATTGCAGCTAAAGATTCTGCACTAATTGCATCGATACCACCAGCCTGGAAATTGGCCCAATCGTTATTTGCATTTAAAATTTGAGCTACCCCACCTTTACTGGCGTTATAGGTTAAATCTTTTCTTCCTGCCATTAACAATTCCAAATCCACTTTTTCATTGGAATTCATCAGGTTCAATTTGTCAAAATCAGGTTTAGAAATAAATGAAGTATTGCTGGTAAGCTGTACTCTCATTTTTCCCGCTTTTCCTTTTTTAGATGTGATTACAATTACACCATTGGCAGCACGCGCACCATAAATGGCAGTCGCAGCAGCATCTTTCAATACGGTAATGTCTTGAATGTCCTGAGGATTTAAGCCTGCAATTGAAGAATTGTACAATTGATCGATATTGTCTTTGTCGTTAAAATCAGGTACATCATTTCCTTCCAATGGAATACCATCCAATACCCAAAGAGGATCTTGAGTACCATTTAATGAAGCTGTACCACGAATACGAATTTTAGCAGGAGCACCAGGAGCACCACTTTGAACAACACTGGTAACACCAGCCAACTGACCCGACAACATTTGATCAACATTGGCAACACCAGCCTGACGGATGTTATCAGCATTTACCTTAACAACCGCTGAAGTTACTTTTCGTTTTTCAATTTTTTGGTAACCTGTAACGATAACCTCTCCCAATTCACTGGTTGATTCACCCAATTTAATGGTAACGAAAGATTTCCCTTTAATGTCTACCACTTGAGTTTCGAAACCCAAAAAGCTACATGAAATGGTATTTAATTGTTTAGGAACTTCAAGGCTAAAATTTCCATCGAAATCTGTAATGGTTCCCAAGCTAATGTTTTCAATAATTCCCTTCATTCCAGTTTCAGCACCAATTGTTGCCTTGTCGATATAAACCGAAGCACCAATCAGAACATCGCCATCACTCTCAGAAAGCACCTTTCCCTTAATCAGCTTCATCTCCTGTGCCCAAACAAATGCAGGCAGTAAGATCAAAAGCAAGGTTAACATTCTTCTCATAAACTTTTGTTTTTTATTGGTTATAAATTAATGGTTATTTTATACGAAAAAACAGGTAAGGAGAAGGTAAACTCTCCCAACCTGCACTAACTAATTATAGATGTATATTAAGCGCTTCTTCAATTCGAAGAAGTAAATCTTGATAATGAAACTTGGTAGCTTCATCATGAATTGTTGTTCTATTTCTAAGCAGATCCCGGATTCTCATCAGCTCTCCTCGTTTCACCGATACCACATCAGATACCCTGTTGCTCGTGGCATAGAAAATATTTCTGTCGGCATACTTGCTTTCCATATCCTCTACTTCACTGCCCGTATCAAACATCTCCTTACTTTTCACAGCATAATCGCAAAGCATTGGCATGCGATTGTGATGCCCGCAACCACAATGATTGTGATGATCATGAAGTGATTTCTTGGTAGTCTTTACCATGGTTTTGTTGTGGGTAATGATTAAGTTGTCCACAAAGTTTTTCTGCATCTGACGTGTAAAGACATCCAGCTTTTGGCGTTTAATGGTTTTGGCAAAAACACCATTGTGCAGATCTCTCATCATTTCGGTTACCGTGTAAGCTTTTTTACCATTCATTGCTTCGTTTTGCAACATTCTTTGCAAACGCTCATCCTTAAGAATTGAAAAGAAAAGCTGAGAATTTAAATCTCTGAAAAGCGTTGTTGGTGCATATTCAATGTCTCCGATAACCGATTCGCGAATTGGATATGTTTTTTTGTAGATCTCAGCATTGGTAATCCATTCAGGATTCTTCACCACTTCTTCAATGATGTACTGAACGGCATCCTTTTGCTTGGCTTTTTCAACATGAGTATATGCTGCTTTGCTCTCACCATAAACAGGCTGATCCAAATAGATACCACCAATATTTGCAATTACATGATTGGCATAGGTAAACCATTGTCCGATAACTCCCATCATCATCTTACCAGCCTTTTCGTAGCTTACACCTTCTTCGTAGGTCCATTTTTCCACTTCAGGAACAATTCGCTTCAAATTTTTCAATCCATAACGACTTGCTTTCATCGAGTTGTCACCCAAGTCTTCACTTTGTGCCGAAGGGTCAATTGTATTCTTTCCTGATTGCTGAGGTCCGTAATGATACAATGGATCATTTTCATGTTTGCGGATCATATTGCCCAATACCTGCAACTCGTCCCAAGGTGTATTCTTATGGATCCAACGGTATGCCCATGCAATGGCATATTTATCGTACACCCCAATTTGTGGGGTGATGTTTTTTACACCATCATTTGGTTGAGCCACGTAATTGAAACGTGCATAATCCATAATAGATGGTGCGGTTCCTCCCATTCTTTGGGTAAAAGATTTCGATCTTAATGAATCCACCGGGAAAGCATAGGATGCTCCCATATTGTGCATCAATCCTAGTGTGTGACCAATCTCGTGAGAAGAAACAAAACGGATGGCATGAGCCATGTGTTCATCTGTAAATTTGTTATCTCTTGCTTTTGGATCAATACTTCCTGTTTGAATTCTAATCCATGAATGTAGAGCGGTCATTACATTGTGCCACCAAATTACATCTGCTTCAATAATTTCTCCCGAACGCGGGTCTACAACAGAAGGTCCCATAGCATTCGCCTGGCTTGATGCTGCATAGGTAATCATTGAAAAACGAACATCATCACCATCAAAATCAGGATCATCCACAGGTGCATTCTTTGCGATAATGGCATTCTTGAAACCTGCTTGTTCGAAAGCTGCCTGCCAATCTGTAATTCCATCTTTAATGGCTTGTCTCCATTGTGGTGGAGTTGATGGATCGATATAGTATACAATTGGCTTTTTAGGTTCTACCAATTCACCAGCCAAATACTTTTCAACATCCTCTTTTTTAGGCTCCAGTCTCCAACGGTTTACAAATTCACGATTCTCAACTGCCTGCTGTGAATCCTTATAGTAGAAATGCTTGGTAGTAAAATAACCGATTCTTCTGTCTGCAAAACGAGGTTTCATTGGTTTTTCAGCCAATAGTACAATATTGGAAGTCACCTCAATCGAAACAGTAATCCCTTCCGCCTTGGTGGTCAAAAGTGATTTCATGATTACATTCTCAGGAAAACTTTTTGCTGCACTAATTTTAGACAATGACTTAACTGCACTACCAGGCATTCCCAATACTCCAAATAAATCGTTCAAACTCTTTTCCGATCCATCAAATACCTTGTTTACTTTAAAAACATAGGATGTAGAATCTTTTCCAATACAAGCCAATTCGAAAGCTTCTCTAACCGAAGGAATGTAATTGTCTTTTACCGATTGGGTAATTGCATCCCCTTCTTTTCCTTCGTAATAAGGATGGTAAGTTTTCACCCAGATTTTCTCTTCCAGGGTATCTGCTTCAAAGCGAATCAAAAGGTTTTGGTAGTTGATCCCCTTGTTCATTCCCAATTCGTTCACCTGAGAAGGAACCTTTGAAATCTTATTCACCAAAAGGAAATCGCGTCCCATTAATGAATCAGCAATTTCGAAATAGTAATCTTTCTTTACACGGTGGATGTTAATGACACCCTTTTTTGTGTCGGCATCCGAAGTAATTACTTCTCCAAAAGCCTTTAAATCTGATTTAGATTTACTGCTCGTGGTTGAATCCACTTTTGTTTCTTTTTTCTTCTTTTTCCAAAAATTAAAGATTCCTTCTTCAGGAGAAATCGATTGGATCTCTGATGCTAAAGAATTAGCATGCATGCCCCCCAGAATGCAAGCTATTATCATCAGCTTCCCAATCGACTTAGTAGGTGTAATTGTATTTAAATTCATTTATAATGATTTGTTTCAAAGAGATCAATCAAATCTTGATGATCTCCTCATATTTGTTGTTTCGCATTCATTATTGCTGCAGCATTATCAGCTCCAAGCAAGAATTCGGAACAAAAGTGAATTATTTCGAACTCACAAGGAAAAAGAAAGGAGTGAATCCGAAATATTGGGGAGTGAAAGACAAAAAAAATGGTATGAATGGATTGCAGGCAATAAAGTGCTTTGCTAAAACAAAGGCAAGATTGCAATAAAATGTTCCTTCTCAATGCCGTAATACGGCTTTCTATCGCCCAGGAAAGAATACAAAGCATCAAGATTCTTCAATCCTGTTCCCGGAGAATGATTTAAATCGGTACGTGGCTGATAAGGATTTTCAACCACCAAACAATTGTCATCAGTAACCTTTATTCGTATCCTAAGTGGTTTATCGCTGGTAATAACATTGTGTTTTATGGCATTCTCAACCAAGGACTGAATACTTACAGATGGCAGTTTGCATTGCATTGCCTCCTCGGGGATATCATATTCCAGGATAAGGTTTTCGCCAAAACGGATTTTTTGTAAAAAAACGTATTGCTTTATAAAATCCATTTCCTGTTGCAACTGAATCAAATTACTGTTGTTACTGTCGAGCAGATATCGATATACCTTTGACAAATTCACAATGAACTTACGAGCCAATTTAGGCTCTCCATCTACCAAAGCATAGAGTGAGTTTAAGGAATTGAACAGGAAATGAGGATTAATTTGATTTTTGATATTCTTTAACTGAGCCTTAACCTTCTCCTCTTCTTCCTCTTGAGCCTTCTTCCTCAACTGTAGGGTTTCACTGATATCTACCTTAAAACTGGCAACACCAACAACTTTACCATCGGCATCCGAAATGGCATTGAATATTTGCTGGTAATCTATTCCGTGTCGCTGGTATTCCACTAAAAAGTGTTCTCCACCTAAAGCCCGGTCAAGATACATTTTCATTTTGATGCGAAAATCTCCATGGTACGCATCCAAAATACTCTTCCCTTCCTTAATGACTTCATTTTCAAATCTCAGCACCTCTTCTTTATGCACGCTATTAAAACTAGTATACTTGTAATCGTGACCTACTGAAAAAATCATAATTTGATCGGTACTCTCCATAATAGAGGAAAGTTTGCTTACCTCATTCAAATGGCGCTTTTCTGCTCTTCTTCTTTTGGTTGACTCGTAAAGCCAACGGCGCTGAGAAAAATAGAGGAAAACCATAAGCAAAAGAGCCAGAACCAATCCAATCAGAAATACCAAATTGCGCATTTCAATTACCGATTCCTTCACGTTAAACAAAGGAACACTAACCGTTATCAGCCAATAATCATCGCCATTTGCAATTCGAATGGGTTTATATACCCTCATTACAGGAAGGTTTAAATATTCTGATATTACTTCCTTCTGTTGCTTTTCTCCCGAACGCAAAGCCAGGTGCATAACACTGGAATCCTGATGATTTGCTACCTGCTTTCCAATCAGATTTTCATCAGGGTGTGTAATACAAATGCCATTTTTCGAAATGATACTAACATATGCTCTTCTTAGCGATTTATTATCATAGAACACCTGCTGAAACTTTCTCAGATCTATATCAAAACCTATGATTCCGTGAATATGTGAATTTACAATTACCGGTGTTAAAATGCTGATGAGTTCCTTACCATGATCGTTTTTGTATGGCTGAGTTAAAACCGTACCTTTTAAATTTTTCAGCTGATCCCAAAGTATTTTTTCATGAATAGGAGAAGTAGATTTTACCAGAATAGAATCAGCAGATTTTTCCAAAACAATTCCGCTTACCTTATCTTTCTCGTCAACTCTAATAAACCAACGAGCAGATATTTCTGAACTTTCAATTAAATCTGATTGTAGTATCTCTTTAATCAAAGGGATCTCCTGACCATAAGCAAATTCTTCCACTGCATCGGTAAAAAGTTCAGCTTGCCTGCAACTTTTTTCAATTTCAGTTTCAACAATTAGCAAACTATTATTCGCCTTTGCCAAAGCCAAGTCTACACTCATCTTTCGAGTGGATTGAGTCATTTTTTCACCAATAAAATAGGCAGTTATTGCAAAAGCAACAACAATAATGGAACCAACCCAAATGATAGATTTGTTACGAAAATTCATTTACCCCAGATAATTTAAAACACAAAACTTATTAACTCACCAATGATTACAGACAGAAAATCATGTCCATCACGAAGAAATCGAATACAAAAGTAATGTTTAAAATGAATTTTGATAAATATTATAAATGAGATCATTAAGCGGATTCCAAATTAGTTAGATAACATATGATCATATCAAACCAATCATTTCCCATCAATTTACCTCACAATTATGAGATTTAGAAAAAGATTGATTAACAAAAGTTTATTGTATCAATGTTTTTTTGTCAACTCCAGACATGTTGATTAACATGCGACAAAAACAAGTTCCTAGATTTTATTATCAATAAAAAAGAATACATTTGCGAAGCTTTTGGTGCTCTGTTTGCATTCAGCAAAAAGAGTTAAAAGGGAATCCGGTGTAAATCCGGAACAGTACCCGCTACTGTAAATCCCGTTAATATCCATGGATATTAATTCGTTCTCAACAGTCAAAATCCACTGTCCTATAGGGATGGGAAGGAGTTGAGAATCGGGAAAGTCAGGAAACCTGCCAGGAGATATTGTTTAATTATTGCTTCCGGGAAAAGAAGTTAATGATGATTTGGTATATTTTCTGATTTCATTCACCTCACATATTCCAGGAATGCATTAGTATGTTTTTACTATGCATAAGATTTTTTGTATGTTGTTAATGCAGGTAGTATTTTTTTCTGCATTCTCACAAAATTTTAGCCTTAGTGGCAAGGTGTACAACAAAAACACCAGGGAGGGAATTGATTTTGCTTACGTTTACCTCGACAGTTTAAATACAGCAAGTACACAAAATGGTGGACAGTATACCTTAAGCAAGCTAACAAAAGGCAAGTATCATCTTTGTGTTTCGGTTCTTGGATACGAGAAGTTCTGCCAGGAAATTGATTTAAAGGCTTCCAAAAAGTTCGATATTGGACTACAGCCAAAATCTTTTACCATTTCCCCTATCGTTGTTACGGGCACAGGTACGCATTACAAGATTGATAATGTACCAGTTCAAACCGAAATCATTACCAAAAAGGACATAGCTGACATTTCCGGCAGAAATGTAGAAGAAATCATATCGGGCATCTCCTCTTCCATTGATTATACAACCAGCTCTATGGGTTCCAATATCAAAATTAATGGTTTGGGCAAAGACTATGTATTGATCCTTTTGAATGGCAAAAGATTAACTGGCGGTGTTGGTGGATATGCTGATTTAAACAGAATCAACTCAGCAGACATTGAGCAAATAGAAGTAGTAAAAGGAGCTTCCTCTACCCTATACGGATCCGATGCCATAGCCGGAGTAATCAATATCATCACCAAAAAAGTAAAAGGAAAACGATCTGCAAGCAGTAGTTCCCGCCTGGGTGCTTACGGAGATTTTAAACAGCTGAACTCTTTCACTTTTAGTGAAGGGAAACTATCTGGCAAAACTACTTTCAACTACAAACAAAAAGCAGGTTACCAATTGAATTCCATGAAATTTAATAACAAGTGGGAATCCAATCACGATTTACCATTTTTGGTTCATACCTACTACAAACCTGTAAATAAAAGTAAAGCTTATACCATTAGCCAGTTTTTAGAGTATGAGGTAAACCAAAAGTTAAGTTTAAATATGGATTTGTCCTGGTACGAAAAAATACTGTATTTTCCATTCAAGGCGCAAATGCACAATTACTATTACAATAACAGGGCGGTTTCACTTGCTGGCATCTACAAATTGAAAAAAAATAATCTACTGAGTTTCAATTTTGATGTAAACAACTACTTGTACTACACGGAATATCCCTACAAATACAACGAAAGCTATATTACCAGTACCGATGTAATTAAGAAGACCTATTATCCGGGTGATCGATTTAAAAATTCGGATGTAGTAAACGTAATTTCGCAGGTAAAAGGAGTTTTTAACATCAACGACAAGAACAAACTAAGCTTTGGAACTGAGCTTAGAGGCGAATACCTTGAAGCGGAATACAGGTTAACCACACCTAAAGTTAATGCCTACACTTACTCCTTGTATGTTCAGGATGAAATGAAGCTAAGTAAAAAATTAGATTTGGTTGCAGGTCTTAGAACCTTGTATCACGATAAAACCGGATTTTCGGCAACGCCAAAACTAAGCATGATGTACAAAGAATCTAAATTCACCCATAGATTTACCTACTCTAATGGCTTTAAAAGTCCTACTTTAAAAGAATTGTACTATTACTACGAAAGCAACCGCATGGGCATGTATCGCCTATATCTTGGTAATGAAGACTTGAAAGCTCAGAAATCACATTACTTTTCATTATCAAGTGAATTTAAGGCCAACAAGTTTAAAACGGGCCTAAATATATACCTGAATAGAATCTACGACAAAATTGATTATAAAATCATTCCAACAACATATGATCATTCACGAAGAGGGATTGAGGAAACCAAAAAAAGATACAATATAGACGATGCAAGAACCATTGGTGCTGATTGGCACTTTAGTTTTCCTGTATTTTCTCAACTATTATTCAATGGTAGTTACAGCTATGTAAATGCAAAGAACCTAAGTCAGGATATCAGGTTAAATGGCATATCAGAACATAGCGCCACCTGGAAATTATCTTGGACAGAAAGATGGAATAAGAAGAAACTAAACATCAATCTATCTGGCGTTTACAAATCAGATCGTTTCTATTTAGAAGAAGATTTGGAGAGAAGCTATGCAGATGCATACCAAGTTTGGAAACTCTCTTCGAACCTAAGCATTAACAAATTGGAGAACTACAAAATTTGGATCACTGCAGGAATCGACAACCTGTTCGATTATGTAGATGACAGACCATATGGTTCACATTACGGAACCTTAAATCCGGGAAGAACACTCTTTGTAGGGTTGAATGTAAACTTTAGCAAATAAGCTAAAATCCCTTTGGGGATTTATCAATAAAATCAAATTAACAAAAACACAAGGCAAAATGAATTTAATCAAAAAATCAGCTATCGCTTTATGCGCATTAGCAATGGTATTCACTGCATGTAGTGATGACGACAATGATGACAAGAACACTTTAGGTGACAAAGAAGGTATCCTATTGGTAACTTTTGGATCTTCATTCCCAGACCCACAAGAGACATTCAAGAACATCGATGATGCTGCTAAAAAACGATTTGCCGGTGAAACCATTAAATGGGGTTACACCTCCGACATCATTATCAACAAATTGCGTCAGGGAAATGGAGAAGGTTCTTTAAAAGGACAAATTATCGACAATGACACGCCACAGGAAGCTTTGGAAATCATGGTAAAAGATGGTTTTTCTAAATTCGAAGTACAATCTTTACATGTTATTCCTGGTGAAGAATTTGATGAATTAAAAGAAGCAATCCATGCCTTCAAAGAAAAATACGAAGGAGTAAGCGTGAAAATTGGTCGCCCTTTATTGGATAGCGATGCTGACATTAAAGCTGTTGCTGATATTTTAGCTGTAAAATTCTCTGAGGAATTAAAAGATGGTCCTGTATTGTTAATGGGACACGGTACTCCACATGCTGCAGATGCTCAATACTTAAAACTTCAGAGCGAGCTACAAAAACTAAATCCTAACTTTTTTGTAGGTACTGTAGAAGGGATTGGTTTCGATGCAGGAACAACTTCAATAGGCGGTATTCTTGCCGAATTGGATAAACTTTCTCCAAAAGCTACCAAAGTTACCATTACTCCATTAATGTCTATTGCTGGTGATCATGCAAATAACGATATGAATGGTAACACTGGTGAAACTGATCCTGCAGAACAATCGTGGAAAGAAAGATTGGAAGGAAAAGGTTATACGGTTCATACTGTAATGAAAGGTTTAGGCGATTACAACGAGATCAACAAAATCTGGATGGATCACCTTGAAGATGCTGAGTAAACTACTATCATCATTATATTTCATTTAAAATTAATGGCAGAAATTTATTTTCTGCCTTTTTTCTTTTCTAAAATGTCACTTATGAAAAAAGGCCTTCCGTTTGGAAGGCCTTTCTATATGATTTATCTAATGTGATTAGATAGCGTCTACAATTGAATTCAATGTAGCTGATGGACGCATTGCTTCGAAAGCCTTTTCATCGTTTGGCATAAAATAACCACCTATGTTCATTGCTGAACCTTGAGCGTCATTCAATTCCTTAACGATTTTCTCTTCGTTAGCTTGCATTTCAGCAGCAACTTTAGCGAATTTCTCTTTCAATTCAGCATCTTTATCTTGAGCAGCTAATGCTTCAGCCCAATACATTGCCAAGTAGAAGTGAGAACCACGAGTATCCAATTCGTTTACCTTACGTGATGGTGATTTTCTTTCATCAAGGAATTTAGTTACACCAGCATCTAAAGTATCAGCAAATAGCTGAGCTTGCTCATTATTGAAATTGTTAGCGATGTGCTCGAAAGATACACCTAATGCTAAGAATTCACCAAGTGAATCCCAACGCAAGTGACCTTCTTTTTCGAACTGTTGTACGTGCTTAGGAGCTGATCCACCTGCACCAGTTTCGAATAAACCACCACCATTCATCAATGGAACGATAGATAACATCTTAGAAGAAGTACCTAGCTCAAGAATTGGGAACAAGTCAGTTAAGTAGTCACGCAATACGTTACCAGTTACTGAAATGGTATCTTCACCTCTGCGGATTCTTTCCAATGAGAATTCGATAGCTTCAACAGGAGCCAAAATACGGATATCTAATCCAGTAGTATCATGATCTTTCAAGTAAGAGTTTACCTTAGTGATCAACTGAGCATCGTGAGCACGGTTTTCATCCAACCAGAAAATTGCTGGAGAACCAGTTGCTTTAGCTCTGTTTACAGCCAATTTAACCCAATCCTGAATTGGAGCATCTTTCACCTGACACATTCTGAAGATATCGCCAGTTTCAACAGCTTGTTCCATATAAACAGTTCCGTCGAAATCTACAACGCGAATTGTACCTTCACCTTGTGCGTAGAAAGTTTTATCATGTGATCCGTATTCTTCTGCTTTTTTAGCCATCAAACCAACGTTTGATACAGATCCCATAGTAGTTACATCGTAAGCTCCGTTTTTCTTACAATCATCGAAGCAAACCTGGAACATTTTAGCGTAAGATCTATCTGGAATCAAAGCAACACAATCCTGAAGCTCTCCCGCTGGGTTCCACATTTTACCACCATCACGAACAACAACTGGCATCGATGCATCGATAATTACGTTGTTTGGTACGTGTAGGTTGGTAATTCCATTATCTGAATCAACCATAGCCATATCCGGACGAGTTTTGTACACTTCCATGATATCAGCTTCGATTTCTGCTTTCTTGTCTGCTGGTAATTTTTCAATTTTAGCATAAAGATCACCCAAACCATTGTTGAAGTTCACTCCTAATTCCTTAATTGTATCAGCGTGCTTGGCAATAGCTTCTTCGTAGAATACTTCTACTGCATGCTTAAACATTTCAGGATCAGAAATCTTCATCATAGTTGCTTTAAGGTGTAAAGACCAAAGTAGTCCTTCTTCTTTAGCAGCTTCAATTTCCTTTTTGTAGAAAGCACGTAAAGCCTTCACATTCATTACTGAAGTATCAATAACTTCACCAGCTAACAATTCTTGCTTTTCTTTTAATACTGTTGCAGCACCTGCATTGTCAACAAACTCGATACGTACATTGGTGTCTTTCTCTAGAGTTACTGATTTTTCAGAACCATAGAAATCCTTTTCAGTCATGTGAGCCACGTGAGATTTAGAATCTGCCGACCATGCTCCCATTCTGTGTGGATTCTTTTGAGCGAACTTCTTAACAGAAGCAGCAGAACGACGATCTGAGTTACCTTCACGTAACACAGGGTTTACTGCACTACCCAATACTTTTGCGAATCGTGCTTGAAGTTCTTTCTCTTCAGCAGTATTTGCTTCCTCAGGATAGTTAGGAATGTTATACCCTTTTTCCTGTAATTCTGCAATTGCAGCTTGCAACTGTGGAATTGAAGCACTAATGTTAGGCAACTTAATAATGTTAGCCTCTGGAGTTAATGATAGTTTTCCTAACTCTGCCAAATAATCAGGAATTCTCTGATCTTCGGTCAAATTCTCAGGAAAATTAGCAATAATTCTACCTGCTAAAGAAATGTCTTTAGTTTCAATTTCAATGCCTGAAGTTTTAGTAAAGGCTTTGATAATAGGCAACAGTGAATATGTTGCCAAGGCTGGAGCTTCATCAATCTTGGTATAGATTATCTTTGCTGTCTGTGCCATGTTGGTTGTTGTTTTGTGTGTTTTAATTAAAATAGTCTGTTTAACTCTTTTTCGTAAGAATTAAGCACAATTCAAACTCTTGGTAAACATAGATATTTTTTTTAATTCCCAATTTAAAAGCGCTTATTTTTTAACGATTTTTTTCTTTAATTATAAGTAACTATAAATAAGGCCCATGAATAAAATCAAGGGCCTTATTTAGACTAAATGTCATATGCTTTATAACCTATTTATGCTTTTCTACTCAAAATCGAGGGAGAATTTCTGTTTCAACACTGCCAAAGCGGGATTTTTCTTGCACAAATAATTGAATCTGTCGGTATCTGTAAACACCCTTTTGGTTTTTGTAGTTGCAGATTTTACTGTCTCCACCGATATTGAATTGTTATTATATATTCTTCTGAAATAATTTTGCAATTCCATCAATACACTATTGATATCGTCTTCCTGAAGTGGGTTGCTCACCTTTAAAACAATTTTATTATCGGTAAGCTCAGGCTGGTTTACTGTTAGTGCCAACCTTACACGTTCACTTTTATTTTTGATTTTGGCAAACTCCTTTAGCTGCATAAAAACACCAGCTTTGTTGTACTCAGCATTCAAATAAGCACCTGTTATATCAGATACTTCCGTTTTATTCTCGCTGTTGGGTTTGCTAACGATTTGTGGTCTTTGAATACCAGATTTCAGTGCTTGCTTAATCGATACCGTAGAAGTATATGTATTTCTGGCTACTCCTGTATCAATACTTGCCTTGTATTCGGCTTTGGAAGGATTGCCATTGTTCTGTATAGTGGTTGATACCTTGCCTACACTTTTCGGTACATTTTGAGCAGGAGCAAGAGTTCTCCCATCAATCGCAATCCTCAATAATTTCTTGGAATTCTTTTTTAAACTAGCTCCTTTTTTTTTTGATTCAATTATCTGGGACAATTGAATTAAACTTAGCTCGATTAATAAACGTGGATTCTGACTGGATTTGTAACTGACATCGCATTGGTTTAGTATGGCGAGAGCCTCATACAAGAAATCTACCGGGCATTTCTTTGCCTGATCGACATATTTCTGTTTCACACTCTCACTCACTTCCAGTAATTGTATGGTAGCTGCATCTTTTCCAACTAGGACATCACGAATGTGAGCACTTAATCCTCCAATAAAGTGATGACCATCGAAACCTTTCTCAAAAATCTCATTAAGCATTACCAATACATTAGTAACCTTTCCTTCCAATGCAGCATCCACAATTCGGAAGTAATAATCGTAATCCAGTACATTTAAATTCTGAATTACATTTTCGAATGTGATTTCCTTCCCTGAAAAACTCACAATCTGATCAAAAATAGAAAGAGCGTCACGCATTGCGCCATCGGCTTTCTGACCAATTACATTTAAAGCTTCTTCATCGATATTTACAGATTCTTTCCCGGCAATATTCTTAAGATGCTTCACCGCATCTTCCACTTTAATGCGATTAAAATCGAAAATCTGACAACGCGATAAAATTGTAGGTAAAATCTTATGCTTTTCGGTGGTTGCCAATACAAAAATTGCATGAGCCGGAGGTTCTTCCAATGTTTTCAGGAAGGCATTAAATGCCGATGCAGATAACATGTGAACCTCATCAATAATATATATGCTATAACTTCCGATTTGAGGTGGTATTCTTACCTGGTCAATTAAGGTACGAATGTCATCAACCGAGTTATTCGAAGCAGCATCCAATTCGTGAATGTTGTATGAGCGGTTTTCATTAAACGCCTTACAGGATTCACACTCATTACAAGCTTCAAAATCAGAAGTAATATTCGAACAGTTTATGGTTTTAGCAAAAATACGTGCACAAGAGGTTTTACCTACACCTCTGGGACCACAAAACAGGTAGGCATGTGCCAAATGACTGTTCTTAATCGCATTCTTTAAGGTAACGGTAATAGACTCCTGCCCTACAACTGTTGAGAATGTTGAGGGACGATATTTTCGAGCTGAAACAATAAAATTTTCCATATATATAATAGGACCAATAAACGGTCGTTTTTCTTTTTTCGAACTTCAAATATACAGAATCAATAGCAATAAAACATCACTTATTGATGAAGATTTTTGAAGCAATTTCACATCGCTTTTGTTAGTCCCGAACACACAATATTTTAGCAATTATCGAGGAGTGATCACTGATCGCTGTTTAAATGATTTTCCATGCTTCGGTTTCGCCGATGCTGTCAGCTCTTGGGTTGGCTGAATTTGTGATAAATATCTTTAATCTGCGAAAGCGATTGTTAACATGCAAGCTACAAATATTACGGTGCGCTGCACCTTGTTTCCCGGCCGTCAAGAGTCAGTAGCTAGATTTTTCAGTGAGGGGGTGACTGATTTACAGCTTCGATATTAGTCAACCCCTGACTTGCCTTTGTGCTTTCATTTTTTTCCAGCAACTGATAACTGATAACTGATAACTGATAAATTATGCCACCGTATCGTAACGCGAAACACGATGTACACCTTTAATTCTCCGAAGTTTCACCATTAATGTATTCAAGTGCTCAATGTTCGATACAACAACAGTAAGGTTTCCTTCGAAACTTCCTGCATTGGTTTCAACAGAAATGGATCTCATCTGCACGCGCAAATCTTTCGTAATTACCTCTGAAATATTGGTAACCATTCCCAATTCATCATCACCTGTAATGTGAAGTACTGCCTGGTATGAAGCTGCTCCTTTTTCTGTCCAATTGGCTTTCACCACACGATAAGGATACCTGCTCATCATCTCTTTGGCATTGGAACATCCCACCCTGTGAATTCGAATTCCTTTTCCGATGGTAATAAAACCAAAAATATCATCTCCAAAAATTGGATTACAACATTTTGAAAGGGTATAATCTACATTAGCAATATTCTGATCTACAATCAATACATCTTCACCAGTTGTTTGAGTCGTTCTTGATTTGTAGTCAGGCATCTCTTCAGGTGCCTTTTCCTCCACAACTTCTTCTCTGGTCAATATCTCCTTGATTTCTGACAAATCATGTAGTTCTGTTGCAATACCATAATACAAATCAACGGCAAGTTTGTACTTGTATTCTGTCATTAACTTGCGGATATTCTCATCGCAGAAATCAATTTTCCAGTTCTTCATTCTTCGCTTTAAGGTTTCCTTGCCCAGATCGGCCTCCTTGAGCATTTCCTCTTTCATCGATTGGCGAATCTTGTTCTTTGCCTTTGTGGTAACAACAAAATTTAACCAATCAGACTTTGGTTTTTGTGTATTGGAAGTTGTAATAGCAACCTGATCTCCATTTTTTAGCTCTTGACGAATGGAAACGTTTCTTTGGTTTACTGTACCTCCAATACATTTCCCACCTAAATCAGAGTGAATGGAATAAGCAAAATCCAATAAAGTTGCGCCTAAAGGCAATTGCTTTAAATCCCCTTTTGGCGTAAATACATATATCTCTTTGTTGTATAAATCAGCTTTAAATTTGTCAATCAAGTCAATTGAATCACTTTCCTGACTCTCCAATACCTCGCGAATATCCTGCAACCAATTGTCTAATCCACCTTCGCCTTTACCACCTTTGTATTTCCAGTGAGCAGCGAAACCTTGCTCGGCAATTTTATTCATTCGTTTGGAACGAATTTGAACTTCAACCCATCTATTATTTTGCCCCAAAACAGTGGTATGCAATGATTCATAACCATTCGATTTCGGAATGGTAATCCAATCGCGCAAACGCTCAGGATTTGGTCTATACAAATCACTAACCGCAGAGTACACTTTCCAACATTCTGATTTTTCTTTCTTAGGAGAAGCTTTTAAAATAATACGAATGGCAAAAATATCATACACTTCTTCGAACTCCACCTGCTTCTTTTTCATCTTATGCAGAATGGAAGCAATGGTCTTGGTTCTGGCCTTAATCTTATACTTTACACCTAACTGATCAAGCTCTTTTTTTATCGGATCCACAAAATCTTGAATAAACTTTTCTCGTTCTTCTTCCGAATCCTTTAGTTTTTGAACAATTTCGAAATAAATATCAGGCTGAAGGTAACGCAAAGCCAAATCTTCCATATCCGACTTCACATTGTACATACCTAAACGGTGAGCCAATGGAATGTATAAGAACTCTATTTCTTTTGCCACGGAAGTTTGTTCTTCCTTTGATTTATGGTCCATATTTCGCAAATGGAACAATCGATCCGCTAAAATGATTAGAACCACTCGAACATCATCGGCGAAACTAAGCAAGAGTTTTCTAAAATTCTCGGTATGTTGGGTCAGGTTTTGATTATAGATATTTGTCACCTTAACCAATCCAGTGATAATATGGGTTACCTTTTCTCCAAATAGCTCTTTAATCTCATCAATATCAACTTGTTCTTTTTGAACAAGGTCATATAGCAAGGCACAGATAACAGAAGTACGTCCAAGCCCAAGTTCTTCAACTACAATTTGGGCCACAGACAATGATCGGTAGATAGCCGGATCGCCATTACTTCTTCTCTCACCTTCGTGATCTTGTAAACTTAAATCAAATGCTTTTCTTACCAGCTTGATATCCGCTCTGGTAACGATGTTTTTACAGGTCTTAAGTAAGCGTTTGTATCTTAATAATATTTGCCTTCTTTCTTCTTCTTCCCTATTTAATTCTGTCATAATTGTCTCACTTAATCAAGAGATTTACTCATATCGGCACGTAACGTAAAATGTTTTTAAGTCCTGCTTCTATATTTTATGAAATATTTATTTCCATTGCTTTTTTAAAGCTCAATAAAAGTATAAAAGCTATTAAAAACAGACAAGAAGATTAATACTTTTTAACGTATTTAAATGCTAAAAGAATTTACGAAAAAATAATGACATGGCAGGTCTCAACTCATTATCAATTCATTGCTAATTTCTTGCCAATTGAGTATAAAAAACTGCTCGGATTTCTTAAATTTGTTAGCTCAGCAAATGAATAAACAGCTAATGGACACTGGTAAATTAAAGCACATCCTCTTTACCCGAAAACTTACCGAGAATCATTATGAGTTCGGAAAAGGAATAGGACTATCATTACAAGATTATCCTTTCATTGATATTGAGTTAAGTGATTTACCTAAGGAAACGATAGAGAATCTTAAAACAAATGAGAATGCTTCCTGGATATTTACCAGTAAGAATTCCGTGAAGAGTTTGCTAAAATCATTCCCTGATATTTCGAATTATTCGAACCGAAAATGTTTCGCTGTTGGTGAAAAAACTGCGGAAGAACTGCGAAAACTCAATTTTGAAGTAGTTGTTCCCGAGCATCACAATGCACTCTCATTAGTTGACAGACTAGAGCAGGAATCTTCAGGAATTCCGTATTACTATTTCTCTGGAAATATGCGCAGGAAAACAATCACCAACTTTTTTAATGAAAATGAAATCAAGTATCAGGAAATTGAATGCTATATTACCCATTTAATTCAGCCTGACTTGAAAATCGATCAGTTTGATGCGATTTGTTTCTGCAGTCCAAGTGCAGTGCATAGTTTCTTCTCAAAATATCAAATCAGAGAAGACATTCCATGTATTGCCATTGGAAATACCACTGCTGTTAAACTGTTAGATTACACCGAAAACGTGGCCATGTCGGAAAGGACAAACATTTATTCGATGCTTGAAATTTGTAATGAATATTTAAATTCTTAAAACCATACACTATGTATCAATACAAAAGAAGTTCCGAACTATTCGATGAAGCGAACAAATACATTCCCGGAGGTGTAAATTCTCCGGTAAGAGCTTTTAAATCGGTTGGAGGAACTCCTGTTTTTATCGAAAAAGCAAAAGGTAGCATTTTAACAGATGCCGATGGCAATGAGTATATCGATTATATCTCATCATGGGGACCAATGATCTTAGGTCATGCTTACCCAAAGGTGATTGATGCAATTAAAGCAAAAGTTGAAGATTCAACCTCATTTGGTGCCCCAACTGAATTGGAAATCCATATCGCCAAGTTAATTGTTGAAATGGTTCCTAATATCGATAAGATAAGAATGGTAAACTCGGGAACTGAGGCATGTATGAGTGCCATTCGTGTTGCCAGAGGTTATACTGGCCGTAACAAATTCATCAAGTTCGAAGGATGTTATCACGGCCATGCGGATTCTTTCCTAATTAAAGCAGGTAGTGGTGCCAGTACTTTTGGAGTACCAAATTCTCCGGGTGTAACTCCGGGAACTGCTAACGATACCCTAACGGCAAAGTACAACGATATCGATAATGTAAGACAGTTGGTTGCTGAAAATAAAGATGAAATTGCGGCAATTATTATCGAGCCTATTGCGGGTAACATGGGATGTGTTCTTCCTAAAAAAGGGTTTTTGGAAGATTTGAGAGAACTTTGCGACAAGGAAGGAATTTTATTGATCTTCGATGAGGTAATGAATGGTTTCCGTTTGGCAAAAGGTGGTGCTCAGGAATATTTAGGTATTAAAGCTGATTTGGTTACTTTCGGTAAAGTAATTGGTGGTGGTATGCCTGTTGGGGCTTATGCCGGTCCTGATGAAATCATGAAAGTTGTTTCTCCTCTTGGACCTGTATACCAAGCTGGAACACTATCAGGAAATCCTATTGCCATGATTGCTGGTTACACACTACTTAAAGAGTTGAACGAGAATCCTCAGTACTTTACTGAACTGGAAGATAAAACTGAATACCTGCACAAAGGTTTGGATAAAGTATTTGCAGAATCAGAATTCGATTACAAGATTAACCGTTGCGGATCGATGATTAGCGTATTCTTTACCGATGTTGATGTGGTAGATTTTGATACGGCTGCTACAGCTAATAATGAGAAATTCCCTCAGTTCTTCCACGAAATGTTGAAAAGAGGCATTTACCTTCCTCCTTCATCATTCGAAAGTTATTTCTTATCAAATTCTCTTACTTACGAGATGTTAGACAAAACAATTCAGGCAGCTAAAGAATCTTTAGAGGCTATGAAATAAAATATTTTGAGGGTCTCACTTCAAGTGAGGCTCTCAATAAATTTTACTCTTTATTTGGTACATCTGATTAAACTCGGAACCCAAAAAAGAATCTTAACTAAGCAAATACCTCAGCAAAATGATGATCACCAAACAGAACTTACTCGAAACTCACAAGAGAATAAAAGATTACATCCACCGAACCCCTATCCTAAGCTCACAACTAATAAACGAAATGGTAGGAGCTGAACTGTTCTTTAAGTGTGAAAACTTTCAGAAAATGGGCGCATTTAAAATGCGTGGTGCCAGCAATGCCATTCTCCAACTATCCAAAACCGAGAAAGAGTTTGGTGTAGCAACTCACTCGTCGGGAAATTTTGCACAAGCTTTGGCACTGGCTGCAAAACTACAGGGCATTAAGGCTTACATTGTAATGCCATCGAGCGCGCCGGAAATAAAAAAAGCTGCAGTAAAAGGTTATGGTGGTGAAGTTATTGAATGTGAACCAAACTTAGAGGCTCGCGAAAGCACACTAAACGAGGTGGTAAACAAAACCGGAGCTATTTTTCTTCATCCTTACAATGATTATCATGTAATTCAAGGGCAAGGAACTGCTGCCATGGAGTTAATTGAAGAGCATGCCGATTTGGATTGCATTTTTGCTCCTGTTGGAGGTGGTGGTTTATTGGCAGGAACTGCTTTGGCTGCACATCATTTCTCTCCAAGTACAAAAATAATTGCCGGTGAGCCTATGGGTGCCGATGATGCCTGGCAATCATTTCAAAAAGGAGAAATTGTTCCTCAAACCAATCCCAATACGATTGCCGATGGTTTGTTAACATCTCTTGGCGACAAAACTTTTCCTATCATCAAAGAACATGTTGAAGACATTATCAGAGTAGAAGAAGATGAAATTGTTTCGGCTATGCGATTGATTTGGGAGCGAATGAAGATTGTTGTAGAACCCTCAAGTGCCGTCGCTCTTGCTGCGCTCTTCAAAGAGAAAGAAAAGTATCAAAATCAGAAGATCGGTATCATCATTTCGGGTGGCAATGTTCAACTGGACAAATTGCCATTTTAAGAATGAATATGGATTTACAGAAACTCTTAGATCCTTTTCCCATAAAAAAGGAAGCTGAGTTGGTGGCACGAAGCATTGCAGAGGACCCTAAGCATGTTCAACAATTGTGGGAATGGTGTATCAGCAATGAGAAGCATTCCTGGCGTGCCAGCTGGTTAATGGATAAGGTTTATGATATTGATCCCAACTTGGTTCGTCCATACATTCCCAAAATGATAGCTTTAATTCCAACATTGGAAAATGAAAGCAAACAAAGGCAATATCTAAAATTAATTAGTTGCGAACCGATTCCAAAAGATGTATCAGGGGAATTTATCAACCGATGTTTCGATTTACTGATTAATGCTACAACAGCAGTTGCAATTAAGGTGCATGCCATGCAAATTCTTTACAACTTCTCTATCATAGAGCCCGATATTAAAAATGAACTTGCTCTTATTCTGGAAGAACAAATGGAACATGGAACAGCAGGATTTTGTGCCAGGGCAAGGAAACTATTAAGAGTATTAAGATAAAGCATAACCTCCCCCTTAAATCGATTTTAAAATTAACTTAAAAATTACCTTTTGGAATTTCATTTATCAATAAAAACATTTAACTTGCAATTTTATCTTTAGAACCAATAAGCTACAAGCAAATGAAGTTAAATGATAAAGATTTCATTACTGAAGAAGAAAAGGAAATTCTCCGAAAAGATGCAATAGATAAAGAGTTTAAAAGATTAACAAAACATCTTAGAACCAAGAGTAGAATCATTAGCTTTTATCGAATTGCTCTAATTACCACACTTATCGGTTTCTCGATATTGTATTACAATATTCGATTTCAAAATGAAGAATCAAAACAGTTATCATTGAATAAAAAGGATACCATCCAAACTGACACAATGGTTCAAACAGAAACAACGGATACAAAAGTTGCTAAGCCATCCATCTATTTCACTGTATTTTTTTTAAACGAAAGCAAGCATGCTTTGGCACAATTTAAGTCGAAACAAAATGCATTGAAGTTTTGTGAGGTGATGAGCAAAATGAACTTGCCTGCTACCATTATTGTTAGCGAAACAACCAAAAGAACAAAAAACAAGCTTCAGTCGCATAGTTACCCTTACAAATACACCGTTCAGTTGGGAGCCTACAATCAAGATTTTTTGGAATCATTCAAAGATCATTTTATTTGGTTGAGCTATCAACAGCAAGATGAGTATCACAAATACAGAATTGGACCTTTCTATGGATATTCAAAGAGTAAACAGTTTACGGGCGCAATCAACTTACAAGACAATTACATACTAGCCTTTTAATTTTAAAGCATGCAAAACACCTCAATTCCCAAAGGAAGATTAAAAATTTATTTTTATCTAACCCCATATCTCTTTTAAGCAATTCCCACAAGTATGTGAAAAGCCTCCATGTGTACTTCCATTAAAGTCACCAAACTTAGTAAATGACAATTCGTTTTCAATTATATCAGTAAATGCAGGCTCATTAGGAAGTTTTACATCCTCAATTGATTCAAAATGGCAATCCTGCTTAAAATAGAGCTGCATGGATACATCAACAAGCTGAGAAAACCATAAAATATAACTTTCAAACATCATATTTCTCGCATGAATATCTTCATGGGCAAGCATTTCAGTATTCATAAGGGCATTGTTTGTATCCATAAAACTCACTTAATTGACCAAACTTATTGTACAGAACTTTAGCATCTTCAATCAGTATACAGGAACTCTATATTTAAACACTCAAACTAATCGTTTTCATGGGAACAACTATCCGATCCTGAAATTTCATATGATATGGCAGTTCCAGAATATGCAACTGTTATACTACCATTTGTAGTAGAACCATTAGCTGAAATTGAAAAATCAGTTTCAGCGGGTATAAGGACATCAATTTCCCAAGGCAAATTCGGATTACTCACAACAGTTTCTTCTCCAGCTACTATATATGTAAGCTGTGTTATCTCGCCATCGCCAGTACTAGTGGCAGTAAAAGTTATATCTATTTCTACGGTAGGTCGGTCCCCCGCACTTAATTCACAAGTTTTTGCAACAGGATCATCACTGTCACAGCCTACAAACGCAGGTATACACAATACCATAATAGCTAATAAAATAAGATTCCTTTTCATTACTTATTGTTTTTAATTGCTTTTAAATATAAATTTATACCATTATACAAAGTTGACCAAATTAAACAGGAGATATATAATTGTATATTTTTACTTTTCTAAAGCATCCAACAGTCTAAAATCAATACATTTAAGACAGATAATAATTATTTCAACAAATTTGAATAATCGGATATTTTCTTTGTATCATAAAGTATTTTAACTAAGAAATAATATTCGATTTGTTCGATGTTTAAATTGTAACGATCAATTAATTTCGATGTTTTTTTTCATCAATAATGCGGTTTCATCAAACAACCCCTTTTCATGATTTGGTTGTGGGATAATGCCGTGTGGTATGGAAAACATCCGTTACAGTGTGCATGCATCTGCCTAATGTATGGAAAAGCTCACTCCGTGTGTGTATTGACTTCAAGATCAAAATACAATACCTTTAAATTGTAAAGCCAAAAATCATGAAGTTTATTTTTACATCTGATCTACATGGAAACACTTCACTTTATCGAGAACTTAAAATGTTAATTGATAACAGTGGGGATATCGACTACCTGTTTCTTGGTGGGGATCTGTTTGCGCATACGCAAGAACTACAGGATCAGATCAATTTTATTGACTCATACCTAAAAGATTTTCTAAAAGAGATATGCATTAAAACCCTTTTCATTCCCGGCAATATCGATTGGCCGGGAGCCATTCACCTTATCAATAAACTGCCCAATGAATATGGCATTCGCGAGATTCAGTCCAATGGAATGCCGGTAGAAAACAACATGATACTTGCTGGATATCCTTTTGTTCCGCCTGGCCCATTACATAGAAAGGATTTCGAATTAAGAGATATGAAAACCGATAAACATACTCCTATTACCGATTCATATGTTACCGATAAAACAGGAGATAAAACTTATATACAACCAGAGTATTTTAACAAAAAGCCGAGTATTGAGGAAGACTTGCAGCACATTCATCCGCAATGTAGAATTTTGATTACCCATACACCTCCAATGTGCGAGTACCTTGATTTGTGTAATGCAAACAAACATATTGGCAGCAGGGCAATTCGAAACAAAATACTGGAGCTAAAGCCTAACTTAAGCCTACACGGCCATGTGCACGAATCTCCATATCTTACAGGAAAGTGGTATGAAAAAATAGGTAATACGATTTGTATTAATGTTGGATCGGATCAGAAACAACTACATGCTGTTATTGGCAAAATCAATAAAGAAGGTAACGTTCTAGCTCTAACACATAGCATTTACGGTAATTTACCAATAGATATTTGATCAATACAAATTAGAAATCAGGCAAATATTTCATTAAATCATACTATCACTAAACAAATTATTTCCTTAAATTTATTGGGCACGAAAAAAAGAATGATGAAAATACCAGAACAAATGCCACAATGGATGTTGGACAAATGGCAAGGAATTGCCGATTTGCTGGCAGAGACTCTCACAATACCGGCTGCTTTAATCATGAGGGCAGCAAATCAACAAATGGAAGTGTTTATTACCAGTAACTCCGATAACAATCCATATCATGTTGGCGATAAAGAAGATTGGCATGGATTGTATTGCGAAACGGTAATCAAATCGAAAGAAAAATTATTAGTAGCAAATGCATTAACAGATAAGGATTGGGATCGAAATCCAGACATTGAATTGGGAATGGTTGCCTACCTTGGCTATCCAATATTCTATCCGAATAAATCACCTTTTGGTACAATTTGCATTCTGGACAATAAGGAGAATCATTTTTCTGTGCTTCATGAAAAAATTCTTTTACAGTTTAAGCAAGTAATTGAATTAGATTTGGCCTTGGTTACTTCATTTGAGTTTCAATCCTCAGAAATGATTCAGACCATTAAAGAACAACAGGATAAACTAAAAAAACAAAACAAAGCACTACAAATAGCCAAAGAAAAAGCAGAAGAAGGCAGTCGCTTAAAATCAGCCTTTCTGCAAAATATCTCTCATGAAATAAGAACTCCCCTAAATGCAGTCGTAGGGTTTTCAGAGCTATTAACTATGCCCGATTTAACTAATGAGAAAAGAGATTATTTTGCTTCAATTATTCAAAAAAATTCGGATCAATTGCTATCTATTATATCTGATATATTAACTATTTCGGCCATTGAAACAGATCAGCAAAAGGTAAATATAGAAGATACTTGTCTGGATTCTTTATTACAAGATCTTGAAGACATTTACCGCCAAAAATATGATGGAAAAGGAATTGAATTGATTAAGAAAATTCCAGAAAGTCTTAGAGGACGTAAAATCAAAACAGATAAAACAAAGGTGAACCAAATTATCACAAACTTGCTAAACAATGCATTCAAGTTCACCGATAATGGTTCTATCGAATTTGGAGTTGAGCTTAAAAATGATGTTTGCGAATTCTACGTAAAAGATAGTGGCATTGGCATACCTGAAAATATGCAGAATGAAATCTTTAATCGATTTACGCAAACCAACGAAACAATAAGTGATTTGTATGGAGGAGTTGGTCTAGGGCTTTCCATTTCTAAAGCTTTTGTTGAGTTGCTAGGTGGTGAAATTTGGTTAAAATCAGAAGTTGGCAGAGGTACTAATTTCTATTTTACACTGCCAAATCAATAGAATAGGAAAAAGAAAGGTGGGATATAAATCCCACCTCTATTCAATTTATTTCATCTGCTTATCTGCCCCAGTCAGATTCTTTTACTTTCTTCACGAGATATTCCACATTCTCAACAGGAATTGATGGCAATAAACCATGTCCCAGGTTGAAAATCCATTTGTGATCTTTTCTACCATAGTTCAAAAAGTATTCGAATTCACGATCGATTGCTTCTGGAGTCGATTCCAGGATTCTCGGATCGAAGTTCCCTTGTAGAATCATCTCCTCACCTACAATACTTCTCACTTCGTGCAATGGCATTTGCCAATCAACGCTAACACAATCACACAAGTCGTAGTTTACCATATTGATACCTGTTCCTAATCCTTTAGGCAGGTAAATGGTTTTTACTCCGGCTTCACGAACTGCACCCAAAATAGCTTTCACCGATGGCAAGAATACTTCCTTATACAATTCAACAGGAATTAAACCTGCGTGAGTTTCGAACAACTGAAATGCCTGAACACCATGCTCAACCTGCTTTAGTGCATAATGAATACTCATTTCGGTGATCTTGGCCACCACTTTCTTCATCAATTCCTTATCGCGATAAATCGCCGGAACAAAATCCGGAAAATTTTGATTTCTACTAAAACCCTGATACATGTAACAAAGCGTAGTTAAAGGACCTCCGCAAAAACCAATCAATGGAATATCCTTAGGCTTAATCTCAAGAATTCTATCGATAGCAGCATAAATATGATCCAATTTCTCAGGCTTTTCGGTTAAGAATGACAAAGGATCCGCAACATCTTTCAAAGCGGTTGCAAAACTCGGGCCTTTCCCTTCAAAACTTAACTCCATTCCCAAAGCTTCAGGAATCACAAGAATGTCAGAGAATAGAATTGCAGCATCAACTCCTAAATCGTGAATTGGCAACATGGTAACATCAGCAGCCAAATTCGGAGTTTCCATCATCTCTTTAAAACCATAGGTTTCTCTAAGTTTCATGTACGATGGCAATACTCTACCCGCTTGACGCATAAACCACATCGGTGGTCTTTCTCTTTTAACTCCGTTAATTGTATCTAAAAATAGGCTCATGTGAAATTAGTCGTTAGTGATTCATAACTAGCTTGTGGTAACTTATGCTTTCCCGTTTAAGATGTTTGCTACATCCTGAGCGTGGTAAGTAATAATAATATCAGCTCCAGCTCTTTTAATTGACATCATGATTTCCATCATTACACGTTTTCCATCAATCCAATCGTTAGCTTCTGCTGCTTTTACCATCGAAAACTCTCCACTTACGTTATAAGCTGCAACTGGCACATTAAATTCATGCTTTGTGCGATAAATCACGTCCAAATAACTTAAGGCTGGTTTTACCATTACTATATCAGCTCCCTCAGCAATGTCCATTTCCACTTCACGTATTGCTTCATCACTATTTCTAGGATCCATTTGGTAAGTTGAACGATCGCCAAATTGTGGTGCGCTTTCAGCAGCATCTCTAAACGGACCGTAAAATCCAGAGGCATATTTAGCCGAATAAGCCATGATAGGAATTTTCTCGAAACAATTCTCATCCAAAGCTTTTCTCATATATCCTATACGACCATCCATCATATCACTTGGTGCTACCATATCAACACCTGCCTCGGCCAATGATACAGCTTGTGCAGCAAGCGTAACCAAAGTTTGATCGTTATCTACATCACCATCTACAATGGTTCCACAGTGACCATGTGTTGTATATTCACAATTACAGATATCAGCAATAATATACATTTCAGGATACTTTGCCTTGATTGCTCGAGTAGCCTGCTGTACAATTCCATGATCGTGGGTGGCAACCGTTCCATCAGCATCTTTCGTTTCCGGAATACCGAACAACAATACAGATTTAACACCTGATTCCAATAATTCGCCACACTTTTCAACCAATAAATCAACTGACAACTGGTCGTTACCTGGCATACTTTTTATCGGATTCTTAACCTTCTCTCCCGGACAAACGAAAAGTGGCATGATTAAATCATCAGCAGAAAGTGACGTTTCTGCAACCATATCACGAACAACTTTGCTGTAACGCAATCTTCTCATTCGTGTATCAGGAAAAAGTGGACGTAAACTCATAGTGTGTGTATTTTGTAATTTTTATATATTGAAATTATTTTCTGTTTAACTGTAAGACTCCTAAAGATAAAAATTTATTCCTTTTGCCTTACAAGTATCTTTCATTTGTTGCGCCAATTTTGTCGACTTCTCAACAGAATCTTCTACTGCAACTTCTATTTGCTCAACAATGAACTGATTGGTCTTTAAATCGCCAACAATCGCAATCATTGTCAAATGATCCTCGCTCACCACAGCATGTGCTGCCAATGGAAATTTGCAACCTCCTTCAATTTCTGCCATAAAAGCACGTTCCGCTAAAATTGCATACTTGGTAGGTTCATGATTTACCTTTTCTACAACGGCAATGGTTTCCTCATCATTGTCTCTACATTCAATGGCAATTGCTCCTTGACCAATTGCTGGAATACACTGATCGACATCTAAAAGTAATTTCTCCTGAAATTCCTTCCCCAATCGATTCATACCTGCAGCAGCAAGAATAATGGCATCATACTCGCCATCCATTAACTTTTGCATTCTGGTATCGATATTCCCTCTGATCTCTTTAAAGTTGGTATCAGGTCTCAAATCTGCCAATTGAACTCTTCTTCGAGGACTTCCCGTTCCCAAAACAAAACCTTCAGGCATTTGATCAATTGTACTTCCGTCGCGACTTAAGAATACATCGCGCACATCTTCACGCTCAGGAAAAGCAACCAATTTTAATCCGTCAGGATGAAAGCTTGGGACATCCTTTAAACTATGAACGGCAATATCAGCCTCACCTTCCAGAAGCGCATGTTCCAATTCTTTTACAAACAAACCTGTGCTTCCAAATTCTGTTAACGATCGGTTCAAAACTCTATCACCTTGCGTGCTAAATTTAATTACCTCAAATTCAACATCAGGATTGGCTTTCTGCAACAATTCAACAGTTTGCATTGTTTGAGTATAAGCAAGCAAACTTGGGCGAGTTGCAACTCTTATTTTCTTCTTAGCTGACATTTAGGATAGTATTTCGTAGTTATTTTAGGAAATAAAAAAGCTATATAAAACTTGTTTATACAGCTTTTTATCGAAAGCTCGAATGGCTTTACGAATCCATATCTTTAAAAATCATATTTAGTGTTTCCATTGGGCTCGATTGCTTTTTGTGATGATCTTTCAGGTGATTGATACATGCTCTGGCAATCTTGTTCACAATGTTATTGGTAATATGCTCTACCTTTTTCAACTCATCTTCCGACAGTTTATTTTTGTGGTAATCGAGCTCCTTTCTTTGCACACTTTGCAGGTTCTCTTTCAAAGCCACAATTACTGGAGAAAGGTATTTCACCTCTAACCAACCATAAAACTCTCCTATTGAGGCTTGAATGATTTTCTCTGCTTCAGGAATACAAGCTTTACGTTGATCAATGGCAGCCGAAATATGTTTTGATAATTCATCTACTGTAATCACCAATACATTTTCCAAGTCATCAATGGCAGTATCCACATTACGAGGTACTGAAAGATCCAGAACCAATTTGCATGATTCTACCCCTTTAAAATGATCAAGCGTTAAGGTTGGTTTTGCTGCACCAGTAGCAACAATAATAACTTCAGCTTTATCAACTTCCTGATTTAATTTTTCGATAGACTGAAATTGAATATTGTACTTATTTGCCAAAGATTCGGCTTTTTCTATCGTTCTGTTTACAAGCGTAAGCGAACGATTATTCATATGTTTTAATAAGTTGCCACAAGTATCTTTTCCAATATCACCAGTTCCATAAAGAAGGAAATTACAAGTTTCAAGTGTTGAAACTTTATCCTTGATATACTGAACTGCAGCATGGGACACAGAAGCTGCACCTTTGCTAATATCTGTATCGTTCTTTATCTTTTTGCTTGCCTGAAATACAAAGGAAAACAATCGATTCAAAAATGAATTAACTATTCCCATTTGCTCTGATTGCTGATAGGCATTTTTAACCTGTCCAACAATCTGAAAGTCGCCAATAATTTGCGAATCCAAACCCGCGGTTACTTTATATAAATGACGAATACATTCATTTCCATGTAGAGTGTATCCGTTATAATTTAAATCATTTCTATTTCCTTTGCAGTATTTTAAAAACAGATCTGTGATGATTTCGACCTCTGAAGAATGTGCATAAATCTCGGTACGATTACAAGTAGATATGATTACCATACCTTCAATTTGATGCTCTTTTGCCTCCTTCAATAAGTTTTCCTGATCTTCTGAAGATAAAGAAAACATCCCCCTAACATCCAGAGCCGTTTTTCTATAGCTAATTCCTAGAACAAATAATTTTTGTAGATTTTCTCGAATTTGTAATGACATAAAAACGGAATTTGTTTACTCATTTGTTACATATCCTTAAATCTAGATGCAACAAACCGATTCAAATATAAAGGTAATTATTCAAAAAACCTCCTAATTTCAGTAAGTACATAAATAGATATTGACCACTTTAATTATTATGGAAAATCCAAAAACTCTAAAAGGATTTTAATATCTTTAATACCAAAATAATTCAAGTTTCTTTCATAATCTTACTATTCCTAATATATTTAATCATTCAAAATAAATTTAATTAAAAGCAACGATATTTTTAGATCATTTTAAATGAATAAAGCGTTTCAAAATACATATAAATGGAATTATTTATAAGCTCCACCTCTTTTTTATACCTACATTATTAATGAAGTTACTAAGGAAATTATAAAAAATCCAATTAAATACAGTGGCAAACCATTATACAAATTAGAAGAATGATTTTTTAGGGAGAATGATTTTCTAAGCATCGTTATTCGATTTTTGGAGAAATGATTAAAGCTTGCTGTACTACATCCAATACGAAAAGATATCTATAAAATTGCCGGTAAAATGTATGGTTTTGAACGCCAGAATTTTATGGAAGGTTAAGAAAATTATTAATTGTGATAAATTTAAGCTGTTGCCTTATTCATTTAAATACCAAGAATCTATCGATAGTTTAAAAGTTTAATTAAATTTTACCTTTAAACTAAAAAAAGATAAGATCATCCTATTTTTTATGACTATAATCAATTTATTACTAGGCACTTTATTATTTTAACTAATTTTGAGACAAATAGTCATGAAGTAATGGTATATCTGCTACTAAAACAACCAACAAAAAACATTAACTCTTGGAGAGAGTCCTTTGACCGATTTTTGGAATATCGAAAAATTGGAGGAGAATTGTCTTGCAAGATCTATCAAACTCCACGTAAGAAAAATGAATTAATTGTTCTATCGGAATGGAGAAGCATGGATGATGTAACAGAATTCCTTGAATCTCAATCATTTGAAATGATTAAAGAACTTGAAGTGAACGAACCTCTTACCATTAAGTTACTGAACAAACAAGGTATTTCTAAATATATCAAACAATTACATTAAATCTTCCACTTTTACAATCCTTTCTGAATTGATTGCCAATATTAGTTTTTCAACAAGCTCCATAATCAAATCTGGAAACTCATCTTCGTATAACTTTTCATCCAACTCTTGTAAAGCATCCATTAATTTGAATCGATTCAAATCAGCTTGATTCAAGTTTTTAAGGTATTCCAGAACTTGTAATTCATTTAATGCCATCTCGTCGGTATATTTTAAAGGCAATATTTCGATATCTTCATTGGGAAATATTTTCTCACTCTCCTCTATAATAGAATTAATAAAGGTATTTAAAACATCTATTGTATCTGTAAGATTAACTTCATAAGAAGACAATTCTTCCAAATCGTTTAAGGCCTCGATAGTTATTGAGTTCATTAAAAGTAAATACTCCTCAAGCTTCTCAAGAATTTCAGAACTTACACCTGGTTGTATTTTATAGAATTCTATAATTTCTTGTAAAACTTGATTTCTTTTTTCGCTTATCGTTTCCAAAATATAATACTTAAATTCCTTCGCTTGTTAATTGCAAATGTGTAGTTTCAAAAAACTGAGGGCCTAATTTCTTTAGCACATCAGACACCAATTGAGAATTTCCATCAATACCCAAAATTGCATATCCTTTATTGCCTCTTTGTCCTAATTTTAAATCTTTTACATTTATATTTCTAGATGCCAATGCAGATAATAAAATCAATAAAATACCGGAAGAATTGTTATGAATCGATAATATCATCTGCTCACTAATAGCAATTGGCAAATTAACACCATCCACTTCCAACAGGTAATTCTTTCCTTTTTGAAGCTCTGGAATATCAAACTTATCGCATACATGAATTTCGAAAAAGTTATCTCCTCCCGTTCCTTTTACAAATTCCACTGCTTCATTAATAGCTTTCTCTTTTCCTGATAATGTTAAAAATGCTGTTGCGGTTCCATCATTATTAGAATTTAAATAAGCCGTTTCAACATTAATTTCTTCAGAAGCCAATGCATTAAAAATCATCGAAAGCACTCCTGGATTATCCTCATGGTGGGAATACAATCCTTTTATTTTTTGATTTGTATTTTCAGGTAAAGAATTGCTAATTGTAATCGATTTATCACCTTTTCTTATGCGAATAGCTTCAAAATCTCCTAATAAGGTAGCATTCTTATGATGTTCAAGAAAAGTTCGGTATTCTCCACCAAAAGAGAATTTAGGAATTCTTCTTTGCTTACGATCTTCGAATCTTAGGTTTAACATCTCAATTCCCAGATTCATTACTTTATATTGCTCCTCTTTATATCCCGAATTTCTCAAAGGTCTTTTCTCGGGTATCGATTTGGAAAAACTTACGTAATGTTTGTACCCTGCATCATATGCATATTCAATTCCGGTTTGATAGTGATTACCCAAATTTTGTGTAGTATGAGTATCTGTACCTAAAGAAATAGGAATATCCAGTTGTTTTGCTCTATTTAAAATGTACATATCAGGATAAATTCCACAACCTTTATTGATACCAGCCAAATTCACATCAAGTGCCAGATTGTATTCACTAATCATCTCCAAAAGAAAGCGCATTCTTCTCGCAAGAATATGATCTGAAGTTTCAAGTTCCAACAGTGGTTTTGGAATAGGCGCATACAACTTAGGCAAATCCAGGTGACCAACAATTTGAATCATCTCCCAACTTGTATCAATCATCTCAATCAACTCCTCAATATATCCTAACCAATAATTCTCAACTCCTCCTCTTATTTTTATAAGCTTATTGGTCTCTTCCTTTGATCCGTCGTAGGGTATCCCTTCTCGGGAAAAGTGCAAAGAACCAATCACAAAATCAGCATCTTGCGCCTGAAAAATTTTAGATCTGTTCCATTGCATTCCCAAATCGGGTCCTAACCATTCCAATTCAATTCCATAGCGAATGTTGATCTTATCACTATACTTTCTTTTGAACTCCTCAATTTGATTTGGATAGTTGAAATATGCTTTATCTCCCCGAATGAATTTTACATCCAATCTTTTTTCTGCCTCATACCTATACCTGGTTAGTCGAGGTGTATGAATAATAAATGTAATGTTGGGATGTCCATTTTTAATGGCCAATTCAATAATCTTATCCAGTTCATCTACACCATGCTTCACATGATCATTTCCTGTTCCAACGTGTATTCCGTGAGTTTCCCAAATAAAATATTCGGGACTATTTTTGGCATTTAGTGGCATTTATGTCATTTTGATTAATAGTCGAGTAAAATTAATCATTTGATTAGGATTTAAAAGCAGTTTAAAACAGAATGCATAAAAAACCCGCCTTTCCAGCCAGGAAAGACGGGCCAGTCGAGGTTCCCCACTACAAAAACTTCGACTCACCAATTCTAATTTTACAAATCATAGCAGCATCATTTCCGATTCGTAATTTCTATAAACTGATTATTACAGACCTATGGAAACACCAAGCTTCATGTACCAGTCATTATCTAAATCAAACTTCATAATTCTATCTCTATCATCCAGAAATTCAAATCGTCTGTTAAAGGTAAATCCAGAACTTAGCTTAAGATTTATCATCTTATAAAGCTTTTGATTTACCTGCAAACCTCCACCCATATTCATGATTCGAACATTATCCATTTTCTTTTCTTCATTGTATAATGTTTTGCTTAGTGTATAGTTGTCTCCTACCATTGTCAAATTGGTTCCAATCTCTGTACTCTTTCCCACTTTGTATTTGATTTGAAATCTTGGGAAACCCAGGTTAAATGACCATTTTTCCTTGTATTTCCACATGAAACTAAACATGGGTAAAGGTGCTGGTATCCCTGTCGTCTCAGAATACATGGCTCCAATTTGAAGGTTCATATTGGGATTTATTTTTTTTATAAACATTAACATCCCCATTAATCGAACATCTTTCCATTGAACTGAAGAAGTTAAATTCGATGAAATCTTCGGGGAGACCATCGCCATCAGGGCCCAATTGTTTTTTAATTTCCTCATATATCCTATCAAATAGGATATTGTGTGAAAACGCTCTAACTCGTTTAAATTTGCATCAACAAACGGGTAATCGACATTTGTTAGAGCATATTCAAACTTACTTATCAACAAGCTTCCTTCTTTCTTCAACCTTAAAGGCATGGCAAACCTGATACTAAACCTATCAAACCTTACACTATTGGCTGAATTATTACTTCCAAGCCTTACAAAATCGACGCCTGCCAATTCTTTTTCCATTTGTGCATGTACTGATGAGGAAATAAGAAGAGTAAAAAGAAGTATAACGATTTTCCTTTGCTTTCGATCCATATATTTCTCCTGAATTAAACCCTATTCTATTGCTCCAGCAACACGCCACTTACTATTTTAATATTTAATTCAGACAGCTTTGCATTATAGCCCGCAGCTGCCTTATTATTTTTAGCTTCTACTAAATTTAGCTGTGCCTCTCGAAAGCTTGTTGATGTTACTTGCCCCAATTGATAATATTCCTTGGTCTGTTCAAAATTTAAACTTGCTGCATTCAATGCATCTTCTTCCAAAGCCAAAACTTTAAGGTTGTATTGGTAATCAGCATAGGCATTTACCAGGTCTTTTTCCAAATTCAATTTTTTATCCTGTAACTCAAATTCAGTAATTTGCTTTTGAATTTTAGCATTCGCAATCTCCGTTTTTTTCCTCTTTCCATCGAAAATATTGAAACTCAAAGTCAATCCTCCAGTTAATTGAGTATGCGAATTTGTTCCCATTATTTCATTTTCATAATAAGAGTATGAGGATTTTAAGCTTAGTGATGGTAATTGCCCTGACTTTGCCTTCTTTACGGCAATTTCATCTTCTCGCAATTCACTTGTTTTTAGTAGATATTCCGCATTTTCTTCCAAGGTCTTACGCTTCAATTCCATCATATTAAATTCCTGAAAATTAGATTTTTCCTTTATCAACTGCATTTTACTTTCTGCACTTCGCCCCAATAAAACATTCATCTCTCTAATTGCTTCCTCATAGCTTTGCTGTGACTTCAAGTACACACTACTATCACGGTTAAAATCTACCTTTGCGTTCAAAACTTCCAGTTTATTAATATTTCCAAATTCATATTTTGATTCGTTTCGTAGCAATCGCTCTTTGGATATCTGTAAATTTTCAGAGGCCACATCCAATTCATCATAGGCTTTACTTAGCTGATAGAAACCAGAAATTACATTTGCAATTGTATTCTCAATATTAAAGCGTGCAGTCAATTCCCCTTGTTGCTTTCGCAGATTCAAAATTTGATAAGTGTGTCTTGCTCCCAAACCATTAAATAAGGTATATGAGAAATTCAAAGCTCCCGATGAGTAGACCTCATCTTCATTGTGTTCCGAGTAATTTACTCCCCCACTTGCATTTAAAGAAGGCAGTAAGCCGGCATTCCCTTTTGTAGCATTATTCTTGGCAATTTCAGAACCATTTTTAGCCACCTTTATATCGTAATTATTACTTAAAGCAATTTGTATAGCAGACTCAAGCGTCAATGCTTCCTGAGCATTAAGCAGGGAAACTCTGCTTAATACTATTAATGCGATAAATATGAATTGTTTATACATCTTTTTTATTTTTTTGATATTCTACTACACAACTAGCACTTTATTGGCTGGCTCAACACTTTCACGAGATGCTAACTCTCCTTTAGTTAACAATTTAAAATAACGCTTACTTGAATTCACCACAATTAATAGAACTGGCAATACAATCAGATTTAAAAAAGTCGCGGCCATCAATCCATATGCCATCGATATTGCCATCGGAATTACCATTTTTGCTTCTGGTTGATTGGATGCTATCAAAGGAGCAATACCAACTATAGTGGTTAATGAAGTAAGTATAATTGGTCTGAATCGTGACAAAGCAGTCTCTTTTAGAGCCAACATAAATTCTGCTCCTGATTTAAGTTTTTCATTAAATGTGCTAATCAGAACAATAGAATCATTCACCATAACTCCCATAAGTGCTACCATTCCCAAATAAGAAGGCATATCTAAAGCTACTCCATGCAACCAGTGTCCCCATCCCACGCCAATAAATCCAAATGGAATTAAAATAAACACCAACATGGTTTGTGTATATGATCTGAAAGTGAAAATCACGATGGAAAACAACAATATCAGGATTACCGGCGCAATCATGATTCCGGAATCTTTTGCCTTACCTAATTCTTCGGCATGACCGCCATATCGAATTCTTAGTCCCTGATATTTTTTCATCAATTCAGGAAGAATCACCTCGTCAATTTCATCATTGATTTCGGTCATATTCACCTTTGTACTGGCTGCATCAGCCTCTATGGTTATTTCTCGCTGTCCACCCAGGTGATTTACTTGCACCAGATTTCTCTCGAATTCGATATAGGCAATATCTTTAAGATAGTATTCTCCTCCATTACTGGTTCTGATTCGCATATTTTCCAGATTTCCAATTGAAGACCTTTCCTCTTTTGCATAACGAACCCAAACGCGAATTTCATCAATTCCTCTCTGTAATCTTTGAACCTCTTTACCGTAAAATCCAGAACGAACCTGACTTGTAATTTCGCTTAAATTTAATCCCAGCTTATAAGCACTCTCCTTTAAAGTCAGTTTTATTTCGCGCATTCCCAACTGGTCATTATCCATCACATTGGTTAGGCCTTCCAGTTTATTTAAGCTTGCCTTAAATTCATTTTTTGCTGCATACAAATCATCCAGGTTACTACTCTGTAAGGATACTTTCACTGCTTTTCCAAAACGATTCTCCTGTACAAAATTCAATCTTTCCGCCTGGGGTATCTCACCAACCATTTGTTTCAGCTCTTCATTAAACTCCGAAGATAGGAAATCCCTATGTTCAGTACTTAACAGGTAAATGGTCAATTCGGCATTGTTGGAAGAACTAATATCAATAGACGTATAAGTTATTATTGGATCTCCCGTTTCACTTTTCTCTTTCCATTTCTCTCCTAACTGAATGGCCAAATCTTCTATTTTCGATATGTAATACATGGTTTCCGATTCAGGAGTACCTGCCGGCATATCCAGCTTCACTGTAGCATAGTTAGTATTATCTACCGAACTATCTCCGGTTCTGATAATTCCACCTAGCAGTCCACCAATGGTAACAAAGAAAAGACCAATAGTAAGTCCTATGGTTACCAGCTTATTTTCAAGACTAAAATTTAGCAATGGTTCGAAAGTATATTTGCGCAACTTTCTTATGGCAGAAGTTGATATTTTCTCAATTTTAGATTCTTTCTTATCCCTTTTCAAAGCCTTGGAATGAACCGCATGTGCAGGTAGAATAAAGAACGCTTCAACTAAAGAAAATATCAGTGCAAAAATTACTACAAAAGCTAAATCTCTAAAGAACTCACCTATTACACTATCGATAAAAAAGAAGGAAACAAAAGCCACAATTGTAGTCAGTACAGCCGAAAAAACAGCTGGTAATACCTCCATTGTTCCATCAATACCAGCTTGCAAAGCAGATTTTCCTTTTTCGTAATGCTGATATATGTTTTCACAAATTACAATTCCATCATCAACCAGGATACCAATAACAATAATCATCCCAAATAAGGATAGGCGATTTAGTGTTAAGCCATACATTCCAGCAACCATAAACATTCCCATAAATGAGATAGGAATTCCCAAAGCCACCCAAAACGATAAACGATGATTTAAAAACAATGACAAGAACAACAAAACAAGTAGAAAGCCAATGATTCCATTGTTAGCCAAAATATCCTGCATTACTTTTATAGATACTGAATTATCGTACAATAACTCCAAACTCACCGTTTCATGAGATTTGTTAAAATCCTTGATGTACTTATCGATGGTTTCGGAAATGTATAGAATATCTTCACGGGAAGTTTGAGTTATAGATATTTTTATAGCCGAATGACCATTCACATAGCTTCGGTTGGGATCTTCTGCCCAACGATCTATAATTTTAGCAACATCACTCAAGTAAACCGTTCCGCCTTCCGCTTGCGATCGCAATACAATATCATTAAATCCTTCAGCATAATATTCCTTCTCTCTTACTCGAATTCTCAACTCCTCGTCTTCGCCTCGAATGGTTCCTCCTGTCAGCTCAATATTAGCATTTCCAACCGCCGAATAAATCTCGTTTATACTAATATTGTATGCCTTTAATGCATCTTCGTTTACACTGATTTCTATCTCTTCGTTAGGAAAACCTGACAAAGCAACTTTTGAAATTCCGTTAATGGCACGAAGATCATTTTCAATCAACCTGGCATATTTTTTCAGATCACGTAAATCCAAATCTCCATTTAATGCCATAGAAGCGGCTAAAACCGTAAACTCTCTCTTCTCTGTACTGATATTTTCCACCCCAACTGGAAAAGAGCTAATGCCATCCACCGCATTTTTAACATCCTGTAAAGCAATATTCGCATCATAACCAGTTTCCAGGTCAATTGTTACCGTACAGAAATTTTCTTTTGATGAAGAGGTAATTTTTTCAATTCCACTAATTCCTTTGATGTTATCCTCAATTTTCAGTGTAACTCCTTTTTCAACTTCTTCTGGCGATGCTCCAGGATAAGATGCCGTTACGGTTAACATTCCAGGATCGATTTGTGGCATTACCGAAGAATTTAAGGAGAATAATCCAAAAATTCCTAGCAAGATAAATACTCCTGCTAGCAAATTACCAGCAAAGGGATATTTGATAAAGTATTGTACCAATGATTTCATACTTAATTTCGCTTAATCGTTAGTGATTATTATTGCATATTCTTAACAGGAACTACTGTTAATCCCTCGTGGATAGCAGATGTTTTTAAAGACAATAAACTTCCGTTTGGTAATCCTTCGATGATTACTGTATTCTCTTTTCTTTGGATGACATTAATTTTCTGAAGGTGAACTTTTTTATCATTCACAATGAATACATGTTCTGAATCGGCAAGTAATTTTCTAGGAATTTCAATCCCATTCACATTGTGAGACAAAGAAATATCAGCATTTAGAAACATCGATTCTTTCAATCCTTTTCCTGAAACCGATATGTACACGTTTACCATTTGGGTCTTGTCATCAATTTTGTTGCTAATACGTCTTACCTTACCATTCCATTTTTGGCTGGTAGCATTCGAGTAAAGCTTCACTTCATTTCCTGCTTCTATACCATGCAGGTTATTCAAGTCAACACCTACAACCAAATCAAATACATTCGTATTTACATATTCTCCAAGCTTTTGACCTGACATGACCAAAGTTCCTGGTTTGATATTCGATTCAATAACCTCTCCATTAAAGGGTGCTTTAATGGTATATTTTCTCAACTGTTCTTCCTGACTTTTCAAATTGTAATAGTCAGTATAAACACTCTTTCCTGCCAGATAATATTTCTCTTTTTCGTTGAGCGGTTCAGGAATTGGACCAATGAACTTTTCAACATCGAAATCTTTTAAATATTTTTCCCAGACCGAATAACTATCAGGGTAATCATACTTTAGATCAGGAAGGATATTCGCAATCTTATTCATAAAGCTGCTTCGATTCGAGAACACTTCCGCTTCGAACTTATCCTTACTTATAGATAACAATGCTTCACCTTGATGAAATCGAATTCCTTCTAAAAATGCTTTTGGGGAATTTTCCAATATTCCACTTACTTCGGCATACACTTCCATTTTTGAATAAGCTTCTAGCTTACCTACAACTGAAAGATGAAGATCCAATTCACTATTTCTAACTTCCAGAACAGGAAGAACAATTTCTTTTTTTACAGCTTCTTTTTCTTTAGGAGCTTTTTTCATCCCTGCAAATAAAACACTTAGTGCAACACAGGCTATAATAACTGCTATGCCCCAAAGGATACTTTTTCTTTTTAACATGATGGATTTCGTTTAAAAGTTCAAAACAATATTAAGCACTAACTATTTGTCTATTAAGTTTTATCGATCAACAAAAAAGAATCATCGTTAATCAATACCAAAGTGCAGATTCTATTGGTTAACTTTAATTTTGTGTAGGTTTGCCGACGAACAGACAGAGTTTGTCGATATTTTATGCAGGCAAGGATTTTTATTTATTCCTTAGATTAAAATTTGATAAAAAATGAATATTAAGGACAGATTATACCGTTTTTTCTCCATTCGATTGGTACAACACCTATCCTTCTGGACCGTATTTGTTCTCTTGGAATTAGGTCGCTTTGTTGATATGGAACCATCACGTGTACCAAATGAAATTATATTTGGAAGTTTCCAATTACTTTCAATTGTAATTTTCGTCTACTTCAACCTTAGATTTCTGATTCCCAAATACTGGAATAAAGGAAATTACTTAAAATACATCTTATTAATTGTAATCAGTGAAATTGTAATGATTTCATTTCTAAGTATAACATTCTATCTGTTCCCTGAAGTCCATTTCAAAAAGATGGCTTATGAGCATCCTGAGCGATTAATTCTGTTTAGTTTCTTTAAATTAAATATTTTTACTTTATCCACCACTCTATTCCATTTTGTAAAAGAGTGGATCGCGTTAAAAGATGAAAATCTCAAATTTACAGCCAAAGCACAGGAGCAACTCGAGGCAGAATTGAACTTACTTAAGGAACAAGTTAATCCGCACTTTCTTTTCAATACCTTAAACAATATCTACTCTATGAGTTTGTACGATTCTGTAAAAACTCCGGAGATGATTCTAAAGCTGAGTCAATTAATCAGCTACATGCTATATGAGTGTAAAGATGAAAAGGTAAAACTCGAAAAAGAGGTGCAATTTATAAACAATTATATCGAACTAGAATCTCTGCGTGTTGAGGACACCGCCAATATCAACCTTAATATTTCAGGAGAGGATCAGAACTATAAGCTTCCTCCACTCCTATTTATTCCGCTCATTGAAAATACTTTCAAACATGGAATTCATAGTGAATCCGGAAAATCGGAAATCAATATAGATTTGCATTTTTATTCAGATAAAATAGAACTGAAAATTGTAAACCCTATCGATCCTAATCAGCCTAAAAATGAAAAACCTGGTGGACTGGGAATTCAAAATGTAAAAAAGAGGTTAAATTTATTATATCCTAAAAATCACAGCTTTATTATAACGGAAAACGAGACTCAATATCAAACATTAGTCTGTATCACTTTAAACAAGGAATATGAACATTAAATGTATAGTCGTAGATGATGAGGTACACGCAAGAAAAGTTTTAGAGAAGTTTATTTCTGATATTCCTCATCTGGAGCTTGTAAAGTCTTGTAAAAATGCTCTGGAAGCCATGCAGGTATTAAACGAACAAAATATCGATGCAATGTTTCTGGATATCAATATGCCAAAAGTGACAGGCTTGAATTTCCTTGAAAATTTAAGACATCCACCTGCTGTAGTGATAACTACTGCTTATAGAGAATATGCTGTAGAAGCTTTCGATCTAGATGTAATTGACTACCTACACAAACCCATTCCCTTTCCAAGGTTTTTAAAAGCTGTTTCTAAAATTGAAGAAAAATTAAAATCAAAAACAGAACAAACCAACATTTTTTCAAGTCCAAATCCAAACAAGCAGAAAGAGTTTATATTTATCAAGGCAGACAAAAAAACAATCAAATTAAATTTTGATGATATTATTTATGTAGAAGGATTAGGAGATTACATTAAAATACATCTCAAGGATAAGAGTATTGTAAGTAAACTGACAATTAAAAGAATGGAGGAATTACTCCCTAAAAAGCAATTTCCTCGTGTCCATAAATCCTTTATTATTGCACTAAACCAAATTAATGCAATAGAGGGAAATCAAATTGAAATTAGTGATCAGAAGGTGCCAATCGGACAAATCTACAGGCAAACTTTTATGGAATTAATAAATGAACATCTAAAAAAATAGTGCCAATAACAATCATTTTCAAAACTTAGAAAACCATAACTAAATATTCTTTTAAGTTTTTTAACATTTTTTAGTTCGGATCAATCCGAACTAAAGCTATATTTGCAGCGTTAAAGTAAATAAAATGAAGAATCAGGAAGATTTAGAACACAAGAAGAAAGTATTAGTCGAAAGCTATGGACTATTTATGGAGAAGCAAGAAAAACTTGCTCCTATAGCGGCACGAATCTTTGCGACACTCCTTATTAATAAGGAAAATGGTTCTACTTTTGAGGAATTGGTGAATTTCATAGGAGCTAGTAAAAGCACAGTTTCTACAAATTTGAAAACTCTTCAGAAAAATGAAATTATCACCTATCACACAAAACCTGGTGATAGAAAAAAATATTTCACATTAAACCCTGTAGGTTTCTTGACCAGAATTAATGAGAGCATTAAAATGTATAGAACCGAACAGAAATTATTAATTCAAGTTCGAGAATACAAAAAACTGGCAAATGAGCTGTCTAATGACAAAAAGTACACCATCGATCATGATATGCCTTATTTAGGCTTTTTAACAAACACTATCAACCTGTTAGAACAACTTCACAAAGATATCGAGGCCAAATGTTCTCGTTTTGATCATTTTACTAAATAAATTTTGACATTAATATATTTATTAAACTCAACACCCTAATAGTTCGTTTCTGTCCGAACCTACAGAACCAATATTAATTAATACTTAGAACAAAGCATAAAAATCAACATCCCTATAGTTCGTTTCTATCCGAACTATTAGAACTAAAAGAATATCAAATGAAAAAAAATTATTTATTCGCTGGTATTATAATCCTCCTACTAGGATTTACGTCATGCAAAAAAGGAAATCAACCTCAAGCGGGACATGGCCCAATGCCTTTTCCTGTTAAAACTGCAGAGAAATCAGATGTGACAACATATACTGAATACGCAGCCAATATTGAGGGGGTACAAAATATCGAAATTCGACCTAAAGTAGATGGATTTATCGATGAAATATATATTGACGAAGGTGATCAGGTAACAAAAGGTCAATTGCTTTTTAAACTTAGCGCAGAAACCTTAAGCCAGCAAGTTAAAGCTGCTAAGGCAAATATTAAGGTAGCCGAAGCTCAAGTATTTTCAGCACAGGTGGAAGTTGACAAAATTACTCCTCTCGTTGAAAAAAACATCATTAGCTCAATTCAGCTTAAAACAGCCACAAGTAACTTGAATGCTGCAAAAGCACAGTTAGCTGCCGCAGAAGCTCAATATCAAAATACCAGAGAGAACCTTGAATATACAATGATTAAAAGTCCTGTAGAAGGGATTGTTGGTAGCTTACCTTACAAAGTAGGAAGTTTGGTTGGACGTACTGAAGCAAAACCTTTAACCACAGTTTCAAACATTAAAAATGTACATGCCTATTTCACATTGAATGAAAAGCAATTATTACAATTTAATCGTCAATTAAATGGTAATACTGCAAATGAGAAAATCAAGAAAATGCCTGAAGTTGAGCTTGTACTAGCCGATGGTTCATTGTACGAGTTCAAAGGGAAAATTGAAACCATTAATGGCATGGTAAATCCTAGAACAGGAAGTATCAGCTACAGAGCCATCTTCCCTAATCCTAATAATCTTCTAAGAAGTGGTATTAGCGGAAAAGTGAAAATGCCATCTGATATGAACGACATTGTTTTACTGCCGCAAAAGGCTACTTACGAATTACAAGGAAAAAAATTCGTTTACCTGGTAGGAAAAGAAAACAAAGTAGAATCGAAAGAGGTAATCATCGCCAGTACTGTGGACAACCATTTTATTGTGAAAGGTGGAGTAAATCCAGGGCAGCAATATGTTGTTGATGGCTTGATTAAACTTCGCGATGGTATGCAGATCATCCCTCAAAGCGGGCAATCGAAAGCAGATGGTAATGTTGCCTTTTCTCAAAAGTAAGCAGTTCTTTCAGTTTTAAAAATTAAACAAAAATCATGTTAAGAAGATTTATTGAACGGCCGGTTTTATCGACCGTAATATCCATACTCATCCTAATTTTAGGGGTTTTGGGACTTACATCCCTGCCAAGAGAGCAGTTCCCGGAAATTGCACCTCCAACCGTGCAAATCTCTGCAACCTACCCTGGGGCAAATGCTGAAACACTGCTAAAAAGTGTTGTTGTTCCCATTGAAGAGGCAGTAAATGGTGTTGAAAACATGACCTACATGTCTTCAACCTCAAGTAATGACGGAACCGCAACCATTAGCGTATACTTTGAATTGGGAACCAACCCTGATATTGCAGCGGTGAACGTGCAAAATCGTGTAGCAACTGTAAATAGTAAACTGCCACAGCAGGTAATTCAATCCGGTGTAACCACCAAAAAGGTTCAGACTAGTGTATTGATGTTCTTGTCTCTATTCTCAGAGAATGATGACTTTGATGCCACCTTTATTGAAAACTATGCTCGTATCAACCTAATCCCGATGGTTAAAAGGATTAACGGGGTTGGTGATGCCAATGTTTTTGGATCACGAGATTACTCTATGAGAATCTGGTTGAAACCTGAAAAAATGGCTGCCTATGGTTTAACACCTCAGGATGTTGTAGCTGCTTTAAACGAACAAAACCTTGAAGCTGCTCCCGGTAAATTTGGAGCAAACTCAAGCCAGTCATTCGAATATGTAATTCGCTACAAAGGGAAACTTTCTACTCAAGAGGAGTATGAAAACATTATTCTTCGCTCTGAAGGAAACAGCGACTTTCTAAGATTGAAAGATGTAGCAAAAGTGGAACTAGGAGCATTTAGCTATGCAACAAAGAACATTACAAATGGAAATCCATCTGTTGCCATCGCGGTATACCAAACCTCAGGTTCCAATGCTCAGGAAATTATCAAGGAAGTGGAACGTACCCTGGAAAAGGCTAGTGTCGATTTTCCTAAGGGAATTGGATATGTGATTCCTTTTAATACCAACGACTTTCTTGAGGCCTCTATTTCAAAGGTAATTTCAACCCTTATTGAGGCATTCCTTTTGGTATTCCTTGTGGTATTCCTTTTCCTACAGGACTTTAGATCAACCTTGATTCCAGCAATTGCTGTTCCGGTGGCGATTGTCGGCACCTTCTTTTTCCTGAATCTATTTGGATTCTCGATTAACATGTTGACTTTGTTTGCCCTGGTTTTGGCCATTGGTATTGTAGTTGATGATGCCATTGTGGTTGTAGAAGCGGTTCATGCCAAATTAGACAATGGAGCAAAAAGTGCCAAGAAAGCTACAGTGTCTGCAATGAATGAAATCACGGGTGCGATTATCTCTATCACCCTTGTGATGTCTGCTGTATTTATCCCGGTTTCCTTTTTGAAAGGTCCAACTGGTGCTTTTTATCAGCAATTTGCAATCACCTTGGCAGTAGCCATTGTTATTTCAGCAATCAACGCATTAACATTGAGTCCTGCTCTTTGTGCCTTGCTTTTGAAACCTCATAATCCAAGTGAAGATCACAAAAAAGGATTGATGAATAGATTCTATACGTCTTTCAATACAGGTTTTGATGCAATCACCGACAGGTATACCAAATCTGTAAAATTCCTTATCAACAAAAAATGGTTAGCGGGAGCAATACTTATTGGCTTTACCCTATTGGCAGGATGGTTCTTTAAAACGACTCCAACAGGATTTATTCCAAATGAAGACCAGGGAATCATCTTCTGTGATATCACTTTGCCTCCGGGAAGTACCCTTGACAGAACTACTGAGGTTGCCGGAAAGGTAGAAAGCATTATTGAGGAGATTGACGTTGTACAGGAACGCATGTTCGTGATTGGATTTAGTTTGATGAGTGGAACAAATGGTGGATCGAAGGCTTTTGCCGTAATCAAGCTTAAAGATTGGCATGAGCGAAAAGAAGATCACCAGAAGGTAAATGCAATTATTGGACAATTGTTTGGTCGTACTGCAGGAATCAATGAAGCCAGAATTCTATTCTTTGCCCCTCCTACCGTTCGTGGTTTTGGTAACTCCGATGGTTTTGAGATGAGACTACAGGATAAATCAAATGGATCTTTTGACGACTTAATGGCAAAAAGCGGACAATTCCTGGGCGCACTAAATCAACGACCAGAAATTAAATACGCCATTACTTCTTTCAACACAGGTTTCCCTCAGTACGAAATGGAAGTGAATGTTGAAAAGGTAAAAGAGGCTGGTATTTCTGTTAACGGACTATTTTCAACCCTTCAGGGATACTACGGAAGCTGGTATGCTGCCGATTTCAATAGATTTGGTAAGCAATATCGCGTGATGCTTCAAGCTTCTCCTGAGGATAGGGAAACCATTGAATCGATGGACAATGTATTTGTTCGTAATGCAAACAATGAGTTGGTATCAGTGAGCCAGTTTGTCAACATGAAAAAAGTGAATGGTCCCGATGTGGTGAATCGATTCAACCTGTTTAACTCAGCAACCATTAACGGAAACGTAAACCCGGGATACAGTACTGGTGATGCGATTCAAGCCATTCGCGAGGTAGCAGCACAAACACTTCCTTCAACTTATGGATATGAGTTCTCAGGAATGACCCGCGAGGAAGAAAAAGCAGGGAACCAGGCAGTGGTTGTTTTTGTATTGAGTTTGATATTTGTCTATTTCCTTCTTGCTGCGCAGTACGAAAGTTATATTCTTCCATTCTCAATTCTATTGTCACTCCCTATCGGGATTTTTGGAGCCATATTCTTTGTAAAGCTCATTGGTCTGGAAAACAACATTTATTTCCAGGTTGCCTTAATCATGTTGATTGGTCTGTTAGCGAAGAATGCCATTCTGATTGTAGAGTTCGCTCTTCAACGTCGCAGACAGGGAATGGAAATATTGCAAGCTGCTGCTGAAGGTGCAAAAGCACGTTTGCGTCCGATCCTGATGACATCCTTTGCCTTTATTCTTGGTTTGATGCCATTGATGCTGGCAAGTGGTGCCGGAGCTGTGGGGAACCGTTCCATTGGTACAGGAGCCGTTGGTGGTATGTTGATAGGAACTGTCTTTGGAGTATTTGTAATTCCTGCCTTCTTTGTGATTTTCCAAATGATTCAAGAGAAAATTAGCGGAGCTCCAAAAGAAGAGGAATTGGAAGAAATTGAAGTAGAAGAACTGTCTAAGGTTCAATAATTAGAATACGATCAATGAGAACAAAGAAAATTATATATGGAGTGGTATTTTTAGCTTTTGCTACAACAAGCCTGCAGTCTTGCTTTGTAGCTAAAAAATACCAACAACCTGATATCGAAATTCAGGATCAATACAGAAATGTATCAACAACTGATTCGGCCACATTAGCCAATATGCCATGGGAAGAATTGTTTACCGATAAGCAGCTAAAGAAGCTCATCAATGAGGTTCTGGATTCAAATCTTGATCTGCAAATGGCTGTGGAGCGTGTAAATGCCGCAGAAGCATATTACAAGCAAGGAAAAATGGGTTACTTGCCTAGCTTGAATCTAAGTGCGAATGGCGGAAACTATGAATTGTCAGATAATAGCCAATCAGGAGTAGCTGCTGGTGGAAATGGACCAAACTACGAGAATTACCAATTGAATGGAACCATCTCGTGGGAAGCTGATATTTGGGGTAAAATCAGAAGTAATAAAAGAGCGGCTCAAGCTTCATTTTTACAGAGTGAAGCTTCGAAAAGAGCAGTTGAAAGTTCTTTGATAGCCAATACGGCATCTGCATACTACCAACTGTTAGCATTGGATGCTCAGGTTGAAGTAGCTGAAAGAACCGTTACAACCAGAAAGGAAAGTCTGGAGACCATGAAGAGCTTAAAAGATGCCGGACAGGTTACCGAAGCTGCAGTAAAGCAAACTGAAGCACAATTGTACAGTACTCAGATTTTGCTTTTGGATTTAAAACAAAATGTGAGTCTTCTTGAGAATACAATTTCACTTTTATTGGGACGCAATCCTAATATGATTGAAAGAGGTAAACTTACAAACCAAGACATCAAAATTGAGTTGAACACAGGTTTTCCTGTTCAATTGCTAAGAAACCGTCCTGACGTGATGCTAGCTGAATATGGTTTGATGAATGCCTTTGAACTTACGAATGTGGCTAGAAGCAACTTCTATCCTACCATTAGCGTTAGTGCTACTGCTGGATTAGAAAGCATGAATTTTGATGATTGGTTTGATTCAGGAGCAATCTTCAGCAATATTGTTGGAAACCTAACTCAACCTTTGTTCAACAAAAGACGAGTTAGAACACAACATGAAGTTGCCAAGGCACAGCAAGCAGAAGCCAGGCACAATTTCAAAAAATCAGTATTAACTGCCAGCAAAGAGGTTTCTGATGCACTATACAGCTATGAGAGTGAGCAAAACAAATATGAAATCAGAAAACAAGAGTTACAAGCATTGACAGAAGCAGTAAGTTACTCGGAAGAGTTGCTAAACAATGCATACCAAAATACAACTTACCTGGAAGTTCTTACTGCCAGAAGTAATGCTCTTTCTTCTGAAATTAACATGATTGATTCAAAATTTAAACAACTAAATGCCATCGTTGAGCTATACAAAGCTTTAGGCGGAGGTTGGAATAAAGAATAAAGTGGGATGAAGTGACCAGGTCAAAACCCAAGTTCAGCTATAAATATAGGACTTTTTAAAGGGTTTAACTGTGAAGATATTTATAGTTGGACTTGGGTTATAGTGGGTATTGTAGTTGAAGGTGGTTCTTCAATCAAATGACCTGGTCACACTTTTATCGTATTTACCTTTCATTTAGCATATCAACTACAGCATCGGTTCGTTTTGAACCGGTGCTGTTTTAGTATAATCCCTATACTCTTCAATATCCAAAAAACATTTATCTTCGTGAGATTAAAAAGTAAGATATGTCAGATAAAATCATAGGTTGGGGAATTATTGGTTGTGGAAAAGTTACTGAAATCAAAAGCGGACCAGCTTATCAGAAAACCATAGGATTTGAACTTTTAGCCGTAATGCGCCGCAATGAAAATTTATTGCACAGCTATGCACAAAGACATAATATCTTAAAGTACACTACAAATGCCAATGAAATAATTCATGACAATGATATTGATGCGATTTACATTGCCACTCCTCCAGATTCTCACAAAGAATATGCTTTAAAAGTTGCTGAAGCCGGAAAGATTTGTTGCATCGAAAAGCCAATGGCTCCATCCTACTCCGATTGTATTGAAATTACAAATGCTTTCGAAGAAAAGAATTTACCTCTTTTTGTAGCTTATTACCGACGTTCTCTTCCACGATTTAATAAAGTAAAACAACTGATCAACAACAATTCTATTGGTGAAATAAGACACATTAGCTGGCATTTGAGCAAAGCACCAAACCCATTGGATCTATCGGGAGAATACAACTGGCGCACCAATAATCAAATTGCACCCGGGGGATATTTCGACGATTTGGCTAGTCATGGCCTGGACCTGTTCACTTATTTGCTTGGTGATATTGAAAATGCGTCAGGAATTGCAACAAATCAACAAAAACTTTATCCTGCCAAAGATGCCATTGCTGCTTGTTGGATACACAAAAATGGAATTACAGGTAGTGGAAGCTGGAATTTTGGCTGTAACACACGAGAAGATAAGGTTGAAATATATGGAAGCAAAGGAAAATTGACATTTTCGGTTTTCGATGAGCTCGCTATTCTATTGGAAAATGAAAAGGGTATTCAAGAAGAATTCATCGAGAATCCTGAAAACATTCAACTTTACCATGTACAAAATATGAGGGAACACCTGCTTGGAAAAATGAATCATCCATCTACCGGAAAGTCAGCCAGCCATACCGCATGGGTAATGGACAAAATTTTAGGTGGCATAAAGTAAGAGAAAGATCTAACCTGACCTCTTAATTGCCTGACTTATAACTTCCCGGACACAAGTAATGAGCTCCCGGACAGCAGGAAGTGCTTCCCGGACAGGAATGTGACATTGCCAGGTGGTCAGGAAGGGCTGACCTGTGGTAGGGAATCGATAAAAACAAAGTAAAAAGGCAAGATCCAAGGGTATTGAAAATCTTACAATAGCCTGTAACTAATTAGACATTTATATAAGCAGACAAAAAAAGCAGCTCAAATGAGCTGCTTTCTATATTTAGAATGCTAATTAATTAGCTTTTCTTCACTTTTTCAAGCTCCGCAGCCAATTGATCAACCAATTCATCTAACTGGTTGATAACAGCCATAATGGTTTCTGGTTTCGACAAATCGACACCTGCTTTTTTCAATTGCTCCATTGGGAAATCATTACCTCCTGATTTCAATAGAGTCAAATATCTCTCCAAAGCATCTTTTCTATCCTTCTTGTTACCTTCCATTACATCCTTGTACAATTTAGCTGATGATGCAAAACAAGTTGCATACTGGTATACATAGAATGGTGAATTGTAGAAATGAGGAATTCTTGTCCATGGATAGTTTGAATATTTTGTTTTTTCAGTTGCATCGCCATAATACTCGTTAGCAATACCACCCCAAACCTTAGTTAAAATCTCGGCATTAACTGGTTTTCCCTGCTCTGCCATCGAGTGTACCTGATATTCGTAATCAGCAAACATGGTTTGAGCATAGAAAGTACCAATAATACCTTCAATAGCCTGTGTTAACAAAGCAATTCTTTCGTTTGGATTTTTGGTATTTTCCATCATATGATCCAACAACAAACGCTCATTAAAAGTAGATGCCACCTCAGCAACAAAAATAGTATACCTATGAGTTGCAAAAGGTTGGTTTTCGTTAGAAAGAGTTGTGTGCATTGTATGTCCCAACTCATGTGCTAAAGTAAACACATAATCCAAGGTTCCATCGTAATTCAATAGCATGTATGGGTGAACGCCATAAACACCAGCAGAAAAAGCTCCAGATCTTTTACCAGGGTTCTCGTAAACATCTAACCAGCCACTTTCAGTTGCTTTCTTCAATTTAGCCTGGTACTCTTTACCTAACGGAAGAACTGACTCAGTAACCACTTCAACAGCATCTTCATAAGGATAATTCTTACTATAATCTGTCAAGCTGATAGAACCATCAAAGCCATAGTATTTTTCAAGACCTAAAACTTTCTTTCTCAATTCGATATACTTGCGAATTGGAGCTGTGTTTTCCTTCACTGTTTTAATCAGGTTCAGGTAAACATCTTTAGGAATGTTATTACCTTCCAATCTTGCATCCAGGCATGATTCATATTTTTTAGCACGAGCACCTGCCCAGTTTGCCTGAACAATACCATTGTAAATGGCAGCGTATGTATTTTTGTTCTTGTAATACACATCGTACAATGCTTCGTAAGCTTTCTTACGGTCTTCCTGCTTAAGGTTGTTGGTTACAATTTGTGAGTAAACACCTGGTGTAACTTTCACCTTTTTACCATCAGACAATTCTACTTCCTGGAATTCGATATCAGCCGTAGAAATCGCTTTAAATACATTCCCGGCAGTACCAGTTACCTGTGAGTAATATGATAGCAATTGCTCCATTTCTTCGCTAAGAACATGCTTTTGTAAACGATACATGTCCATTAAGTCGAATTTATGATCTTTCAAAGCAGGATTTGAATCAACCCACTCTTTCATGGTAGCTTCCGGAATCTGAATCATTTCAGGAGAAATCCATGCTGTAGCCACCCCAAACTGAGCGAATAGCAATTGAACCTGCTGAAGCTTAGCCATTAGCTCCATATTCTTTTGGTCAACAGTACTCTGGAATGAAACAAATTGGTACACTTTGTAAGCCTTCTTCATTAAATCTTCCTGAATTTTCAGCATTTCTGCCAAATTCTCAGAACTCTCTCCCAGCTTGCCTTTAAAGCCTTGAATTTTTTCCATGTCTACCGAAATGGCTTTAAAATCAGCTTCCCAAGCTTCCCAACTTTCGTAGATATCAGAAAAATTCCATTTGTATTTCGCTGGAATTTCTTCGCGCGTTTTGTAATTTACTTGTGCAGTAGCTTGCCACACAGTACATGAAATAAGAAGAGCCAAAGTAAAAATTCTTCCTATACTCCCTAGTTTAGTGTTCATTTTTTAAGTTATTAATAGTTAATTTTTTCCCATTTAAGGCAAATATATAGTGATATTGAATGATTACATGCCTAAACAGATTGGAATCTTGCGATTTTTAGATCATTGCACTTATTCTCCGATAAGCAATGGATTTAGCTGGATGTAATAATGTTTTTGGTTTTATAATATGTCTTTGAAATAAAAACCCTACATGTATTTTAGATATGCTATTAAACTTATCTGATAAAGTAAAACTCTAAAACAAAAATCTTAATATTGTCAACAGTAAAATAACACAACAAATCATGTCAGAAAATTATAAATTCGTTCAGAATACAAAATGTGAATATTTCCCTTGCCATAAGGTAAAAAGCGAAAGTGAGTTCAATTGCCTGTTCTGCTTTTGCCCATTGTATATGTTAGGGAACCAATGCGGTGGAAACTTTACTTATACCGATAATGGCATTAAAAACTGTAGCGAATGCACCTTACCGCACTCAAAGAATGGCTATGATCATGTAATGAGTAAAATGGGACTGGTAATGGAAAGGGGTAGAAAAAAAGAAGATTAAGAAATCCAATAATAAAAGAGTCACATTAGCTGACTCTTTATTATTTTTAAGCCACTAATCAAACACTGTGCTAACCTATGAATGAATCCAGTATTCCCAAGTATAATTTCAACAACAAGAGTACTAAATTAGGCTTGGAAATCGTTCCTCTGGAAAGAATTCTAAAACACTCACATGAGTCTAATCATAAGCCTCATCGATTAAATTTTTACCAGATCCTAATTATCAAAAAAGGAGTAGGTGTACACGAGGTTGATTTCGAAAAGATAGCTTACTCAGAACATACGGTAATTCCAATTGCAATGGGACAAGTTCAGCGATTTTCTGATAACGAACAATTAGATGGTTATGCCGTTTTATTTACTCCTGATTTTTTGATCAAAGGTGGAATCGATTATCAATATCTTTATGACTACACCATTTTTACCCATAGCATAAAGCCAGTCAGTAATTTTGCAAATAAAGAAGTATATACCCTTCTAAACGAGATGATTGCCGAACAAAATAAAAAGCAGTTATTCGACACAGCTGAGTACCAACGAAATCTTCTAAAAAACTTCCTGATTCAAATTGAAAGAAACAAACGTGAACATGTAGATATTGTTTGCGATGATTCCTTTAATTTGTATATCAGATTTAAAAAAGCATTAGAAGACAACATTAGCTATAAATTTCGTGTTACAGACATCTGTGATCAGTTAAATGTATCAGCAAAGCAATTAAATGCAGCTGTAAAATTATTTGCTCATTCCAATGCAAAACAGTTTATCGATGCAAGAATTCTATTGGAAATCAAACGACTGTTGGTATATTCAAATCTTTCTATTAAGGAAATTGCCTACGAAATTGGTTTTGATGATCCTACCAACTTCACAAAATATTTTAAAGCAAGAGTAAACATGCTTCCCTCAGAATATCAAAAACAGCAATAAAGTCTGATTTTACCATTCAAGAGAACTTTTTTACCTTTTCAACAGCTGCACGCTCCTATACTTTTGTAGTATAAGATTTAAGAATACAAATCATTAAAAAAACAAAAGATATGAAGATTGCAGTTACAGGAGCTACAGGTCAACTAGGTAGCCAGGTTATTGAACAACTTAAATGCAGAGTTTCAAATGAAAATATTGTAGCGTTGGTAAGAAATACTGAAAAGGCTGCAAATTTAGGTGTTGAGGCACGTGAGTTTGATTACAGTAAACCAGATCATCTTTCGAAGGCACTTCATGGTATAGATCATCTGTTGCTGATTTCGGGTACTGAATTTGGACAAAGAACTACCCAACACAAAAATGTGATTAATGCAGCTAAAAAGGCTGGAGTAAAATGGATCGTTTATACCAGTTTACTTCGTGCCAATACTTCGCACCTAAACCTTGCTACAGAGCACGTAGAAACAGAAGAAATCCTTACAAATTCAGGTCTTGAATTTACCATCTTAAGAAATGGATGGTACAGCGAAAATTATACTGCATCGGTTCCGGGAGCAGTTGGCGGAGGTGCATTTTTAGGAAGTGCCAAAAATGGGAAAATCTCATCGGCAGCAAGAGCTGATTATGCCGAAGCTGCCGCAATTGTTCTTGCAGATGAAACACACAAGGGCAAAGTTTATGAATTAGCTGGCGATGATTTTTACACCTTAAGCAATTTGGCTGCTATGATATCGGAACAAACTGGAAAAAAAATCCCATACAACAATCTGCCAGAGGAAGATTATGCCAATATTCTAAAAAACATTGGCCTACCGGAGGGATTGGCTCTTGGATTGGCAAGTTGGGATGTAAGTGCTTCTTTTGGAGCTTTATTCGATGATTCACGCACACTTTCTTCTATTCTGGGAAGACCAACAACTCCAATTGCGGAATCAGTAAAAGTGGCTTTGCAATAAAAACAAATCAATAAGTAAAAGAAACGGGAATTTCCGAAAAGAGATTCCCGTTTTTATATTCAAAAAAAAGAATTACTCAAATAGCTTTTACATTGAACTTAGCGTACTTTATTAGAGCATCAGCTTATAACCTATCCCACGTATATTTACAATCTGAATACTTGGATCATCCCTCAGGTATTTTCTCAAGCGGGTAATAAATACATCCATACTTCGGGCATTAAAGAAAGAATCATCTCCCCAAAGCTGGTCCAATACCTGTTTGCGTTCGAGTACTTGATTTCTTTTTTCGAACAACATATACAACACTTGCGCTTCCCTGTGAGTCAGGCTTTTTACTTTACCATTCAATTCCAACATTTGCTTTTGCATGCTGAATTTATATTTGCCAACAAAACATTCTTCCAATTCACGGGTTTCCTGATTTAAGACACGTCCCGCCAAAGATTTCACCCTAACAATTAGCTCCTCCATGCTAAATGGTTTCTTCAAGTAATCATTCCCACCAAGTTCAAAACCTTCAACCACATCTTCGGTTTGCGAACGTGCAGTAAGAAAAATAATTGGTGTTGAACGATTGCTTTTACGATATTCCCTGGCCATGCTAAAGCCATCCATTTTAGGCAACATCACATCCAGAACAAGTACATCATATCGATTCTCAAGCGCAGCCTGTAAAGCACTTTCCCCGTCGGTATGATAATCCACCTCAAAACCACGACTTCTTAGGCTATCACTTACCACCATGCCCAATGCTTCTTCATCTTCCACAAAAAGTATTTTCATTGCTTCACTCATAACTATAGAGGTAAATTAATTGTAAATGTGCTTCCCTTTCCCACTTCACTGCTTAATCCTATTTTTCCACCATGCTTTTCAACAATATTCCTAACATAGTGCAATCCTAAGCCAAAACCTTTCACATCATGTACATCTCCGGTAGAAACGCGATAGAACTGATCGAATACTTTTGCCTGATGCTTTTTTGAAATTCCAATTCCATTATCGCTTACACTGATTTTAAGGTATTCACCATTGCGCTCACAGGCGATACGTATCATTACAGGATCATCAGAATATTTAATACTATTCTCTATCAGGTTTTGCATCACATTAACCATATGAAAACGATCTGCAGTAACTTTCTCCGCATCCTCATCAACCTTTAAATCGAAAGAAACCTGCTTTACTTCCTGTTTAATAGTCTGACTATTGATTATATTGTCAAAAACCTCACGAACATTTAACTCTTCAGGACTCATTTTCAATGCTTCCCTCTCCTCTCTGGCCATGTTTAATACCTTCTCAACCAATCCTGAAAGTCTTCCCAATTCATTCTGAGACACATCCAAATATTTATTGGTTTTCTCTCTGTTATCCAATACACCAAAATTCTGCATAGACTCCACAATAGCTGACACCGTTGCTATTGGTGTTTTCAACTCATGTGTCATATTGTTGATAAAGTCATTTTTTATTTGTGACAGTTGTTTTTGCTTAAAAATGGTTCTCAGCATGTACAAAAAGCAGAACAATATTAACAAAATCAAAACCAGTGAGGCAATCAAACCAGTCATCATCTGTCCAAAAATCACTTCCTGCTCATTGAGAATTCGTATTCGTAATTTCTCCTTTCCTAGTATATCCACCTGAAAAGAACGAGTACACATGGTATTCAAGGTATCGGAAGCAATACTGGCAAAGCTCTTGACCAGAGAATCTTTTTCATTCACCATTTCAATATGATGAGACAGCTCTATTCCCCGTTTCGATAAATCATCAGTAAATAATGAATCAATCATATTGGTATTCACTTTAAATTCACCAGCCAGTTCATTTGCCAACAAACCAGTAATCATTTCCTTAACCCGTATCTCAAAGTTTTCAGGAATAGAATCCAGATTTCCATTCTGCACTGAAATCTCATTCAAATTCATTGTAATTTCAGCACGACCAGAGCTTTCATCTTTATACATTTGCTTTACGATAGAGTCTATTTTGACATTACTTTCCAACTCCTCACCCACATAAAACACAGAAGTATTCTGTCCTTTGAACACTACCTTGGCTTTTTGGCTCATCCGCAAATTCATCTCTTGCTTCACACTCTTCTCAAGCGCAAGGTCTATCTCTTTAAGCAATTGCTCCTTATTAATCTTATATGAATTGTTAATCCAGTATCCTTGAAGGATCACAACAGCTAAGATTGATACAAATACCAGAAATAGAATAATTCGAATTCGTTTACTCATAACATTTATAATATTATTTCCACGACTAAAGTACAATTAATCTCACTCATATTCCAAGCCTTATTCCCTCCGTTAACACACGTTAACACTAGATAACAAAGCATTAACCCAAATTCTCTTCCTCACCCAATACATTTGCTGATATGATAATAAGAAATCCATTTACAAATTATAAAACAATTAGATTTATGAGAAAAGTATTATTTACTGCATTGGCAATTGTATTGAGTACATATGCAATTTTTGCTCAAAAGCAAGGTACCATTGTGTATGAGAACATCATTAACATCCACAAAAGTCTTGGTCCTGATCAGCAAGCATTAAAAGCTATGATTCCGGAAACTACAAGCAAAAACTTCCAATTCATTTTTAACGAAAAGCATGGTTGCCTGAAAGAATTAAAATCTGATTCTTCTAAGGGAGTTATGATTCAAATGGGTGGTAGCAAAAACAGCACATGGTTTAACTTTGAAAAGAATGTATTCCGCAATTACATTGATTTGGATGATGAACTATTCCATACCGAAACTCCAATAATAACATCCGATGCAAAACCAACAGGAAGAAGGAAAAACATTCTTGGTTATAAGTGTGATGAATACAAAAGCAGCGATGATGCATTTAGCTTTTGGGTGGCCAAAGATTTTCCTAAAAAAATAACTCCTATGCCATCTCTTTTTTTCAATGGAGCCGTGCTAGCTGTTGATAATGATCGCCTCAGTTTTAAAGCCATTTCATTTTCTAAAGATATAGACGAGAAAGAGCTAATTCCAGCTGAATCACAAGAAATCACTGAAGAACAGTTTCAGGATCTTCAGGAAGAGAAGCTAAGCGAAATGAAAGCCATGGGTGGCAAAGTTATGAAGATGTAATGAGTAATGAGTAATGAGTAATGAGTAATGCAAAGTTCGGAAGTTCACTTTATTATTCCAATTTGCTTCACTCCTTTTACCCTAATCCGATGAGTTTGAAACTTGGAGCTTGAGACTTTTCTCAGGAATTGTTCCATAGTCTCCTTACGACCTGATTCATCAACCTACTTAACAAATTAAAATAAACAATCATGCAATTAACAATCAACAACATATGTAAGACCTACCCAAATGGGGTAAAAGCATTAAACAATTTGAATTTGAACATTGGTAGTGGAATGTTTGGCCTGCTTGGTCCAAACGGAGCAGGAAAATCTTCGTTAATGCGCACCATAGCAACCCTTCAGGATCCTGATGAGGGCATCATCACTTTTAATGGTATAGATGTTTTAAAGGAAAAAGATGCTGTTAAGAAAGTCTTGGGTTACCTCCCACAGGATTTTGGTGTGTATCCCCGCATTAGCGCACAGGAATTGTTAACTCACTTTGCCGTATTAAAAGGAATTCACATTAAATCGGAACGAAAAGAAATGGTAGAGTTCCTGCTGAACCAAGTAAATCTGTATAAAAACAGAAAGAAAAGTGTTCACACCTTTAGTGGTGGCATGAAACAGCGCTTTGGAATAGCATTGGCACTATTAGGAAAACCTGAACTGATTATCGTTGATGAGCCAACAGCTGGTCTTGATCCCGCAGAACGAAATCGCTTTAACAATCTGCTTAGCGAAATTAGCGAAAACAAGGTTGTGATTCTTTCCACACACATTGTAGATGATGTGAAAGATTTGTGTAACGACATGGCCATCATAAACAATGGAGAAGTATTAGTCAATGGTCGTCCTTCCGATCTGATTACCGAATTGAATGGAAAGATATGGGAAAAACGCATCACAAAACAGGAAATTGATAATTACCAGGCAAGCTACCAATTAATCACCTCTCACTTAAACGAAGGGAAGCCATTAATTCATATCCTTCAGGAAGAGCATCCAAACAATGGCTTTGTAAATGTATCTCCTGATTTAGAAGATGTTTATTTCTCTGCAATAAAGTAAGCCAAAAGCTGACAATAGAGAGCTTAGTTTTAATTTAAAAATCATACCATGTTTTACGAAATATTCCGATTCGAATTCAAGCGTGCCATTAACCGACCCGCCATATACATTTACTGGAGCATTCTTTTCCTAATTGCATTCGCAGTTATTAATGCTGCCGGAGGAGCCATTCCAAGCATCAACATCCAATTTGGTGGTGACAATATATACATCAATGCACCAGGTATATTAGATATCTTTTTTGGTACATTTTCCTACCTGGGCATCTTTTTGGTAGCGGCTTTATGTGCCAATGTTGTATTGAAAGACTATCAACACAATACCCTTGAATTAATGTACAGTACCCCTTTGCAAAAGGTCAATTATTTGTTTGGTCGATTTAGTGCAGCTTACCTTTTAAGTATCCTTGCTTTTACCGGTGTGGGCTTCGGATTTTATGTGGGTAGTTTAATGCCCTATTTAGACCAGGCATACATTGGTCCCAACGAATGGGCTACCTACCTATATCCTTATTTCACGCGTATCATACCCAATGTATTTTTTGTTTGCACCATCTTTTTTTCATTAAGTATCCTGTTGCGCAATGCTGTTGTAAACTGGATTTCCATATTGGCACTCTATATTTTGTATGCTGTGGCCATGAAGCTGTTTCAGGATCTGGAAAGTCAAAACCTGGCTTCACTCTTAGATCCCTTTGGTATAGCAGCATCACTCAAGGTATCGGTTGGAAATTCTGCATCGGATATGAACGATACCGGAGCCAAACTGCAGAGTGTATTCCTGTACAACAGATTACTATGGGTTGGCCTTGGTGCTTTGTTAATGACATTAACCTATTTTCGATTTCAGTTTGCATATAACCTGCGCCAAATTAAACTGGGGAAACGGAATAACAGGCAAAGCAATATCGTATCAACAGAAGAAAATATGGAAAGTACAAGCAGAGAACTTCCTGAAGTATCACAAAAACAAAATACACTTCAAAGTTTACTGCAACTAACCCGCTTCGAAACCAACAAATTATTTGGAAGTGCCTATTTCTGGTTAATTTGCCTTATCATGCTAATTTTCCTTTTTGTAGCATCAAAAGGGATAGGTAAAATGTACGATACCAACACCTATCCTGTAACCTATCAGGTATTACAAATTTTCGGAGGAAGCATACAGCTCTTTATCTTTATCATTGTTCTTCTGTTCTCTGGCGATATGATTTGGCGTGATCGCGATAAGAAAATTCATGAAATCTTTCACACCTATCCTATTCCTCGCTGGATAAGCTTATTCAGCAAATTTATTGCCCTTACTGCTGGCATGGTATTTATTAATTTAATACTGATTTTATGCGGTGTTATAGCTCAAAGCATGGCCGGATATTACAATTATGAATTAGGCTTGTATTTTACATCTGTATTTGGAATACAATTCGTCAATACAATTCTACTTATGAGCATTGCCTTTCTCATTCATATTGTGATTAACAACAAATATTTAGGATACGTGTTTATTGTTCTGTATTGGGTAATTGATAAATACTTTGCCGCCATTATTTTCAAGCATCCTTTATTGATATATGCATCCGGAACCAGTGTATCTTATTCCGACATGAATGGATATGGATTTGAACTGTTCCCATACTGGGTTTTTAAACTCTACTGGTTGCTTATTGCCGGCATATTAATTATTCTTGGCAATCAGCTATTGGTAAGCCAAACTGAAAGTCACTGGAAAACCCGATTAAGCATCTTTAAGCAAAGAGTAAAAGGAAATCCTGCTAAAGGTATCTCGGTACTTGCAATTGCGGCTATTCTATTGGGTTCATTCATTTTCTACAACACAAACATAAAAGGAGATTATAAAACTCCTCATACCAAAGAATTGGAAACCGTTCGCTACGAGAAAGATTTTAAGAAATATGAAGCGATGGCTCAGCCAAAAATTACCGATGTATACCTGAATGCTGATCTTTATCCCAATAATGGAAATTTAATGGCTCAGGGGATTTATACCTTGCAAAATCTAAGCTCTTCGCCAATGGAAATTGTTTACATCAACTCAAATCGATTCATTAAGAAATTAGATTTAGACCGAAAAGCCGAATTAATTGAAAGTGATAATGAGTTTCATATTAAAATATACAAGTTGGAAACTCCATTGCAGGTTAATGAAAAACTGAAACTTAAGTTTGATTTTAAAGCTTACAATGATGGATTTACTTTAAGTGGAGCCAATAATCTCACTCAAAAGAATGGTACATTCCTATACAACTCCCTGTTCCCTTCGGTTGGATATAAAGCTGAAAGAGAATTGTCAGACAAACGTACTCGTGAAAAGCATAATTTACCAGAACGTGATATCGTAAGGAGCATTGATGATCCCCAAGGCATTAATCGACACTTTATCAGTGATGACTCACACTTTATCAATTTCGAAGCCGTGGTAAGTACTTCGGCTGATCAAACCGCCTTAACACCGGGAAAGTTGATTAAATCATGGAAAGAAAATAACAGAAACTATTTCCATTATCAATCGGAACACCCAATGATCAATTATTATGCAATTCTTTCGGGTAGGTATGAGGTGAAGACCGATCAATGGCAAGATGAGAATGGCAAAACAGTTGATTTGAGCATTTACTATCATAAGGGACACGAGTATAATCTGGACAATATGATGAATGGAGTGAAAGTGTCTCTGGAGACTTATTCCAAATGTTATTCGCCTTACCAATTCGATCAGCTTCGTATTGTTGAGTTCCCGCGATATTCAAGCTACGCCCAATCGTTCCCGAATATGATTCCTTTCTCTGAAGGCATTGGTTTCATTGCCGATTTAAGGGATCTGAACAATGAAGATGTAAAAGACGATCAGAAAACCATGGATTATCCATTCTTTGTTACTGCTCATGAAATGGCTCACCAGTGGTGGGCTCACCAGGTAGCTGCCGCCGATGTAGAAGGATCTCAAATGTTAATGGAATCCATTACTCAATACAGTGCATTGCAGTGCATGAGAACCTATTTCGATGAGGAAAGAATGAACAAATTCTTTAAGAATGAAATGTTTAGATATGTCTCTTCAAGAAAGGATGAACAACGTGCGGAACGGCCTCTTGCCAAAGTTGCCCCATACCAGCAATCTACCTATTATCAAAAAGGTGCATTGGCAATGAATGCACTTGGCAATTACCTTGGCAAAGAAAAATTCATGAATGTATTAAGTGGCTTCCTAAAGGAATATGCCTTTAAGGGTGCACCATATCCAACAACACAGGACTTAATTTCCAGAATCAAATTGGAAACTCCTGATAGTTTACAGTACTTTGTTGAGGATGCATTGGAAAAGATTACCATGTACAAAACCAATATTGATTCGGTAACATACACCCGAAACAAGGATTTCACTTATACAGTTGATGCTGTAATTGATGTGGAAAAGTACTATGTTGATGGCAAAGGAGAAGAGAGCAAAACACCATGTAATGACTACATTGAAGTAGCTGCTTTCAACTCCAGGAACAAGAAGTTGTACAATAAGAAACTGAGGTTAAAGTCAGGTAAAAACAAAGTTCAATTTACTGTAATACGTAAACCCAGCACATTAATTGTTGATCCTGACTACATGATTGTAACGAAAGATTGGGTGCGAACGCCAAAAGAAATAGATAAGAAAAAGAAAGTTTAATCAAATCATTGACTTTCACACATAATTTAACCCAGTCAGGTCGAAAAACCATTGACTGGGTTATTTTTATTTCAAGGCAATAAACTATCCCAACTTTTTTATCACTTTTCTACCATTCAAAACTTTCTAAGACTCTTCCAGATACTCCTCGGCAACCCAACCTTCTATCAAAACCTTACTCCAACCATTTTGCGATTCAAGCACTCTGGTTGGTGTTTTTTGGTTTAGAACGCCTTCCACTTCGCCACTTGGCGATTTTCGTAAATTAAGTTTATTGGCGGCTACAACAGCATTGGTCAATTGCTTTTGATTGTTCTGAGCAGGAATGCCATCAACAATCTCAATCCAAACCCCTTCTCCATCCTCCATTGCATCTACAATAATCTTATAAATTCCCTGGTAGGCCTTCACACTACTACTAACAAATCCTTCCTCAATTTGGTTGTTATTAACACCATCGCCCACCAATATGCACCCATCAGTATCTTCCTTTGTATTGCCAAAATGAATATAGACGTATTTAAAATTCGGCACATTCAACAAATGCAGCATTCCCTTGTGCATATTCGGAAACTTCTGAGTGTACCGATGATTTTGTCCCCCTTCTGTTCTAAGGGTAATTCCATAAATCCCTGCCGGGATACATGTTTCACCAAGTATTTTCTCTTCTCTCGCTGCATCTTCGAGGGTATAACAAGAAAAATACCCATCGATAAACAACATGCCCAAGGTAGAACTTTCCGACATGCTGTATCTTATCAATTGTAAATTCATCTCTTTTATAGTCAGTTAACGATATATTTCTATCTGTGAATTATATTTTAAACAGATCATTTTAAGGTGTTAAAGAGCAAGCTAAATGTCAAAATTGGGCACTTCTGAGACTTCTCCTTCAACTTTTTTTTAAATCTGTAAGTTTTCTATTGTTTTATTCTTCGATGATTTAACTTTATTTATTAGCTTTACAAGGCAAATGGCTCTGTTGTTTCTTTATGCATTGCATTTTTTGGTTTACTGACATTTACCATAGGTTTTTTTAAAATCATCAACAGAGCACATTTATTTTTCGACATTAGTGAACCTTTGGGTTTCCATGCCCATTGGTTCACTATTTATTTTCTATGCTTTCTGTTTCTACAATATTCTCCTCGACAGGTTCTTATTTAAGTATTGATATTCGAAACCATAGTTACGCAATCTTCTGCGAACTTCACTTACCCCTCGCACGAAATTCCAGGCACTTTCTTAATTATGAAAATGGTTTAAGATGAAAAAATATTTCTAATGAAAATTACACACAAACCCTTTGGTAAAAAATCCAAACACATATTATATACTCAAAATACGCTTGTATAAAAATCCAAATCCTTTATTAACATCTAAAATCGATTTGTATTTCTGTCTCCCTGGAGTCTATCAAGATACATCAGCCTGTATCTTGGGAATTTATACTTCGAAAAAGTTGATTGGAAAATTTAATTTGCATTAGCATAATAAGTCTATTTAAGAATTCACCTATCACCTCTACCCAACATATTCTTTCTTGAAAACGATAATGAAGTTATAATTAATGCAAGAAAACAACAAATGTTTTAACATTAATTTTGTTAATCCTATTTTGAATCATTTAATATTACTAAAAGTTTCGTTTTCATTTTTATGATTTCTTGTGTAAAGGACAGATGTTGTGTACATTTAGTGATTTGAGAGAAATATTAATCTTTAACTGAAGCAATTCTTTAATCAAATCACAAAAACCAAAACACCCAAAAGATGAAAAGGACCCTATTAATTTTAACTGTATTGATGGCTTTATTTATGGCTGGAAAATCCATCGAAAAAAACACCCCTTTTGTTCTAAATGGTCACATTAATGGCATAAGTAAAGGAGAGATTGTGTTGTTAACATTTGCAGAAAAAGGCTATCAAACAGACACGAGTAAAATTGTAAATGGAAATTTTCAATTTAAAGGTTACTATCCCAAACTACTTATGGGAACATTGCGATTAAAACTTAAACGCAATGGCAAAGAGGTGGTTCTAAAGAAACAGGTAATGCTTGAGAATGTAAAAATGGGTTTTAATGGATCTGTAAATGACTTTGAGAATGCCAAAATTACCGGTTCTGTTATTCACAACGACTACGAGCGCTGCAAATCTGGTAAAAAACAAATTCGTCTAAAATACGAAAGAATAAAGAAGACCTTTCCTAAGTACAATCCCAATGCTAGTGATAAGGATAAAAAGGCATTACAGGCAAAATATGCCAAACATAAAAAGGAGCTTAATGCTGCAATTAAGCAATACGAAAAAGATTTTATGCAGAAGAATCCCAATGCACTTTACTCAGGGTATTTATTTGAAAGAGCAACCATTTTCAGATCTTATGAGCAGCTATACGAATTGGTGAAAGATTTGCATCCTGATTTAAAGAAACAGCCTTATGTAGCCAAGGTAATCAACAATGTTGAAAATATGCGTCGACTAGAAATTGGCTTGGATAAGATTATGGATGGAGTTCGTCCGGTTTCGTACCAGGTAGATAAAGAATACAAAGGAAAACGTGTATTGGATGTAATTTATTTGGCAAACTTTACAAATAACCAGCTTTGTGCTCTTAAAAAGGATGGAACCATCTTGATTTTAGATGAAGCAGGAAAAATTACAAAACGATTTAAACTTTCCATTTCAGGCAAGCCTACTGCAATTTCTGTCGATAGCGAAGACAATATCTATGTACTATCGAGCAAAATGAAACTTGTGAAGAAGAAGATTCGTGGCAGAATGGTATCGAAAGAATTACCTGTTGGCGTAGGATGTCAAATTTTCTCGAAAGAAGGTGAAGAAATTAGTAAGTACAAACTATCAGGAGTTCATATCGCTTCGGGCAGCCGTGTTGTAGATCAACATCTGATCGTATCGGATTGCAAACTAAAGAAGATTCAAATTCATGATAGAACATCAGGCGAACTTTTAAAGGAAATAGACGACATGCGTGCATGCTGTGGTATTCTAGATTTCTCTGTAAACCAAAAAAAGGAAATTATTGTGGCCAATTTAGGAGCATTCAGAGTTCAAGGTTTCGATTACAATGGAAACAGTTTAATGGCATTTGGCAAACGCGGGAAAGAGTTAGGTGATTTTCATGGATGCTGTAATCCTGTAAGTGTTGCTACCCTATCGAACGGAGCAATTGTTACCGTAGAGAAAGATCCTACCCGAATAAAAGTATACAGTAATAAGGGTGCAAAGCAAATCGAAGGCATCGAAGAACTGGTAAAAGGTTGCACTTACATTCCTATGATTGTTGACAACAAAGACAATCTTTACCTGGCATCAGAGGAAAAAGGAATTGTGAAATGTAGTGCGGTAAAATAAGATTAGATAGAGTTTTAAAAATAAAAAAATAGAATGCAGGAAGAAACAATCATCATCGTATTTGCAGCAATAATTGCCATCGTATTATTATTGGTATTTTTCTTTAGTAAAAAAGCAATGATCAAGCGTAAACTAAAAAATTCAGAACTCAAAAGACTTTCCAGTTTCAGAAGTGGAGAAACAGCAAGAATAGTTGGAAAAGTAGAATTTGTTGACACTCCTTTAATTGCTCCTCTTACCGGACGAAAATGCTCCCTTTATCATGTACTGATTGAGCAAGAAAGGTCAACAGGAAAAAGCTCAACATGGGATACCCTTGTTGATGAGGAAAGACACTGCAAATACGTGATTAAAGATGGCAGCAAATATGCTTACATTAACGATACACTCTTAAAATCATACATTGTTGAGGATGCCAAGTACAAATCAGGCTTTTTGAATGATCCTACCGAGAATATGGAGTCTTTCTTAAGTAGTAAAGGAATAGATACAACTGGTTTCTTTGGATTTAACAAAACACTAAGGTGCAAAGAGGGAGTTTTGGAAAAAGACGAAGAAATTGCTGTATTTGGTCATGGAGAATGGAAAGAGGCTTTAGAATTAGGCCTTCCAGCAAAATATGGCCAGGTTCTCGAAATTACTGCTACGGGTGATGAAGCCATTTACCTTAGCGATGATCCTGATACAACCGAGGAAAAAGAAGCCAATATAAATTCATCAAGTAAACATGAGGTAAAAAGAGGTCGATATAGAAAGTAAAGATTGATGACTTCACTCCAATCTACGATGTAATTTCATCATGTAAATTAGCATCAAGAATATTTAACTTGACAAAGGCTTATCTCCTATTCATCAATTAAGGACATTTTCATATTGTACAACACGAATTAAAACATATGTATTTTGTATGTTTACTTCACTAATTAAAAAACAAATCACATGAAAAAAATTTTACTACTAGTTGCTGTACTATTTGTTGGTACAAGTTTATTTGCACAAGATGTTAAATTCGGTTTAAAAGGTGGATTAAACTTTGCAAACTTTAAAGGAGATGATATTGATGATTCTGATGTAAAAACAGATATCTTTATAGGTGCTTTCGCAAGATTTGCTATTGATGAAAAACTTGCATTCCAGCCTGAATTGGTATATTCTCGACAAGGCTTTAAAATGGATGGCAACGGTTCTGATGTCACATGGAAATCAAACTACCTTAACATTCCATTGTTACTTCGAGCTAGCTTAGCTGAGAAATTTCATGCTATAGCAGGTCCTCAAATTGGTATTCATTTAAGTTCTGAAGCTGAAGTTGATTCAGGCGATGCAACTATTAGTGGTGATGCAGATGACCAAATGAAAGGATTAGATTTAGGACTAGCACTAGGTTTTGAATATGATATATCTGAAAAAGTTGCTTTAGGCTTGCGATATAATCTAGGGTTATCAAATATTATCGATGAAGATGATGCTAAAGTTCAAAACTCTGTAATCCAATTGGGCGTATCTGTTGCTTTCTAAAACTCCGCAACATTAAGATATTAAACCTGTCTGCTTGGGCAGGTTTTTTTGTGCAATAAAGTCAAATCAAAAATTACGTACTTCCTATACCTATAATGCAAGAAGTATTCTATTTTTGTCGCGAATTTCCATTTGGAAAATAGAAGAATTGAAAATCAAAAGAAATGATCGACTTTAAACTTGCAGAAGACAAGTGTATTGAATGTGGCCTATGTAAAGAGGATTGTCCGGTAGGAATTATCAACCTTACACCCAAGGCTTCCATTGCTAAAGAGAAAGAAAGGAATTGTATGAAATGTCAGCACTGTTTGGCCATTTGCCCAACGGCTGCTATTTCGATATTAGGCAAAAAGCCTGAAGATTCAGTTTCGTGTAAAGCTGAAATGCCATCGGCTCAGGCCATGAATAATCATATTAAAACCAGAAGATCGGTTCGTAAATTTAAAGATGAAAATCTGGATCAGGAATTGATTCAGGAATTGATGGAAACAGCATCACATGCACCAACGGGCCACAATGACAATGCCGTATTGTTTTCATTAATCGACAACAAAGAAGATATTATCATTTTCCGTGAAGCAGTTTATAATGCAGTTAAAAAAGCATCTGCAGAAGGAAATCTTCCTAAAAAGTATGCCATGCTTGCTTCATTCCAAAAACTTTGGGAAAAAGCTGGTGTTGATATCATTTTTAGAAATGCACCTCACATGCTTATTGCAACAGCTCCAGCTAAAGATGCATCACCAAAAATGGATTCATCGATTACCCTAACATATTTTGAATTTGCAGCCAATGCTAATAATGTGGCTACACTTTGGAATGGCATGATTACCTGGGTTATTGAAGAAATTGATCCTACTTTGAGAGACTTGATTGGAATCCCACAGGATCATTCTATAGGTTACACCATGATATTCGGAAAAGCGGGTGTAAAATATGCACGTGGAATTCAATCTGATGGATTGCATTTAAATAAAATTAACTTAAAAAATTAAGCCTAATTACCACAGCCTCGTCTCCATAAAACGAGGCTTTTTTTGTACATTCATAGTCTTTATATTAATTCCCATCTGGGTAAGAGTTTTTAGTATAGTCAGTTCATTTTTTTAACATGACTTTCACTTAACAAAGGCATGTTAAATAGTATTTTTCTTTCAATCATTCAATTTTTATAAAAGCAGAACTCTCTTCAATTAGATTGATTCTAAATTGAGTGTTTTCACATTGCAATCTCGACATTGCAAAACTCTAAGAATACCAGAAACTTTAGCCTTCCGAAAAGCTTTGCATAAGCAATATCATAACATCTTGGTATTGCGTAACAAAAAAATAGTCTGTTCCTTTGCGCTCTGAATGGAAAACGGACAAGTTTATCTTGTTTTTTTTCTGTGTTGAGATTGTCAATTTTGACAATCAAAAACAAAATATAATTTTAAACACAACCATTTCAAGTTCAAATTCAACGCTAAGGATTTGAATTAATCATGATTGAAGAAATTCAATCAAAGAAAACTATTATCTGCAATGGTAAAAATGCAATTTAAAGCCGGTGAATGGCAAAAGACAATTAACGTTAGAGATTTCGTTAGTAACAATTTAACCTCATACACTGGGGATGCATCATTCCTAACAGGAGCTACAGAGCGCACAAAGCAATTGTGGCAAATGTGTCTTGATGCTGTAAAAGAAGAACGTGCAAACAATGGTGTTCGCTCAATCGACACAGAAACTGTTTCAACAATCGCTTCTCACGGTGCAGGATATATTGACCAATCTTTAGAGGTTATCGTAGGACTACAGGCAGACGAATTGCTTCGCAGAGCAATGAAACCATATGGTGGTATTGCCGTGGTTGAAAAAGCTTGTACAGAACAAGGTCTTGAAGTATCAGATCGTGTTAAAGATATTTTCCGAAATTTTGCAAAAACTCACAATGATGGGGTTTTTGATGCTTATACAGCTGAAATTCGTAAGTTCCGTTCATTAGGATTCCTTACAGGTTTGCCAGATAACTATGCTCGTGGTCGTATTATTGGTGACTACCGTCGTGTAGCTCTATACGGTATCGATCGTTTGATCGAAGCTAAAAAAGAAGATTTGGCTGGTTTGAATGGTCCAATGACTGACGAAACAATCCGTTTACGTGAGGAAGTTGCTGAGCAAATCAAAGCTTTGGGTCAAATCAAAGAATTAGGTGCTAAGTATGACTTGGAATTAGGTCGTCCTGCTGAAACTGCACAGGAAGCTATCCAATGGGTTTACATGGGATACCTTGCTGCTGTAAAAGAGCAAGATGGTGCTGCAATGTCACTAGGTAACGTTTCTACTTTCCTTGATATTTATATCCAAAGAGATTTGGAAGAAGGAACAATTACTGAAGAGTTCGCACAGGAAATGATTGACCAATTCGTAATGAAATTGCGTATGGTTCGTCACCTTCGTATGAATGCTTACGATGAGATTTTCGCAGGTGACCCAACCTGGGTAACTGAGTCGATTGGTGGTAGAACTTTGGATGGAAGATCAAAAGTTACCAAGACTTCTTTCCGTTTCTTGAACACTCTTTACACATTAGGTCCATCACCAGAGCCAAACATGACTGTTCTTTGGTCTGATCAATTACCAGAAGGATTCAAGAAATTCTGTGCTCAGGTTTCTATCGATACTTCATCAATCCAGTACGAGAATGACCAGTTGATGACAGACACTCGTAAGTCTGATGACTACGGTATTGCTTGTTGTGTATCCTACCAGGAAATTGGTAAGCAAATTCAATTCTTTGGTGCTCGTTGTAACTTGGCTAAAACTTTATTGCTTGCCTTGAATGGTGGTCGTTGTGAGAAAACTGGTACTCAGTTGATCAATGGTATTCCTGCAATGAAAAGCGATGAGTTGAATTACGAAGAAGTAATGGCAAACTACACAATCGCAATGAGAGAAATGGCTCGTGTTTACAATGAGTCAATGAACATCATTCACTACATGCACGATAAGTATTACTACGAAAAGGCTCAAATGTCATTGGTAGATACTAATCCTGCTATCAACCTTGCATACGGTATTGCTGGTCTTTCAATTGTTGCTGACTCACTTTCTGCAATTAAAAATGCAAAAGTAACTGCAGTTCGTAACGAAGAAGGTTTGACTTGTGACTTTAAAATTGAAGGTGACTTCCCATACTATGGTAACGATGATGATCGTGTAGACTGTTTTGCAGTTGAGATTCCTAAGATTTTCAACGGTTTGTTGAAAGAGCTTCACACATATAAGAATGCAGAACCAACTATGTCTATCCTAACCATTACTTCTAACGTAGTTTATGGTTTGAAGACAGGTGCTACTCCTGACGGTAGAGCTGCTGGTGTGCCATTTGCACCAGGTGCTAACCCAATGCACGGACGTGACACCAACGGTGCAATTGCTTCATTGAACTCTGTAGCAAAAATCAACTACGAAGATTCATTAGATGGTATCTCTAACACATTCTCAATCGTTCCTAAGTCGTTAGGTGCAACTGCTGATATCCGTCAGGATAACTTGGTAACCATGATGGATGCTTATTTCATCAAAGGTGCTCACCACTTGAACGTAAACGTATTGAATCGTGAGATGTTGGAAGATGCTATGGAGCGTCCAGAAGAATATCCACAGCTAACAATTCGTGTATCAGGATACGCAGTTAACTTTGTACGTTTGACTCGTGAGCAGCAACTTGAGGTAATCTCTCGTAGCTTCTTCGAAAAAATGTAAGAACGTTTTTCTACTTATATACCGAGATCCGGGAACACTTTGTGCTTTCCGGACTCGTTTTTTATTTAAGATATGAATCTGGATAACATCTGAAGGATTCATTAACTAAACAACTAACTCTCAACAATGTTAAACGTTCATTCATTCGAATCTCTTGGTACTTATGATGGTCCAGGTATTCGTCTTGTTGTATTCCTTCAGGGCTGTGCATTTAAGTGTTTATACTGTGCAAACCCAGATACCATTAGCTTTAAAGGAGGTACTCCTACTCCACTCGATGAAGTGATGAGAAAAGCACGAAACCAACGTCCATTTTTTGGGAAGCTTGGAGGAGTAACCATTTCGGGAGGTGAGCCATTATGGCAAGCTGCTGAATTGAAGAAACTATTCAAGCAGCTTAAAGAGGAAGATTTCAATACTTGTATCGACACCAATGGCAATGTTCTTAACGATGATGTGAAAGAATTAATCTCAAATACTGATCTGGTTTTACTAGATGTTAAGCACATTAATCCAGATTTACATGTAAAGCTAACCGGTAAAAGGAATGATACAACCCTAAAATTTGCCAAACATCTTCGTGACGAAAATATTCGAACCTGGATGCGCTACGTTTTGGTTCCTGGTTATTCTGATCAACCAGAATATTTACATGAAATGGGTAAATATTTTCAAGAATATGAAAATATTGAAAAACTTGAAATTCAGCCTTATCACAAATTGGGTGTTCACAAATACGAGCATCTAAAATGGGAATACAAATTAGAAGGAGTTCCCGAAAATACCACAGAACAGCTAAATACTGCCAAAGAAATTCTTGGTCAGTATTTTAAAGAAGTAATTATTAATTAGTACCGAACCTAGTGCTGAGTAAATAGTAACCGGAAAATATCAAATAAAAATAGGATAGCTGGTTACTATCAACTGAACTACTAAATAAAATAACATGTCATTTCAAGAAACCACAGAAGTCATTGAGGTGGTAAAACCAAAATCTGCAACATCTGTAGTAACGCCTCAAGTTTCAACCGGCTTTAATTCTCCGAAAGAAACTGTGGAAGAAGTTAACCATACAGCTGAAGCAAAGAAAGTAATGCCTGCTAAGAAAACCTTTGTATTGGCAATTTTAGCAGGAGGATATATTGCAATGGGTAGCTTATTAGCCTTGGTTGTTGGTGGAGCAATGCCAGGCCTAGCAGCAAGCAACCCGGGATTACAAAAGTTCTTTTTTGGAGCAGTTTTCCCATTGGGTTTAATACTTTGCGCGGTAGCTGGAGCTGAATTATTTACAGGAAATACAGCTTATTTCATTCCTTCGGTACTATCAAAAAGAATGTCTGTAAAGGTACCATTAAAGAATTGGGCTATTGTTTATTTCGGTAATTTTATTGGATCGATGATTGTTGCCTATTTCCTGGTTTATCTAACTCAGGCAATTATGCATTCACCATCTGTAGATTCTGCAATCAATATCGCAATTGCAAAAACTTCAAATCCGTTCTACAAAACTTTCCTAAAAGGAATAGCATGTAACTGGATGGTAGCTTTGGCAATGTGGCTAGCCTATGCATCAAAAGACATTGCCAGCAAAATCTTAGGAATTTGGTTCCCGGTAATGGCATTCGTAGCTATGGGATTTGAACACTGTGTTGCCAACATGTTCTTTATTCCGGTTGCTATATTTCATGGTGCGGACATTACCTGGATGGATTTCATTGTTAAAAACCTGATTCCTGCAACCTTAGGTAATATTGTTGGAGGCGCACTATTTGTAGGTACTGCATACTGGTATGTATACGATAAAAAGAAATAGTTGTAAGATAACAACAGTTTACAGCATTTAAATAAAACAACACAAACAAATACTTACACACACACACTAAACACATATGCCTATGATATAATTTATTTCTGTTATTTAATTCACAAAGAGCCATTGAAAATAATCAATGGCTCTTTTTATAATATTAACCTAGTTTCGACTTAAAATTCAACTAGCTAAAAATTAGCTACCATATCATCAAACCCATTAAACATGGCAACATGATTATGCTTATAACAATCATAGTTATTTTCCATTTCTTGTCTCAATTTTCGATTCGATCTTTTATCTAAAGATTCAAGAAATTCATCGATCTTATCGCCATTAATAAATAATGAATACTCTTTTTTAAAATCTTCAACAGTAGGAGTTCTATTCTCTACATTCTTAATGTGATGATAATACTCCTTCATTTCTTCCATGTATTTTCTTCTTGATCTTTCGTAGTATTCATCCAGCGAGCACACAGGTTTAGCAGGTCTGCCTACAGCAATACAGTTTGATGGAATATCCTTTGAAACCAGAGAACCATGTCCAATAAATACATTGTCACCAATGGTCACACCTTTAAGAACTGTAACCCTACGGGCAAAAGAAACATTATTTCCAATTTTTACTTTTCCGATAGAATAAGGCATATAATCCTTATATTTCACCCTGTACAATCTTGATACCGCATCATGTGTTAGGAGTGTAAAATATTTATTGAAAAATACATTGTCCCCAATTTCTATCAAAGATGGCTTTGATAAATCAAAATCCAAGGTCTTTCTATTCTTAAAATTAACATTCTTGCCAATTTTAACACCTTTCTTTAAAAGATATCGGTGAAATCGCTCTTTTGAGCTAATTGCAAATAAGTATTGAAGCTTACGGATCATATAAAATTGCTATAATTTGAACGGCAAAAATAAAAGTTCCATAAAAATCACAATGCTTTTTTAACAAGTTTTTTTTCATTGCAAAGCCCTATAAATTCAGCATAAACACTATGTTTAGCAGCATAATCTTATAGAAATTGAAAGTATAAAAATCAAATTCCAGCAATTTTCGCCTTAAACCTACTCATCGACATGCAATTAAAATATTACTCAACATTTTCAACTTCTTAACACAATCTTACATTTATTTACTTTTACATGAATTATTAAATTAAGCATTAGTTTTGTCAAAAAATAAAGGAGTTTCATCAATTGATCTGAAAAACTTCGTTTCCTAGTGATTTGAATACTCAATATTCACATTTTTAATCGTGTAGTATAGATATAAGTACTAAAAAAAGCCATTGAAAGATCAATGGCTCTATGTATTTATCTCCTTTTACTGCTGAATACTCTTATCGGTAAAGTAAAATAGAAGCTTGTACCAACTCCAACTGCAGATTCACACCAAATTTCTCCCCCTAGCAGTTCAACCAAACCTTTCGAAATAGATAATCCGAGGCCTGTTCCACTATTGTTCTCCATTCCCTGATTTTTAACCTGTAAAAATCGATCGAATATATTCTCTATTTGGTCTTCAGGAATTCCAACCCCAGTATCCTTAACTTCAAACAACAAAGAAGTATGATCTCGTTTCGAACAATGAATTCGAACTGATCCTTTGTCTGTATACTTACAAGCATTTCCTACCAGGTTGATTAGGATTTGCTTTAATCTTACCTCATCAGTATATAAATTTTCATTTACTTCATCCAAATCAATTTGTGTGCTCAACTCGATACTTTCATTGGTTATTTTGTCATGATTTTCAAAAAATTCCTTAAGCGTTTCAATTAACTTTTTAACATTAACTTCCTCATTGTATAAATTAATTTGCTCACTCTCAATCATGGAAATATCCATAATATCATCAATTATTTTTTGTAAATAATCCGAGCTCTGCTGAATAAAATCACTATACTTAAGTTGCTTATCTCTAGTTATATTGGGCATAGTTAACAAGGATGAAAAACCAACGATACTATTCATAGGAGTTCTAATTTCGTGTGACATATTGGCAAGAAACTGGGTTTTTAAATGATCAGCATTCTCAGCAATTTTTATTGCTTCTTTAAGCTGCTCTTCCCTTTCAATTTGCATTGATATGTCATTCATTATTCCCAACATTCGGTAGGCCTTATTGTCTTTATCTTTAAGAAAAGTCCCCTTGTCATTTATTGGAACATAAGAACCATCCTTTCGTTTGTACCTGTATATTACATCGTAATTTTCTCCATTCGCAATAGATTGTTCCAACATTTTTTTTGCTTCAGTAACATCATCAGGATGCACCAAGCTTTCCCAATCTTTTATTGTAACCGACTCATATTCTTTAGGTGTTAAACCAATAGTTCTCTCCAAATCTCCCGACCAATAAATCCTATCATTCAGCAAGTTATAATCATATACTATTTGGCCTTTTTGCTCTGCAACAATTCTATATTTTTCTTCACTTTCTCGTAATGAGTTTTCTGCAATCAGTCTTTGTTTAAGTTCTTTATTTAGTTCTGAAGTACTTCTCTTTACCAATTTTTGCAACCTTCGGTTAAAAAATAATACAACTGAAAATACGATTAAAAAAACCAGAATGATAGCACTCGACCAATACCAAAAGTTTTTACGTTCCCAAAATTCACGAGTCGAAAGAAAAACCCAATCTTTACGTATTTTGTTTTTTTCAGCTCTATCAATCGAACGAATTGTTTTGTTCAGGATATCTCTTAGAATTGGCATGTCATCGCGAACTCCCATTGCTATTTCATAGGTAAACCCGACATTACCTGCCACATGGAGCTTCACAATCCCCAAATTCTCTAAATGAAATGAAGCCGATCCCAAATCCACAACCATTACATCCGTTTCATTGAAAACCAATTTTTTTAATCCTGTTAAATCATCTGGTACTACATCTAAATCTAATTCAGGATAATTTTTCACCAAATATTCATGTACTGCAAACATATTACTTACACCAACCTTTTTTCCCAGTAAATCATTAATTGCCAATTTTTTGCTTTTATTACTAATAATTACTGCAGGTGATTTATAGTAAGGTTCTGTAAAAAGTAAATACTTACTACGTTGTGGAGTTTTTGCTATAGAAGTTGCAATTTCCACTTTTTTATTCTTAATAAAATTTAGATTTTCTTCCAAGCTGTTACGATGTGTTCGAATAAACTTGATATTTAGTTTCTTTTCAATTAAATCTAAATAATCATCAGAAATACCAACAACCTCATCTTTTGAGTTGAGAAAATCAAGAGGTGCAAACAAAGGATCTTGAACTACCCTAATTGAATCGCCATTCTCTAAAAGCCATTTTTGTTCATCCTTATTTAAGAAACTAGCTATTTTCTCGTTGCTACAGCCAAACAAAAAAATAATTGATATTAATTGGAATACATATTTCATCTAGGTGGAGTTCTTTTAGACCTACTAAATTTAAACATCAACTTCAACAATTACAAATACATGATATTAACTTATCATCTTTATTAATCAGACTAACTTTTCTTGGTGTCCATATTCTAATAAATGTCCTATTAGAGCTAAAAATCTATGCACAATCACTCAGGCATAATATTTCATTAAATTCTCAGCACACTTAAAACACTCAAAATGCATCACTAGTATCTGATAATCTGACAAAAAGAATTCCACAAGAATATTTAAGAAAACTTATAATCTATATGATTCCTCATGCTTTTATGCCTAAATAAAATTAGAGTATACTTAATGTCCAAAACTTAGTATACTTCTTGTTGAAGACTTAGTATGCTTCTTGTTGGAGACTTAGTATGCTAAGTTTTTGATTAGTGTTTCAACTCCACTATTAAACCTAGCTAATTTCAGTAAAATCAATCTTACCTTTAGTATTTCCCACTAAAGTGTAACCAGTACAAATAAATCTACATTTGAATATTTAAAAAATCCCGAAACAAACATTTGCTTCGGGATTCTCAATCAATAAACAAAACTTGCGGATTAACTATCCACTTTAAAAACCTTTCTCAAAATATCATCCATTAAACACCATTTGGTGATTGAAGATTGTAAGAGATTTAAACCTACAAATGCTGTTAAAAACAACCAGTTAATATTTACATAGATTGCCAAAATAATACTTATCAGTACCAGGGTACCGGCAATTCCTCTTATAATTCTTTCTCTCATATCTATTTTATTTAAATAAACTTCTCAACATCAAGCATATATGCATGAATCGGGCTGCAACAATCAATTCCTTTATTGAACTCTTCAATCTGCTTCATTAATACATCCCCTTTTTCCTGGTTTAAAAAGGAAAAAGTAGCGATAGAGTCGTAATGATCTTTACTAGAGGCAAACCAATTTGGTGCCTCACATTTTCCACTACGTTTATTGGTATAACCTCTTACATCAAATTCGCTATAGGCATCAATACCTGCTGTATTGTATATCTGTTTTAGCTCTTTGTAAAATGCTTTCACACAAAAAATGATAACAACCTTCATATTTTCGACTTTATGTGATTATTCATTGGAAATTTCTATTTCTTCTTTTACTTCCGGATATTTCTTCTTCTCAGTCATGTAATAAATTAATGGTACAATCACTAAGGTTAAGAATGTTGAAGCTATCGATCCTCCCATTAAGGAAATTGCAAGTCCCTGGAAGATAGGATCAAACAGGATTACTACGGCACCAATTACCACGGTTCCTGCTGTCAGTAGAATTGGTGTAGTACGAACTGCACCAGCCTCAATTACTGCTTCCTTTAATGGCACTCCTTCGGCTAGTCTCAGATTGATAAAGTCGATCAACAGAATGGCATTTCGAACCATGATTCCTGCCAGGGCAATCATACCAATCATGGAAGTTGCTGTAAAAAATGCCCCCATTAACCAATGACCAATCAATATCCCAACAAGAGAAAGTGGTATGGAAACCATCATTACAAATGGGACTTTAAAATTCTGGAACCAACCAATAATCAACATGTAAATCACCAATAAAACCACGCCAAAAGCAGCTCCCAAATCGCGGAAAACTTCGTATGTAATTTGCCATTCGCCATCCCATTTCAAACTGTAATTGTCTTCGAAAAATGGTTGTTGTGTATACTCTTCCATTAACTCATATCCTTCTGGCACTTTAATATCAGTAAGATTATCCGATATTTCCATAATACCATAAACAGGGCTTTCCAATTTTCCGGCAACATCAGCAGTTACATAAACCACTCTTTTTTGGTTTTTCCTGTAAATACTTTTCTCTTTGATTTTTTCCTGGATATCAACAATATCCCCCAAAGGAATCAGTTGGCCCGATTGTGTAAGAACATTTACTTTCTTTAGATCAGTCAAGCTACTTCTGTCCTTTTCTTGTAGCCTCAAATCAATTCCTACTTGCTCATGTTCATGTTCCTGGTACAGTTGAGAAACCTCATGCCCTCGCAATGCCATATTTAAAGTATGAACCACCTGTTGAGTTGAAACCCCTGCCAACATGGCTTTTTCTTTATCCACATTGAACTGGAATTCGGTCTGATCATCCTCAACCAACCAATCTACATCAACCACATCATTGGTCTTTCCAAATATTCCTTTTAGCTGCTTAGCCACACTAATCTGACCTTCACTATCTGGTCCATAAATTTCAGCTACCAAGGTTGACATTACAGGTGGTCCCGGAGGAACTTCCACCACTTTTACATTGGCATTAAATTTCTTTCCGATTTCCTGCAGTCCAGGTCTCATCGCCTTGGCAATATCATGACTTTGCAGGTCCCGATCGTGCTTATGCGTAAGGTTTACCTGTATATCCGCAACATTCGATCCTTTTCTTAAATCGTAATGACGAACCAAACCATTAAAATTAATTGGTGCAGCAGTTCCAACATAGGTTTGGTAATCAACTACATTTTCTTGTTGAGCGATATAAGCTGCCAACTCCTTAGCCACCACAGCTGTACGTTCCAATGTTGTTCCTTCTGGCATGTCAATCACTACCTGGAATTCGTTCTTGTTATCGAACGGCAACATCTTTACTGCAACCATTTTAAAATAGATTAGAGTAGTTGAAGCCAGCAGAAGTACACTTACAATACTGATGAATCCCCAACGCTTCAATCGCGATTCCAACATTGGACGAATGGTGGCAGCATACATTTTATAGATTAAAGAATCTTCAAGTTTAAAAGCTTTTTCTTCTTTGCCTTCCTTCTCCTCGTGATGAAGCAAGCGATAGGCAAGGTAAGGCGTAATAGTAAGGGCCACCAGCAATGAGAATATCATGGCAATGGATGCACCTATTGGCATTGGACTCATGTAAGGCCCCATTAATCCGGAAACAAAAACCATCGGCAAAACGGCTGCAATTACCGTAAAAGTTGCCAGAATTGTTGGATTTCCCACTTCATCGATGGAACGTAAAGCAGCTTGCATAAATGGCAGACGCTTCATTTTAAAGTGCCTGTGCATATTCTCTGCAATGATAATGGAATCGTCAACCACAATCCCAGTTACAAAAACCAATGCAAAAAGCGTAATTCGATTTAATGTGTAATCGAGGAAGTAATAACTAAACATGGTTAATGCAAAAGTAATCGGAACCGAAAGAAATACAACCAATCCTCCACGCCACCCCATAGCCAGCATTACCACAAATGTTACGGCTACAATTGCACCAAGAAGGTGTAGTAACAACTCAGCTACCTTATCCGAGGCAGTTTCTCCATAATTCCTGGTTACATCAATCTGCACATCAGAAGGGATCAAATCTTTTTTTAGGGATTCTATCTTTGTCAGAATTTGTTCAGACACTTTCATTGCATCAGCACCGCGGCGTTTTGCCACAGAAATGGTAACTGCGGGATATTCTCCCTTAAACTGCACCTTTGCATCATTAATTTTACCATAACCAAAACTTACATATTGTGATGGTATTTCTGGTCCATCTATTACTTCTGCTACCTGTTTTAGATAGATTGGACTTCCCTTGTAAACTCCTACCACCAAATTGGATACATCATCAGCATTTTCCAGGAATTTACCCGTTTCAACAAGGTATTCCTTATCGTGACTATTAAATGATCCTGAACCAATTTGCTGATTTGACACCTGAATTTGTTGAGAGATGCTTAATGCATCAATATTATAACCAGCCATTTGTTCGCGATTTAAAACCACACGAACTTGACGCGAACGTCCACCAATTACTTTGGTTTCTGATACTTCATTTACCTTTTCAATTTCATTGTTTACTTCCTGTGCAATTCTCTTTAACTGAAAATCATCGTAAGTTTCGCTCCAAAAAGTCAGTCCAAGTACCGGAACATCATCTATTGCACGAGTTTTGATCAATGGCATGGAAGTTCCTTTCGGCATTTCATCCATGTGTTTCATAATCTCGTTGTACATTTTAACAAGAGATTTTTCAACATCTTCTCCTACATAAAACTGAACAATTAACATAGCTTGTCCCGGCATGGATGTAGAGTAAACATATTCTACCCCAGGTATGTTTGCAACAACTTTCTCAAGCGGTTGCATTACACGTGATTCAATTTCCGATGGGCTTGCTCCCGGATACATTAAAAAAATATCAGCAATGGGAACATCTATTTGTGGTTCTTCCTCTCTTGGTGTGAGGTAAGCGCTATACATTCCAATAATCATGAAAGCGACCATTAAAAGAGGAGTCAATTTTGAATTTATAAATAAGTTGGCGATACCGCCTGCAAATCCTGTTTTCATTTTCTAAACATTTGATGTTAGAACTTAATTTTACTTTTTGATGATCGAACTACTTAATGCTTATTTTTGCACCATCCCAAATTTTACCCTGGTACGAAACGATATACTTTTCTCCATCGCTTAATCCTGATAATACTTCAGTCATATTACCTTTGGTTTTACCAACTCGCACCCAGCGCAACATGGCTGTACCCATTTGACTCACTGTATAAACACCAGTTAGTTGTCCTTTTCTCACCAACACATTATTTGGAATCAAAATACCTGGCATCCCTCCTTTTTCGAGACTAACCTGTGCATACATACCACTAAATAATTTTGATATTTGACTTTCAGTTGGTTCCAAAAGAATCTTGGCTTCAAACTGATTCCCGGTATATAATGCTGAAGGATTTACTTCTGTGATTTTACCATTTACAATTTCATTTATTGCTTTAATTTTCACTTTTACAGGATCATTCTTTTGAATTTTTGAAATCTCTGTTTCAGGTATTCTTGCCAACACTTTATATTCTCCTGGTTTTTCAATAGCTACCAATGGCATTCCCGGAGAAGCCAAATCTCCTTCGTTCATATACTTTTTAGCAATAATTCCATGATAGGGTGCTCTTATCGCCGAGTATCGCAGCATTTCATTTATTTCAGCTTCCATTTGTTTCACAGTTTCCATCTCGGCTTTGGCCATATTGTAATGTGTCGTTACATCATCTAATTCTTTCTGAGAAGCACTTTTTTGTTCGAACAGAACAGTAAATCTCTTGTAATCCTTCTCCGCATTTTCAAAAGCAGCTTCCGCCTTAATCATATTGGCTTTCACCTGTGCCTTTTTGGCCTGTATGTCCTGATCCTTAATCTGAACCAACAACTGACCTTTGCTTACTTTTTGTCCAGGTTCTACAAATATCCTGGCAATCTGCCCCATAATACGTGTACTTAAGTTAGAATGAGTCTCAGCTTCAATCTTTCCCGAAAAATTCAAAAGTTCAGGTTGATTTGTCATTTTAACGGTTTGTACACTTACGGTAACATCCGCTTTCTGATTTTCCTTTACATTTGATTCACTACCGCACGATTGGAATCCCCAAGCTAGTGTGGCAGTTATTGCAATCAATAATATTGTCTTAGAGTTCATCTTTATTATTTTTTTGAGATTTGTTTTGCTTATTGTAATTCTTTCTCGAGCAGTAATTCCAAGTGGAAAACTGCTACATGATATTGATATAATGAGTTGATATAATCCAAATTTTTCATCATTGCCATCGATTCAGACTGCAATACATCAGTTGTTTTTTCCAATCCCTGCTTGTACCTGTTGGTTCTGATTCTATATGCTTCTTCGGCCTGATCCTTTGCCAATTTGCTTATTTCAATTCTATCGAAGGCAATTTTTAAGTTTCTTTTGGCAGCTTGTATCTCCATACTCGATTTGGATTGATAGTCGGCAAGATCCAATTCTGCAATCTTTAACTCTGCCCTTGCTTTCTGCACTCTACCAACATTTTTATACCCCTTAAAAATATCCCAGGATAAGCTTGCTCCAATCAGGTAATTATTGGCTGATGTTCCCAGCAGCTGAGAATCATTCCATTCATAAGCTCCAAAGGCATTCAAACGCGGAATAAATCTCATTTTTTCTGACTTCAGCATATTCTCACGAGCATCTAAACTTTTTTTGTAAGCCATTATATCGGAGCGTATTCCTTCATCCTGCCCTTTGTTTATTGCTTGTAAAAGAGAAGGCTTTTGATCTAATTTCTCGGTAGTCACAATTTCAGTTCGAATGTCAAACCCCAATATATAAGCTAATAATTCACCTGCCTGCTTTTGGGCATTGTTAGCATCAGCCAGCTGATTTTTTAATTCAAGCACACGAACTTTTGCAGATAACAAATCAGCCTCCTTTACATATCCTTGCTCCAGATTGTCTTTGGTTAATTGTAAAGCAGATTTTGCTGTTTCCAAAGATTTTCCAATCACATTAACTGCTTCATGTGCCAGTTCTAATTGGTAGTACGCCTTCTTAACTTCAAACTTTGTAAAGTTTATGGTTCGCTCCGTAGTATAATCTACAGCCTGCATTTTCGCATTGGCTGCTTTCCTACCATACAAACCATCAATATTAATTATGGGTTGCTGAACTTCAATTTTGGTATTGTAGTTCTCGATTCGATCCGGATCATTCAACAAAACAGGATTAAAATCGACTTGTGTCGTAATTTCCTGCTTCAGTTTAAAACCAAATGCTGCCAAGGGATCATTTGTTGTTATGGCAGTATGAGATAAATTTAAATTGGGAAGAAAAACTGAATTGGTCTGACGAAATTCTGCTTTTGCAGCCTTCCCTTTCTCTTTCGCTTTATTTATTTGCCTGTTGTTTTCTTCGGCTTTTTGCAAAGCATCTTTTAAACTCAATTTAAGTTCCGATTGCTGAGAAAATACCATTGGGGCATTTGTCATCACCAGAACAAAAGTCAATAGGTAGATAATGTTTCGCATGTTTATTGATTGTTTATTGATTGTTTATTGATTTTGATTCAAATGTATATACTTTCATCTATATATCCAAACATCTAGATGTGTTTAGCTTTTATTTAAATCTATATGTTAAAACACAAAACAAGATTAGTTACTGAAATTTAGCACATTAAAAAAGAAAAACCAACAAATACTTTATATAACATTATCTATTCTATTGAAATCTGAATGTAAATATCAAATTGAATTCCACTTACTCTCACAAAAAAAGGCTTGCCATAAAGCAAGCCTTCCAATAATATGCAATATCATTTTATTTCTCCAGTTCCTTTCGAAGTAAGTTCAATACTTTAAAAGCCGAAACCTTTATATTTCTTTCTCTCACTTTATACAGTTCAAGCTTTTCAGATCGCACACCAAAATCTCCTGCAAGTGCAATCCAAACAGTTCCCACGGGTTTTTCATCAGTTCCTCCATCAGGGCCTGCAATGCCAGAAGTTGCTACCGCATAATCAGTATTCAAAACTTTCCTGGCCCCTGTAGCCATTTGCTCAACTATCTCTTGACTTACCGCACCAAATTCCTCCAAATCTTTGGAATTTACACCTAAAACATTTTCTTTTATTTCATTGGAATAAGAAACTACACTCCCTTTAAAATAAGCTGAACTGCCAGCGTGAGATGTAATTAAATGAGCAATATATCCACCAGTACAACTCTCGGCGGTTCCTAAAGTTTTCCCTTTTTCCAATAAAAGTTCAGCTATACGTTCCTCAATGGCAATGTCGTCGTAAGCAAAAATATTATCTGGTAATATCTTCTTTAATTTTTGAACTTCCGCATCAACCATTTTTTCAAGTTCAGGTTTACTATCACCTGTAATGCTTAATCTAAGTCTTACTTTTCCAGGCGAAGGCAAATAAGCCAACTTCATATCCTGAGGTAAATTTCCCTCCCAATCACTTAACATTTGTGCCAAAACCGACTCACCTATTCCATCCGTCATAATGGTTTTGTGAACAATTTCGGAAGTTACAAAATGATCTGTTATTGCCGGTATCAATCCATTTTGCATGATTCCTTTCATTTCGAATGGCACGCCAGGCATCGATACCAGGATACGTTTATCTTTCTCGAACCACATGCATGGTGCAGAACCAAAATCATTAGGAATGATTCTCGCTCTATCAGGTATCAAGGCCTGTTCTCTATTGAAACGATTCATTGGAATTCCATACTTAGCAAGTCGATCCTGAATCTTTTGATACAATTCATCATCCTGAATGAGCTTCATTCCAAAATAATCACTCAAAGTCTTCTTTGTGATATCGTCATTTGTTGGACCTAAACCTCCAGTCATTAATACAAGAGGTGATCTCTTCATTGCAGCTTCAATTGTTTTTACAATGTCATCTGCCTCGTCTGATATACTTGTGATCTTGGATACGCCGATTCCATATTTACTTAGCTCTTTCGCCATCCAGGCAGAATTTGTATCTACAACTTGCCCAATCAATATCTCATCCCCAATGGTGATAATTTCTGCTTGCATTCCTTTTTATAATTAGTCTTTGTTCTTTGTAAAATTTATTGCTTTCAATCTTTGCAGTAAAGTTGGATGCGAATAATAGAAAAACACATATGCCTTATGTGGTGTAAGATTACTTAATGTACTAACCGAAAGTTTTATTAAAGCATCCCCCAATGATTGTCCATCGTAATTTTGTTTTGCATACTCATCTGCCTGATATTCGTTAGCTCTTGAAAGTAGATTCATCCCTAATCCTAAAACGGTGGAAATTGGAGAATATAAAATACCGAAAGCAATTAAACCCAAATGGAAAGCATGTTGTTCAGCTCCAAGAGCTGACGATAAGTTTTCATTGCCAATAAAAAGAGAAAAGATGTAAAACATCAATCCGGTTTGAAGCAATGACAAAATGATTCCACTTCGGGTATGTTTTTTCTTGTAATGGCCAATTTCATGCGCTAAAACCGCAACAATTTCCTGGGTTGATAATTCACTAATTAAAGTATCAAATAGTACAATTCGTTTCTTTGCTCCTAGGCCACTGAAATAGGCATTTCCTTTCGATGATCTTTTTGAGCCATCCATCACAAATACATTATCAAGCTTAAAGCCTGTCTTGTGGGCAAACTTTTGAATCTCATCTTTCAATTCACCATCCTCTAATGGGGTCTGTTTATTAAATAAAGGAACAATTAATGAGGAGTAAAACATCGTCATAAAAATCATGAATACTGCCAAAACAGCCCAAGCCATCCACCAGAAATTATTGGTAGTTTGAAGATAAATCCAAATTAACAGAGCAAGTAATCCTCCACCAATTAGCATACCCAATATCCCTCCCTTGATCAAATCCAGGATGAAAGTTTTTAGTGTAGTTCTGTTAAAACCATACTTTTCTTCAATCACAAAGGTTGAATAATACGAAAATGGCAAGCTAATGACGCTCGATGCCATCATGATCACTCCGAAGAAAAGCAAGGCTAACCAGATTGGATTGGTAGTATATTCGCGTACCATCTCATCAACCCAGGCAAATCCCCCCAAAGCAATCATTAAAAAGCTTGTTGCAAAACTAATTACCGATGAAATAAAGCTCAACTTGTATTTCTCTTTCTGATACTCCTGTGATTTCAGGTACTTCTCTTTCTCATAGATACCTTCTAAAATCTTTGGAAGCGTTGGGGTCCATTTTTTTAGATTTAAAATATCTAATACTCTTTCAAGAATAAAATCAAAACTTAAGATAAAAAGTATGATATATAAAATTGTAGCTGCTGTCATGTTCTTGTTTTTAGTCTAGAAAACAAAATTAAAAAACCCCTGAAACTATACACTTCCAGGGGATCTTTTTTTATTCTGTTTTCTCTTTTCCAAAGAATTTGTCGAGTAAATAATTATTTTGCGTTCTACCAATTAATTCTTTATAATACTCTTTTACATATTTAAATTCCTTTGGCTCTTTATCAATCTCTCTATACTTTTTAATGGCTCTTCTCACCCACCTACTCGCCTCTTGATATTCTTCCTTTAATTCGTATGCCAATGCCATGTTGTAACATGCCCTACCTGCTAATTTCTTATCATCTGAATCTACATGTTTTTTCCACATTTCAATTGCCTGATCAACACTATCATTATTCAAATAATAACTAGCGAAAGAAAAATCCTGATGCCCGGCAATGAAGTATTTCCTTGTAAAAGAAATCCAGCTTGGTGAAATTAAATCCGCATAATCCCGACCTACATCATAGGCTACTTCGGCATTTATCTCTGCACGTTTAGGCATTTTCTCCTCTATCAATTTTGTGTAGGAGTAAGAACTGGTTTCTGTAAATAAACTATCCGCAATCATTCTTACATCATGAAATTTTTGGGACAATGGGTCATAAATTCTCCAGACAGCAAAATACTTTACATCTGTTATTCCCCAGTTTTCTTCGCCTTCTATGATTTCATATTCATTAGATATTTGAAGGTCTTCCAGGCATATTAAAATATCTGAACCGTTAGACTCACAAATACTATCAACTCTATCCCAAGACATGGGATCATAATGTCTATCCCCTACAACATGATTTTCAGGTAATCGTGTATATGAAACGCTGTCCAATTCAAAATATGCAGAGAGATTTTCATTTAAACCTAAATGACAATTAATGGCACGAATTTCAGAATAATCAACACTATCTTTTAATGTTAAATTATTTACCTCATAATATTTCGATAAAGTATCCAAGTCAAAACTCAAATTTCGATCAACAAATCCAATGGTCTTAACATCAGGTGGAATAATTACTTTGGGTGCCTTTAGCCCTTCAAAATCATATAATGCCATGGTTTGGCAACCAGCAAAAATAATGGGTAAAACACCTAATAAAAGGAATTTTCGAAAATTACGCTTTGTAAAAGATATTTGTTTTGTCATTAGTGTAAAATTTCTTGTGGTTAGAATTAATTTCCTAGCCAGTATTTTCTCAAAAACCATTCCAAAACCATTAATATGATAATAAAACTTAATAAATATATTAAACTTACTGCATTACCATAATTAGATTCATAAGAAATTGTTGGTTTTATATCTATATCATTCAGAAAGTGAGTTTTTATCTTCTTGGAATCAAAACTACGAAAGTAGGTTCCATTCGTACTTCCTGAGATTTGTTTTAATGTTATAGTTTCCGCTTGCAATCTTTTCGATTCAATGGTATTGGAACGAACTATAAATTCACCGGAACGTACCAGATTCTCATCCAATCCAACTGTCTGAACTTTATAATTATATCTTCCATTTTTTAAACTACTGATTGTTAAATCATAGTCATTTTCATTTCTTGAAAACTGATAATTATATGTCTTTTCATCTTCATTAGTTAATACAAATTGAAGGTCTAATTTGTTTATTAACTCATAACTATCATTATACAATTCGGCTTGAATTTTCACTTGCTTTCCTTCTGCAAAGTCATTATCATGCCTAATAATCAACTGATCCTTCTTCTCTTTTAAAGCCAAATACTGTATGATCCTATTGACAATATCATTAAAATGTGTATTCGAATCAAACAATTGAAATTCACTCAATTTCCAACGCCACATCCCTTCTCCAAATATCCAACCCATTTTTCGATCTTGAACAGAGCCAAATGCAATTAATGGATATTGTGTATCTACTCCTTTTATTTTCTGGTAAGCTAATGTTTGAAATTCACTGTTCAAATTAATATCTCCAAAAGGAGTTCGAATCGGTGGTAATTTCTCAAATACATTTTTTTCTTTCGATTGCAGATTAAACAAAGAAAAATTCTGATTCTCCAAATAAACAGCATCCTGATAATACTCATTTTCGCCATTTAAACGAACTCCAAGATTTAAAGAGTTCAATACATTTAAATCTGAACTTGCTCCCACAACAATTAAAGCTGGTATTTTAGCCAATTCAATTTTCTTGAACAAATCCTTATAATTCTTTCTTTTGGATGGTATTTGGTACAATACAATCAAATTGGTTTCTTCAAAACTTACTTGCTTTTGATTTAAATTAACCAATTCAAAGTCGAAATTAGAATTTTCCAATATTGCTGATTTAATGGCTGCAATGTCTGGATGATATTGATCGAAAGCGATTACAATTTTTCTTTTGGAATCTAAAATATCGACAACAAAGTCGGCAGAATTATTCTTTAGAGTATATTCTTCGAAAGCGGAACTAACTTTTACATTATATCTTTGCAAGCCTTTTTGCTCAGCATCTAACAAATAATTTTTTTCAAGGTAAAAGCTCTTTCCCGCAACATTTATTTCCTCTTGTAATAAGAGTTTAGCCTTATTTCTTATCTCTACAAGGAGTTTTTTATTGTTAACATTCAAGGCCTTAATTCCTATTTTTACTGGCAATTTGGTATTTGTAAAACCAATTTGATTCGATTTTAACGAAAAAATAGACACATCATTAATCTCCAATGTATCTCCAAGCTGAATCGTATGAATTGGCATACCAATATCAGAGCTCAAATAACGAGGATTTGCACCTGAATTGTATAATCCATCACTAGCCAAAAGCATTCGAACATTTCCCAAACTTCCATAATTGTCTTTTACAAACTGAAATAAGGAAGAAAAATCGCTTATAGGTTCATTAAAATGCAATTTTGATAAGGCTGAAACCTTTTCACCAAAACTTAAAGATTTTACATCATAATCATCTTGTAAGGAATTTATCAATTCGTTCAGATCAGAAGGGTATTGATTTAAATAATAAGATGAGTCCTGTCCTAATTTCAAGGACATTGAATTATCCTGAGCAACAATTAAAACTGGTTTATTTTTAATTCTCTTTTGGTACTTAATCCTTGGACCTATTAATAAAAACAGCAATAAAAAAACAACTATAAAACGCAAACCAGCAAGTATGGCCGTTTTCCAAACAGTTATTTCTTTTATCAAGATTTGTTTGTAAAAATATAAGCGATATACAATTGCTATCGAAAGCAAAAACATCGGTAATATCCACCACAATGAGTATTCGGTAACCAGAGAAATATCCAACTTTATTCTTTTTTATGTAGCAAATTTAATAAACTATTCTATATGCACCGTATTAACTCTATTGCTCACTCACATTTTGCTTTTGTAAACTCTTGTGAATTTCATTTACCTGCTTCAAAGCAGCGGAACCATACCAAGGATGTAATTCCATTACCAACCGACCTGCTTTTATTGCCGGATCTGTCTCTGTTAAGGCCTTAGCTTCTTCAATGGTTTCAACATTAAAAATATAAATCCCCCTAATTTCACCATCATCGAAAAATGGACCAGCCAAAACCAACTTACCTTCATCTGCCAAGCTTTCAATATTTTCTAAATGAGCTTTCTGTAGTTTGGCAGCGGTAATAGAATCATGACTGCGAACAGGTCCTCGCTTTAAAAATGCCATAACATACTTACTCATACCATACTGATCGGCTTTCAATTTAATTGCTAATTCAGCATCATATCCCTTTTTTATTTTATTCCCATCAGATTGGTTAGATGAACACGACAAAAAGATACCAAAGGCGATAAAAAGCCCATATTTAATAAGTTTCATAGCATTTATTTTATTCTGATTGAATCTAAAAAAGCAAGATAATTAAACTTTTAAACTTCTTTAACACTTTTTCGCAATGCTTAACCGTTTTTGAGCCTACATTTGTACTATAACAAAACAGAAAAGTGGTTTTTTCATAGAGTTATAGGGTTATAAAGTGAATATAGAAAAGTCGGGGTGGTTTCCGACTTTTTTGTTTTTATTATTTTCCAACACTTAGAAGAGTTTTTATATTTTCCAGTTTTAATTCTGCAAAAAGAATTCCCACAAATATTAATAATCCTCCAATAATCGTTTTCTCTGTAAGCTCCTCATTTAAATAGAAAAATGCCGTTACTGCTGCAAATAAAGGCTCAAAAGAGAAAATAATGGAGGTCGTAATTTCTGAGATATACTTTTGATAGTAATTCTGCACGGTGTACATGAATGCTGTTGCAAAAAGTGCTGTAAACAGTATGGCCTGCCATAATTTGTATTGAGTAGGAATAAACAAATCGTCACTGATTCCTGCATAAAGTGTGCAAACTATACCAACAATCAAAAACTGTGTAAGCGAAAGTAAAACCCCATCACATTTACGACTTATTTTTCCAACCATGATAATATAGATCGCAAACAAGATGGCTGAAAGAAACACCCAAGAATCACCAATATTTAAATCCAGACTACTGCTTAAGGTTAGCATGGCCAAACCCATTGTTGCCATAAGAACTGCAATAAAAATATTACTGGAAGGTAACTTTCTCTGAATGATTGAGAGAATAACAGGAACGAATACAACTGAAAGCCCGGTTATAAAACCTCCTTTCGAAGCACTGGTATACTGTAAACCTATGGTTTGTGCCAGAAAACTTGTTAGCAATGGTACAGACATCAATAATCCATACTTTAAAGTCGTTTTATTTATTAGCTTGAGCCTTCTGTAAAAGATCAGGCTAAGCACAATTCCTGCCAACAAAAAACGATATCCTAAAAATCCTGCTACACTCATTAATGACACAGCATCCTTAATGAAAACAAAGGTCATTCCCCAGAAAATTGTTCCCAAAAGAAGTAGAAAAATGGCTTTTAATTTTAAACTCATCACAAATAAATTTTAAAATCAATAATAGAAATAGTTTTCATTGAAGTGAAAATCATATACGAGAATAGAAAATCTCCTTATGAAGGAAATCAGAAAATACTTTGAAAACATGCTTAAAGAAATCGTACCAATACAGCTTCACAAATCAATGATTAAATAATGAAGCTATGGTACACAGAGAAGATCTGTGATGAGCAAAAAGTGATATTCTAAATCTTCCATAGCAGGAATATCACCCAATATTTGTACTCAATCTGTTGCGAAGATATACTTTTATCAGGAGAGACAAAAATATTTCTTGATAAGGTAAATTTCCCCAATAGAATCAATTACTTTCAAAAAATTATGAACGGTTTTAATCAAAAGCCGAAACGATTCGATAAAATAACAAAAGCTTTGTATTATTCACTCTTTAAAGCGTTTTGTATTAAAAAATCAGTTTTTTTAATTAAATATCGAATCCCGGACGAACAAAATTTCTGGAGTCAGGAAAAACCTCCTCAACTAAAGTTCTTAATCCTGAAAGGAGAAGTAATATTGGTAACATTCTATCTTCTGCACCTGGAAATTGGTGCATATAACTTGTCCATGCATCAATCGAATTGTCTATTGAAATCAGCGCTACTTTTGCTGAAGCGATACAGTCGTGGGCATAAAAGTCATTTCCGGTTTCTTCCGTATTGGCCTTACTGCGAAGTGCTCTAAAAAGTTTACTTGGGATGATAAATTGAAACCAACGAATAATTTCAGTTTTATCGAATATCAGTAATTCCGCATCATTCATCTCCTCTTCTTCCTTAAAATCAAAAATTTCCTTTAAAGAGTGAGAACCAACATACAATAATGACTCAAAATCAGCAAACCAAGCATCCACCAATTCCGAATACTTATCAGCCTGAAGCATCAATTGGCTTTTAAAAATCAACTCATCTTTTTCTTCTTCCTCTTCGGCATCAAAATTGGCAGATTGTTGTGGCAACTCCATACCCAAATCTTTTGCAGCCTGATTCAATAATTCCATACTCAACTGAAACATCTCATCCAAATTCTCCATTGCAGATGAAGCTTCTGCTTCAGTATCATTTTCAGTTGGTTTTAAATCAGGAACCCCTTCTTCCATCATCTTAAAATTAAGACAATTGGAAGTGAATTTACAACGCTCACACCATCCATCACAGTAATTGTAAATTCCGGGAATAAGGTTAGGATTTTGTATTAGTGCAAAGAGTAAATCTTTATTCATTGAGTATAGTAATCTTAAGTAATAGCATAATAAACAGAAACAATACGGTTTACATATGTTTTATCAAAAATAATTGACATTCTTGACTCAATAGTTTATGTTATAATTGTAATGTTTCGATAAAATTAAATTTTTGCATAGACGTAAGTCAAACTTCTTTTTCTTACAAAATCTATTGTACTAAATATTGTTCATTTTGTTGCATAAAAATCTAATGTTTTTTAAAAATAAAAATAGGGGTTCAAATTTGGGCAAGGCTAATGCTCTTCTTATCAGCATTATGATTGCCATTTTCCTGGGTTTCTTAGTTGGAGGAATATTCCCAAAAATGGCTCTAAAATTCTCGATATTTGGTGATATCTTTTTGAATATCCTGATGATGCTGGTTGTTCCCATGGTAATACTCTCCATGCTGGTTGGTATTTCAAAATTGGACAATCTTCGCAGCTTGGGAAAAATTGGAAGTAAAACTCTGGCTTACTATCTCTCAACAACGGCAATATCAGTATGTTTGGGAATTATTTTAGTTAATTTAATTCAACCGGGAAGCGGATTAAATATTCAGTTGCCTGATGATTCAAATCAGTATATATCAAAAAGCACGGCAATTTCTGAAACATTGAAACAGCTAATCGTTGGAAATCCAGAACAAGAACAGCAAGGCTTAATTGCATACAATTTATTTCTTGCCATGGCAAAAATGGACATATTACCTCTAATCATCTTCTCTTTGTTTTTTGGTGCAGCTTTATCTTCGCTAGGCAAAAAAGCAAAGAAAACCATTCAGTTTCTTTCGGTCTTAAACGATGGAATCATGCAATTGGTAAATTGGGTAATGTATATCGCTCCTCTAGGTATTTTTGGATTAATTACGGCGCGGATCGGGAAAGCTGGTGGTTATGAAGGTTTTCTTCCTGAATTGATATCACTTGGTAAATTCAGCCTTACTGTACTTTTAGGACTATCTATTCATGCATTACTTGTTTTGTGTTTACTCTTGAAATTTATAGGAAAAAGAAATCCTGTCGGTTTTGCAAAAGGAGTTGCTACAGCACTAATGAATGCTTTCTCAACAGCATCGAGTACTGCCACTCTCCCACTTACACTACAAGGTGTACAGCAACAAAATAAGATATCAAAAAAGACAAGTAATTTTGTACTTCCCCTGGGCGCAACCATAAATATGGATGGAACCGCCATTTACGAGGCTGTGGCTGCCATATTTATCGCACAATTGTATGGCTTGGAATTAAGCTTTGCGCAACAAACAATCATTTTTTTAACCGCAACACTTGCTGCCATTGGTGCTGCAGGCATTCCCGAGGCCGGATTGGTGACCATGGTAATTGTTTTAAAAGCTGTACATCTTCCAATTGAGGGAATTGGACTTATTCTAACAATAGATTGGCTATTGGATCGATTCAGAACTACAGTAAATGTTTGGGGAGATAGTGTAGGTGCTGCTATTATAGAAAGGTACGAAAACAAAGAAACCACCTCTGGTGAGATGGTTTCATAAGAATATTTCATGGGGGGAGAAATATTATCAATGAATTACTTACAATTCTTCGATTTCTGTCATATAAGTGTTTGTTTGTACCAATAGTTTTTGCAATTCAACCATCAATTGGGTTTTATTCTCATCTTCCATTCTGCACATTGGTGAACGGAATTCTTCCTGTACTTTTCCCATCAAGCTTAATCCTGTTTTTACAGGAATTGGATTGGACTCAATAAAACAAAGTTGAATGATATTTAAATATTTAAAATGCAATTCCCGTGCAGTAATTAAATCACCTGTCAATGCGGCTTGCATAAAGTCATGAAACTCTTTTGGAAACAAGTTTGCGGCAACCGAAATCACACCATCAGCCCCCATACAAACTGCTGGAAAAGCAAGAGCATCATCACCAGAAAATACCATAAAACCATCAGGTTTGTCACGTAAAATACAAGCCAATTGCTCCAAGTTTCCAGATGCTTCTTTTATTCCTGCAATATTTTCAATCTCATTTGCCAATTCAACAACCAAATCAGCTGGGATATTAGAAGCAGTTCTTCCCGGGACATTATACATGATTACAGGAACTGAAATTGCACTGGCAACCTGAGTGAAATAGTCCTTAAGACCTTTTCTGGTAGGCTTATTGTAATATGGAGAAACTACCAATACAGCATCTGCACCCAAAGATTCTGCCATTTGAGAATTTGCTACAGCTGTCATTGTAGAATTAGATCCGGTCCCTGCTATAACAGGGATGCGTTTATTCACCTTATCAATAACGAATTTGATAACCTCAGAATATTCTTCTTTAGATAATGTTGCTGCTTCACCTGTGGTTCCACAAACTACGATCCCATCAGATTGATTTTCGATATGAAATTCAATCAAATCATCTAAAGCTCTGTAATCAACACTTCCATCTTCGTTAAAAGGTGTTACAATCGCTACAATTGATCCTTGCCAATTCATTCTCATTTTTACTTTTTTATTCTTTTATACAATTAAAAGAGCATTAAAAATAATCCCGATAAACTTCTGAAATCAGATATTTAATATCATAATCCTCACTCAGAAGATTACCAGTATTATTCTCCTTGATTAAAAACCTACTTGGTTAATGTAGGGTTGTGGTTTACGTGGGCAAATATAGATGCAGGAAATAAATCAATAAAATTTTTAGAAAATTTATTCAAAAATTCTACATTTTGTGATAATTTCAACATCTTTGTAAAGAAATTCAACAAATATCAAGAAACATGATAACAATTCCACAAGTTGTAGAGAAAATTGTGAGTACTCAGCCATTTTTGGCAGAAGCATTGGTCGAAGGATTAATTAACGTTTCTTCTTTAGCGCGCAAAATACAGAATCAAGTTGAAGATACCGTAAAAAAGCCTGTAAAAATAGGTGCAATAATTATGGCTTTAAACAGATTGGCTCCAAACCTTGAGGTTAAAATCAATCCAGGTTTAAAAGATGTTATTACCAATGTAGGTGACATTATTGTACGCTCTAACTTGGTTGATTTCACTTATAAAAATTCAAATACTTTAATTGAAAAACACACCGAACTTTTGCGTTCCATTGGTCCAAACCAGGAATTTTTCTACACCATGGTACAAGGTGTTTTTGAGTCGAACCTGGTAGTTTCCGGATCCTTACAACAAAAAGTAGAAGAAGCATTTACCGGCGAAGAACTAGTTGCCAAAAGTGAAAAACTCTCTTCGGTCACCTTAAAGCTTCCTGCAACCAACTCTCAACAATTGGGATTTTATTATTTTATTCTAAAAAATATTGCCTGGGCAGGAATTAACATCGAAGAGGTAGTTTCTACAACCAATGAATTTACCTTAGTTGTAAACGATTCTGATATCGATAAAACATTTTCAGTTCTAAAAAATATGGGGAATAATTAATTATTCCCCTAAATTTTGCCAAAACAGCACTTCTTAAATTTCTTACCGCTACCACAACAGCATGGATCATTTCGATTCGGTAGATTTGGTTTTTCTTCTTTAGGATACTCCCCTGAAACATATACCCATTGCTCATTCTCCTTCTCGAAGAATGAATTTTCATGCAAGCACTGATCTATTCCATCTTCCTTATAATAGGCTTTAAACTCAACATGTCCATTATCATCCATTGAATTGCCCTTATTGGTATTTACAACATCTAATCGTTTCCAGTCTACCGATTTAGCCCAGTCTAAAATCTCTTTTTCCTGATTAAGCGGACGAGTTTTCGATGAATAAGTTTTTAAAATATAAGCGATATCAGCAATTACAAATGCCGAATAACGACTTCGCATTAAATCCTCGGCAGTTTCAGTTTTCCTTTTTCCTGAATGAATGGTACCACAGCACTCTTCGTAGGAATTTGATTTGCCACAATAACAAGGTGAACTCATAACTATTTCTTATCAAATCCCTGGAAAAATTCATCAAGTTTATCGAAATCCTGTTCTCCAATTAATCCCAAGAATTTTGAAAACTCAGGAGTTAATGTGGTAAGGGCATCCTTAATTTTAAACATTGCATTGAACTCTGTAATAAATTCAGCTCTCATATCGAATGCACACACCAAAGTTTCATAGAAAACACGGAATAAGTTTCCTTGGCTATATAAAACCTGATCATCAATAGAAATTACCTTCATAAGATTCATCAACAAATCAAGGTTTTTAAGCTCTATAGCTACAGCAAACCCCTTTGTAAAGTTGGCAAATAGCATTTGTAGAGATTCCTTATCATTGTATTCAGGAATTGGAACTGGCGTAAACTTGCAATCATTGAATATTGCCAATGCCTCTTCCCTCTTTCCTGATGTTAGCAACATAAAGGCCTTAACATTCGTCAAACACAAGTGATAAAACTCTTGATATTTGTCTTCAGGTAAATCCTGAAAAGCCTGATCAAGAACTTTTACACCTTCGCTCATGGCATCTTCAATCTTTTCATCGCCTCTTTTAAACGAAAACTCTGCCATAAATTGCAAAGCCCAATTTAATCCGTAAACCCATTTCCCATTTTTAGAACATGATGAGTAACCTTTTCGATATTCCTCTCCTGCTTCTTTCAATTCTCCGAATAAAGAAAATGCGCCTGCACGCAATTGCAGTATTTCCAAATAATATGCTGCATCGTCTTTCAAGTTTTCTACTGAATTATCAGCCAAAAATTCTCTGATTAAACTTGGGTTCTTTTCCTGAATGCCTTTATTATACGATTCAATAAGAGCCTGAAATGTTTCTTTATTAGTCTGCATTTATATTGTTTTTTTTACTTTTATTAATTGAACAAATCCTAAAGATATTACACTTAATGCTGCGCCTGCCAAAAAAGGAATGTGTCTGTCAATCATCCAAAGCATTCCACCCAAAACAGGAATTACAACTGCTGAAATGTGATTAATGGTGAACCCAACCGCCATTGATGGTGCAATATCTTTTTGATCTCCGGTCTTTTGGAAATAAGTATTAATTCCCATTGAAAAGCCAAAGAATATATGATCGATAATGTATAAGCCTGCAACAACCCAGGCATTATCGATAAAAGCATATCCAAGGAAAACGAATATCAAGCTAATATACTCTGCTGATAACATTTTTCGCTCTCCAAATTTATTGATTCCCTTTGCAATATATGGCGAAATAAAATAAGTAATGATATTATTCACAACGAATAGTACTGCGATATCCTGCACAGAATAGCTGTATTTTTCAACAAGCATAAACACTGCAAAAACTACAAAAATCTGTCTTCTGGCACCGCTTAAAAAATTTAGTACATAAAACAGCCAATATCTTTTTCGTAATATCATTCCTTTATTCTGAGGAATAATGTTCTTATCTGCAGGTTTCCAAAACAAAGCCCAAATTCCTATCGCAAAAACGACTATACCAATCAAAATAAAACTCGCCTGAAGTGACATCACATGTGCAATTCCGAAAATAAATGCTCCCATACTCACATTTGCCACGGCCGTCCAGCTCTTTTGTTTGGCAAATACCATAGGAGAATCCTCAACAGAAAAGTATTGCAAGGTTAAAGACTTGTTGGTGGTTTCAAAATAGTGAAATCCTACCGACATAACCAGCGTAGTAAAAACCAAACCCCAAAAACTTGGAAAGAACCCCGTACATGCAACACCAACACCAACAAATAAAACTGAAATTGCAGAAAGTTTATGTTCCTTAATTACTAAAAGAAGGTAAACAACCAATAAGGCCAAAAAGCCAGGAATTTCTCTTACCGACTGAATGATACCAACTTGAAAACCATTAATTCCAACTTCATCAACAGCCAAGTTATTAAACAGAGTTCTCCACCCTTGATGCCCAGCTGTTGCCGCTATTACCAACAACATTAAATACTGGTACATGATATTTTTCTTCCAATCTTTGGTCATTCTAACCTCTCTATAAAAATGAGTGGCAAAGTTACTAAAATGCTTATTAATTCGAGTGTTTCTTGGCACATAGAATAGATTCTTTCCAGATCTCTTTTCTTCTTTTTAAATAATTCTCAATTTTGTATTCAAATTAAACCTATAACACATGGATTTAAGAACGATAATAGAAAACCGTTACTCGGTTCGCTCATACCAGCAAAAAGAAGTTGAGAAAGAAAAACTAATTAAAATACTGGAAGCAGGTCAACTTGCACCTTCAGCTGTCAATAATCAACCTTGGCATTTTATAGTTGTACGTGAACCTGAGAATCATGCAAATTTTTCAGAAATCTATCACAGAGATTGGTTTAAGGAAGCTCCGGTTTACATTATAGTTTGTGGTGATCACAGCGCTGCATGGAAAAGAAAGGAAGACGGCAAAGATCACACCGATGTTGATGCAGCAATTGCAATTGATCACATGACTTTACAAGCTACGGAATTGGGATTGGGAACTTGTTGGATCTGTAATTTCTATGTAGAAAAATGCAGAGAGTTCTTTCAATTACCAGAACAGATTGAACCCATTGCAATCTTGTCATTAGGTTATCCATGCGATGATAAGCTACCTGTGAAAAAGCGTAAATCTTTGGATGAGATTGTACATTGGGAAAAATTTTAAAGTATGAGTAAGATACCCGTAACCGTTATTACAGGCTTTTTAGGAGCTGGAAAAACAAGTTTACTCAATAATTTAATTGCTGAATACTCGGATAAAAAGTTTGCAATTATAGAGAATGAATTTGGTGAAGAAAACATCGATTCAACTCTTGTTGAAAATATTCAGTCTGAAGATATTTTCGAACTAAGCAATGGTTGTATCTGTTGTAACTTAAACCAGGAATTATTTGTAGTTCTTCAAAAATTGGTTGAGTCAAAACATGATTTCAATCATTTACTTATTGAAACTACCGGGATTGCAGATCCAGGAAGTATTTTGGCTTCTTTTATCAGTGATCCAATTGTTAAATCTCAATTTGAACTGGATAGTGTAATTTGTCTGGTTGATGCTAAAAATGTTGATTCAGATTTAAAAAAAGAAAATGTACTATCTAAACAGATCGCAATTTCTGATACTATTCTTCTTAACAAACTAGATTTAGTTAATGAGGAAAAAATAGAATCAATTTTAAATTTGATAAAAAAGCAAAATCAACATGCAGAAATCATTAAAAGTGAATTTTCTAAATTAGGAAATCATCAGCTACTTGATCAATTCTCATACAAACCTGAAAATATTTTTCACCATATCTTGGTACTAGAAACCAGAATGAAAGGTAATTCATTAGAAAATAATCATGAAATACAAAATATGTTATTTAGATGTGAAGAACCATTAGATCAAATGAAAATAGGCATGTGGCTCGACGCATTTCTGCAATTTAATCAAGATACAATTTACCGGGTAAAAGGAATTTTGAACTTAGCAGGTGTAGACAACAGAATCATTCTACAGTCCGTTCATACTCAAATTCAAGCAACAGTTGGAAAAGCCTGGAGTGGCGATGAAAAACGAGAATCAAAAATTGTAATTATTGGTAAAGACTTGAATCAGGAAATCATCGAAAAAAACCTTTTAGATTTAAAAGCATAAAAAAACGAGAGCTTAAGCTCTCGTTTTTTTATCCTGTTTCACTGATTCGTTCCAGCTGCTCTGAGTTTAATACATTAAGATTTCTTCCATCCAATTCTATGATTCCTTCGTGGTGAAATTCCTTAAGTATTCGAATCGCGCTGTCTTTTGACATTCCAGTTAAATCTGCAATATCTTGTCGTGATAAGTGCAATGAAAACTGATTGCTTTCATATATTTTCTTTGAAAGGTATAAAATGCCATCTGCAATTCTACCATGCATTTGTTTTTGCGACAAGCTAACCATTTTTTCATAAGAAAAAACACCCTTTTGTGTACATTGAGTAATAAACTCTTCAGCAAAAGCCGAATTTTGTCGAATCATTTTTTTAAATGATTCAATTTCAATAAAACAAGCCGTACAATCCACCAAGGCTGCTACTGAATAATGATGACGATTATCGAAATACAAAGATGCTTGTCCCACAACTTCCCAAGGTTTTACAATCCTTATAATAAGTTGTCTTTCCTGAACGCCTTCCACATAAAACTTTGCCAATCCTGAAGTAATAATCAGCAAATGAGTTGCAGAAGTTCCTTGTTTAAAAATAGTTTCTCCAGCTTTGAACTTCACTTCAAATCTACTGGTATTAAGATCTGTTAATTCTGATTGCGAAAGCAATTGAAATAAGGGAATTTTCTTGTTGCAATCAACACAATTTTTACAATTGTCGGTTCTAGTAAATTTTGCCATAATAGGGTTAGAGGTTTAGGGGTACTTACTCTATATTTTCTAAATCAATCATCTAATTAAACAATTCTAGTTGATATGATCTGTTCTAAAGATAGAAAAATAACAGTTATAAGCCTAGTTATTTGTTGATAAATATCGATTTGAATTAGATAAATTCCTTTTTCTCTCGAAAGATATCTCGTCACCTCATAATAGCTGTGCACATTGCAAATCTTTACCTTTAGAAGAGAGTGAAAAGCCCTAATTAACCGAAAACAGTTCATAATCTAAAATCTTAATACTATGCAAAAGAACAAATTTGTACATCTTATAACGATTTTAGCAACACTGCTCTGCTTTGTCTCTTGTGAGTACGACACAGTTGAGTTTGACAAAGTTGTTATTCCTCCAGATCAGGAAGTTACTTTTAGCAATGACATTATTCCAATTTTCACATCCAATTGTACTCAATGTCATGATAATGGTGGGATTGATCCTAATCTAAGTGCATCCAAGGCGTATGACTCCTTGATAGACGGTAATTACATCAACACTGAAAATCCTGGGGAAAGTAAATTATTTAAAAAAGTAGACAGTGGTCACGGGTCTTTGAATCCAACTGAAAAACAACTGATACTTGAATGGATAACCAGAGGTGCTAACAACGACTAAAAACTACAGACTATGCGTACGAAATATATTCACAAAAAAGCTAACAACATTAGCATATTCGGATCTATTACCGGACTGTTTGTTATTTTACTGATTTTAGGAAATCCACTAAATGTAAATGCACAAACTGATGAATTTGCCAATGAGCCAGTAAGCGGTACATTCGAAACTGGTTTACTTGCAGAAACTCAAACTGTAGCCACTCCATTTGCTGGTGAATTCGAATTACATGTCCAACATCGTTTTGGTCTAATAGAAAATGGATTAGAGGATGTTTTCGGAATTTATGCAACTTCGAATATCAGAATGGGTTTAAATTATGGTATTACCGAAAAAATTATGGTTGGTTACGGTTACACCAAAGAATTTAAATTACAGGAGTTTCATGGTAAATACCGTGTTCTAACTCAAACAGAATCCAACTCTATTCCTGTTTCTGTTGCTGTATATGGAAATTTAGCAATCAACTCTCAAGATAAATCAGTTTTTGGGAATGATTATAAATTCTCGGATAGATTATCATACTTCTCTCAATTGTTGGTAGCTCATAAATTTAACGACAATTTTTCCTTACAATTTGGACCAAGTTTTACACATTTTAATAAAACAGATACTTTGGTTGAGCATGATAAAGTTGCACTCTCTTTAGCAGGTCGCGCAAAGGTGAGTCCTTCAATGTCTATATTTTTTGAGTATGATCAACCTTTAAACATTGATGATATGAGAGAATTTGCTCCGGATGAGAACGATCCGGAAGCTAACCTGTCTTTTGGTATAGAAATTGGTACTAGTACTCATGTATTCCAAGTATTTATGTCGAACTATGAAGGAATTACCCCACAGAGGAATATATTATACAACAAAAATAAAATAGATGATGGGGATTTTCTATTCGGATTCAACATACTGGTTAGATTCTAACATCCTTCATTAAAAACATTTAATTATGAAAACATTTAAAATTATTATCCTAGTTGCCATTGCATTGCTTGCCTTTTCGTTCACTGTTCAACAAAAAAAGGCAGGTCCTTGGGAAATTCCAGCAGAATATAAAAAAATGGAGAATCCATTGGCAAATGACAAGGCTAGTGTAAATAAAGGCAAAATGGTTTATATGAAGCATTGTCGTTCATGTCATGGGAATACAGGTTTAGGAGATGGTCCAAAAGCTGCAAGACTTAAAACTTTCCCTGGAGATTTTACTTCTGCCGAATTTCAAGCTCAAAGTGATGGAGAATTATTTTACAAGTCGATAATTGGTAGAGATGAAATGCCAAATTACGAAAAGAAAATTCCTAGTAAAAAAGACCAATGGTCTGTGATAAATTACATGAGAACTTTCAAAAAATGATATAGCATCTCAGATTATTAAAGGGTATTAAAAATAAATAATACCCTTTTTTAGTCATATCACCCAATCCTCATAAACCTATAAGCCTAATCTTTATGAAACTATCAAAATTAATATTGGGATGTATATGTTTATTGCTTTCTTTCAGCTTATATGCTCAAAAAGAAACCAATAAAAATCATTCATGCCTTAAATGTCATGCTCATCGCACTTACAAGTACATGAATGAGGATTTTGGTATGGAAATTAAGGAATCCATGTGTTCGAACCGAATGATTGATACCCTAGCCTACCAACAATCGAATCATGGAATGTTTAAATGTACTGATTGCCACTCACCTGAATATGAAACATTCCCACATGCAGGCAATCTTCGAATGGAATTGATGTATGCATGTAATGATTGCCATGCCGGTGATCCTGAATATGCTAAATTTCATTTCGAAGCAATTGAAGAAGCATTTTACGAAAGCATGCATTACAATCGTTCTCCAGATGCGTTTACTTGTTGGAGTTGTCACAATCCTCATACATACAAAACTCAGGCTCGCATAGGAGAAAAAATTAGTGAGACCGTAAGTTACGACAACAATATTTGTCTCTCCTGTCATGCAGATGTAAGTAAATATGAATTACTAACGGAAAGAGAAAACATCAACATTCTAAAATCTCATGAATGGCTTCCAAATCAGGAACTTCACTTTAAAAGCGTAAGATGCATTGAGTGCCACGCTCAACTTTCTGATAGCCTTCTGGTTAGTCATGTTGTAATGTCTAAAGATAGTGCAATAAGAGAATGTACTTCATGTCACTCTGCAAACTCACACCTTATGGCTAGTTTGTATCGTTACAAAAGTCTTGAGTCGAGAAAAGGAAGTGGTTTTTTAAATGCGGTAATTATTAACGAGTCCTATGTAATTGGTGCAAACCGAAATAAATATCTTAATATTTTAAGTGTAGTTATATTCGGATTAGTATTAATTGGAATCTTTACTCACACTATTTTTAGAATTTTTAAAAGCAAATAACTATGGCAAACGAAAAACTATACTTGTATCCTTTATGGATTAGAATTTGGCATTGGTTAAATGCTGTGCTTTTTATTGTACTATTGCTTACCGGAATTAGTATGCAGTACTCTAATCCGGAAAATCCACTACTCATATCATTCGAATTATCGGTTCAGTTGCATAATATTTGTGGAATTGCATTAAGTATTAATTACCTCCTATTTATTTTTGGAAACTTATTTACTTCCAATGGAAAACAATACAAAATGAAAACGAAAGGCTTGTTCAAAAGATTATACGATCAATCTGTGTTTTATTTGTTTGGAATGTTTAAAAAGCAAGATCCTCCATTCCCAATTTCATTAGAAAATAAATTCAATCCTTTGCAGCGATTTATATACTCAACAGCCATGTATATTGGTTTTCCAATAATCATAGCAAGCGGTATAGCAATGCTATTTCCAGAAATTATTATTCCTCAATTATTTGGAGTTAGCGGATTATTGGTAACTGCCTTATTACATGTTGTTATAGGCTTTGTTTTGTCATTGTTTTTATTTATTCACATTTATGTTTGTACAATTGGAAACTCTATAATAAGCAATTTTAGAAGCATGATAACCGGTTGGCATTAACAACTTAAAACATATATATTCAAACAGACACAAAAAAAGTGTCTGTTTTTTTTTGCTGTGTATTAATCCCTTAACAGTATTTTAACAAATTTTCTCACTTTCTTTTCACCCATTTTCAATCTTTAACTGTCTTATTATCGTAAAGGATTTGAAAAAAGTACCTATTTTTACATCCAGAAAATGAAAAAAATGCTTCGAAATATAATCACATTAGTTCTTTTAGGATTTTACCTAACAGGTTTTTGTGGTGTGCACTTTATTAAGCACAGTTGTTTTTCCTGTGAGCATTCAAAAATTCATTTTACTGTAGATGCTGATTGTATTAACCACGTAGACTGCAATTGCTGTTGTAGCGAGCATGATCATAATAAAAAACATCATCCCGAAACGTCAGAATGTAGCCCTGTTCTTTGTTGTGATTATAATCTGGTTTATCTAAAAACCGATCCAAATACAACATTAGTTGAAACAAGCAAAGCTCCTATAGCTCTTGAAACTTTGCTTCTTTTTACAAACACCTTGTACACAATTTCCAATTCAGTTACTACCATCTCCAAGTGTGGTTATATTGATGATTATCCTGATGACTATGTACAAGTTGACAGGAGCAAGTTGTGCACTTTCCTGTGTTGATTTCACAATTACCATATTAAAATCACATAATGATACACTTGCTATCATTGTGTAGCATTTCGCGTGCAAAAAATTCAAAACTTACAAAATAGATCAAGCTGTATTGTATACAATTTCAGCTACGATAGTATTAATTTATTTTTATCATGAAGATTAAAATAATAACACTCATGCTCTTATTTGTACCATTTATATCAATGGCAAATGGTACAGTTATAAAGGGTAAAATTGTTGAAAAGCAAAATTCAGGAGAAGCAGTTCCTTTAGCAGGAGCATCAGTATTTTGGAAAAATACAAGTATTGGTACTGCTGCCAATATGGATGGTAACTTCACTATTGATGTTATAAATGATTCCAAAACACTGGTAGTTCAATTCGTTGGTTATAAAACCAAAGAAATCAGTATCGAAGATTACAAAAATAAGGAATTGTTAATTGAACTAGTCCCAAACATTGAACTGAACGAAGTTATCGTTTCTGAAAGAAAACTAGGCACCATATTGGATAGAGACAATCCTATTCAATCTCAAAGTATAACTGGAGCTGAACTTTGTAAAGCTGCATGCTGTAATCTTTCAGAAAGCTTCGAAACCAATGCCTCTGTTGATGTATCATATGCAGATGCGGCAACAGGTGCAAAATCGATTAAACTTCTGGGTTTAACCGGAAAATATATCGAAATGATGACAGAAAAGAATCCAAACTTTAAAGGATTAGCTTCTGTTTATGGTATGGTATATGTTCCTGGACCATGGATGGAGTCCATTCAGGTTTCGAAAGGTGTTGGCTCGGTAATTAATGGTTATGAATCCATTACTGGTCAGATTAATATCAATTACATGAGACCTCAATCTGCACCAAAATTCTATTTAAATACTTTTGCAAACAGCATGGGAATGGCCGAAGTAAACATGATAGCCTCTGCAAAACTATCACCTAAACTAAGTACGGCCATCTTAGCTCATGGACAAGATAATGATAGAGAAATTGATCACAACCATGACATGTTTCTTGACGATCCAATGGTAACACAGTACAATTTTATTAATCGTTGGAACTGGGATGCCAGTGAATTCTTTAAAGTACAGTTCGGAGCTAAATTTATCGATGAACAACGAATTGGTGGGCAAAAAGGATTTAAAAAGGATCAACCCAACGATTTAAACAATGCTTATCGCATTAATATTGATACCAGAAGGTACGAAGCTTTTGCGAAATTTGGTTATATCATGCCCAAAGATGATGATAAAAGTATTGCTTTAATCACCAACTTCGCATCACATGAGCAAAACTCATTTTATGGTTTAAGAACTTACGATGCAGAACAAAAGTATTTCTATGCTAATCTTTTGTTTCAATCCTATATCGGTAACTTAACGCATAAATATACTGCTGGTTTATCCTATGTGTACGATGATTTTAAAGATCATTTAAGCATAGATAATCTGGGAACAGACAGAACCGAGAAAGTAGCAGGTGCATACATCGAATATACCTGGTTGCCTAATGATAACATTACTTTGCAGACCGGATTGCGTTACGATGATCACAACATTTACGGTGGATTTGTAACCCCACGTTTGCATTTTAGATATCAATTTGCACCTAAAACCACGGCACGTTTGGCTGTTGGTAGTGGTAGAAGAACTTCAAATCCAATTGCTGAAAACAGCTTTTTATTAGCCTCTAACAGATCTTTGGAAATTGCTGAAGATCTAAAACAGGAAAAAGCATGGAACTTTGGCTTAAGCTTAACGCAATATTTTGATTTATTTGATAGAGGATTTACGCTTTCTGCTGATTTCTACAGAACCGTGTTTGACAATCAGATCATTACAGATTTAGACAATAGCGTTGACAAAGTAAGATTCTATAATTTGGATGGCAAATCATGGGCAAACAACTACCAGGTTGAATTAAAATTTGCTCCTGTTGACAGATTTGACGTAACAACAGCAATTCGTTTTTCTGATGTTAAAGCTGACATTAATAACCAATTCCAAAAGGTACCATATGTAAATCGTTTTAAAGGTTTGATAACAACATCTTATGCTACAAACTTTAACAAATGGCAATTCGATTTCACAACGCAGTTTAATGGTGATATGAGAATTCCTTCAACAAAAGCGAATCCAGAACAATACCAAAGACGAGAAAAATCTCCTGTTTATGCATTAATGAATGCTCAAGTAACTAAAAGATTTAAAATATGGGAAATATATGTTGGAGCTGAGAACCTTGGCAACTATACGCAAAAGAATCCGATAATTGGTGCTACTGATCCTTTTGGAGAATATTTTGACGCTTCTATGATATGGGGACCAATCCAAGAAAGAAAGTTCTATGTCGGATTACGATTAACAATTGAATAAACAAACACTAATATATCCAAAACAATAAAATTTAAACAAATGAAGAATTTATCTAAAATTTTCAAAAGCACTCTATTAGTATTAAGCATTGTAATTACATCTACTCTATCTTACGCCGCAAATAAAAACGACAAAAAAGTTGAAACCGTTGTTTTTAAGGTAGAAATGGATTGCATGGGATGTGCAGGTAAGATTGAAAAAAACATTCCTTTCGAAAAAGGCGTTAAGAAATTAGACGTTGACTTTAAAGCTCAAAAAGTTACAATTTCCTATAAAGCTGATAAAACAAACAAGGTGAACTTGAAAAAAGCAATTGAGAAATTGAAATTCAAAGTGGAAGAAGTAAAAGGATAATTCCTTTTCTATTATAAAACAAAAGCTTGTCTCCACAATGGAGACAAGCTTTTTTTAATTATTTTTTTCCGTTATAATCCTAATAAAGCTTCAGCTTGATCTAATAATGCTTCCACATAAGTTGGATTGTGAGCACCATTACTTCTGTCTTCAAGAAGAATCATGAAATTCCAGAATGCCTGAAATTGTTCTCTTGTTATAGAAGCGTACATTGGATGATACTCTCCGTCTTCTTCATGAATCGCATGAATAGCTTCTAATGCCACACCAATAGCCTCAACTCTATCAGCAATAGCATCCATATAAACATCCTTTTCACCATGACAACTCGTACAATTATCTAATTCAGGCTTGAAACTATGTCCACTAGCTTCGCCCATATGACATTTCACACAACCATCACTATGCCCCGAGAACATTGTTCCTGCAGCAGCAGTGTAACCACCAACACCTATCCAGGTATTCCCTTGAGAACTAAGGTGTGGTCCTGCATGTGTACTACTAATATAAACGTGAGTTGTTGGTACATCAAATACAACAGTTAATGTATCTGAAGTTGCATTTAATGTGGCTGAACCTGCAGGGCCAAATGCAGCAGTTTGGTACACCGCAATATCATCACCCGTAAACTTTCTAGTGAAAGTTTGGTCCTCAGTATACTTATCATAGTATTCACCATTCCTTCGTGATTGATGACAGTTTAGACATGTATTGTTGTTACCTTCGTCAACAACTGTAGTATTATCAGTAATAAGGGTAACTGCTCCATTTAATCTTAGCGCGTAATCACCAGCTTCCATAGTTTCATGCAAACTATGACAAGTTGCACATTCCCATGCCGTTGGATTTGAAATATTCCCCGAAACAGTACCAGTTTCGGCAAACTCAACATATCCCTGATGTGAGTGACATTTTGCACAAGAAGCTCTTCCTCCAGCATAATCCACAGCGTTTAATCCGCTTACATGAACAGATTGAGAAAATTGAGCTTCAATAGTAGTCTTGATTTCCTGACCGTGACAAGCTAAACAGGTAGAATTACCATCTACCCCATCTTTACCGTCAGTTCCATCGGCACCAGCAGGCCCCATTGGTCCTTCTTTGGTACAACTGGCTATTGATAAGGATATAGCTAAAACTCCAAGTCCAATAAGTTGAAAAAATAAACGAGCTTTTTTCATAATTCCAGAATATAAGGTTAATACTTTTTAGTTTATGATAGAGTGAATAAGAGCCCTACTCTTATCACTAATAAATATAGACCAATGTAAAAAGCTTATCAATAATTGCTCAGCGAGATTTATACCCCAGAATAAAGAGTTTTACTACATTAAAAATACGAGAAATAGGACAATATAATCGACATTTATCATGTGTGAATCGATTTTTATCGTCAGAGATTATATCATTCATTGCAGTTAAATATTTCTGTAGAAATTGAAGGAATTTATTCCTATAAAAAAAGCCGACAAATGCCGGCTTTTTCTTTTAATATTCAAGTATTTCCGTTTCTTTTCGGAGTATCATTTTTCCATAATAGGAAAGCGCTCCAAGAACCTCTGCTCCCGGCTGAATAGAAACAGGTGCAATTTTATCTACACGAGTTTTTATCTCTTTTACAAACTGCTCATCTTTTGCCATTCCACCAGTAATGATAATGGCATCCACAGCTTCCCCTCCGAATATCGCATACATGGAGGCAATTGATTTAGAAACCTGATATGCCATAGCAGCCAAAACTTCTGTTGCCTTGGCATCACCAGCATCTCTCTTTTTACAAACATCGTAACCACTATAGGTATTAAAATGAGCATATAAACCACCTTGACCAGTTTGCTTGTTCAACATTTCTTCCTGTGTGTACTTGCCTGAGAAACATTCTCTAATTACATCTCCCATTGGTAAGCTTCCACTTCGGATTGGTGAGAATGGACCATCCCCATCGTAAGCTTGATTGGCATCTACAACTCTTCCCTTTCTGTGAGCTCCAATACTAATCCCACCACCCAAATGTGCTACAATAATATTCATTTCTTCATATTCCTTGTAAACACTTTTCGCGTACTTTCTTGCTGCAATTTTTTGGTTTAGTGCATGAAAGATCGATTTCTTCTTGAATTCAGGGCGCCCTGTAATTCGCGCAATGTCTTCAAGCTCGTCAACAACAACAGGATCAGCAATAAATGCGTCAGCATTGCTCAATTCAGATGCGATTGTATTGGCCAAAAGTCCACCAAGATTCACCACATCATCGCCATATTCGCAATTTGCCAAATCTTTTACCATAGAATCATTTACTTTATAAACCCCAGATTTTACAGGTTTAAGTAAACCGCCACGCCCAATTACAACTGCAATATCCTCAATACTGATATCATTGCTCTTTAGCTCATCCAAAATGATTTTAGCACGCAAAGCAGCTTGATCCACATAACGATCAAATCCATTAAAGTCTTCTGGTTTATGATTTATCTTTTTAAGAAAAACAGTTGTATTCATCCTATAAACTGCAATTCGGGTAAATTGCATTCTAGGATTCAATGCTAGAATTAATTCTCTACTCATATTGTTGGTATTTTGGGTTAAACAAACTGCAAATGGTTAGGAATTTGCAGCTTGTAAATTCAATTCTTCTTATTCATCCATAATGTATCTTGAAATTACCAATCGTTGAATTTCCGAAGTTCCTTCTCCGATTTGCAACAATCTTTGATCTCTGTAAAAGCGTTCCACCGGATATTCTTTCATCAATCCATATCCTCCATGAATTTGAACTGCCTCATCGGCCACTTCTTTGGCGATTTCGGAACAGTACAATTTCGACATTGCAGCCTCTTTGGCAAAAGGTTTTCCATTGTCTTTTAGCCAACATGCTTTATATAAAAGATTCCTTGCCAATTCAATTTTGGTAGCCATATCAGCTAATTTGAATGAGATAGCCTGAAATTTACCAATTGGTTTTCCAAACTGCTTTCTCTCCTTTGAATATTGCAAAGCCATTTCAAAAGCACCTTGAGCCAATCCCAATCCCATTGCAGCAATGGATAATCTTCCTGAATCCAATGTTTTCAACATGATTTTTGATCCCATACCACGTTCCCCAAGCATATTTCCCTTTGGAATACAACAGGTGTCAAAAAACATTTCAGCGGTGTCAGAAGCTCTCCACATCAATTTTCCATGCATAGCTCTCGACGACCATCCAGGAGTATCTTTTTCTACAATAAAGGTTGAAAACTCCTTTTCATTCCCATTTATAGCCGTAACTGCCTGAACGGTTACGCCAGAACACATGGAAGTAGATCCATTGGTAATAAATATCTTTGAACCGTTAATTTCCCAGTTCGTTCCATTGTCCTTTGCAAAAGTTTTTGATCCACGCGAATCAGATCCTGCATCAGGCTCGGTTAGTCCGAATGCCCAAAGCTCTTCACCATTACAAAGCGATGGCAAATACTTCATTTTCTGATCTTCCGTCCCAAACATATACAAGGGTCCAATTCCCAAAGAATTATGAGCAGCCAATGTTGCCGCATGAGATCCATCAACTCTTGCTATTTCTTCAACAGCAATGATGTAAGAAAGATAATCTGAACCTTGTCCACCATATTTTTCCGGAAGAAACATTCCAAACAATCCCATCTCTCCCATTTTCTTTGTCAATTCCAAAGAAAACACCTCCTTCTCATCAAGCTCTTTTGCCAATGGCTTAATTTCGCGCTCTGCAAAGTCGCGAACAGCTTTTCTTATGATATTATGTTCTTCGTTTAATTCGAAATTCATTTTCTATATACTAATTAAAAAACACCAAGTAAGAACTCCATTTTGTTTATTAAACCTGTCTTACTTAGTTATATTTCACACTATTTAAGTTAATAACAATTCTTAACTATCCCAATAAAATTGGATACTTTCACTAATTATTTTTGCGATTCAACCTTCATTTTTGACGAAAGTAATTTTTCTGGTATCATGATTTCCTGATTCAAAAGTGCAGTAGCAAATGTTTTCCCCTGTGCATCAATCATTAAGGATTTTGTTCCACCTCCATCCAGCGATTCTTCCAATAGAAAGTTCAATGCCAATAAATTATCAATCTCATATCGATGTATTCTTCCTTTAACCATTCCAAAAAACATCTCGGAAAGCTTTTCTGCTGTCAAATCATGTTTTAAGTATTGATATATCTCTTCTGATCGAGCCAAAACTCCAATATTTACGGTATCTCCCTTATCGCCAGAGCGACCTAAACAGATATCGCGCAAAGCAACCGTTATCAATCGATCCTCCTCCCAGGCAGGATCAACATATTCGGTATGCTCAACAGCTTCTATAGCCTGTAATTCCTCTTCATAGCCCAACACAGAACCTATTTCTTTAGATTCAATAAGCTCACCCTTTTCATTCAGCACATGAACGGTTGATGTGATGCATTCTTTAGGAATCAATGTTGGCCAATAGGTAATTACCTGTTGCATCCTGGCTCGTCCTCCCGTTACTGCAACGCCAGGAGGGCCACTCAAAATCAGGGGAGCAATACTCATCGAAAAATCTCTGATTTTATCAACATCAGTATCATAAACCGATAATCGTAGTAAAATCTCATTAGGATCGATATGCTCTGCCAGGTGCTGATGACAGGCATTGTATCCAACAAACTCGGTATTTTTCTTTAAGAAATCGGCATCTAATCTATCCCAGAAAATTTTTTCAAATTCCTGAGCCTTATTCAACACCCTACCTCCACTTATTACAATGGAACTTGTAGCTTTATAGCCATCCTCGTAAGCCATTGAAACCTTCAAATAAGGAGTAGACGGATATCCCTTAGCCCCACTCACCAATACTTTATTATTTTCCAACTCCGCTAGCTTCAGACGAGTAAAATCGGCAACCACATCGGGACTGATGTATTGATCAGGATTACCCATTTCGTATACCAATTGTTCCCGAATGGTATCTACACTAATTAATCCACCCGTATTCTCATGCTTATAGACAGTGAAATCACCATTTTGGTTCATTTCAACTATTGGGTAACCCATATTGTCCCAACGCTCCACTTTTTGCCAATCGGTAAAGTTTCCGCCTGTCGACTGTGCTCCACACTCAATAATATGGCCAGCCACCAAACCTGCTGCAAGCTTGTCCCAATCGTTCAGCTCCCAGCCCAATTCATAAATCATTGGCGCCATGGTAACCGAAGTATCGGTAACACGACCTGCCAAAATCAAATCGGCTCCACTTTCCAAAGCCTTAAGCAATGGAGGTACGCCCAGGTACACATTTGCACTTTGAATGTTTTTGATAATTGATTCAAAATCATCACCCGAATCCATATTTTTAAAATTGGCTTTCGCCGGATAAAATTCATCTATGCGATCAACGATATTGTCGCCATCAACCACAGCAATTTTCAGGGAAACACCTTTCTTTTCAAGTTCCGATAAAATCTTTCGGGCACATGCAATTGGGTTAATACCTCCTGCATTGGTTATCATTCGAACGCCTTTTGATTTCATCAAATCAGCCACATCTACAATCTGATCGACAAAATCAGTAACATACCCCAAGGCTTCGTTCTTTAGCTGCTGTTTTCGAAGAATACTCATGGTAACTTCAGCTAAAAAATCGGACGATATATAGTCAACTTCACCGCCTTCCAGTTGTCGGCGCAACACTCCCAGATCATCTCCCCAGAAACCTCCGGCATTTGCAATTCTGATTTTGGTCTTCATTTTGGTATGTTTTAGTTTTTAGTATTCCATTAATCTTAAATTCGACAGTTCCCTATGAATCGTCAACTTTTTCCTTTTAATATCGCATCCTTTTGAACCTATCTCCAAGTCTTCCGATTCGATCTCAAAGTCTTCCGATCCTATCTTAAAACCTTCCGACTCGATTTTAAAGTCCTATGATCCCACCTTAAAGCCTTCCGACTTGATCTAAAAGTCCTCCGATCCTACCTTAATGCCTTCCGACTCGACCTCAAAGACTTCCGAATTCACTTCCAAGTCTGTTGAATTCACCTCAAAGTCATTTAATATTTATATCACATTCATCGATAAACGAATCAACTCAGTTTCATTCATTACCTGCTCGCCCTCTTCAACAAACACCTTTTCTATTTTTCCTTCGAAAGGTGCCAATATGTTATTTTCCATCTTCATAGCTTCCACAATAACCAGCACCTCTCCTTTTGAAACCGATTGCCCAGCTTGTGCCTCAACCTTAACAATTTTGCCCGGCATTGGTGACAGGATTCTGCCATCGCCAGCGCCAGAACTATCTGTCGATGATTCTCCTGCTTTGGCCTGAATCTCGGACCAACGTTCCAATTGACGCACAATGCCCCTGCAACTCACAAAACTTTTTCCCTCCGAATTTTTCGATCTATAAAATCGATACCTCATACTTTCATATTCAAAAGACATGTAATTCTCCTCCATCTGAAGGTTCTCCAAAGCATACTTGCTCTCTCCTATCTTTATGCGATAAGGATTCTGCTCCAAAATTTCAACATCCAAAGCCTCATTGTCCATTACCCTGAGTCTTGTTCCATTCATGCGCCAATATCCAATCTGGTCCCAAACAGAGTCAGACGCTTTAAGACATAACTCGAACAAAGCAAAGCTGATATGGAACAGGAAAGAAGGTACATCTTCCTTTTCCTTAAGCATGATTTGATTCAAATCATCGGCATGATGCTGGCAAAAATGAGTTGAAATCTTATTCTGCTTGAAAGCATCGGTATTTAAAAGTGTATGCAAGTACATGATATTGTTTTTGATACCATGTATTTGATAATCGTGTAAAGCCAAATGCAAACGCTCAATGGCCATGTCACGATTTTCATCCCAAACCACCAGTTTTGCAATCATCGGATCAAAATCGGGATGGATCACACAAGGGCCTGTTATGGCCGAATCCAATCGCTGTCTTCCTTCAAACAGTTTAGGAGCCTTATAAAAACTGATCTCTCCAGGCGAAGGAATAAAATCTTTCTCCGGATCTTCGGCATATATCCTTGCTTCAATGGCATGTCCTCTCATTTGCAGCTCATCCTGCTTCAAGGGTAAGTTTCTCCCCGATGCCACCAGCAATTGGTGTTCAACCAAATCAATACCAGTAATCATTTCCGTCACCGGATGCTCCACCTGAATGCGGGTATTCATTTCCAAAAAGTAGAAGTTCAAGTCCTCATCAACCAGAAACTCTACAGTTCCCGCATTGCTATAGTTCATTTTCTGAGCCAGCAATACGGCTGTTTCGCCCATTTTCTGCCTTAATTCAGGCGTTAATGTTGGCGAAGGTGCTTCCTCAATTACTTTCTGGAATCTTCTTTGAATGGAGCACTCTCTTTCAAACAAATGAACCACATTCCCATGTTGATCCGCCAAGACCTGAACCTCAATATGCCTTGGATTCTCAATGTATCTTTCAATCAATACATCTCCATCGCCAAAATAACTAGCTGCTTCACGCGATGTTGATTCCAAGGCTGCTTCCATATCCTTGGGCTCATGAACTATGCGCATGCCTTTTCCACCACCTCCTGCTGCAGCCTTTATCAATAGCGGAAATTTTAAGCTCTTGCTTGCTTTCAGTAGGGTTTCATGCTTACCAACAACACCTTCCAGTACAGGCACACCAATTGACCTGGCAAATTCACGGGCATTTACCTTATTGCCCATCAATTCAATGGCTTTTGCATCAGGGCCAACAAAGTCGATTCCCGAATCAGCGCAAAGCTTTGAAAACTCGGCATTCTCAGCCAAGAATCCATAACCAGGATGAATGGCATCTGCTTTCGCCTTCCGAGCTACATCAACAATTTGTTGAGCATTCAAATAAGTTTCCTGCAACCCCACACCTTTTAAGGGAAAAGCCTCATCGGCCTGTAACACATGCTCTGCATCTCTATCCTGTTCTGAATAAAGTGCTATAGTATGTATTCCCAGGTTCTTTGCGGTTTTCATTACCCTTAAGGCAATCTCACCACGGTTTGCTATTAATATTCGTTTGTAATACATGCTTAATCAATTAGTAATTAATAATGAGTAATTATCAATAAGCCTTTAGTCCAATTTCATTCTTAAAATTCTATTTGTCCTTAAAGATTTATTTTCGAATTCTTCCTGGATAAAGCCAGAATTATTTTTACGGTTTTCAATTACTCATTATTCATTTTTAATTATTAATTGTCCTCTGTCCAATTTGGTTTGCGTTTTTCTAAAAATGAACTCATTCCTTCTTGTCCTTCTTCAGATTGACGCAAATCAGCAATCATTTTGGCTGTATTCTCCATGGCTTCTTCATGTGTCCACTGGTTTTCCACATCATAAATCAATTGCTTACATGTAGAAACAGCAACAGGTCCACTGGATTTTAGCTTAGAAATCAAATCAGCTAACTTCGACTTCAACTTCTTCTCGCCATGAGACCAATTTGCCAATCCCGCTTGTTGCGCTTCTTTACCATTAAAACGCATTCCCGTTAACATCAACTCCTTTGATTTGTACTCGCCAACACGCTTAATCACGTAAGGAGAAATACAGGCAGGCACAATTCCTATTTTCACCTCGCTTAAAGAAAAGACAGTATCTCTGTGAGCCAATACAAAATCACAAGCTGCCAGCAGGCCATTTGCTCCTCCAATTGCGGCCCCATGAACTATAGCAATGGTTGGAAACTTACATGAGTAAACGGCATTGAAGCACATGGATAACTTGTAGCTTTCCAGGTAATTTTCCTCATACGAGTAATTTGCCACTCCCTTCATCCAGTTCAAATCGGCGCCCGCACAAAACGATTTTCCTTTGCCCTTTAGAATTACAACTCTAAGTGTTTTATAATCCAATTTCTCAATCACTTCAAAACATTCAATAATCTCTGCAATCATGCTTTCGTTGAATGCATTGTGAATATCAGGACGATTCAAGGTAATCGTTCCAATCTTGTTATTGATGCTGAATTCTATGGTTTGATATTTTTTCATTTTTATAATAATTTCGCAGCTTTCGTGCCTTTTCTAATTCTTTTCTACCATAATCGCGTGCCTATGGCACTCAATTATTAAGCACGCCAGGGCGAAATTATGGTAGTAAGCATTTTGTACCTTTACATTAATCCCAT
>NZ_JANQCD010000089.1 GCF_026672275.1 Marinifilum sp. D737 | reverse complement strand
TCCCGAATTCTATGGATAAACCAAACAATTCAGGTTAAAATTTTATTTAATTATGCTGCTGCAAAATTTAACATGTAGTAGTTCTTGTCATATTCCTGACCTGAAGTAATTACAGCACAAATACGTTGCAGCAGCTTGTTTCTTACATTATTTAGTACATTCATTTTATGCTTTCCCTGCTCAATTTTTCGCTGATAATACAGTTTCAAATAAGGGTCGTATTTCACTGCATTTAAAGCACACATATGAAGCAATGTTTTTAGTTTTTTATTGGCCATATGACTCACATGTGGTTTGCCTCTAAGGCTTGTTCCCGAACGCTTGGCAAAAGGAACAATTCCGCAATAACACGCTAATTGTCTTGGGTTTTCAAAAGCCTTAAAACCCCAGGTATGTATTAACAAATAGATTGCAGTTTGCATACCGACACCCACTACAGAGTTGATTAATTGATACATCTGTTTGAGTTCAGGATCAGTTGTTAATAAGTGCATCATTTGTTTCTCTGTGTCAGTAATCTGAGCATTAATTTGATTGATCAATACTTTACTGGATTCACAGATGTACTTGGTTTCCTGCCAATCATTTCTGACATGTTTTAATTCACTGGCAGCAACACTTAATTGCGTTTTTACTTTCGTTAATCGATCTTTAAATCGAACCAATTCTCGTATTTGTAAAAGCACCTTACTTTGTGGTTTGTATAGTTTTACTCTGTCTATAAAACGAGCTGCATACAAAGCAATTTGGTAAGAATCAACCTTGTCATTCTTTTCTCGGCTTATGCCTGAGGAAAGCTTGATCTGATTAGGATTTTCCAACCATAGATCAAGACCATTATCATTGAAAACCATAGCTGCAGTCATGGAATAAATTCCTGTATACTCTCCACAAATTAGCCACTCAGATGTCAGAGAGTGACTCTGCTTTATCCAGGAGACCATCTCTTGGCAACCCTGTTCTGTATTTGCAAATTGCTTATACCAATAATCTTGCATACTTCCCATGATTAAATAGCTTACATCCATGGTTCTTTTAGAGAAATCAATTCCAACAATAACTGTCTTTTTCATATCTTTGGTTTGTTTAATTTGAATTAACCAATGACTTTGTGTACTAATACCCTTATTAGGTTCCAGCCTATAATTCTATTTGGTATCTTAAGTCATGTCGGCAGAAGTCTAATTCGGGACATAGGTTACAAACCTTAAGCTATCGTTAGTTTACTTCTGCTGACTGGTTAATCACCACTAAACTACAAAATCAGTTGTATTAACCATGACTATGCAAACCTAAGGGA
>NZ_JANQCD010000088.1 GCF_026672275.1 Marinifilum sp. D737 | reverse complement strand
CTTTCTTCAGTCTTTTTACGACTAGCAGGATCTACAATCATTCTTGCCGATTTATAAGCCAGGTAAAATTCCCTGTCGTCAATAAACAGTTCCATATAGAAAACTTTTGGACATTTAGATTTTTGCAAAAAATATCACAGTACAAATCCTTACCAACTCTAGTAAAACCTAATGCGAGAATCAAAATCCCGCATTAGAGAAAAAACACTGCTGTATGGGTAAATAAAAAATTAGCGTTTCGTTTTGTTTTTATAGAAAAGAAACCTAATAAGCTCGAAAATTGCTACACCCATTATGATGGCAGTAATATCTAGTCGGGTATCTATTGAATAAACATTTAATTGAAATAACACATGGTTTATGCCAACAAAAATTCCTGTGATAAATCCTCCGATTATGAATTGCTTGATCATTTTAGGGTTCTTTTCGTTTATTTATGGTGTTCGAGCTGTTTATAATGCATAAAGTTTCTATGTAGACCGACACTTTGTTTTTTATTTTTTTCTTCTTTCAATTAGAAAATAAATTATTGGAGAAGACAGTAGAATTGAAAAGAAAACAATTATTGCTCCGTTAAAACCGTATAGTCCAATAAAGTATCCTAAAAGGGGGAGTCCGATAAAGCTAAAAATTATAATAAGTGTTTCGATAATTAGTCTTTTCATAACTTTAAAATAAACGACTTATTAGTTTCGCTACTTTACCCGCAGCTCCTGTCGAATGCGCTATGCCTCCTGCTAATGCAGACCAACCAACAACTCCCCAGTCAACTTCACCATTTTCATAAACAACTAGTTCTTTGTTGTCTGTTAGAGATTTAGAGAGTAAAGACTTGTCATTATCTGAAATATCCAAAGACTTAAGAAACTTTTGCTGAAAATTATCGATGTAATTAATACCATCTTTTAAGGTGTTAATATTTTTATCAGGATTAAAATTATCCTTTACATTGGTTAAAAAGTTATTATGAATCTTCCCATACTTTTCAAATGACTCAAATCTCAGTTTTTCAGCCTTAGGCTTTGCATTGTCGTAAGACTTGTTACAGCTTATTATAGCAGCTACTACTATTACTGAACTAATTAATAAGAAATAAAATTTTTTCATAATTTTGGATTTTTAATTGGGAGCGGGAACTCCCGGTTATTATTAGAATTTTGAATTTCACCCTGCATTTTTGTGCAGGGTGTTTTTTTGTGGTGTTGTTACTGTTTTATTCTTCGCTTTGTTCTTCGGGCCTTTCGCTTTCTTCAGTCTTTTTACGACTAGCAGGATCTACAATCATTCTTGCCGATTTATAAGC
>NZ_JANQCD010000087.1 GCF_026672275.1 Marinifilum sp. D737 | reverse complement strand
TGCAAAATGGCAACTTGTAATTTTGCAGGAAGGAACTATCAGGCCTGGTATACTATTGAAATTCCAATTAGTGATGGACCATATAAGTTTAAGGGTTTGCCAGGTTTAATTGTTCGCATTGCGGATGTAAATAAAGAGCATGTTTTTCAACTCTACAAGGTAAAGAATTGTAAAGTGCCGCAGAATATAATCCATCTACAGAAAAAAAATACAAAGAATACAACAGCTACAGGCTATGTTAAAGCTTTAAAAGCATATACAGCTGATATGTACAGAAGATATGGTGGAAATGCATCGCCTATACAATACAAGAATCCAGATCAAGAATCTAGAACCTTAAGAAACATACGTTCCTGGAACAATTATATTGAGAAATATTAAGGAAACAGCCGCTTTGATTTTAAAAATAACTTATAGCCATCCTCATATCAAAGCAGCCTGGTAGCTAAGCTACACTGCAATTGCAAAGCTACCTAAACGAGGTGATTTATGCAATTGGCAAGTGCGTAAAGAAGGTATCTTATGCCAATAAAAATCAATTATTATGAAGATTAAATCTTTATTCATCGCTCTTTGTTTTGTATCCCTTATGGGTACTACTTATTCAGTTAAAGCTGAAAAGGATTGCCAGACAGTAGTTGTGGATTGTGGAGATGGCCCTGTTACCAATGGACAGTTTTGTTGGGATGACCCCAGTGAGGCTAAAAAAGCTGTAAGAGAGTTATTTGATGCAGTATGTAATCCTAATTAGTTAAGAATTTAAGAGGGTATCCTGCTTATGGATGCCCTCTTTCAATACTTTATTTTTATGAAAAAGCTATATTTTTTATTGGGTTTATTTTTATCCACCTCATCTTTTGCACAGGAATATCACATAATCGACTCTGTAGTAAAAAAGTTTTATTACGACTATACTTTTCAAGTAGATTCAACAGATGTTGGATCGGAAAAATACCAGGAAATGGTATTGCTTGTAGGTAGGCATTCTTCAGAATTTGCTAGTGTAAATTTATTACATATTGACTCTGTTTTTTATGCAGGAAGAAATAAAAATGTAGGTGAAGTTATCGACTTGATTATGCCCCAGATGAGTCAGTTAAGAGTTCATCGCTTTTGTGAGTATATCATTTATAAAAATTACCCATTGAAAGAGAATATTCGATTCGTTGGGACATTGGGTACGAAATCAACTTTAAAAGTAGATGAAAAGCTTAAGTTTAAATGGAATTTAATTGCAAATAGAGATACTACCATTGGATTGTATCATTGCAAAATGGCAACTTGTAATTTTGCAGGAAGGAACTATCAGGCCTGGTA
>NZ_JANQCD010000086.1 GCF_026672275.1 Marinifilum sp. D737 | reverse complement strand
ACAGTTAAACTTGCAACTTTTGACTGAACTGTTCCACAAAAATTTTTCACCTCACAATAGTATGATTCTCCATCAACTGGAGCTGTTTCGGTGTAGCTTGCATTAATGGCTCCTGTAATTGCTCCGGCACTATTGTACCATTGGTAATCGAATGGTCCATCACCACTGGCTGTTACAGTAAATACAGGATCTGCATCGGATTCACACATAATTACATTTACCGGGTCGCTTACCGTTACATGTTCGCGAACATCAACTGTAAAGTTTACTGTTTGATCATTACATCCCTGAACATTATAAATCTCGCATGTATAATTTCCTTCATCGGCTAACACCACATTTCCAATACCATAAGTGGAATTGGTTGATAATATGGTTCCCGGAGCAATATCCTTATACCAACGATACTGAATATCATCTCCTGCTGTAGCCGTTACACTCATTGTTAAGGCATCGTTCTCGCACAATACATGATTTAAGGTTCCTGCTGTTACTGCAATATCTTCTAATACCCGAATCTTAGTATCTCGCGAATATTCATTTGTACTTAAACCATCACTAACCAAACATCTGAAAGTCCAGTTGTTAATATTCATGTCATTACATGGAACTGTTAATGTAGATACTGCTCCTGCCTTTACTGCACTCATTCCGAGTACTCCATCTGCATTTGACCAAGTACCACTTCCATTATTATACTCCCAGGTAAATGTTAGTGCATCACTTGTTCCTTCAACACTTAGCTTGGCATCTTTTCCAAAACAAACCTCAGCATCACTTGCCTGAACTGCTACTTTTACTACTGTATTTATGGTTAAGGTAGCTGCGCTACTAGTTACATTAGTTATACAAACAACAGTACCATTACCATCTGTACTTACAACACACCTGTACTGATTTCCATCAAAATCGGCTTTCAGTGCATTGGTAATTTTTAATTCGGAAGTAGTTGCTCCCGAATATTTTATGCCATCGATAATTGGATTCCAGCCCGAACCTTTATTTTCTTCCCATTGGTAAGAGTAGTTTGGTTCTCCTGATGCAGTTACTTTAAATGTTGCATCCGCTCCATCTGCAATAGTCAAATCTAACGGATTGGTAGTGCCCAAAATCTTAACTACTGTTAAACTTGCTCGTTTTGATTGAACTGTTGCACAAGTATTTTTCACTTCGCAATAATATGATTCTCCATCAACAGGAGTTGTTTCTGTGTAACTTGAATTTGTCGCACCTGTTATTGCTCCTCCAGTATTGTACCACTGATAAGTAAGCGGTGTGTCATCGCCTCCTGCTACTACTGTAAATACAGGATTAGCATCGGTTTCACACATTACTACTGCTAAAGGATCATTTACTGTTGCAGGCTCAAGAACATCAACATTAAATATTCTGATAATATCATTACAATGCTGATCGTTATAAATTTCACACTTGTACTCTGCTTCATCTGTTAAAGTGATATTTCCAAAATTGTAAGTTGAATTGGTTGCTCCCACAACCTCTACATCATCTTTATACCACTTGTATTT
>NZ_JANQCD010000085.1 GCF_026672275.1 Marinifilum sp. D737 | reverse complement strand
AGGACAGATGTTCCATCATCGCAATGGGTAATTATTTGTGCTCCTGTTTCGAACAATAAGGAATCATGTGAATTAATTTCAACACTTCTAAATAAGTTAACTTCAAATTGAGTTTGATTGTTAGTTATTCTACCATCCACAACAAGAATTCCAGCAGTTGAATCAATATTTGGAAAATACTTTTCAGTACACGAATTTACTAGGATCAAAAGAACAAAGATGATCTTTATTCGTTTTATTATGGTATTAAGGTGCATGTTGTTAGGGCTTAGTGGTTTAGGTGTTTATAAATATATGATAATAATTTTAAAGGTTTTGTTATTTACAAATAAATAAATCATAGTAAAATAGATGTTGAAACAATAAAATAGAAGATGTATATATTTATATTTGGTATAAAATGCAGGTAAAATGGGTGGTAGAAATGATTTCCTTAATTGGATTATCTTTTAATTTATATCAATTCTATATTTTATAATAATGTGTAATACTGGTAAATAAATCTAATAATGAGTTTGTTAATGGATATGTAAAGAGAATATTTTTAGGGTAGTTTTTGGATATTTAAATTTTTGTGTTTGCATTTGTTAATCAATCCAGAACGAAGGTTTGGTTCTAGAGTATTTTAAACTACAATCGTAGCAAAAGTTAGGTTTTACATGATATATAACCACTTCTGGAAATACTTCTACTGTTACGATATGATATTTAAGAGGATCATATGCAAAAGAAGTCATTTGTAAAGTTCGACATTCAATAGGTTCTAAAGAAAAATTAATATCGTAATTTTCAGACTTGAAAGAATTGGAATTCTTGGTATGTGAAGAAACTTGAAAATACCCCAAAACTTGCTCATTACCATTACAACAATGAATATTGCCCTCTACATTCGAAGGGATAACATCAAATAAACTTCCGTTTGATTGACTCACTTTTTTGATATTGCTCCAAAATTTATAGCAATCTTTACTAATTGTATATGCTTCTATTTGAAGATAGTATTCATAATTCAACTTAACGTCATCTTCTGCTATGGAGGTAACTGGCAAATGACTTAGAGATTTAACTTCTAAATTCGATGCATCATAAATAAAAACTTTGTTCGAGTGTTCTTTAGGATAACAGGTGTAGGCAGGATTTTCAGATTTGGGAATATTTACAATTGTGTGCCACTCCCAGCTTGCATTATATTCCCACAATAAAAAGTTTGTATCGTTTAAAGGATTTTGTAAATCGAAATAAAACTTAACTGCATTTTTAATTTCATCCTTATCAATGATAACTTTATCAACTTCTCCATAGATTTTGCTGATCGATATTGGCGAAAGCATTATCTCAGGATTGGATTCGAATACGTTACCATTTTTGGTAGTAATTTCAATCCAATATGATTTATTAACTTCTCCTGTAAAAGAAGGATTTGTATTAATGTATTTTCCAGGTGCTGTTTCAAACAAAAGGACAGATGTTCCATCATCGCAATGGGTAATTATTTGTGCTCCTGTTTCGAACAATAAGGAATCATGTGAATTAATTTCAACACTTCTAAATAA
>NZ_JANQCD010000084.1 GCF_026672275.1 Marinifilum sp. D737 | reverse complement strand
ATATCGAACCAATTTCAACAACATCTTCTAAGTCGTGAAATTCCTGGTATTTTCCATTGCTTAATGTAAGCACCTTGAATTTAAACCCATATTTTCCCAAGGGTATTCTTCTGCCTTACTTGTTAAGACTGAAGTAAGCAAGAAGGCAATAACTAGAATTTTGGTTATCTTCATAATCATTCAATCTTTAGGATAAAACTCCACTACTTCACCTTTTGAACAAATAAATAATTTAAGATTGTTTTGCTTTTTTATTTTTATTCTTTCTAAAAAAAAGTATTTATCATTTTTAGATTTTTCTTTATAATCTTCCTTTTTAGCAGAGTAGTACAATTCTCCAGAATTAATAAGTTGATAGATTTTTTCTTTGCTAAACTTATTAAAAAATCTCCGATCATTGTATTCGGCCGTAATTGACAACGAATCATTTGGTGTAATCTCAATTAAATCATTCCGAGTATAAAAAACAATCGTATCTTGCAAAGCAATTAACTCTATTATACCATAAACTTTTTCTTCTGAAGAATACTTTCTATGGTTCGAACCAAACAATAATGTTTCATCGGATGTGTTTTTTAAATTAAACCTTAAAAACATCTCATAAGGGCTGTATCTAATGGAATCAGTTAAGTTAATTTCATTACAATTCATAAAAAATTCAAACAATTCAAAATCGACATCCAAGTCCTTTTCTTTTGAATCCCTACTAATTTGGCAGGATGAAAAAGATAACATCAATGATAGACTGATTAATAAAAACTCTCTCATTATTTTGACATTAATTTGTTATATAAACTAGGATTTTCATATCTCAAATATTCTATCATTCGCCCCATAATTTCAGAACGTTGACTTCCTGGTAGTTTTTTATATGTTGGATGTTTCATCTGTTCACGATAAGCTTTCCAATGAGTTCCACCAAGATTTTGCCCTCCTGAATATCCCTTTACTTTATGTCCATAATATTCATGAACTCCTAAATAGTTTTGTATACTTTCTACAGTATAAAGGTCAGTTGAATACTCTCCACTTGTAGCAGTTATCTTATAAGCTCCGCTACTGGTTTCTCCTGCTCCTAATCTTGGATAGTTATCAGGATCATTAAATCCTATTGGTACAATCGATAAATCTGCTTTTTGAACAGTCTTTTCTCTTATTGAAACTTTTCCATTATGCAAGTTTGAGAAATCTATATCATCCATTTGATTTAAAACATGAGTGTAAATATTAGATTGTGCTTCAGCAGACAAACTTCCAGTTTTCTTTAATGATTTCGTATTGTCATCTTCCTGTATTTCTGAAGATTTAGCAACACCTCCTTCAGAGTGTTCATCAAAAGTAGTCTTATCTGTAATATAAATTTCTCCTTCATAACCATTCTCATCTACACCTAAAAAGTTTCCATCTTCGTCAAAGTATGGACTTGCATACATTCCATTAGGGTCAATATATTTGATAGGATTATTCATTGTATAATTGTATGGAGACCAACTTGAATATTCTTCCGAAAGCGGATCGGGACACATCCAACGACTAACCAAATGCGGGGTCATATATTCGTTAATAGCCAAGCTATCCTTTTGTACGAATCCAACAATTTGATTCGTTTGTGTATTGTATAATATCGAACCAATTTCAACAACATCTTCTAAGTCGTGAAATTCCTGGTATTTTCCATTGCTTAATGTAAGCA
>NZ_JANQCD010000083.1 GCF_026672275.1 Marinifilum sp. D737 | reverse complement strand
TAACAAAAGTAACCGTTGCACAATCAAGTAATATTTGTAAAAAATAAGAACAAAGCCTTAATAGTATGCGGATTTGCAAGCTTTTAAGGCTTTGTTTTTACAGTTGGTTTTGTTTGTGTTTTAAATTTTTAAGGCCTTAAAACAAGCTCAAGAGAGTCAAGATAACTTCTCAAAGAAGAAAATAAAACAATGGCCTGTTTGGTCATTGTTTCAGCTGTTTTGCTCATGAATTTCATTAGTTTTTTAAGGTTATAGGCAGTAGCAGACATGTGCATTACCTTGTTTGCCTGAGCAATTCCGATGGTGTTGATTTTTCGAAGTCCCATAAACCCAGTTAAGGTGCCGAAAACAGGTTCGACCGTAGATTGCCGCTTGCCTTTCATGTATTTGCCGAACTTGCTGCGAACCCTTTTGTTGTTACGCTCATACTCTTTTTTGTAAACAGTAATGGCGATCCTCTTTTCAAAACTCTTGCCAATACATTTTTGTTTTATCGGACAGTTTTTACAATCACTTCTTTTGGTTAGGTAATGATCCTGAAGAGAATTTGTCACCATTTTCCGCTTTCGAAAAGTAACTTTTTTTCCCTGTGGGCAAAGCCAGTAATTTTCTTCCTTGCAGAAGGTAAAGCCTTCGGGACCGCCCTTATATGTCCCATGTGGAGGAATGTAGCTGATAATATTTTCCTTTTCCAGAAAAGCATAGTTCTCTCCGCTGCTGTAGCCAGCATCAGCTAACAGGTTGGTAAACAAAAGGCCTTGTTTTTTCAGTCTGTGTTTTAAGCGCTTGGTGGCATCCTGCAGGTATTGATTGTCTTTTTTATCGGCATGGTAAGCTTTTACATCTGTTATTACATGATTGGCTGTATCAACACTGATATTATTTAGGTAATTCAGTTTTCTGGCTTTGCCAGGCTTTACACTGATTCTGGCATCGGGATCGGTTGGACTGTAATGGGTTTTGTTACTGGTATACTTGGCTCCTTTGTTGCCTGCCCCGGGACGCTGATCCTGATTTTTCTGCCAGTTACGGTTGCGACTTTTTATCTCTTGCAACTCTCTTTTATTGGCTGTTATGATCTGCTCTTGTTTTGATGCTTTATTCTTTTTAGGCTTTCGATCCATCCGACTTTGGTAACGAGCTTTTTGAAGATAGGCCTCTAGTTCTTCCTCAGGAACTTTCAGTTCAAGGCTATCCATACTTGCATTGGCTTTTATTGGTGCAGAATCCATAGCCTGGGTGTGACCGGAAACCATTCCCTTGTCTACACACATGCCTAATATATGAGTAAAAACCTCTTCAAATATCTTTTCGGGAAACAGCTGACGAGTACGACTTAATGTACTGTGCCAGGGCAACTGTTCATCGATATCAAAGCCCAGAAAAAACAGAATATCCAAGCGCATGGAACAATGTTCTATAAGTTTTCTGTCGCTAATAATATTCTCTAAATAACCAACCAAACACAACTTATAGAAAACAACCGGATCAATGCTTTTTTGTCCGCAATTCCCATAGTAAGATTGTGTTTTTTTGTAAAGGAAGGATAAGTTTAAAGTCTCTTTTAATCGGCGATAGAAGTTATTCTCCGGTACTCGATTGGAGAGCTGAAAGCTGGAAAACAACTTCTCTTGATAAAGCTTCTTTCCTTGCATTTTTATTTACAAGTTAAGCCATTATTATTGCGAAGTAAAGTTTTTATTGTTAGATTTATGAACAAGTTATCAAGAGTTGTGCAACAGGCACAAAAG
>NZ_JANQCD010000082.1 GCF_026672275.1 Marinifilum sp. D737 | reverse complement strand
TATGGGTTTAAATTCAAGGTGCTTACATTAAGCAATGGAAAATACCAGGAATTTCACGACTTAGAAGATGTTGTTGAAATTGGTTCGATATTATATAATACACAAACGAATCAAATTGTTGGATTTGTACAAAAGGACAGCCTGGCTATGAATGTAGGTATGACTCCACATTTGGTTAGTCGTTGGATGTGTCCTGATCCGCTTTCGGAAGAATATTCAAGTTGGTCTCCGTACAATTATACAATGAATAACCCTATAAAATTTATTGATCCCAATGGTATGTATGTTGATAACTATGGAATCGATGAAAATGGTTATATAAGTTTATTAGAGAAAACGGATGACAAGTATGATGTTTTGTATACTGTAAATAATGAGGGTAACAAAAAGGATACGGATGGACAGGAAGGAATTACAGAATCTGATGGGCAGAAAGTAGAAGATAAAACTCTATTGCCTGAATTAGCTCAGGAAAGGCCAGATTTTAAAGAAAATGATGCAGTTTGGGGAGATAAGTATGTATATCAAGGAAACTACGCTGAGACGACAAATAAGAATGATGCACAATCAGTTTTTAAATTTGTAGCGGGTAATTCTAATGTTGAGTGGTCTATGAACCAATTTACTGGAGGGCGTATGGTTCTTGGAACACTACATCAAAATACACAGGCACCAACATTACAAAAAATTCAAGGTTATAGTGTTGAAAGTATGTTGCTAGATTTTCACAGTCACCCTAACGCAACGGCAAATGATTTTCAAGTATCTGGAGGTGATAGAAGGTATGCTAGAAGCCTACGTAAAATTAATCCGAACATTAAGTTTTACGTATATATTCCACATTTGACAAAGAAAAATTGGAATAAAGCTTTTCCCAATAATAAAATAAACTATACCCCTTCCAATATACTAGATTATTAATAAACAATTCTTTATAGTATGAGATTTTTATTAATCGTAATTATTGTCCTGTTTTTTTATTCTTGTGGAATAATTAATAGTACTAGAGATTCTAAGGAACCTAGTTCAGAATTAGAAAAAACAGATAGCATCACAATGTTATTTGAATCAGCATACAACATGAGAGATGAATCATTGTTTAATACTGTTTGTGAATCCTTGAATAAAAGAATTTTGTCTGAGAGTGATACTTGGATTTTTATTGAAGACAAAGTAGATACAAATAAGAGGATGATTTCAAAGAGGTATTATAAAAGAGTTTATACAGATTCATATCGCCCTTTGGAGATTAATAACTTATTAGAAATATGTACTAAAAGCAGAGATTCTATTTTGATTGGATATAAGATTGTTAGTCTTCTGGATTTAAAGATAATGGCAAGAGAATTTGCATTTAAGGATAACTGTATTTGGAATAAAAAAGCTGTGTTTAGTATAAATACAGGAGTTATTGATGATTCCACAGGTGAAAAACCTGATTGGAAAACCATCTTTTCGTGTTTTCATATTCTTATTCAAACGATTGAGAATGTAAGGAACGAATATGCAATACAAAAGTTTGGGAAATCATTTTACGACTTAAATTTTAAGAATAAAAAAAGAGTTGTGCAAATGATTCCTTGTGGTATCATTATAAATTTGAACTCAGAATGTGAGAGAGTTAATATGCCTGATCCTTCAGGTGAAGAATTTTGGAATTAGAGTAGAACTAATTAAATGTATCAAGGATTCACCTTAATTGATGAAATGTTATAAAAAGATGAGATAACATATACGTTTTTTAATTATGCTGAATCTAATTATAGGATTAGTAATGTTAACTAAATTATTGCAGTATTAAGCAGGATTTGTTTTTATATTATTTGTTTAAAATGTAAAGTAGCTGAGATTGCTATTAAAAATTAATAATTATGAAGTCAACAAAAATTTTGGTCATTGCCTTCTTACTTACTTTAGTCTTAATAGGTAAGGCCGAAGAATACCCTTGGGAAAAATATGGGTTTAAATTCAAGGTGCTTACATTAAGCAATGGAAAATACCAGGAATTTCACGACTTAGAAGATGTTGTTGAA
>NZ_JANQCD010000081.1 GCF_026672275.1 Marinifilum sp. D737 | reverse complement strand
AACAAAGTGGAGCTCATGAACGATAGTGAATAACCCAAAAATGAAAAGCCCATCCGGCTTGAGGATAAAAAACAGCCCGTCTGGCTTGAAGACAAAAAAGATGCATAATTTCCTTACATTTGCGGCAATCCAAATTCAAGTCAATTCGTATGGAAAACAGCAAAAACAACACGGTAGGATACATTTATGCATTGCAAGCCTTTTTTGCCTGGGGCATATTGCCATTGTTCTGGAAGCTGTTGAGCGGTATCCCCGCTATGGAAGTATTGGCCCATCGAATTTTTTGGTCTTTCGTTTTCCTCTTGCTATTCATTCTGATTAAGAAACAGAAAAACATCATTGCACTGCTCAAGCAGAAAAAAACACGAAACAGTCTGATTGTCTCCTCCCTCTTAATTGGTGGCAACTGGGGATTGTTCATCTATGCAGTAAACATCAATCAAATTGTAGAAGCCAGTTTGGGTTATTACATCAACCCCATTGTAAATGTACTATTGGGCATGATCATCCTGAAAGAACGCTTGAATACCCTTAAGACAATTGCACTAATCATCGCCTCCATTTCGGTAATTTACCTTACCATTGACTATGGTCGTTTTCCTTGGATTGCCATCATTCTGGCCTTGTCATTTGGCTTTTACGGACTGGTAAAAAAAACGGCAGGCATCGAAGCCATTCCAGCCCTTACCGTCGAGACTTTTATTTTGGCTCCTCTTGCCGCTGGATTTATCTTTTGGAAAATCTTCGATCATAGTGGAGCTTTGTTCTCTGGCAATATCTCTACCGATGCTTACTTAATGCTCACTGGCATTGTTACTACCCTACCATTGTATTGGTTTGCCAAAGGAGCGCAACGCATTCCCTTATCGGCCATTGGCTTTATGCAATACATTGGTCCTACGCTGATGCTTTTAATCGGGGTATTTGTATACGACGAAGCTTTTAAAAGAGAACAAATCATTGCATTTTCATTGATTTGGTTTGCATTGGTTCTATATACCATTTCCATGATCAGGGGAACCAGGCAAAAGCAACAAATCAACTAATCTTTGCCCAAACCTTGATTTCCTGAATCGAAAACATATTTCCATTTTTCATCTGCTCCTTTTTTCCAAATGGATACATAAGTGCCTTTCGTAATGGTATCAGGAGTAGTGAATTGATAGATTCCGTAGGTATAACCCAAATCACCCGATTGGGCAACATCTGCAAAAGAAGGTTTCCAGCTCAAACTAAACAAAGAATCATTTGCATTCAAGAATCGCTTTTTTATGGCTTCCCTTCCCACAATGGGATAAGAATTTTCTCTCAAGATTACTGCCGAATCGTGTGCAAAAACATAGAAGGCCTTTTTCATTCCATACTTTACCGAGTAATCTGAGAATTCCTGATCTTTCTTAAGCATGGCCTGCTTGCATGCTTCCACATCAACTTTTGGATGACAAGCTGTTATCGTTACACCAATCAAAAGAAAATAGATTGCTTTTCCTATCGTCAATTTCATATTTTAGAATAGTTTTGGTTTCAATAAAGGAAAATACTTATTTTCAAGCAATAAATCCTAATCTCAAAAACTATGTTAGTAAAAAAGCTATCCTCAACAATCGAAATCTCTAAAATCCAGAAAGAACAGATTTATTCCAACTCACAATTCGAAAGCCTTATTGTAAGTGTTGAAAAAGGAATGGAAATCCCTCCTCAACCTGCTCCTGCCAATGCTGGCCTCTATCTGATTAAAGGAAAACTAACCTTTGATATTGAAGGTACAGTTTATGCCATTGAAGAAGACGACTTCTTCTCTTTCGAGAAAGGACAAATGCATGGCCTAAAAGCCGAAGAAGATTCGAAGTTTTTAATCTCTCGAATTTTACCGGAATAACAAATACACAAAAAGAGTGTATTATATAGAAAACATTAATACCAGCACCCCTATGGCTTTAGGGTTCTCTACTCCAAATTAATCGCACGAACTATTCAATCCTATTTGGTATGAGCAAGGCCGGTGAAGTACCCATAGGCGAAAATGATGATCAAAAAGAAATTCTTAATAGAAGAATTTTTTTTCTATACCATATCACCTCACCTCAATCCTCTTCCCGATATTAATCGGGACAGGCTCTATAGGAGAGGAAGTTGTGCAAAAAATAGAGCTTTATTTGATC
>NZ_JANQCD010000080.1 GCF_026672275.1 Marinifilum sp. D737 | reverse complement strand
ACTTCAGGGTAAACCTCCCTACTTACCAAACCATCACGCTCCAAAGCCCTTATCGAGAAGGTAAACATTCGGTTCGAGATGCCATGAATGCTTTTATGGAAAAGAAACAGTAGAAGCACCTGAAAAAGAAGATAAGGTATACACTCATTTTATCAGATAATTAGGTAAATGAAAAACAGAAAATCTCCATTGACAGAAATCATAAGAGATCTGATAGTTTGATTATAAAGACGATTATTCATTTAAAAACAATTAATATGTATTGGAAGTACCTAATTGCAGCATCGCTTTTATTAAGCGTCTTAGCTTGTAAACCAACTAAACAGACAAAGTCAAATAATTTAGAAGTAACTGCTTCGTCCAATAAGCAATGGACGGGAGTTGCAGTAAGTAAAGAAAACCGTCTGTTCGTAAACTATCCAAAATGGTCGAATGATGTGCCCATTAGCGTTGCGGAAATTGTAAATGGTAAAGCAGTGGCCTTTCCTAATCAGGAATGGAATAATGCTCACAATAAGGAATCTTTCCTGGCTGTTCAGTCGGTAGTTGTTGATGAGCAGAACAAGTTATGGGTATTGGATACCAGAAATCCTCTCTTTAAAGGAGTTTTGGAAGGAGGTCCTAAATTGTACGTTTTCAACTTGAAGAACAATCAAAAGGAGAAAGTATATCAATTTCCTGAAGGTGTTTATCAGCCGAACTCATATTTTAATGATGTTAGGATTGATACAAAAAATCAATTTGCCTACATGACTGATTCAGGAAATGGAGCATTAATTGTTTTGAATTTGCAATCGGGAGAATCGAAGCGAGTATTGGACTACCACTACTCTACCGAAAGCGAAGTGGATCACCTGATTTGTGATGGAATCAAATGGGAAAACAGTGTACATTCCGATGGTATTGCTCTTTCCCCTGACAAACAGTTTTTGTATTACATTGCCTTAACGGGTCATAGTTTGTATCGGGTTCCTACTGAAACATTACGTTCTCAGAACGTAACAGAAGAACAAATAGCTGAACAAGTAGAAATGGTAAAAAAAATTCCAGCCACTGATGGAATGATGTTCGATAAAGATGGGAATCTATGGTTAGGCGGTCTGGAAGACAATTCCATTAATGTCCTGAAAAGTGATGGTAACATCAAAAAACTGATTAAAGATGAGATCATTCGTTGGGCCGATTCATTTGCCATAGATACTCAAGGAAATGTATTCTTTACAACATCACAAATTCATTTGCCAGAAATCCAGAGAAAACAATATCAAGTTCTCAAACTATCAAAATAAAATATAAAATGAAAGACGGACTTTTTAAAAACAAAAGGTCCGTCTTTTTGTTTACAATCCAGCGTATCAATGGAAAAAGTACGAACCTTACGATTTAAGATATTGCAATACTTATAAAAGCATACAAACTACAATTAGAATGAAATCATAATCAACAAGATATTAATATGAAAAAACAGCATTGGTAAGCGGATCAAACAGAGGAATTGGTTTTGCAACCGTAAAAGAACTGTTAAAGAAAGGATATCAAGTGATTCTTACTGCTCGCTCTCAGGAAGATGGAAAAAAAGCTTTCGAAAAACTGAAAAGTTTTGGAGAACTCCACTTCCATCAATTGGATGTATCGAATGAAGAAAGCGTAAAACAAATTGCTGAATATGTGGAAAATAACTTTGGATATCTCGATATCCTTATCAACAACGCAGGCATCAATTATGACACATGGCATTCAGCATTCAATGCAGACTTGGAGGAAGTTCATCAAACTTTGGAAACCAATTTGTTTGGAGCCTGGCGCTTGGCACAAGCCTTTATTCCTAATATGAAAAAGCAGAAATATGGACGCATTGTGAATGTATCGAGTGGCTTGGGAGCTTTATCAAACATGTCTGCAGGAACGCCAGGTTGCAGTATTTCAAAAGCCGCAATGAACGTTCTTACAGTAAAGTTGGGCCAGGAATTAAAAAGAAATAACATCCTTGTGAATTCGGTTTGTCCGGGATGGGTAAGAACTGATATGGGAGGTTCAACTGCTCCCCATGACCCACAGAAAGGAGCGGAAACCATTGTTTGGGCAGCCGAGCTGGAAGACAAAGGGCCTACTGGAAAATTTTTTAGGGATATGGAAGAAATTGAATGGTAATGAAAGTACCTTTTACTCTTTTAATTACTAATTAACAAATCATTAACAATCGCTACGTGCCTTTATATTCAACATACCACACATCCATGTAACCATATTTCAGCTCTGTGCGATATTGTTTTCT
>NZ_JANQCD010000007.1 GCF_026672275.1 Marinifilum sp. D737 | reverse complement strand
TTTGGCGGTCTGGACGAGACTCGAACTCGCGACCCCATGCGTGACAGGCATGTATTCTAACCAACTGAACTACCAGACCAAATTGGTACTGTTCTTAAATAATCCTAAACTTCGATTATTCTTGTTTCAATATTTTAAAGAACTTTCTCTTCTTAGCGGTCTGGACGAGACTCGAACTCGCGACCCCATGCGTGACAGGCATGTATTCTAACCAACTGAACTACCAGACCGTTTTTTTTGATAGCGATGCAAAGATAATGCAAGTTTTTTTACTTGCAATATCTAGTGGTGTTTTTTTTGCGATAAAAACTGAGTAATCTCAGTAATATAGCGGTTTTGAGTGTGTTACACTTTAATAAAAATATGCTTATTTTTTTACTTGTTGGTAATGGTTGATTATTTGTATTCGAAAAAACTAAAGTTAACACTTCCGTAGGTTCTTTTTTCTGTGAAATTTGGATGAGATGAGAAATCATTTTTAGATCCATGCTCAACTATTAAAGTGCCGTTTTTATTCAATAATTCTTTTTCGAATATCAAATCAGGAATGGTATTTAAGGTTTTTAAATCAAATGGAGGGTCTGCAAATATCATATCAAACTTTTGGCGACATGATTTCACAAAACGAAATACATCCGATTTAATTGGAAGAATTTGATCTAATCCCAGTTCCTGAACTGTTTTTTGTATAAAAGCAAAATGGCGATGATTTAATTCAACGCATATTACTTTCTCAGCTCCTCTGGAGGCAAATTCATAACTAATGCCACCTGTACCTCCAAAAAGATCAAGAACACTTAGATCTTCAATGTCTACAATGTTATTTAAAACATTAAACAGGTTCTCTTTTGCAAAATCGGTTGTAGGGCGAGCTTTAAAGCTTTTATCTGGTGTTATTCTTCTTCCTTTGTGAGTTCCACTAACTATTCGCACTCGGTTAAATTTAAAAGATTAATGAATTGATTGTATTCCTTGTGTGGAATCTCATTTTTAATTCTAAGTTTAGCTGGTAAAAGTTTTACCTCAACATTTGCAAGGTATTTTTTTAGCAACTGAATGGATTTACTTTCTTCTTGTACTAAACCATCAACTATTAGCTTACTTCTTTCGTTATTGAGTTTTTGCTGCTTGTATACATTTAAAATGTGATAGGCAAGGTCAGCATCCTCTTTGTAAGCAAAGCTATTTATAAAATGTTTGCCATTTCTATCAGGAATTATAATATGGAAATATTCCTTTTGTAAATTCACATAAACCTTAGGGTGATTATCAGCTATTTCATCCTTTATGGCAGTTTTATAAAAAGGAGTGGAGTGGTGGAAGAATTCTATTGTCGAAAACTGTTTTACAAGAATCTCTTTAAAGGATAAAGGTACAGCAAAAACATTCTTCGAATTCAATTGATCCAAATCGTTCCAATGCAACTCTGTATCACTACTTAAATTATGACACAGTTGGTAGCTCTCAAAAGCAAATTCTTCACTGAAAAATTCATTTGGAATGATTACTGCTTGATTAGAACCCCAAAGAACAGCAACAGAACTGTATTCTAAATTGAGCAGTTCGTTGTTCCGAATTAATTCTTTAAATGAATTTAAGGTGTCAGCTTCAGTATTCTGATTGAAAGCTTTAAATCGTTCCAGAGCTACACAGTGCTTATTTGCATTGAGTATAGAAAAAGAAAATCCATCCGAGCTAACTCGGATGGATAATTTATATTCTTTCGATTTGTCTTTATCAAATGTTGAATCAACAAATACAAGGTCGTTCATAAACAGTTTGTGTTTGTTTACTCCCAGTTACCAGCGTTGTTGTTCGCTTCTTCAAGTGAACCAACCATTAAACCAGGATATTTGTTCAAACGAATACGGTTTCCGTTGTCTTCTTTAATTTCTTCATTGTACTCTTCGTAAATATCTTCGAAGATAATCATGTTAGAAACTTTTGCTTCGAAAACTTGTACTTTAACTTGAGAACCAGTAACGAATACACCAGCACCCATCTTGAATTGATGTTTACCTTTCGTAAATGGAACAAATCTTAAGTTTTCGATTGGATATTCTTTTCCAAAAAGAGTATCAAGAGCTGAGATCATGATGGTATCACGAATAATGAAACCTTTCTTTACAGCTTCTTTCTCAGTCATACCAGCTTCATATTGCTCATCAGTTAGAGTTCCTTCTGACTTTACCAATGGCATTGAATCGGTCTTGATAAAACTGATCAATGTATCGAAACTTCCTGTATACTTACCATTAACATCTTTATAAGCAACTTGAGCTTTACGAATATCTTTTAGCTGATTGATAATTTTATCGTAACGTTGCTTCTTAATTTTACCATATTCAAGTGGTTTGTTAATGCTTTGGTAGCTTAAGTAAGCTAGTGCAACAATTGCTATGGCAAGTAAGATTTGAAAGACTTTTTTCATTTTTATTCTTATTAGTTTGTGTAAGTTTGTCTGCAAATTTAAAAAAAAAATCTATTTGGCTATTTTTATATCCATAAAATTTAACGGAAATGCTAAAAAATCATGTGGCTGAGAAGATTAAGGAACACCTTAATTTTGCTCCAACAAGCGATCAAACTAAGGCTATAGTTGGTTTAGCGGATTTTGTGACCCGAGTTCAAAATCAAAGTATATTTTTGTTAAAAGGATATGCCGGAACTGGAAAAACAACTTTAGTAAGTGCGCTAACTTCAACTTTGAGTGATTTTAAAATAAAATCGGTGTTGTTGGCACCTACTGGTCGTGCGGCAAAAGTGTTAAGTCAGTATGCAAAAAAGCCTGCTTTCACCATCCATAAAAAAATTTACCGACAAAAATCACTTGCTGATGCAGAGGCTGTTTTTGTAAAGGATAGAAACCTAAATGCCAACACTGTATTTATTGTTGATGAAGCTTCGATGATTTCAAATTATTCGCCAGAAGCATCTTTCTTTGGTTCGGGTTGTTTGTTGGATGATTTGATTGAATATGTTTACTCCGGGAAAAATTGCAGATTAATATTGATTGGTGATTCAGCCCAGTTGCCTCCTGTTGGTCTGGATATTAGTCCAGCACTTGACCCTGAAGAATTGCGTGCATGTTATCATTTTGATATCGAAGAATTAATTTTAAGGCAGGTAGTTCGACAAAACAAGGAGTCAGGAATTCTCATGAATGCTACCGAATTAAGAAACATGCTAAATGAGCAGAGAGAAGGATTTCCGGTTTTAAGTACTCAGAACTATCCGGATATTTATAAAATAGGTGGAGGTGAACTGATTGAGGAGTTGTCTTCTGCTCATTATAAATATGGGGTTGAGGATACTATTGTAATAAGCAGATCGAATAAACGGGCAAATCGCTTTAACCAGGGAATTCGCAACACAGTGATGTATCGAGAAGAAGAAATATCAGCGGGCGATTTGTTAATGGTTGTGAAGAATAACTATTTCTGGGCTCACGATATCGAAAATATGGATTTTATTGCCAATGGTGATATTGTTGAGATTGTAAAGATTCGCAAGCATATTGAATTGTATGGTTACCGTTATGCTGATGTTACTGTTCGTTTTCCTGATTACAATGATGTGGAATTGGATACCATGATATTACTGGATACTTTAGATATTGAAACTGCTTCGTTGGGATATGAGGAAAGCAAAAAACTATTTTTCACCATTGCAGAAGACTATTCGGATATCAGAGTCAAGAAAAAACGTTACGAGAAGGTTAGAAACAATAAATTCTTTAATGCTCTGCAAGTTAAGTTTGCTTATGCAGTAACCTGCCATAAAGCACAGGGCGGACAATGGAAAGCTGTGTTTGTTGATCAGGGTTACCTTACTGATGAATTGTTGAATAGAGAATATTACAGATGGCTGTATACAGCTTTAACACGTGCTACCGAGAAATTGTATCTTGTAAACTTTAAGAAGGAATTTTTTCCTGATGAACCAGAATTTTAAAGTTCAATACCGATAACAAGGATATCATCGGTTTGTTCATTGCTATTTTTCCACTTCTCTAACCAGGTAAATATATCCGACTTTTGCAGGTTGATTGATTTGGTTTGGATTTCTAGCAATTTTTCAAAAAACTGTTTTCTTTTCAGTCTCTTTTGCTGATCACCACCCAATTGGTCAGTAATACCATCGCTATATAAGAATATTCTATCGCCAGGTGAAAACTTAATTTTATTGACTGTGAATTCAACAAATTCAGATTCCTTTCCAATGGAGTTTCTATCTCCTGCAATTTCAAATAAAGAGAATTGTTCATTGCTCAACTTGGCCTCTGTGTCTTCGTTGTTTACAATTAACTGAGAATTATTTTCTCTGATTAAAACCAATGATCTTTTGGCGCCAACAAATTCAATTAATTGTTCTTGCGGATAGATTGAACAGAAAATACCATCCATTCCATCATATTGTGTATAAGTGTCAGCTGATGTATTTAATAACTTACTAAACTTTCTACTTAGTAAGGGGAAAATTTGTTGAGCTTGAATTTCGTTGCCGTTTTGAGACAAGGTGTGTAATTCCATTTGTCCCATTACAGTTAACATAGCCGCAGGAACACCATGACCAGTGCAATCGAAAACACCAATACTGTTTTTGTGGAAATTTTGCTGAATCCAATAAAAATCTCCTCCTACTACATGTTTAGGCAAATTAATGATGAATGATTTAGGATATAATCTTCTAAAATGTTCTGCATCGGGAAGAATTGATCGTTGAATGCGTTGAGCATGAATCATTCCCTGATGAATGTCGTAATAGGATTTGTATTTAGAGATTTCCTGTTTTTGCTCATTAATTTGGAATGCAATCAGAACCTTTGTTTGTAATTCGGTAAAATCGATCGGCTTTTTTACGTAGTCTTGAGCTCCAAGGTTCAGTGTAGCTTTAATGCTTTCCATCTCGGTTTTCGCCGTAACCATAATTACGGGAATTTCTTTAAGCCTATCGTTTGCCTGAATTCGTTCCAGAACTTCAATTCCATCCATAACGGGCATCATGATATCCAGTAAAATAACATCAGGTATATTACCTTCTAGCCAGGCAAGAGCTTGTTGGCCACTTTCCTTTGATATTACTTCATAATCACGTCTAAAATATGCCTCAATCAACTTATTGTTGATAGGTGAGTCGTCAACAGAAAGAATTGTTTTCTTGGTGTCCATAAATAAAATAAGTGTAGGGTAGCAGTAACGCTACCCTAAAAATATTAGTTTAAATTCAAAGAATCTATTATTCCTTCAATTTTTTTATTTGCTTTTTCTTCAGTAGCATAGAAATCTTCTAAAGAAGGCAATTCTTCGCGTACCTCGAAATAGTATTTGATTTTTGGTTCAGTACCAGATGGACGAACAGAAATTTTAGATCCATCCTCTAAGTAAATCTGAAGAACATCTGCCGTTGTTTCAAAATCAAGATCAGTAGCTTCTCCTGTAATTGGATTTGTAGCTTTTCTTGTTGTGTAATCTTTAATTAATACAACTGGCGATCCGTTAATTTCTTTTGGCGTGTTAAACCTGTAATCGTGCATCATTTGTGCAATTTCCTGAGATCCTTGCAAGCCTTCACGAACGATATAAATCATTTTTTCTTTAGAAAATCCGTATCCTAAATAGATTTCTTTTAAGATGTCAAAAAGGTTTTTACCTTGATCTTTCGCCCATGCTGCAATTTCAGCCATAATACTACAAGCAGATACTGCATCTTTGTCGCGGGTAAAATCTCCTGGCATGTAACCGAATGATTCCTCTCCACCACCTACATAATTTTTTTCAGGATTTTTGCGCATTACATCCGCAATCCATTTAAATCCAGTGTATGCATCGAAACATTCTACATTGTTTTTTTCTGCTACATCCTTGAATAATTCTGTAGTTACAATGGTTTTTACAACGTAATCATTACCAGTAAGTAAACCTAACTCTCGTCTTCTTTTGATCAAATAATATGTGAAAATTAAAGCAGTTTGATTACCGTTGATAATTTCCCATTCACCCTTGTCATTTTTAACCGAAATTCCCAATCTGTCTCCATCAGGGTCGCAAGCCATTACCAAATCAGCATCAACTTCATCAGCTTTATCTACAGCCATTTTTAATGCTTCTGGTTCTTCTGGATTTGCAGACCAAACCGTAGGGAAGTTTCCATCAATAACATCTTGTTCAGGAATGTGAATTACATTTTCGAAACCGTAATTTGCCAATGAATCAGGAACCAATTTTACAGTTGTTCCATGCAAAGGGGTAAATACAATTTTCAAGTCTTTTTGGTTCTGAATTGCTTCAGGTGATAGACTTAGAGTCTTGACGGTATCAAGGTAAAGCTTGTCCATTTCAGCACCTAAAACTTCAATCAAATCAGGATTTCCTTCAAATTTGATGTCTTCAACCTTTACTGCCTTTACTTCGTTAATTACATTTTTATCGTGTGGAGGCACCAATTGAGATCCATCTTCCCAATATGCCTTGTATCCATTGTATTCTTTTGGATTGTGTGATGCTGTGATGATAACACCTGACTGACATCCCAAATGACGAATTGCAAAGGACATTTCTGGAGTAGGACGCAAGTCTTCGAAAATGTAGGCTTTGATTCCATTAGCTGAAAAGATATTTGCTACGGTATCAGAGAACAATTTACTGTTGTTTCGGCAATCATATCCAATGCAAATCGAAATTTGCTCTTTGTCAGGAAATGATTTGTTTAAATAGTTTGCCAATCCTTGAGTTGCAGCACCTACAGTATAAATATTCATACGGTTGGTTCCAGGTCCCATTTTTCCTCTTAATCCACCTGTTCCAAACTCTAAATCTTTATAAAATGAATCTATTAAAGCCGTTTTATCTTCCTGATCAAGAAGTTCTTTTACAGCATCTTTTGTCGCTTGATCATAATTCCCCTCTAGCCATTTGTTGGCTGTTTCAATTACACTGTCTAAAATTTCCGTTTTGTCCATTTTCGAAAAATTTCTTGGTTAACTTTTTATACGATTGATACAATGCGATATCCTTCCCCTCCAGTGTGGAATATCAAGCTCAAAAATATGTTTAATTTTTGATTTATTCAAGACGCTATAGTGAGGTCTTTTTGCTAAAGTTTTAAAACTCTCGCTATCAGTGCTGTTGATTTTACATTTGTTGTTGGCAACAATTTGTATTTCGGTTGCAAAATCGAACCAGCTGCAAACACCTTCATTTGAATAGTGGTAGATGCCAAAATCTTCGAATCGATTGTCTTTTTCCAATCTTTCGATGATATGTATTATGTACTTAGCCAAATCATATGCATAGGTTGGTGTACCAACTTGGTCGGTGACAACTTGCAGCTCATCTCTTTCTTTTCCAAGATTCAACATGGTTTTCAAAAAGTTTTTCCCGAATGGAGAATACAACCAGGAAGTTCTAATTGTGATATGATTTGGACAAATTTCCTGAAGGTAATTTTCACCTTTTAATTTGGTGTCCCCATAAACACTTTGCGGCTCAGTTTGCTCTTCTTCGCTATAAGGTTTGAATCCTTTGCCAGAAAAAACATAGTCGGTTGAGATGTGAATTGGAATAATGTTGTTTTGCTTTGAAATGGTGGCCAGGTTCTTTACAGCCTCGGCATTTAACAGCTCTGCCATTTCTTTGTTTTCTTCTGCTCCATCTACATTAGTGTAGGCAGCACAATTTATCAGATAACTAATTTTTTTACCTGCAAGGAAGTTTTCAATGTCGGCAAATGAAGTGATATCCAGTTCTTCGATGTCGGTAAAAACAAAATGGATATTTGGATAATTCTTTGATAACTCTTTGATCTCAGATCCCAATTGTCCTTTGCTTCCTGTTACTAAAATATTTGTCATGAGTGACTTTTATTTTCCAAATTTGAAATTCTTTTCAGCATCATTAAAGTTTGGTAAAACCTTATCCTTTGGTGAAACTATCGCATTTTCAGGATTTATTCTCCAATCGATATTTAAATTTGGATCGTTAAAATTAAGACCTCTTTCAGCCTCAGGATTGTATAAGTTGTCACACTTATAAACAAAAGTTGCTGTTTCGCTTAGTACTGAGAATCCATGAGCAAAGCCTCGTGGAACTAAAAACTGTACTTTATTTTCAGCTGATAATTCAATGCCTCTCCATTTTCCATAGGTAGGCGATCCTTCTCTTAAATCAACAGCCACGTCAAAAACTCTTCCTTCAATTACGCGAACCAATTTCGTTTGAGAATATGGAGCAAGTTGATAGTGCAAACCTCTAATTACACCATAGCTTGATTTTGACTCATTGTCTTGAATAAAATTCAAGTTTAGATTGTGCTTAAGGAACTCCTTCTCGTTATAGCTTTCGAAGAAATAACCTCTTTCATCTTCAAAGATTTTTGGCTGTATGATTAATAAATCGGGAATTTCGGTTTTTATTATTTCCATTTCTTAGCTTGTTATTCTTTACTGATTCGAATCAAATATTGACCGTATTGATTTTTTAACAATGGTTCAGCTAGTTTTAAAAGTTGCTCTTTGTTAATAAATCCATTGCGATAGGCTATCTCTTCAATACATGCAACTTTTAATCCTTGTCGCTGCTCAATGGTAGCAATAAAATTCGAAGCTTGCAGCATGCTTTCGTGTGTTCCCGTATCTAGCCAAGCCATTCCACGTCCTAATACCTTTAAACTAAGCTTATTTTCTTCCAAGTAAATTTTGTTCAGATCGGTAATTTCAAGTTCACCACGTTTCGATGGTTTTAATGATTTTGCTTTCTCAACAACCGTGTTATCGTAAAAGTACAAACCGGTTACCGCATAGTTCGATTTTGGATTTTCAGGCTTTTCTTCCAGGCTTTTTACCAATCCATTCTCATCAAATTCAGCAACACCATATCTTTCAGGATCATTTACATGATATCCAAATACGTATGCTCCTTCGGTTAATTTTGCCGATTCTTCCAGCTGCTTGCTAAATTCATATCCATAGTAAAGATTATCTCCCAGGATCATACAAACAGGACTATCGCCAATAAACTCTTCACCAATAATAAAAGCCTGTGCCAAACCATCAGGCGATGGTTGTTCTGCATAAGAAATATCCAGGCCATACTGACTGCCATCATCAAATAAATTTTTATAAAGAGGGAGATCTTTTGGAGTTGAAATGATAAGAATCTCCTTGATGCCGGCAAGCATTAAAACCGATAATGGATAATAAATCATCGGTTTGTCGTAAATTGGTATAATTTGTTTTGAGATACTTTTTGTGATTGGGTAAAGTCGCGTACCCGATCCTCCGGCTAATATAATTCCTTTCATATATATTTATTTTGAATTTCAGTGTAAGTGTTTGGCTTGGAATAAATGCTTAGGCAATCTTTATTTTGGCCGTACTATTTTATATATTATTGATTTTTTAAAAGTGTATCAAAATAAGAGATGGTCTTTTCTAACCCTTCTCTTAATTGAATTTTTGGTTCCCAATTGTTCAGTTCCTTTTTGGCAAGGCTAATGTCTGGTTGTCTTTGTGTAGGATCATCTTGCGGTAAAGGGAGATTAATGATTTTAGATTTTGAATTGGTTAATTCAATTACGTTTTGAGCAAGTTCCAAAATGGTAAATTCATTTGGATTTCCAATGTTAACAGGTCCTGTAAAGTTATGGCGCGTTTGCATCATTCTCGACATGCCTTCTACCAAATCATCAACATATTGAAAACTTCTGGTTTGCGATCCATCACCAAAAATCGTAATGTCTTCGTTTTGTAAAGCCTGTACAATAAAGTTCGATACTACACGGCCATCATCAGGATTCATATTTGGACCATAAGTATTGAAAATACGTATGATTTTAATGTCAACATTATTTTGATTGTGATAATCCATAAATAAGGTTTCGGCACAACGTTTCCCTTCGTCGTAGCAAGAACGAATTCCAATTGGATTTACATTTCCCCAATAATCTTCTGTTTGTGGATGAATTTCAGGATCACCATATACTTCACTGGTAGATGCCTGTAGAATTCTAGCCTTAACACGCTTGGCCAATCCCAGCATATTAATGGCACCCATAACCGAAGTTTTAATGGTTTTTATAGGGTTGTATTGATAATGAACTGGTGATGCCGGACAGGCTAAATTGTAAATATCATCAACCTCGGCAAAGTATGGAGCCGTAACATCGTGACGTACCAATTCAAAGTATGGGTTATCAAGAAGGTGAGCAATGTTTTTTTTCGAGCCAGTAAAATAGTTGTCAAGGCAAATAACATCATTCCCTTCTTTAAGAAGGCGCTCGCATAGATGAGATCCAATAAATCCTGCACCTCCTGTAACTAGTACTCGTTTCATGTGTGTATAGTTAAATTCCTCCCAAGAAGTTGGGAGGAATTGATGTTGTAAAAATAATGATTAATTTAATTATTTAGCAAGAACTTTATCATCTACGCCAATAACTTCTCTACCGATAGAGTAGTAGGTGTACTCATTGTCCTTCATTTCCTCGATGTCGTAAATATTACGTCCGTCGAAAATGATCTTGTTTTTTAATAGTTTCTCCATTACTCTGAAGTTTGGAACTTTAAATTCGTTCCACTCGGTAATGATAATAAGAGCATCAGCATCAATCAATGCTTCGTACTGATCTTTTGCATATTGAATTGAATTCCCAATTCTTCTTTCGCACTCTTCCATAGCAACAGGATCGTAAGCAACAATTTCAGCACCTTCCTTAAGAAGTTTGTCAATAACTACCAATGCCGGAGCTTCACGCATATCATCGGTGTTTGGTTTAAATGATAATCCCCAAATACCAAATTTCTTGCCTTTAATATCTCCATCGAAATGAGACATCACCTTTTTGTAAAGAACACTTTTTTGACGGTTGTTAACCAATTCAACCGATTTAAGAATTTCAAGTGGATGCCCCATCTGTTCAGATGTTTTAACCAATGCTTGAACATCTTTAGGAAAACAAGAACCGCCGTAACCTGTTCCAGGGTAAATAAATTTATTTCCAATGCGTGAATCCGAACCAATACCCTTACGTACATTGTTTACATCTGCGCCAACAATTTCACATAGGTTTGCGATATCGTTCATGAATGAAATTTTTGTTGCAAGCATCGAATTAGCTGCATATTTGGTCATCTCGGCAGATGGAATATCCATAAAAATCACAGGATGATTGTTCATTAAGAATGGCTTGTACAATCGCTTCATTACCTTTTGCGCTTTCTCCGATTCTGTACCAATCACTACGCGATCAGGTTTTAAGAAATCATCGATTGCTGCACCTTCTTTCAAGAATTCAGGATTCGAAGCCACGTCAAAAGTTAAATCTGAATTTCTTTTGGCTAGTTCATCCTGAACGGCTGCTTTAACTTTTTTAGCAGTACCAATTGGTACAGTACTTTTGGTTACCACTACCATGTAGTGTTGTGCATATTTACCAATTTCTCGGGCAACTCCAAGTACGTATTGTAAATCAGCACTACCATCTTCGTCAGGAGGTGTGCCTACAGCAATAAACACCGCATCGGCTTCAGTTATACTATCTTTTAAACTGGTTGAGAAAGACAAACGGCCTTTTTCCATATTTCGAGTAACCATAGGAGTTAATCCCGGTTCGTATATTGGAATAATGCCTTTGTTTAGGTTGTCAATTTTCTTTTGATCAACATCAACACAAGTAACGGTGATACCAGTTTCTGCAAAACAGGTTCCCGAAACAAGACCAACGTAACCTGTACCAACAATAGTAATGTTCATATAGATAGTTTTTTAAGTGATTGCTTACGGATTAAGTTTTCTACCCGTAAATTAAAACAAAATAAATTAAAGTAATAGTCTCTTAGAAGCAGCATTTTTGCCTCTTTAGCGGCTAATGTTATTTTATTACGGAAGATCTGTCGAATAGTTTCTTGTAAGAAGTTAAAATTTATATTGTTGAGAATGTTTGCAAGTTTTTAGAGATGAGACGCTGGGGTGAGTATTAAAAGAAGTTAAAGTTTGTTGTCGATATGTTATAAGGCAACTGTTTTTGTTATTTTTCACTTAGCCTATCCCAGGAAAAGAATAATTGTGTATGGATTTAATCGTCATAAGGATTATTAAGGAAATTTGTTGTTAAGTAAAATGCGTACTATCTTTAAAAATCTAATTTAAGCCTTTAACTAATGAAAATCACTTTAAAACGCCCTTTTGAAAAGATAAATGGAAATGTACCCTATCGTATTTATCTAAATGGTGAAAATTATACTGAGTTAAAAAGTGGAGAAGAAAAAGAGCTTGAAATTAATTCCGCAGGAAAGCTTTGTGCTAAAATTAGTTGGTGTGGTAGTGAAAATATTTCCGACCTGAAGGAGGGAGATGAAATTGAAGTAAGTGGGAGAGTGTTTTATAATAGAGTGCTGCCATTCTTGCCTGCAACCTTGCCATTGTTGAGTGTTTTTGCTTTTATGGATGGAATTAGTGAGTTTTGGAAGTATGTCTTATTAATGCTTATGGCATTGTTGTTAATAGGATTTGTTGCATCAATAAGTGTTTTTAGAACCAAATGGATTAGGATAGAGCGTAGGTAGTATGATATAAAAAAAACAGGAAACCAATAAGGGTTCCTGTTTTTTGTTAATCGCAAAAAGCAGATTGTTACATTTTCTTCACATACTTGGTAAGAATGTAGATTTGTTGTCCTTCTACACGTCCTTCGATATGAGTTGGATCATCAGCAACCAATGAGATTCGGCGAACTGCAGTACCACGTTTGGCGGTAAAACCTGCACCAGAAACTTTAAGGTCTTTGATTAATACCACGCTATCGCCAGCTTGTAACTCAACACCATTGCTGTCGATGTGTTTTACCTTGTCTTCATCATCTTCACCTTCGCCGGTAGCTTGTGCCCAAGCCATGGTTTCTTCGTCAAGATAAAGCATGTCTAGTAAATCTTGAGGCCAGCCTTCTGTTTTCAATCGGTTCAACATTCTCCAAGCCATAACCTGTACTGCAGGAACTGTACTCCACATGCTATCATTCAAACAACGCCAGTGGTTGGCATCCATTTTATCTTTGTCTTCCATTTGCTCGTGGCAAGTTCCGCAAACCAAAATGTGTTGGTCTGCCGATCCGTTCGATGGAGTAACTTCGTATGGTTTTAAACCTTCGCTAGCACCACACAATTCACAAACCGAAGAGCGTGATTGTAATTCTTTTTCTAAGCTCATTGTAATTTGATTATTCTTCGAAATTTGCTGCAAAGGTAAGGGAGAATTAAAATTATGCCAGTTAAATCACAAAAATTGTTTTAATAGGGGAGTAGAGAAAAATATAGTATTGGGAGATAAATTCATAACTCATCATTTATAATTTTTAATTTAAGTAGTACATTCTAAATAGCTCAATTTCGCTCTAAGTGTATGTTTTATTACAAGATTTTGCGAAAAAAATGTCGTAACTTGTATATTCTTCCGGAATAATTTAATACTTTTGCACGGAATTTTATATATAATGTCTAATTTATTAGTAAATCAGTAGTTTAACACATGGTTGAAGAAAACAAAAAAGTTGACAATTCTGCTCCAGACGCAGAATTTGATTGGGATGCTTTCACTAACGAAGAAGGTTTCGCAGGTGAAAAGAGAACCGAATTAGAAGCAATGTATGATAAAACTTTATCTACAGTTGCTGAAAAAGAAGTAATTGATGGTACAGTTATTTCTTTGAATAAAAGAGAAGTTGTAATCAATATTGGTTACAAATCAGATGGTATTGTAAGCTTAAACGAATTCAGATATAATCCTGAATTAACAGTTGGTGATACTGTTGAAGTTTACGTTGAGTCTCAAGAAGACAAAAAAGGACAGTTAGTTCTTTCACACAAAAAAGCTCGTGCTTTACGTTCATGGGATAGAGTTAACTCGGCTCTTGAAAATGATGAAATTATCAAAGGTTACATCAAGTGTCGTACAAAAGGTGGTATGATCGTTGACGTATTCGGAATCGAGGCGTTCTTGCCAGGTTCACAGATCGACGTTAAGCCAATTCGCGACTACGATGTTTACGTTGGTAAAACTATGGAGTTCAAAGTTGTTAAAATCAACCACGAATTCAAAAACGTTGTTGTTTCTCACAAAGCTCTTATCGAAGCTGAACTTGAACAACAGAAGAAAGAAATTATTGCTAAGCTTGAAAAAGGTCAGGTATTGGAAGGAACTGTTAAGAACATCACTTCATACGGTGTATTCATCGACTTGGGTGGAGTTGACGGTTTGATTCACATTACAGATCTTTCTTGGGGTAGAGTAACTCACCCAAGCGAAATTGTTGAGCTTGATCAGAAATTGAACGTTGTAATCCTTGACTTCGATGACGATAAGAAACGTATCGCTCTAGGTCTTAAACAACTTACTCCACATCCATGGGATGCTCTAGATGCAGAGTTGAAAGTAGGTGATACTGTTAAAGGTAAAGTAGTTGTTATGGCTGATTACGGTGCATTCGTTGAAATCGCTACTGGTGTTGAAGGTTTGATTCACGTTTCTGAAATGTCTTGGTCACAGCACTTAAGATCTGCTCAGGATTTCATGAAAGTTGGAGACGAAGTAGAAGCTCAAATCTTAACTTTAGATCGTGAAGAGAGAAAAATGTCTCTTGGTATCAAGCAACTGAAAGCTGATCCATGGGCTGAGATTGACACTAAATATGCTGTTAACTCTAAGCACACTGCTAAAGTTCGTAACTTCACTAACTTCGGTGTATTCGTAGAAATCGAAGAAGGTGTTGACGGATTAATCCACATCTCAGACCTTTCTTGGACTAAGAAAGTGAAGCACCCAGCTGAATTCACTCAAATTGGTGCTGAAATCGAAGTTAAAGTTCTTGAAATCGACAAGGATAACAGAAGATTAAGCTTAGGTCACAAGCAATTGGAAGAAAATCCATGGGATGTATTCGAAACAATCTTTACAACTGATTCTATCCACGAAGGTACTATCGTAGAAGTATTCGAAAAAGGAGCTGTTATCGCTCTTCCTTACGGTGTTGAAGGATTCGCTACTCCACGTCACCTTGTGAAAGAAGATGGTGCTCAAGCTAAAGTTGATGAGAAATTACAATTCAAAGTAATTGAATTCTCAAAAGCTGCGAAGAGAATTATCCTTTCACACTCAAGAACTTTCGAAGATGTGAAGAAAGCTGAAGAGACTGCTGCGAAAAAAGAAGCTGCTAAATCAACGAAAAAAGGTGTTAAAAAAGTGAAAGATTCACTAGAAAAGACTACCTTAGGTGATATATCAGAATTAGCTGCTCTTAAATCGCAATTAGAAGGTGGTAAAGACGCTGAATAATTTTTAAAAATAAGGTAACTATGGACTTCAAGATTGACAAGAAAGATGGATACACTTTAGTGCAGGTATTGAAAGACAAATTGGATACTCATATCGCTCCGGCTTTAAAATCAGAATTGGTTTTGATTTCAGGAAACGGTGAAAAAAATATCCTTTTGGATTTAACTCCATGTACTTATTGTGATTCTTCTGGTCTTAGTGCAATTCTTGTAGCGAATAGGTTGTGTAAAAATGCAAACGGAACATTTGTTCTGTATGGCTTGCAGCCTGCTGTTGAAAGATTGGTTTCTATTTCACAGTTGGATTCGGTTCTAAATATTGCTTACAATATGGATGAGGCTGTTTCTACTATGAAAGCTCAAATTGAATTAAACAAGTAATTGGTGAAATTTGAAGTAACTATTCTAGGCAGTAACTCTGCTTTACCAACAACCAAAAGATATCCAACCGCTCAAGTGCTCAATGTACTTGAGCGGTTCTTTTTAATTGACTGTGGTGAAGGTACTCAGATTCAAATGAAACGATTCCGTGTTCCAATGAGTCGTATCAACCATATCTTCATATCGCATACTCATGGCGACCATATATTTGGCCTAATCGGATTACTCTCTACTTATGCTCTTCAAGGGCGAAAATCCGACCTGCATATATATGGACATAGTAAGCTCGAGAAGTTGATTACATTTCAGTTGGAACTTCTTGAAACCAAGAAGCAATACAATATTTATTTCCACACCATTTTTGGAAAAGACACTCAAACTCTTTTCGAAGATGACAAAGTGATTGTCCAATCTTTCCCATTAAAGCATGGTGCAATGCCTTGTGCCGGATTTTTATTCAAGGAGAAGGATAGACCTCGTACTTTGATTGCAGATTTGTTGGATTTCTACAATATTCCAATTCGTTGTCGCCAGTCCTTAAAAATGGGTGAAGATTTTGTGACCGAAGAAGGCGAGGTGATTCCAAATAAAAAGCTTACCAAAGATCCTTTGCCAACTCGTTCCTATGCTTTTTGTACCGATACTGCTCCATACAAGAAAATTATCCCGATTATTGAAAAAGTGGATTTATTGTATCATGAGGCTACTTTTCTAAAAACAGAGGCGAAGCTCGCAAAGGCTACCTACCATTCTACAGCAGAACAGGCAGCTAAAATGGCTGATGATGCACAAGTGAAAAAGCTAATTATTGGGCACTTTTCAACTCGCTTTAAAAGTTTGAATGCTCATTTGAAGGAAGCGAGATCAGTATTTGAAAATACTTACCTGGCCGAAGATGGCAGTAAGTTCTCTGTTGAATTAGGCTAGTGTAATCAAAAACAGGTTTTGAAAGCAGGTAGCTGTTAAAGCACTTCATTGTCTTCAATGTTTCATTAAAAAAAATGATCATTGTACATTGTTATATCAAAAAATAGTTTAGTTTTATTGGCTGCAAACCCTTTAAGCCGAACTCAGGTTAGTAGTTTTGGAAGAGGCGAGAGATTCGGGATTGAGGATTTGCGTGTGCACTTTGTGAAAAATGCATAAGAATGATTTCTCTTTTGCGGATGAAGGTTGGAATCATAGTAGGAAGCAATGTGCAAAAACAAAACAACCGTTTGATATTGATCGGGTCAGTTCAGATCCAATCATTAATACTGTATCTTTTATTGTAAACGCTTTACAAAAGTCAATGTCTTTTAATGCATTCCAATTGTCATGATGTTATGAATGGAATGTGAGATGGAGGTATCCATATGCATGGATTTTTGACTTTGAAAGTAAAGTCTTTGAACAGGTAAACCATATAAGGGTTGACTACAGCTCTTAGGAAGACATTTTATAAACTCCACAATCTACTTACTAACTAAAAACTCTAATATGAAAAGAAATCTACTTTCTCTTCTTACAGCCTTGCTGATGACATCAGCATTAATGGCACAAGTCCCGCAAGGGTATTACAATTCTGCAACAGGCTTAAGTGGCGACGCCTTAAAAAACGCCCTGCACAACATTATTAAAGGTCATACTGAGTATCCTTACAGTTCGACAGCTACCGATGTCTGGGATATTTTAAAGGAAGCCGACCGCGATCCGGCCAATCCTGGTAATGTACTTTGTATTTACTCTAAGTTCTCCATTAATGCCGCGGCTGAGTATAACAGTGGCGATGGTTGGAACAGGGAGCATGTTTGGGCAAAATCCAGAGGGGATTTTGGAACTACCCAAGGAGCCGGAACCGATTTGCACCACCTTCGTGCAGCCGATGTTTCAACCAACTCTGCCCGTAACAACCGTAACTTTGATGAAGCCTCCATTCCCTATGTTGATAATGGTGGCAGCTTTAATGGATCAACCCCGTCTTATACCAGTGATACTGAATGGATCTGGGAGCCTCCTGCTGACGTAAAAGGGGATGTTGCCAGAATGTTAATGTATATGGTGGTTCGATACGAAGGAACTGATGGAGAACCTGACCTGGAACTTCAGGAAGCCTACCTGGATAAGACAAGTACGGCCCCGGGACAAGCTCGACTATCCACCTTGATTCAATGGCATATAAACGATCCGGTTGATGATGAAGAACGAAGAAGAAACGATGTGGTCTATTCTTATCAAAACAACCGAAACCCATTTATCGATCACCCTGAGTATGTTTGTGAAATTTATGATTGCGGCATTACACCTCCAGGTAATTCTACTCCTGTATTTTCTTCAACTCCGGTGACGGAAGCAACTGAAAATGTTGCGTACTCATATGCTATTTCTGCTACTGATGCCGATGGTGATCAAATGAGCTTTTCTGCCAGTAATCTTCCTGCATGGTTGAGCTTAACCGATCATGGGAATGGTTCTGCCAGTTTAAATGGTACACCTTTGTCTTCAAATGTAGGAACTACAGATGTGAGTATCTCGGTGAGTGATGGACAGGCAGTAACAGTTCAGAACTACCAGATTATTGTGAGTGGAGAAAATGGAGGAGGTGCTGCCAGTGAGCTGTTTTTCTCTGAATATGTGGAAGGATCGTCTTACAATAAAGCCGTTGAGATTGCTAATTTTACAGGTGTAACAGTTAACCTGTCTGCTTATGTTATTAAAAAACAAGCTAATGGAGCAGGTGATTGGTCATCAGGTCTGGCATTAAGCGGAAGCTTGGCTCACCAGGATGTGTTTGTGGCAGCGCACTCATCGGCAGTGGCTGAAATTACAGGACAGGCAGATTATACCGGGGGTGTAAGTGAAATGTCTTTCAATGGGAACGATGCCCTTGGATTGTTCAAAAATGATGTGCTTATCGATATCATTGGGAATTTTAACGGAGGATCTTCTAATTTTGCAATCGACCAGACCATGCGTCGTAAATCGAATATTTCGAGTCCAAATACCACTTATACGGTATCGGAATGGGATGTTTTGTCGAAGGATACCTTTACAGGATTAGGCAGTCATACATTTGATGGAGGGGGTGCAATTGCTGATACTGAAGCTCCAACTATTCCAGGAAACCTGGCAGCCTCAAACATTACAGAAAACAGCTTTGACATTTCATGGTTAGCCTCAAGCGATAATGTAGGTGTAAGTGTTTATGAGCTGTACCTTGACAACCAGTTAACAGCAACTCAAACCGGCACAAGCTACAGCCTTACAACACTAAATTCAGGCACTACTTATGAGGTAAAGGTAATTGCCAAAGATGAAGCTGGCAATTCATCGCTTGCAGCTACGATTCAAGTGACAACCCTAAGTCCGGATACTGAGGCTCCAACTACGCCAGGTAATTTTGCAGTAAGCAATGTGCAGCAAACAAGCTTTGATGTCTCATGGTCAGCATCAACCGATAATGTAGCTGTTGGCGCTTATGAATTGTACCTGGATGATGTTCTTGTTGCCACACAAACAGCAACAAGTTATGCTTTCAGTTCACTTACTGCCAGCACAACTTACATTGTTAAAGTATTGGCTAAAGATGAGGCTGGAAATAAATCGTCGACAACACAATTAAGTGTGACAACAAAATCGGCTCCGGCTTCACAGGTTTTGATTGCCAGTGATTTTGAGTCGGGATGGGATGCTTGGATTGACGGTGGTAGTGATGCCAGTCGTTATTCCGGTTCCCGATCATATCAGGGATCTTACTCTATTAACCTGCAGGATAATTCGGGTAGCAAATCATCAATGACATCTCCTGCATTTGATATTAGTGCTTACAATCAAATTGATATAGAATTTTATTACTATGCTTACAGCATGGAAAACAATGAAGATTTCTTTGTAAAGTATTACGATGGATCATCATGGCATACCTTAGCTGTTTTTGTTAGCGGCACAGATTTCGACAACAATAACTATTATGTGGCAACAGTGAGTTTTGATGCGGACCAGTACACTTTTGCTTCCGATGCTAAATTCCGTTTTCAATGTGATGCAAGCTCAAACAGTGACGATATTTACATAGACCTTGTAAATATTACAGCATCCAATAGTAGCAGCAAGTCTAAATTCGCTGGCAATGTAACATCTGCCTTTGTGAAGACTGGATTCGAGTTGGAGCCGGATGCTGAAGAATTGAGTATCTATCCAAACCCTGCAAGTGATTACTTTAATTTTGAATTGGTGCTCGAAGAGCAAGTTGACCTGGACATTACCATTTATGATGCAAATGGGCGTATGGTTTCATCAGTAAAAGAATTGAACTGTGAAGGAACTTATACAAAGCAAGTGAATATTTCTGATCTTGCTTCAGGAGTCTATATTGTACTCGTGCGTGGTGAAGATGTTCATTTTTCAAAACGTTTGATTGTTAAATAAGGTCAATTCGACGAAAAATAATTTCATTTCAATTATTTATAATGCACAGTTCTAAGGGACTGTGCATTTTTATTGGTCCCCCAATGAGCAAACAGGGAAACAGGATCTGATTAAGTAAAATGGAGGATTCGGAATGCCCAAAGAAGATTTTTTATACCTTTAAGCTTTCAAAAACTTAATCAACATGTCTGAAATGAGAAAAATATTATTATCAGCATTAGCATTAACACTGAGTATAGGTGTTTTTGCACAGCAAAAAAAAGACAAATCACAATTCAAGGAGTATGAAGCTGGTTATTATCAGAATTCAATTCTGAAGGATATCAGAATGGTAGACGAGCAGTTGGAAAACAAAGCTGTTGACAAGAGATTCTTTATGGATCAAAGTGCTTACGACCTTCCTAATAAAATTGAATTGTACAAGGACAATACAGAGTGGGCCTATCCAACCATTTCTCAGGGAAATACAGGAACATGCTGGTGTTTTTCTACAACTTCGTTTTACGAATCAGAAGTTTATCGTTTACACAAAAAGAAAGTGGATATTTCAGAGTTATACACAGTTTACTGTGAGTATATTGAAAAAGCTCGTCGTTTTATTCAGGAAAGAGGTGATTCGATGTTCGGGCAAGGAGCTGAAGGTAACTCTGTGGCAAGAATGTGGAAGATTTATGGAGCTTGTCCTCAATCGGCTTACACAGGATTGTTGAATGGAAGAAAATTCCATACTCATGAGAAAATGTATACTGAAATGATGGCCTTCTTGAATGGTTTGAAAAAAAGCAATGCATGGAACGAAGAAGAAGCATTGGCTACAATCAAATCGATCATGAATCATTATATGGGAACCCCTCCAACAAAATTTACTGTAGAAGGTAAGGAGTATACGCCTAAAACTTATTTGAAAGATTATTTGAAAATTAATCCTGATGATTATGTAGAAATTCTGTCTTATAAGCAAGAGCCATACTGGAAGCAAGTTGAATACAAAGTGCCAGATAACTGGTGGCATTCTGAAGAGTATTATAATGTTCCTCTTGACGAATACATGGAGTCAATTAAGAAAGCAATTCGTAAAGGATACACCATGAGTATTGGTGGAGATGTTTCGGAAGCTGGTTTCTTGAGAACAACAAACTGTGCAATGGTTCCAAGTTTTGATATTCCATCAGCATATATTAACGAAGATGCTCGCCAGTTCCGTTTTTCTAACGGATCTACTACTGATGATCATGGTATGCACTTGGTAGGTTACTATGTTGACAAGGATGGAAAAGATTGGTATCTGATTAAGGATTCAAGTTCAGGTTCTCGTAATATTGATGAAAACTCAGCTGAGTTTGGATATTACTTCTTCCATGAAGACTATGTGAAACTGAAAATGATGGGATATACCATTCATAAAGATGCAGTAAAAGATTTACTTAAGAAATTTAAATAATGAACAGCCCCTGAGGAAATCCTCGGGGGTTCTTTTTTTATTGTAGACTTGTTTTTTGAATTCTTAATAAAGGCGTTTTAAAGTCACAAATTTGTGTATCTTTGTACGCCAAATAAGATTACTGAACAACCCTCAATTTGTAAGTTTATGCAGGAAAAAATTCTGATTTTAGATTTTGGCTCACAGTACACTCAGTTAATTGCAAGACGTGTTCGTGAATTAAACGTGTATTGTGAAATTCATCCTTATAATAATCCACCGGCAATCGATGAGTCGATTAAGGGGGTGATTTTATCAGGAAGTCCGTTCTCAGTTAGAGACGAAAAAGCTCCAATTCCAGATTTATCAGAAATAAAAGGCAAATTACCACTTCTTGGAGTTTGTTATGGTGCTCAGCATTTGGCTCATTGCTTTGGTGGCGAAGTAATGGCATCAAACAAAAGAGAATATGGTCGTGCTAACTTAACTTCGGTTGATAATAGCTGTGCTCTTTTAAAAGGAATTAGCTTGAATTCTCAGGTTTGGATGTCGCATGGTGATACCATTGAAAGAATGCCTGCAAATTATAAAGTAACAGCAAGTACCGCTGACGTGGAAAATGCTGCTTTTGCAATTGAAGGTGAAACAACTTATGGTATTCAATTTCACCCTGAGGTTTATCACAGTACAGAAGGTATTGTTTTATTAGAAAACTTTATTGTTGGCATTTGTGGATGTTCACAGGATTGGACTCCAGATGCATTTGTTGAAACAACAGTAGCAGAGTTAAAAGCTCAATTGGGTGACGAACGTGTAATTCTTGGATTATCAGGAGGTGTTGACTCAACGGTTGCAGCTATGTTGTTGCATAAGGCAATTGGCAAAAACCTTTATTGTATTTTCGTTGACAATGGACTTTTGCGTAAGAATGAGTTTACCGATGTATTGAAAAAATACGAATCTCTTGGTTTAAATGTAACTGGTGTTGATGCTGGTGAGAAATTCATTTCTGCCTTGGCTGGTGTTACTGATCCTGAAAAGAAGCGTAAGATCATTGGTAATGCATTTGTTGAAGTGTTTGATGAAGAATCACATAAAGTGGAAAATGCAAAATGGTTAGGCCAGGGAACTATTTATCCTGATGTAATTGAATCAGTTTCTGTTACAGGAGGTCCATCTCAAACCATTAAGTCGCATCATAATGTAGGTGGTTTACCTGATTATATGAAGCTAAAAGTGGTAGAACCACTAAAATTGCTTTTTAAAGACGAAGTACGTCGTGTTGGACGAAGCATGGGACTTGAAGATAAGTTTATTAATCGTCATCCATTCCCAGGTCCAGGATTAGGGATTCGTATTCTTGGTGATATTACCGCTGAAAAAGTGAGAATTCTTCAGGAAGTTGATGACATTTTCATTTCAGGATTGAAAGAAGATGGATTGTACGATGAAGTTTGGCAAGCAGGTGCTATGTTATTGCCGGTTCAATCGGTTGGAGTAATGGGTGATGAGCGTACCTATGAAAGTGTTGTTGCTCTTCGTGCTGTTGGTTCTACTGATGGTATGACAGCTGACTGGTCACACTTACCATATGAGTTTCTTGCTAAAACCTCAAACAAAATCATCAATAATGTAAAAGGTGTTAATAGAGTTGTTTACGATGTAAGCTCTAAACCACCAGCAACTATTGAGTGGGAATAAATTTGTTGAAAACAAGATATAACGGTAGTACTTTTAAAGTGCTACCGTTTTTTTTATGTGGTTTCGAATTGATCCTGATTTGACAAATAGAACTCTTTTGCAATATCAATTTTATCGTTTAACTCCTTCAATTTGCTTAGTGATTTTACCGCATCTTCAGAGAGTATTATTTGTTCCAATTCAATAATCGTTGCTTTGGCCTCTAGCATAGAGAAATTGGCTAAAACTCCTTTTAACTTGTGAGCCGAATCTTTAGCTTTTTTATAATCTCCATTTTCCAGAGGAACCAAAATTTCTGATATCCTGGATTCTTTGATGCTAAAGAATTTTTCAATAACCTCTTTAATAAAGGCTCTATTGTTATCAACCCGGATAAAAAGCTCATTGAAATCGATAATGGCAAGATCTTTGTCCGTCTTTTTGGGTTCGCGAGGTAAATCAATTAATTTTAGAATTAAAGATTTTAGATTCATTTCCTCTGGGAAATACAAAAGTTTATTTACCTTACAAATATTATCCTCCTCTTCGGTTGAGGTTAAAACAAGTAATTTGAATGATTTTGAATCAGCAAAATATGTTTTTAAAGACTCTAAAGATTGATTTACATCTATGGCAGTTTTATCGCCAAGTTTAAATTTAGAGATAATTAACTTGTATTCATTTGAAAGAAGCAATTCAGTTAACTCATCAAATGAATCACATTTAGAAAAATTAATTCCAGGAAGAGATTCAATACTTAATGAATAAGTAAATCCAAGCAGTAATATATTGGCTTTATGTTTCATGTTTGTTGAATTCAATGCCTGTATTTCTTAAAAAGATTGTATCTTTCGTCAGGTTCTGTAAAGTACAATCAATTTGCGCAAAATTTATTAAAAAGCATAATTTATATGAGTAGTTTAAAAAAATTTTTGAGGAATGGCTTTACGCTTTTATTCTTAAGTGTTTTTACAATTTGTGGAACGCTTAATGCTCAATCAGTAAAACAGCAGGCAATTAAATATCAGAATTTATTGGCTTTAGTAGATGCATTTTATGTTGATACTGTAAACGTGGAGAAGCTGACTGAGGATGCAATCGTAAAAGTTTTGGCAGAGCTTGATCCTCATTCAATCTATATTAGCAAGGATGAAATTAAAGAGATGAATGAAGCTTTGCAAGGAAGCTTTAGTGGAATTGGAATTCAATTTAATTTGTTGCGCGACACTTTAATGGTGGTAGCAACAATTCCTGGCGGGCCTTCTGAAAAGGTTGGGCTTCGTGCTGGTGATAGAATTATAGAGATTGATAATGAAAATGTTGCCGCAATTGGTATGAAAAATACTGATGTACATAAGCGTTTGAGAGGTGAGAAGGGAACCATTGTAAATTTGAAAGTAAAGAGAAAGAAAGAAAAGGAGTTACTTGAGTTTGTGATTACTCGTGATAAAATTCCAATTCATAGTTTGGATGCGGCATATATGATTAACAAACAAATTGGTTACATGAAATTAAACCGATTTGCCCTCACAACTTCCGATGAATTTTTAGAGGCTTTAAGCAAGTTAAAAGCTCAAAAAATGAAAGACCTGATTCTTGATTTGCGAGGCAATGGAGGTGGATTCATGACCGCTGCCATTGAAATGGTAGATCAATTTATGGAGGCAGAAAAACTAATTGTATATACCAAAGGTTTATCAACTCCAAGAAGAGAGAATATTTCTACCGAGAAAGGAATTTTTAAAGATGGTAGAATTGTAATTCTTTTGGATGAAGGTTCAGCTTCGGCTTCTGAAATTGTATCCGGAGCAGTGCAAGATTGGGACAGAGGTGTGATTATTGGTCGTAGAACTTTCGGGAAAGGATTGGTACAAAGACAATTCCCGCTTTCTGATGGTTCGATGATTCGATTAACAACTGCACATTATTATACTCCTACAGGAAGATGTATTCAAAAACCATATGAAAATGGCCTTGAAGATTATCATTTGGATATTTTGAAGCGTTATAAGTCTGGAGAAATGATTAATGCTGATAGTATTCATTTTCCTGATTCTTTAAAATATAATACACTTGTGAAGAAAAGAACAGTGTATGGTGGTGGTGGTATTATGCCAGATATTTTCATTCCTATCGATACAACTGCAAATTATAAATATTTCAACCTACTGGTTCGTAAAAATGTAATTTACCCTTATGTGGTGAACTACATGGATAAAAATCTTGAATCTTTACGAAAGCAGTATCCAAAATTTGAATCATTCGCGAAGAATTTCGAAGTAAGTGATAAAATGATGGAAGAAATTGTTGCTTTGGGAGAAAAAGAAGGAATCGAAAAAACAGAAGAGGATTACAATGCAGTAGTAGATGATATAAAATTACACGTAAAGGCATTGTTAGCGAGAGATTTATGGGAAAGTGCAGAGTATTATAAAATTGTGAATAGCAAGAACGAATTTGTTAAAAAAGCCATAGAGGTACTCAAAAATCCCCAATTATACGATACAGAATTGATTAGTGAGTAATTGCTGATTATGAGCCGAAAGCATCGCTTTCGGCTTTTTTTTCGAATATCTGATTAAAAGCCTATGTTTTTAGGTGTTAAAGATTAATTTTGTAGCCGAAAATCGAATCAAAGACAAGTTCGTTAAATTTGTTAAGAAAAGACGTTTTCGTTGATTCGAAAATTGAAATAGTTTAGATGTAGATTAAAAAAGATGGTTGTGAAAACAGACTCGGGTAAATTCAGATTAATTGCAAAAACCTTTCATGGTTTAGAGGAAGTATTGTCTAATGAATTGGAAAAATTAGGCGCAGAGGAGATTAGAGTTTTAAAACGTGCGGTAAGTTTTGTGGGAGACAAAACATTGCTTTATAAAGCAAACATGCATTTGAGAACAGCCACCCGAGTTATTAAACCAATTCACAAATTTACAGCTCACGATACCGACGAGTTGTACAAAGGAATTCAGGAAGTTGACTGGAGTGAGTACATTACTAATAAAGATACTATCGCTATTGATAGTACAATTAGTTCGGATGACTTTAAGCACTCAAAATTTGTTACCTACCGTGTAAAAGATGCTATTGTAGATCAATTCTTTTATGCAACAGGCGATCGTCCATCGGTAAGGATGATGAATCCTTCTTTACGCATTAACATTCATATCGACAGAAATACCTGTACAGTTTCATTGGACAGTTCGGGAGAATCGCTACATAAAAGAGGTTATCGTGTAGGTGAAACAGCAGCTCCACTTAATGAGGTGTTGGCAGCTGGTTTAATTTTGCTTTCTGATTGGGATAAAAAATCCAACTTTATTGATCCAATGTGTGGATCGGGAACCATTCTGATTGAAGCAGCTTTGATCGCTTACAACATTCCTCCTGGATTGTATCGTAAAGAGTTTGGATTCCAGAAATGGAAGGATTTCGATGAGGATTTGTGGGATGATATCTACAATGAAGAAACTGAAGTTGAGTACGAAGGCAAAATTATTGGAGCAGATATCTCTGATAAAGCAATGGAGATTGCAGAAGAGAATATCCGTAATGCTGGGTTAAGACGAAAAATTAAATTGAATGTAACTCCATTCCAGCAGTTTGTACCACCAGTTGAAAAAGGACTTTTAATTACCAATCCTCCTTATGGTGAGCGTTTAAGACCAAAAGATTTGGAAGGATTGTATGCTATGATTGGAGAAAGATTAAAGCACAATTTTGCTGGTTATGATGCTTGGATTTTAAGCTATGGAAAAGAATGTTTCGATAGTGTAGGCTTACGTCCATCAAGAAAAATAACTCTTTATAATGGTGCCCTGGAATGTAAATTCCAAAAATACTCGATGTTCGAAGGTAAAAAGAAAGATAATTATAAGAAAGATAAATAAGAGCCAAGCAGGAAATTTGATCCTGCTTCACTTTTAACTCTGAGATAATTTGTTAATTTTGTTATTGAGTAACCCTAATCCTAATATTTATGAATTTTGACCTTAACCAATGGTATGAAGAAAAAATAGATGAAGATGCTATTTTTGATTACAAAGGCAGAATTGAAGATGAGGATGTTACTCGAATTCTAAATTCGATTGAGAGGATTCTTAAGGCAAAGGACGAGTCTCCAAAGGTATTCAAGAAAATTTTTAATGTTTTAATTGAACTGGTGCAAAATCTTCATCATCATGGAGAGGTTCCAGCTGATTTGAATGTCGATTACAATAAATTTGGAGTACTTATTTTAAGAGATGAAGGAATGCAGTATCGCATTAGTGTAGGTAATTTTATTAAGATTGAAGGCCTAAAACTAATTCGTGATAGAATTGACCAAATTAATACTTTGTCGTCGGAAGAAACCCGTAATTTGTATCGAATTATATTAAATAATGAGCAATTCTCCGAAAAAGGAGGAGGTGGTTTAGGAATGGTAGAGATTGCCAGGAAAAGTGGCAATAATATGGAGTATCAATTTATTGATTATAATACCGACTATTTATTCCTTTCTATTGATGTTGTAATATAAAACTTAAAGTATAACTTCCATGAATTCACTAGTTTTAGAAGGTAGCCCAAAAACTCCTAGTATTAATTTTGATGGAGAAAATGGAGCTTTTTTAATTGAAGGTCGTTCAATTCCAGAAAACTCGCTTGATTTTTATAAGCCTGTAATGGAGTGGCTGGATTCGTATGTAAACGAGCCACAGGAAGAAACTAAAGTTTCTATTAGGTTAGAGTATTTTAACACCAGTTCGTCGAAATGTATTTTGGACGTATTTAAGAAATTGGAAACCATTTTTAAACGAGGAAAAAAAGTGATCATTAACTGGCATTACGAAGTGGATGATGAGGATATGTTGGAAGCTGGTGAAGATTATCAATCAATTGTGAAGATTCCTTTCAATATGATTGAGGAGGATGAATAAATCGTAATACAACTAGATAATAAAAAAACTGCAATCTATTAGGTTGCAGTTTTTTTGTGTCATCCAATTCAGATGCTTATGAATTGTAACTTCTTTTCTTAATTCGTTGTTCGAAAATACCCAAAGCTTTTTTAAGCAGACCAAAATACAACACAAGGTAAAGGCCTATACTTGAACACCAAATAACAATAATATTTACCCAATAAGTATCGTAGTACTTACCAAACAGGCATTTTTGAGGTGCATAAAAATGTGCTTTTAGAAATTTGCACTCAGGATCTCGATAAATCGGGTCAATCTTTTGATACAATCGATCCTTGTATTCTATGATTCTTTCAATATCATTACTGTTACGTACAAATTCGGTTAACCTTTCATTTGAGTATTCCTTTTTCATTTTAACAAACTCTTGTTTGTTATCGTATTGTTTCTGAATTTCAACCAAATGTTCATCCTTTTTTCTGTTCGAAATATTATACAAATTAATGTAGTATCGATTCAGTTTATCAAAATAGGTACGTAGATTTTGAATCGTTAATTCATCTAATTTAATAGGAGATAGGTAATCTACCCTTTCAAAGTGGAAGGCCAATTTGTCTAAATCTTCCAGTGATAATTCATTTCTCAATAAAATCAGATTAGATTCTAATTTTTCAAGCTTATCGGGTTGATTTAAATACCTTTCACACTCGTTTAATTTGTTTTTAAGGATAGGTAGCCAATAATTTTTACGATAGTCAGCTTTACTCATTAGCTTCTCGTAAATATAGAAATTTGCAGTAAACTGATTATCCTTAAACTGTTTTACTGCCAATGCTTCATAAGCCCATCGAGCTGTAATTATTTCTCCATACCAAGGAATAGAATTTGGAGCCGAGATATTAGGGTTTAATTTATCGAACTTTACAATTATACCACTAAGAATTAACTGAGGAATCAGAATAAATGGAATTAGAATATAAATTGTAATTACAGTTTTAAAGCTATCGGATATTATTAAACCAAGCATGTTGGCAAAACACCACGCACTGAATAAGGCAAGCCAGTACTCAAAAAACATCCCTTTGATTTCCAGTATGGAATTGCCTATAAAGGTGAATAAGAAGGCCTGAAAAGCTGAAATTGTAAATAGAATAACAATTTTCGATATCAAATATCCAGATTTACTGAGATTTAAGAAACGTTCCCGTTTCAGTATTTTTCTATCCTTTATGATTTCCTCTGCACTTAAGGTTAAGCCAATAAAAAGAGCTACAATAACTGCCATGAATAGGTAAACGGGCATGTTGCTATTGTTGCTGAAAGTGTAACCAAGCTCATTTCCTGCATCAACATTATAATACTTAATAATGTACGATAGAATTAATGCCAAAAGAGGTGTTTCGAACAGATTAATGAACAAATACTGACGATTGGCAAATTTTGAAATTAGATCTCGCTTGGTAAATACCCAAAACTGTTTCAATGCCGAAGGGATTTTGAAACTTACAGGCGGCAACTCTTTTGTGTTCTCAATCTCTTTGCCGTTTTTATTGTGGTCATTAAACCTTTGATACCACTGAATAGGTGAAACTTTTCTTATTTGTGTAGGATTACCATATTCGTCCAGAACTTCTGATTCAACAATGTTAAATATCTGGTCTGCATCAACATTCCCACACGAATTGCATTCGCTCTCGGTGCGATTTGCTCTTAAAGTTTGCGATTTAAAATAGGTAATGGCATCTAAAGGATTTCCATTAAAGATTAAATAACCACCAGTATCCAAAATCAATAAGCGATCGAACATTTTAAAAATATCCGAAGCTGGTTGATGAATTACAACAAAGATTAATTTGCCTTTCAAAGCCAGATTTTTCAGCAAATCCATAATTTTAGCGGAATCTCTTGATGATAATCCAGATGTTGGTTCATCAAGAAACAAAACCGATGGTTCACGGATCAATTCCAGTGCAATGTTTAATCTTTTGCGCTGCCCACCACTAATTTTTTTATCTAAAGGATTGCCCACTTTCAGGTTACGAGCCTCGTATAATCCTAAATCTTTTAGAAGCTTTAAAACGAGTCTTATCAATTGAAAACTACTGTATTTGTCGAAGCAGAGTTTCGCATTAAAGTATAGATTTTCGAAAACGGTAAGCGATTCAATAAGTAAGTCATCCTGTGATACATGTCCAATTACACCTTCTAGTTTCGATTTATCAGTAGTAATATCGTAACCGTTGATTACAACATTTCCTTTATTTGGTTGAGAAGATCCGTTTAAAACGTTTAACAAGGTGGTTTTACCTGCACCACTCGATCCGATAATTCCAACCATTTTTCCTGACTCTTCCTTGAACGACAAGTCATGTATACCTATGTTATCCTCTTTGAATCGATATTCGATATTTTGAGCTTCAAAAACTACTCGTTTTTGTTTGTTGTCACGATAAAATGTACTTACAATATCGCCAAAGTAAATGGGATCGATTTTAGGATTACGAATGGAGGATCCTTGACTTAAAACATGAACTCGTTCTGGATTTAACGATTGTCCATTCATGAATAATTCATCGATTCCTCTGAATCGCATTACAAACATATCCACTGTTTGTAACCTAAGAATCTTGATTTTACCAATCAGTCCAGCCGAATAGTAATGTTCCCCAATTTCATGGTTCAATTCAGAATTACTTATTGTTAGTAATCTGCTGGATGGTTTAATCTCGGAAAAATCATTAAGGACAAAGTTGCGAAGTCTTTCATAACCTTCCTTAGGAAGATTAAAGGTATCAGCTACTGTTTCGACAAAGGCAAACTCTTGTGTACTAATTTCATCTTCAGAATTTAAAAATTCAAGAAGTTGAATGAGTACAACAACCTTTTGTCTGATTATTAATTCTTCGTTAATTTCAGTACAAATGCGTAAAACGCGAACTGAACTTGCTGAAGTGTATTTTTTAATTTTTGATTTTCGGGTTGTTCTTCTTTGATTTTCTTCGTAGTGCTGATCGTAAAGCACTAAATATTCCTCTGCCGTTTCCTGATCAAGATGTTGCTTCAAATATTTAGATACCACTCTACGCCTTTCAGTTGCAGAGCTTTGCGGGTGTGCAATGATGGCAAAGAGTTGCATTAAAGCTTTTAATATTCGTTCGCTCATGGAATGGTAGGGTTATAATGTTAGGTTGTCAACCTTATTAAGAGTAGCTTTTTATTATTGTTTAAATCCAATTAACATTAATATGAAGCCTGAACTTACATTCTTTTGGTTTAATTTGGCTTCGATTGTACAATTCATTGAATTTTCAAATTTAAAATCCCAGTAAGGCGAATTTTTATGTTCGCGATTGGTGAAAATTAAATGGTTTTCCTGATCGTAAATGGAGAAAATTACATTGCCTTCATCTTTTCCTGTAGCACTTACAATTCTGTAATGATTGCCTGCATAAAAGGTTGTATGAAATTCTGCAATTTCGCCTCCTGATAATAAAGCTTTGTATTGCTGACCATCTGATATGAATTCGGTTCCCAAGTGCTTGGTGCAATTCTTAAGAGTTACATCCGATTGAGCCTTTGTGCTTAGACCAAAAACAGATAGTAAGAAAAATAGTATAATGGTATATTTAAGTCTCATAGGTAAAGATTTTCTCAGTTTATTTAATAATGTGCTCACGGATTATTGATACTTTCTCTGTGATTTTAGTTAACTGTTCCTTTTTCATTATCAATTCAGATTTGCTTTTCACAATGGTAAGTTTTTTATGTGAATCGGTAATAGGAGCTACATATTTATATTGTTCTTCAATTTCATCAAATGTGTAGGCAAGATCAATTAGTTTATCTACTAAGAAATAATAATCTTTTGATTCGTTAGAATATGGAACAAGCAATTTAATAAGGTTTTCCAGCGGACGCTTTTGTTCCGAAATACGATCCATTAATTCCTTGTTCGGTTTTTCTTTAATTTGCTGAGTTAACAAATAAACAGATTCAATCCATCCACCAGCTAAGATTAGTGCACCTGTGTTTTCACGCTTATTTGCCTTTAAATAGTTGTCTATTTTGCGATAAGTATTACTAACAATTACCAAAAGTGAATCCCTATTTTCAATATTGTTTTCAATTCTTTCAACAGTTGGTTTATCCATGGCGTTGTATAAACCAATTTCTTGCGATAAAATTTTAAGAATAGCAAAATAACTTGCAGCGTCCTGAGTTTGTTTGTAAATGTTGATATATCCTAAATCGGAACCATAAACACCAAAGTTGATTGCTTTGCTAAAATTATCGACGTAATCGCCTGACTTTTTAGTCGAATTAAGCAAGTCTTTGTTGTATGAAATTCCTGATTTTTCAAGCAATAAGGAAATCTGATACGGCGATGGTAAACTAAACAAGATATTGTTGTACTTAAAAATATTTCCTGTTTTTTCAGCATCAGCCATGATTTCAGCCTCCGTATCTTGTTCGATGGCTACTTCTTTGTTTGTGGTTTCAGAAGGTTGAAGTATTAAAAATGTAGCAATTGCTGCAATTGCTATTAAAAATAGAAACTTAATACTATTCGGGATTCTTTTCTTTGGCATTTCTTTTTTCTTTAATTAGTTGGACCAATTATGAAGAAAAAACACGATTTACTTAGCTATTTTCAAACTGTTTGAAAACGATTCGCATTATAATCTGGTATTTTTTCTACTTGATTTTAACAAATATCAAATCAATTGGTAGTCGTCCTGATTAATTTATTCTAACATTATTACTGTATTTATACTAAAAAGGATACATTTGAATGCAAAAAAAATTAAAAAGATATTTAACAACAAATTAAACAAGATGAAAAGAATATTCCTTTTAGCCTATTTATTAATTAATTGTGGGGTTTTCCTAAGCTTGGAGGCACAGACAAAAAAATTGTCTATGGAAGATGCTATTTTAGGGCAATGGAGGCAATTTTATCCGGAAAGCTTATCACAATTATCTTGGAGAGGAGATTTAAGTGAATACACTTATGTGAAAGAGAATAAAATTATGCTTGCAAAACCTGGAAGTGAACCGACGGTATTATTAAGTTTGAAAGAACTGAATGCAGGTTTAAAAGAGAATGAAATCGAATCATTACGAAGAATGCCTCGTTTTTCATGGCAATCAGCAAATGTGATGGAATTCAACTTGCGAGGAGCTTTGATTCATTATGATTTTGTAGCCAAAAAAGTATTGCTTAACCTGACAGTAAATTCCAAAGCAGAAAACCAGGATTTTTGCAATTCATCGAATACTGTAGCTTATACCATTGAAAACAATTTATACATTGCAGGTAAAGATGGACAAGAACTTGCAATTACAACCGATACGGATAAAAATATCGTAAATGGTCAAGCGGTTAGTAGAAGTGAATATGGCATTAGCGGAGGAATCTTTTGGTCTCCTAACGGCAAGCAATTGGCATTTTATAGAAAAGACGAAACCAAGGTAACTTCTTTTCCTTTGGTTGATATCAACACGAGAGTTGGCGATTTGAGAGAGATTAAATATCCTATGGCAGGAATGGGCAGCGAAGTAGTTAGTTTGGGGGTTTACAATTTAAATACCAAGCAAACTTCATGGATTAAGCCTGATGATTTCGGATCAGATCAATATTTAACCAATATTTCCTGGGGAGCTGATAACAAATACATTTACATTCAGGTATTAAATCGTGCTTCGAATCATGCAAAATTGAACAAATACGAAGCTGAAACAGGTAAGTTTGTAAGCACTTTATTTGAAGAGAAAGATGATCGTTGGGTTGAACCATCGCACAAATTGGTATTCCTGAAGAACAAGCCAAATTTGTTCATCTATCAAACCAACAACCGTCATGGATTTAATCATGCTTATTTGTACAATACAGAAGGAAAGTTGATTAAACAATTAACTTCAGGAGATTGGGAAATTACTGAAATACTAGGTTTCGATAAAGGCGAAAAGTACATGTTCTATGTATCTACCGAAGTAAGTCCGATAGATAGACATGCCTACAAGTTGAACTTGAAAACTGGTAAAAGATACAGATTAACCAAAGATGAAGGATATCATAGTGTACAGGTAAGTGCCGATGGAAAATACATCTTGGACAATTACAGTAGTCTTAAAGTACCAAGAATTATAAATGTTGCTGATACCAGAGGGAAATTCGTAAAAGAATTGGTGAAGGCAGAAAACAAACTGAAGGATTACAATTTGGGCGAAATTTCATTGGGAACAATAAAATCGGCTGATGGAGTTACCGACCTTCACTATAGAATGGTGAAACCAGCTGATTTCGATCCGAATAAAAAATATCCGGTTGTGGTATATGTTTATGGAGGTCCGCATGCCCAGTTGGTTACCAACAGATATATGGGAGGTTCTCGTTTGTGGGAACAGTATATGGCTCAAAACGGATACCTGCTTTATATTTTGGACAACCGGGGATCAGCAAACAGAGGTAAAGAATTTGAGGCCGTAATTCACCGTCAGTGTGGACAACCAGAAATGGCAGATCAGATGAAAGGTGTTGAGTTTTTGAAATCGCTGCCATATGTTGATGCTGATAAAATTGGAGTTCATGGATGGAGTTATGGTGGTTTCATGACCATTTCTTTAATTACGAATTATCCAGAGGTATTTAAGGTTGCTGTTGCAGGAGGACCGGTAATTGATTGGAAATGGTACGAGGCGATGTATGGAGAACGTTATATGGATACTCCTGACGAAAACCCTGAAGGATATGCTAAAACTTCATTAATCTCGAAAGCGAAAGATTTAAAAGGAAAACTTTTAATTTGCCAGGGAGCTATTGATCCAACGGTTTTATGGCAGCATAGCTTGAATTTCATACGCGAATGTATCAAGAATAATGTTCAGGTTGATTACTTCCCATATCCAAGAGCAGAACACAATGTTCGAGGTCGAGATCGAATTCACTTAAAGCAGAAAGTCAGCAATTATTTTGATGATTATCTGAAATAAAAGAACTAATTTTCGCCGGCTTCGAATTAAGGAGCCGGCTTTTTATTTTATAGAATTTTAGCGTGAGAATACAAACTGATTACAGAAACATTTGGAAGATTGCCTATCCCATTATTTTGGGGTCTGTGGCGCAGAACATCATTGCCTTAACCGATACTGCTTTTTTGGGACACCTAAGTGAAGTAGCATTAGGAGCTGCAGCCATTGCCACAATCTTTTATTTTGCTGTGGTGATGCTTGGTTGGGGATTCGGATTAGGAACCCAAATTGTAATTGCGCGTCGATTTGGTGAAGGCAATTATGAAAGAGTTGGAAAAACCTTTGATCATGCCTTGTATTTTCTATTGATTCTGGCTCTACTTTTATTAGGTTTTATGCAGATTCAAGCTCCTCCAATTCTGAAGGGGATCGTTCAATCGGATGCTATTTTTCAAGCAAGTACCGATTACATTTCTGTACGCGCATGGGGAATTTTATTCGCCTGTGTGAACCTGTTGTTTAGAGCATTTTATATAGGAATTGCCAAAACCAAAGTAATCAGCTGGAGTACCGCTTTTATGGCAATCGTGAATATCTTTCTTGATTATGCTTTAATATTTGGCGAGTTCGGTTTTCCAGAAATGGGTATTAAAGGAGCAGCCTTGGCATCGGTAATTGCAGAAGCTTGTGTATTAGTGTTTTTCCTGATTTATACTTTTAGAAAAACTCCAATAAGAAAATACCAGCTGTTTGCTTTTCCAAAGGTGGATAGGGAACTGTATTCTCGATTGTTAAAAGTATCTTTTCCAATGATGATACAAAATTTCCTGGCACTTTCATGCTGGTTTGTGTTCTTCTTATTGGTTGAGAAAATGGGAGAGAGGGAGCTAGCCATCTCCAATATTATCCGTAGTATTTATGTGTTGATAATGGTTCCGGTTTGGGCATTCGCTTCTGCGGCAAATACTTTGGTTAGTCAAGTGTTAGGCGAGGGAGAACCTAAAGAGGTAATGCCGGTTATTTTTAGAACCGTAAAATTGTCGTTTTTAGCTGTTTTGGCTTTGGTTGGCATTAGTTTAATTAGTCCGGAATTGGTGATATCCATTTATACAGAAGAACCTGGTTTGATTATACAAACCAAACCTGTATTGTATGTGATTTTTGGTGCCGCTTTATTATTTCCCATTGCCATCACATTGTTCCAGGGCGTTTCAGGAACAGGCAATACTTTTCATGCCATGCTTATCGAAATTGTGGTGCTCGCATGTTACCTGGGAGGAGTTTATTTGCTGATTGAAGTCTTTCAATTATCCATTTCAGGAGTTTGGGTGTCGGAGTATTTTTATGCTGGCTTTTTGGCTTTCGGATCGTGGTTGTATTTGAGATTTGCCAACTGGAAAGAGAGTAAGATTTAGGTTTTAAACATCTATTCATAGGGAACAACATCAGGCTGACCAACTTTAAAATCATTAAATCGAGGACGTTCTTCGCCTGATAAACGAAAGGCCGCAGACTGAAAATCGCTTGGAGCTTTTGGATAAAATGCCAAACGTAACTGTATGGTTTTGAATACAAGGTTTTCATTGTGTAATCGCACACCAAAACCTAATCCATAGTAATAATCACCTTTAAAAATGTGTTTCTGATTACTGCCTATAATTCCGACATCGCCAAAAGTATAAAAAGCAAATTTAAAACCGCCAAGCATGTATGGCGTAAAGGCTACGGTCTCTAAATTTAAATTTAACTTTTGCTTTCCTGTAACCTCTTCGCTTTTAAATCCACGAATGCCATGTTTGTTATTGATCGTGATAAATTCTTCAGGAAATCTTCGGATACCCAAAGTGTATTTTAAATCTCCAAAATTACGGAATCTTAATGCTCCTAATTTTCGAATTCGGCTAAAGAATTTCGATTGGACGATTAAGGTGCCCTGTTCAAAACGTTTTGAATTGAAAAATCCACCAATGGCTAAGCGATTAAAAAGATAACTTCTTGTTTTACGAACATAGCTTGCTTTCTGAAAATCAAAACCCAGATACATTCGGTGTGAGTACTCTCGATCTTCGTAACCAAAATTCATTTGAGCCAAAAATCCATAAGGAATATCCTCGGTTCTACCAAAATTATAGATCAGGTTACTTTTGTAATATTGCGTTTGACTGATACTGATCCCGCCAAGGTACAAGGTGTTATTGTGGAAAAATTGATTTAGTTCCGGACCAGTTTCCGGTCTTTCAAAAAACTTTCTACTAGATATCCTTCCGGTAAAAAACATCTTTCGCCTGGCAAATAAATTTTTAGAGTCCAGCTTTACAGAAGTTCCATACCATAGATTCCCATAATTAAAATCCAAAGGTATTTCGTTCCGAATCGGATCGTCCTTCATGATTTTATCTGATCGCATTGTTTTCGATAAGCTAAACCCACCTGCCCTCTTGGTGTTATAGGTATCAAAATTTCTTTCAAAATCAATTCCTATTACTGATTTTTCATATGTGTTTTCGTAAATTAAACTGGCGTCAATAAAGCTTTTTTTGATATTGCGAACCTTGTATCTCCCTGAATAACCAAACTTTTGATCTTCATCTCTATCGTAATGAAATTTGTTGCTGAACTCATGGCCAATGCCGTATAGGTTTCGGCTGTAAATTTCGAACTCAGTAGATAAGTTTGAACCAAGATCCACATCAATCCCCCAGGAAAATTGATCTTTTACCCACAGTTGTAAATCAACAAACTTATTTGAGCCTTTTACAGGTATAACCCTAAAAAATGCATCTTTAATATAGTTTAGTTGTCTAATCAACCTTTCATTGTCAGCAAGTGTATAAGCATCCAGTTTATCTCCTTCGTTTAGATGTAACATTTTTCTTAAATGTCCACGTCTACTGGTATGATGTAGGTCGTTCCCAGCTCTTTCAATCCAGCTGTTGGCAACTTTAGTGGTATCGTGCAGGCTAGAACCGAAAGGCTCAAGAACTCTTACCTCAATATTTCTGATTGTTTTCCCCTGGTAAATAACAAAGGCGGTTTCACTACGTTCTGTTTTTATGGTATCGGTAGGCGAAATTTTATCGGGAGCTACAAAAAATAATTTGTAAAGCTCTTTGGTAAATTTGCGTTTATAAGCTCCACGTTGTATGGCATGGTAGAATTTGCTTCCACTTTTATGAGAATCCTTTTTTCGTTCGCTTACTGTATCCATTAAAAATACGATAGTATCGCGCGAAATAATTATTGTACTATCGGGTAAATCTATTTTTTTAGTGGGGTTTAAAAGGCTGTCTTTTGGAATGTTCTGCTGTGCATTTGCAGAATAAAAATAGCTCAATAGGATGACTATTAATAAACAATATGTAGCTGAACTTCGAATAGTATTTTATTTTTATGGTTATACACTATTCTCAAAGATAAATAAATTGAGATTCTATCGAAGGATCTATCAAGAATTATACCTCAAAAGAAATTAATCCTTGTTTATTTATGAATGCCTGATAGCTTATTGCAAATCGTATTCGTTTTTTCTTCGGGCCAAGTCCATTTTCCATCTTTTCTGAGTTCAGCAGATAGAATTTTTCCTTTAAATATTTCCAGAGTTTGAGTTGCAGCACCAAAACCAAATCGTTTCATACTCAATTTATGATTTAGTTTGGAGTATGGAATCCTTTCTTTTCCTCTGACGAAAATGAAATAGTAATACTGTATAAGTAACTCTTGTTTTTGGTCATCGAAAGATATGGAAGTAACAATTCTATTACGTTTGAGCAATAACAAGAGTGAGTACATTACAATTATAGCAGTGAAGTATACAAATTTAAATCCTACAAAAAATAAAAGTATAGCCACTAGTAGAACCAAAAGTGACAATTCTTTTCTAATTCGATCCCAAAGGGTATATGATTCTTTAGATAATTCAAAGGTTTCCATGCTCAATTTTTTTTTGCATAGTTAGCAAAATCGTATGCATTTATCAACATTTAAAATTTAAAAATAAGTTGATCTACTAAGTTTTTAGTAAATAATTTTGCCTACTAAAAATTTAGTACTAAGTTTGTAGTAGATTAATCTAAAAGTAAATGTTAAGATGAAGGAGTTGACCAAAGCTGAAGAGCAAGTGATGCAAATATTGTGGGAATTAAATGAAGCCAATGTTAGGGAAGTGGTTTCTAACTTTCCTGATCCAAAGCCAGCATATACAACTGTTGCAACAGTAATGAATGCATTGGAGAAGAAGGGCTTTGCAGATAAAATTCCTGCAGGAAAGTCACATTTGTTTGCAGTTAAAATTTCGAAAGAAGATTATTCCGGTTTTAAAGCAGGTACTTTGGTGAAAAACTATTTTAATGGCTCATTTTCTCGAATGGCATCCTTTTTTGCAAAGGATAATAAGCTAAGCATTCAGGAGTTGGAAGAAATGATAAAGATTGCGAAAGAACAAATTGAGAAGGAGAAATAGATATGATTGAATTCTTCCATTATTTAATGCAGTCCTCGGGAATTTTGGCAGCTTTTTATGTCTTGTATTTCCTGTTTTTAAGAAACGAAAGGTTCTTTATTGAAATCAGATGGTTTTTAATGATGAGTATTGTTTTGGCAGTTTTTTTACCTCTTGTAAAAATTCCATATACAGTACTCGTTGAAACATCACAGGCAAATGTCTCTACAGACCTATCAGTTGGAGAATGGATAGCAGGAACTTTACCAGATGCAATATCAGAAAAGAGAAGTTTATTTAGTATTCCTCAGTTTTTATTGGGAATCTATTTAAGTGTTTCCTTGGTGTTGTTGATAAGAAGCGGCATAAAGGTTTGGCAGATATGGAGTATGATTGTAGGGAAGGAGTTTGTAGAGAAGGATAAGTGTAAAGTAATACTCCTTGATGAGAAAATACCTGCCTTTAGCTTTTTTGGATATGTTGTGATCAACAGAGGTGAGTTCGAAAATGAAGCATTAAGAAACATATTTATACACGAAAAAGTTCATGCACTTCAAAAGCACTGGATCGATCTGCTTTTGGTGGAAATATTAAGCATCGTTTTTTGGTTTAATCCATTTGTATGGCTTTTTCAAATCGCAATAAAACAAACGCATGAATTATTGGCTGATGACGGGGTAATAGCGCGCGGTTTCGGTATCGGACAATATCAGGCAATTTTAATTAACCAATTAATGGGAGCCGAAGTGGTTGGATTGGCCAACAACTTTAATCACTCCATAAACAAAAAAAGAATGATTATGATGTCAAAAGAAAAAGGTCCAAAAATAAGGCGCTATAAATTACTGTTCATGATTCCGGTTGTAGCTGCTGTATTGGTTTTTAATATGAAAGCTATTAAAGTACATGCTCAAGAGGTTGAAATCGTGGAAATTCAAAATAGCGAAAAGGTCAAAATATCAGGTTTAATTTTGGCAGAAAACAACAAACCTACTGCAGGTGCTGCGATACTGGTTGAGGATAGCACAGTGGGAACTGTGAGTGATTCTGAGGGTAAGTTTGAACTAGAGGTAGCCAAAGATGCCAATATTAGAATCTCTTTTATTGGTTTTCAGACCAGAAAAATGGCTGTTGAAGATTTTATTTTAAATGGCAATAAAGAGAACAATTACTTTTTAAAGATAAAAATGAAGTCTCAAAAAGGAGCAACATTACCTTCAGAAGGGAATGATTGGAGTTCTGCAGAAAAAGCAAAAAAGAATAATTTTGATGAGAATGAGATTTTTGTGGTGGTTGAAGATATGCCTCAGTTCCCAGGAGGAAATAAAGCCAAACTAGATCATATTGCCAAAGCCATTAAATATCCTAAAGAAGCCATTGATAAAGGAATAAAGGGTGTTGTTTTTGTAAGATTTATTGTATCAAAGAGTGGAAGTATAAAAGATGTAAAAGTAATACGAGGTGTTCATCCTCTTTTGGATAAAGAAGCATTACGAGTAATAGAAGAAATGCCAAATTGGATTCCAGGGAAACAAAATGGCAAAAATGTGAATGTATCTTATACTTTGCCAATTAGATTTGGAACAAAAGACAAAGTTGATATTGAGAAAGTGTCAGTTACCAAGAAGGATAATGTTGTCTTCATCAATGGCAAGAAAGCTTACAATATGGTTGATGACATGCCTAAGTTCCCGGGAGGTCATTTAGAGATTCAAAAGTTTCTTGCAAGAAATACCGTTTATCCTAAAGAAGCTCAAGAAAAAGGGGAACAAGGAAGAGTGTATGTTTCTTTTCTTGTAGATAAAGAAGGAATGATAAGTGATCCTAAAATTGTAAGAGGTGTTGCTTCTTCGCTTGATAAAGAGGCAATTCGAGTTGTGAATTCAATGCCTCAGTGGGAGCCGGGAAAAAAAGATGGCAAGCCTGTTAATGTTATTTATACAGTTCCAATCAACTTTAAATTAGGAAAGAGCAATGATGCTTCAATTCAAATAGAAAAAGTGAAGAGTGAATAGCATATCAAACTTAAGTTTGAATCTTTAATTCAGCATTGAATGCCTTTGTAAAATCAAAGGCATTTTTTATTTCGCATTGTATCTAAAGCAGTCGGTGGTGTGATCATTAACCATGCCTGTTGCCTGCATAAAAGCATAACAAATGGTTGGCCCCACAAAATTGAAACCTCGTTTTTTTAAATCCTTACTCATGGCAGTAGCTTCATCGGTAAGAGCAGGTACTTCAGACAGGTTTTTCCATGCATTCTTAATGGTTTTTCCATCTGTAAAGCTCCAAATGTACTTGTCGAAACTGCCAAACTCAGCTTGAACTTTAAGAAAAGCCTTGGCATTTTTAATGGCCGAGTTTATTTTCAATTTATTCCGGATGATGCCTTCATTTAGAAGCAGTTCTTCTACCTTTTTTTGATCGTATTTGGCCACAATATTCGGATCGAAATTATCAAAAGCCTTGCGGTAGTTTTCTCTTTTTCGAAGTACAGTAATCCAACTTAAACCCGCCTGAGCACCTTCCAAAATCAAAAACTCGAATAACATCTGATCATCATGGAGTGGTACACCCCATTCATTGTCGTGGTAGTCGCAATATAGCGGATCGTTGCCTGCCCACTCGCATCTTACTTTTCCCATTTCTGTTGTTTTTAAGAATCTTTCTAAAGATAGAAAGAGATTTTAAGGATCAAATTAAGCATAAGGGAAAAATTGACAAGCCTTCGGGAATAATTAACAATGAACGAAGCGTAAAGTTTTGGCATATTTGTACACAGACTTACAGGGTTAGTAATATTTAAGATTGAAATGATGAAAGCAATAGAAAATGCAAAGGAATTAGAGAATTTACTCAAAAAGGATCATGCTATATTATTAGATTTTTATGCCGATACTTGTCCTCCATGCCAGGCACTAATGCCAATTGTAGATAAGTTAGCAGGAGATTACGAAGGAAGGGTTGAGTTTCACAAGGTAGATGTGCATAAGTTTCCCGATTTAAGAACCAAGTATCAAATTGGTAGTATTCCTGCATTACTTTTTGTAAAGAATTCCAAAATTCTGGATAAATCGGTTGGCGTAGTGCCCGAATCAGCATTGGTAGATAAGTTGGAGAGCTTAATAAAGGCATAATATAAATGCAATTGGAATGATATAAAAAGTGCTGTTAACACTATGCAAATCGTGTATAACAGCACTTTTTTAGAATAATATCGAAATTGTTTTTTGTTTAGAACTCTAGTGACATTGCAAAATCAACAGCTACTTTTTTACCACGTTGAGAACCAGGTTTCCAATCCTTCATTTTGGAAGCAATAATTTGTGCAGCTTCGGCAGCCACTTTATTTGATTTTTTTAAAATCTGAATATTGCTCACGTTTCCCTTAGGAGTTACAGTAAAGCCAACAGTAGCATTACCTTCTAACTTTTTACCTTCGAAGAAAAAGCTCTCCTTGATATTCGCAGATTGTTTTTTTACATGTTGTGCCAATCCGTAAAATCCTTGTGGATATTGCGGCATTTCCTCTACAATATAGAATACGGGTTCATCCGATTTTTTCATTTCTAGAGCTGGTGGTGGCGGTGGAGGAGGAAGTATTTCTCCTGCTTTTTTCAACTCTTTGGCATTAATTTCAATCACTTCTCGTTTCATAATGAAATTCACCTCCATTGGCTTATTGGTTTCTGGAAGGATTGCCCTGGTAGCATCTGTTTGGTATCCAACAAAAGAAGCTACAAATGCAACTTTAGATCCTGCAGGTATTTCAATTTCATACTTTCCTTGTCTGTCTGTAACCGTGCCTAAAGTACTGCCTTTTAATATCACAGAAGTTCCCGGCATAGGATTTCCATTCACATCTTTTACGGTACCAGAGACTTTAATTGCTTTTTGTTTTGCTTTCGAGCTAACAGCTTTCAGAATAAAATCATGTTTCCAATTGGCTCCATTTGCTGGTTTTAAATTAATGGTATTACTTACCATTTCATAAGCCGGATGCATCGCAATCAATCCAAATTCACCTCCCTTAGGTAATTCCAACTTATAGTTACCTTCCTGGTCAGTAATTGTTCCGGTTTTAGAGCCTTTTAAGATAATGGATACACCTTGAATTGCATTCCCTTTGTTATCTTTAACATTACCTTTTAGTATCACATGAGAATTTGTTGTGTTAGCAAGCATCTCTTCTTCTTGTACTTTGTACTCAGGCTGAGCAAATGAGTACATCAATAATGCCAATACAGGCAGAAGCCAAATCATTCGGTACAATTTTCGCTTCGAACATTTTTCTTTCGTCATCATTTTAAATCGGGTTGGGCCGAGGGCAAAATTCAAGTGATTGGCCAGGCCAATTACTTTTGTGCCCATTAGCTGGTTAATTAATAAAGCCTGATACCTGACAGGTGATTGGCCCCGGGATAATACACCTTTGTCGGCCAGGTATTCATGGTTTTGTTTAATTGCACGTTCAAACAGCCAAATAAATGGGTTGAACCAAAAAAACACTGTTAACAGCTCTATAATGAACAAATCGATCCAATGACGCTCTTGAATGTGCACCTTTTCATGAGTTAAAATGTCATTTATCTCGTTTTGTTTAAAATATTCGGGATGAATTAAAATCCTGTTAAAGAATGAGAAAGGCATTTTATAAGCCGTATTCTCATGCAACAGGTAATCGTCGATCTTTTTTGGATTGGTTTGCAAAATAATTTGCACGGGTTTCCACGATTGAATCAGCAATCGAAGAAGAACCAAGGCAAAACCTATACTGTATACTGCCAATAGAATTCCCCAAATACTGATTGAGGAATCTTCAGGCTGCTGAACGAAGGTGTTTGCAACATCACGTTGAAACTGATCTGCAAATTCAGAACTTTTTACTGCAGCAGGAGCTTGCATTAACACTTCATACTTAAGGGGAAATGCAGCACAGATTATGGCCAGAACTACACTTGCCAGCAGAAAATATCGATTGGCCTTAAAGTGGGTTAAATTGCGTAACAACAACCAGTACAGAACATACATGATGCCTATGCTGACCGATGCTTTTATCAGAAAGTCAAAATAAACATTCATACTATTCGTTTTTGTTGTTGTCTTGTTTCATTTCCTCTTCGGCTTGTTTCATGATATTTTCCAAGTCGGAGATGTCCAAGTCGTTTTCGCGGGCAAAAAAGCTTGCCATTTTCGGAAACGAACCATTAAAGTAATTTCGTAAGAGCGACGAGAATTGTACTTTGGTATAATCAGTTTTACTTACCATGGGGGTAAACAATTTTGTGTTTCCCACTTTGCGGTGTTTTACAAATCCTTTCTTTTCCAACACACTTAATACGGTTGCCACAGTGGTATATGCAGGTTTCGAATCTTTAAAATTTTCGATTACTTCTTTCACAGTTCCATCGTGTAACTGCCATAAAATCTGCATGATTTGCTCTTCTGCTTTGGTAAGTGATTTGATATCCATATACAATTTCGATTATAATTCTACTACAAATATAGTAGAACGATTTTTAAATCCTACTATATTTGTAGTAAAAGTTCTATTTTAATAGTAATAAAAAGTCAAACACTTTAATAGTCGAACAGTCAAAACGTCCAATTAGCTACTTTCTTTTCCTGTGTAACTTGGCTTTAGCCAGTGATTTGAAAGGTGGAAAAGTAGAATGGTGGAAAAGTAGAAAAGTAGAATGGTAGAAAAGTAGAAAGGTTTAATGGTGTATAGGGGGATTAGAGAATTTTGCTCTGTAGGAGCAATGTCTTTGTAATCCAGGGTGAATGAGTGAAACGAATTCCACTCCAGGTAATGATTAGTTTAATTGTCGCGACTTTGTACTTTATTATATTTTTGACTTCCTCGCGACGGGTAAAGTCCAACAGTTGAATAGTCGAAGTATGTGTGTTGAATGGAAGGGGGAGAGGCGATTCAAATCAAAACAATTATTCATTACACATTGTTAATTGTTAATTGTTAATTGAGAAAGGGACACCAATTGGTATCCCTTTCATCAATATCTATAATCGTAAATCTTATTTTTTCTTTTCAAGCACCTCTACCAGGTTGATATCGAAAATTAAGGTTTCGTTCGGACCAATTTTTTGTTTTCCTCTTTCTCCGTAAGCCAGGTTGGAAGGTACGAATAATTTCCATTCCGATCCTTCAGGCATTAGCTGTAATGCTTCGGTCCAACCTTTAATTACACGATTTACACCAAAAGCAGTAGTGTCGCCACGCTCTTTCGAGCTATCGAAAACAGTACCATCAATAAAAGTTCCGTGGTAAACACATTTAACACGATCGGTTAATTGGGCAACTTTACCAGTACCTTTTTTAATAATTTCGTATTGCAATCCGCTTTCGGTTTCGATTACTCCTTCGCGAGTTTTATTTTCTTCTAAAAACTTTTTCCCTTTGGCCAGGTTGGCTAATCCTTCCTCTTTTTTAAGAGAGTCTTTTTTTGCCTTTTGCTTTTCAAAAATCTTTCTTAAATAGATATCGGCACTCGTCTTTGTGAAATACGATTTACCATAAGCCAACTCGTTCAGAAATCCTTTGTAAAAGACATCTTCTTTAAAGTCTTCGAACTGATTTTTTCTGAACTCTACATATCTTTCCGACAGTTTTGTTTTGGCAACAGCTTTGGCAAACGCTACCATAGCGGCAGTATCCATTTGGAAAGGCACGCGCTCGAAACTTTGCTTGTAGTTATTCGCTTCGATATAACCCAATGCATAGCTTATACTATCTACACTGTTCTTAAACTTTAATTTACCCGATCGAGGTACTTTATTACATGCACTAAAAATTACAATAACAGCTAAAAAAGCAAGAATAATACTACTTCTTTTCATGTGTTTAAATTTTATTTAGGGATTAAAACTTGAATTTTTATGCCTGTTATTTGCTAAGTGAATTCATTTAAATGCTCACTTTATTACAGGCGTAGCGAATTTACAATTTTGAGCGAATATTTAAAAATTCATTTACAAAGCTCTTTATTGATCTTTCTTATTTTAAGGTTTTTTATTATTATCTGGTTAATTTAAGTGCTTAGTTAGGAGTACTTTATCGTTAAGTGAAAATTGTGTAAATTGAAATCACCTTCCAGGCTTTAAACGCTTAAATTGCATTTCTCAAGGATAATGTATAATCAAAGACTAAACTCTTTTAACTTCTCATATTACATTCTGGAAATACTTGGGTGTCTGAGTAGGAAGATACCTTTTTGAGTAGCTCAAATCCTCATCTTGGTTAACTCAAATGAGAAAAGCGATTACTTAGATATTAAAATATGGTTTAAACAAAGCATAAACCATAACTCATTAAGCAAGAATATTAACATGACAATAATTGTATTGGAATAAGATACTCCTTATTTATAATAATTCTAGTAAAAGTTTCATAAAATGATGAAGGAAGGATGAATGGGAATTGTTAAATTTAGTGCTTGGGTGTTTAACAAATAAAATTGGGAAGGATGAGAAAGCTATTACTTTTTATAATTCTGACACTAAATTATACAATTGGATTTAGTCAAAACCAGAATGAAAGAGTGTTATATATTGTTGATTCAATTCCTGTAATCGAAGAACCTGCGGAAGGTTTTGGTACATTATCGGAAAATGAAATAGATCGAATTGATGTTGTGAAAAACAGGGAGGTAATCAACTCAACTGGCCATATTGAATTTGATGCATTGATCTATGTGTTTACGAAGGAGTATGTTAACAGACCTGACAGTATAAAGACAATTCCTACGACCAAACAAATGATTCGGAAAAATGGACAATGGTATTTGAAGAATAGTACTTCAGCTTACACAGGGAAATTCATTGACTATTATTTGATAGGAAAAATTCAAGGTGAGGGAGTAATGTTGAATGGTAAGTTAGAAGGAAAAAGGTTGCGTTACCATCCGAATGGTAATGTATCAGACATTAACGAATATGAGAATGGCATTTCAAATGGAATGGAAGAAAGGTTTTATGAGGATGGTACATTAATGCAAAAAGGAAGACTTATTAATGGAAAGGAAATTGGCGTTTGGGAAATGTATCATCCTAATGGGAAGCTAAAGCAACGAACTACTTTCAATGAAAATGGTAAAATGGATGGAGAATCAATTTCTTACTATTCAACCGGAGAGTTGAGAGGTAAAATTACCTATAAGAATGGCATTTACCAGAAAGACAAGGATACCAATAAGACTTACGATTTATACAATCAAGCCCAGGTATTTTATAAACAAGGCAATTTTAAATCAGCAATTAAGAAATACTCAAAATGCCTTGAAATTAAACCCAATTGGGTAGATGGATATTTTGCAAGAGCCACAGCCAAGTTAAACAATATGGAGTTTGAAGAGGCAATAGCAGACTTTGACAAAACCCTTGATATAGAACCATATTTTGTAAAAGCATATGCAAACAAAGCTTTCGCAAGAATTCGCAAATATGAACTTGGTAATGGTAGAACTTTATCTCAAAATAAAAATATTCAAGTTGTTGCATCTAAAACAACTGTTATTCCCGAATCGGAATTAAAGAAAATATGTGAAGACTTAAGCAAGGCTATTTCATTAGGGGATAATAATTGGATGGTTTTGGAGGCAGTTAAAAAGTATTGTGCGAAATAATAACTGACCAAATTGATTGCTATTATAAGAAAAGCGACAATAATGAAAATAAGGCTTTATATCATATTAACATTTTTACCATTGCTATCCATTGGACAAGAATACCCAATAGTTGATACCTTAAATTATGGAAGTAATGTTAGCCATGTTAAGTATTACATTCAAAATGAAGGGGAAGATGAAGTTTTAATAAAAACATACTGGTTTAATGAGTTGGGAAAACATACAACTACATATACAGGCTATGGTGGATTCAAAATTTACAAACAGTCTAAAATTACCTATAACTATAGTATCAATGGGAATTTAGACAATATAAAACATCAAGATTACATTAGTCCTCAAAATGATAGTATCGGCAATTTTATTACTACAGAAATAAAAAAAGTTATCAGTAATGGCTCCTATAAAAAGGGAAACAATGTGATTGAAAATATATTGGCAAAATATGAGTCAAGTTATATAAGCGTAGTACCAGAGGATATTAATTGGCATTCCAGTGAAAATTTACATCCAGCTATGATTTTTAAACGAAATCAATTAGGTCAGGATTCATTGATTTTACTGTTTGATACCATAAGCAAGAATGAAATGTGTTTGGATGAAATTGTTTCATTCATTTATGATGATGAGAATAGACTTGTCAAAAAAAAGTGGATAAATATGCCCATAAGGTATGGGTTTGAATTTCAAGTATTCAAACCAAGTAGTGTAAACTTTGAAGATTCAACTTTAAACCTTAATAATATCTATCAAGAAAAGATTTATAAATATTTAGAGGATACCATTGAAATAAAGTACTTTGAAGAGAAACATTTGACAGGTACTGAAATAAAGGTGTTAAATGATAAGAACCTAGTGCAATCAGAACTGGTAATAAATGCTAGACAGGACACTTTATCACATTATCAATACAAATGGAATTCAATGAACAAATTGGAAAGTAGTAAGCGAATAAAGCATACTGGTTATGATGGATTTGGTTGGGCTTTGGATTTGACTTATGGCAATATAAAGAAGTACAAGTATGATGATAAAAACAGACTTGTAAGAATTGAAATATTTCAAGATGATAAGCTTGTTTGCACCGAGCGCTATGAAATCATTGAACGAAAATAAGAGAGGAAAATGTTGATGAAACCAGAATACCACCTAACTAAATATAAAATCCATATGAAATATTCAATTCTATACATTCTTCTTGTTGCTGTATTAGTTTCTTGTGATTCAAAAAACAGGACTGTAATTGAATTTGAGGAATTACGAGGATTGGAAGAAAAGGCAGGTGTATATTTTAAAGGATATGAAGTAGGAGAAGTTCAAAAAATAGAATTGAGCAAGTCGAACAATTTACAGGTTACCATTGGTACAGGTATAAACTTTGATATACCGCATAATGCACAGTTTATCTTATATTCCACTGACATTTTGGGAACAAAAGCAATTGGAATTATTGAAAATGATAGTATCAATAAGTTTAATTTGAACGAAATACAAAGGGGTATTATCGAAAATAAAGATTTGGAAGATAAGTTCACTGAGATTGCAAATGAAATATTGGATGTTACAAAAGGCAATGTGAAAAACAAGGACTCATTGCTAAATAAATTAGATAGTCTTGAGTCGAATATTTCAATTGTAATAGATAGCATTGAAATAATGGATAATGAGCTTTCATCAGAACTAAAGGGAGATTGGATATCTACAATATTTACAGATTCGATTTTTGATAAAAGAGAAATAGCTATATGGAAGCATGCTTTTTATGGAGATTTGTTCATATCAATTAATGATAGTGATACCCTTTTAGCTGGGGGAAATATGGATTTTGGAGAAATTCTTTTTTACTCTGAAGATGAGAATACATTTGTTACTGTATCGGATTGGGGTGAAACTAAATACACTTACTCAAAAGGGATAGGTGTTATTTATATTGGAGATCGTCCGAGTTCAAGTGTTTTCAAAAGAGATGCTGATAGTACACAAATGAGTATTATCAAAGATGAGAATGCGTTAATGAGCTATGTGATAAAGAGACTTTTTACTGGCGATTATTTACCTCAAAAAACAATTTCAAAAATAAATTATATATCCTTAGGACTTGAAACCTACACACCATTTTCTTTTGATGCAATTGGCATAGAAAATGAAAAAGGAGAAACTGAATACTTTGGTTGGAAGTTTATTGATGATACACTAGAACTTTATAAAACTACTTCTTTATACGATGACGATTCGGGTTTTACGAGTTATCAGCTTGGTAAACTTCATCGAAAATTCATTAAGAAAGAGAATCTAAAATGCAATGTAAAAATTGTTCTCAAAATGAATGAATCTATTGATTCTGCTTCTGATGAATTAGTACTTAGCTTTTTTAAGACTTTCGGAGAGGAATGCAAAAATAATGTGGAGTATAGCGAATTTAGTAATGAGACTTTATTCAAACTGATACAAAATCAAACTGTATTATTCTGCAAGGTGCTAGAAAAATATAGAAATGAAATTGAATTAAATGAGATTCTAAAAGAGCTGGAAAACCCTTTGCATGAACTGATTGACCTAAATAAAATAAAAGAAGGAATTATGAAGAGCGAGCTCAATAAGGAATTAAAAGCAAAACTTCTAGATGCGATAGACAAAGCGATTGAGAAAATGAATTAAAGATTATTTACACTGGTATAGTGCTGATATAGCCACAAGGCACAGGCTTACGACAGTTAAGGTAATCGCAAAGAAAGAATAAAACACATAACTACTGATTAATGAGAAACCTATTACTACTAATTGCCCTATTAACCACTTGCAATGTTTTTGCGCAGAATAAACAAGCAACACTTTATCTTAGAAATGGTGAAGTGTTGAAAGGTTTGGCCAGAATGAAGGCAGATCAAACCGTAAAGTTCAGAAAGGATAAGGAAAGCGAACCAGTGATTTATAATTTTCGAACTCTGAAGGGCTTGAAAATAAACACCACTCTGTCCAAAAGGGAGGATGTAATTTTACTTGGGAGTTTTACCACTTACAACAAGGATTTTTACACTTTTCATTACAAAATGATTAAAAAGAAAAGGTATACGACAAAACCCAAGTTGTTGCGATTACTTGTTGATGGCAAAATGGCATTGTATAGCGAAGTTTCTGCAGGAGCACCGCGGATGAGTTCATCAGGAATGCCTATGGGGGGAACTGCAGGTCCACCAGTTGAACGATTTTACATCTGTAATGAGAACCAAGACTTTGTTACTTACTTTTTGAGTGATGGCGGAGGAATTGGAAAAAGCTTTAAGAAGGCAGCTTTGGCCGTATTTAAAGATTATCCGAAAATAGCTGATCGGATTAAAGACAAAACCTACAAGAGACGCGATATTGTTGAGATGTTTGAGGATTTTAATCGAATTTATGGAAGCAGGAAATAAAAGTGCTTATAACCTCTTAATTGCTGCAAGTCTGTAACTTGTGCTTATAACGAGATGGATAGAACAAAAATTATAGAAAATTTAATTGTTGCCCTTGTATTAATTCTAATGTTAATGAAATTGGGAGTGGGAATTTACGAACAGGTAGATTATGTGCGAGCTTTTTATTCGGTAAATTATTTAATTGAACACCCAATGATCATTTTGAGATCAAATTTACTTTTCGATCCCATTATTTGCATGCTTGCCATAACAGGTGTATTCATACGCAAACCTATTGGTTTTGTGTTGATGCTAATACTGCCATCATTGATATTGTTTTACAGAACAATCCCGCTTTTATCTCCCAATTCTCAGTTTAGTTTTTGGGTATTAGTACTGCCTGTAATACTATTTGTGTTGATAAATTTGGGTGTAATGCAAAAAAGATATCATATAGCATCCACAACCAAACAGGTGAAACTGAATGGAATTGCTTTGGTTATTGGATTCTCCCTTACATTGTTGATGTTCTATTTTAAAGGGAATTTAATGTGGATGATTGAGAATATTTTAAATTAAAAACAGAACAAATAATTAAATGAAAAAACTTTTAACTCTACTAATTGTGTTGAGCATGGCTATAGGGGTGTCTGCTCAGAAATCGGAAAGAATATGGAAACTTTACAGAGATGGTAAAAAGCTAAAAGCATTGGAGTTGGCTTTAGCTTTGCAGGAAAAATTCCCTAATGATGGTGACTTAAATTTAACCTTGGGAGAATTGTATATTAGTAAGAAGGAGTATGCAAAAGCAGCTCCATTTTTACAAAAAGCAATTCATAAAAATAATTCCAAATGGGTGAGAGCATGGGGGATATACAATATTGGATATTGCATGATGGTAGATGGAGAAATGGAAAAGGCAAAATCTTGCTGGGAACAGTGTTTGAAAGTTAAGTCGATGAATCGCTTGAATGAAAAAGCTAAAATGGCTCTTGATATTTTTCAAATGGATGATTACTTCTCTGATTGGGAAATCATAGAAAGCAAACATATCCGTTTTCATTTTCAGGATAAAAGTAAGTTGAATTACAAGTGGTTTATGGAGAGTCGTGAGAATGCCTTTATTGAATTGAATCAGTTTTTTGTAGCCATGCCTTACAAGAAAATAGACTTTTTTGTATGGGCAAAGCCTGATGATGCTCAGAAAAAATACAACAGATCATTAGGCTGGGCCCACGGAAAAGCTTGTGTAATCAATTCAAGATCCAACCAAACCAAGGGGCATGAATTGTGCCATGTCTTGTGTCAGCAGGCTTTTAGAACAAGAATAAAAAGGACATTAATTAACGAAGGAGTGGCTGTGTATTTTGATTTAAATAAAACTGATAAAATAAAAGTGGCACAGCAAAGCTTAAAAGGCAAGAAGGTTAATATTGAAGAATTGTGGGAAGATCCTGAAAAATACCCCAAGTCTTACAATTATGAAATAGGTGGTGCGTTGATCGATTTCTTACTGCAAAAAGGAAGTGAGAAGCAATTGAAAGCTTTGCTGAAAAACCAGAGTATTGAATCGGCACAGAAAATTTATCCAAACCTGAAAAGCTTATTGGCTGAGTTTGAAGAATTGCTTGCGAAAGAGGTGAAAAGTTAAAATAACCCATGAATAAAGCCCATAAAAAATGTTAAAAAACCAAGTGAAATTATCTAAAGAGTTCAAATCCCAAACTACCAAAGCAATTCTTTCAATTGCCTTTTTTACAATCACCTATCTCATATTATTGGTGCTTGCTTTGGGCATTACCGCTTTGTGTGTGTTTGGGGGTGTAATGTTAATCATTACAATACCAAAGTTTATCACACTGGCATTAGGTGTAGGATTGGCTAGTTTAGGTTTTTTGATTCTGATTTTTCTTTTAAAATTCATGTTTAAGTCGCATAAGGTTGACATGACTCATTTGAAAGAAATCAAGAAAAGTGATGAACCGGAATTATTTAAATTGATTGAGGAAATAGTTTCAGAGGTAGATACAAAATTTCCCAAAAGAGTATTTTTATCTGCAGATGTAAATGCATCAGTGTTTTATAATTCAAGTTTTTGGAGCATGTTTTTACCAGTCCGAAAGAATTTACAAATTGGGATGGGTTTAATGAATACTGTGACAAGGCAAGAATTAAAGGCAATTCTTTCACACGAATTTGGTCATTTTTCTCAGAGAACCATGAAGGTTGGGAGCTATGTTTACAATGTGAACCAGGTTATTTTTAATATGTTGTTCGATAATGAATCGTATGATCGATTAATTGAAACCTGGGCCAATGTAAGTGGTTATTTTTCCGTTTTTGTAGTAATAGCAGCCACAATAAATCGAGGGATTCAATGGGTGCTTCGAAAGTTATACAATGTGGTTAATAAAAGTTATATGGGCCTTTCGAGGGAAATGGAGTTTCATGCCGATGAAATTGCTGCAAATATTACGGGTTATGAACCGTTAAAAAGTTCTTTGTTGCGCTTTTCTCTTGCCGATCATTCGTTAAATGTGGTAATGAATTTCTATCAACAAAAATATGATGATAATTTAAGGAGTCCGAATATTTTTAAGGAACAGTTTTTTGTAATGAATTTTATTGCAAAAGATGATAATATTAAGATTATTGAGGAGTTTCCGGAGATTGAAGTAGAAGATTTAAATAAATTTAATAAATCGAAATTGGTAATAAAGGACCAGTGGGCTTCTCATCCTAGTGTAGAAGACAGAGTTGAATGCTTAAGGCTTACCAAGCTTAGTATAAAAGATTCTGATAGAACTCCTGCTGTTGATATTTTACGAGATTACGAAAATACACAAAGAGCAATAACAGAAAAGATATTCTCGGAGATTCAATTTAAAGATACTCCTACTGCTTTATCGCTTTCCGATTTTAGTGATGCATTCGTAGAAGGTTTTTCTAAAAATACTTTTGCAGAGATATACAATGGATACTATGACTCTAAAAATCCTGAATGTTTTGATGTAGAGTGTATTGAAGAGGAAGAGGCTGTTTTGTTCGAGGCGCTGTTTAATGCTGAAAAACGAGATTTAATTTACAGATTTTATGCCCTTGAAAATGATATAGAAGTGATTAAGCAAATCATAAATAAAACCATTCCTAATAAATCATTCGATTATGATGGCATAAAGTATACTCGTAAAAAAGGGAAGGAATTAGTTGAAAAGTTAGAGCAGGAAAAACAAAATTTGCACAAACAAATAAAAGCAAACGATATTGAAATTTATAAATACTTCTTCAATTTGGAGAAATCCTTAGATCTTCCAACTGCAATTAAAAATCTTTATATCAATTATTTTAAGTTTGATAAAGAACACAATAGGAAGTATGATGTATATGCCAGAATAACAGAAGCGGTTCAATTTATGAATGTTGTAACCCCTTTCGATCAGATAAGAGAGAATTTTAGAAGAATGTACAGGTTAGAGCTTGATTTTAAGGCTGAAATCCAAGATTTACTTAATGATCCATTATATAAGGAAGAAATAAACTCAGAAATGAGGGAAAATTTCGAAAGGTATATTTCAAAGGATTGGCAGTATTTTAGAGAAGAGAGTTATATCGATGACAATTTGGATATGCTCTTTAATGCAATTCATGCTTATGTATATTTGATTACCAGGGGATATTTTTTAACAAAGAAAGAACTACTCGATCACCAGGCAAATTTATTGCAAGTAAGTAGGGTTATGCTATAAGAAATCTATTGAAAAATCGAATTGGTTTTTGAATTAACAAAAGCTCTTTTTTATAGTGTAGATTTTCCTAATTGAAATAGAGATCCAAATAGCGCGATTTTGTAATTCGTGCCTTAACAATGTAAAAGAGCTTTGTGTTACCATACTACAAGTCAGAATAAAATGAAAAAACATATACTTATAATAGGATTCATACTAATTGCATCATCTTGCTTTGCACAAAGCAATACGGATTGTGAAGAAATATTACAAAAAGAGATCACAATAAACCATTTTCAGGAACATATTGATGAGTTTATGAAGGATTTTCAAATGCTTGTTTATTGTGAGTTTGATAGCATAGATTATCAGATTTTTATGGGACCTCAGGGCAATATGCCAATGATTGCCAAATCTATTTTAGATTATGGACCTAAACCCAATGAAAATGATGAGAAATTCACATTTGCTGATTTAAAAGAGGTTTTGATAAAACTAAAACAGGATGCAATGTATCCCAAAATTAGGAGAATTGTTGAGGCAAGAAACTTAATAGTTCAGCGTAATGCGTTTTTGAAGAATTGGAGTCAGGATAAGAAGTTATTGGTTGACATGGGATTTACAGAAAATCAGATGAAAGATATTTATGCAATTGTTAAGGATAATGAATCAAAACCTTATCCGGAAATATTTTTGATCTATTCGGATTTTTTATCTGATCAACAAGTAAGTAACGAGGGTACAGAGGTAATAAATGATTCAAATCTGGAAAATGAAAATCCTGAAATGATTGAGTGGGTAAAAGGATTATATGCCTACCAGGATTATCAATTGGGATTAAAAAAGTCAAAAGAGTTTGATAAACCTGGTTTGCTATATTTTAATGCTTATGGTTGTATTAATTCTCGAATGATGGATGGTGAGATATTGCTTAATAAGGATATTCAAGAATATATCAATCAGAATCTGGTTTTTGTAAGTTTAATTGTTGATGAAAGAACAAAGCTAGAGAAGAGTGAGTGTTACTATTCAGAAGCCTTAAAGAAGAAAGTAATATACACTGGGCAAATAAATGCTGAATTACAGATTGAAAAGTTTAATGCAAACAGTCAACCTTTGTTCATTTTGCTAGATGTAAATGGGGAAGAAATCGCTAGAACTGGTTATGTGAAAGATATTGAAAAGTTTAAAGTATTTATAAAAAAGACTAAGAAATAAGATCTCAAGAGTATTTCTGCTTTTACACTCATCGCATACAACTATGGTACATCCCCAGGTAAAATATGTATTGGAGATTTATAAGCACAATGCTTTTTATTCTATTGAATAGTGTTTTGTATCTGGCCATTGATGAGTATACAAAAGGGAAAGAACGAAAAGTTGAAACTTATTCGATTGGTATAAAAGAATTAGAAGGTTTAAATTAGTAGAATCAACAAAACCTATTAGCATGATATTAAAAGAATATACCACAAAAAATCCTTTTGCACCTGTAATGATCCTTATTGGTATACTTTACCTAACGATTGCCTGTACCGATGAAAAGCCGGAAGATGATTCTTTAGCTAAGGCTTACAAATCGCTGCAGGGAGAATGGCAGTGGATAAAAACCGAAAGTCCACGCACGCGTAGCGAATTTACGCCCGAATCAGAAGGATACCAGGAAAAGATTGTGTTCAAAACCAAGGATACGGTGGAGTATTATAGGGATGAGGTTTTGAGTCACCAGTATCCATATCAACTAAAGTACAGAATCGATAACTCGATGGATGCCAATAGTGATTCTACATTGGTTTTGGTCATCAATAATGGAACAGAGTCTTACTTTTCTACCGAAAATGATACCTTAATCATCAACCAATCTTATGTGGATGGACCTGTTACTTATTATGAACGAAAAAAATAAATATGGCTTTTAAAAAAAAGCAAGTAAAACCTATAGATACTATGCAAAAAAGTAATATTCCAGTAATCACAGAACAAAGTGTTCATGCAAGCAAGGAACAAGTTTGGAAAGCCATAACCAACCCAAATGAAATGCGAAAATGGTTCTTCTCTGAAATGCCGGATCATAAGGCGGAGGTTGGCTTTACTACCCAGTTTAATGTGGATGCTGGTGAAAGAGAGTTCATGCATTTGTGGAAAATTACAGAAGTTGTTCCATTCGAGAAGCTGGTTTGCCAATGGGAATATGAAGGGTACAAGGGTGTGGCCATGGTAAGTTACGAACTGTTCGAAGAAAATGAAGGTTGCAAAATAAGAGTAAGTGCAAGTGGAATTGAAACCTTCCCAGATGATATCCCCGAATTCAGAAGAGAAAGTTGTGAAGGTGGCTGGAAATATTTTATCAACCAGAGGTTAAAGGAGTATTTGGAGGAGTAATGAAGGTATTGATACAAAATCTTGGTAGATTAATATTATTTGTTCTTCTAACCATTATAACGCAAATAGGAGGAGTTGTCTACTTAATTAGCATCGTTTTAAGCAGCAGAATTAAGTTTGTCTTTTGGGGTAAAAGACTGGTTGTCTTTATAGTCTTATATGCTACTGCTTGTTTTCTGATCGTTCCTTTTGTTGCTCCATGGTTTGGAAGGGAAAAGATTGGAAATAACAATAATCTACAAGAAGCAACTTTTGCAACAGTTTTATTGAATCGTAACTATGTTACTCCCGAAACCCATGAGTTTTTGCAAAATATTTCCCGCAACCTGGCTGAAAAGAAACCAGAAGTAATAGCTCGGTACTTGGATGCTTGTTTTCCTTTCTATGATGGTTTCCCTTTGTTGCCACATTTGAGTCATAATGATGGTTGTAAAATTGATTTTAGTTTGGTGTATGAAGATTCCAATGGACAAATCGTAAATAAAAGCAAATCACTAAGTGGATATGGAGTATTTGAGAATGCTCGAAATAATGAGTTGGATCAGTGTGAAGATTGTTTGCAAAAAGGATATTTTCAGTATGATTATCCAAAATATTTGACCTTTGGAAAGATTAATGAAGGTTTAAAGTTTTCTAAAAGTGGAACCAAGGCTTTAATTGATGCAATTTTAAGTCAAAGAAAACTTACTAAAATGTTTTTTGAGCCGCATTTGAAACAAAGGCTCAAATTAAAGGATAAAAGAGTTAGGTTTCATGGCTGCAGATCGGTAAGACATGACGATCATATTCATGTTCAGATAAATTAAAAAATCCGGGTCCCCACCCGGATTTCAAATCTAACCACTAAATTTAACCTAAATCTAATCTATGAAAAAAACTTTTAGGGCTTTTTACAATACAAATATATGATCGCTTGCAGCGAACTGGATTAAGCTGATGTTAAGGAATTGTAATCTTATCGTTTGATACCATTATAGCAAAGAAAAATCCCGAACGGGCGTCCGGGATTCTCTCTAACCACTAATTACTAACCTAAATCTTTAATCTATGAAAATACTATCTTTTGTAGTACAATACAAAGGTATGGCAAGATTCGGTTAAGACCTGAGAATAAGTGTTAAAAAACCTTAAAGGAGTTTGATCTTCAGAGATATAGTAATCAATAAGGGAGTTGAAAGTCTTTATTTTTGCGGCCTTCAAGAAAATATTAAATAAAAAATTTTTTTCATTGAAAATTAGAGTTTTAAATGATTGCTTAGGACAAAGCTAAATTTCTCTTTAAAACAGGAGTTTCCATAGCTCATTTTATTTATCTAAATTAGGCCTTGTCAAAACCAAATCAATTCCAAACCTAGACTATGAATGAATCGTTACTGAAAGCCTTAATGAGACTTTTTGCCATTATTGTGGATGAGCAAAAGTTGGGATTCGAAACAGCAGCACGAGATGTTGTTGAAGTATGGCTTCAGAAACAGTTTAGTAAGGAGTGGACCGAGAAATATCTACAGGATTTTGAGCGATACTTAAGAGACTCACATTGTGATGAAACGGGTGAGCTTTGCTCTGTAAACAAGCATCCACAGGTAAAGGATGTTTGTGAAAAATTAGTAGAGGAAGTAGAGCAGGAACAGAAGGTTTGGATCATGCTTCAATTGCTTGAGTTTATTGATGAAACGGAATACACGGGCCATGACGAATTGGACTTGGTAAAAACCGTTTCAAAAACCTTTAATATTCCCAAAAAAGAATTTGAATTGGGGCGTCAATTTCTGATTGGGGATGAATTTTCTATACCGTATAACGAACATCTTCTTTTAATTGATAATAATGAGGAGTGGTCGCATGAGGTGGTGAAACATATCCAGAGTGAGAAGCTTCGAGGAAGGATTTTTGTTCTGCATTTGGAAAGTACCAATACCTTCCTGATGAAATATTTTGGAGAGTATAACCTTTTCTTGAACGGACACAATATTAAAGTTGATAGGGCTTACATTCTATCCTATGGCTCGGTTATTCGAAGTCATAGAATTGATCCGATTTACTACTCTCAGATTTCTTCCATTTTTATCGAGAAGAAAAATCTATCCGATCTTCAGTTTATTGCAAAAAATATAGAATTCAAGTTTCCGGGTTCCAATAATGGGATTCATCCGGTTAGTCTGGAAATGAATTCAGGACAATTGGTAGGCGTGATGGGCGGTAGTGGCACAGGAAAATCAACTTTGCTAAATGTATTAAATGGGAACTTATCCCTGCGTCAGGGAAATATCTATATCAATGGTTATGATCTTCATTTGGATAAAGATAAACTCGAAGGGGTTATTGGATATGTTCCTCAGGATGACTTATTGGTTGAGGAGCTAACGGTTTACGAGAACTTGTATTTTAATGCCAAGCTTTGTTTCGATGGCACTTCGGATGAGAAAATAGAGGAAATTATTGACAAAACCATTGAGGATTTTGATTTGGTTGAAGCCCGGGATTTAAAGGTTGGTGATCCGATTAATAAGGTTCTAAGTGGAGGACAAAGAAAGCGATTAAATATCGCATTGGAGTTAATGCGTGAACCTTCGGTGCTTTTTGTTGATGAACCTACTTCAGGTTTATCGAGCATGGATTCCGAGAAAGTAATGCTTCTTCTGAAACGTCAGGTTTTAAAAGGCAAATTGGTGATTTGTAACATTCATCAACCTTCGTCCGATATTTTTAAGCTTTTGGATAAGCTAATCATGATGGACCAGGGAGGAAAGGTAATTTACTTTGGAAACCCTATCGATGCCGTTGTTTACTTTAAAACTCAATCGCATTACGTAAAAGCAGATGAAAGTGAGTGCTTGACCTGTGGTAACGTAAACTCTGAACAGATTTTGCGGATTGTTGAAGCCAGGATGATGAATGAATATGGCAAGCAAATTCGAAAGCGTAAAAGAAATTCTGATGATTGGTATGAGCTCTATAAAGAGAATATTGAGAAGAAAAACAGCGTACATAAGCCAGGTAGAAAAAAACTGATTCCCAAGAACTTTTTTAACATTCCAAAGCGTTGGGAACAATTGAAAATTTATCTTTCAAGAGATTTTAAGGCCAAACTGAGTAACAGGCAGTACATGCTGATTACTTTGTTGGAGGCACCTCTTTTAGCTATTATTTTGGGATACTTTACCAAGTACATTAGTGGTTCTGAATCTCATCATTTGGACTATGTATTTGCCAAGAATGAAAATATTCCCTCTTTTATTTTTATGGCAGTGGTTGTTGCCTTGTTCCTCGGTTTGATTATTTCTGCAGAAGAAATCCTTCACGACCGAAGAATGATGAAGCGTGAGAAGTTTTTGAATTTGAGTCGATTGAGTTATCTAAACTCCAAGGTCATCATCTTGTTGATTATTTCGGCCATACAGAGCTTTCTTTTTGTTATTCTCGCTACCTATATTTTGGAAATTAAAGGCTTAACCTGGGAGTATTGGTTAATTTTGTATACAGCTTCGGCATGTGCCAATTTAATCGGTTTAAACCTGTCAGCAGGATTAAATTCAGTAGTGGCTGTTTATGTATCCATACCTTTTATTTTGGTTCCACAATTGTTGTTCTCAGGTGTTATTGTAAGCTTTAATAAACTGCATCCTGCCATTACAACGCAAAAGTATGTTCCAATTGTTGGCGATTTAATGACTTCTCGTTGGGCTTACGAGGCTTTGGTAGTTGAGCAATTTAAAAATAATCAATTTGAGAAGCAGTTTTTTCCATACGAGAAGGCGATGAGTGAATCGTCGTTTCGTTCATCTTTTCTGATTCCTGCCATGCAGCAAAGTTATAAGACATGGTTAAAGGAAAACAACGATAAACACTATCGGGTATTTAAAAACGAACTGATAAAACTTTCCGATATCTATACCTTTCCAACTGAATTGGAAATATCGAAACAAGTTTTACGAGATTCTTCGGCAAGAGTGCAAATTTGGCTTGAGCATGTAAAGCAAGCGGGTTGGAAGGAATACAAAGAACAATCGATGCATAGAGACCAGGTTTATGAAGAGATTATTGATGAACTTGGTGACGCACAGAAAATTGTTGAATACAAAAATACCCATCATAACGAGGCGATTGAACAAATTGTGACCAACAGAAGAGAGATAAATAAGTTGATTAGGTATGAGGACGAATTGATTCAGCTAAAAGATCCTGTTTTTCAAACTCCGATAAGTCAGAATGGACGAGCACATTTATTTGCCTCGCAAAAGCGACTAGGCAATTATTTGGTTGATACATTTTGGTTCAATGTGACAATAATTTGGTTAACAAGCATCATTTTCTATTTCTCATTGTACTTTGATGTGCTACGTAGATTCCTACTGCTGATTGAAATTTTATGGGTGACCATATTGCCTGAAGGAGATATCAGAATCAGAAGAAAACGCCAGAAATAATGAAATTTATAGCGGATTAATCATGAATTAATCAAAATCTTAACCAAGCAGGATTTTATTTGCAGGATACATATAGGTATTGTATCCTAAAGCAATTTATTCATGAAGAAATTAATTCAAATATTCCTATTGTTGTTGATTACATCTAGCCTTTTTGCGGATAACAAACAACTCATTCAGTATGTCGATCCCATGATCGGAACCGATGGTCACGCCCATACATTTCCGGGAGCAACCTTACCTTTTGGTATGGTGCAGCTAAGTCCCAGTAATGATTTTAAAGCCTGGGATTGGTGTTCGGGTTATCACTATAGCGATTCCATTTTAAAAGGATTTGCACATACCCATATTAGTGGAGCTGGTTTGGCAGGATTGGGTGATATTTTACTGATGCCAACTTTAGGAGAAATAAAGGTAAAAGCGGGTACAGAAGAAAATCCGGACAGTGGATTTCGCTCCAGATTTTCACACGATAGAGAAGAAGCCTCGGCAGGATATTATGCTGTTGTTTTAGATGATTACAATGTAAAAGTGGAGTTGACTTGTACGCCGAGAGTTGGATTTCACAGGTATACTTTCAATACTGCCGGGCAAGGAAATGTAATTTTTGATCCTACCCACAATATCATGGAGAATGTTCAGGAAACAGAAATTGAAATCTTATCGGATAAGGAAGTTAGAGGTTGGAAGCATTGTAATGGAGAAGGAGGAGATCGAAAAGTGTATTTCTATGCGAAATTTTCCAAATCATTCGAACAAAGTGGTGTTGCGATAGATGATAAAATTCAGGCTGATACAAAAAAAGCAAGTGCTAAACGAGTGAAAGCTTTCGTTAGTTTTGATGTGAGTTCGGGTGAAACAGTTGATGTTAAAGTAGCACTTTCGCATGTGAGTTATGAAGGAGCCAAAGCCAATTTCGATGCTGAAGCAAAAGGAGTATCATTTAAAAAGGTGCTTAGAAAAGCTCAGCATCTTTGGGAAGAAAAAATGAACAAGTTTCATATCGAAACGCATCAACTATCAGACAAAAGAAACTTCTATACGGCCCTTTATCATTCCATGATATCACCAAATTTGATTTCGGATGTTAGCGGAGAATATATGGTAGAAGGGAAAAAATATCATTCCGATTTCGATCAGTACAGTAACTTTTCTACTTGGGATACCTATCGTGCTGTTCATCCTTTAATGGCAATTGTAGAGCAGGAGAAAACAGTTGATTTTGTGAACTCACTTTCATCAAGATATACCGAGTCAAAAGTTGGTTTGCCAGTATGGGAATGTTTGGGACACGATAATGTTTGTATGATTGGATACAGCACCGTTTCGGTAATGACTGATGCCATTTTGAAAGATATTGAAGGAATTGACAATCAGGCTACCTATGATGCGATGAAAGCGGCAGCTTTTAACCTGGAAAAGCATAGCAATAGTTACGATGTAAATGGAATGAATTTTTATATCGATATGGATTTTGTTCCGGGTGAAATTGGCAGTTCTGTTTCGAAAACAACCGAGTACAATTACTACGATTGGTGCTTGAGTCAGGTGGCACATAAACTTGGAAAAACCGATGATGCCTCCCTATTCCTGCAAAGATCGAAAGGATACCGCAATTTATTTGATGAAGAATCGGGATACTTATTGCCTAAACTGCAAAATGGTAAGCTGGTGAACGTGGACAAAAGCAAGTGGGATGGATTGGTGAAGAATTATGTGTCGGGTAACATTTGGGGATACTCTTCTTATGTGCCTCACGATATGGCTTATCTAATGCAATTACACGGAGGGAAGAAGAAATTTGCTTCCTGGTTGGATACAATTTTTGCCGATGATTCAGAAATTGGAGGCTCACAGCATGTGGATATTTCCGGTTTTATTGGAAAATATGGTCATGGCGATGAACCATCTCACCAAATGCCTTACTTGTATGTTTATGCCGGTCAGCCATGGAAAACTCAGAAGTTGGTAAGGGAAATTCTTCCTCGTTTTTATCATGATCATCCTGCAGGATTGGATAATAATGATGATTTGGGTCAAATGTCATCCTGGTATATTTTTGGTTCATTGGGTTTTTATCCGGTTTGTCCTGGTAGCAACCAGTATCAAATTGGATCTCCTGCCTATCAAAAAGCAAGTATCAATCTTGAAAATGGTAAGGTGTTTTCGGTTGTGGCTAATAACAATTCCAAGAAGAACATTTACATCCAATCTGCAAAACTAAACGGTAAAGAATTTACCAAACCATTTATTACTTACGATCAAATTAAACATGGAGGTAAGCTGGTTTTCGAAATGGGCAGTAAACCAAATAAAAAGTGGGGTAATGCTAAGGCTGATTTGGCAGACTTAAATGGCATAAAGCCATCAGAAGCTTACAAACTGCATGAGGAAAAACAGGTGCTAATGCCTTACGTCAATGATATTACTTTTAGTTTTGAGAAGCGAAAAACGGTGGAATTGCTTTGTGGCACAAAAGGAGCAGAAATCAGATATACAATAGATGGTTCTGAACCTGAAGTGAATTCTAAAAAATATCAGAATCCAATCGTGATCAACGAGGATGCTACCATTAAGGCCAAAGCATTTAAGCCAGGACTAAAAGAGAGTGGAAGTTTGCTTTTACATTATTTAAAAGGAATTCCATTTAATCCCCAAACTGGTTATCCAAAAGTTAAGGTGGAAGGCAATGATATTGGTTATGGTGAAAAATCTGGAGCTCAACTAATAGATGGTGGCTTTGGCTCAACAACCTTTAATGATGGTTTTTGGACAGGTATAGACTTAAAGGATTTACATGTTGATATTGATTTGGGTGAATCCAAAAGCATTTGTGAGGTGAAACCTGGAATTCTAATTTATCCCGGAGCATGGATCTTTAACCCAGATGAAATTGAGGTGTATATTTCAAATGATCAGGAGAACTATCAACTGGTAAAAACCATAAGTATGGAATCTCCAAAAGATGAACGCAGATATGTAACAAGACCTGCAATTGAATTCCCATCGGTTAATTGTCGATACCTAAGAGTAACATTTAAGAATGGACCAATACCAGATTGGCACATGGCTGGAGGCAGAAAGCACTGGATTTTTGTTGATGAAATTCTGATTAATTAGATTTTAAAAAGGGGCTGTCTTGGAAATGCAGCCCCTTTTTTGTTTACAAATGCTGTAATATATCTTTGGCATTCGATCTGCTTTTGTAATCAGGATCATATTGAACATACTTTACCTTACCATCTTTTCCTATGATATAGGTAGCCGGAACAGGCAATAGTTGATCATTATTACCATTGGCAACACTAAGATCTACACCATAGTTCTTGTATTTTTTTTGTAAGTGTTCCGGTAGCATAAATTCAACTCCAAATTTTTTCATGATTTTGCTGTTTTCATCAAATAATACAGGATAATCTGCATTTGTCTTTTCAATGGTTTTATTCACATTAACCGGAATTTCTGGTGAAACCGCAACCAATTGAGCTCCCGCTTTCTTGAATTTACCAAGGTTTTCCTGTAAGTGAGAAAGGTGTTTGTTGCAGTATGGACACCACTCTCCACGGTAAAATACAACGATCAGTTGTTCATTTTTCAAGATGTCGGAACTTTTAACAAGATTCCCATTCTGATCTTTGGCTTCAAACACAGGCGCTTTATCACCAACTTTAATGGTACTTGTTTCCCTTTGAGCATAGCTTGTAAGGCTAATTAGTAATATTAATAATCCAAATATTCTTTTCATGATTTAGAATTTAAAAATAAAATACAAAATAGTCTTTTATTTTCGTTCTATTTAAATATTACTAATCATATAGGAGTTAAAGATTTGTTAATGACAAAAAAATCCCTCACCAAAGGCGAGGGATTTAAGTATTGTGTTGCAGCTTGCTTAAGCTTTCTGCATTTTTTCAATCTTATAAGTAGTGTTTACACCTGCTTGGTGGAATAGAACTCCTACAGGACACATTTTTAAAGTTTGCTGAAGGCATTTTTCGATTTTTTCATCACTAGCTTCAGAATCAATTTTTAATTCAACTTCAACATCAGTGAAAGTTGGAGCTCCATCTTTTTGAGATCCTACAGTATCAACAACCAATGCTTCGAACTCAATACGCATTTTCTTTGCTACAATGTTAAAAATTGTGTTTACACAACCAGAGTAGCTCATTAAACACACTTCGAATGCTGTTGCACCAAGATCTTCTCCACCTTTTGCTTCTGGTAAATCAATTGTGATTTCATGACCTCTGTTGTCTGTAATTACCGATGACATTCCTTTTGTCCAGGTAGTTGTTGCTTTCATATAATAATATTTTCGAATTGTTTTTAGAATTTCAGTTGGCAAATATATATAAATATCCAGATATATCAGGTTTAGCTAGTGTTAAATTGAGTTAATCGGAAAATGTTTCAGAAAAGGTTTTAATAATATGTCAAATTGACTGTGTGATTGTATAATATGCAGACATTATTACAGCTTTTGAGCAATGGCAAGTTATTTGAAATCCAATTGACGGATTTTAAACAGAGAAAAGAATAAAATAATATAGAATATGAACTTTAATAATTTCACAATTAAATCACAGCAGGCAATCGAGAAAGCATTTCAGATTGCTCAAGGAAATCAGCAACAGGCTATCGAAACAGCTCACTTGTTGAAAGGGATTTTTTCGGAGGGAGAGAATGTTGCTGGTTTCTTGATGAATAAACTTGGAGTGAATGTCCAAAACTTAAATATGGTATTGGATAAAATTCTTGAATCATTGCCTAAGGTAAGTGGCGGAGAACCATTCTTGTCGAGAGAGGCAAGTGTTGTTTTGCAGGAAGCAGTTAGCGTATCTGGTAAGATGGGCGATCAATTTGTTAGTGTAGAGCATATGTTACTGGCGCTGGTAAAGGGCAAAGATCAAATTGCACAGTTATTTAAGGATAATGGTGTGTCGGAAAAAGATCTTACAACAGCCATTCACGACTTAAGAAAAGGAGCTAAGGTTGATTCGCAAACGGCTGAGGATACTTTTAATTCCTTGAGTAGATTTGCTCTTGACTTGAACGAGAGGGCCAGAAATGGAAAACTTGATCCGGTAATTGGAAGAGATGAAGAGATAAGAAGGATTTTACAGATCCTATCGCGAAGAACCAAGAATAATCCTATACTTATTGGAGAGCCAGGGGTTGGAAAGACTGCTATTGCTGAAGGTTTAGCACATAGAATTATAAAAGGCGATGTGCCGGATAATTTAAAGAGCAAGAAAGTCTTTTCACTTGACATGGGTGCTTTGGTGGCTGGTGCCAAATACAAAGGTGAATTTGAGGAGCGCTTAAAATCAGTAGTGAAAGAAGTAGTTGAATCGGATGGCGAAATTGTACTCTTTATTGATGAAATTCACACTTTGGTAGGAGCAGGTAAAAGCGATGGAGCCATGGATGCTGCCAATATTTTAAAACCTGCTTTGGCCCGTGGAGATTTACGTGCCATTGGCGCAACAACTCTAAATGAGTATCAAAAATATTTCGAGAAAGATAAGGCTTTGGAACGCCGTTTCCAGAAGGTGATGGTGGAGGAACCCGATACACTTAGCGCAATTTCCATTCTTCGTGGATTAAAGGAGCGTTACGAGAATCACCATAAAGTTCAAATTCGTGATGAGGCCATTATTTCGGCTGTTGAGTTATCGCAGCGTTACATTTCTGATCGTTTTCTTCCGGATAAAGCCATTGACTTAATAGATGAGGCAGCTGCCAAGCTTCGTTTGGAAATGAATTCACTGCCCGAGGAGTTGGATGAGATAGAAAGAAAGATAAAGCAGTTGGAAATTGAGAAACTTGCTATTCAACGTGAGGGAGATTCGAAAAAGCAGGATGAATTGGCGCGTGAAATTGCAGAACTTAATGATGAAAGACTGAAGTACCGTGCCAAGTGGGAAGCAGAACGTGAGGTGATTGATGGCATTCAGAAGAACAAGGAGTTATTGGAATCTTTAAAGTATGATGCTGAAAAAGCAGAGCGGGAAGGTGATTATGGTAGAGTTGCAGAAATCCGTTACGGTAAACTTAAAGAGGTTGAGGAAGAAATAGAAGCTTTGAACGAAAAGTTAAAACAAAACCAGAACTCTGATGCTTTAATTAAGGAAGAAGTGAGGAATGATGATATTGCTGAGGTAGTTTCTCGTTGGACAGGAATTCCTGTGAACAGAATGTTGAAGAGTGAACGCCAAAAATTGTTGTCATTAGAAGAGGAGCTGCACAAAAGAGTTGTTGGGCAAGAAGAAGGAATTTCTGCTGTGGCTGATGCGGTAAGAAGAAGTCGCGCAGGTTTACAGGATGCAAAAAGGCCAATTGGTTCATTCATTTTTCTGGGAACAACAGGTGTTGGAAAGACCGAGTTGGCCAAAGCATTGGCAGAATTCTTATTCGATGATGAGAATCAGATGACTCGTATTGATATGTCGGAATACCAGGAAAGACATTCGGTTTCACGTTTAATTGGAGCCCCTCCTGGATATGTTGGTTATGATGAGGGTGGTCAGCTAACTGAAGCTGTGCGCAGAAAACCATACTCGGTTGTTCTTTTAGATGAAATTGAAAAGGCTCATCCGGATGTTTTCAACATACTGCTTCAAGTTTTAGATGATGGTAGGTTAACAGACAATAAAGGTAGAGTGGTCGATTTTAAGAATACCATTGTGATCATGACCTCTAATGTTGGTTCTCATCTGATTCAGGAGAAAATTGAAAAGATGAATGCCAGCAATAAAGGGGAGATGCTATGGCAAGCTAGGAATGAAGTTTTAGAGCTTTTGAAAAAGACCATTCGACCAGAGTTTTTAAATAGAATAGATGAAACCATTGTGTTTACTCCTTTGGACAGAGAAGAAGTGAAACGAATTGTTGGTTTGCAGTTTAAAGCAGTTCAGCAAATGCTTTCTAAGAATGATATCAGCATTGATTTAAGTGAATCGGCTTTAGAATATCTTGGAAATCTGGGCTTTGATCCTCAGTTTGGTGCCAGACCAATTAAAAGAGTGTTGCAAAAACAGGTACTAAATGAACTGTCAAAGCAAATACTGTCCGAAAACATTATAGCCAATCAAAAAATAATGGTGGATGTAGAAGGTGAAAGCCTCGTGTTTAAGAATGTTTAGAGGATTTGTCAATTGAAAAACTTTATAGAACAAGAAGCTCACTGTTAAGGTGAGCTTTTTTGTTTTTAGTATAACATGTAAAAAAACAGGTTTCACGGTGTAGAAATCGTCTTAATCGAAAACGAACATAAAAATAGGAGAGCTTTCAATTATATATTATACTTTGGTCCTTGAATTAGAAAATCAATTAAACCAAATTAATTTATGATTGTATTAGGAGTTATTATTGTGTTGGCAGGATTGGCAATGCTATTGTTAAAGCCATTGTTGGTTAGTAAGGCGCAAGCTTTTTCAAAACTTACTTCCAGATTTTCTCTTGGCGTAATAGGTTCGGGAGTTGTTATGATTATTTTGCCATTTATGTTTTTCTGGGCAGAACCAGGGTATCAGTATTTTGTTGTTTATCCTAATGGTGGAAAAGATGCTGTGATGACAGAAGGTATTAAATGGAGAGGTTTCGCTAAAATTATCCCTTGGCAGAAATATATTGATGTTAAAGTAGTTAGTAAGGGAGAGAATAATGACGACATAGAAGGTGTTATGAATCCAATTCCTATTCGTTTTATCGATCAGGTAACTGCTTCGGCAAAATTATCTACTCGTTTCCAATTGCCTACAGATAAAGAATCATTCATAGAAATGGCAATTGAGTTTAGGTCACTGCAAAACTTAGCGCAAAATACTTTGATTCCAACAGTTCGTGAGGTTGTGTCAAATACTGGTTACATGTTTGCTGCACAAGATTACATTTCAGGGTCAGCATCAGACTTTAGGGTTGCTATTGAAGATCAGTTAAAGGATGGAGCTTATAGTGTAGAGAAATTGGAGTATCGTGATACCATAATTTCTTCAATTGAAGATAGTAGTCGTGAGATCAAGGAAATCCAAACACGTTATGAGGTGAAGAAACGAAAAGATGAAAATGGAAAATTCATTCGTATCCCTCATGATATTAACGAGAATAATATTATTGTAGCTCAGGTGATTGTAGATGATGTTATCTTGGAAGCAGTATTTAAAAAGCGATTGGAAGCACAGCGTGATGAATCTGCAAAAAGACAGTTAGAGCAACAGAAGATTAAAACAGCAAAAGATGCTCAGGCACGTATCGTAGCAGAGGGGGAAAGAGATAAAGCTGCAGAACGTGTTGCTCAGGAAAAGGAACAGGTAAAGGCTTTGATTTCCATCGAAACAAAATTGAAGCAAGAGGAAACAAACAAAAGACTTGCAGCAATTGCATTAGAAACTGAAAAGCTTAAATCAGCTGCAAAAAAAGTAGCTGCTGATGCAGAATCTTATCAAAATGCGAAGTTGGTTTCGGCTGGTTTAACGCCTCAGGAAAGAGCTCAAATTGAAAAAGAAATTGCAATTGGTGTTGCCAAAGAGATTGCCAAAATTAAATTCCCGGATGTAATGATTACTGGTAGTGATGGCAAAAATGGAAAAACACCACTTGAATCATTAATTGGTGCTGCTATGGCAAATCAGTTAATGGATACGAAATTGAAAAAATAGTCCTTTTAATTTTCGAAATTCAGTTATGGCCTTTGCAAAGAAATTTGCGAAGGCTTTTTTTTGTGATTGTTCTGCAAACCATTGCAGTAAAATTTTGAATAAAAATCACTTCGATATTAAGTTTTTGATCGATAATTGCATTAATTTGCTAGTTAAACTTGTGGTTATAATTGAATAATAAAATAAAACATCTCAAATGTCAAAAAGTGAATTAAAAGCTGCCTGGCTTAAGAATTATAGTACAGCGCCTGAGCAATTGGAGAAAATGGGAGAGATTAAAGGTTTAATTAGTGCCTTTAATGCAAATGTAGATGCTGTAATCAAGGTGAGTGGAAAAGATGTAGAGAAGTTGATTGAAAACAATAAGCTTGACACAAATTTAATTATATCTGAAGAAGAGAAAGCAATTAGAAAAAACGAGGATGCAATTAGAGGCATTCTTCACTGCTTTAAAGGTGGTATTGCTGAGGAATGGTTAATTGAAGATGTTGAAGTTTTTTATTGGTTGAATAAGAATGTTGGCTACGATAAGTTACAAATGGGAGGCCAGGGAGGAATCGTTGCTAATGCAATGGCTGTATGCGGTGTGCAAAATGTTTATGTGCATTGTGCATCTTCTCCTAAAGAGCAATCTCAATTGTTTTTGGATTTACCAAACTTATTAACAACTGATGAGAATGGTGAGCTGCAACAAGCCTTTAATGTAGATCGTAAAGATGATAATGCATTAATTCACTGGATTATCGAGTTTGATAAAGGAGATTCGTTAACCATTGGAGGTGAAACTTACACTTGTCCTAAAGCAAATCGATTTATTGCTACTTATGATCCATTGAACTTCAAGCTTCATATTGATGATAACTTTAATAGAAGAATGGCAAAGGATGATGTTAATCCTGAATACATTATTTTATCTGGATATCAGATGTTGCATGAAACTTTAGCCGATGGAACTAAAGGAGCTGAACGAATTGAGCTTTCAAAAGAGATGATTGCCGAATGGAGAAAATCTTGTCCGGATAACCTTCTTCATCTTGAAGTTGCTTCAACTCAGGATAAAGTGGTAAGAAAACATTTGATTGATAGCCTGGTTCACGATGTTGATAGCCTTGGATTTAATGAGCGTGAATTAATCGATATTCTTGAAGTTATTGGTGAAGAAGACTTGGCTCAAGAGTGTGATCAGAATACCAATGCATCAAATCTATTTAAAGGGATGTTAAAGGTGTATGATTATACCAAATGTCCAAGAATGCAGTTACACATGTTTGGTTTGTATGTAACTCTTCAGCAAAAAGGGTTTAAGGTTACTCCATTGCAAAACAGAAACGGAATGCAGTTGGCAGCAACGGTTGCTGCGGCAAAAGCTGGAACTGGTGCAATTAATAGTAAAGATGTTTTAATGTGGGCAAAAGACCATAAGGTATCGGATGTTGGTTTGAACGAACTTGAGGGCTTAAGCAATACTGTTAAAAATATTCTTGGCGAAAATGAATTATTAACTTCAGGTATTTATTCTAATGAAGAAATTGAAGTAATTGCTGTTCCAACTATTTTAATTGAAAAACCTGTTACTCTCGTAGGAATGGGTGATACCATTTCATCAGTATCATTGGTTGGCGCTGTTTAAATAAAAATATAATTGTCAATAAAAAGGAGTTTTTGGGTTGATACCTAATTGCTCCTTTTTTTTTGTAAATAACTTCCTGTGGATGGAATTTTACGTCGAATTCACGTTCAATAAAAATAGCCCATGTTGTGGTACAGGGCTATTCTCACTTTCAATCGAAACTGTTTGTGTGGAACAGTTTAAGCTAACTCTAAACTAATTATACTAACCTAATCTTTAAACGATCAATTCATTTATTCTTACAATACAAAATTAGTTTGAGCTTCTTAATTTTTGGCTTAATTGTAGATTAATGATATGCTAAAAGAATTAATCGCTGGTTAAATTTTATGGATTGAATGAAGCGAGCATGATTAAACACATACGTCAATGATTATTTTGACCTTGCAGCTTCTACCTGACCTTAACAAGAAAAATATACAGATGAAGAATATGATGTGCAGTTTTTTCTGAAAATGTTAGAATAGGAAGTGTTAACGGAAATATTTCTTTAATAGATACTTAAAAACTGACGACTAATTTTTGGAGATAAAGAATAAATAAAAATAAAAAATGCAGTGAATAATTTTTTAGAAAACGTTTGCGGAAATAGAAAAATTAAACTTATATTGTGGCGTATTTAAAAAGTAAACACAATTACCATTTGTAACTTTACTAATCACACAATTGATTTTCTTGTTGTTAGACAAGTAAAATCTAACCACTAACTAATCACTAACAATTAAGGCTTCGCATTCGCGAAGCCTTTGTTGTTTTGTTCGGATGTATAATATTTCCAGCTTAAATTGATAAGTAACATACATTTATGAAGGATAAATAATGATTTTTCATGTTTAATCGAAAAAATAATTACCTGTTTAATTATGCGAATAGTAAGAAATGTAAATACTTACAAAGAATAGCCTGTTAATAACAGGCTGATATGCAATCGTTTCCTGATTGTGTTTTATAACAGTAAGTAATTAACTACAAAAATCTTTAAAAGTGCTTTGATTTCTATCGAAAGACATTAAAATTTGCAAAATCAATTATTATAATTCTTACGGAATAATTAAACTAATATCATTAACAATGACACCTAAGTTTAAAGCGCAAGCCGGAACTTTCGAATCAAGCGATATCATGGTCTTGATCGAACCTGTATCAGAGGAAGCCGGTCGCCAAATTGATATCTCATCTACTGTGATGTTGCAGTTCGAAGATGATATCAAAAATACAATTAATCAGGTTTTGGATGATTTGGATATCCAGAATGTACACCTGATTGCAAAAGATAAGGGAGCTCTAACGCCAACAATTAAGGCTAGAGTTGAAGCTGCTGTTAAACGTTCTTTAGGTATTCAGGAGGGTACAATGTAATGGCTAGAAAGAAAAGAAGATCAATGTTGTACATTCCGGGAAATAATCCTGCAATGATTCAACAAGCCGGAGTTTATGGTTGCGATGCAGTATTGTTAGATTTGGAAGATGCCGTGGCATTGAACCAAAAAGATGCTGCAAGAATCTTGGTTCGTAACATGTTACAAACCGTTGAATTTTACGATACAGAAGTTTGCGTGCGTGTAAACAACATGCATACTCCTTTTGGATTGGCAGACTTGGAAGAAATTGTACCATTGCAGCCTGATAATATCAGATTCCCAAAAACTGAGTCGGTTCAGGATGTGAAAGATTTCATGAAAGAGGTTCGTAGAATCGAAAAAGAACATGGAATTAAGAAGCCGACCATGACAATCCATGTAATGATCGAAACAGCTAAAGGTGTTGCAAATGTATACGAAATTGCAGGTGCTGATCCGCGAATTGATGCAATTACAATTGGAGGTCAGGATTTAACTGCAGATATGGGTATCGTAAAAACTCCTGATGGAGTAGGTATTGATTATGCTCGTAAGCGTATTGTAATGGCAGGTAAAGCACACGGTTTAGATGTTTTGGATACCGTTTTTGCTGATGTTAACGATGAGGAAGGTCTTCGTGAAGAAACTGAGTACATTAAAAAGATTGGTTTCGCAGGAAAAGCATTGATCAATCCTCGTCAGGTAGATGGTGTACACGAAGTGTTTAACCCAACCGAAAATGAGGTAAGAAAAGCTTACCGTGTTTATTCAGAATTTATTCGAAATAAAAACGCTGGTATTGGAGTATTTGCAATTGACGGAAAAATGGTTGATGCTCCTGTTGTTCAGAGAGCAATTACTGTTCTTGAATATGCCAATATCGATTTAAAAGAAATCGAAGAGTCGGTTGCAAGTTAACAGTTATTCCTGTTTACAAAATTGATACTAATAAAGAAACAAAATGAAGAACGCATTAGGAGTTGAAATTCCTGAATATATAGAAGGTCTTGGTGAGTTAAAACCTTTCCAGGGCGTATGGGAAAGCATTATTGGTGATGAGATTCCATCAACTAATATTGTTCGAACATTAAAAGCAAAAAAAGCTCATACTTCAAAATTGTGTGGCGATTTAAAAGAAGCAGTTCAAAAATGTAATCCTTTCGATGGAATGACTGTTACATTTCATCACCACCTACGTGGAGGAGATGGAGTTTTGATGCAAACCATCGAAATTTTAGATGAAATGGGAATCAAAGACATTACTTTGGCTTCTTCTTCATTAACATCTGCTCACGATGGATTGGTTCCTTATGTTGAGAAAGGAATGATTACCAGAATTTTCTCTTCAGGTATTCGTGGTCGTTTGGGTGAAATTATCTCAATGGGTAAATTAAAGCATCCTGCAATTATTCACTCTCATGGTGGTCGTGTTAGAGATATCTTGACCGGACGTATCAAACCAGATTTGTCTGTTTTGGCTGCTTCTGCTGCCGATGAGGAAGGTAATGCTACCGGAGCTCACGGACCATCTGCTTTTGGTTCTATGGGATATGCCGATATTGATGCTCGTTACTCTAAAAATGTAATTATTGTAACTGATAACCTCGTAGATTATCCATGTGTTCCTGGTTCAATTCGTCAGCACTTTGTTGACCACGTTGTAAAGGTTGATAGCATTGGTGATGCTACTAAGATTGCATCAGGTACTACTCGTATTACAAAATCTCCAATGGATTTACGTATTGCTCGTATTGCTGCAACGGTTATTGAGCATTCTGGCTTGTTCAAAGATGGCATGTCGTTCCAGGTGGGAGCGGGTGGTGCTTCTTTGGCTGTAGCCAAATTCCTTCGAGAAGATATGAAACGCAAAGACATCAAAGGTAGCTTCATGATTGGTGGTGTTACTTCTTACGGTGTTGACATGTTAAACGAAGGATTGTTTCAGGCAATTTTTGATGTACAGTCTTTTGATGCAGCAGTAAGTACTTCTGTATTGAACAACCCACAGCATATCGAAATTACATGTGATCAATATGCGAACCCTAACAACTGTGGTGCAATGACAAACAAATTGGATGTAGTTGTGCTTGGTGCTTTGGAAGTTGATGTTGATTTTAATGTAAATGTAATCACTGGTTCATCAGGTGAAATTCGTGGAGCTTCCGGAGGTCACTCTGATACAGCTTCAGGTGCAAACCTAAGTGTGATTGTTTGTCCTTCTTTCCGTGGTCGTTTGCCAATCGTGAAAGATCGTGTTCACACAATTGTTACTCCAGGTGAAAGTGTTGACGTGATTGTTACAGAACGTGGAGTTTGTGTAAATCCTTCCAAACCAAATCTTGCAGCTGCATTGAAGAAAGCAGGTGTTAAAGTTGTTGACATTAATGATTTGAAGAAAGAAGTAGATGCAATGACTGGTGTTCCAGCGGAAAAACAATTGGGCGATAAAATTGTTGCTTTGGTTGAATATCGCGATGGTACCATTATTGATGTGATTCACAATGTTGAAAATCTATCTTAACAGATAGTTGATATAAAGAAAAGTACACCCTAATTGTAATTTTACTTTTAGGGTGTAATTTTATAAATCTTTAAAGAGATTTACAGGAATGAGTGATGTGTTGGGGAAAATATTAAAAGCAAGAGACCTAAGATCTGTTTTGCGAAAAGGAGTTTCAGAGTCTGGACAGGCATCTTTAAGCTTGAACTTGAATATTCCAGGATTTCCAAAGTCTGATGATAGAATTCATTCTTGTTTTAAACAGGTATTGGCTGAACTAAAACGCCACCTGTTATCGCATAGGGTATTGATTGATTCAAAGCAAGAATACTGTGCTGTAGATGCAGCTGGTGATTTTTATTTGGTTCCTCTTTTTGAGAGCACCTATTCAATCAATGAAATAAAAGAAATCTCCGAAAAGTTCGAGGAAACACATTCTTTGGGTCGTTTGCTGGATGTGGATATTACCAATTCCAAAGGAGGTCCGGTATCTTCGGGTAAGGCAAAGTTGTGTTATTTCTGCAACGAAAAGCCCGCTTTGGTATGTATGCGAGAACAGAATCATTCTTATGCCGATATTCGTCAAAAGATTGATAAGGATATCGACCGATATCTATCCGAGATAAGGAAAGCTGAGGTTTGCAAAAGTTTAGCATCGAGTGCTTTAAAATCTTTATTGCACGAGGTGGCATTGTCGCCTAAACCAGGTTTGGTGGATCGGAATTCCAATGGTTCGCATGATGATATGGACTTTTCTACTTTTATTGATTCCGCATCGGTTTTATCGGTTTACTTTAAGGAGATCGCTGAGTATGGTTTTTCCTATACAAATGATGATTTAAAAAAAGCTCTTCCTGAATTGCGCCGAATTGGTTTGCTCATGGAAGAAGATATGTTTCATGAAACCAATGGGATAAACACACACAAAGGAGCAATCTTTTTATTGGGATTTTCTTTGTTTGTGAGTGCGTATCTAATCGCAAAAAGAAGTTTTTCCTATCAAACTTTTGTCGATCTGATTAAAGATTTAAATGGCAATTTGGTGGAGCGAGAGTTGGGCAGAAAATTGTATAATGAAAGCCTCACGCATGGTGAAGTTTGTTTCGAGAAATATGGAACGAAGGGACAAGGCATTCGTGGTGAAATACAGGCGGGTTTACCAAGTGTATTTCAGCATGCAATTCCGGTTTTGGAATCCCATTTACAGAACAAGCAGCGCACCGATGATAAAATCCTGCACAAATCTTTAACCCATGCCTTGTTGGCTTTGATTGCCAATAACGACGATAGTAATATTCTGTATCGAAAAGGTGTTGAAGTATTAGATGGATTAAAGCAAAAAGCCAACGAAGCATTTTTGAATTTCGAGAATGAAAAATTCGAAATTTTATACAAGGATTTAATTCATTACTGTGAAAAGAATCACATATCTCCGGGAGGTTCGGCTGATTTGTTAGCGGTTTCTTATTTTATCTTTACCGCAAATAAACAACATGCCTAATTTTCATTTATAACAAAACATTAAGATAAAACAAATAACATATATCATGATTTTGGATTCTTCTTATATCTCTGAAACATATTAAAAAAGCATTGATATTTGACAAAATCCAATAATATTGACTGTTGATTTAAAAACTAATACCAATTGAAATTCTAAATGATTGAAATAGAAATTTTCTTTTGTAGCGAAAACTAAAAAATTAAAACATAGCAGAGTTACGTTGTATTTTTTAGTACAGCTACAGATGAAAAGTGGAGATTTATATTAATCATTTGGTGTTTTAGTTGGTATAATACACACACCTAACAAAACTAAACTAACGGAAAATATGGGAGTTGAAAATACTGATTACAGAGAAGAGTCTTTGGATCTGAGGAACCCCTTCGATATAAAACTGGTTTCTGAGTTTTTGGAACCATTGGGATTTGATTTCAATAAACACGACGTTGATTATTCCATGATTCTGTATAATCTAAACGATGAGGTTATCGGAACAGGATCGTATAAAGGGAGAGTTTTAAAGTATGTTGCCGTAGCGCCAAAATTTAGAGAAGGAGCTGCTTTTGCACAAATTGTAACTCATCTTATCGATATTGTAATTCAAGAACACAAGCATATTTTTGTATACACAAAGCCTAGAAACCTTGAGGTTTTTAAAGGACTTGGTTTTACTGAGATTGCAACTGCAGAACCATTGTTTTCTGTTTTAGAATTTGGTTACGAAAACATCAAAACTTACCAGGATTATTTGCGTTCGGTAAAGAAGGATGTGAGCGTTGGCGATATTGCAGCTGTTGTTGTGAACTGTAATCCATTTACCAATGGACACAAGTATTTAATCGAGAAAGCATGTAAAGAGAATAGGTTGGTTTATCTTTTTGTTGTTGAGGAAGATCGATCTTCGTTTACTTTCGATATTAGATGGAGGTTAATAAAGGAAGAATTAGGACATGTAGATAATCTTGTGATGGTAAAAGGTGGAAATTATGTGGTATCAGGAACCATTTTTCCATGTTATTTCTTAAAACAAGAAAAAGAATGTGATATTTCTGCAAAACAAGCTGAGTTAGATGTAATCACCTTCTTACGTTATATTGTTCCGGTTTTGAATATCAACAAGCGTTATGTTGGTACCGAGATGTACTCTCCGGTAACTGCAGCTTACAACGAAGCGATGATAAAATACCTTCCGACCAATGGTGTTGATTTATTGGAAATACCAAGAATTACTTGTGGAGGAGAAGATAATTACATATCAGCTTCTAAAGTTAGACAAGCAATACGAGAAGATAGATTGGAGGATGTTCTGGAATTCCTTCCTAATTCTACAAAGAACTTCTTGCTTTCCGATGAGTCATTAGAAGTAAGAACAAAAATTAAAAATACAATCTCAAGGCATTAATAAACGCTCTTTTATAGAATTTAAAAGTATAGAAGCCTGGTATTATTAAAAATACCAGGCTTTTTTATGTGCAGAATATTTTTTTTACATTAAACCTTCTTATTTTCAGAACAATAAATTAGCTAAATAAAATGAAATATTATAGATGGATGTATTGTAGTGTAATGGTTTTATTAGTTGCTTGCAATAACAATAAGTTTAGACGTGATCAAGTGCAAAGTGAACAGGTTCAAAGTAGTCAGATTAGGTTGTTATCACATAGTGATTTAGATTCTATGATCATAGAGTATAGAAAACATGCCAATATTGATATTCGAATTGCGAATAGTCTTTATGCCACAATTAATGAACAACCAAGTTGGAATGCAGATCAATATCGAACCTATTGTATTGAACCAATAATGTATTTAAATATTATTGATTCCATTTTCTATTTCGATGATGATTTGAATAGTAAAAAAGGAAAAATTCAAATGAATGCTGAAGAATATATTGAGCATGTTAGAAATTCTGTAAAGCAGGAGTTTGAAGAATATGGATATGCTGATGGACAAGATTATGGCTTTCTGTTAAATATTAAGGATCATTTTTTAAAAGAACTAATTCTGCAGTATCTTATTAATGAGAAGTTGTCCACGGAGCAAAAAGATAAGCTTAAAAGGGATCTTAATTTGATAGAGTCTTTAGATTAATACCCTCTGTAATGCTAGCGTTAGGTGGGAGGTGTTTAGGTGTACATATTTAAAAGTAGCTAAAAGGAACCAGTAAGTAGCAAAATGGAATGTGTAAGTAAGAAGAAGGAGCGAGAAAGTAGAAAGAAGTAATGTGAAAGTAAGCGATGGGAATGTTTATGTCGATGAAACGACCGATATAAAAACAAAAAGGAATCGATATGTAACAAGAATGAATGTTTTTATAGGCGTTGGGAATGATATTATAGGAAGAATGAATGATTTTATAGAAGAAGGGAATAGATTTATAATAAGAACGAATGGGTAAGTAATAGGAGTGAACGCTTAAGTAGCAAAAAGGAAAGGGTGAAAAAGAAAAAATAATGCTTTTATAACCAATGGGAATGAGTTTGTAGCCAGAAGTATTATAAAAGCATTGTAATTAGTCCTAATGTTTGTGATGAACACAAACTCAAGGTATTATTTTCTAATTTTTTGAAAGAGTAATGCCAAGCCAGTAGGTTTACTGTTGTATGTATATTTGGCATATATCAGGTAAAATAAAAGTACCAGATTAAATAAATAATTAAAATAGAGGGGAATGTGGTAATTTTTGCTGTCAATATCATCCACTAAAATGTAGGTAAATGTAAATACCTCACCCCAAAACCAAAGCCAAAGAAATATTTCGCTTACATCATCTGTTTTTCTGGTTTTAAAAGTGTGTATTACCTGTGGTAAAGCACAAATAGCAAATAATAAGCTTCCAATCCAGCCAACTACTTCATTCATTTTAATCAGTTTTTGAAATTTAGGGCAAATGTGCTAAAAAAAACTTGAATTTTGGATAAGAGAAAACTAATAACCTGAGTTCGATTTAAAATATCCGACACAGAAAATCAAATTTATTCAAGATCTGTTTTAAAAAATCTGAAAGAATATCGTGATATTTTGAAGAGTTTTTAAAGTAAAGATTGGATGAAGATGATTTTTTCAAAGAATTTACCTGCTTTTGGCATAAATTTCCTCAAATTACCCCGAAATATCCCGATATTCCTACGGAAATTTGAGAATATTTCTACTCAAAACCAGTGTAAACTGTGACAATGTTTTAAATTGAACTCAGGTTAATTTCTTTGAACCAAAAGAAGCGTGCGGTCATCGTCGAATTTTGAGACATTGTAAGCTTTGGTAAGTTCTTCTTCTATGGCTTGAGGTTGTAGGTCGTTATCCAGTTTAAACTTGTTTAATGAATGGAATAAAGCGTCATCTCCAATCATTTCATTGTTCTTGTCGTTAACCGCTTCGGTATAGCCATCGGTATAGAATAAAACTTTGTCTCCTATATTAAAATCATAAACCAGACTCTGATATTTGGTCGTTTTTATAACGCCTAACAATGTTCCTACAATGTTTAATTGCGACATGGTATCTTCCGATTTGTTGTAGTAATATGGACGTAAAGCACCGGCCGAAGCAACACTAATTTTGTTTTGCTTGGTGCAAATGGAGATCACACTTAAAGTGGTGAACACCTCGGTAAGCTGCATGTCTTTAAATATATATTGATTGATGATATCCAGAAATTTTCCTGGCGACTCTACAAAATCAAATTCCTGACGGTTCAGGAAAAAGTTGATCGTACTCCTGATATATGCAATATATGCGGGAACGAAGAACCAAGCGTCCCATTTCTTTCCCATTACATCACCTAGTACGAAAATTTTTCGGTGCTCATCCACATTAATGATTTCATAATAATCGCCACCCGGCAATTTGTCGTATGGTTCATGCAATATGCGGATCTGGAAATCATTTAATTGATCAGAAAATTCATTTTCAAATCGGATAGGCGATCTTTTGGCTGCCGTGTTTAAGGCATTAAGATATTTGTTCTTAAGTTCATGCTCCCTCTGGATATTCGAATTGATTTGATGGACAATGAGTTTAGCATCCAGGTTTTTGTACAAAAAGGTGCTGATTTTTAACTTTAAAAACTCATCCATCTTTGCAGAATCTTTCGGATCTGAAATAAGCAAACTTAAAGGCACATGAGCCGATGTGATTTCAATAATTTTATCGAGTATGGACATAGCCCATGTAGCGGCATCGTCGATAATTATTCCCCAGTTATTTGTTCCTTGGAGAGCCATGAAAAAATCGGAATCGGTATAAACAACCTTAATGTTTGTTTTTACAAGTTTACGAGAGATTGGAAAAGGTCTGGTTCTGTTAGCACAATAAATTATTGTTCCTTTTTCGTAGCTGATGTCCGACTTTTCTTTTCCTGCAATAATTTCCTTTCTGAGAAATGCCTTTTTTAAATGTGAATTGATTTTTGAAATAAAAACCTTTTGCTTGATTGGTTTTGTTATGAAATCATCAGCACCATCATTTAGATTTTTTATCCAGGTTTCTTCTTCGTTGTTACCTGATAAAAAGATGAAAGGTGTATGCTTGTATTCGGGAGTGTTTCTAAAATGACGCACCAGTTCATTGCCATCCATAAGAGGCATGTAAAGGTCCGAAATGATTAGATCAAAATGCTCTGTTTTTGCTTTGTCGATGGCCTCAATACCATTTTTTGCCAATGTTGTTTTGTAGCTTAAGGCTTTTAGTGTAAACTCTATAAACTTAAGCACAACAACATCGTCATCTACAACGAGTATATGCGGTGAGGCCTTGGCCATATTGGCTAATTATTCTGCCGAGAAGCTGTTTACACAAGCGGTAGGATCCTGTAATATTTCAAAAATAGAATCCAATTGCATTAATTCAATCAATTCCATTACATCTTTATTGATATTACAAAGCTTTATTTTACTTTGATGTTCCTTGGAGGTTTTTAAAGCAGAAATAAGTGCTCCAAATCCAGAACTGTCAATAAAATTAATGTCTTCAAAATCAACAACAAGTCTTGATTGTGGTTGGGTTAAAACTTCGTTCATCTTATCTTTTGCAATGCTAGCATTTAAAGCATACAAACGATTGGTTTCGCAAAGTTTCATTATTGTAACAGAGTCAATGTTTTTGGTTTCAATATTCATGGCTCAAAGTATGGTTTAAAGTTTTTTCAGGTTTGATTTAAGTTCGTCAACGGCTAGCGGACACTTTGAAAGAAAACACTCAACCAAGTCAGGAATGTGTTTCATTTCAACATCATTAGTCGTTTCGTGCATCACATTACTCCAATTCTTTTCATCTTCAGGACTTAACTCAATACCCTTTTCTTTTTTTATCTGTAACTCAAATTTAAGATTTCCTTTTGAAAAATGCTCTAATTGTTCCAAACAATCTCCAATACGATCCATTCCCATTGTTCGAACTGATGATTTTGCTTTGTGGGCAACAGCTCCTAATCCTTCCCAGTTTTGTGTCTCAAAATAGTTTGTAACCTCTTCTGTAAATTCCGGAATCTGCTCGATAAATATTTCGATCATTTCTTCGATAATGCTAATGTCGTTTCCAGACATTTCCTTTAAATAGGATAAATCGGTGAGTTGTTCTCCTTGAGTCATTCTGCAGGATAAAATAATAATCACAAATTGGCAGGAGTATTTTAAAAGTCCTGTAAATCTGTGTGGTTTTACTTCATATAATATTGCAATGATACTAATTTATTTTCAAATTACCTATCTGTTTTTGGTTTCAGTAGAGGCATAAAATTCTGCTGTTTAAAGGATGTTTTTATTCGACTTTTCTCTTTTTAGGAAACATTTTGTTTTATTATCAGTATTAGTGTATAGAAAATTTAAATTTGCAACCATTACCTATAACACACGAATCGTTTTAAAAAAACTACTAATCTCTATGAATTGGAAATTTACTATCCTATCTATTTTTCTGCTTACTTTTTATGTCTCTATTCAGGCTCAGGATTTATTAAATGTTAAAAAATCGGAGTACCTCGAAGGAGATAAGGAAAGAAAAACTGCCTACAAGAATATTCTACATGCCATCGAATTGGGAAAGAGAGGTGAAGATTTTGTAAATCAAGCTGTCCCATTGCTAAAAGAAGCATATCAATTGAATTCAAAAAATGCAGAATTGAATTATAATTTAGGCGTTTGTTATTTGATTGCAGGACCAAGAAACAAGGCTTTGACTTATTTAAAATCTGCACAAAAATTAAACGCAGACATTAGTGAAGATATTCACTTCTTACTGGGAATAGCATATCAATATTGTAATGATTTTGATAAGGCAATTGTACAATTTAAAATCAATATAGAATTGATTCAGCAGAACAATTACAAAGACAAAAAAGAGTTAATAGCATTAAGCGAAAAGCGAATTAGTGAGTGTAAAAATGGGAAGCAACTTTTGAAGAACACTTCTGATTTGGAAATTGAGTTGATGAAAGATGTAAATTCAGCATTTGATGAATATAAGCCTGTTTGGGATGGGAGTGATTTCTATTTTAGTTCTAGAAGGGGAGGTGTGAAGAAATCCAGATCATTGGAAGACCAAAAGTTTTATGAGAAAATTTTTGCACAAGATCCCACTGGAAAAATTTACAATGTATCGGTAAATACTCCAAGTAAATCCAACCTTGCTTTAATGTCTTTTACAAATGAAGTTCCGATAATTTACCTTGGAGGAGAAGGGAATGGAGATGTGTATTTTGTAAAAACTTCAAATGAAAAATGGGGGAAAGGCAAAGCTTTAAAGTTTATAAATGAGAGTAAATCCAGAGAAAGTTCTGTGTGTATAGGCAGTAAGGGAAAGGAAATTTACTTTATCAGTGATAGAAAAGGTGGATTTGGAGATTGTGATGTTTATTACTGCATAAAAGAGGAGAATGGAAAATGGTCGGAACCAATGAATATTGGAGGAGATATTAATACCGAATTCGATGAGAGTGATGTTTTCGTTACGAAGGATGGGAAAAGCTTGTATTTTAGTTCTAAAGGACATAATTCCATTGGAGGTTATGATATTTTTAAGTGTGAAAGAAAGGAGTCTGGACAGTGGGGAAGACCTCAAAATTTAGGATTTCCGATAAACAGTACCGATAACGATATTACCTATTTTGAAGATGAAACAGGTCGGTTCTTTTTTGCTTCGCAAAGATCAGGGGGAGTAGGAGGTTTTGATATCTACAGGGAAAAGGAAATCCTCGAAAAAATTGAAGCGCCTGTTATCCTTCCAGAGCAAGCAAGTATTAAAGAGCTTCCAAATGAACTGAAGAACGAAAAAATGAGTGCACCTGTATTGGCTAAAACTGTAGTGGTTCCGGATATTCCAGTAAAGAATCAGCCTGAAGTAATTGAAGAGATAAAAATGAAAGAAGAACTGGTGCAAGAAGATTTTGTTTATAGAGTTCAAATTGCTGCCTGTAAAAAGGAAATGGGACCAAAAGATTTATTTAAGAGGTATAAAGGTGGAGATGTTATAGAACACTTATATGTTGAAGGTTGGCACAAATATACAATTGGTGGTTTTCCAACTTTCGAAGATGCCGCCAAGTATCGTGATTCTTGTGGTGTTACAGATGCATTTGTTGTGATTTTTAAAGGAGGTTATCGATTGGGAATAGCAAAGAAAACAGGAGGGGTAAAGTAATGTAAGGATTCGGCTGTTATCTAAGAAAATTTTCTACATTTGCACTAACAATAACACATACATAATTCACATTTTTTCTTAGGTATTCGATTTACTAATAAAATTAGTACCGATTGCCCTAAATACAAAATACAATGAAAAGAACAGCTTTCACTAGTTTTCATGAAGAACTAGGTGCAAAAATGGCACCATTTGCAGGCTATAACATGCCAATTGAATACACTGGAGTTAAAGATGAGCACGTTTGTGTTCGTGAAAAACTTGGTGTTTTTGATGTATCTCACATGGGAGAGTTTTGGGTAAAAGGACCAAAAGCTTTCAGTTTTGTTCAAAAGCTTACAACAAATGATGTTGCTGCTTTATCTGATGGAAAAGTACAGTACAGTTGTTTTCCAAATGGTGATGGTGGTATCGTAGATGATTTGTTGGTATACAGAATTGATGAAGAAACTTACCTTTTGGTAGTTAATGCTGCAAATATCGAGAAAGATTGGAACTGGTGTTGTAAGAATGCAGAAGAAATGGGCTTAGAAGTTGGCAAAGAATTGTACAATGCTTCTGATGAAATTTGTCAGCTTGCAGTTCAAGGTCCATTGGCTCTTAAAGCAATGCAGAAAATTGTTGATGTTCCTGTTGAAGACATGGAATATTACACTTTCAAGAAAGCTACTGTAGCTGGAATCGAAAATGCGATTTTCTCTACAACCGGTTATACTGGTTCTGGTGGATGTGAAATCTATGTAGCAAACGAAGATGGTGAGAAACTTTGGAATGCTGTTATGGAAGCAGGAAAAGAGTTCGGTATTCAGCCAATTGGTTTAGCTGCTCGCGATACTTTAAGACTTGAAGTTGGTTTCTGCCTATATGGAAATGATATCGATGACAATCACACACCAATTGAAGCAGGTTTAGGTTGGATTACCAAATTTGTTGAGGGTAACGATTTTATCGATCGTGAATTCTTTGAAAAACAAAAAGAAGAAAAACCTAAGCGTAGACTAAAAGGTTTTGAAATGATTGACAGAGGTATTCCTCGTCAAGGATACAAGATTGAAGATGCTGAAGGAAACGAAATTGGAGAAGTTACTTCTGGTACAATGGCTCCAATGGTAAACAAAGCAATTGGTATGGGATATGTAAAAGAAGGATTTTACAAAGCAGATACTGAAATCTTCATCCGTGTACGTAAAAAAGCACTTAAAGCAAAAATTGTTAAAATCCCTTTCTATAAAGGATAATTTTCAATTTCGAGATATATTAAAAGCAGGTACTTATATAAGTATCTGCTTTTTTTTGTGAAAATAGAAAGAGAGTTATAACATAAATTCTTACATTTGTTCCTCTCTTTGGAGTAAGTGAAGAGGTAAAATTGACAGTTTATGAGCTTTCTTGGGGTGATAAATCTCATGTTGTCCTATCAGAAAGTATCAAGAATTCGAAATATTGCCATCAACTTGACAAAAAAGAGAACAAAAACAAAATATTTTCTGTGGGTTAAAATGCTGTTTTTCAGACTGTAAATATTAATCTATATGAAGGGGGTGGAAATGATTATTTTTTTGTTGAAAAACATAGAAATTAAGAACTAAAATCATTTCTAAATAAATTTTTATTTGCAAATTTGCCTCAGGATATGGAATAATACAAAAATTTAAAACGTTTGAAAAAATGAAAGTACACAACTTTTCTGCAGGCCCTTCAATCCTTCCAGATTTTACAGTAAAAAAAACTGCTGAAGCTATCAAAAATTTTGCTGGTACAGGTCTTTCTGTTATGGAAGTATCTCACCGTAGCAAAGAATTCGTAGCTGTTATGGATGAAGCTATCGCATTGTTTAAAGAATTATTGAACATTCCTGAAGGATATTCAGTATTGTTCGTTGGTGGTGGTGCATCTACTCAGTTCTGCATGATTCCTTACAACTTGATGGGAAAAAAAGCAGCTTACCTTAACACAGGTGCATGGGCTAACAAAGCTCAAAAAGAAGCTAACCTTTTTGGTGAGGTTGTAGAAGTAGCATCTTCGAAAGAAGCTATTTACAATTACATTCCAAAAGGATACGAAATTCCTGCTGATGCAGATTATTTCCACATTACTACTAACAATACCATTTATGGTACTGAGATTAAAGAAGACATGGATATCAATGTTCCATTGGTAGCTGATATGTCATCAGATATCTTCTCTCGTCCGGTTGATGTATCTAAGTATGCATTGATTTATGGTGGTGCTCAAAAGAACCTTGCTCCTGCAGGTGTTACTTTTGTGATTGTTAAAGATGAAATCTTAGGTAAAGTTGACCGTCAGATTCCTACAATGTTAGATTACAGAACTCACATTAAAGGAGAATCAATGTTCAATACTCCCCCTGTAGTTCCTGTATTTGCTGCTCTTCAAACTTTGAAGTGGATCAAAGAAATGGGTGGTGTTGCTGCAATGCAGAAAATGAATGAAGAAAAAGCAGCAGTTCTTTACGATGAAATCGATCGTAACCCAATGTTCAAAGGTACTGTTGTAAACAAAGAAGATCGTTCATTGATGAACATCTGTTTTGTTATGGCTGATGAGTACAAAGAACTTGAAAAAGAATTCTTTACATTCGCTACTGAAAGAGGTATGTCTGGTATTAAAGGACACCGTTCGGTTGGTGGATTCCGTGCTTCTACTTACAATGCATTACCAAAAGCAAGTGTACAAGCTTTGGTTGACTGCATGAAAGAATTTGAAGCGTTACACGTAAAATAATTAAATCTTGATGAGCAGGATTTATTTCCTGCTTTTCGTCATTCAGATGCATGAGGAACGACTAAAGTAATTCTACCGAATTACTTCGATTTGGCTGGCAATGACATTTTATTTTTTTAATTCTAATTTTCAAATAAAATGACAAAAGTATTAATTGCAACCGAAAAGCCTTTTGCTCCTGCCGCCGTTAATGGTATCAGAGAAGTTGTGGAAGGCGCAGGTTACGAGTTGGCTTTGTTGGAATCTTATACTGATAAGGCTGATCTATTGGCTGCTGTAGCTGACGTAGATGCTATGATTATCCGAAGTGATAAAGCTACACGTGAAGTTATTGAAGCTGCTAAAAATCTTAAAGTTATCGTTCGTGCTGGTGCAGGGTACGATAACATTGACCTGGAAGCTTGTACCGAAAAAGGAATTGTAGCTATGAATACTCCAGGACAGAATTCAAACGCTGTTGCTGAGTTGGTGTTAGGAATGATGGTGTTCTTGGCAAGAAATGGTTACAACGGAAAAGCTGGTGTTGAGCTTAGAGGTAAGAAAATTGGTATCCATGCTTATGGTAACGTTGGTCGTTATGTTGGCGAAATTGCGAAAGGTTTTGGAATGGAAGTTTATGCTTTCGATCCATTTGTAGCCAAAGAAGCAATCGAAGCTGATGGTGTTAAAGTTGTTGAGTCTGTAGAAGAATTGTATGGCACTTGTAACTACATCTCTTTGCATATTCCTGCTAACGACAAGACTAAAAAATCAATTAACTACGACTTGTTGAACAAGATGCCAGAAGGGGGAATCTTGGTAAATACTGCTCGTAAAGAAGTAATTGATGAAGAAGGATTAATGAAATTGATGGAAGATCGTAAAGACTTCGCATACATTTCTGATATCGCTCCTGATTGTAAAGATGAAATTGCTGCTAAATTTGAAGGCCGCTTCTTCTTTACTCCTAAAAAGATGGGTGCACAAACTGCTGAAGCAAATATCAATGCAGGTATTGCTGGTGCAAATCAAATTGTGAACTGTATCGAAAAAGGAGATACTACTTTTAAAGTAAACTAGATCGTGATTTTGTGATTTAGCGAATTTGTATTTTTGGAAATTTTACAGCGAAGCTATAAATGTTTGACTTTGAAAAATTAGATCTCTATCAGAAGTCATTGGAAATGATTAAAATAGTTTACAATCAAACTAAACAATTTCCAATTGATGAGAGATTTGGTTTAACGAATCAATATCGAAGAGCTGCAAATTCTGTTGCATTAAATATTGGAGAGGGATATGGAGAAACAATTCCGTTGTCTTTAAAATATATCAAAACATCAAAAGGTTCTATTCGCGAATGTTTGGTGTGTTCTGAAATAGCATTGCAACAAAATTATATTGATCAATATCAGTATGATGAAATTCGAAAAATATTGACTGAATTATCAAAAATGGCATCTGGATATAAGAAATATCTGGAAAGAAAACTTGATTCTAAATAACAATATTACAAATTCACTAAATCACGAATTTACAATTAAACAAAATTAACAACACAACAAAAATACATAAACGATGGCTATAGTAAAACCATTCAGAGGCTTGCGCCCTACTCAAGATATCGCTAAGGATTTGGCATGTCTTCCATATGACGTAATGAATTCAGAAGAGGCTGCTCAAATGGCTGAAGGTAAAGAGTGTTCTTTACTACATATTACAAGAGCAGAGATTGATTGTCCTGCAGGAACTGATGTTCACTCTGAAGAAGTATATGAAAAATCAGTATCTAACTTTAACTTGTGGCAAGAAAAAGGTTGGTTGAAGCAAGATGAAGAAGCTAAATTCTATATCTATGCTCAAACAATGGACGGACGTACTCAGTATGGTATCGTTGCGAATGCTGCATGTGAAGATTACAAAACTGGTGTAATTAAAAAGCACGAGTTAACTCGTCCGGATAAAGAGGAAGATCGTATGATTTTAACTCGTTATGTTGAGGCTAACCTTGAACCTGTATTTTTCTCATACAAAGCTGTACCTGAAATCGATGCTATCGTAGAAAATATCGTTAAAAACGAAGAAGCTACTTACGATTTCGTTGCTGAAGATGGTTTCGGTCACCATTTCTGGCCAGTAAACGATCCTGCTACTAACAAAGAGTTGGAAGAGTTGTTCGCAACTAAAGTTCCTGCAACTTACGTAGCTGATGGTCACCACAGAACAGCTGCTGCTGCTCGTATTGGTGATGAGTTTGCTGCTAAGAATCCAAACCACACAGGTGATGAGGAGTACAACTACTTCATGGCAGTACACTTCCCAGATAACCAATTGAAGATTATTGACTACAACCGTGTAGTTAAGGATTTAAATGGTATGACTGCTGAAGAGTTCTTGGCTAAATTGGAAGCTACTTTCGAAGTAGAGTGCATGGGTGAAGAAATCTACAAGCCAGCTAAATTACACGAATTCTCTATGTATTTAGAAGGCAAGTGGTACAAAATGAACGCTAAGGAAGGTACTTACGATGATAAGGATCCGATTGGTGTTCTTGATGTAACGATCTTATCTAACCATGTTCTTGATAACCTGCTTGATATCAAAGATCTTCGTACGACTACACGTGCAGAATTTGTTGGTGGTATCCGTGGATTAGGTGAGTTGAAGAAACGTGTAGATAGCGGTAATATGAAAGCTGCTTTCGCATTGTACGCAGTATCTATGCAGCAATTAATTGATATTGCTGATACTGGTAACATCATGCCTCCTAAAACAACTTGGTTCGAACCTAAGCTTCGTTCAGGTTTATTGATTCACAAATTAGACTAATTTGAATCACATTATATTAGAAGAAGGAATGCATTTGCATTCCTTCTTTTTTTGTCCATAATCGAAAATTAAATGTGCGTATGCGAACACAATGCGGAATGAGAGGTTGGAATCATTGGTCAGTAAATAAGTTTGTTACATAAGGTGGCATGTTGATTGATAATCGAAAGACATAACCTTAATCTACGTGTGATGATTTTGAATTTTTTTAAGGTTGCATTTCGCAATATGAAGAAATATAAGGGATATTCCTTTATAAATGTTGTTGGTTTAGCCATTGGACTAGCTTGTGTGTTTTTGATTTACCTGTTTGTTCAGGATGAGTTGAGTTATGATAAGTTTTACTCTCAATCGGAGAATATATATCGTGTTGCAACCAGGGCTAAAATGGGTGAAAGAAAAACAGATTTTAACACTATATGTGCTCCTTTTTCGCCTGCAGCACAGTCCGATTTTCCAGAAGTAAAGTATGCGGTTAGAACACATTTTAGGAGTAATGTTCTTTTTTCATATGAAGATAAGCAGTTTGTAGAAAATAAATTGTTAAGGACAGATTCCACCTTTTTCGAAGTGTTCGATCGACCGTTTATTTATGGTGACCCTAAGACTGCATTGTATGGTACCGGGAATATTGTCATTACAGAAACTACAGCTAAAAAATATTTTGGCAATTCCAATCCATTAGGTAAACTGATTCGGATGGGAGAAAAGACCCTTTACACGGTGACAGGTGTAGTAGAGGATGTACCTGAAAATTCTCACTTTCATTACAATTTGGTTTGCAATTTGAACTTAAGTGCTAAAGAAGAAGATAGTTGGTTTAGTGATTATATGCAAGCTTATTTTTTATTGGAACCAGGAACACATTATAATGAGCTGGAATCAAAATTTAGGGATTTTACCTTAAAATATATGGGGCCAAGGCTAAAGAGCATTCTGGGTATTGATGTTTATGAATGGGAAAAATCAGGAAATGAATTTAACTATTACCTGGAGCCTCTTGAAAAGATTTACCTTCATTCTACGACAGATGGTCAAATAGAACCAATTAGTGATATCAAATACATATATATATTTTCGGCAATTGCATTTTTTATATTGTTATTGGCTTGTGTAAACTTTTTAAACCTGACTACAGCCAGGTCATTTACAAGGGCAAATGAAGTTGGTGTTCGAAAGGTTTTTGGTAGCAGCAGAGAGATGTTAATGTTGCAGTTTTATGCTGAAACATTGATTATGACTTTTTTTGCAGGCATATTGTCCTATTTTCTAATTGAACTGATGTTGCCATCCTTTAATATGATTGCCAAGAAAAATATTTCCTCTTCTTTATTGTGGCAACCTGAGTACTTGTTATTTGTATTGGGAGTAATCGTATTTGTAGTCATTTTTGCTGGAACCTATACGGCGCTTTCCTTATCGGGATTTAGAGTGATGAGTGTGCTGAGAGGAGAAGTCAGGAAAGGGAAGATTGGACAGAGAATTAGAGCTTCCTTGGTGGTGTTTCAATTTACAGTTGCCATTGGAATACTAATTTCTGCCTTTGTAATGAAAGAACAGGTTGATTTCATGCAAAACAAGAAGTTGGGATTTGAGAAGGAAAGGATTATGGTGGTTGATCGTGCTTATACCTTTAATGCAGAAGAAAAGGTAACCATAAAGGAAATGCTCTTTAAATATTCAGGAGTTGAAAATGTTTCTTTTTCAGGAATGGTGCCTGGACGTGGAACAAATGGATGGTCGATGTATAGAGAGGGAGCCAGTAATGAGGAGATGATCAATTTCCGCTTGATGCATGTAGATGAAAACTTTCTTGATTTGTTGGATTTAAAACTGAAGGACGGAAGAAAATTTGATAAAGACAGGTTGGCCGACACTTCTGCTTTTATTGCTAATGAGGCGGCAATACATGCCTTAGGCTATACCGATTGTCCTGTAGGAAGGAATGTGTATCGACCTAACATCTCTGATGCCGGACGTACACCAATCGAAATAATTGGGGTGGTGAAAAATTTCCATTTTGAATCGATGAGAGATAAGATTCTGCCTATGTTTTTGACATATACACCCCAATATCATCAAAGATACATGTTGGTGAAACTGAAGCAGGATAATATTATGGGAGGCATGAAAATGGTGAAGAAAATTTGGATGAAAATGACCAAAGGAGAACCATTTGAGTATTTCTTTTTAGATGCTGATTTCAATACGTTATTCAAAGGGGAGGTTAGAGTCGCCAATATCTTAACATCCTTTACCATTTTGGCATTCATTATTGCCTTATTGGGCTTATTGGGATTGGTTTCTTTTGAAATGCAACAACGTGTAAAGGAAATAGGAATTAGGAAAGTACTTGGTGGTACCGAGATGAATCTGATTGTATTGTTGAGTAAAAATTTATGTGTAAGTGTAATTATTGCAAATGTGATTGCTTGGCCATTAAGTTATTATGCAATGCAAAAGTGGTTGTCGAACTTTGTGTATAGAATAGATTTTCCTTGGTATTATTTCTTGATTGCACTAAGTATTTCCTTGCTGTTGGCAATTTTAACAGTAAGTGGACATTCGGTAAAAGTAGCCAATGCAAATCCCATAAAATCACTTCGATACGAATAATATAGAACTATAATTAAGAAAGGACTCTAAGCAAATTGAGTTCTTTCTTTTTTTTTTAACTATTTGGTTAAAAAAGAGGAAAATGTTTTGATCTTTATTTAAATGTCCTACATTTGCATTAACCAAACGGTTAAACCGGATGGTTTATTTTTGATAGTTGAATTAACCAAATGGTTAAAAAGTATGAAAGAGAATAAAAAGTCAGAAGAAACACAGGAGTTAATATTGAAAACGGCAAAGGATATTTTTGCCCAAAAAGGTTATGCCGGTGCTCGTATGCAGGAAATTGCTGATGCCGCTGGTATTAATAAAGCACTTTTGCATTATTATTACCGAAATAAGGAAAAGTTGTTTGAGCAGGTTTTTGAAGGGGCAATTCGCAAATTGTTGGGGCCTATGGCTTCTTTCTTAGCTGACGATTCGGAGTTATTTGCAAAAATCAGGAATCTGTGTCACCATTACTATGGAGTCTTAATTGAATACCCATTTATTCCAATTTTTGTTTTGAATGAGGCCAGTGCCAATCCTGATCGCTTTTTACGTTTGATGAAGTTCGAAGGAGTGGTGGAAGCCAAGGAAAAAACCAGGATGCAAATCCAGCAATATATTAGAGAAGGCAAAATAAGACCAATCGACCCCAGGGAGTTGTTATGGAATATCATGAGTTTGTGCATATTTCCAATTGTCAGCCGACCAGTTGCCGGGGAAATTCTGTACCCTGATGAGGATGTGACAGAAGTCTTAAAGAAAAGGGCCGATCATGTTGCTGATTTTGTGATTCAATCCATTAAAATCCAATCAGTATGAAAATGATATCGTATAAAAAATGTGCTTTATTCCTGATGTGCTTTGCATATATGAATATAGGATTTGGGCAGAATAGCATTTTAAGTTTGGAGCAAATTCAGGAAATAGTGCAGCAAAATTATCCTTTGGTAAAAGGAAAAGATTTGTTGCGTGAACAATCGGGATTAAGTGTTGAGAATTTAAAAACTGCCTTTTTGCCCCAATTGTATGCCAATGGAAGAATGAGTTACCAGTCTGATGTAACCAGCAGTCCGCTTGCAGGACCAAATTCTTTTGGTGCACCCAAGGAACAAATTTCCCTGAATCTGGATGTTGAGCAGTTGATTTACAATGGTGGTAGGATCAAAAGTCAGGTGAAACTGGAGCAATTGTCTGCAGATCTTGAAGTGATTGATCTGGAAGTCAGAATGTATGAGCTTAGAGAGCGTGTGAACGATGCATACTTTAGCATTCTGCTGCTAAGGCAAAGCAGACAGGTTTTAGAGGTGAAAAGAAAAAGTATTGCAGCACGTTTGCAACAGGTGCAATCGGCTGTGAAAAATGGTGTAATGGCTGCTTTTAATTCCAAAGTGCTGGAATCGGAACTGCTTCTCATTCAACAGCAAGAAAAAGAAATAGAATTTGCCGAAAGAACAAGCCTGGAAAGCCTGGCCGAGTTGATGAATAGGATTGAAAAGTTCGATATTGAAGCCATTGGTGTGAAAGAAGAGATCGGACAATTTAAACTGGGTAATGAATTTTCAGAAGAGAGGCCAGAGTACAAATTGTTCGAAGGGCAAAACTTATTGCTGGATGAGAAGATGGAAATCACCAGGAAAGACAGGCTTCCTGTAATCAGCGCTTTTGGTCAGTTGGGATATGGTCAGCCAGGCTACAATCAATTAAATGATGATTTTGACAGCTACTATATGCTTGGCGCAAAATTGAGCTGGAACATTTTTGACTGGAAATCGAGCAAACGAAATCAAAGAAAGTATCAATTGCAAAAGGAAATTGTGGCAACTCAACGATCAAGTTTTCAGAAGAATCAAATGGTTGAATTGCGCACGGAGGTCAATAACATATCTAAGTTCAAGATATTACTGGAACAGGATGATGCAATTGTGTGCCTTCAGGAAGAGGTGACCAAAACTTCTTCTTCTCAACTTGACAATGGTGTGATCACATCCAGTGATTACCTGGAAGATTTAAACAAGGAAATACAGGCCAAACTAAACAGGGAATATCATCAAATTCAACTGTGCCAGTCCATTGCTGAATACAAAAGAATATTAGGGAAAACAGAAATTAGGTAGAAAATGAGACAAATAAAATTATATATCGGATTGATAATTGCGATGTTGGTTAGCGCATGTAATAATGGAGATCAGCTATCGGATGCATATGGTAATTTCGAAGCTGTAGATTACACGATCTCTGCAGAAAATTCAGGGAAAATATTGGGCTTGAATCTTAAAGAAGGAGATGTATTCAATGAACCTACTTTGGTTGGATATATCGATACCTCTCAACTGTTTCTGAAAAAAGAGCAGTTAAAGGCACAGCGCAAGTCAATAGCATCTGGAATTCAAAATATCATATCCAGAATTGATGTTTACAAGGAGCAGCTGGTTTTATTGCAAAAAGACAAGCAGCGAATTGATCAAATGTATGCCGATGAAGCAGTTTCAGTTAAAAAAGTAGATGATATTAATGGAAACATTCAGGTTGTTGAAAAGCAAATAAAATCGGTGCAAACTGAGAATGCCAAAGTGCTGGGAAATATTGAAAGCTTAGACAGACAAATAGAGTCCATTAATGATCTGATTGCGAAGAGTAAGATAATGGTCCCAAAGGCTGCTACTGTACTTGAGAAATATAAGGAGCAGTTCGAAATGGTGAATGCAGGAACTCCACTGTTCAAATTGGCAGATCTAAGATCCTTGGATTTGAGAGCCTACATTTCGGGAGATCAGCTTTCAAGCGTGAGAATCGGTCAAAAAGTGAAGGTGATCATTGATAAAAATGCTGATGAGAATGAAAGTTTGGAAGGAGAAATTACCTGGATATCATCTCAATCGGAATTTACACCTAAAATTATTCAAACAAAACAAGAGCGGGTAAAGTTGGTTTATGCATTAAAAGTAAGAGTTGTAAACGATGGGCGACTAAAGATTGGTATGCCAGGTGAAATTAGATTCTAATTGATTATGAATGCAGGTATTAGCATAGAAAACCTATCCAAAACATACGGAAGTGTTCAGGCACTTAAGCATATTAATTTGGATATAAATTCAGGGGAACTATTCGGTTTAATTGGGCCTGATGGTGCGGGGAAAACAACTCTTTTTAGGCTGCTTGCTACCCTATTATTGCCAGATATTGGAAGTGCTCGCATGTGTGATATTGATATGGTTGGGGGATATAAGCAAATCAGAAACCTATTGGGGTATATGCCTGGGAAATTCTCTTTGTATCAGGATTTAAGTGTAATCGAAAACCTTGAGTTCTTTGCCACGGTATTTGATACGCGAATCGAGGACAATATGGACATGATTCATGATATATGGGTGCAAATAGAGCCATTCAAAGATCGCCTGGCAGGGAATCTTTCGGGAGGAATGAAACAGAAACTCGCCTTGTGTTGTGCACTAATTCATCAGCCCAAAGTGCTCTTGTTGGATGAACCAACCACTGGGGTTGATGCGGTATCGAGAAGTGAATTCTGGCAGATGCTAAAGAGCTTAAAATCAAAAGGAATTACCATTGTAGTTGCAACCCCATATATGGATGAAGCAAACTTGTGTGAAAGAGTTGCCTTGATTAAAGATGGCGAAATTCTACAAGTGAATACGCCACAGGAAATTGTAGATCAGTTCGAAAGAAAGCTGTATGCAATTAAAAGTAATGATAACTACCAATGCTTACTGGATTTAAGAGAATTTGAATTTACAAACTCTGTTTTTCTATTCGGTCAAGCTTTGCATTACACCGATGCACGAAAAGAGTTTTCATTGGAAGAAGTCAACTCCTACCTAAAAAGTAAAGGGCATTTGCATTTGGAAATAGAGCAAGTGAAGCCGGGAATTGAAGATTGTTTTATGGCATTGAGCACAAAAACGGACGGATATGAATAGGGATGTTAAGGTAATAAAGGTTAAAAATCTGTGTAAGAAATTTGGCGATTTTAATGCAAACAACAATTTGTCGTTCGAGGTTTCTAAAGGTGAGATTTTTGGTTTTCTAGGAGCAAACGGAGCAGGTAAAACCACAGCCATTAAGATATTATGCGGATTGTCTTATCCTACCTCAGGTGAAATTAGTGTTGCTGGCTTTGATGTATACAAACAGCGTGAGCAATTGAAGAGAAATATTGGTTACATGAGCCAAAAGTTTTCCTTGTACGAAGACTTAACAGTGTTCGAAAATATCAGGTTCTATGGGGGTATTTATGGATTATCAAAGGAGGTGATTCATGGTAAAGCTGCTGATTTATTAAAGAAACTGGATTTGCAGCATGCAAGAAATAAGCGCATCAGTTCTTTGCCTCTTGGATGGAAGCAAAAGTTAGCATTTTCGGTTGCCATTTTTCACAATCCCGAAATTGTATTTCTGGATGAACCAACAGGAGGAGTTGATCCGGTTACAAGAAGACAGTTTTGGGATTTAATTTATGAGGCTTCGCGAGAGGGAATTACAATTTTTGTGACCACCCATTATATGGATGAAGCGGAATATTGCGATAGGGTATCGATAATGGTGGATGGAAAAATAGAAGCATTGGATACACCAACCAAATTGAAGGAAGATTTTAATGCTGAGGATATGGATCAGGTGTTTTTGGCCTTGGCTCGAAAGGCAACAAATGTAGAGTAGATTAAAAATTAGAAGTAATGAATCGATTTATCGGATTTTTAAAGAAAGAATTCTATCATATTTTCCGCGATAAGCGGTCTATGCTTATTTTGTTTGGAATGCCTATCGTGCAGATCATGCTTTTTGGATATGTGATTAATACAGACTTAAAGGATGTAAGAATGGCGGTTCTCGATCATTCCAAGGATGAATATACAGCTGAAATAATTAACAAAATTACATCCTCGGGCTATTTTCAGCTAAGCAATAATTTAAAGAGTATTGAGCAGGTTGATGCTATTTTTAGAAAAGGAGATGTAAAGCTAATTTTAGTCTTCGAGCCCGATTTTGGAAAGAAGCTAGTTAAGAATTCCAAAGCTAACGTACAAATACTAACCGATGCTTCTGATCCGAATACAGCAAATTTAGAGGTAAGTTATTTGCAAGGGATTTTGCAAAATTACAATGTGGAAATCAATAAAGACAAACAATTGCCAAGTTCGATTCAAGCCAATTTCAGAATGTATTTTAATGCCAATCTCGAAAGTGTTTTCATGTTTATTCCTGGTATAATGGCTACCATTTTAATGTTGGTATCTGCCATGATGACTTCCATTTCCATTGCTCGGGAAAAAGAGCTAGGTACAATGGAAATATTATTGGTTTCCCCTTTGAATCCATTACAAATTATACTCGGAAAAGTAACTCCTTACCTGGCTTTGTCATTTATTAATGCCCTGGTGATTGTGGGTATGGGGTACTTTGTGTTTGGAGTACCAGTTCTGGGTAGTTTTACCTTATTAATGGCCGAAAGTGTGCTGTTTATATTTTTAGCCTTGTCAATTGGGATATTTATATCCACAGTCGCCAAAAGTCAACAGGTTGCAATGATGCTTTCAATGTTTGTGCTCATGTTGCCAACCATAATCCTTTCTGGTTTTATATTCCCAATTAGAAATATGCCAGTTCCCCTGCAAGTAATCAGCTATATCATTCCACCCAAATACTTTATCGTGATTTTAAAAAATATCATGCTAAAAGGAGTAGGATTTGAATATGTATGGAAGGAAACCTTGATACTACTTGCAATGACCTTTGGTTTTATTGGTTTAAGTCTAAGGAAGTTTAAAATCAGATTACAGTAATGGTGAAATAAAAAGTTATGCGAGTATTAAAATATCTATTACAGAAAGAGTTTTTACAGATTTTTCGCAACAAAAGCATGTTGCCAATCATCTTTGTGATGCCAATATTACAGCTTTGTGTTTTGTCTTTTGCTGCAACCTACGACATGAAAAATACGAATCTTTATATTGTCGATAAAGACCTTTCAAGTCATTCCCGTGAGTTGATATCCAAGTTTAATGGATCTCCTTTTTTCTCGGTAAAGGAAATTGGGTTTTCGGTTGAAGAAGCCGAAAAGGAGATCTATAAAGATAAAATCGATGCCATTCTGGTTTTTAATAATGATTTTGGGAAATCGGTTGATTTGAAAAAGGGAGCGTCTGTTCAGGTACTGATCAATGCGATTAATGCAAGCTCCGCTGGTTTGTACAATGCTTATATTTCTTCGGTAATTCAGGACTATAATCGTAAAGTAAGCGCAAGCATTAGAGAAGTAGGCACAGGAGTACCTGTACATTTTGTGCAATCAAGCTACCTGCATCAGTTTAACCCTGAAATGAAATATATTCCATACATGTTGCCTGGGTTACTTGTGTTATTGGTTACAGTTATTGGTTTGTTCTTATCGGCAATGAATGTGGTAAGAGAGAAAGAAATAGGAACAATCGAACAAATCAATGTAACTCCAATTCGAAAGTCACAATTTCTACTGGCCAAATTGATACCATTTTTGGTAATTGGATTTTTTGAATTGGGAATTGGTTTAAGCATAGCTGCTTTCCTGTTTAAGATTCCTTTTTTAGGATCGGTATGGCTAATTTATTTGGTTGCTTTTGTTTATTTGATTGCCATTTTGGGCTTTGGACTGCTGATATCTACACAGACCAATACGCAGCAGCAGGCAATGTTTATTGCATGGTTTTTTATGGTGATATTCTTATTGATGAGCGGTTTGTTTACGCCGGTGGAAAGTATGCCGGAATGGGGGCAGACCTTAAACATCTTAAATCCGATTGCCTATTTTATTAAGGTAATTCGAATGATACTCTTGAAAGGATCCGGATTTTTTGACATTGTTAATGAAATTGCAATTTTAACGGTATTTGCGGTATCAGTTGTAAGTATTGCGGTGAATATGCATCGAAAAGTTGCCTGACTTCAAATAGAAACTCAATGCCATTTACCGATTAATAGTTCTCTTTTATCTATTTTTACTGGAGCAATCCATAAGATTCAATTTATTTTGAAGAACTCTAATCCAAATATCTGTGAACTACTTTAAGTCAATTTATAATTCTGCCTGGAGAATCTTGATCATTGTAGCCGTTTTGCTGCAAGTGAGTTTAATGCCTTTAGATTTCCTTTTTAATTTGAGAGGATTAGAATGGTACAAGACTCTCGATTTGATTATATCTGTGCTCTATTTTCTTGACTTATTCGTAAACATTTTGAGATATCGAGGAATAAAAAATCATGCCTTTTTAAAAGATGTTTATTGGGATACCTATTCTTCAAGTAAATTCTTTATTACTGATTTGCTGGCAATATTGCCATATGCAGTATTGTTCTCGAATCCGGTATTTCAGTTGTTCAGATTGTTCAAGTGGGTTAGGGTAATTCGAACAACTCGCTATTTTCAAATCAGGAATTTAAGATACAGTACCGGAATTTCTATTGGCTTGCTTTGGATTGGAGCTTTTTTATTTTCACACTGGTTTGCTTGTATTTGGATTCAGATACATGGAATGGAAGCTAGTCTGACTAAAGTGGACAATTATGTGAGGGCACTTTATTATACGGTAACCACTTTAACTTCTGTTGGTTATGGTGATGTGGTTCCGCATGGAAATGTCGAGATGCTCTATAATATCTTTCTTCAGTTTATAGGAGTTGGTTTTTTGGCTCTTCTTGTGGGGAATGTGGTTCGTATTTTTACCAGGAAAGATCCTGCCGAACAGCGCTTTTTAGAAAATATGGAAAAGCTGAGAGCACTAATTCACTATCAACACATTTCAAAAGATTTAGAGCACAGAATTAGCGATTACTTTACCTATGAAAGGAAACAAAAATTGGGTTACGATGAAACCGAATTGATGGAAGCACTTCCTTTTGGACTTAGAAATGAGTTGCAGTTAGAGTTTAAAAAGAACATCATAAAAGATATTCCCTTGTTTGAATCTGTGGATGATCATTTCGTTAGAGATATCGCTCAATATCTTAGTCCAAAAATCCTAACTCCTGGAGATTATTTGTTTCGAATAGGAGATTCTGCAAGTTCAATGTTTTTTGTGCAAAAAGGAAGTTTGAAAGTTTTGTCGGCGGATGAATCAAAACAGTTGACACTTTTAAAGAAAGGTGATTTTATGGGAGAGATCGCCTTGTTTAAAAAGACAACAAGAACCGCAACCGTAAAATCGGTAGGATATTCAGATTTGTATGAGCTTCAAAAGAAAGAGTTCGATAAGGTATTGAAAATATACCCTGAAATCGCTGAGAAAATAAGACTAAAATCAAAGTCAAGAGAAGAGAGGTATATGTAATGAATAAATTATAGCACCATGTTTCATCATCATGATCATTTTAATGAGTTGTTGCATCCCGAATTTTTAAGGATAGAGCGAAAAAGAGTAGGAATCATTTTAGGCCTTTTTATTATTGGTACTTTGATTCTTCCGGTTCTTCATTATTTGGCTCCAAGCCTGTTGCGTAATTTCTTAAATCAAGAACAATTCATTGGAGGCTTGGTGTTTTGGTGGGTGTTGTTTTGTGTATTCGAATTGGGGGTTTATTTCCGATTGGGTTACGCCATTAAGAATAACATTCAGATTCCTAAAAGAATATTGATTCTCAATATATTGGTGGAGTTTGGTTTGCCTGCTATTGTGTTGTATCACGCAGTAAAGTTCGATTACTCTCTTTTAATATTGGAATATGACGGGCTACTGTTTTATTTCTTGTTACTCATGCTTTCGGCAATGCATCTTGATTTTAAAGTTTCGGTAGGAGCTGGTTTTCTTGCTGGGATAGGATATTTTTCAGTTGCATTTTGGGGGATAAATTATCTTCAAACCGAACAGGATGTGGCTCAACTAAAGGAGATTTATACAATGAGAAGTGTTGGCCTGGTTGTGGGAGGGCTGGTGGCAGGAGTAGTGGCACATGAAATTAAAAAGAGGGTTAACAATTACCTGAACAGCATGGAAGAGCAGAAAGAAATTGAGTCCTTGCTCGGTCAGCAGTTGTCGAAAGGGGTTGCCAATGAGTTGATTGTTCACAGAAATGAAACCATCGGGCACAAAGTGGTTGGCTCAATCATGTTCCTGGATATTCGAAACTTTACAGTTATGGCCGATCATCAAAGTCCTGAAGAAACCATAGAATTTCAGAATGCCATATTCGATCCTCTTATTCGAATTATAGAAAAGAACAATGGGATCATTCACCAGATTTTGGGTGATGGATTTATGGCATCATTTGGAATCGCTGTGAAAAATGAAAATCATGCCAAAGACTCTTTGAATGCAGGATTGGAGATTATGGAAGCCATTAATCACCTAAGAACAGACCAGAATGGTAGTACCACAAAGGTGGGAATTGGTTTGCATTCGGGCGAGGTGATTACAGGAAATATTGGGAACGAGATCAGAAAGCAATTTTCCATTGCTGGTAAAAATGTGATTCTGGCTTCCAGAATAGAGCAATTGAATAAAACTTTTAAAACACAATTCCTGGTAAGTCGTCAGTTTGTGGATATGCTGAATTGCAAAGGTTGCTTTATCGATTTGGGTGAGGTTCAGGTAAAAGGATTCGACGATCAGGTCCATATCTACCAGGTAGGAGAGAACTGTTCCTGCAAGGAAAATTAAAAAATGCTATTGGAGGTAAAATAATATATAAAGGCCATCGTTATTACATTTTTGATGGCCTTTGTTTTGATATTAATATCAATAGATTGCCAATATTGATTCTAAATTAAGTAATAGCGATATAGGCTCTTAGTATAAAAAGAAACTTTTTGATGATTAAATGAGTTATTTTTAGGATAAATGAAGAAATTATTGCTATTTTTAAAATGGTTCTAATTTAGAATTGAATTTCGAAAAAATATAAACATTTTTGTAGCGAATTGAGTAGAAAAGAACATGTTAACTTGTTGTTGGAATGAGTTGTGATGTTGGAAGTGCATGTTGAACGAATATTTATTGAATGGTAATAAGAAGAATATTTTCTTTCCTTATAGTATTGTTTCTGGTCTTTTGTAACCGGAATTTTAGTTTCTCAAAACAAGGAACAAATGTCCTGGCCTTCGATAGTAGCATCGAGGCAGTATCTCACAGAATCTCAAATAATCTTTCAGAAAGTGTAGAAACAGCACGTGCTGACCGCCTAATTAAGCGATTTCTAAGAAAATGGGAAGTAGCTGGTGCAACGGTAGCAGTGGTGAAAGATCAGAAGCTTTTGTTTGCCAAAGGTTATGGATACGCTGATATTGAAAATGAAGTAAAAGTTGAACCTTCTCATATTTTTAGAATTGCCAGTGTATCAAAACTGATTACCGCCACCGCAATTATGAAATTGCAGGAAGAGGGAAAGCTAAAATTGGATGATTATGTGTTTGGAGAGCATGGAATTTTAAATGACTCTATCTATTCCAATATTAGAGACAAGAGAACCAAGCGAATTACAGTAGAACACTTGTTGAGACATTCGGCAGGTTATTCAAGTAGGTATGGCGACCCGATGTTCTTGCCATTGTCTATTGCTAAAAAAATGAAGGTGAAGCCGCCTGTCTCGGCTGAAACAACCATCCAGTTTGCCCTGTCAAGAAGATTGCATTTTACACCAGGAAGTAGAGGTGGTTATTCCAACCTGGGATATGTAATGCTTGAAAAGGTGGTGGAAAAAGCATCAGGTGAAAATTACGAAGATTATGTAAAAGCTCATGTATTGAATCCAGCAGGAGTTTTCGATATGCATTTGGGTAAAAACCTCGAAAAGGATCATTATCCGAATGAGGTGAAATATTACGAACAATCCAATGCCATTAAGATTTCAGCATTCGATGGATCAGGAAAAACAGTTTTCAGATCGAATGGAGGAAACAATATTGAAGAGCTTGGTGGCGCAGGAGGCTGGGTTGCATCAGCAGCCGAGTTGATGAAGTTCCTATTGGCTATCGATGGGGACGACGCTCATCCGGATATTCTTTCAAGCAAAAGCATTGCTTACATGACCACACCGAATAAAAATGGACAAAGTCCGATTGGTTGGAAGGGCACAAGATCCAAAACATGGTGGAGAACCGGTACATTGGCAGGATCTTCGGCATTGATGAAACATCAGGTTGGTGGATATAGCTTTGTGATCGTTACCAACTCATCTACCTGGCGTGGATCTGATTTTACAAGAGATTTGAGCGTTCTAATGAGCAGAGTGTTGAGATCAGTAAAAGAGTGGCCCAATCAAGATCTGTTCAATCACTTTGAAGCAAGGCCGGAACGAATGGCATTAGATAACTTACCAAAACATCAAGGGTGGAGCTGATTTTTATAATCAGCTTTTTTTAGCACCACATTCTATCTTTCTTCACGATTTATCGGGACAGGCACTAAAGGAGAAGAATTCCGCTTTGCAAATAAAAACAAAAGCTTTACTTTATTGCTGACTACTTCCTCTTCTCAAGGAGAGGATTGAGGTGAGGTGATTAAAAAGATCAACCACAAAGGTCCTTTTGCACTAAAGCTTCAGCCGACTAAGTCAAAAAAAAGAGCCTGTAGGGCTCAAATCTTAATAGCCTGGGGCAACGCCCCAGGTATGGTTAGATGCTGTAATTTGTCGCAACTGCCATGTTGATATGAAATGATTTGCTTATTTGCGACGGAATATGCTACTCTATTTGTTTTATGGGATTTGTTGACTGACTTTCAGATTAAAACTACCAATTATACTTCATCTGCTGACAGCTTCCTCTCCTGAAGATGAGGATTGAGGTGAGGTAATCAACTAATCAGTTATGATTCCAGTTTATTGTGTGTTTTCCCTAATGGATATTAAACGATTTTCTCAAAATGGTATTAAATTGTAACTTAAAATCAATTTTAATTGTAAATTTGCATGTAAATACTGTGTAAATCCTATTAAATTCTAATTTGGTTTGATATTTTTGCACTCAATAATTACAACTTAAACACAAACATACTTTTATAACTAATGGAAACTCGTAGAATCTTAGCAATTAATCCCGGATCAACATCTACTAAAATTGCTGTATTTCAAGGCGATAAATCAGTTTTCTTGAAAAACATCAAGCATACCGCGGAAGAATTAGCAGAATTCAATCAAATAACAGAGCAGTTCGAATTTCGTAAGAACATCATCATGAAAGAAATGGTGGATGCTGAAATTCAAATTGACCTAATTGAAGCTGTAGTTGGTCGTGGAGGATTGGTTAAGCCAATCGAATCTGGAATTTATGAAGTGAACGATCGTTTGAAGGAAGACCTAAGAGTAGGTATTCTTGGAGAACACGCAAGTAACTTAGGTGGATTGATTGCAGACAATATTGCACAATCATTGCCTAAAGCAAAGGCTTACATCGCCGATCCTGTAGTGGTTGACGAAATGATTGATGTTGCCAGAGTTTCAGGTCACCCTGAATTCCAAAGAGTATCTATTTTCCATGCTTTGAACCAAAAAGCAATCGGACGTGCATTTGCTCAATCTATCGATAAAAAATACGAAGACATCAACGTAATTGTAGCACACTTGGGTGGTGGTATCTCTGTTGGTGCTCACTTGAAAGGAAAAGTAGTTGACGTAAACAATGCATTGGACGGAGAAGGACCTTTCTCACCAGAACGTTCAGGTTCTTTGCCAACAGGAGCTTTGGCCAAGATGTGTTTTAGCGGAAAATACACCCTTGAAGAGATCAAGAAGATGATCAAAGGAGAAGGTGGATTGGTTGCGCACATGGGAACTAACGATGCTTACGAGATTGAGTTGAAAGCCAAAGATGGTGATGCAAAAGCAAAATTAATTCAGGATGCAATGTCATACCAGGTAGCCAAGTCAATTGGTGAAATGGCTGCTGTATTGAAAGGTGAAGTAGAAGGAATCCTATTGACAGGTGGTATTGCTCACAACCCTGATTTGGTAAACTACATCAAAGAGATGGTTTCATTTATTGCACCAGTAGTGGTTTATCCTGGAGAGGATGAAATGAAAGCTCTTGCAATGAACGGTTACATGGTTCTTAGAAACGAAATTGAGCCTAAAGTATACGTATAATCGAAAAGATATACCTTCATATAAAAAGCCTTCGGTAATCCCGAGGGCTTTTTTGTTTGTTAAAAAGGCAAACGAAGGGATTTCACAAAGACACAAAGGAAGAGCCTGTAGCAAGATATTGCTATGCTGAGGATGTGACAATGGTCCTGATCCCTTCTGTGAAGGTTGTGTAAGGGTATTGCGCAATGGGAAAATAGGATACGCGAATGAGTATGTACAGTTGTTATTCCTTGTATTTATACTTTTGCCAAGCAGTTTTCAAATGGAGAGGCTGAGGTTACTTTCCACGCGAAGGAATATCTCGATGTAGATGAACATAGGCGCGTTGAAAGTGATGAGTGGTTTATGATTGATCGAAAAGGAAATAGGATTGAAAAGTAATCGGTATAATTTTATCCAGTAAAATACAAGTGGAATGGTTGCATCAACTTGTATTTAATAGCAAAACAAATTAGAACCATATTTTAGAAACTGAAAACTTTAAAGTATTCATAAAGAAAGCCTTCGGATAATTACCGAAGGCTTTCTTTATGACTTTTGTCATGTTTATCATAGTTTAAAAGGAGTCTAAATACAAATTACGTATGTTCTGTGGCATTTTATGTTGAACGTATTGAAAAATTATTATAGGGGCAAACCTGCCAGAGGCCTTTTGTTTGCTGATGTTGGGGAGTTGTGGATTTCTTAAGTTAAGTTTTATTATTGTTTGTTTAGGTAATGAATTGACTGTTAAGGTTTTTAAAATAAATAGAGAAATATTTCTTTAATTTTTTTATATTCATAGTGTTATGCCATTTGTACTAAGAAGTTGGTGGTGGTATAATGCCGATATATTAATGAATCGCTTTTAGGAGTTGGTGAACTAAAAGCTAAAGCCATTAAATAATCGGTAATACTCTATTAATATTAACCCTAAAACCTACAGTGTATGGATTTTCAAGAAAAATTAGTGCATGATTTAGTTGCCAAGCATGGTACTGATCGCGAAAATTTGCTTCCAATTCTTCAAGGAGTAATTGATCAGGAAAGATACCTATCGGAGGAGGCAATTTTGAAGATTGCCAAAGAAATGAGCATACCTGCTGCTGATGTTTACGGAACGGCTACCTTCTATTCCTTCCTCGACACAGATCCAAGAGGCAAGTATGTAATTCGAGTATGCAAAACAATTACCTGTGCCATGAAAGGTAAAAACCAAATCATCCAGGCAATTGAGAACTTTTTAAAGATTAAAGTTGGTGAAACCACGATAGATAAAAAGTTTACCATTCTTCAGACCAACTGTTTGGGATGGTGTCATAAGGCGCCTGCCATGCTGGTGAACGACGATGTTTATACGGAGCTTACGCCAGAATCGGTGGTGGATATTTTAAGAGAATATCGCGAAGAAAACTAAGCAAGTATTAGATAAAGCAAAACTAACAATCTAAATACCCTTTGGTATGACAACAACTAAAAAACAACTTCATAGAATCGATCTTATCTTTAAAAATGAGCAGGATTGTAAAGAGATTCTTAGAAATGCATTGGCAAGGTCCAATCAGGAAGTAATCAATGAGATGGTGAATTCCGGTCTCAAGGGTAGAGGGGGAGCAGGATTTCCAACCGGATTGAAATGGAAATTGACTGCTGAGCAAAAAGTAGATGAGAAATTTGTGATTTGTAATGCCGACGAAGGTGAACCGGGAACCTTTAAGGACAGGGAAATATTAACCCGAGTTCCTCATAAAGTTCTATCCGGTATGGCGGTTTGTGCCAAAATTATTGGTGCAAGAAAAGGCTACATTTATTTAAGAGGAGAATATAAATTCTTGGTTCCAAATCTGAAAAAGGAGTTGAGAAGATTTCACGATATATTAGACGAATTGGGATTGGATTTCCGTGTTGAAATTTTCATGGGAAGTGGAGCATACATCTGTGGTGAGGAGAGCGCCCTGTTTGAATCAATGGAAGGCAAACGTGGGGAACCAAGGAATAAACCTCCTTTCCCAACCGAGATTGGTTATTTGAACAAACCAACGGTTATCAACAATGTGGAGACATTGGCTCATTCCTATACCATTTTAAAATATGGTGCAAAGAAATTCCGCGAACTGGGTGTGAAAGATTCTCGCGGATCAAAAGTGTTCTCAGTTTCGGGTGATACGCCAATTCCAGGTATTTATGAATTGGAGCTGGGAATGTCGGTTCAGGATTTCGTCGACGATTTTGGTGATGGTGACACCAAAGCAGTTCAGGTGGGTGGAGCCTCTGGTTTCCTTGTTCCACGTAAACGATTTGGAAAGACTTCAATTGGTTATCAAGGAAAATTAACGGGTATTTCATTACCTACGGGAGGATCGATGATGATCTTCAACTCTTCTCGTTCCATGTACAATGTATTGAACAACTACCTGGATTTCTTCGAGGAGGAATCATGCGGACAATGTACTCCATGTAGAGTGGGTTGTCAGCAACTACTAAAAGGCATTAAAGCCGTGAAACGCGGCGAGAAGCCAGCCTCTTATTTGGACCAATTGCTTAAACTTACCGATACGATGAAGTTGACAGCAAAATGCGGTTTGGGCCAGTCTGTAGCTAATTCATTCTCTTCTATTGTGGAAAATTTCCGAGAGGAAATGATTTACTAAGAAAGAGCTAATTCCAATTTATTTTAAACCATTAAAAAGAAATTTGATATGTCAAACATGGTAAATTTAACAATCAATGGAATAGCTGTAAGTGTAGAAGAGGGACAAACCATTCTCGAAGCAGCTGAAAAACTCCATATCAAAATACCAACTTTATGCTATCACAAAGACCTTTGCGTTGCAGGAAACTGTCGTGTGTGTGTGGTGGAACAGGTTGGAAACAATAAACTTGTAGCTTCATGTGCCATGCCTGTTTCGGAAGGTATGGAAATCAATACCAATACTTTAAAAGTTCGCAATTGTCGCAAGCACATCATCGAATTGTTGCTTACCGAGCACAACGAGGAATGTACCAAGTGTTATCGCAACGGGCATTGTGAATTGCAGGAATTGGCGGCTGAATACCAGATTACCAACCAGGATTTTATTGATTTGGTTCCTGATAAGAACTATACGGTTGACAGAATCTCTCCTGCATTGGAGAAGGATGATTCAAAATGTATTCGTTGTCAGCGCTGTGTTCGTACCTGTGCCGAAATTCAGAGTGTTGGTGCCATTGCAGTAGCTCACAAAGGTTCGGATATGAAGATCTCAACCGTATTCGATCGTGCTTTGGACGAGGTGGTTTGTACCAACTGTGGACAGTGTATTGTTCACTGTCCTACGGGTGCTTTAACCGAAAAATCGTATGTAGAGAAAGTTTGGGATGCCATTGCTGATCCTGATACTCATGTTGTAGTTCAAACGGCTCCTGCGGTTCGAATTGGTTTGGGTGAGGAACTGGGATTTGAACCAGGTACTCGTGTAACGGGTAAAATGGTTTCAGCTCTTCGTCGTTTGGGTTTCGATTCGGTATTGGATACCGATTTTACTGCCGACCTTACCATTATGGAGGAAGGAACCGAGTTGTTGACCAGATTGAAACGAGCATTGGTAGAGGATGATCCTGATGTTGCATTACCTATGGCAACCTCTTGTTCTCCGGGATGGGTGAAGTATATCGAGCACAAATATCCGGAATACCTACCTAACCTATCTACTTGTAAATCGCCTCAGCAAATGTTTGGTGCTTTGGCAAAAACCTATTATGCGAAAAACATTGGAGTTGATCCTCAAAATATTGTTTCTGTTTCTATCATGCCTTGTACGGCGAAGAAATATGAGGCCAATCGTCCTGAAATGAAGGATAGCGGTTACAAGGATGTTGATTTTGTATTGACTACCCGAGAGCTTGCTGTAATGATTCGTCAGGCTGGTATTGAGTTCGAAAAACTCAACGATGAATCCTTTGATTCCATGATGGGAACAGGTTCTGGTGCTGCAGTCATATTTGGTGCTACAGGAGGTGTAATGGAAGCGGCGCTTCGTACAGCCTACGAAATTGTAACCGGACGTGAGGTACCATTTGAGAACCTTGAAATTCTTCCTGTACGTGGTCTGGATGGCGTGAAAGAAGCGACCATTAAGATTGAAGGAACTGTTGATGATTGGAAGTTCCTGGAAGGTGTTGAGCTGAAGTGCGCAATTACCAATGGCCTCGAAAATGCACATCAATTAATGGACAACATCAAGAAAGGAGAAAGCTTTTATCACTTCATAGAAATTATGGCATGTCCAGGTGGTTGTCTGGGAGGTGGTGGTCAACCATATCCTGTAGATGATGAAGTTCGTTTAAAGCGAATGCAAGCAATTTACAATGAGGATAGTGATCTTCCAATCAGAAAGTCACACGAAAACCCTGAAATCGTTCAGGTTTATAAAGACTTCCTGGAAGAACCTTTAAGCCATAAATCTCACAAATTACTTCACACCACATATGTGAAGCGTGAGCAGTACTAGTAATTGGTAACTATGTGAATGAGAAAAGATCCGGCTAAAGCCGGATCTTTTGTTTTGTATGTTTTTTAGTGCTCAAAATGCTTGTAACTTGAGGCTTGAAACTGTATTAGAATTGATTGATCGTTTTTCTGATTGCAACCAATTTGGTCAACAAGTCTTCCAAATAATCAAGGTGTAGCATGTTCGCACCATCCGACTTTGCATTTGCAGGATCAGGATGTGTTTCGATAAAGATACCATCAGCACCAACTGCGATACCAGCTTTTGCTACCGTCTCGATTAGTTCAGGACGTCCACCGGTTACACCGCCAGCCTGGTTTGGTTGTTGCAAAGAGTGAGTAATGTCCAAAACAACAGGACAGTTGTTCTCTTGCATTACCGGAATACCTCTGTAATCGACAATCATATCCTGGTATCCAAACATGTTTCCTCTGTCGGTAAGAACCACTTGATCGTTACCTGATTCACGAACTTTGTTTACAGCAAATTTCATAGATTCAGCAGCTAAAAATTGGCCTTTCTTGATGTTGACAACTTTACCGGTTTTTGCAGCAGCCACCAACAAATCAGTTTGACGACAAAGGAATGCTGGAATTTGCAATACATCTACATATTCAGCAGCAATGGCAGCTTCTTCAGGATTGTGGATGTCTGTAACGGTTGGAACTCCGAAAGTATCGCTTACTTTCTTAAGGATTTTTAGTGCTTTTTCGTCACCAATACCAGCAAAAGAATCCAATCTTGAACGGTTGGCTTTGCGGTACGATCCTTTAAAGATGTAAGGAATTTCAAGTTTGTTGGTAATTTCAACAACTCTTTCGGCAATTCTCATGGCAATTTCTTCGCCCTCAATGGCACAAGGACCAGCTAAAAGAAAGAAGTTACCACTATCGGTGTGTTTAATATTTGGAATATTTTCAATCATGATATTCGGTTTTATTCATGGCAAAAGTAAGCAATTTTAGAATCTATTCTTCCACCAATTTTTTAATCTCTCCCAAATTTTTGCTTCTTGAGCATTTTGTTGTGGGATATACAAGCGTTGATTTTTAATTTCTTTTGGTAAATAATCCTGTTCTACAAAGTTACCAGGATAGTCGTGTGAGTATTTGTAGTTCTTGCCGTAATCCAAATTCTTCATCAATTTGGTAGGCGCATTTCTCAAGTGTAGCGGCACAGCCAAATTACCTGTTTCTCTCACCAATGCTTGTGCCTTGCCTATTGCAAGATAGGAAGCATTACTTTTGGGTGATGTAGCAAGGTAAATGGCAGTTTCAGACAAAATGATTCTGGATTCGGGCATTCCAACCAAATTCACGGCCTGAAAGCATGCATTGGCAAGCAATAAGGCATTGGGATTGGCCAATCCAATGTCTTCGCTGGATGAAATAACCAGTCGGCGTGCAATAAATTTTGGATCCTCACCACCTTCCAACATTCGGGCCAACCAGTATACAGCTGCATCCGGATCGCTCCCCCTGATGGATTTGATCATTGCCGAAGCAATGTCGTAATGCTGCTCCCCATCTTTATCGTACATCGATGGGTTTTCCTGAAGCTCCTTGGTCACCAACTCATTGGTGATGATGATGTCATCACTGGTTTGTGAGTTGATTACCAGTTCAAGGATGTTTAAGAGTTTTCGAGCATCACCACCCGAAAATTTTAGCAGAGCATCCTTTTCTTTGATGCTGATATTTCTTTCCTTTAGGTAACTATCGTTCTCAATGGCATGATCGATCAGGTGCTCCAATTCTTCTTTTTCCTGCGCTTTAAGCACGTAAACCTGGCATCTTGAAAGCAGTGGAGAAATCACCTCGAAAGAAGGGTTTTCAGTAGTAGCACCAATTAAGGTTACGGTTCCATTCTCAACGGCTCCCAACAATGAATCTTGCTGCGATTTGCTAAATCGGTGAATCTCATCGATAAACAGTATTGGGTTGGGAGAAGAGAAAAACCTTTGGCTCTCGGCTTTGGCAATCACTTCTCGAACATCCTTAACACCTGAGTTAACAGCCGATAAAGTATAAAATGGACGATTTAGCTGATTCGCAATGATTTTTGCCAGAGTGGTTTTGCCAACTCCGGGAGGTCCCCACAAAATGAAAGAGGAAATGTTTCCTGATTCTATCATTTTGCGTAGTACGGCTTTCTCGCCAACCAAATGTTTTTGTCCAAGATAATTGCTTAAATCTTTTGGACGCAGGCGTTCAGCTAAAGGTTGATTTGCTGTCATTTATTTTATCGTTCTATCCTGATATCAGGACAATTTTTTAATCTTGTTTGTTACAATATCGCTTGATCACATTGTATGCATCAATTAATCCAAGCTCACCAGCCTTACTTAAATCTTCGTATGCCAATGTTTTATCGTTAAGGAACAGATAAATTAGCCCACGATTGTAGTATGCTTCTTTAAAGTTAGGATCCAATTGTAAAGCCCAATCATAATCGGCAATGGCTTTTTTGAATTGTTTTGACTTGGCGTAGGCGTTAGCCCTGTTGAAAATTGCAAAACCAAAGGATGGATCCAATTGAATTACCCTGGTGTAATCTTTAATTGCGCTGGAGTAATCAACAATCACTTCGTTTTTATCCTTTTTATCATCAGGCCTTAAGCTAACCACCGATTCATTTCCTGTTCCAATGGATTGGATGTAATCGGTCATGGCTACCAATGCGTTGGCCCGATTGAAATAGGCAAAAATCTGGTTCTTATCTTTCGCCAAAGCTTTGTTAAAGTCATCAATGGCATTGTTGTATTTCTTGTCCATCAGCTGATAGGTTCCTCTATGGAAATAAGCTTTGGCCGGATCGGATTGAATTTGATTTTGTGTAGCGGCAATCTGCTTTTCAACCAATGATTTTGGATACCTTCTTAAGTGATTGGAAATGGTAAATGCAGGACTGTAATTCTGCTGCTGATTGTATTTCATGATTGTTTGATCGTAATACTGAATCTTTCCTGCACGCAAGCTATCCATGCTCAAGTGTGTAATATGAAAGTTGTCTTCCAATTCGATGTTTACACGTTTATCCTGAACTCGTCCTTTAATAATCTCTTCGGTAAATGATTCTCTGGAATTTAAGTCAATCAAACGTTGAAAGTTTTCTGTTGTATCAACAAACGCAGACATTTTGCCTTCGTTTTTCATTTTCTTGTATCTGTCGATAATCTGTAATGCATGGTGTCTATCTTTCATGGCACCTTGTTCATCATTTAAATCACGCTTTACCGATGCCCTGGCAAGGTATGCTTTGGCAAAATCAGGATAGATTCGAATGGCAGTACTAAAATCGGCCATGGCACCATACAGGTCTCCAATGTCGGTTTTTACAAATCCTCTGTTAAAATAGATTAACATGTTGTCAGGATTCATTTCCAATACATTGTTGAAATCATCAATTGCTGAATTGTAGTCTCCAATTTCGGATTTTAACAAGGCTCTGTTGTAGTAACAGTGAGCATTGTTAGGGTCAATTTCAAGCACTTTGTTGTAATCGTCCATGGTGCCCTTTAAATCTTTTAAGCGGTAATTTGCGAAAGCTCTTGCCATAAGAACCCTTGTATTCTCTGGTTCAAGTTTTAAAGCACGGTTGTAATCCTTTATGGCTTCGTCGTAATCTTCTTTTTTGAATTTCAGATACCCTCTGTTTCCAAAGGCATGGGCCGAGAAGTTATTCAATTGAATGGCTTTGTTACAATCTTTTATTGCACCATCAATATCATCCAGATTTTCACGTGCAATGGATCGATTTAAATAAACGCCCAATATTTCCGGATCAATTTGAATGGCTTTGGAATAATTTTCTTCGGCACTTTTGTATTGTTTTAAGGACAGCAAGCTATTGCCCTTGCTAAAATAGATATCTGCCATATTGGGTTTTAGCAACATGGCCTTATTAAAATCAATGATCGCATCCTGAAATCGTTTAAGTGCATTTTTGGCAATTCCCCTGTACAGAAAAGCAAAAGTGTAATTGGGATTCATTTCAATGGCTTTGGTATAATCAACAATTGCACCATTGTAATCCTCAAGGTGAGATTTTGCCAGTCCCCGAAAGAAATAAGGTTCAGGTAAATATGGTTTTACCCTGATGATGTCGTTGAATTTATTGATTGCCTCGGTGTAATCATCAAAATAAATTGCACTTCTACCTTTATCGAAAATATTGTTGGTGTTTAATTGTGCCTTTAAAACTATAGGACAGGATAATATAATCAGAGTGATAATAAGCTGAACAAATCTATTGCGCATTGTATTCTTTTTTGGTGAGCTTGAGTTATGAATTACAAATTTATAAAAATAAAAAAACCTTCTTTTAAATAATCACTCTATATAACAAGAACCGAGCCATTTCATTTTTATATGTTCTTAAAATATCTTAAATTATAAAGAGATAAACTAACTAATTTGGAGGTGGATATGGACAATATTTTGTTAAAATACATGGAAAAAAGGTATGAATCAAAAATTATCGATCCTAAAAAGGAGATGTTTTGTGAAGGACCTGTTGTTACCATCTCTCGTGAGTGCGGATGTACAGCAATTAACATTGCAAATAGCTTGGCGGCAAAGCTAAGTGTAAAGACCGGAAAGAGATGGACTGTTTTGACCAAGGAAATTCTTGAGCGATCGGCAAAGGAATTAAATTTGGATCCCGCTAAAATTGAATATGTTTTTAATTCTATGGAAAAATCAACATGGGATGAAATTCTGGCAGCTCTGTCGAGTAAGTATTATCAAAGCGATAGAAAAATTAAAAAGACAATTGCCGAAGTGGTAAGGTCGTTTGCATGCAAAGGCAACTGTATTATTATCGGTAGAGGAGGCGTGGTGCTAACCAATGATATCGAAAGATCTTTTCATGTAAAACTGCATGCTCCTTTGGAATGGAGGGCTTCCCAGTTGCAGAAAATTTACAAGCTAAGCATGGAAGAAATGCGTAAATATGCAGAAGAAATTGATAAGAAAAGAGAAATTCTGAGAAATTACTTTAACAAAGAGCCATTGCCAGCAACTGTTTTTGATGTCATATACAATTCAAAGAATCTACGTGAAGAGGATATTGTAGATTCTTGTATGGACCTGATGGCAAAAAAAGGAGTGTTGGGAAAGCAAATTGTAATGGGGTAAATCAGCTTATTAATTCAAGAAATAAAATGAGAGTACTGCTTGGGCATGCTCTCTTTTTTTATAGGGAAAACCAGAAAAATAAAGGGTTTGTCTAAAACATGTGTTAAACTGACAATAGTTCTTGTTTAAGGATTTGCTTTTGCTAATTTTGCAAGCGTTTGAATACATTATAACAAAATACATAAATGTTTGTTACCGATTGATAAATAGTATAATAGGGAGTTGATCGGTGTTGGAATCTTATTCCAAATGAACACAATAAAATTATTGACACATGAAACTAAAATTCTTAAGCGTTGGACTTTTAGCAGCAGGATTGGCTTTTTCGGCTTCTGCTGGAGTGAAAAAAGATGAGAAGAAAAAAGAAGCATATCAGTTTTCTGATATCAAAAGATTACCTGCAACATCTGTAAAAGATCAGCACAGATCAGGAACATGTTGGTCATTCTCCGGATTGTCATTTATCGAGTCGGAAATGATTAGAATGGGGAAGCCAGAGGTAGATTTGTCTGAAATGTTCGTAGTATACAACTGCTATTCAGATAAAGCGAAAAGACATGTTAGAATGCATGGTAATTTCAACTTTGGTGGCGGTGGAGCCTTCCACGATGTCACTTATGTGTTGAAAAACTACGGTATCGTTCCTGAAGGAGTTTACGAAGGATTAAATTATGGCGAAGAAGGACATACTCATGGTGAGTTGGATGCTGTTTTGAATGACTACGTTACTGCTGTAATCAAGAACAGAAACAAAAAATTAACTCCAGTTTGGCACAAAGGTTTCGATGGTATTCTGGATTCTTATTTGGGAGAGAAGCCAGAGAAATTTGAGTACGAAGGAGAAGAGTATACTCCAAAGTCATTTGCTAAGGATTTTGTAGGTGTGAATGCTGATGATTATATCGAAATTTCATCATACACTCACCACCCATTCTATGAAAAATTCATTATCGAAGTTCCGGATAACTGGTTGTGGGATGAGGTTTACAACGTGCCATTGAATGAAATGATGGAAATCATGGAGAAAGCAATCATGGATGGTTATACCATTGGTTGGGCTTCTGATGTAAGTGAAAAAGGTTTCATGTACAGAAAAGGTATTGCTATTGTTCCTGAAACTGAAACTAAAAACATGACAGATTCTGAAATTTCAAAATGGGAATCTCTTTCAAAAACTGAAAAAGCTGCTAAATTAAGCGGTGATGCAGGTCCTGTTAAAGAGAAAGAAATCACTCAGGAATTGCGTCAGATTGCATACGATAACTACACAACTACTGATGACCACGGTATGCACATCGTAGGTATTGCTAAAGATCAGAAAGATAACAAATACTTTATCGTGAAGAACTCATGGGCTGATGATAGCAACAAGTACAACGGATACTTTTATGCTTCATTCCCATTCGTAGCATACAAAACCATGTCTTTCATGATTCACAAAGATGCTTTGTCGAAAGAAATGAAAAAGAAATTGGGATTGTAATTCCATCATAAAAAAAATAAACCCGGCTTTGAGTCGGGTTTTTTTGTATCCATTCGGTTTATTTAGTAGTATATATTATATTTTATAACATTTATCATTTTAAATTAACGATTAATGTTAAAAAAACTATTAAATTAGTATTTCTAAAAATTGAAAATTATTTAACTATGAAGAAATTAATCTTATTAGCAGTGATCTGTTTGTTCAGTTCTGCATTATTTGCACAATTGTCGTCTCCTGTAAATTTTGGTTTACATGCTGGTTTGGTAAATACCAAAGCTAATGCCGATTTAGGAGGATTATCGGGAATTAAAGAAAAAGCTGATAATGGAATGATGATAGGTGCTTTTTTAAGAGTTAACTTAAACAAGTGGTATTTACAACCAGAATTAAATTATGTGACTAGAAATTCTAAGGTTGATGTTGTTAATGAATCTTTTGATTTTAAGACTAAAAGTCTTGATGTGCCTATTTTGTTAGGATATAAAATTATTAAGTTACCAGCTTTTAAACTAAGAGCTTTTGCGGGGCCTGTAGCTTCTTTTACGATTGATGATAATGTTAAGAGTACTGTGGAAGGTGCTATTGATAGTGATTTCAAAGGAGCTGTATGGAATGGTAAATTCGGAGCTGGTATTGATGTTTGGAAATTGACTTTAGATGTAGATTACGAAGTTGGATTTTCTGATGTTGCAGAGCAATTAAAGCAAAATATGGTAAATGTTACTGTTGGATTTAAATTGTTCTAAACAGATCATATAAAAGAATTGAAACTGCTGAAATTATCAGCAGTTTTTTTTGTCTTTATTTTTTAGATTTTATTTATTTGAATGATAAAGAGATAAATTTGTAGTCGACCAAACCACGACCTAAAATGATTTTACCTTCTGACACCAAAATTTCATTGTTAAGGAAATTAGATTTCCTGGCAGAACAGGATGAAAAAGTTTTTGCTTACCTGTCTGAAATTGTAGAAATTAAGAATGTACCTGCTGGTGATTGCATTTTTACCATAGGTGATCCTGGAGGAGCAGTGTATGTAATTGCAGAAGGTTGTGTTCAAATTCACGATGAGGATCATATTTTTATTGAATTGGACAAGAAAAGAAGTTTTGGAGAGTATGCCTTAATTGATACGGATACTCGGTCGGCCTCGGCTAAAGCCAAAGTAGATAGTGTTTTGTTGCAATGTACACAAGCGAATTTGAAAGAGGTTGAGCTTAAATTCAATATTAAAATTATTGATACGGTTCTGATTCCATTGCAGAATATTAGAAAGCGTATGATGGTGAAGGATCAGTTGGAGGAAGAGTTGACTCGCCAGAAGGTGATGATCGAAAGGCAAAGAAAAGAACTGGAAAGATTAAATGCAACCAAGGATAAATTTTTTTCCATTATTGCACATGATTTAAAAAATCCTTTTGCATCATTAATTGGAGCTTCTGATTTTTTGGTAAACAGCTCCAGCGAGCTAAGTAAAGAGCAACTTCATAATTTTCATGAAATCATTAATCAATCAGCCAGAAGGGGATACAAATTGTTGGAAAACCTTTTGGAATGGGCCCGAATGCAAACCGGTAATATCAAATTTAAACCTAAAGAGGTTGATTTATGGAATTTGGTAAACGAAGTAGTTAATTTACTAACCGGAAGTGCAGAGCACAAAGAAATTTGTTTGTCCGCAGAGATTGATGAAAACCTTAAGGCTTTTGTTGATGAGAACATGATTGATACTGTATTGCGAAACCTGGTGAGCAATGCAATAAAATTCACACCTCGAGGAGGTGTAATTAAAGTCAGTTCGCAGGTGCTAGATCAATTTATTGAAATTACAGTAGCTGATAACGGAATAGGAATTACACCAGAAAATATTAGCAAATTGTTTAAGATTGATGAGAAGGTAAGCAAGAATGGCACAGAAAATGAATCAGGAACCGGACTTGGCTTAATTCTTTGTAAAGAGTTTGTGGAGAGGCATGGTGGAGAGATGAGAGTTGAAAGTGAATTGGGCAAGGGAAGTAAATTTATTTTTACGATTGCTGTTTGATAACCTCTTTAAAACTTCTGCGTAACATCTTAGCATCGGCCTAAAATGTTCATATTTCACTTATATTGGGCAAGTGTTTCTTATCAATTCAAATACGATATGAGGTGTTTACGCAATTTATTAATCATTTTTTTTCTGTTTAGTTCAATTATTGCTTATTCAAATGGCAGGAAAAAAATACTCGTTCTTCATTCCTATCATCAAGGTTTGCGTTGGACCGATAATGTAAATCTGGGTATTCAATCAGTTATGGATTCCGTTGGGAATAAATACGAGCTTGATTACGAGTATCTTGATACCAAAAGAAATCCATCTCCCGAATACCTTGAGAAGCTAATTGAATTGTATGATTTGAAGCTGATGAAGGAAAATTATGATGCAATTATTGTGTCCGACAATAATGCACTCTCCTTTGTTCGCAATCATGGGGACAAATACTTTAAGAATACTCCTGTTATTTTTTGTGGAATCAATCATTTTAAAGATGAAATGATTGAAGGAATGCAAAATATAACTGGTGTTGCCGAAGAGGTTGACTGGGATGGAGTAATTGACCTGATTCTAACAACAAGACCCAATACCAAACAACTTGTTGTAATCAATGATAATATAACTACAACGGGAAAACTCAACAAGTTATCCATGGTTGATATACAAAAAAAGTATAAAGATCAATTGGAGTTTATCTATTACGAAGATAAAACCATAGATGAATTGGTGACCGATGTAAAGAAAGTAAAAGGTGATACATCTATTTTGTTGCTTACTTTTAACAAAGATAAACAAGGCAAGTTTATCAGCTTTCAGGATAATTTGGATCTGTTGATTCCTGCCAGTAAAGTTCCGGTTTATATTGTATGGTCATTCTATGTTAACGATGGTGTAATTGGAGGGAAAATTGTAAAAGGAAGTTTTCATGGCGAGATGGCTGCAAAAATGGTAGATAATATTCTAAGTGGAACTCCTATTGATTCTATTCCCATTTACAGAGAACCACTGGATCAATATGTTGTAAACTACAATGAAATAAAACGATTTAATATTGATGATGGCGTTTTGCCAAAGGGAACATTTCTTCGAAACTCGCCTCGATCTTTTTATAGTGAACACAAGGAGTGGGTTCATATTGTTCTGGGAATTTTATCAATTTCTACCATTATTATTGTAGTTCTATCGAGAGCAATTATCAGGAGAATAAGAGCAGAACGCGCTTTAATCAAAGAAAAAGAAAGGTTAAAAATATCTGTCAAGCATGAACGATTACTTGGTATAATTGGGCGTTTGCTGAATGCTTCTTCGGATTTTAAACATGTTTTGGACGATGTGTTAAAATTGATGACAGAGGAATTGAATGTGGCTAGAATTAGTCTTTTTTCGATTCAATCCTCCGATGATTCTGCGGTGAAAATTAAAAGTAGAATCTCTACCAAAGGGAAAAATATAAAGGATGTTGATCAGTTCTATTTTTCAGAACTAGAGGATGTTATTACACGTTTGCAAAAGCATAGAAGTATCGTTTCGAATGATCTTTCTAACCTTGGGGATAAGGAGAGAGAATACTATCGAAAAAGAAATATCAAGTCGGTAGTAATTTTACCAGTGGTTGTTGAGAAAAAAGTGCTTGGCCTTATGGGATTTTCTCAAAATCAACAATATAAGTGGTCAAGAGATGAAATATCTATCTTTCTAAGTACTGTCAATATGATTGCCAATGCATGGGAGCGAAATTCGTTGATGGAAGCAAGAATTAAGGCAGAACAAAAAAATTTGGATGCCATTCGATTATTGGAAGAATCATCACGTTTGGCCTCAATTGGAGTTATGGCAGCAGGGATTACCCATGAAATTAATCAGCCATTAAATGCCATAAAAATTACCGCAGATAGTGTATTGTTCTGGCAAAAAAGAAATCCAGGGGAGCTGCCTGAGATGTTTACCCGAAAAATTAAAACAATATCTGAAGGAACCGAGCGAATTGATTCCATTATTAAACATATGCGTAAATTTTGGGAGAAACCAAGAGATATTGGAAGCGAAACGGTGGACATGTTAAGTGCGGTTAATAGTGCTTTATCATTAGTGGAAAGACAAGTTTATGACCACAGTATTGAGTTACAAAGTGATTTGCCTACAGAGGAGATTTTAGTGCATTCCAATTTTATACAGTTTGAGCAAATTGTTGTTAATTTGATTGTAAATTCGATTCATTCGCTGGATAAGGTGAAAAAGGAATCCAAACGAATTTTAATCAGGTTGAGTAAGGACAAGCAATATGGAATTTTTGAAATCCATGACAATGGAACAGGAATAGATGAAGAAATTCAAGAAAAAATCTACGATCCCTTGTTTACAACCAAAGGACCTGAATCAGGAAGTGGCTTAGGAATGGCCATCGTAAAATCTTTTATCGATCGATTTCAAGGAGACATTTCCAACTATAACAATGCCGATGGAGGAGCTAGCTTTATCGTTAAATTTAAATTACAAGAGTAAGTTTTCTATATAAAACCTATTAATCATGAGGATATTAATTGTTGATGATGATATTTCCAGTGGTGCTGCAGTTGCCGAATTCATTGAGGAGCAATTGGGACATCAGATTAGTTTATGCCATAATGGAGAGGAAGCGTTAAGATTAATGCAAACGGAAGATTATCGAATGGTAATATCCGATATGAGAATGCCTGGAATTTCGGGTTTGGAATTGTTGAAGAGAATAAAAAGTACACAAGAAGGCAAAGCAATTGAGGTTGTTATTATGACTGGCTTTGGCGATATGGAAACTTCCATTGAAGCTTTACGGGGAGGGGCTTATGATTATTTACTTAAGCCTGTAAATATTGAGGAATTGGCAATACTTATTGAAAGGGTTGCCGAGAATATTCGATTGAAGACTGAAAATCGGGATTTAAAGGAAAATTTCGAAAGAGAGATTACTTCCGTTAAAAAAGATGAGGCAGAGAGAATTAATTATTACGAAACTACCATTAGAGAAATTACTTCGGTAGGTAAAATTGGTGTGTTTTCGGATGCCATGCGTGGAGTAGTTCGTATGGCAGAGCAATTTCATGAAGATCGATCGGTTCCTGTATTGATTGAAGGCGAAACAGGTACTGGTAAGGAGGTAATGGCAAGATTGGTTCATTTCGGTCAGGAGTCAGATACCTTGAAACCTTTCATCTCGATAAACTGTTCGGCAATTTCGCCAACCTTATTCGAGAGTGAGTTATTTGGTTATGCCGACGGAGCTTTTACTGGTGCAAAAAAGGAAGGTAAACCAGGTAAATTGGAATTGGCACAAGGAGGAACATTATTCCTCGACGAAATTGGAGAAATGCCTCTGGACATGCAACCAAAATTGTTGAGAGTACTGCAGCAAAAAGAGATGTATCGTGTTGGTGGTAGTCAGGCCATTGATTTGGATGTACGTATTATTTGTGCAACCAATCGGAATTTAAAGGAAATGGTTTCGGAGAAGACCTTCCGAAGCGATTTGTATTACCGATTGAATACTGGCCGTTTATATATTCCATCTTTAAAGGAACGAAAAGAAGCTATTCTGTCGTTTTCACAGATATTTTTGGATCAATATGCAAAGAAGAGAGGACGTAAATTTAAGTTCATCAGCAAAGAAGCTCAATCGATATTGAAGGATTACGATTGGCCAGGAAATATTCGAGAACTAAAAAATACTATCGAAAGAGCGACTCTCCTGTATAATGATATCGAATTAAAACCCGAACACATTAGATTTCTTCAGGCAGAAGATGAGGAGATTGCAGCAGGTGATCAGCCACTTATTCCAGGACGAATTATACTGCCGGAAAATGAACTTCATATTGAGCAATTGGAATTGGAAATTGTAAGGAAGGCTCTAAAAAAATTCGATAACAACAAATCTAAAACTGCGGAATATTTAGGAATAACCCGAAGTGCACTTCGTAGCAGAATGAATAAATTGTAGCGTTTTTAAACTTTCTTAAAATGTGAAAAAAATCCACAGTCGTGGAGAAAATTCACACTTTTAAATCAGCAACAAATGTGCAATTTGGCCCGAATGTGCAAATTTGCCACAAGCTTAGAGTTATGTGTGCAGAATTGAACACTTTTGATGTGAAAAGACAGAAGGGGTCTTGGTTGTTAATATGCAGTATATCAGCGGTGTAACAAAACTTTAGTTTTCTTAACTTTTAGAATCATTCTTTGGCATTCCTTTTGCCTTTTAGATGGTAGTTTTAATTAAAATCTAAAAGGTATGGAAGTCAGAACATTTACACAGAAGCAAAATTTATTTTCGACAGAAAACAGGAGAGACCTTTTGGATTCATTTTTAGCGAATTCAAACCAATTGGGAAATGACTCTCTTAAAGTAGATCAGGAATTATTTATTGAAGCGGCAAGCAAGGAAAACGTTCAGTTTGAATTTATTCGCTTGAATAGTATTGACCTGCACAAAAAGTCATTTGAGATTAGTAATGCTAAAAATGCAATAATTGAAGCAGAATATGCTATTGCTGATTCGGGAAAATTGATTATTGATACTCAGGATTCAGATCAATTGTTGACCATATTCTTGGCAGAAACCTTACACATTATTGTTCCTTCAAGTAAAATCTTACTCTCAATGGATGATTTGGAATTAATTAAAGGGAAAAAAGCCATTGATGTTGGCAGAGGCATTGCTAGTTTAACAAGTTCTGGCAGCAATAAAGGCTTAAGTTTTTCATCCAAATTAATTAAGACTTTGGTTTATGTAATAGAAGATTTATAAAATATGGGGCGAATGATTATTCGTCCTTTTTTTAATTTTATATCTTCTCTTTTTCCATCTGCGTGCGCCCCCAAGCACCAATATGCTCTATAAATGGAATCAATTCTTTTCCCGTTTCGGTAAGCGAATACTCTACTTTGGGTGGAACAACAGGATATACTTTACGATTAAGCAGGTTATCTTCCTCCAACTCGCGCAAAGTTTGGGTTAACATCTTTGATGTAATATTCTGAACCATTTTTTTTAGTTCTCCATACCTCAATACATTATTTTGCTGATAGATGTACCAAAGAATACGAGCTTTGTGTTTACCACCTATTCTTCTAAACGCATAATCTAAAGCACAAATTGGAGCATCTGATTTTTTTTTAGTCATATTTAAATTTCTTGTGGTTGATAATAGCTTGATATTCAATAAAAGTATCTAAAAGTATACTATGTATGGAAAAAGTATGTACTTGATGCGAAGGTATATATAAGATATTTTTGAAGCAAGAAAAATTAATGCCGTATGAAAGAAAAAAAAGAAGAAATATTGAAAGCGCATGCATATCGTCGCGCAATAAAAGTTTTTGAAGAGGATCAGAAAATCTCAGATGATGATTTCGAATTTATTCTTGAGGTCGGAAGACGTTCTCCAAGTTCATTTGGATGGGAGCCTTGGAAATTTATTGTAGTACAAAATAAAGAACTACGTGAGAAATTGTCAGAACCTAGTTGGGGAGCACAAAAGCAATTGGCTTCGGCAAGTCACTTTGTTATTCTTTTGGCTCGTAAAGGAGATGAAATGCGTGTTGGATCGGAATATCTAAAATACAAATCGCAAGAGGTGGATAAACTTCCAGCTGATATTGAAGAGATGAAGTTAAAATTCTTTGGCAACTTTATGGATAATGAGTTCGACTTAACAGATGATCGTAAAATTTTTGACTGGGCTTGTAAACAGGTGTATTTGCCATTTGCAAATATGATGACAGCTGCGGCTCAAATTGGAATTGATTCTTGTCCAATTGAAGGTTTCGACAGGAGCAGGGTTGAAGAAATTTTAGTTGACGAAGGAATTGTTGATACCACCAGGCTTGGTGTGGCAGCAATGGTAGCCTTTGGCTATAGAAAAGAGGATTCTCCCTTTCCTCAATCACGTTTTCCGATGGAAGAAATTGTTGAGTGGGTGAAGTAAAGCATTAAAAGGGAGATGTTTTTAACATCTCCTTTCTATAATCATTTTTTTTCTGGTGGATTATATGTTCCAGTTTTGAATTATCTGATCAATTTCTTGCTTTGCATTTGCGAATTCAGATTCGATGTTGTCAGGATTTCCGCTACTGGCATGAACAAAGCCGTAATCTTTAATGCCCATAAAGTCGAGTTCTATTTTTAGAAGGGTTTTTACATTGTCTAAAAATTCATAATCCCCCAGGTATTTACCTGCACTGGTGTAAAGTGTTACAAATTTCATTTTATCCATTAATCCAAGGGGAGTTCCATTTTCATATTTGAATACTTTACCGCTTTGCATGATCGCATCTAAATATACTTTTACGATTCCGGGCAATGAAAAATTGTGCATAGGAAGAGCTAGTACTACCAAATCAGCATTTATAAATTGTGCATTTAGGTCATCCAGTGGTTTTATAGCTTCTGATTCTTTTGAATCAAGTACCATTCCACCAAAGTTTCTTTTGGCATAAGCACCTAAAGTAAGCTCATCGAAATATTTTGGAGGCGATTTAAGCAAGTCAACTTCCCTAATATTGTGTTTTGTACTTAAATTTTCCAGAAAGTGGTTTAATAAACCAAGAGTATTTGATTTACTACCTGATGGTAGGTATTTTACGATTAAAATATTCATGATATTTTGCTTTTTTATTAGAATCGCATGGGATAAATCCCATGCTTGCCGTGATGAGGAATTAAATGATAAGTGTAATGTCAAGAGTGAAAATATCGCCAATTGCCTTATCGCCTAAGTTGTCGAAGAATGAATTGGAACCATAACGAACATCAAATTTTGAACGGTCAACCTTAATTTGTGCGGTATAGCTGTTTCCACCTTTAAAAACATCAAAGCTTAAGCTTTCCGTTTTGCCTTTAATGGTAAGTTGTCCGGTAACTTTAGCCTTGCCATTTGTAAATTTTGTTGCTTTGTTGATCACAAACTTCGAGTTAGAATATTTTTCAACACCAAAGAAATCATCTGACTTTAAATGGCCAACTAATTTTTGATTGTATCCCTGGTCTTCAATATCAGTAACGGTAATGCTGTTCATGTCCATTACGATTTCACCGCCAACAATTTGATCACTCTTTAAAGAAAGGAATCCATGTTCAATTTTGATTTCTCCCTTATGAGATCCACCAATTTTGGTTCCGGTCCATTTAACTTGAGATTCATTAATCTTAACTTGGTTTTTTTGTGCAAAAACCGAGATGCCAGTTACAAACAATAGCACCAATAATAAACTTAACTTTTTCATGACTTTTAATTTATTTGTTGTATTAAAATTGTATTCTTCTGATTTGAATATCTTTTAATACAAAGGTAAAAGCATGAAAACTTGAAGTACTTGACCTGTGTTAAGAAATAAAATTGACCTATGTCAAGTGAAGTTTAAAAAAAAATAGATAATAGGGTATTGTAAAATCTGGAAGTTTACTGATTATTTTTCTTTCTGATTCGACTAAGGCTTTCTGGTGTTATACCAAGATATGAAGCAATATAGGTAAGAGGAACCCTTTGAAACATATCGGGATGCTCCTTTAGCATGTCCTTGTATCTGTCGATAGCCGGTTCCCACATATTAGCATTTAAACGCTTTAGGGTGTTTACATAGGCCTTTTGAAAAAGAATTCTAAAGTAACGATCAAAAGCAGGAACTTCATCATACAATTGATCCAATCGATCTTTCGAAATGCGAATGTATTGAGTGTCCTCGAGTGCTTCTATATAGTATTTAGAAGGTTTCTGACTGAAAAAACTTTCCAAATCACCAGCCCAATTGTTATCAAATCGAATGTGATAAATATGTTCTACTCCCTTGTCATCTATATAGTAGGTGCGTATACATCCTTTTACAATAAAATAATTGTATTTGCAAATTTCTCCCGGAACTAAAAGGTCTTTTTTCTTTCTGATACTGGCTTGTTCGAATGCAGATAAAATAGCGGATTCATCATCCTTAGTGATGTTCACCCATTTCTTAACGTAGTAGATCAGTTTGTTTTCTTCAGGAGTAGTCATTGCAATTGATTTCTTTCTTGAACTTTAAAAATATATGTGAGAGTTGAATTATGCAAGAAGGCAACTTCCATAATTGGAAATTGCCTTCTTATTTATTCTTTTATTTGGAGTTTACTCTTTGTTTTCGAAAACATGCTTGGCGTAATTAAAACCCAATTCGTCATACTTTTTTCTGAAAGTGGATAATCTCACTTTAAAATCATCCCAGTTTTTCATTTTTTTCTGCGACCACAATGATTCCGAAAGGGCTGTTAGTCGTGGTAAAAGCATATACTCGGCGTACTCTTCAGTTCCGATGTATTCTGTCCATAAATTTGCTTGTCCTCCCAAAATGTATTTGTGTTTACTTGCTTCCAGTTCATCCGGAGTAGGATCGAAAGAATATACCTTTTCGACAGGAAGAAAACCACCAATTGCAATGGGTTCATTTGTTCTGTCTTTGGCCTGATAATGATCAAAGTAGCAATGGGAATTTGGCGACATGATCACATTGTGATCTGCATTAGCTGCTTCAATTCCTCCTTTATTGCCTCTCCACGACATTACCGTAGCATTTGGAGCCAAACCTCCTTCCAGAATTTCATCCCATCCAATGATATTTTTTCCTTTGCTGTTTACAAACCTCTCTATTCGTTGGATGAAATAACTTTGTAATTCATGCTCATCCTTTAAGCCGTGCTCTTTTTTTCTTTTCTGACAAAGAGGACACCTTTTCCAGTTTCCTTTTGGACATTCATCGCCACCAATGTGGATGTATTTCGAAGGGAACAATTCAATTACTTCACTTAAGATATTCTCCAGAACTTCAAAGGTTTCTTCTTTTCCTGCGCAATAAACATCATCATATACACCCCATGATTCCTGTACAATTTTAGGTTTGCCATTTCTTTGAGCTTCTTTTGCTCCTTTGGAAATCATGCCTTTTGGAACAATGCTTTTTTCTTTCGGGAAACAGCTAAGGAATGGATAGGCTGCAATCGCAGCACTACTGTGACCCGGAAGTTCAATTTCAGGAATTACAGTAATGTGATTTTTTGCTGCATAAGCAATAACTTCCTTCACTTCTTCCTGAGTATAATAGCCACCATATTTTAGGTTGTCATTTTCGCTTCCTGGATAATTGCCCACAATGGTTCCGTTTCTCCAGGCACCTACTTCAGTTAGCTTTGGATATTTCTTGATTTCGATTCGCCAGCCTTGATCTTCGGTCAAATGCCAATGAAATGAATTCATTTTGTGCATTGCCAAAATATCAATATATCGTTTGATAAAATTTACCGGAAAGAAATGACGGGCTACATCCAAGTGCATGCCTCTGTATGCATATCTGGGAGCATCAGTAATAAGAGTAGCGGGAATACTGGCAATTTCAGATTCACTTTCGCACAACGCTTTTTTTTGAATAAGTTGACGTAAACTTTGTATGCCGTAGAATACACCTTTTGCAGTTTTACCACTAATTTTAACTTTATTGTAATCAACCGATAACATATAAGCTTCGTCGGATTCCAATGAAGAATCGATGATCAAATTGATATTGCCTTTAGTATTCTTATCTGTAAATTGGATTTCCTTTCCTGTTGAAAGAGATAAAATCTCGGCAAGATATTGTGCTTCGACTTCCAGATCTTTATCAGCTGTTACTTTTGTGTTTTGATCGATAATAAACCGACCATTTTTAACTTGTATATCAATTGGCTTCGGAATAATGGCATAATCCTGATCAGAATTTACGTAATCCTTCATTTTATTATTGCACGATGCTAGAGTAAAAATACATGCCAATGTTAATAGTAGATTCTTCATGCTTATCATCTATAAGATTGAATGGTAAAATATCATCCTTTTAAAACTTCCTTCCCCAAATTTTAACAGCACCACCCATACCAATATTCATTAATCGTTTGCCGGCATGTCCAAGTACAATACCACAGATTAATGCAATAGTACCACATATCAATAACAAAATCTTCGATTGTAAATCATCAATTCCTTTCCATGCCAAAAATGGAGTGAAAAAAGAAGCAACAAGCATAATGCTACTGTAAATGATTTTCTTTTTAAGAATGGGAGTGGTTACCGACTTAAAACGCAATTTACCATCGATCATTCCACTTAAAAAGGCACCGAAAACAGTAAATGGAAAGATTACTGCCGAGAATTTTGCTGTGCCCAATAAAATTTCAGGATAGAAGTTTGGGAAGAATAGATTGATTAGCAATGCCTGCAGTGCAAAAACCAATGTAGTTTGGGGGAAATGAACTGCAATAGGATGCAAATCGAGGTGTAAAATTCTACTTCGCCCCGGAGACATTCTTTCTTTGTATTGTTCGAATACTTTTTTGGGTAAACCACAGGCAGGGCATACATCCTGTAGTTCGCTTTCTTTCATTACATAGCCACAAGGTTTACAGATATACAGTTTGTCCTCTTGTTTTTCTTTCATAGTTGGTTATTTTTTTAGGTTATAGAACGCATAAATTTACCAAATCATGCAAAACAATATGTCAAAATAGGTATTGGACTAAATATAAATTAACTACTAATAAAATTATCATTTTTGCTATTACACAGATTTTAGAGGCTTGAATAATGAGTTTTACCTGAATATTTTGGACTTATTACCCACAAAAAAGATAAAAATATCCAAATGGAAGTTTCCATTTCTGGAGTTACAAGTTCCATAGTTTTAATTTTTAAATCTTCTTTCAACTTGCTGCCCTAAAAAATAGGCTCCTAAAACAGGAATTAATGCATAGCCAATATAATTCTCCAGTAATTCAAAGTAATCCAATCCTGTTAGAATAATTGCTGTCAGAACAATAAACAGCACATCAATTACGATCTTATTTCTTTTCATGTTTCTATAATTTAAACTTGCAAACTCAATTGCTTTTTGGTTTTACCAATTCCATATGCGATAAACCCAAGCCCAACAACAATATGTAGGGAATACTCAACAGTTGACCCATGTTGAATTGCATACCCGATTCGAATGCTACCTGATTTTCTTTAACAAACTCAATAAAAAAACGAGCTGTAAATATAAGAAACAGTACAGTTCCAAAGAATACTCCATTTTTGAATTGCGCTCTCTTGGTTTTATACAAAAACAGCATCAAACCAAAAATCAGGAAGTAACAGATGGCTTCGTACAATTGAGCTGGATGACGGGGAATGGTATCGATTCTCTCGAATACAAAAGCCCATGCTTTGTTGCTTGGCATACCAACAATCTCCGAGTTCATTAAATTGGCCAGGCGGATAAAACCAGCTCCCAAGCCGGTAACCACGGCAATTAAATCGATGGTATCGAGCATGGAATGTTTGGTCTTGCGTGAATAAAGAAACAGGGCAATGATTAAACCAAGCGCACCTCCATGACTGGCCAATCCTCTATAACCTGTAAACTCAATTCCACCACCAGATGAAAACTGAATTGGCAATAATATTTCCAAAGGATGATTAAAGTAATAGCCAGGCTCGTAAAACAAACAATGTCCTAGCCGGGCACCAAGCAGAATACCAATTATTCCATACATGGATAGTTTCTCTAAATTGGCTTCAGGAAGTTTTTCCTGTTTAAAGATCCATTTCAAAACAACAATCGACAAGATAATGCCGCTAAGAAATAGTAAGCTGTAATATCGTATGGATAATCCTAAAATATTGACAATTTCAGGATCTGGATTCCAGTTGATTTGAGTTAAAATCATTTTTCGTTAAAGTGTTTTTCTTGGATTTTATTTATTGACAGATTTTTGAAATCAAGCTTTTGAAAATTTCAAGTATGATTTCAAATTCTTCAGTCTCATCTATATGGCGATCTCCTAAAATAAAAAGCTCACCATTAGCCAGATGAAAGTTGGAAACATTATTCTTTAGTAAAAGATTTTTCAAATTGCCATCAGACAAGATACTCTTCATCTTTCTCTCATTGTTTGTAGTAATCAGGTATCTGTCATCAAATTCTTTGTCACCAATTTCAATTTCCTGGTTATAGATCGATTTTATAATCTTTTCAATTACATCTTCGAATGTGATATAGAAACGAAAATCCGTTATTCCCAAATTGCAGGTAACTCTTAAGAGGTTTATATCTGATTCCTCAAACCGAACCATGTAATTTTTAATAGGAACCTCCATAATTAAACGACTAAAAGTATTGCTGCCAGTTCTTTTTAGCTGCAGTGTTCCATTATTTTCATCGGAAAACTTTTCCCAGGTTTTAAGCTTTTTCTCAACATCTATGTATGGTGTTGCAGAAGGAATAAAAGCACGCATCACTTTTTCTATTTTCTTAATCAAATCAGGCATATCTATGTTTAGTCATTTAATTTTCTAAATTACAAATTCAACTAAACATTAAAAATGATTTGGTAAAATTATTTATAAATAAAAAACACCCCACGGCTTAGTGTGGAGTGTTTAAACAATATTTATTAATTACTGCTTCATATATAATAAATATGAAAGCTTCTCTACTTCAATAATTCGTCTAGTTTATTATAGAAATCTTCAGTCTCACCTTTATAAACATCAACAATCTTTTTGTCTTTATCCAATATGATTTTGGTTGGATATCCTTTAATGGCATACATCACAGAAGCATCTTTCTCTATGCTTTCTGCATTAATTACCTGTGTCCATTCTAATCCATTATCTGCTACCGAAGTTTTCCATTTTTCTTCAGTTTCATTGCAATCAATGCCAATAAATTCTACTTTGCTTTGATATTTGCTGTAGTATTCTTTCATTTTTGGAAATCCTTTGATGCACCATCCGCACCAGCTGCCCCAAAAGTCGAGTACAACATATTTGTCTTTAACTGAATTTAATTCAAAATCATCACCTTTAATCGATTTTAAAACAAAGTTTGGAGCCGTTTTGCCTTTCGCAATTTTTTTTTCAGCATCTTGAATTAGGGTGTATTTTTTAAATCTTAAAACCTGACCATCTAAAATTTTTTTAAAGCTTCCATTCGCAATTTTGTCGTTCAAGTTAGCATGGTATTTCATCAAAGTATCTAGGTTTTGCTGGCATAAATAGTAGGCAGATAGTTCTTTGTCAAAATTAGACTTTATGTATTTGAGTTCCTCTTTGTCGGCTAGTTTGTCAAATGCTCTTCTTTTTTCAAAAAGCTCATTGATGATTGCATTATCTTCATTGCTGTTTCTTAAACTATCTATGCGTAATTCTATCTGCACAGCATTGGATGAATTCTTTATGTGCTTATTTCTAATTTTACAAAAATCTTTGTTAAAGTCACTACCGTTTGTATCGTATTCAAGGTAGTAGTCATGCAAACTTCCTTTAACAGACAACTTATCATCAGGTTTTAATTGCAGCACTAAGTGTTTTTGCTGAGGATGAAAAGGGTGTCCATTTAGCCTTTTAAAAGCTGCATTTTTTGGGAAGAAATAGGCCATGATTGGCTCGGTAATGGAAGGGTTGTATTCGAACTTATTGTATTTCGCAATAATTGTATCAGTAAAAGGCTCATCTATACTGTGCATTTGTGATATTGGAGCGTACTCAACTAAAATGGTGTCGTTTCCTAGGCCTTCAATTTCTGCTATCAACATGTTTTTCTGTTCGCATGAGCTGAAGATGACAATACTCATAAATAAAATACTGAGTTTTTGTAATGTTTTCATTTTAATCATTCATTAGTGTTTTTTATATGTATGCCTACTAGGCACACGTATAGGATCATATTTTATAAGCTGAATTCAAGTAGAATCACTTTCTGCTGTCGTACATATAGAAACCAACCACATTTTTGTCCTTGTCAATTCTGATCTTTTTAAATACTCTCTGAAAATGATGTTCAGAAGTCAAAGCTGCAGATGGAATGGTGTTTTTATTGGTATCCTCAACCAAATAGGAAACAACAATCTCCCAAATGTCTTCCTCTTTTAGTAATTCTGCTTGCTCTAACCTAAAATCAGGAGTGTCCAGCTTGGTTAAATCCTGAAGTTGCAACTTTGCAATGTTGAATAATTCTTTTAGTGTCATGTTGTGGTGTTTTATGGGTATTTATTATCAAATTAAAGAGGCCTAGCCCTTTGTCTTTTGTAGTACAAAAGATATGAATTAATTGGGGCGTTAGCCCTAAAATCTTCGTAGAAAAATAAGATACCATATTAATCTGGAGGCGTAGCCCTGATTTCTGATTAGTTCTTGCTTATTCCCCAGTTGTAAAATCCAATTCAAAACTTTCTTGCAGAGGAAAGCCTTGTTTGTCCTCGTTAAAAACAGAACGAAAATCAAGCAAATACTTGGTGTTAGGTTCTAGTTCAACATGAATACACAGAATGGTTCTTTCTTTGTTTTGCCATTCCAAATCCATTTTGGGCTGTTTGCCTTTATCACTTATTCCGTAGCTAGCCATTGGTTTATCATACTCTACAATAATCTCCTTTAAAGAAGTGCTTACATTGTTAGTTCCCTGTTTCAATGATGTACGAATAATCTTTGGGCAATTGCTCCTAAATTCGCTTAACAAATCATCTGCTATTAAATTGTTCTGCACCTTTACAATTTCGGGCATAAAATCATTTAGGGTAGGGTATTTCGATCGGTTAGATGAATATCGCTCTAATGCTTTATACAATTCATCTATCCACAGAAAACCTTTAGCTTTTTCAGCATTAAGTAATTTCTCCACTACATTTTTACTAGCTCCATTGTCTTCAAAATACCTGATGGTCGAAGCTCTCACCAATATTTCATAAATCATGGTTTTGGCCGATCCATAGGCTTGTCTTCTCATTAAAGTTGAAACCGAAGCAAATAAATCCGTTGCTTTCGATTCCATATCCGAATAATATTTTTCACCTAATGGATTACAAAACGAGTGGCAGAATTCATGAACCAATGTGCTCTTTTGGTGCTTCTTAAAAACTGGATATCCAGTACTGTCAACCTTATATGCACTCAAAATGGAGTATATGTTTTCTTCACCCGATTTTGTTACATACTTTGGGCCATAGTTTCCACGGTGTAGCAAACCTACAACAATATGGTATTGACCTTTGGGTTTGTAGCCAAAAAACTTTTCGAACCATTCAATATGAATTTCATTGGAAACGATTTGAAAGCGCTCAGAGGCCAAATCATACATTTTTTGATTGGCTTTAAAGAATGTATTAAATTTACTTTCCTGGTAAAAATTTTGAACTGCCAGAACAAATTCATCGGCATAATTTCCCCAACGATCATCCAAACCATCTTTATTCAATTGTGGATTAAAATAGACCGAGTTGTTTTTAATTTCCAGGTGAATGGCCATCGACATAACAGCATCATAGCCAATACCTCGTTTCTTTTTAAGTTTTTGGGCTAGCTTTACCACTTCATGATTGCTATACTTGCCAAAGTATTTATCTGTAACATCAGCATGTAGCTTAACTGTATTGTTAATATATTCCTGCGATTTTGCCAATCGAAATACCACACTTAGCAATTCAACTCGCTCATCGTATTTCGGACTTAAATTGTTTTGCGCAAAAGAGCTGATTCCTGTGATCATCAGAAGCAATAGTGTTGTTTTGAGTCTCATGTTAGAGTGTTTGAAGTTTATCTTAGTTTGGATGATTGTTGTTGGTTTTATCCTAGTACATACTTCGCAAGTACTTTTTGCACATCGTAAACATTAACCGATTTGTTGAACTTCTTTACAATGCTTGGTTGCTGCTCGCTCGAAACCCATATTTTCAGTTCCGCATCCAAATCAAATGTTCCTGCGGTTTCGATACTAAAGCGTGCTATACTTTTATAGGTAACCGATAGGTATTCGGTTTTTCGGCCTGTTACACCTTGTTTGTCTACCAGAATCAACCTTTTGTTGGTGAAAATAAAGGTGTCCCTAACTAGTTTAAAACCAATTTCTACTTCTTCGTTGTCGGTAAACAATTGTCCATAATCGTTTCTTAATTTATCTTGGTCTACGGCTCCGGCATTGCCAATTAACGATGAAAATAATCCCATGTGTTTTATTGTTTTTTGTTGATGTTAAATTTCATTTAAACATTCAAATCCTTAATATGCTTCTTTAGTTTCTGTTCTAATAATCCTTTGCTGTAACCCATCCATTTGTCGATTATCTTACCTTCAGGATCAATTAAAATATAGGTTGGAAAGGCTGTTATGTCATATACCGAAGAAATTCCAGAGAAAGTAGATTTACCATCCGATAGGTTAACCCACGAAATGTTTTTCTTTATAGAGACATCTTTCCATGTTTCTTCGCTACTTGCCATATTAAGGCCGATAATGCATAGTTGATCTCTATTTAGCGAATCTAATTTTTTTGTTTCAGGCATGGCCATCATGCAAGGGCCACATCCCATACTCCAAAAATCAAGTAAAAGGTATTTTCCTTTGTACTCGCTTAGCGAGTGATTTTTTCCATCGGTATCATGGGCAACAAAATCAATCATGTTATCACCAATTTCAGGAGCTTTACGATCCTCTAAACATGTTAAAATTCCTTGAGCATGTAATGTGTTTTTATATTCTTCATCAATTCTATTGTAAATCTTTCGAACTTCTTCTTTTGGTGTGCTCTTATCGAATTTAATTTTGTAGTACAATTTGTTTAAAGCAGTTCGACTGTTTGGATTCTCCTTGATCAGATCATACTCAATATTTTGTTTTCTCTTGTATAACGAATCTATCTCATGCATCATCTCCGATGCAATTTCTCTATTATTTATGCTTTTAATTCGTGCAATACTCAAACTATCTATTGTTGAATCCATAGCTTTTGTAGCCTCAACAAACTTATTCAACACAATTTGTTCTTTGATATTGCTGACAACCTGCCATGTAGCTAAAAATTTTCCATCTCCATTTATCGTAATTTTTTCATGTTCAACCCATAGATCGCATTGTCCATAAAAATTTTGCCAATCTTTCATTCTTAGGTTCATCTTACTTGGTTGTTTTACCAGGGAATCCGAGAATTCGAAATATCCATTAATAATGGTGTCAGTAGCAATACGTTTTCCCATATCACCATAGTCAATGTATAGGTTTATTATGGAACTATCGGGAATGTTTGTAAGATTACCCGTTATAAGATAAGTGTCACGTTTTTGCTGACATGACATTAATAGTGCAACGAAAGCAATTAATAGAATTTGTTTCATGTTTTTGGTTCTTTATAATTAGGGATATAAAAATTCCTTTTGTAATTGTAGGTGAATTAGATCTCAGGGCTAACGCCCCTCAGCTTGCTTCAAAACTTTTTTTCTACTATGATTTTAGCGCTAACGCGCCTATGTTTTTATTTTAAGTTTGATGTTCCAATTTTTTCAATCAAGGGACGTTAGTCCTGTACTCTTCGTAGAGTATGAAATAAGAATTGTGTATTAGGGGCGTAGCCCTGATATCTATACATTATCATACCATTCAAATAGATATTTTGAATTATAATCGACCTCAAACTTTTTCAAAAACGATAAATATTCATCTTTAAATGTCTGTTTTTTATGATGTTCTTTTTGATTTAAAACATACTTAACCACCATGTCTATATGCGATTTTGAATAAGTAAAAGCACCATAACCATCTTGCCAAGAAAACTTTCCAGGGATATATTTTTTGTCATTCAACCAATTTGAAGAACCAGATTTTACCTGTTCCATCAATTTAGCAGGAGAGAGGCTAGGATGCATTCCCACAAAAACATGTGTATGATCGGGATTGCAATAGATAACGTAGGTTTTACAATTGTGATTATTAATAATGCCACACATCATTTTTTCCAGCTCATTCTTAAAATGATTTTTGATTAGGTTTTCTCGACCTTTTACAGAAAAAATGTATTGAATGTACAATTGTGTGTATGTGTTTGCCATGGTTTTTCTTAATTATATCAGGGCTAACGCCCCTCAGCTTGCTTCAAAGTTTTTCTTCTACTATGATTTTAGCACTAACGCGCCTATGTTTTTATTTTAAGTTTGATGTTCCAATTTTTTCAATCAAGGGACGTTAGTCCTGTACTCTTCGTAGAATAAAAAATGCGAATTGTGCTTTAGGGGCGTAGCTAGAAATATTATTTTATCCATAAGGTTTGATTTAGATATCAGGCTTATGTCCTTTTGTTTTTTGCATGAACTGTAGTTGTTACAAAGATTTTGGGGGTAATTCCCTAAAGCCGTTTGTATGGGACGTAATCCTTATATCTTGTTACCTTCCTTTGCTGATATATCTACACCCCAAATATCCTTTTAAGAGCTTCCTCTAGTTTTTCGCCTTTTAAATCTTTAGCTATAATTCTTCCTGAAGGAGCAATTAAAATACTTGTAGGGATTAATGTAACACCATATCTAATTCCTACATTGCCTTCTTTTGAACCATTGTCTAGTAGGGAAGGCCATGAAATAGAATCTTCTTTGGTGGCTCTTTTCCAATGATTTTCATTTTTGTCAGATGATATGTTGAGGATTATAAAATCTTTGTTTTTGTACTTTTCGTATTCGCTTACCAGAGTTTTGTTGGCAGTTCTACAGCCAGGACAACCTGCTTTCCAGAATTCCAGTAGTATAAATTTGCCTTCGAAATCTTTTAAGCTTACCTTATTTCCTTTTGTGTCTTTCAATTCAAAATTTTCAGCCATATCGCCAACTTTAACTTGCTTGTTTAACTCCAACCATTTAGCGGTTGATTTTGCATATTCCGATTGCTTTATATTCGGAGATAAGTTTTCATATAAGGATCTTATTTCTGATTTTGGAAGTCCGCCAGTAAAGCCTTTCAGCATAAAAGCACTGTAAAGTTTATTTGGATTATTTTCAATATACCTTGCTCCAAATGCGATTCTTTTTTTGATGATTTTAGTTTGCTGCTTCGAGATAGATTTCGCTTTTTCCATATCTCCAGCCTCCATAGTACTCCTTAATTCCTTTTGTATACTATCCATCTGAAGCTCTAGAGGGAGAACTGTTTTTAGATAATCGCTATTTTGTTTTTGCAATTCACCACCTTCAACCTTGGCGTATTTAATTTCCCCTTTTTTACCTTCAATTACTATGTCAACATCCTCCAAAAAAAGGAATAAATATTCCGACTTTCGTCCTTCTCCTATGAAAATACCTCCAGGAACAGTTTTGCTGTTGATGGCAGAACAATGAAATTTGTTGTCTACAATATAAGTGGTATCAATGCCCTTGTTGATTTCAAAATTCATTAAAACTACCATAGTACTGTCAGGATAACCTGTAATGTTTCCCGTGATTTTAATTCTATCCTCTTTATTTTTAAAAGCACTTAATGTCAACAAAATAATACAGGAGTAAATAATCACTTTTCTCATAATAGTTCATTTAAATTGTTCGATATTGGGAATTTTCTTCATAAATAAAACACCCCATACCAAAGCATGGGATGTTTCGATCGTTAGTTATTTATAGAGTACTAATGAGAAGCTTAGCTTCTCATGGAGTAAAATGCAGTGCTATCGGTGTTTTACATATGCCTATCGTACATATTAATAGTCCTATCGCTAATTTAAGAGACCTATCGGGTAATTTACCCTGTCTATCGCTATTAAGAGGTGCCTATCGCGAAAATTACTCACCTATCGGTTCACAGACCCACCTATCGCAAAATAGCGTAACTATCGTAAGGGGTTCAGCTATTCTTCAATCTTATCTTTTGAGCTTTTCTCACGGTTGTTACGCAAATACTCACTCGCGTACCTTTTTTGTTTTTCTTCATTGTTCCAGAATGCATACTTTCCATAAGAGCGAATTTCATCAACCAAGAGTTTTAGGTATGTGTAAGCCCTGTCGCGCATCTCTTTTTCGGGACGTAAGCTACTGCTTTGAGCTCCATTCACAACTCTTAGCAGATTATTCAGCTCATCCGATAGTTCATTGGCTTTAACCAACTTATTGTTATCGAATTTAATTGCAGCCAATTCATCAGGATACTCAGCACCTAGTCCAGGATAATCACTCATGTCTTGGGCCAGGTCGTCATTGCCACGTCCATCTGTAACTTTTTTAAGTCTGCGCAGGGCCTCCTTGTTGTTTCTAAATGCAAACTGGAAATCGTGTTTCAATTCACGTTGAAGTAAACTAGCTTCTGCTACTTTCTCATCCCACGCCTTGGTATTGGTTATCCCAGTATCGTATTTTCGAGTCCAGATTGTTTCTTTATCCGATAAGAAATCCGCTCTTACACCAAGTTCTTCAATTTTTTCGGGAGCCAATCCTCTTGCAATTAAAGCTTCTTTGTCTTCGGTAGCATAACCTTGTAGTTTTCCTGCTTCTCTAATCGCTGTTTTTACGGGAATAGTAAGTTTCACAACTTCCTCTTTAGGAATTTCCATTACCAATTCTTCCATGCTTTTACTTGTATTCGTATCTGACATTTTTATGGCCGAATAATACGACCAGTTAGTATTAAAAATCATTTTTCGACATTTCAATTTATGAAATATATGTTAATATACCACAAGGTTTTTAAAATATTTTCTGTTAAAAAATGTAAAATGCCCCACTTTACGGAGTGTTCGGTATATTGATAAGTTAAATAAGACTTTTTGCTCTTAAATTATTTGGGGATTCTCTCTGGATTTTATCCATTCTGTCCATTTTGATCACTTTTTAAAAATAATATGGATGCAGGTGTGCAGAATTGCACGGTTGTTCAAAATTGCACAGCCTATAAATGATAGCTGTTCAATATTGAACACCTTCGAAATCGATTGAAATGAGACTTCTGAAAACCTTTTCGATTGACTAAAGTGCAGAAAATCAACATTAAATATTTTGAATGATTCTGAATAGTCTTGTGTTGGTTTTTTTGGCATTAGGCTTGGTTAGAGAGTTGGCAACAATATTTCGAACCTAACGATTTATTCAAACAATAACTTAATCCTATGAATGATTTAGAAAGATTTATAGAAAAGTCAGAACTAGTAGGTAGCGAGAATTTGGTTCTATCGAACGATGAGTTTTCAATGCTACTTAAGAAGGAGAGATTTGACTATGTTGATGTCCCAAGTTTTAATCTTAAAAAAGACATTAGAGCTGGTGAGGAAGGAATAGGAACTGCACTGGTAGAAGTTGATTATGGTATAGCAGAAACGGGAACAGTTGTACTTGATAGTTGCGAAGAAAATAAAAGGCTGGCTACCTGTCTTGCCGAAAAGCTTTTGGTGGTTATGCCACTAAGCAAACTGGTAAGCACATTAAACCATGTGGCCGATTTTCTTGAAGAAAGAACATCAGATAAAGGCGGATACGTTGCATTCATTACCGGGGCGAGTAGAACCGCCGATATTGAGCGTGTGCTAACAGTAGGAGTTCATGGGCCTAAGGAGATGACAGTTTATATTTTGAATGATTTATAAAGAGCAGCTATGAAGATACACGATCAGATAAACGAAAAATTGAAAGATGAGGTTTTGTATAAGAACCTAAAGAACTTTGCAACTGCTTATAAGGCATCAAAGGAAAATGCATATAAAGGACTGGATTTTGAATCGTTAAGAACTCGTGTTCACGATTTAAAGGATAGAGATTTAAATAAAGTAATGCAGCAATTCAACCTGTTTCGCGAGAATGTCGAGAAACATGGATGTAAGGTATTTCAGGCAAAAACAGGCGAGGATGCTTGTAAATACATTGCTGATGTAATGAAAAAACACAATACCAAATATATGGTGAAGTCAAAATCGATGACTTCGGAAGAGATTCTGTTGAACCATTATTTGGAAAAAGAGGGATTGCAACCCATCGAGACCGATTTGGGAGAGTGGATTCTACAGTTGGCCAACGAGCATCCTTCACATATGGTAATGCCAGCCATTCACAAAACTCGCCAGCAAGTGGCTAAAATCTTTGCCGATTACACAGGCGAAGAGGTTGATCCGGACGATATTAAGGCAATGGTAGAAATTGCTCGTCGTTTCTTACGTGATTCATATTTCAAATCAGGAGTTGGTATGACTGGGGCTAATGTTGCTGTAGCCAGTACAGGAACTATTGGTTTGGTTACCAACGAGGGTAACGCACGTTTGTCATCAACTGTTCCTCCGGTGCACATTGTATTGGTAGGTTACGAAAAATTATGTGATGATTTTAACCAGGCATTGGATATTGTACGCGTATTGCCAAAGAGTGCAACCGGACAAACCATTACTTCATACACTACATGGATTAAAGGACGTACTCCATCATATAAAAACGAAGAAGGCATTAAGGAAACGCACTATGTATTTTTAGATAACGGACGTTTGGCATTTTTCGAGCATCCAAAATTTAAAGAAGCATTAAAGTGTGTACGTTGTGGTAGTTGTGCCAACATTTGTCCGGCCTACGAAATGGTAGGGGGGCATGTTTATGGCGATCGTTATATCGGTTCTATTGGGTTGATTTTAACGGCTCTTTACCAGGGCGACGAAGCTGCAAAAGATATTCTGAAGATGTGTATTGGTTGTAGAGCTTGTTCTTTCAACTGTCCATCGGGTATCGATTTGCAAACCTTAATCTCCGATTTGAAATTGGTAGTAGGGAAGAAGTATGGAATTAATCCTATAAAGAAGAAAGTATTTAAAAACTTGGTAGCGAAGCCGGATAGAATGAAATCTGTTCTTTCGATGGGGGCAAATTTCCAATTTCCATTAACAAAGACTTGTAAAACCAATGATGAAAAAATTATTGGTACAGTTCCAATGTTACCGAAGGAAATGGATTTTAGAAAATTCCCGGCTTTGGCTTCTAAAACATTTAGCAAGCGATTCTATAAAGATGGTTTCGACCAATTTACCTCAGACCGAAAAGTATTCTTTTACCCAGGTTGTGCGGTAGAGTATTTCTATCCTGAAATGGGATTGGCCATGGTAAAACTACTGCAGAAGAGTGGTATTCAGGTCGATATTCCTAAAAAAGCAGCTTGCTGTGGTATTCCTGCAATTGCTTCGGGTGATCCGGATAATGCCAAAACAATGATTTACAATACGATTGATAATCTGCAGGAACCTAAGGATTACGAGGCATTGCTGGTACTTTGTCCTACTTGTGGTGGCGCTATTAAGCATGAGTTTTTAGATTTCACGAAAGAAGACCCAAATAGATATAAGAAAGCTTCGATGTTAGGCGATATGGTAACTCCAATTGGTAAGTTCCTGGAGGAAAATAACATCAAATTCAAAGTGAAAGGAAACAAAAAAGTGACTTACCATACACCTTGTCATGATTCTCGTTCATTAGGTTATTCGGCAGAATCATTCCTTTCAAATTTAATAGGAAAACAATTTGTCCCACTTACCGATAGCAATGTGTGTTGTGGATTTGGTGGTACTTATTCTCTTGATTTTGCAAGCATTTCCAACGGAATATTAAACAAGAAAATTGAGAACATTCAGGCTAGCCAGGCAGAATTATTGGTTACCGATTGTCCTGGTTGTGTGATGCAAATTAATGGTGGTTTGATGCACAAGAAAGTACCTGTAAAAGTACTTCACTTGACAGAGTTTATCGAGAACTACCTCGAAATTGTTTAAATGTTAAAAATATTCGAATTATGGATTTAAAAAGCAATAGAATACATCTGGAGGAGAGTTTGAAAGACTTGAAACAAAAGTTAGTGGCTCTTGATATGCTAATGCATAATACCACTATTGTAGGAGATCCGCTTCGAAATCGCAGTTCATTATTAAAAAACTATAGTAAATCTAACCCATTTGCTACAGATAATAAATCTAGTAACCTGATTTTGAATAAAAATATTTGACACAGAAAGTCAGGTTAGTACAAATCAATGTCATTGAAAAGATTATCGTTTTTATAACACCTTTGTTAGCAGTTATTAATATAACTATTGAGTTTTAAAAGGAGCCTGCCAAGGGCAGGCCCTTTTTTTAATCAAATGCTAAAAAAGGTTTACTGGAAATTTCTTATCAAGGCAAACTAAAACCTAAATTATTTTATTATGAATGCATTATTAGCTTTTTCGCCAATTCTTTTAACCATAGTGTTAATGGTTGGCTTTAACTGGGGAGCCAAGAAGGCTTTGCCTCTTTCTTTACTAGTGGCAATAGCAGTGGCGTTTGGAGTATGGAAAATTGATATTCACCACATTCTTGGATATTCGGTATTTGGCTTCCTAAAAGCTTTCGATATCCTGATTATTATTTTTGGAGCGATTTTAATTTTGAATACCATGAAACTGTCGGGTGCAATGACCACCATCAACAATGGTTTTAATGGGATTACAAACGATAGACGTATACAAGCAATTATTATCGGTTTTATGTTCGGTGCTTTTATCGAAGGTGCTGCCGGTTTTGGTACTCCAGCCGCTTTGGCGGGACCACTTTTGGTAGGATTAGGATTCCCGCCTTTGGCTGCTGCCATGGTTGCTCTTATTTTTAACTCGGTTCCTGTTCCTTACGGTGCAGTTGGTACACCAATTAGTGGTGGTGCCATGGTTACCCTGGAACAAAATCTTGCCGATGTAGCTGCTAATCCTGAGGTGTTTAAATTGGCCTTAACCAAGTGGATTGCTATCCCTAATGCTCTGGTTGGTATTTTTATTCCTCTATTGGGTATCATGATAATGACCAAGTTTTTTGGCAAAGAAAGATCGATTAAGCCAGCATTGGCTGCAGCTCCTTTCGCAATTTTTGCAGGTTTGGCTTTTGGTATTCCTTACGTATTGATTGCATCTACTTTAGGTCCTGATCTTCCTTCACTATTGGGAGCATTTATCGGATTGGGTATTGTTGTATTTGCCGCAAAACGTGGATTCTTAGTTCCTAAGAAAACTTGGGATTTCCCTCCAAAATCAGAGTGGGAAGCAAGCTGGAAATCGAATGATAATGGCGGTGATACAGGAGAGGCTAAAATGGGCTTGGTTAAAGCATGGATGCCATATGTACTAATTGCTGTTATTTTGGTTGTGACTCGTATCCCTTCTCTAGGCTTAAAAGGATGGTTGGCAGCGCAAACGATTACTTTGTCAAACGTATTGGGTATTGAAGGATTAACCTACGTATTAAAGTGGGCTTATCTTCCAGGTACCATTCCATTCATATTGGTTGCATTAATTACGAATGTAATGCACGGAATGAATAAGAAACAAATTGTAACATCCTGGAAAACTACTTTCAAGCAATTAAGTGGTGCTGCTATAGCCTTACTAGCGGGTGTTGCAATGGTTCAGTTAATGTTAAAATCAGGTTCAAACGGAGCAGGGTTAGACAGTATGCTAACTACCATGGCAACTGCCATTGCCGATTTATCAGGTAATGCGTATCCGGTTATTTCACCAATTGTAGGGGTATTAGGTTCTTTTATGTCAGGTTCAGCGACTGTATCCAATTTGTTGTTTGCTTCCCTTCAATTCGAAACAGCTACTATTCTGGGAATTCCTCAGGTATTGATTGTAGCGGTTCAAACGATTGGTGCTGCATTGGGTAATATGATTTGTGTAAATAATGTTGTGGCAGTGTGTGCTACCGTAGGATGTATAGGTGCAGAAGGAACAATTATCAGACGTAACGCAATTCCTGCATTTGTATATTATTTAATGGTAATGATTGTAGTGGTAGTACTAATTTCTACTGGATTTAATCCATTGCCATTATAATAATTTAGAGCTTATCCAGAAAGTAATGTTAGGGTGTGATTATCGCGTTGAAGAAGCCTTGAAGTGTTTGTTGTTTTGTGGTTAGGGTTCAAAAGGTTTCACCAGCAAGAGTGAGAGGAAGGTCAAACTTTTTGGATAAGCTCAATTATTAAATTAAGAAAAAACGTACATTTGTCATACCAGTTACCAATTAAGGTTGTATGACTTGAATTGAAAAATATAAAGGCTATGTTGGAAGAAAATTATAAAAAGTTTTACGAGGAGATTCAATCAGACATTGAAAAATCAAGGCTATATACGGATGAAATTAGAAATTTGGCCTATGGTACAGATGCTGGTTTCTATCGTTTGACTCCTAAAATTATTGTTAGGGCTCAGAATGAGAAAGAGGTTACAAAAGCTCTTACTTTAGCCAATAAATATAGTTTACCTGTTACTTTTAGAGCAGCAGGAACCAGTTTAGCGGGGCAGGCAATTACTGATTCTATTTTAATTATTGCTGGGAAACACTGGGAAGGATATGAAATCTTGAAAGGTGGCGAAGAGATACGTATGCAACCAGGCTTGGTAGGTGCTCGCATTAACCAGGTTTTGGCTCCTTATGGAAAGAAATTAGGGCCCGATCCTGCTTCAATCAATTCTGCAATGATTGGTGGTATTGTGATGAACAATGCTTCGGGGATGAATTGTGGTACACACGAAAATGCTTACAAAACAATTCGTTCAGCTCGTTTGGTTTTTGCCGATGGAACGGTTTTGGACACTGGTGATGAGACAAGTAGAAAAGACTTTATGAATTCTCATGGCGATTTTATTCGAAAAATAGAGGAAATTCGCGATCGTGTAAGAGCCAACAAAACATTGGCTGATAGAATCCGTCATAAATACAGCATTAAAAATACTACTGGTTTAAGTATTAATCCGTTTATCGATTATGATGATCCTTTCCAAATTATAGTGAATTTAATGGTAGGTTCGGAAGGAACATTGGCTTTCATGTCTGAATTGACCATGAAAACTGTAACAAATCATAAGCACAAAGCTAGTGCGATGATCTATTTTCCTGATATTGTTACAGCTTGTCAGTCGGTGGTTACAATGAAACCAGGACCGGTACATGGTGCCGAAATGCTTGATCGTGTTGCTTTACGTGCTGTTGAGGATTCTGATGGAATTCCAGCCTTTATAAAAGATTTTCCTGATGGTGTTACTGCAATTTTGGTGGAAACTTTGGCCAATAGTCAGGAAGAATTGGATAAGAATATAAAGGAAATTAAAAACCTTCTTTCTGCTTATGAAACGGTTAAGCCAATTGAGTTTACCGATAAGCCTGAGGAATATTCAAAATATTGGAACATTAGAAAAGGTGTTTTTCCTGCTGTAGGTGGTTTGCGCGAAACAGGTACAACTTGTATTATTGAAGATGTTGCTTTTCATATTGAGGATTTACCTAAGGCAACAGCTGAATTGCAAGAATTAATTGCAAAATATGGATATAAGGATGGTGTGATTTACGGTCATGCTTTGGAAGGTAATTTCCATTTTATTTTCAACCAAAATTTTGATAAACCAGAAGAATTGGAGCAGTATGTGAGCTTCATGAAGGAAGTTGACTATCTGGTCGTAGATAAGTATGATGGTTCGTTAAAGGCAGAACATGGTACTGGTCGTAATATGGCTCCTTTTGTAAAACATGAATGGGGTGAAGAGGCTTACGAACTGATGAAAGAGGTGAAGCAACTTTTTGATCCTAAGAGTTTATTGAATCCGGGAGTGATTATCAATGAAGATCCTGATTGCTATATTAAAGATTTTAAAACATTAAAGCCTGTTCACGATATTGTAGACAAATGTATTGAATGTGGTTTTTGTGAGGTAAATTGTTTGACCGCAGGTTTTTCTCTTTCTGCACGTCAGCGTACGGTTGTACAACGTGAAATAAAACGTTTGGAAAATACAGGTGAAAATCCTGATATGCTAAAGAAGCTGAAAAAAGGATTTGCTTACCTGGGCGAACAAACTTGTGCAGGAGATGGTTTGTGTGCTACTTCTTGTCCTGTAGGAATCGATACAGGTAAATATATTAAATACCTTCGCTCGTTGAATGTTGATACTGCCAGAGCTCAAAAAATTAGTGGAATGGTTGCCAATAACTTCTCGACTGTTGGTTCTACTATTCGTACTGGATTAAAATTCGTGAATGGTGTACATACTGTAATGGGGTCGACTTTGCTTGGTGGAATTGCCGGTGGATTCAGAAAGCTAAGTGGTAATAGTATTCCAGCGTGGACTCCTGCTATGCCTAAGGGTGTGAGTGGACCAAAACCAAAGGAAATTAATCAGGAAAACCCATTAAAAGTAGTTTATTTCCCATCTTGTATTGCTCAAACAATGGGGCCAGCTAAAGGTGATCCATACAAAGAGCCTTTACACAAGGTAACTCAAAAATTATTGGAAAAGGCTGGTTACGAAGTAATCTTCCCTGAAAAAATGAGTTCACTTTGTTGTGGTACTCCTTGGGAAAGTAAAGGCTTGATAGAGCATGCTAATCAGAAATCATCTGAATTGGAAGCTGCATTGTTAAAAGCTTCGGAAAATGGAAAATATCCTGTTTTATGTGATACTTCGCCTTGTTTGTATCGCATGAGAAATGTGATGGATAAATCATTGAAATTGTACGAACCTGTAGAATTTATTCATGAATTCATGATGGATAAGTTGAAGTTTAACAAGGTTGACGAAGTTGTAGCTGTTCATCCAACATGTACAACAACGAAAATGGGTTTAACTACTAAATTAAAAGCTGTTGCTGAAGCTTGTGCTTCCCATGTTGTTCTTCCTGAAGAAGTAGGATGCTGTGGTTTTGCAGGTGACAGAGGTTTTAATTATCCAGAAGTAAACAAGTATGCACTTCGTAAGCTTCATCCTGTTATTGAGAAAGAGAAAGTTGTAGCAGGTTATTCAAATAGCCGAACTTGTGAAATTGGATTAACTACCAATGCAGGGGTACCTTACATGTCTATTATTTATTTGGTTAATAGAGTAACCGAAGGAATCAAAGCAACTTCTAATTATAAGAAAAAGCCAGCTAAAAAGGAGAGAGTAGCCATTTAACTGGTGGCGATAAAACATAAATTGTCTAATACCTAAGTTATGATTGGCTAATTTATGTATTATGCCCATATAATAAATTTAAAAATATTGAAACAGGCGTATTCCACTGAAATATATTAACTTGCATGCCGAATCGGGGTGCGTCCTGTTTCAAATTTTAACCTATGAAAACACTATGAAAAAAATATTTGTAATGGTATTGAGTTTGTTGCCATTGGCATCTTTTGCTCAAAAAAAAGAAGATATCAAAGTTAAACTTAGTGGATTTGTATCTGCGGAAGCGATTTTTGATACAAGAAAAACAGTTAATGCTCGCGAAGGAGAAGTACTTCTTTATCCCGCAGCAAAAGATTACGATATCAATGGTGAGGATTTAAATGACCGTTCTGAACTGTTCATGACTTCTATTCACTCTCGATTAAACGTTGGAGTTACAGGATTCAATGCATTTGGAGCGAAAGGATCTGCTACTATACAGGGTGATTTTGTTGGAACATCAAACGATAAATCAGGTTTGTTCCGCCTAAGACACGCTTTTGTGAAACTTGATTGGGGAAAGGACGAATTATTGGTTGGTAAGTACTGGCATCCTATGTTTGTAACATCTTGCTTCCCTAAAGTGCAGCATTGGGGTGGAGGTATTCCATTTAATGTTTTGGGAAGAGCTCCTCAGTTTCGTTACACTCGTAAATTTGATAAGGGGTATGCACTTATTGCTGCCTTGTCGGAGTTGGATTTTAAATCTCCAGGACCTGATGGTGCAAATGTAAAGTATATACAGCAAGCTAGTATTCCAGAATTATCAGCTCAGGTGAAATACGATTTTGCAAAAGGATTTACTTTAGGAGCAACCGCTGGAGTTAAGTTCTTAAAACCAATGATTGAAAATCCATTGGGTGCAAAAACAGATGAAATGCTATCAAGTCTTCAAATGAATGCCTGGATGACTGTTAAATCTGATAAGGTAGTTTGGAATCTTCATACCATTTATGGTCAAAACATGTACAATTTTGTAATGTTAGGTGGTTATGGTGTGAAGAATGTGAAAGCAAATGGAGATTACGAATATACCAATATTACCACACAATCTATTTGGTCTGATGTTTATACAACTACTGGTAATGTTCGTTATGGCTTATTTGCAGGTTATACAAAGAATCTTGGTGCAAGCGACGACTTAGCTACAGATGAGAATGGTTTTGTTGGATTGTATAGCAGAGGTTCTAATATTGATTACGTATATCAGTTTGGTCCAAGAGTGGAGTGGTATTCTGGTAAGTTCATGATTGGTACACAAGCTTTATATACTGCAGCTGCTTACGGAACTACTCAAGTAAATGGTAAGGTTGCAGATTCTTCAGAAGTAGGAAGTGCTCGTTTTATGGTACACCTAAAATATTCTTTCTAAAAAATAGGAGACTAAGAAAGCCTGTTTTCAATTTTTGTACGTTTAGCTAGTATAAGTATATACTGGTGGTTTTTTACAAGGCCTCAAGCTTAATGCTTGAGGCTTTTATGTTGTGTATATTTTAATCATAGTAAAAAAACTAGTATTATAATAAGAAAAGATGTTGTATTAGATTGCTGTATTGGGTTGTTAGGAGAAGTAATTTATTTATTATGGTTTATATAGAATAAATTTAAAAGCTTAAATAATTGTTTAAAAATGTTAAAATTTGAAAAAATCTTATATCTTTAGAGTCTAATTCCTACCGAAAGGTAGTAATGAGTTAAAGGTTCAACCGTAAGGTTGGTTAGTAGGTTAATTAACCCTTTAGAATTGTTGCCCGTGATTCCCCTATGTCACGGGCTTTTTCTTTTTCCAGTCCAACAGTCCAACAGTCCAACAGTCCAACAGTCCAACAGTCCAACAGTCCAACAGTCCAACAGTCCAACAGTCCAACAGTCCAACAGTCCA
>NZ_JANQCD010000079.1 GCF_026672275.1 Marinifilum sp. D737 | reverse complement strand
AAAAGACCATTTGGGTCACACTCGTGTAGTAGTAGATGAGGAGGAGAATGTAATACAGGAAACTGCTTACTACCCATATGGAGGAATTATTGCAGGCCTTTCAACAAAAAACAAATATAATTACCTTTATACAGGCAAAGAGTTCATTGACAGTTTAGGGGTAAATTGGTACGATCACCACGCGAGGTATTATGACCCCGAGGTAGGCCGCTGGTTTGCCATCGATCCGGCTTTACAAGCTTCGAGTCCGTACATTGCTATGGGGAATAATCCGATGATCTACGTAGATGAGAATGGGGAGTTCTGGCACATTGTTATAGGAGCAGCAGTAGGAGGATTAATTAACCTTGGAATAAAAGCCTACCAAGGAAAGATTAATAGTTGGAAAGATGGTTTTGTTGCATTTGGAATTGGTGCTGCAGCAGGAGCAGTAGGAGCAGCAACAGGAGGTTCTGCATTTTTGGCAGCAGGAGGAGGAGCAGCAGGAGCTGGTGGATTTTATGCTGGAGCATATGCAGGAGCGGTAGGAGCAGCTTATTCAATGCCAGTACAAAATGGATTAAACCATGCTTATTTTGGTGATCCATTAATGACACTTGAAGAATATGGAAAGGGAATTGCATTTGGAGCGTTATTAGGTGGAACCATTAATGGAGGTATAGCCAAATTTAATGGCAGGTCGTTTTGGAACGGAACCCTAAACAGTGCTCCACAACCTATTGCGCCAGTAGCCACTTTAGAACCGAAAATTCTAAAGCCAAACGAGATAAAAACTCCGATGAGAAAACCGGAGTCTTTACCTCAAACAAGGGGGGAGAATTTACCTGTAACCGAAGCTGATAATTTGCCAAGAGGAACATTTAGAAAGGTTGATTTACCTGGGGAGAGAACGGCTTGGGTGAAATCAGGAAAAATTATTAGTAGTGGTAAACCTCATGGAGTTCCTCAACATTGGGATGCTATGGTGCAAAATGCAGATGATCTTGCTAATTCAGGTAATGTAGTATATTTAAACAAATCGATAAATACGGCTTTGGGACAAAAAATTCCAACTGTTGGTAATTGGAGACCTGATGTAATTGGAGTGAACAAAAATGGAGTGATTAGCATTACTGAAGTGGTGAGTCCTTCTCAAACTATCTACCAAATAGAAAATAAGTTATTAATAATGAAACAGTTTTTACAAAAATCAGGCTATAATGTAAATACAACCGCTATTCAACCACCATATTAAAATTAAGTATAAATGAAAAAGAATGATTTAGTTATAGCAATTTACTTTCTTAATCAGAAAGCAATAGAGAATGATTTTTTAAATAAAATTTTAAAATTTTCAACAAATCAAATTCACACTCTTTTCAATACTCCACCGAATAGATTTTCATATAGTTATTTTCATAAAAATAAGCTTTATAATAAAGATGTAAAATACACTAAGTTAAATGAACAAAAAATGTATAAAAACATTAATGGTTCAACACATGTAGGTATTGAATTAGCAATTGTTCCAAAAGATTTTAAATTCAGGATTAGTGATACTGATATTTCATTTCTATATTCTCCACAAGATGAATTTACCAATTATAGTTCACTTAAATTGCAAATGGATTGTGATAAAATTAAAGACAGAATGCAATCTGGTGATGTGGAAAAATTAGTTGAAGAATTGGTTTCAATGTTAAGTGATAATGGTTGTAAAATTAGTTATGGATTTGCTTTTTCCATGCCTAGAATTAAGCAACCAAAAGCTTATGCGACAGGAATTGCTTCAGGACGTCTTACAGAAGAAGAAAAAGAACTTGTTCATCATTTTGGTAATAATAAAAATAAATGTGGAGAAAGAATTTGGGATGTGTTTTGGTGTAATATCTTTAATTCTAAGCATTTGTCAGGTTCTGGTGTAATTAATGATATAGAAAATATCATTGGAAAAGATTGTTTAAATAAACATGGAGATGAAGTTATAATGTGTACTATTCCCATTGATATTTTAGAGATTGAAAATCAACTGACAGAATATAATAATTATAGAAATCAATTAAGACAAGTGCTAAAAAAGTATAATTTGCTTATGTAGACATAAAAAAGTGTTAAGATACACTATAATACAAAACATGTGTAAATTTAATATTTAAATCCGTATGAGATAAGGACACTCGGATAGTCCGAGTGTTTCATTTGTATCTCTTTTAAAAGAGAATATAGAAGTACAAAAAGCTACACATTAGCTACAACATACTCAATTTGCCCGATACCCTAAGCGTAACAGGACAAGGCAAAATCGTGAACCAGTATTTGGCT
>NZ_JANQCD010000078.1 GCF_026672275.1 Marinifilum sp. D737 | reverse complement strand
TCAAATTTGGCCAATGCGAATATATAAAGTGTAGGTTAAAAAGCCCGAAAAACAGAAGTGTTTTGGAGAACCCATGCTGTTCATCGGACTTAGCTAAAAAGCCTACACAAAATTAATTGATTTAATAAACAATTTAAAATTTTGTGAATATGAAAGATTTAAATGAAAAAGAGTTAAAGAAAATAGAAGGTGGCGTTTTGCCTGCATGGTTAATTTTTACTGGTGGAGCTATTCTTGGAGGTGCTCTTTATGATGTATATAAAGCTGGTTGTAAAGCTGTATATGAAGCAGGTAAAGCAGGAACTTACGAAGGAATACCTTCATGTAAAAGATAAAATATTGCACGTCTTGATTATTTCAAGGCGTGCTATAATAATAATTCTTTTAAATTATTTATCATGCAGCAGTTATCGATTCTTAACAGATTTACATCAAGAAGTAAATTAATATGTGTATTGCTATGTGCATTTATCGGTTTATTTATTACTGAACTCATAAAAATTACTTGCACCTTCAATAACGATATTGTTTATACTAGTGAAAATGCCTTCGGTGTCATAATAGCCTCATCTATTTTCAGCATATATAAAGGTGATTTTATAATAAAAACACAAATTGCAGTTTCTTTAGCATGCACGCTTGGCTTAATTATTTATGAGTTTATTCAAATAGTTATTCCCAATCGAACTTTTGACTATTACGATATTTTAGCAACATTTGCAGGATTCATTTTATTCTTCTTATATATAATTATATCTTCAAAGGAGGTGAAATAATTATTTATTTATCTACTACCTAATCTTAAAGAAATTTTAGCAAGTGTTGATAATTTAAGTTGGAGGAATGATAATAAAGGCAGATAAATTGTTTTGTATACAGGTAATAAAAAAAACAGAGTATTTCTTTTGATTTAAGTATAAAACAAAGCTTTATCGTGTTTGCAGTGTATTTGTTATAGGAGGCTATCTGTTCAATTTATCTGAACACGATTGATTATTTATTAAAGAAAAATCGGAATTCTTCAGTACTCGTAAGACAGCAGGTATTTCCTTAAAAAACATTTCAATTTAATATTTTGAAAATGAGATAAGAAGCACGGAAACAAGTTTCGAAACAGATAATTTTTATTTGAAGGTGGGAATTCGGTTTGCTTTTTAATGAATTAAGAGAGCGTAAATTGTTGTAATTTGCCATGCTTGTTTTTAATAGATAAAATATGCAAATAAAAATGTATAAGGCATTACCAATTATGTCGTTGTTGATGAATGTAATAGGTTTCGGCATTATGCTGCTAAAATTGTACCTGATTGAAGATTTGCCAATAGTATTTGGCATTCTTTTTATTGCAATGGGAGCTTTTTTGAGTTCCATGAATCTGTATTTTAGAAAATGCTAAGGTTAAATGAGCTTGAATTATTGAAATAAATCTGAATGAGAAATAAATACACATCATTATCTTTAAAATGGCTTATCGTTTTTTTTGGACTTATTCTTTTAGAATATTATTTGAAGTTTGGATTTGATAATTTTGCTTTTAGCAGATTATCTAGTGCTTTTATGTCCATATTTTGGCCTGCCATTATAGTCCTTTTAATAGGGTTTGTAATTATTTTTATTAGAAACAAGGAATAAGTAATAAACATACTTTTGATCTTGTCTACGAATTAGGTAAGAAATAAAAAAGGCCTCCTACCCGTGGCGTCCTTCCATACCTAAATAGTCGTAAAACAAAAGACTATTCCTGCAGCGTTTTATCTTCTCCCTCTTTTGCGTTTTTTAAGGAATTAATATTTGGATTGTGTTGTTTAGTCCTGTATTGGTATCTCCCCAAATTGTATTGGGTGGTATTTTAGGATTTATTAGAATGAAGTATGGATTTATGTATTCGTTTTTATTTCATACTGTGATTAATGGCATAATTCTAATTTTTATTGTATTGAAATCTATGATTTAACAAATCAGATTTTCACAATACCTTTTTCAAAAATATTTTCCTAAATCGAGCCATTAAAATGGTATTTTCAGCCCAATATGGAACGCATACTGGACATTTGCAAGCAGATCGGCATATTGGATTTTATAGAAGAATTGCCAAATGGTTTCTAAACCTGGTTGGGCGAAAATGGAGCTTCTCTTTCAGGCGGACAAAAACAACGTTTGGCAATTGCCTGTGCTTTGTATTCTGATCCTAAGGTACTCATTCTTGATAAGGCTACGTCCTCATTAGATTCCATTTCGGAAGAGCAAGTTCAAAACTGCATTAGAGGCTTAAAAGAACAGGGGAAAACCATTGTTTTAATTGCTCACCGTTTGGGGACTATACTACAATCTGATAAAATTATTGTTTTGGAGAAAGGAAAATTAATGGAAGAAGGATCGCATACTGAACTATACGAAACAAAAGGGAAATATTATGACATGTGGCA
>NZ_JANQCD010000077.1 GCF_026672275.1 Marinifilum sp. D737 | reverse complement strand
ATTGTGCTACTTCGACAGATGATGTACATGTTGATTTATCTGTTCTAGTAGATGAACCTGCAACAGTTCGTATTGATGCTGACAAAACAAATTTCTGTTTTGGAACATCTGCCAGTTTAAATGCATTGGTAACAGGTGATGCAGGTCAGGTTAAATGGTATGTAAATGGAGGAGATGATCCTGTTTCATTGGAAAATCCTTTTGTGTTTTCCGGATATGATGCAGGAACCTATGTAGTTAGGTGCGAAGCTGAAAATGGATGCGGTTTGGCATTTGATGAAGTTACCTTAGAAGTATTGTCTGCACCAGTTTTAAATTCATTAACTGTAAACCCTGATCTTTGTGAGAATAAGGATATTATTTTAACTGCAAATGCAACGGGTAATGGAACAATAGTCTACAATTGGAAAGAAGGAACCACAGATTTGACTGAACAAGGTTCAATATTAAAATTTCCGGCAACAATGGCTCACAGAGATCTTACCTATTCAGTAAGTGCAACCAGTGTTTATACAACTGTTGATGGTAGTGTTGAATGTACCGGAGATCTCACAATTCCAATTGATAATTTAGATATATACCCTAATGTTACAATTAGCGATCCTTTAGACGATGCCAATCTGTGTGAAGGAAATGGGAATCATATTTTTTCAGTTTTACTATCTCAAGCTGAATCATTCTATAATTTTTCATGGCAAAAAGACGGTACTGATGTAGAAGGAGATGCTGCTCAGAAAATTATAACTCCAATAGAACTTTCAGATGCGGGAGAGTACAAGGTTACAGTTTCGAACAGATGTGATACCAAGTCATCTATAGCAAATTTAACAGTGGTGCCCAAAATGCTTGTGAATGGAATTACTGAAAGCGCGACCGGTCCTTTCTGTAGTCCAACAAATGTAACCGTTACTTTTGATGATAATGGAGCTGTAGCTGAGTACAAGGCCATAAAACCAGATGGTTCTGAAATTGTGATTACAAATCCATACACATTCGAAGTAAATACAACAAGCGAAGGGACATGGGAGTTTATTGCTGTGCCAAATTGTGTTGGTGATAATTTCACTCATAAATTTACATGGAATCTGATTCCTGATTTTGGTGCGGTTTCGATAAATGATGTTGCTACCTGTATTGGAAAAGATGTTGACTTTGTGGTTGAAGTAAAGGATGTTTCACTTTTGTCGGAATTGACTTACGAATGGAAAGACAATACAAATACAACCCTTATAGGAGAAAATAAGGACTTCTTGAGTATAACGAATGTTCAGGATTCAGATTTAGGAGAATATAAATGTATTGTAACCGATCAGTGTGGAAATTCAAAAACAGCAACAGCTAATTTAAGTATTGAAAAAGCAACTACTTCTACAACAGGAACTGCAATTGAAAAATGTGTTGGCGATACCGATTTCCGTATTGATATTGCTTATACAGGAACTCCAAACTTTGAGTGGCGTTTTGAAAATAAAGCAGGAGATGTAACAATCTTAAGCGAATCAACAGGTTCACTAACCGTTAATCCTGTAACAGTTAATGATGCAGGAATATATTATTGTGCAGTTACTTTAATTTGTGGAGATGTTGTTAATATTCAACGAGAGCTTATTGTACACGAACATGTTTCTATAGTTTCTCCTGCCGATGAAACCATTCATATTTGTCAAGGAGAACAACCCGTTCTTAATATTGAAGTGAATGGAGATGCAGATATTTATACTGTAAGTTGGACCAATGATGCTGATAATCCACTAGTTGGTTTTGGAGATGTAAATCAGGTCCAATTAAGTAAACACGATCTACCAGGAACTTATACTTACAAAGCAAAAGTAACAAGCCTTGGAAATTGTGATAATTTGGAGAAAAAGTATTTTGTTGAAGTTCACGAGAAACCAATACTAAGTACCATTGATAACAACGTAAACAAATGCGCTGGCCTCGTTGAGTTAAAAATCACAGAAAGAGGAGAACATAATGGGATTAGTTGGTGGAAAGATGGAGCTTTAGTCACTGATGGTAATACAGTTGCAACTGATTTTGTAATTAATCCTGCAGCAAGTCCTTATGATGACGGAACTTATGCAGCTAAAGTAAGTTCTGATTATTGTGGTGATAATCAGGTTTCTATTAATTTAGATGTTAAAAACAATATTGTAATTACAGCTCAATCTTCTGCAACATCTACAGTTTGCGAAAATGACGAGTTAAGTTTATTTGTTACCGCAAATGCAGGAGAAGATGAAATTCATTACAAGTGGTATAAGGAAACAGAACCAGGGACAAGATTGTCGGATCAACCTACTTACCGTATTAGCAATGCTGAATTAACACAAGCAGGAACTTACAAAGTAGAACTGTATAATGATTTGGGTTGTGGAAATCAAACACTATCATTTGATGTAGTGGTAAATAAAAATCCAACTGTTACAAATCCATCTGATAAAATAATTTGTGAAACTGAAACTTCAGTTGATTTTACAGTTTTAGGAGATGCGCAAGGAGGAGTAAATTATCAGTGGTACAATAGTGCAGGTGAAATTGTTGGAGCTACATCAGCAACTTATACCGAAACCACTTTAGTTGATGGTGAAACTTATTATTGTGAAGTTACTGGTATAGTTGGAAGTTGTGGAACGGCAACATCCGAAAAAGCAACTCTTACTATTATCAAAG
>NZ_JANQCD010000076.1 GCF_026672275.1 Marinifilum sp. D737 | reverse complement strand
ATCGTTCTCTTTTCCCCTTGCCACTACCAAGAAAAGAAGAAAAAGAATTAAAGCAGTTCGATCACCAGTATTTTAATAAAATATTGCATGAAAAAGGCCATCTCATTTGAGATAGCCTTTTTTTTAGCTTGATAACCTCTTGTTTAATTTTTCTTAGCTTTACTAAATATTTATACAAATATGTAACAAATAAACCCTTTTATCAGTTTAAAAGGTATATTTGTGTAATAAATTAAAGTGTCCATGCAATAATATAATGGGTGTAATGAATGCTTTAACTCTAACTTGCTGAAATAGCATCTGTTGATTAATGGAAAATAATAAAAAGATGTGATTTGAAATATTAGCAAATAAATCTTTTAAACTTAACCACTATAACCTTGAATCTTTAGATATGAGAAATGGTAGAATCTTTACTCGTTTTCAAAAAATTTTAAAGTCAATTTCAATTTTTATACTATTAGCAATTCCTTTGTCCGGATTTGCTCAGTATGATTATGAGCACTATGTGCCACCATTTTATTGTTCTTCTCAGGTTGGTAAGCAAGAGGTGTTTTTATCAACAAACTCAGAGAAAGATATCAATGTTTATATTGAAGATGGTCAAGGTAATAAAATAGCTGGACCATTCACGGTTAATAGAAACCATAGTGAGACTTATGTATTTAGAACTCCATCGGGGGCTACATATAGTAAGCACAGTAATTACTACTATCCTGATGGATGTAGTTACTCATATGGAATTATTGGTCCGAAAGAATTAAATAAGCCACTTGATGGTCATGGCCTTAGGATTTTTTCGTACGATGGACCATTCTTTGCAAATATTCGACATGGTTATAGTAATCGTGGTGAAGGTGGAGCTTTGACTCATGGATTTTCTTTGTCTGCAAAAGGAGCTTATGCAAAAGGTAAAGAGTTTTATTCAGGTCATTTGTATGGTCATACGATTTTAAATGGTGATCCTTTAAATTATTATTATTATGAAGATACTAGACCCATTAGAAGTCATTCTATTTCGGTAATGGCCGTAGATGATGGTGTTACTACGGTTACATTTTCTGGTATAAAGTGTAAATATATTACCATGTATGAAGGAGGTAAAGTTGTTTTAAAGTCAATTACACCTAACGAAACAATTACTGTCAATTTAAATAAAGGACAAACTTATACATTAGGGACAAATTTACACAGCAACAAATTTGGAAGTGAATCAATAGAGGTGCGTAACGGAATGAATGGTACCCATATTACTTCAACAAAAGATATTGTTGTGAATTCAGGCTCTTGGACAGCAGGAGCTAAACCTTCACAGGATATAGGTTTTGATCAAATCGTTCCGGTCGACCAAGTTAGAGACAAGTATATAGTGATGAAAGGACAGGGGAGAGCAGAACCTGACCCTACAGCTTATCATGCTGGACAAGAAAGAACCATTGTTGTTGCTACTCAAGCTAATACCGAGATTTGGGTAAATGATAAGTTAAAAGGAACGCTTGCCAATCCTGGAGATTTCATTATTCTTGATGATATTGTTAATCCAGATGATATTCCAACGCTTTTTATTAACTCAAAAGGAAAAGATGTTTATGTCTATCAGACTATGTGTGGAACGAATGAAGATTGGATAAATATTGGTTTGAATTTTATTCCTCCATTAACTGCACTGGGAATGAAAGAGGTTGTGATCCCTAAAGCCAAACAAATTACCACTGGTGATTACATTAGTCCAACTGTTACTGTTTTAGCACAAAAGAATGTTAATGTCAAGCATAATGGTACTACCTTAAACGATCCCAAAGATGTTTTTGGCTCAACTGAGTGGGTTTACTATACTGTTTCTGGTATTTCAGGCGATTCCCGTTTTACAGGAGATAAGGCCATAAATGTTGCATGGACGGCAAGTTCAAATACATTAGGTGCAGCTGGATATTATTCAGGTTTTACAAAAGCTGTATCTCCAATTCATCCCGAGCTAGATATCGAAACAGATTTGAGTTTGATTTGTGAAAGTTACGATGATGATATAATTGTATCGATAAAAGATAACACAGGAAGAAACCCGGATTTCTACGAATGGTACAAGGAGGTTGTAAATAATGCAGGAGAAACAGAATGGGAAGGACCTAATTTTATAAATAGTTCATTAAAAATTCCAGCTCCAAATGAAAATACAACATGGCAGGTTAGAGCATATTATCGAGATCCAAGTTTGGAAATCCTGTTTAATGGTGACTTTTTAGATGGATATAATGGTTTTGATTCCTATTATGAGTTGGTTACGAATAATTTGGTAGATCCTGGTCAATTCGCAATTACGGGACGACCTAAAGATGAAAATCCGCTACTAAATGATTTTAATCCTATTGGCGGGTGGAAGATGTTGTTGGCATATTCTAAAAATCAGAATGATACCATCTATCGTTCAGCTGAAATGGAGGTAGAGAGTAAGTTTAATTACATTTTTAAGATGCATGGTAGATTGGCACAAAGTGATGCTTCTAGAAATCAGTCTCTTAAAATATTAATTAATAATGAAACAATTGTAGAAAACTTTAGAATTGATCGTTCTGATGAATGGCAATCAGTATCAGCATTGTGGAGGCCTAATGGTGCAAGAAATGCATCCATAAAAATATTAAATAACAACTTAAATGGTGAAGGAACCTTTTTTGCCATTGATAGCATTAGTTTTGTTCAGGCAGTAGAAGATACTGATTTATTTGAAGCGAAAGTAATACCTAATTATAGCTATTCAAATAATGGAAAAACATTCCAGTTTTGTGAAGGTGTACAAAATTCCTTAGATGTTTCGAATGGAGATACAAGTTGGTATAATTATTCCTGGTCTAAAAAAGATGCAGCTGGAAATTATATCGACTTAGCTGATGTTTCGGGTGAACTTACAGGAACCAAAACACATGAATTAATTTTCTTGAATCCACAACAGGATGACGAAGGAGATTATAGATGTAAGATTAGTTTTAAGGAAGAATATAAAAATTGTGCTACTTCGACAGATGATGTACATGTTGATTTATCTGTTCTAGTAGATGAACCTGCAACAGTTCGTATTGATGCTGACAAAACAAATTTC
>NZ_JANQCD010000075.1 GCF_026672275.1 Marinifilum sp. D737 | reverse complement strand
ATTGCATAGCCGAAGTTACGTAATAAAAATTAGCTGATGCCAATGGAATCAAGATGTTGCTCGCAGTTTTTCAGGAGGACTTTAAACAACTTCATTATATACTTAAATTCTTAACCGTTTATTTCCATTAGAAAAATAGCCTAAAGTGTAAAATCGGGAACAATATTTTAGCTTATTACTAATTGTTCTTACGCTCAGGATTCTTCCCTTTGAACTCAAAGGGTACATATGTGATATAGTTCTTAATTACAATAGCCATAGAATTTTACAACTTTTCTACTTTTTCACCATTTAAACTTTTCAATGCTTTCAGAATAAAAAAAAAGAGGCGCTGTTTCCAACGCCTCCTCAATATTGTTCTTAAATGTTAACCTAATTTACTGATTCTATCAAGGCGCACCTTGTCTAGTATTTTAATTTTTCTTCCGTCAATAGCAATAACACCTTCGCTGGCAAATGTCGATAATGTACGAATTGCATTCGAAGTTGTCATGTTCGATAGGTTTGCAATATCTTCTCTCGATAAGTAAACCTTAATGGTTGCTTCGTCTTCTTCAAATCCGTATGTGTCACGAAGGAACAATAACGATTCAGCCAACCTACCACGAATGTGCTTTTGGGTAAGCGTAATGGTTCTGTTGTTCGAGAATCCAAGCTCGGTTGACAACGAACGAATAATACTTAATGCCAATTCAGCATTCGAACGAAGTAGTTTAAGAATTAAGTCGTAGCTAACTGTACAGGTAATCGAATCCTCGATAGCAACTGCCGATGCAATGTTGTTCTCTTCGGCAAATAAAGCTCGGTATCCAATAAAACCAATTGGTTTAGCCATACGAACGATTTGTTCACGTCCGCCAACTCCTTCTTTAAAAATTTTAACTTTCCCTTCCGATAAACAAATTAACCCAATAGGTCTTTCGCCTTCTTTGTAAATGTATTCGCCTTTTTTGAAAAAAGAGCAAGTCATATTGGACTTTAGTTCTTCTTTCTCGGACGGAGCAAGAACATTAAATACAGAGTTAGGGTTATTAATTACTTCTCCACAAATCGTCTCTCTTGACTTTCTTTCATTCTCAATCATTACAATAATCGGATATGGTTATAAAAAATATACTTGCATGTTGTAAAACAGTTCAAATGTATATAAATGAATTTAAATGGGAAAACGAATAGAGAAAAATATCCTTATTTATACGATGTTCGACAGCATACGTTTTTGTAGGTGTTTCTACCCATTTAACTGTGCTTTGCTACCAATGGAATTTTACGACCAAAGCCGAAAGCCTTTGATGAAACACGCAATATAGGTGGCGTTTGAAAACGCTTGTACTCATTCATGTTTACCAAACGGATTGCTTTTTCAACTGTTTGTTTTTCAAAACCATCTGCGATGATTTCTTTCGATGACATATTTTTTTCTATATATCGGTACAAAATGCCATCCAAAACATCGTAATCTGGCAATGAATCAGAATCTTTCTGATCCGGACGCAATTCTGCTGATGGTGGTTTTACAATTGTATTTACCGGAATAATTTCCTTGTCTTTATTCATAAACCAAGCCATTTTAAATACATCTGTTTTGTACACATCTCCCAAAACTGATAAGCCTCCGTTCATATCACCATAAAGAGTTCCATATCCAACGGCTGCTTCACTTTTATTGGATGTATTTAATAATATGTGGCCAAATTTATTGGATAAGCCCATTACCAAAGTACCGCGGATTCTGGCTTGTATGTTTTCTTCGGCAACATTAAATGGCAAATCGCCAAAGCTAGGTTTTAGTGCTTTCTGAAATTCTGAAAAAATTTCCTGAATGTTTACAATTTCGTGCTCAATACCTAAATTTTCCGCCAAATCAACCGCATCTTTAATCGAATGGTCCGAAGAAAACTCAGAAGGCATCAACAATACACGTACATTTTCTTTTCCCAAAGCTCTTTCGGCAAGTACTACGGTTACTGCAGAATCGATACCACCGGAAAGACCTAAAGTCGCTTGCTTAAAGCCCATTTTGCCAAAATAATCTTTCAAACCAAGAACCAAAGCGTCATGAATTTTTTCGATATAGTCGACTTCTGCAATTTCAATTGCTTTGTCTTCTATCTCATTCATATCCACTACCTGGTAATCTTCTTCGAAATACTTTAGTCTGCATGCCACATCACCTTTCGAGTTCAAAACCATCGAATCACCATCGAAAATCAATTCGGTGTGAGCACCAATTTGGTTCACATAGATCACAGGCAAATTGTATCGTTCGATATTTGATTTTAGAATGTTGGTTCTTAAATCTTGTTGGTTGTATGAAAATGGCGAAGCAGCAATGTTTACCACAAAATCAGGATTCAATTTGTTCAGCTCCTCCATTGGTGAAATGGTGTAAAGCTCCGATTTTGCAAAATTATTATCGGTAGGTTGTTTTTCCCACAAGTCTTCACATACCGTAATCGCAATTTTCTTGCCTTTGTATTCTACCAACGAGAATTCTGTATTTGGCTCGAAATATCTGTATTCATCGAATATATCGTAGTTTGGCAACAGGGTTTTATTGTGAATACTTTCAACTTTTCCGTTAGAAATAAAGAAAGCCGAATTGTACAAGTTCTTTCCCTTGGTATTTGGATTGATTGAAGGACCACCCACAACAGCAGCAATGTCTGTGCATGCCTTAGCTACTTTTTGCAAAGCATCCTGTGTTCTTTCAATAAAATCTTTTCTCTCTAATAAATCTTTTGGAGGATACCCGCAGATTGCTAACTCCGAAAATACTACCAAATCAACATTTTCTTTTTTTGATTTTTCAATTGCAGAGATAATTTTCTCCGTGTTGCTTTCGAAATTGCCGATATGATAGTTTAATTGGGCTAATGCTATTTTCATCTGTATATATATTGTCTCGAATAAACTTTTTGATGCCTGATTGAGGCAATGGCAAATTTAGTTATAAAAAGGGAATGATTCCACTGTTAATTAAGATATCCACACCTCAAAACTGCAGAAATCTTTTTCTTTGAATTATGCTTTGTTTATTTTTGAGATTCATTAATAAAAAAGGTTCTGTATGATTTATAGTAGAGAGTCCTTAAAATTATCTATAATCCGAATGGAGAAGTATAAATGATTTCGGCTATGTCAGCACGGGTTATAGGGGGCATTGGAAGGACAATCTGCTTATCCGCAAAAAACTTTTAGAAATCCCGAAAGTATTCGGGAGGGGAAGCTTCGTCCCGAAATAGAATTTGTAAGCATTTGGGAGCCAAATGCAACAAAATTCATAATCGG
>NZ_JANQCD010000074.1 GCF_026672275.1 Marinifilum sp. D737 | reverse complement strand
AGCAAATACAATGAATAATTAATAATGAGTAATTAATAATGAACAATGAATAATTAGCTGTTGGCTAAAAACACAGTGATCTTGAGATTCCGACTAGAGTTCGGATTCTCAATAGCAAATACAATGAATAATTAATAATGAGTAATTAGCTGACCGCTGACCGCTGACTGCTGAGAGCTGATAGCTGACCGCTGCCCCCTGAAAGACTTACTCTTTATTGTAAGCATCAGATGATTTTTTTATCAACTCTCCAAACCTTTTCCTTAACGAAGGAGGTGAAACAACTTCCAATCCGGGTCCAAAGCCAAGAAGCACACGTTCCAATTCGTAGTTGGGGATAACTTTTAATTCTATGGTAATCCCATATTGTCCTTTGTCAATCATTTTTTGTGATGCATGAATGGGTTTGGTAATTACATAAGGAGCATGAGTTCGGTCAAGCTTTATGGTAATGGTTCTTGGACTTAACCCTTCGTTTACCGTTACACCTATAGCATGTTTGTAGTAATTATCCGGATCAAAATCAGGATCATCCAAAAAATCCATCTCCTCCTGATACTCGATGGAGTGAATTCTATCCAGGGCAAGTGTCATGAATTTGTTCTTTTTTAATTTCTGTCTCCCAATAAGAAACCAGCGGTTATTGAACTCCTTTAACAAATAGGGATAGAAGTATAATGAATTTCTGTTTCGTGCTTTAAACGATTGGTATTCTATCTTTAAAACCTTTCTTGATTGAATGGCCTGGTAGAGTAGGTTCAAATGCTCAAGACCTTTTAAATTTTCATTTGTGTCGATGTGTATGATGGAACGTTCCTTACTTTGCTCAGTATAAATCTTATTTTCCAACTTTTGAATCAGTCCGCTCATTTCAGAGAAGTGCGAAAAGCCCTGAAACTGTTTCAGGATTTCAACCGCATCATTCAATTTATTCAAATCCTGATCCGACAAAGGAAGTTGGGTAATGGAATACTCAGGATCATCATAGGTATAAAATTTTTTATCGGTAACCACAATGGGAGCATTGTATCCCAGTTTTTCACTTCTCATGTTCTGGATATCCAGCTGTATGGTTCGTTTGCTTACCCCTTTGTCAATTCCTTCAAACTCATAAAGCGCATCAGAGCAGGCATCCATTAAATCGTCCAAAGTCCATTTTCGGTACTGATTTCTAAGACATTTGTCGATGGTAGTATAGCGGATGAGTGCATTTCTATTTACTGGCATTTGATTTTTTTTAAGAAAAGTAGAAAAAATATTTTACTACGCAAAAAGATTGCGCACTACTGTCTCACCTTTGTATCAGAAAGTTCTTTAAAATGATGATCGCATACTTTTGGTATGAAAAAAATACCTTCTGCAAAGAAGGAAAAAGCATGAAAAAATCCACAGCTCACAGACCTGACTTAAGTTTCTGTATGGCTTGGTAGTATTCTCTCAATAGAGATGAATATGCTTCTGGTACTGTTGGAATTTTTCATTCACCTTGTGTGTCGGGGGTTCGAATCCCTCTCCTTGCAAAAGGATAACTCAGTTCGGGTAGAGTAACAAGCCAATTATGGACTATAAATCCATCAAAAACGAAGACAGACACTTCACAAAACGTCTACCAGCCGAAAGTAATTTGTGCCCGACCAGTTTTTTCTTTCTGAAAGATAAAGCAGTCTTGACAGCGTTTCGAAAGTTGCAATCCCTTTCAAAGGAGACATTTGCTTTATAAGGGTAAGAATCACGCCAAAGCGATTTGGCAATTCACTCTTACGAACCACATGTTGCAATTTGCAAGCATTGGAGCTTCCACTTTGGAAAGGCGGTTGCGCACAAGTTTCTTTCTTTTAAAGAAGAAATTAAAATGAATACAATAAACCAACAATCATGAAAAGAGTAAGAATTAGAAAAGGAACTGTAGGATTGGTATACAGGAAAAAGGAATACAAGAAAGTCCTTACCGAAGGAACTTACTGGATAAGTGCCTTCGAACAAGTATTGGCTTTGGAAAGAAATGGTGCATTTACACCCGAGGAAGAATTGGCCATCTATTTGCAGGATGAAGGCTTGAAGAATCTGCTTGACATCGTAGAAGTTAAAGATGGAGAATTGAGTTTTATGTATGAAAATGGAATATTTAAAACAGTTCTTTCTGCAGGAATCTATGCATGGTGGAAAGGCTATACACCATTGTCCTTTCAAACTGTAAATACCAGGGAAATGGAAGTGTCCGATCAGCTGGACAAAAACATACTTTCCAGAACCAATGTTCTTCCTTACCTAAGGGTATACCAGGTAGAATCATACGAAAAGGCATTGCTTTTTGTAGATGGCAGGTTCAAAAGTGAACTTGAAGCCGGAACCTATCATTTCTGGAAAAATGCAACACCAATTCAAGTATATAAGGTGGATACCAGGCAGCAAAAGTTCGAAGTATCGGGTCAGGAAATCCTGAGCAAAGACAAAGCTGCCTTAAGAGTGAATTTCTTTGCCCTTTATCAGGTAACTGATGTAAAAAAAGCAATCATGGAAAACAAGGACTTCGAAAAGCAATTGTACATACTATTGCAATTGGCATTGAGAGAGTATTTGGGATCGCTTACATTAGATGAAATATTGGAGAAAAAAGAGCGTGTTTCCTCTTCCATTCTGGAAAATACAAAGGAGAGAGTGGCTGCCTTAGGGGTTAAACTTTTGGATAGTGGAATTAGAGATATTATATTGCCTGGAGATGTAAAAGAGATCATGAACCAGGTATTGATTGCACAAAAGCAAGCCCAGGCAAATATCATTACCAGAAGAGAGGAAACTGCATCAACAAGAAGTTTGCTGAACACTGCCAAACTAATGGAGGAGAACGAAATGCTGTTCAAACTGAAAGAGATGGAATATGTTGAGAAAATCTCTGAAAAGATCAACAACATCAGCCTTTCGGGAGGCTCCCAGGTGGTGAATCAGTTGAAAGAAATTTTTACAGTGAACAGTAAACAGTGAACAGTTAGCAGTAAACAGTGAACAGTGATCAGTAAACAGTGAACAGTAAACAGTTAGCAGTGAATAGTTAGCAGTGAACAGTTATCAGTGAACAGTTATCAATTAGCTGACTGCTGATAGCTGACCGCTGATAGCTGACCGCTGAATGCTGAGAGCTGTTGGCAGTACAGTAATTTTGAGACTCCGACTAGAGTTCGGATTCTCAATAGCAAATACAATGAATAATTAATAATGAATAATTAATAATGAGTAATTAATAATGAACAATGAATAATTAGCTGTTGGCTAAAAACACAGTGATCTTGAGATTCCGACTTGGGTTCGG
>NZ_JANQCD010000073.1 GCF_026672275.1 Marinifilum sp. D737 | reverse complement strand
CGCCCCCAGCTTTGTGGGTCCGAGGCTTCGGGATTATACTTTTCTACCTTTATACTTTTTTACTATTCGACTTCCAGCTTTGCTGGTCCCGATACAAGTGAGAGCATCAAAAGCCTGTTGTTTTGAAACAAAAAAAACCTGCCAGAAAACTGGCAGGTTCAACAACAACATAGTAATTCACTAATTATTAAATCTTAGCATTCACTATATCAACAATTTCTTTTTCGTAAGCCACAGCTTTGTCAACAATCGCTTGTCCTTTGGCGATGATGTCTTCAGCCCAAGCCTTATCCGTAAGGTCAGCAGCATTGATTTTCACGTTCATGAATGCACCAATTACACCCGAACGAGCAGCTAATGCTCCTACTCCGGCATCGGTAACCGAGTTAGGGTTTCCGATTTCAGCCATTGCTTTGCAAACATCCATACAGCCTAAACAAAGCTCCATGGTTTGGAAAGGAACCATAGTTGCAAACTTGGTAGCCTCTTCCATTGCTTCAGCACGAGCAGCTTTTTCTTCTTCGCTTCCTTTTGGCATACGAACCGCATCCATAATTTTGTTGAATGCATTGGTATCTTCATCAACCAACCAAGTTAGTTTGGTGTGGTATTCTTTTCCTTTTTCAGCCCAATCAGAGAATTCTTCCCAACGCTCATCCCATCCTGGTTTGTGAGCAGAAAGGTTAGCAACCATTGAACCAAGAGCAGCACCCATAGCACCCATATAAGCAGAGATCGATCCTCCACCCGGAGCCATAGATTCTGAAGCTGTTTCTTCAACGAATTCAGTCAGGGTCATGTCAACCAATTTCTTCTGACCTTTCTTCGCTTCATTCTCCAAGATGTACTCAATGATTTTTTTGTCTGCATCGAATGGATACAATTCATCCAAACCAAGAGATTTAACAGCGATCTTGATGATTTCACGATCGGCAATACCTGTAGAACGACCTTGCATGCGCAGGTAATGCTTACCAGCATCCAACATTGCTTTTAATGGCACAACACCTACCAACTCAGAACCTGTTACACGGATACCGCGAGCCTGAGCTTTTGCACATACCTCATCAAATGCCTTGTGAATAGAAGTCACAGAGATGTCAGTCATGTTCATAGAGATCTGAGCCACTCCGAATTCTTCAATAAACCATCCGATTGCCTTGGTAGCTTTCAAAGTACCAGGAGTCATAACCGGCTTACCGTTTTCATCTTTCACAATTTTACCTGTGATAGGATGTCCTTCACGCTTGGTACGACCACGCTCGCGAACGTCGAATGCAATTGCATTTGCACGACGAGTAGAAGTGGTATTCAAGTTGAAGTTATATGCAATTAGGAAGTTACGAGCACCAACCGCTGTAACACCTGATTTTGCTACCTCATCAGTAAATGCAGCAGGACCAAAATCTGGTTTCCACTCTTCCGTTCCGATTCTTTCTTTTACAGCTTCGTACTCCCCTTCGCGACAAACAGCAAGGTTCTTACGATCTGCCTTACGAGCAGCATGCTCATAACAGTAAACAGGTACACCAGCTTCTTCACCAATACGCTGAGCCAATTTGTGTGCATACTCAACTGTTTCTTCCATGGTAATGTTCGCTACAGGAACCAATGGACAAACATCGGTAGCACCAAAACGTGGATGAGCACCTGTGTGCTTGCTCATGTCAATTAATTCAGCCGCTTTTTTTACAGCACGAAAAGCTGCTTCACAAACCTCATCAGGAGTTCCTACCATGGTAACAACTGTACGGTTGGTAGCTTTTCCCGGATCAACGTCAATCAGGCTAACGCCTTCTACAGATTCAATTTCGTTAGTGATCTGCTTAATGATATTCATGTCGTTCCCTTCAGAAAAATTGGGAACACATTCGATTAATTGCTTCATATTGATTTAGATCTAAATTTGTTGCTTAAATTTTCCCATTACTTTACCCGAGTAATCGCAATAGGATTTCTAATTGTGTAAAGTTATCACTAAGTTTGATACCTAACAATACTATTTAATTTAGGGATTCATAACTATGAGTTATCAAACGGAATTTAGACATTTCAGGTATTTTTTAGCGCTGGCCGAAGACTTGCATTTTAGAAAAGCTTCGGAAAGATTGTTCATTTCTCAACCCGGATTGAGCCGACAGATCAAGCAAATGGAGGAAGCATTGGGGGTCAACCTGTTTGAAAGGCACAACCGAAAGGTAAAGTTGACCAAAGCTGGTGAGTACATGCAACGAGAGTTACTCAATAACTTTCAGCGCCTGGATGATATCATTTCGCATGCCAAATTATTGAACGATGGTATGGATGGAAACCTAAAGCTGGGCTATGTGGGTTCGGCCATGCAAAGGGTAATTCCCGATTTGTTGCTGAAGTTTAAAGAGGAACACCCCAACGTATTGTTCGACATTAACGAAATGGACAACAACAAGCAAATTAAAGCTTTGCTGAAACAGGAAATTGATGTTGGCTTTGTAAGAATGGAACGTGTGCCAAGAGGTTTGAACATTCTCCCTCTTTTCGAGGATACTTTTTCCCTGGTTTTGCCTGCTGATCACAAGGCGGATGCCAGTAACTTTAAAGGATTGTCACAATTTAAAGATGAACCTTTCATCCTGTTTGATTCCTCCTACAGTCAGTCCTATTACGAAAAGGTAATGCAGATTTTCGATGATGCCGGCTTTGCGCCAATCATCTCGCACAATACGGTAAATGCAAGTTCCATATTCCGATTAATCGAAAATAATTTTGGGGTATCCATTGTCCCAACCTCACTGAAACTGGGATACGATATGAATATCAAGTTTATTGAACTGGATGAAATCCCTCAGCGCACTACCTTAAAGTTGGTATGGAATTCGGTGAACACCAATCCCCTGTTGGAGAACTTTTTGGATATTGCTGAGGAGGTGGATATTTAGAAGAAATAAAGCAGGAATTTAACAATTGATCTGCATTTAAATGCTATATCGCCCCCTGCTGGTTCGGGCTTTGCCATAGCTGATAAGTACAAGCCACACGAAAGGATTGATTTCATCGAACTTCGTTTCGTGCGGCAGCGAGGGGCTATTATTTTTTTCGGACTCTTAGTTTTTCGATTTCTTCCATCCTTAAGCCAGTAAATGCAGCAATTTTATCTATTGGTTCATCTGCTCTTTTCATGGCCTTTGCGATTTCAACTTTCTCTTTTCTTTGGGCAATAGCTGCTGCTTCTTTTTTAATCCTCTGCTCAAGCACATAAGTGGGAACATATTTGGTGCTCTTTTTCAGTTCAGCTAAAAGACCAATGTCATTAAAACTCAGGAAACTCTTGTCAGAAATAATTAAATGGTCAATCACCTTTGTTTTCACAATAATTCCAACTTGAATTAATCTATCGGTAACGTCTTTGTCCGAATCGGATGGAGTAAGTTCTCCGCTAGGGTGATTATGACACAATATGATTTTAACCGCTCTTTTTTGCAATGCCAAACTGAATACTTCCATTGGCTCAACCAATGTTTGATTGATCGTTCC
>NZ_JANQCD010000072.1 GCF_026672275.1 Marinifilum sp. D737 | reverse complement strand
TACTTGTTGTATAATTTATCAATTTTCGCATCATCGCTGGTATAAATTTTTAGTCTGTCTCTTAGTTTGGGAATACTGGTAACAGAGCCGGTTAAACAATAGGATACTTCCTGTATGCTTAAATCGGGTATTTCGTTTACCGCATCCATTAAAAAGCCGGGATCGTAAAAATCTTTGTCAGGTTTCCACTCGGGAGATTTGGATTTTTTATAATTATAGCGATAAAAATATTCCGAGCAAAAATTGGCCCACATTTCGCCTACGCCGCAGTAGCCTGCATTCTTTCCTGTTCCGCTGCCATAAGGATTACTTTTTTTGCCATAAGTAATAATGTAGTTGATATACTTGATCCAATATCGTGATCCAACCTTTTTAAAATGACTGGCATGTGCAAGTTCATGAAATGCTGTTAAATAAACCTTATCCGTACCTTTGTCAGAATGTGAAGTAACAACAATATCTGGTAAACAAAGCCTGAAAAAAGTATTGGCAAGGTATGATACGCCAATAAAACCAAATTTGTAAAAGAGACTTGCAATACCTGATTTTGGTCTGAAGCCATAAGCTCCCCAAACGTGCTTTAACATTGGGGTCGCACTATTTCCTTTGGAAGCATTTTTTGCTACCAAACGAAGGTTAGAGTGAGGTTTTTGTATTCCAAACCTATCGCACAACGACCAGTATTTAGCAACAGCATTGTTTAGGGTTGCGAACCGCCATGCCCTTGACCCGGTTCCTATATTGATATCGTAACCTCTTCTGTTGTGTTTCCCAACATGATGTTTTGCTTTCCAAATGGACATGGCTCTTGCACGTATTTTAAAACCAATTTGATTTTTGAAGAACACACAGTAATGCACCGAACGCCTGTATCTTCTATTTACACTGTAATAACCATTGGAGTCGGTGTAGTCTCTGCCATACTTGAACCACCTCCTGGTCCTCACCCTTACTTTTTCAACTCCCACATACTTGTCTTTGTAAGTATCCATGACCCTCACATAACCCTGCGGCCTGTGTTTGTGACTTCTTTTAACATGAGAGTCGCTTATTTCATCAGGTTCGGGTACTTCGTAGTTTCCTGTTATTTTGAGAGCTTCGTCTTCCAAATCATGCCATAAACTAATTGCTTTTGTTTCGCTTTCTTGATCATCTTCTGGGGGAAGAAAAAGATTAGCCAATATTTCGTATTGAATATCGGGAAACTCGTAGTTCACAGGAACAGAGGTATAGTACCAATTCTCCTCCTTTGGTTTCAACTCCAGCTCTTCTCCCAAATACTCAACTTGTTCTATTTCATAATCCAAAGGGTAATCAAACAAAAACAATGAATCTGCTTCCAGGGTGTTAAGCTCAGTACTGTCTTTAGGTAGAAATCTCACATACAAATCAGTAGTTTGAATTTGAAAGGAGGATTTCAACTTGTTGTCCTTTTTCAAATTATCATATGCCTTCTGCATATTTTCTACTGTGTAAGGGTTTTCTAATTTTTTTCCTAATTTGATTGCATTGTCTGCTAAGGGTTCATTTTTAATGTTGTGAGGTGAAATGTCATCCTCTTTCTGGCAGGCTGCAATAACTAAAATTACAGCCAGGATGGCTACCATGTAATAATTTTTTTTCATAATGTTGAAATTTTAATTGGGAGCGGGAACTCCTGGTTATTAATAATATAATTTTGAATTTCACCCTGCATTTTTGTGCGGGGTGTTTTTGTGTGTGGTGTTGTTACTGTTTTAGATATTCTATTGTTTTTTTTAACATCAAAAACATGTTATAGACCAACATATTTTATTTTCTTAAATACATTTTTATTCCAACCTTAAAGTCCACATTCAACAAGTTGTAATGTTTATCGTTGGGGTTGTTTGTTTCGCTGTACACAACATTACTCGCTACCCATTCCTCAATGGAGATATGCCTGTAAGTTCTGCTTTTAAGCTTACCTGAAATACCCAAATGAACGAAAGGAACTAAGGGGTGAAGCTTGTTTTTCGATGGATTTGGCAACCACTCAAACTGAAAAGCAGCACCCAATATAAAAGATGATTTTATTTGGTAGGTATCGGTCTTTTGTGCCCTGATATTAGAATCGTAATCGCGGCGTAGCATATTGGAAACAGATCCTTTGGTGCTATGAATAACACCGCCAAGTAAACTTCCCCGGCAATATAAGCGTGAATGAAAAGTATTTGCATACCCAAATCCGCCCATATAGCTGTAAACATCTATTTCGCCGGTATTGTAGATGTAATAATTTAAATCGGGGTGGTCTGCTTCAAAATTCTGCACATCCCAACTTCCCTTAAGTGTGGTAAACACTTTATCCCATATGAAATACCGCATGTCAAGGTTTACAGTTTTTGTAAAAAACTCCATATTGGCTTCAAAATTTCCGTATTGCATGAATACTCCAACATTAAAAACTTGTTTATTCATTGAGAAGATATCGTCTTCACCATGATTCTGTGAAATTTCCCGGACCTTAATTTGTGAACTGACTCCCCAATTTAATTTTGAATGCTGAGCCTGTGTTGTATGTATGTGAGTGAATAATAGCAACGCTATTCCAAAAATGATTTTATAGTAATGTAACATGATAAGTGCGTTTAAGGGATGAGAACTGTACTGATTTGGTCGCTGAATATTCTATTGTTTTCAAGCTTTAATTCAACCTTAAATGCCAACGCAAGGGTATCGGTGATTAATACATCGGCTTTTGGTGCCAGCCTGGTTTGATTGGTAAAATACAATACCGGCTTTAACGATTTTATAACACCACGGCTAACATACTCAGGTATTGTTCTATACAAGCCATTCTTATAATAATTGTAGTAGTCATTTTCATCGTAGTAAACCTGGTCGTCAATTACGAAAAAGCGACTCACATCATCATTTTTTGCAATGGAAGGATGTAAGCCATCGCTTAGAACTTCCACTTTTATATCGGAAATTTTGCTTTTTAAGCGTGGTTCTAAACCGTATTCTTCGGCATATTTGTTATCCGACTTTAATAACATTTTAATGACAAATTGGCTGGCAGAAATGGTATCCTTACTGGAATCATTGGTTTTTAGTTCAATGCCATTTATTTCATATTCGGACCCATAGGGGGTGTTATCCTTGTTGCATGAAGCGAGAAGCATGCAAAGTAAAATGATAGGTAAAATTTTATTTGTGATTTTCATGTTTTTAATTTTTTTAAGAGTTATTCTGCTAAAGATTCATTTCCAATATCTTGAGGTAAGGTGTCATCCTCTTTCTTGCAGGCTGCAATAGCTAAGATTACAGCCATGATGGCTACCATGTAATAATTTTTTTTCATAATTTTGGATTTTTAATTGGGAGCGGGAACTCCTGGTTATTAAATAATATAATTTTGAATTTCACCCTGCAATTTTGTGCGGGGTGTTTTTGTGTGTGGTGTTGTTGCTGTTTTATTCTTCGCTTTGTTCTTCGGGCCTTTCGCTTTCTTCAGTCTTTTTACGACTAGCAGGATCTACAATCATTCTTGCCGATTTATAAGC
>NZ_JANQCD010000071.1 GCF_026672275.1 Marinifilum sp. D737 | reverse complement strand
GAGGTCTCTGGCGCATGCCGCGGTTTGGCTCGGCTGGATACAGAAGTGAGATTTTAACAACAGAACTATAAACAACAGACCTGCGGAAACAGCGGCACGACGCCATACCCGCGAAACGTTAGGTGCAATTATACTTTTTTCAGCAACAGGAAATAATTTATTTAGGAAGCGTTTTTCAAGCTGAATGGATGACAAATTGATGAAATTTTGAAATAATCTAAGCAATTGATATATTAGGGATTATTATAAATGTTACTCAGAATTAGCTGTTTATGATGAAAACCAAATTAACAATAGAAAGATTAGCTAATTTAATCGAAAGAGGTACAAAAATATATAATATTGATGAACCTAATGAGAAAATACAAATTATTGAAGGAGTTGTTTTAAATAAGAATGAACCAAATGTTTTAATATCAAAATACAAAATTAGTTTTACAGATCAACTAAAAGCATTTATTAAAACAAATAAATTCCAAGATGCTTTGTTTAGACCCAAAAAACGAGGAGTGATTCTAATAGACATTGTTGATTATTCAAAAGGTAATTCTCTTTACTTTGCATCAATACTAACCGTCTTTAATACAATTTTACATCAAATAATATTAAAGCTAAGAACAATTAATAAGCTGATTGAACAGATAATACCATCAGGTGATGGTTGCTATTTGGTGTTTAATGAAAATATAAACGATAGTTTTTTTAAAATTGTAATGATTATTCTTAATGAAATGAATAATTTACAAGATGATATTTTAAAGAAATATTCAAAAGAGCAAAGATCTGACAATAAGCTTCATTTGAAAATAAGCTGCACCCTTAATGAAACAGACTTTTTTTATGATATAGCGGGAAATAGAAATTGCTACGGGATCGCTTTAAATGAAGCTGCAAGAATTTTGAATTCCGCTCAAAATGAAATTTCAAAGAAATATCCAAATGTAGGCTATCTAGATTCTGTGTTTTTTGATAAGACAGTAGTGGGGCAAGCAAATTCTTTAATCAAGTCATTTAATAAAAATAGTCAGTATAATCCTTCAATAAAATATTTAGGATACATTCCTGATAATCATATGAAAAGAAGGCAAATATGGTGGCTCAAGGATTTACCAATGGATAGATCAATAGATTTGTATTTTGATAAGAAATAGAATAATAAAAGCACCTAACATGGCTATAAAATATAAGTGTTTGGTGTAATTTGAATGTGAGCTTCATTTAATAAAAATCGCCAAAACTTCCTTTTGACCTTTCAAAAAGTTATAATTGTAAAACAAAGTTTAGGCTATGTGCAAAGTGAGAGAGTTCATTTCAATTTTCACCTACGCTTCTTAGCCCAACGTTCTCTGCAAGCTAATGAAACGACTGTGCAAAAAATGAAATATTAGGAGAAAAATATGACAACACTCTTTATCAAAAATATGGTTTGTAATCGCTGTATTATGGTAGTGCAAAATGAATTCGATAAATTAGGTCTGGATGTAAAGAACATCAAACTTGGGGAGGTTGTGCTGAATAATGGACTCACGGATGAAGAAAAAAACAAATTAAAGGAAGTGCTGATACCGTTAGGCTTTGAACTCATTGACGACAAAAAAAGCCGTATCATTGAAAAAATGAAGAATATAATTATTGACCTTGTGCATTATCAGGACAATGAGATAAATACCAATCTTTCAGAAGTATTAAGCAGCGAAATGCGTCATGATTATAATTATTTGTCCAACCTGTTTTCTGAGGTAGAGGGTACTACTATTGAAAAATACTTTATTGCTCAAAAAATAGAAAAGGTAAAAGAACTATTGGTATATGATGAGCTGTCTTTGAGCGAAATTGCATTTCGTTTGAACTATTCTAGTGTAGGCTATTTAAGCAACCAATTCAAAAAAATAACAGGACTTTCACCCAGCCATTTTAAAAAGATATGTGAAGATAGAAGAAAACCTTTGGACGAGGTATAAGTAAATCTTACAAACCATTTCCAAAATTCCACAATAACTGCCACTCATATTATTGCCAATTTTGCATTGTAAATATAAAACAATCGAGATATGGCAACAAGAGATAAAAATACAATTACCCAGAGTTTCCCTGTTTTAGGTATGACTTGTGCATCGTGTGCAAGCAGTGCCGAAAGCATTGTGCAACATCAGGAGGGCGTAGTTAACGCTTCCGTAAACTTCGCTACGGGAAATCTTAGTGTTGAGTACTTGCCCAATGTGATCGATGCTCCCAAACTACAAAAGGCAGTACAAGGTGTTGGTTATGATTTACTGATTGAAGATGAAACCAAACAGCAGGATACTTTAGAAGCTATCCACGAAAAGAAATTTAAACAACTAAAAACCAGAACCATTTTGGCAGTTGCTCTGTCTTTGCCTGTTGTAGTGATAGGAATGTTCTTTATGAATATACCTTATGCCGACCAGATTATGTGGGTATTCTCTACCCCTGTTGTATTATGGTTGGGTAGGAATTTCTTTGTAAATGCGTGGAAACAGGCAAAACACCGTTCTGCCAATATGGATACGCTTGTAGCATTGAGTACGGGAATTGCCTATATGTTTAGTGTATTCAATATGCTTTTTGCCGAGTTTTGGCATCAGAGAGGTTTACATGCTCACGTTTACTTTGAAGCAGCAGCAGTTATTATTGCATTCATTCTGTTAGGTAAATTATTGGAGGAGAAAGCCAAAGGCAATACATCTTCTGCTATAAAAAAACTAATGGGCTTACAACCCAAAACCATTATCGTAATACAAAATGACGGAACGGAGAAACAAAGGGCAATTGAAGACGTAATCGCAGGCGATATTATCCTTGTAAAACCGGGCGAAAAGATTGCAGTGGACGGTTTGGTTACTTTGGGTGGTTCTTACGTAGACGAAAGTATGTTAAGTGGAGAGCCTGTACCTGTTTTGAAAAAGGAAAACGAAAAAGTTTTTGCAGGAACGATTAACCAAAAAGGAAGTTTCCAATTCAAAGCCGTAAAAGTTGGTAAGGAAACAATGCTTGCCCAAATCATCAGAATGGTACAGGACGCACAGGGAAGCAAAGCGCCTGTACAAAAGTTGGTAGATAAGATTGCAGGTATTTTTGTTCCCATAGTGATAGTTATTGCTATTCTCACATTTACTTTATGGTTCACTTTGGGTGGCGACAATGGAGTAGTACAGGGATTATTGGCTGCCATTACCGTATTGATTATTGCCTGTCCTTGTGCTTTGGGTTTGGCTACACCTACGGCAATTATGGTGGGCGTTGGTAAAGGTGCAGAACAAGGTATTTTGATTAAAGACGCAGAAAGTTTAGAGTTGACTAAAAAAGTCAATGCCATCATATTAGACAAAACAGGAACGATTACAGAGGGCAGACCCGAGGTAACTGGTATTCAATGTCGCCATAATGATGATGTAACCAAAGCAATTTTAGCAGGTATAGAAAAGCAGTCCGAGCACCCGTTGGCAGAAGCAATAGTAAAACATTTGGATGGAGTAGCAACCTTAGCTTTGTCTAACTTCAACAGTATTACAGGTAAAGGAGCAAAAGCCGACCACAACAATGAAACATATTTTGTGGGTAATAAAACACTATTGGCAGAAAACAATATCAGTATTCCTGAATCATTACAACAGCAAGCTGATGAATGGAGTAAATTATCCAAAACCGTTATTTGGTTTTCGGACAGCATACAAGCCCTTTCCGTAGTTGCTATTTCCGACAAAATAAAAGAAACATCAGTACATGCAATCAAAGAAATGCAGGAAATGGGAATTGATTTGTATATGCTTACAGGCGATAACGAAGCGACTGCCAAAGCCATTGCAGAGCAGACAGGAATTAAGCATTATAAGGCAGAAGTGTTGCCACAAAACAAAGCTGATTTTGTTAAAGAACTGCAGCAGAAAGGAAAAGTAGTCGCTATGGTAGGCGATGGTATTAACGACAGTGCAGCTTTAGCAACAGCCAATGTAAGCATTGCAATGGGTAAAGGTTCGGACGTCGCAATGGACGTTGCAAAAATGACAATCATTTCATCAGACCTTTCCAAAATACCACAGGCAATAAGACTTTCAAAACAAACCGTAACCACCATTAAGCAAAATCTATTTTGGTCATTTATTTATAATCTTATCGGTATTCCGATTGCTGCCGGTATTCTCTACCCAATTAACGGTTTCTTACTTAACCCAATGATTGCCGGTGCAGCTATGGCATTGAGTAGTGTTAGTGTGGTAAGTAATAGTTTGCGGTTGAAATGGAAAAAGTAAAACTTTAGATCTCACAAATCAAGTAATAAATTAGAAAACAATTCAGAACGTTATATAGATATTTGCAATATCAAATAACAATTAAATATTTAAAACAATGGAAAATAAAGAATTTCAGTTCAAAACAAATCTTAATTGCAGAGGTTGTGTATCAAAAGTTCAGTCCGACTTAGATAACCTAGAGGGAATCTGCCACTGGAACGTGGATACGGACAATGTGGACAAAATCCTTACAGTAAAATCAGACGGTATTACCGAAGAAGAAGTAGTTGCTATAGTTAAAAGTAAAGGCTTCAAAGCTATGACTTTAAAGGGGTAAATCGTTTTTCCTGAGGTCTCTGGAGAATAGAATGTCATTATAAGTTCTGTTGTTTAAAAAAAGGATGTGCTGCTAGTCGGTCAGCATGCTGCTGTTTGGTTACTTTGATATACTTCATAAATGAACTTTCTGTTTTATGAGTGCTGATAGCCATAATATCTAGTTTATCAACGCCAGCTAGGTATGCATTGGTGCAGAAACTACGCCTTGCGGTGTGAGTAACAATAAGATCATGTTTAGGAATCATTTTAC
>NZ_JANQCD010000070.1 GCF_026672275.1 Marinifilum sp. D737 | reverse complement strand
TGTTGATCTAACAACTAAATATCATAGACATATTGAAAGTAAAATAAAAGAACCTTTGTTTAGTAAGATTCAGCGATTGACCTCGCCACTCAGAAGCTTTCGGGTAATTAGTATTGCTCGACTTTGACGTTACCGCCTTTACATCTGCAACCTATCAACGTTATCGTCTCTAACGACCCTTAAAGGAAATCTCATCTTGAGGTAGGCTTCGTGCTTAGATGCTTTCAGCACTTATCCCTGCCCAACGTAGCTACTCTGCTATGCAGCTGGCGCCACAACAGATACACTAGAGGTTAGTCCAACCCGGTCCTCTCGTACTAGAGTCAGATCCTCGCAAATTTCCAACGCCCACAACAGATAGGGACCGAACTGTCTCACGACGTTCTGAACCCAGCTCGCGTGCCACTTTAATGGGCGAACAGCCCAACCCTTGGGACCTTCTCCAGCCCCAGGATGTGACGAGCCGACATCGAGGTGCCAAACCGCTCCGTCGATATGAGCTCTTGGGAGCGATCAGCCTGTTATCCCCGGAGTACCTTTTATCCTTTGAGCGATGGCCCTTCCATACGGAACCACCGGATCACTATGCTCTACTTTCGTACCTGCTCGACCTGTATGTCTCACAGTCAAGCACCCTTGTGCCATTGCACTCTTCAGACGATTACCAAACGTCTTGAGGGTACCTTTAGAAGCCTCCGTTACTCTTTTGGAGGCGACCACCCCAGTCAAACTACCCACCACACACTGTCCGTCGTTAGACGTTAGACTTCAGATAAGCAAAGGGACGTATTTCAAGGATGACTCCACGATACCTGGCGATACCGCTTCATAGTCTCCGTCCTATCCTACACATCACTTACCCAAAATCAATGTGAAGCTGCAGTAAAGGTTCACGGGGTCTTTCCGTCCCGTTGCGGGTAATCGGCATCTTCACCGATACTACAATTTCACCGAGCTCATGGCTGAGACAGTGCCCAGATCGTTACACCATTCGTGCAGGTCGGAACTTACCCGACAAGGAATTTCGCTACCTTAGGACCGTTATAGTTACGGCCGCCGTTTACTGGGGCTTCATTTCAGACCTTCGCTTACGCTAAGCCCTCCACTTAACCTTCCAGCACCGGGCAGGTGTCAGGCCTTATACTTCATCTTTCGATTTTGCAAAGCCATGTGTTTTTGGTAAACAGTCGCCTGGGCCATTTCACTGCGGCCTCCCGAAAGAGGCGTCCTTTCTCCCGAAGTTACAGGACCATTTTGCCGAGTTCCTTAGCCATGAATCACTCGAGCGCCTTAGTATTCTCTACTTGACTACGTGTGTCCGTTTGTGGTACGGGTCTCTATTACCTGAAGCTTAGAGGTTTTTCTTGGAAGTAAAATTACACGCACTATCAGCGCTGCCGTAGCATTGCTGTACTATCAGATTTCAGCTCAACTTGCGGATTTACCTACAAGTCTCATCACGTACGTCCTTCAACGAACTATTCCGTCAGTTCGCGGCGTTGTCATCTCTTCGTCACCCCATCGCAGTAATAGAAAGTACCGGAATATTAACCGGTTGTCCATCGAGTTCGCCCTTCGGCTACCCCTTAGGTCCCGACTTACCCTGATCCGATTAGCGTTGATCAGGAAACCTTAGTCTATTGGCGTGCGGGTTTCTCGCCCGCATTATCGTTACTTATGCCTACATTTGCTTTTCTAAAAGCTCCACAATACATTACCATACTGCTTCTGCGCCGTTAGAATGCTCCCCTACCAGTTAGAATAAATTCTAAATCCATAGCTTCGGTGGTATATTTATGCCCGATTATCATCCACGCAAGATCGCTCGACTAGTGAGCTGTTACGCACTCTTTAAATGAATGGCTGCTTCCAAGCCAACATCCTAGCTGTCTAAGCAATCTCACCTCGTTTGTTCAACTTAACATACACTTGGGGACCTTAGCTGATGGTCTGGGTTCTTTCCCTCTCGTCTGTGGACCTTAGCACCCACAGGCTCACTGCCAGATATAAGTTATAGCATTCGGAGTTTGTCTGGATTTGATAGGCGGCGAAGCCCTCGCATCCAATCAGTAGCTCTACCTCTATAACTCTCGACTCTGACGCTGCACCTAAATGCATTTCGGGGAGTACGAGCTATTTCTCAGTTTGATTGGCCTTTCACCCCTACCCACAGTTCATCCGAACACTTTTCAACGTGAACCGGTTGGGCCCTCCACTCTGGTTTAACAGAGCTTCAGCCTGACCATGGGTAGATCACCAAGTTTCGCGTCTACCCCCACTAACTTTACGCCCTATTCAGACTCGCTTTCGCTTCGACTACGCACCTGAAGTGCTTAATCTCGCTAGTGAGGAGTAACTCGTAGGCTCATTATGCAAAAGGCACGCAGTCACACCATATAGGTGCTCCTACCGCTTGTAGGCGTACGGTTTCAGGTACTCTTTCACTCCTCTGTTCGAGGTGCTTTTCACCTTTCCCTCACGGTACTTGTTCACTATCGGTCTCTCAGGAGTATTTAGCCTTACCAGATGGTCCTGGCAGATTCACACAGAATTCCTCGTGTTCCGCGCTACTCAGGATACTACTAGATTCACTTTGCTTACGTGTACGAGACTATCACTCTCTTTGGTATGTCTTTCCAAACACTTCCACTTCACGCCGATCATCATATTATAGTCCTACAACCCCACCATTGCCGAAACAATAATGGTTTGGGCTAATCCCCGTTCGATCGCCACTACTAGGGGAATCACTTTTGTTTTCTTCTCCTCCGGTTACTTAGATGTTTCAGTTCTCCGGGTTTGCCTCCATAAATGGATACTCATTGCTGAGTGGGTTGCCCCATTCGGAAATCTACGGATCAAAGGTTATTTGCACCTCACCGTAGCTTATCGCAGCTTATCACGTCCTTCTTCGCCTCTGAGAGCCTAGGCATCCGCCATACGCCCTTAATTACTTCTTTTTGTGCCAATGAAAAATAAACTTTCATCACGAAATCAATCGTTGTTTCTTTACTATTGGTTACTTCTACTTTACTACTTTCAACATGTCAAAGAACTTTAATACACCATCGTATTATGTGGAGAATATCGGAGTCGAACCGATGACCTCTTGCGTGCAAGGCAAGCGCTCTAGCCAGCTGAGCTAATCCCCCATAAGCATTATTGTAGTCCTGCGCAGATTTGAACTGCGGACCCCTACATTATCAGTGTAGTGCTCTAACCAACTGAGCTACAGGACTAAATTTCTTAATCCATATGCTAGCGGTTTAATCACCCTAACGCTATGGGTTATGGTATATTAAATGAAAACAAAATAAAGTCAGGCAAAACAGAATAAAACTCTGTCATATCACCATAAACCTTTGTCGATATTCTAAATCTCTAGAAAGGAGGTGTTCCAGCCACACCTTCCGGTACGGCTACCTTGTTACGACTTAGCCCCAGTTACCAATTTTACCCTAGGTCGCTCCTTGCGGTTACGAACTTCAGGTCCCCTCGGCTTCCATGGCTTGACGGGCGGTGTGTACAAGGCCCGGGAACGTATTCACCGTATCATTGCTGATATACGATTACTAGCGAATCCAACTTCACGGAGTCGAGTTGCAGACTCCGATCCGAACTGAGACTAGCTTTTGAGATTAGCATCCTGTCACCAGGTAGCTGCCCTTTGTACTAGCCATTGTAACACGTGTGTAGCCCTGGACGTAAGGGCCGTGCTGATTTGACGTCATCCCCACCTTCCTCTCACCTTACGGTGGCAGTCTCGCTAGAGTCCTCAGCATTACCTGCTAGCAACTAACGATAGGGGTTGCGCTCGTTATGGGACTTAACCCGACACCTCACGGCACGAGCTGACGACAACCATGCAGCACCTTGTAATTTGCTCCGAAGAGAAGATCCGTTTCCAGATCGGTCAAACTGCATTTAAGCCCAGGTAAGGTTCCTCGCGTATCATCGAATTAAACCACATGTTCCTCCGCTTGTGCGGGCCCCCGTCAATTCCTTTGAGTTTCATTGTTGCCAACGTACTCCCCAGGTGGATTACTTAATGCTTTCGCTCAGTCGCGCACTGTGTATCGCGCACAACGAGTAATCATCGTTTACGGCGTGGACTACCAGGGTATCTAATCCTGTTCGCTCCCCACGCTTTCGTCCATCAGCGTCAATAATAGCTTAGTGAGCTGCCTTCGCAATCGGTGTTCTACGTTATATCTATGCATTTCACCGCTACATAACGTATTCCGCCCACCTCAACTATATTCAAGACTAGCAGTATCAATGGCAGTTTCACAGTTGAGCTGTGAGATTTCACCACTGACTTACAAGCCCGCCTACGGACCCTTTAAACCCAATAAATCCGGATAACGCTCGAATCCTCCGTATTACCGCGGCTGCTGGCACGGAGTTAGCCGATCCTTATTCATACGGTACCTTCAGTTAACTACACGTAGCTAAGTTTATTCCCGTAAAAAAGCAGTTTACAACCCATAGGGCCGTCATCCTGCACGCGACATGGCTGGTTCAGGCTTGCGCCCATTGACCAATATTCCTCACTGCTGCCTCCCGTAGGAGTCTGGTCCGTGTCTCAGTACCAGTGTGGGGGACTATCCTCTCAGACCCCCTAAGCATCATCGCCTTGGTGAGCCGTTACCTCACCAACAAGCTAATGCTACGCATGCCCATCTTGTACCCCCGAAGGTTTAAATCACATCCCATGCGAAATGTGATTGTTATGCGGTATTAATCCGGATTTCTCCGGGCTATCCCCCTGTACAAGGCAGGTTGCATACGCGTTACTCACCCGTGCGCCGGTCGTCGTCTAGTAGCAAGCTACTTCCGTTACCCCTCGACTTGCATGTGTTAGGCCTGTCGCTAGCGTTCATCCTGAGCCAGGATCAAACTCTTCGTTGTATAAAAGTTTTTATTAATTCTGTCTCATTCAGATTATCAAAGTTTAATGGTAATTTTTAATTGACAAGGTATTATTCTTGTATTTACCTAACTTTTTGTTTTCAATATTTTCAAAGAACGTATCGTTCTGTTTTTCCTTATTTATTCACCCGAAAAAATCAGGCGGAAAAGCGAGTGCAAAGATAAATAAAACTTCATCCAAATTCCAAATTAAATCTGAAATATTTTTGA
>NZ_JANQCD010000006.1 GCF_026672275.1 Marinifilum sp. D737 | reverse complement strand
TGAATAATTAGCTGTTGGCTAAAAACACAGTGATCTTGAGATTCCGACTTGGGTTCGGATTCTCAATAGCAAATACAATGAATAATTAATAATGAACAATGAATAATTAGCTGTTGGCTAAAAACACAGTGATCTTGAGATTCCGACTAGAGTTCGGATTCTCAATAGCAAATACGATGAATAATTAATAATGAACAATGAATAATTAGCTGTTGGCTAAAAACACAGTGATCTTGAGATTCCGACTTGGGTTCGGATTCTCAATAGCAAGTACAACGAACAATTAATAATGAGTAATTAGCTAAAAGCTAAAAGCTAAAAGCTGACCGCTGACTGCTGAATGCTGACAGCTGAATGCTGACAGCTGAATGCTGACCGCTGACAGCTGAAAGAAAAAAAGTCATGATAAATATAAATTCAACAGAAAGAATCCCAATAAAAATGTGGGTGAGCGATTTGGAAGAATCCGCTTTAAAGCAGGCCGGGAACCTGGCAAATTTGCCCTTTGCCTTTAAGCATGTCGCTTTAATGCCCGATGCACATTGTGGATATGGAATGCCCATAGGTGGCGTTTTGGCTACGCAGGGAGTGGTGATTCCCAATGCGGTAGGCGTTGACATTGGTTGCGGAATGTGTGCCGTAAAAACCAATATCGAAGACCTCGATTCTGAAAGCCTCAAAAAAATAATGAGCGGAATTCGAAGCAGAATCCCACTGGGTTTCTCCAGGCATGCACAAGCTCAGGATGAGAGCCTGATGCCGGGAACAGAGCATCTGCCAGAGGTGATTAAGACTCATTATCAGAATGCATTGTACCAGTTGGGAAGCTTGGGAGGTGGAAATCACTTTATTGAAATACAGTATGGTTCCGACCATTGCATCTGGGTGATGATACATTCGGGCAGCCGAAACCTGGGAAAGCAGGTGGCCGATCATTACAACAAATTGGCCAAAAACCTGAACTCCAGATGGCACTCTCAAGTTCCCTCCAATTGGGACCTGGCCTTTTTGCCCATCGAAAGCCCGGAGGCAAAGGAGTACATAAATGCCATGCAGTATTGTGTCGATTTTGCTTTTGCCAACCGAAAACTGATGATGGAAAGGGTACAGGAAGCCTTTAAAAGTGTATTGTCTGAGCCCCTTGAGTTTTCAGAAATCATCAACATTGCCCACAATTACGCAGCCTGGGAACACCATTTCGGGAAAGATGTCATCGTTCACCGAAAAGGAGCTACCAGTGCCAGAGAAGGAGAGATGGGTATCATTCCCGGTTCACAGGGAACAAAATCCTACATTGTGGAAGGATTGGGAAATCCGCAAAGTTTTCACTCCTGTTCGCATGGGGCAGGTCGAAAAATGGGCAGAAAGCAAGCACAACGCGAGCTCGATTTGCAAGAAGAGATCAATCGTCTCGATGAAAAAGGAATTCTTCATGCCATAAGAGGAAAGAAGGATTTAGACGAAGCAGCCGGAGCCTATAAAGACATCCACCAGGTAATGGAAAACCAAAAAGACCTGGTAAAAATCCTGGTAGAACTGGAACCTTTGGCTGTGGTGAAAGGATAATTGAAGAAGGAAGAGCCATTACTCCTCCTTCTTTTTTTGGCTCTTATTCACCAACTTTAACTTCATTTTTACACGTTTTACATCCTCCTCAATTTTATTGATATCTTCCTGATTATAGGCAAACAGCAAAGCCTTTTTTTAAAGCTTTCTTGCTTTTTGTAATTGCCCTTATGCTCGTGTATCAAAGCCTTTCTTACTTTGATTTTCCATAGATCAAGCCCTTTGATCTTTTGTGCATGGCAAAGCAAATCATGGGCTCTGTCATACTCCCTTAACTGAATCAGAAGAGAAGCATAATCCATGCAAACATTGGCATTTTCGGAATTAGAAGCCATGGCGATAATAAAATATTCCTCCGCGCTCTCATATTCATTCAACTGTTCCAAATGCAATTTGCCCATCAAATAATTCGCTCCAATGTGATCCTGATTATAACTTAGCGCATAGTTCAAATTCTCCATGCTCTCCTCCAAATCGTAAGGATACAGATCTAATGCCTTCAAATAATATTGGTCTGCTAGTGTACTCATAGCCCTCTTTTAATTTTGTTTACGGATTTTAAAATCACTACCGGCAAAAACCTTTACCGGATTTCCCCTTTGCAAGGCATTGTGATTCATCCAATCCTCTTGTTTCTCAGCCTTTCTTTTCTGCAACTCCTGCAGCTGCAACAATTCAATCAATCGTTCTTTGGCCAATTTCTTATTCTGAACCTGCGACCTGCTGTCCGATGCCAAAACAGAAAGCTTACTAAGCTTGTGAGTAGCTCGTATGGCCGTGCTCACCTTGTTTACATGCTGTCCGCCCGGTCCGCCCGAGCGAATCGCCCGATAGGAAATATCACAATCCGGAACAGCAAACATTTTATCCGCCACAGAAAGTTTATGAACCGCTGCATACCAGTTTTTTCTTTTGTGATTCTTCCTGTACGGGCTCTGCATCACCCACAGAATACTGCCCAGCCATGCTTTTGCGAAGTCATTGGCGTAATCTCCTGTCAGTTCAAGAGTAACAGAATGGTAAGTACCTCTTTGGGGTCCCACCTCAGTCACCAAAAGATTTACTGTAAGATTTTTCTTACATGCTTACTTCAACACTTGTTCAAATATTTTGGCAACCAACAAACAGCATTCTGCTGGTCCTCGTCCCGATGTGATTTGTAATATAATTTTGTCCATCTCTTTTAAATTTTACAGCTATCAGCATTCAGCTAATTGCTAACTGTTCACTGCTAACTGTTTACTGATAACTGCTCACTGTTCACTAACTTGTAAAAAAGCCTGGCCTCATGGCATTCCAAAACACCGCTTTACTAAATAATATGCATGGCTCAAACAATAACAATTGCAGCTTGCTTACTAGGTCTGGAATTGGCTTTGAATCCATCCCGATCTGTGTAATTTAGTTCTTAATATCCACCATACAAAACAACATTAACAAACAAAAATTGATTCCATACACCTATGAAAAAAGTATTCCCACTACTCTTATTTGCATTACTCTTTTGCTTCGCATCAAAAGCTGATAAACTTACCTTTTACAATCAGCCCAATAACTTTAATTACTTTCAGCTTACCAATAACTATTGGTATTGCAATTACAATGTAAGTTTCCTTCAGGCTACAATCAATGGTCAGGAGTATCAATTAAAGAGTGAACACAATTGGATAGAGACCACCACTGTTGCACTCAAGGGAAAGAAAATAGGAGTGGAGCTCTTGTTTTCGGTTTTGGCCTTGTCGGGTTCCCACGAGTCAAAAGAAAGACTGGCAAGCGATTTATTAGGCTTTGCTGTTGGGTATTTTGGCAAAAAGAGCAATTACTTTTTAGAATTTCAGAACTCCAGCTTTGCTTCGAGTTTAAAAAAATACAATGGAAATGGAGCCCTGGATGAGTCAAATGATTTCGATTCCAAATTCACACAAATTGACTTTAAAGTAGTGCATCCCATTAAAAATATTGCTGCGGTATATTGGGGACTTCGATATCGAAACCTGAACCTTCCCATTGTTTACTATCAAAAATCGGAAGATGAAGACATGGAGTACAATTGGATTTCAGACCCCGAAATTAAAGACATTCATAGCATAGGAATTGGTTTGGGCGCACTAAATAACAAATTACTACATACCAAAACCGAACGTAGCAATAAGCCCTTGTCCTTTAAGGATAGACTAAAGTATTTCATTACGCCCAAATGGAAATCGGATATTTACATTGCTCTTTTTCAGGATGAATGCAATTATGCCAATGTAAACGAGGATGTGACACACTGGGCAATTGACTTCTCATTAGAGGCCTATTTCAATTTTATTGTTAGCAATTCAAAAAACTGTAAAATCGATTTTTCACTTGGCTACAATCTCAATTATTTGTTTAGCGATAAGATTACAGGACCCAATTTGTTCAGTAATGAAGATATGGATTTTGAAACCGATTTTGATGTCCTCCATCATGGTCCTACAGTTAATTTTCATTTGCGGTTTTAAACGGAGCTTGCTTTAAGAACAGTTGCTTTAGGAAGGAGGGCAGGACAGTGCCTCCCGTTGCCATTTAAGGGAAGTACAATCTAGTTAGTCTTTATCATGTAATGATCTAAAATGTTTAATGCGAATTCAATTGTAAGTTTCTAGGGTTCTTAAGTTAGCGACGTTATTGTCAGTAATTAAGGGGGTTGTCAGGTGAAATTCTTAGTGAAAATTCATTAATCGAAAGAATTGGCTTTTTTTCTAAATTATATTGTTAATTTTATAGGTGGCTACCATAAAATTGAATCTTATGGCTAAAAAGAGGAAAAAAGCAAAACCCCAGGTTAAAAGGAAGCAAAATAACTCTCCTTATCACAATAGCCTACTCAGAAAGAAATACTTAAAAATTGTTGAGGCAGTTTGCGAAAAAATGAATTGTGCCGATTCATACAAGTTGCTCAGCAAAGAAGAAAAAATGAGAGCTTTTGGATGTTCAGCTTTTGTTCTAAAATTAAAAACCAATAAGAAACAGCACTATACATTGGATAGTATACAGTTCTTTGAAAGATTTGTAAACGATTTCTTTTCAGATCCAAAGATGTGTGTGCGTAAAAGCGAAGTAGTTGAACTTACAAATTATGAACTTATTGTGGCAAATTACTTTATTAGCTCATTTAATAAGAATTACCCCGAACGCTATGAGTTTTTAATGGATGCCTTTCAACCCATGGTAGAATACGTTGGGGTTTTTGATAGCTATTATGGAAAGATGATCCAACATTATGCTTTTATAGCCAATGCCACCAATGTTTTCGACCATAACGTGTACATTTTAAAACTTGAGGCAAAGATTAAAGATTATCCCACACTGAGAATGAATTGGGAGTCTTCTTTAGAAAGCATTGCTGCGAGAGAGAGTTTTTATAAGGAAGAGGGAAAGAGCAGAGCTGTGTTTCAACTCGGATACATTAACAATGATTTCGAAATGCATTGGACTTTCGTACAAACAAAAGATTTAAAAGACTTGTACAGAGGCAATAAGAAATGCTTGCCAGTATGTATTCAACGACATGCCTACCATAGAGTTTTAAGTAGGCTTAAACCTTTATTTGATACCGAAGTGGTTTGGACAATGAATTACTACCTGAGACATGATTTACACATTGAATTTTACAAAGGACGCATTTTAATTCCACTATACTATTTCGAAAGCAAGTGGGGGTATTTTGTTGCCACTATAGATAAGAATCGACTTATTATTAAAACCTTCCTGTTTTTAACTCACCATTCAACACCCGAGGGTGATAAACTGGGGGAACTATCGGGACTTAGTAAGGAAGAAATTTCCTATTGGAAAATAGATACCCTACAGAATTTTATTGATACTGATTTAAGAGAGAATGAGCAGATGATAGAATTATTTGAAAAAGCTGGCTTAAGTCATTTGTTCGATATGCAGATTTGCCACGGATGCGAATCAGATGGGAAAGATTACAACTGGGATGCCTTGTCGCAATACATTAAACGTGGCAAAACCGAACTATTCGACGAAGGGGCTGAAGAGATTAAGGAGCTTTTGGTAGAAGATAAGGATGATATCGAATAAATTCTGTTCATTTATCTCACATTGTTTCGGATCCATTTGGGGGTAATATCAGGTAATGGTTTACAGAATAATTTCAATAAGAATGTTAAAAAATCTGCAAACCCATTTCTTTTCTTTATTGTATATTTTGTTAATTTTGAATTCAAACAAAACTACAAACAATAATTTCGAAAAGGAATGGAAACAACAGACATTATCTTGTATGGGTTGGGTGCTATAGCTGGCTTTTTTATTTTAAGAGCGATATATAGAGGCTCAAAAGGTAGGGAAATGTTAAAGAAAAGATTGACAAGGGAATATCAGGAAGCTTTGAAAGGTAGCGATAGGCAAAAAGCTTTAGCCGCAGGCAGAGAATATTACCGTTTTTTCAGAAGTGATGGTAAAATTACCATTTACGATGAACAAGCCATTGACAATGATATGAAAATGATGCCTCCTGAAAAAGTATCAGTTGTGGTCGATCAATCCAATAATGTGATAGATCAGTTGGAGAGGCTAGCCAAGCTAAAAGAGAATGGTACACTTAGCGAATCTGAATTCCTTGAGCAGAAAATCAAAATTTTAAATAACTAAAAGTCTAAGTCAGGAAGAAAACCTCGACAAAACCAAATCACATGAATCTTAACGACTGTTTAATCTGGATCAAAGAATCCAAAGACCAATACAACGAATCTTACGAAAAAAGTCCTTCGGTAATTCGAATGCCGATAATTCTGTTTCCACTTCGTATTTTCTTCACTCTGCTTTGTATTGCATCCGCTCTTCTGCTAATCAGTACACTTTTCGTCAATTTAGTTGAGGTAATGAGTCATACTATGGAAGAACCTGCACAAACAACTCATACAGTAGCACAAGTAGCTAATTCTGCTGATATCACAATCCTAATAAATAGCATATTGGGAATCACCTTTATTTTTTCCATTTTGGTTTTATGGCTGCTTAAACTGGTAAAAGACAGAAACAGGTACATCCGTAAAGTCAATTTCTTCTGGTTCGACCGTTTCGATTTAATCGATAAAATGGCAAAAGAAGAGGAGGAGAAAGGTCAAATAGGCTAGACACAAAGCCTTGCATCTTTGTAGGATTTCAAAACTATTAACAAAAGAAACCGTCAGGCATCACATCCTGACAGTTTCTTACAAAAGAATTCTGAAACTAAGCCAGGACTACTTCCAAATTCGTCTCATTTCCAGGATAATCAAACACCTTAATGATAATTTTATCGCCAGAGTATTCGGTATTGGCAACAGTAGCGATATAAGTCCATTCGCTATCACTGTCAACTTTGCTGGCCAAACCTTTTTCTACCAAACTGCCATCCGCTTGATAAATTTCCACTTCAACTTGCTTCACCTTAAAATTGTCGAATGCAATAATTTCAATTTTATCTCCAATTTCACCATGATAATTGCTCACATTTAAATCGCCAATTTCAGGCGCATGAAAATAATCTGCAATTGCCAAATTGTAAGCACTAAGCACACCTCTTTTTTGGGCAGCTTTCCTGTATTCTTCTTTTAGTTCAGGATTTTTCATTTGAACTTTTGCATACTGTACAGCATGCTTAAAATTTTCCTGATGTTCAATTTGACTCTGAGTACTAATCCCAATACGTTGCGGAGATGTAGACAAAATGGTTTGTTCACCTCTTTGTCTAAATACAAGATTCTTTCCAAGTTTACCGCTTAAGCCGCTGGTTACTAGATTCTTTTTAACGATTGCCATAAAGCTTATTTTTTTTGGTTAATAATATAATTATTTGAAACTATGTGAGTGTTATTCAAAATGTGGTTAATGGATAAAAATATATGATAAAGTTCAAGATGATATTTTTAAATGTCAATAGCTCAATTGAACATTAGCTAAAAACAGGAGAGAGGTAGAAAGGGAAAAACTCACCTGTAAACTTAACAATAATAGCTTAGCTATATAGGATATTACTCCTATACTCCTCCTATACTTCTCCTTCGTTTCTCGTATACATTAGACTTTTAGTGTTTAAGATAACATAAACACACCCATAGGAATAGATAAATATGATAAATGTAATTGGATTATAAATTCTGTAAAAGAATTCTCTATTTAGTGTTGTTCTAAATAAAAACAGGCATGGAAAGTAAGTTTTCTGTTCAAAATGAGCGATAATTGAGTAGAATCACTGTATTTTGGCCAACAGCTTTCAGCTTTCAGCATTCAGCATTCAGCTAATTATTCATTACTCATTACTAATTGTTCATTGTACTTGCTATTGAGAATCCGAACCCAAGTCGGAATCTCAAGATCACTGTGTTTTGGCCAACAGCTTTCAGCACTCAGCCCTCAGCTAATTACTCATTATTCATTACTCATTATTCATTACTCATTATTAATTGTAAATGGCCATTCTTGCCAAAAAAAATCCATCAGGTAGGGTTTTCCCCCATTAAAAATAGGTGTTTTCCTGTTTCATCAGAATCGAGCCTCTTTTACTTTTGAAGCAAAATTAAGGCAGAAGGGTATGAAAAAAGACAGGATACTAATATTGGCAGACTTCACGGAAGGAAATGCATGTGCAATTGATTTTTCGTTAAAATATCTAAGTAATGAAAACTCAAAAATATATTTGATGCAAACATGGCAAAAACCATCTTTTGGATCTTCTATGCTTAGAGACATGGCACCCATATTAAAAGACATTTCGAATGGAGAGTTGAACGCCTTAAAGAATAAGCTTCTTAACGAATATCAGCTTCAGGACGATCGTGTTGAACTGCTATCTTTTGAAGGAGACCTATTGAATTTCTTTAAATCGGATGTGTACAGGAATGAAAATTGGCAAGTAGTTCTTTCTCTAAAAGAGGATGGTTCCGATCTGCAATTCAACCCACGATTTAAGGAGATTGTTGAAGCAAGCAATCAAACCTTATACATTTTGAATCATTGCAATCCTGGGGAGCAAATCAATCAAATCTATGTAAGAAACGACAAGGCCACCATATCTACATCGATTCTTGGCAGCTTACAGAAAATTTGCTCAGAACAAAAGTGCAATGTGCTGGTAGATCTGGATAGCAACAGCATAACAAGTGATGAAAAAGCTAAAATGATGAAGCGTTTTGAAAATGCTTGCGGAAATGCATCTGTCAAAACCAAAAATCCATCAGAGAATGGTCAGGAAACGCTGAGTAGTAAATCACTCTCGATTTACCACATCAATCAATCAGTAAAAAAGAAAAGTGACTTGTTATCATACTTTGACAAATGGTTTGTTAAAAGCAAGGGAATTACAGTGAGAAATTTTTAATGCTTTTTTAAGATGACAACAAACAGATTTAAAAAGATATTGGTGCCGGTAAGTTTAGAAATTGAAAGTACCACCGCATTTAATCAAGCCCTGTTTTTAAAGCAAAAATTAGGAGCAGAAATTACTTTGCTTCACGTTGTGCCCAATGTGGGAGGAATTTCGGAAGTGTTTCAGCCTGATCTTAAAAGTGTGGCCGAGAAAAAGGGGATGGTGCGCCTGGTAAGATTTGCAAAAATGAATTTTGAGGGGAAAATACCGGAGCACGTAAAGTTAAGGGTTGAAGTTGGAAATCATGTAAGCATTATCAATTCGATTACGAGCAATGAATCCTTCGATTTGCTTGTATTAAACAGGAGGAATCGCATTGATGCTTTGCCGGAAAGGTACAAAAGCAATAATGTAAGCCAGATTGTACGGGAATCGAGCTGTCCGGTAATTAGTGTAAACAACAGGTGGACAAGCAAAGGAATTCGCAATATCCTGGTTCCTGTTGATATTTCGAGACAATCCAGAGACTTATTAAACTGGTCTATTCTTCTGGGAAAGATGTTTAATGCCAATATAAAGCTATTGGCAACCCTTACCGTAAAAATTGACTTAACTCAATCTTTGGCTTACAAAAAGAGCAGGCTAATGAAAGATTTAATTGAGAGTGAAGGAGTATCCTGTTCTGTTAGCATTGTAGAAAAAGAGAATTTGGGAAAGAATGAAGCTTTGATAGAAGAAGCCAGGAAAATATCGGCAGATATGCTGCTGGTACAAGGCTTTCAGGATTTGATGTTTAGTAATACTCAGAGCGAACGTTTATTGGTTGACTTTTTAAAGTATTCGAGTAGACCAATATTCAGTTTAGGCATAAAGGAAGAGAGTTTTGTAAGCAGTTTATTGAAGGTAAATAAAAACAGCGAGGTCTTGCTGAATGAATTTGAATCGGATGAGTAGGCCGATCGCTATAAGTATAAACAAGTGGTGATGATCAGAAAGAAAATCATGGAATTAATTTGATTATTTTAGGTACATGAGATTGATTTTCTTTGGAAAGCTTCCTTTAATTATTGATATGCTGAAGATATAATTAAGTCATGGAAGTTTTCCGATCTGATCGAATATTCCCTCCTTTATTCCTTCCTGTAAATTGCTTTGTCAACAGAGCTGTTTAAGAACTCAATAGGCTAATCTAACGAAAGTATGCCTTAACATCAGCAGAAGCTAAACTTCTGGTCTGATTGAATACAAAATATACGAGATATACAATTGCCCCTGGCACGATGATGAAGTGTTGCCTCAATGTCCCATTGGAAGTAAAAGCAAGAGGACGAATGATTTGAAGCAATGGCTTGGCCGGAAATCTCTAAAAGGGCAAATGATGATAATAAAATAGATGTAATTGCTTGTTGGATATAAGAATATCTTAATTATGAACGATAATAGTAAAAGAACAGGAAACCTTATTTCAATTCAGGATTCATTGGTTAAAGCTAGATTTTTTGGAGAAGTAATCATGGGAGAAACTGCCGAAGTTTCTGTTGATGGTAAAATACTTCAGGCAGAAGTACTTCAAATTGATACCGATCCCAAAAACAAGGAGGCAGGAATAGTGGAGATGCAGGTTTTTGAAGATTTAACAGGAGCACAAATTGGAGATTCTGTTGAATTTAAAGGACAACCATTGTCAGTGCTTTTGGGTCCGGGATTGTTGACCAGCATTTGGGATGGACTTCAAAACCCATTGTACAAACTTAGTGAACAGGGAGCCTATCTTGCTCCGGGAATGAAAGCTCCTGCGCTTGATGAAGAGCAATTATGGGAATTTACTCCCCTGGCAAAGGAAGGCGATGAAGTAAGTGGAGGAGATGCCATAGGAGTGGTGCCCGAAGGCAGGATGGAGCATAAAATCCTGGTGCCTTTTAGCCTTGGCAAGTGTAGAGTAGAAAGCATTGTTGATAAAAAAGAATTAAATATTACCCAGGAAGTTGCAGTAGTTCTGGATGCTCATAATAATCGTCATACTTTAAAACTGGCCTTTCGTCATGCCGTAAAGTCACCAATTCCGTTTAAAGAGAGAGCCATTCCAAGTCAGCCAATTTCAACAGGTGTTCGCGTTATCGATTTGCTGGCACCAGTAGGATACGGAGGAACAGTAGGAAATCCCGGACCATTTGGAGCTGGAAAAACCGTACTGCAGCATTCCCTTTGTAAATACGCACTGGCAGATATCATTATCATGGCAGCCTGTGGCGAAAGAGCAGGTGAAGCCGTTGAGGTATTTAAAGATTTTGCAGAACTGGAAGATCCTGCAACAGGAGAATCGCTTATGAACCGCATGTGTATTTTTGGAAATACAAGTTCTATGCCGGTTGCTGCACGTGAAGCCAGTGTATTTATTGCCTTAACCGTAGGGGAATATTATCGATACCAGGGATACAATGTTATTCTTTTGGCCGATTCCACTTCCCGCTGGGCTCAAGCCTTGCGCGAAAGAAGCGGACGCCAGGGAGATATTCCGGGACCGGAAGCCTTTCCAATGGACATTCCCGATCAGATCAAGGGAATGTATCAAAGAGCTGGAGCTGATCATGCAACAGGAGGGTCCCTTACCTTTATTGGAACCGTATCGCCTGCAGGAGGTAATTTCCAGGAGCCGGTTACACAGGCTACTATGGATGCAACAGGTGGATTCTGGGGCTTGTCGCAAGATCGTGCCGATGCAAAGAAGTACCCTGCAATTGATCCTTTGGTGTATACCAACTCGGTTTACGACAGTTTTATTTCCTGGAAGGATAGAAACAAAATGCTACACTCGCTTCTCGAAGCAAATGATATCGATCAAACCATTAGTACTATCGGCTTAAAGAAGGTTCCTGTTGAAAAATATGTAAGCTATCAAAAAGGACAAACCATTGATTTTTGTGTGATGCAACAAGATGCATTTCATGAGATGGATGCCTGTACACGACCGGAAAGATTGAAAGTGATAAATGATGCAGTACAGCAACTCATTAGCAGTCCGATTGAATTTTCACAAGAGGGAATGGAAGATGATGAGCTAAAGGAATTGATTAAAACCAAATTTGACGAATTGCGTCAGTGGTGGAGAGATTGGAACAGTACTGCTCAGGGAGGTGAGCTGATCAATGAACTTCCAGCGAAAGTAGAACAATTTATTAAACAGGAGGAAGCCTAAAATGATTCGAAAAGAGATAAACAAGATAAGCGAAGTAGGAAAAGCTTTAATATCTGTAGAAGGAAATCCAGGTGTAGCACTAAATCACGTGGTGGAGCTTCTCGAGGCAAATACCAACCAAAGCCTTTCCTTTGCAAAGGCCATAAATATTACCGAAGATTCAACACGTTTCCAGGTGTTTAACGGAACCCAGGGACTGAGTACCCAAACCAAAATACGCATGCATGAACTTCCTTTAAGTGCAGGATTTTCATACAATATGCTGGGACGAAGCTTCGATGGAGTGGGAAATGTAGCCGATAATGGTCCTGAAATTATTTTTGAGAAAGAGGTTTCTACCCGTCTGGATACCTTGAATCCAACTGTTCGCCTGGTGCCAAAACAGCCATTGTGGACTGGTATTCCTATGATTGATGTATTTAATACACTGGTGAAATCGCAGAAAATACCAATTTTTGCCAGCCCTACCGAGCCTTATAATCGCTTGCTGTCGCAGATTGCACAGGGAGCACAGGCAGATGTAATCATATTTGCAGGAATTGGTCTAAAATTCGATGAATACCAATACTTCAAGGAACAACTTGCAAATTCAGGAAATATAGATAAAACCATCATGTTTACCCATCTGGCAGGCGATTCCCAGATTAAAGGTTTGATGTTACCGGATGTGGCACTTGGGGTGGCACGCGAATTCGCCGACCAGGGGAAAGACGTACTTGTACTGCTTACCGATATGACCAACTGGTCGAACATTCTGCGAAATGTAGCCAATTACCAGGATCAAATTCCTTCGCTGCAAGGATATCCGGGCTCATTATATTCCGAATTGGCGAAGCGTTACGAGGTGGCTGCCGATATCGAAGGGGCCGGGTCGATTACCATTATTGGAGCAACAACCCTGGAGTCGCTGGAAGATCCTGTACCCGACAATACAGGTTACATCACCGAAGGACAGTTTTTCCTGGAAGGTGGAAAGCTGAAACTGGCACGTTCGCTATCGCGCCTAAAGCAACAGGTAAACGGTAAAACAAGAGAAGATCACCGACCAATAATGACGGCAATGGCTTCCTTGCTTGCAGATGCCGAAAAAGCCTATGAGGCAGCAGAAGTAGGAGCGGCCAATGATGCATTTTCTCAAAAGTTACTTCGTTATCGTGAGGATTTTATTAGCAATATGGAAGAACCTTTTGGCGACTCAATAGAATTGGAAGATGCATTGGACAAATGCTGGAACATTCTAAAAAAACACTTTGAGCCAACCGAAACAGGTTTGAGTAAGAAGTTAATTGAGGATTACTGGAATAAAAAATAAACAAAAAGGAGGCATTATAATGGATAATAAAGAAAATTTGGAAGGCATTGTTTCCAGGCTAAAAGAGAAAGGCATAAATGCCGGGGAAGAGGAAAAACAACGCATTATTGAGAATGCAAAAAAGCAGGCCGAATCTTTAATTGAAGAAGCTGAAACAGAGAGAAAGAAAATAATTGAGGAGGCACAGTTAAAAGCTTCTCAAACAGAGAAAAATGCCGAAGTTGCGATTGCACAAGCTTCACGCGATATGGTAGAAGCTACAAAAATTGCAATACTCCAAAATCTTAAAATTGCCTTTAAAAAGCAATCAGATAAATTGTTTACACAGGATCAATACCTGGAGGAATTATTAAAAGTTGTGGTGGACTCAATATCGGGAAAGAAGAGCATCGAACTTCCTTCTGATACAGCCAGTGCCATGGAATCCTTTTTACTGAAAGAAGGATTTGGAGAGCAGGTGGAGATCAAGCCATTTAAAGGGAATGAAGCCAAACTTGTAGTGAATTCTTCAGAGAGTAAAGGAATGCACTTTGTCTTGAGTTCGCAGGATGTGGAAGATGGATTGTTTTCACTTTTGAACAAGGATCTGGTGGAACGAATTACTAAAAATCAGGAGGTCTAGCGATGTCAAACCTGGTATATCTTATGAGTAGTTTGCCGTCCCTTAGCTTTGAGGAGATACCACCCATTTCGTTGAGTGAATTTAATCAGGATGCAAAAAATCAGTTGTCTGGCAAGCATTTTCAGATTCTGGAATCTGCAGATATTCAAATGGATATCAGTAATGCGACGAAGTCAGGCTCCGGGGCTGTAAATATCCTGTTAAATGAAGTATATCAGGATATTTCTGAATTGCGAAAGGCCAAACGGCATAACCGACAAGCGAAACTGGAACGTTTACCCATACCTGTTACCAATGGGAATCCATTGATGCGTGAAAAACAAATCATGCACTACCTGTGGGACGAACTGGACTCCATTGAATCGGGAAAGAGATTTAGCATGACAGAGCTAATGGTTTATAAACTGAAATTGCAGATTTTATGGCGCTTGAGTTCATTTAATACCGATGCGGGTGCTGCAGTACTTGATTCAGTTGTAAATCCATCAAAAAAGGAAGAGGTGCAATAATGGCAGGCTTAAAAATTAAATATACAAAAACCGAAAGGGCTCGTCAGAAGAAAATCCTAAAGGTTTCGGAAAGAATGTTGCCTTTGTTCGAAGCCATGGAGAAATCCTTAATGGCGAGTGTTAACAGCATTTCTGAGCGAATTGAGCAAATTCGTGAGCAAATCGAGCAGAATCGATTGGCTGCCCGCGATTGGGTAGCCGTAATGAGTGATTCCTGGGTTGATATCAGCAATTTCATTTCCATAAATAAGATCATAAGCAAACCGGTTGATGTGGCCGGTGTGCGTGTGCAGCAATTCGAATCTGTTGATTTTGAACTTATGCCAATTGGCGAGGAAACTCCACTGTGGGTAGACGATGCCATCATTTTAATGCAGAACCAATTGCAATTAATGGCAGAAATCAAATGTTTACAGGAGCAAATTGTCTTACTGGAGGAGGAACTACTGGATGTGCGTGCAAGGGTAAAGTTATTCGAGAATCGTAGGATACCTAATGCCAAAATAGCCATTCGAAAAATTGGACAAAAACTTCAGGATGATGAACGATTGACCATTGCTACCGCAAAAGTGGTGAAAACAAGCAAACAAAAAGAGCTAAGCCCATGATTACTAAAATGAAAAAACTGATACTACTGATGCCGGAATCTTCAGTAGATGTCGATAAGGATCTAACAGTTCTTGGGAAACTTGGAGTAATGCATGTTTCTCCTTTCCAGATGGCTAAAGATGAATCAATCAACCGGGTGGATGCAAGGATCAAGCAATTGGAAAAGGCCATTTCTATTCTGGACAGGTATGATGATGAGCCGTATGCAAAGTCTAATGCTGCCGACATCAGTGATTATTCCAATTTGGAAAGAGGTGAAATCCGTTTGATGGAGAAAGTCCTGAAAACCGAAGAAAAAAGAACTCAACTGAAGGATACAAAGCTCAGTATAAAGCATGATCTGGAATGGTATAAGGAGTGGGGAAATATTTTCATTGATGATATCGAAAAGCTGAATCGAAAAGGGATTTGGATAAAATTATACCAGCTTAATGACAAGGAGTTGAAGCAAATCGCAAAGCGTGAGGATGTACATGTAATTGGCAAAAGCAAACATATGAACCAATTGGCATTGATTTCGGAAAATGCCAGTGAAAGTCTTGATTTTAATGAGGTTTTAATGCCGAAATTAGAGTGTGAGCATGCCAAATCCTTATTGAGCTCTACCAATGCCCAATTGGATGAGTTGGAAATACTTCTGCATCAGCTTTATGCACAAAAAAGTGTACTTCAGGATGCCCTAGATGAAAGAAACAGGCGATTTGATGTGCGCAATATTCAGTATGGAGGAATTGCCATTGACAATCAGGTAAGATGCTGGAAAGGTTTTATTCCTGAAGATAAGATTGATGAATTTGTTCAGTTGGCTGACCAATACAATTGGGGATATGTGACTGAAGATCCAAGCGAGGAAGAAATGGACGAAGTGCCTACCCTGGTACGTACATCGAAATGGGCAAAGCGCATTCAACCGGTAATGGATTTTATGGGACTGGTTCCCGGATACAAAGAGCTGGACGTTTCCAGGGTATTCATGATATTCTTTACATTTTTTACCGGAATTCTGGTAGGTGATGCAGGCTATGGTCTAGTATTTTTACTGATTACTTTCCTGGTTCATCGCAAACAGAAATTCGTTAAGAAAATAGAGTTTAGTTTAATCTATACGCTATCTGTAGCCATCCTGTTTTGGGGAGTGCTTACAGGTACTTATTTCGGATCAGAAATGATTGCTGAATTGTCATTCTTAAAACTGTTAAGAGTAGATCAACTGGCAAGTTTTGGTGGCGACAGCCTATTTATCCAGAAACTAATGTTTCTAATTGGAGCGGTGCATCTCACAATGGGTCATTTACAAATTGCCTGGAAATATATAAACAGCGTAAAAGCAATTGCCCAGTTGGGGTGGGTGTCAATAATCTGGGGACTATACCTAATCGTAAATCAAATGGTGCTGGGAGTTGCTGCTCCTGAATTTATGATTTGGCTTTTTATTGGTGGTGCTTTACTGATTGCATTGTTCTCCAAACCAGGAAAAAATATTCTGAAAGGAATGCTTTCCTCACTGGCAGGTTTGCCTTTAAGCATTATCAACGGATTTTCCGATATCATTTCATACATCAGGTTGTATGCAGTTGGCTTGTCTACTGTATTAATGGCAACCAGCTTTAACCAAATGGCACTGGGAGACGGTGTTTCAACACTTGCATCAGGAATTGGTGCAGCTTTGGTCCTAATTCTTGGACATGGTTTAAATATGATACTTGCTGCTATGGCGGTGTTGGTGCATGGAGTTCGTCTGAATATGCTCGAATATGCAGGTCATGCATCTGTAGAGTTTTCGGGTAGCGAGTATGCCCCTTTTAAATTAAAAAATAATCAAACGTTAAAAAGTAAATAATGATGTTAGCAACAGTAGTAACAGGCTTTGGAGGACATGCCATTGCTTTAGGTATAGCAGGAGTAGGTTCTGCTATTGGAACAGGAATTGCCGCAATGGGTGCATTGGGATTGTGGAAACAGGCCATTAAAGAGAAGAAAAAATTACCCTCGCTGGCATTGGCTATGGTAGGAATGCCACTAAGTCAGGTAATTTATGGTATGATTTTTATGAATTCCATGATTGGAGCAAGTTTGAGTCCCGACAGTTATACGAATCAGATGATTTGGGCATTTTTTATTGGTATTGCCATTGCTGCTTCAGCAATTATGCAGGGTAAAGTAGGTGCTGCTGCCTGTGCCAACCTGGCTGTAGATGCCAAACAGGGATCAGGGATGTACATCGCAGCCATGGGAATTATTGAAACGGTTGCCCTTCTTGCTATGGTATTTGGTATGGGTGGAATTCCGGGAGCTTAGGAAGAGTATCGATTTTTCAAATATTTAATTAGACTGAAAAGCAGTTTCTTAGCAATAGGGAACTGCTTTTGCTTTTTGATATGGAAAGATAAAATACTGTTTGTGCTTAAATCTTAAATAGCTGTTTTATTAATTGCTTTTAACCCTAACTTGGGGTGAATCTATTGATATAGATACTTTATTTATTCCTCTCTATTAAATTCAGTTTTCAATACTAAAAGGCTAAAAAATCTCAAGTAGCTCCAAATCAAAGATGAACCTTAACGGGGCTATTTAATTTAGATCAAAGAATCCAAATGCTAATAGTAAAGTCAATTTCTACTGGTTCGACTGCTTCTATTTATTCTATAAAATGGCAAAAGAAGAGCAGGAGTAAGGTCATATAGGGTATAGATGCATGCCCTTGCCTTTGTACAATAAGAAAATTAATTATCAATGATATAAAAATTCCAAAATAAATATCGCATAGCCAGCGAACGATTAAAGGGGTGGGGTAATAGCAGCAATGCTGTCAAAGGTAAAACCTGACAGGTCTTTTTAGTTATATTGAAATCAAATGCCCAACCATTCCTCTATTTGCATCACCTCAACAGCTTTTTTATGCATTTGCTTAAAGTTCTCCAAATCCTCAAACCATTCTACGGTCCTGTTTCGCTTTAATTTTGTGAGTTTATTACTTATACAGGTTATGTAAGAACTCCAGCCGTATTCAATGGGGTGTTCACAAAATCCATGATGAATAGGATTATTATGGATATACAAAACCAATTGTTGGAAATATTTTTCGTTGTCAATCAATTTGCGTTTAAATGGCCTTTCGAATAGACTGCCGTGGCGTTTGTTTCGTTTGTTGATATATCTTGTATAGGAATTAAATAGGTGTGAAAAGTGTAAATGTGGTTTTGGAATCTTAACGCTGTCAGATCCTTTGGATGCTGACAGGTTTTTAGTTTCCCATTTAATTTGATCAAACCTGACAGCGTCATCAGACCTGTCAGCGTTGGAATATTTATAACATATATTGTCCTTAATTCTTACCAAGAAATGAAAATGGTTAGGCATCAACACCCATGCAAAAGTATCAGCTATAGGATGAATATATTTTTCATACAAATTCAAAAAGTGACTGAAATTGTCTTCCTCTATAAATAAATCACAGGAATTAATTCCACGATTATAGATGTGATAATATTTACCTGTTTCGAGAACTTCCATAACATATAGTTTACTTTTATAGGTAGTAAGATTACTAAAATAAATAAAAAAACTATTTCTAAATCCGCCAATGAGAATCATTAAAAAACCATTTCTATAATTATTTTCTTGTTCTTCGATGCATTCTTGCCACAAATCGATTCTTTGGTCAGTTTATACTCTTTTTTGGTCATATTGTGCAAGCGAAAAGCCTTTGTTTTTGCTTGTTTTACACAAGTATTATGATTGGGGTTGGTAGTCTCAATCTAATGCTTTGATCAGATATTACTAGTTGATTTTTGGTTTATATGCATTTGAAACTGGTAGTAAATGATTCAGATATTTTAAATTTAGATGCGTGGCAAGAGTGGTTATACAATGTGGGAGATTGGGAGCCACTCTTGTTTTTTCTATCTTTGAATTTTAGTAAATGATTGGGATGCAAAGAAGGATTGTAACTTGTTTTTTTATATTTCTCTTGAGTTGTACGCTTCAGCTTCAAGCGACAAATTATTTTCAAAAGTTAAGCAAATTTACCACCGAACACGGTATTGTTAACAACACCATTTATTCTATTTTTCAGGATTCCACAGGAGGAATGTGGTTTGGAACCTTAGAAGGTTTAAGTTCATACAATGGACTTGTATTTGCTTCCCATCCAATTACGGATTCCTTCATGGGATATCCCATTACTTTAATCGATCAGATCCATAAAGATCAACTCCTTTTGGGAACAAGTAATGGCAGTTATTTATTTTCTATCTCAAGTAAACAATACCAAAAGCTTGATGTTCCGGGAGACTTTTCGATGCTTACCGCTCTGTTTAAAATCCATAACAGAAGCTATATCAGTACAAAATCAGGAATTTATGAATGGGATGATCAGAACAGGATTGGCATGAAGCGATTTGATCATTCGGTTACTTGCAAGCAGATTACGCCTGAGGGAAACTTACTGTTGGGAACTGCTGGTAGCGGAGTTTGGCAGGCAGAATTGAGTTCAGACTCCTTGCTGGTACTAAACAGAAGCTATCCTGAACTGCAAGATGAATCAGTAAAGGCGATTTCATTCTTGAATGAGGAAGAACCTGTAATACTTACCGAAAATGCGCTATGGCTTATGCAGGAAGAAAAGCTGGTACCTGTAATAAAAGGCTCCTTTTCCTCAATGAACATCTCTCAACACAATGAAATACTATTGGGAACTTTTGGTGAATTCATTCAACAGGTATACAAAGAAGGAGAAAAGTATGCCTTAAAGGATTACATCAACAGGGACAATGAGATTTTCAATGACTTTTACGATGCTCAAATCAATGTGCTGTTTAAGGATCATTCCGGATCGGTATGGATCGGTACCAATAGAGCCGGACTGGATAGAATAGACAGAAAAACGATAACCTATAAAAAATACAAAAGTGATATTCAGGATGGAGAGCCAGAAGCAGGTTATGTCAATGCACTCTTTCAGAACGAGAAGGGGAGAGTTTGGGTTGGAACTTCAGGCAAAGGCTTGTACTATCTGGATAGGAAAAAGCAGTATTTAAGCTCAGTGCCAATTTTTCCCGGGAATTTGAATGACTTGTATGTGGAAGCCATCTTGCAGTACAAGGACAAGCTTTATGTGGGAACAAGGCATATGGGCATCATTACCACATTGGTAGCAGCAGGCGGTAATACACAGGTAGTTGCATCAGGACAATTGTTCTCCAAAGAAACGGGCCTGGCAAAAAATGACTACATCTATGCTTTGAAGCGCTTTAATGAGAATTTGTACATCTGCTCTTCTAAAGGGACCTTTGTTTATGGATTTGATGATGATAATTTTTCGAAATTAGATTCTGTACCTTCCATTAATTTTGCCCTCGATTCCTTGGGTAATCAGTGGATTCTATCCTATAGAATGGAGCTTTACTTCAATCAGCAGAAATTGGAGTTTGGGACTGAAGTTTCAGACTTTCACATTGCGAATAATGGTGAGGTATGGCTTGCTACAGGTAAAGGAGTGGCATTTCTGCCAAATGTGAATGCGAAGCCTGTATTTTACAATCCGGCAAAGAAGGTAATCGAGTTTACATCTCTGCGTAAGGACGAGGAGGGGAGTTTTTGGTTGGGATCCCGAATGGGGATTTATCGATTCGATCCGCAAACCAAACTTTTTGCCAGCTATCAAATTGTAGGAGGATCTAAAGCGAATAGTTTTAATCATGCTAAGCTATTGCAAGCTCTGGATGGTGAATTTTACTGGGGTAGCAATGATGGAGTGGTTTCAATTAATCCTAAGGCAAGCAGCTACCTTCCAAAGCCAATGTTTAAAGTAGAACAGGGAGCGAAAAAGGAAGCATCCATATTTAATGTATACAACTACTCCTATAATCATCAGGAAGAAAATGGACTCGCTTATCGGTTCTTTCATCCCGATTCAAGTTGGAATTATCTGCCGGGAGACAAGGCTGTATTGGATTTTTCCAATCTGGACAGAGGTTCATATCAATTGGATATTGCTGCAATCAATGCAGATGGAATCATGAATGACAATTTTAAATCATTCCATTTCCAGATCAAGCGTTCCCTGAATACTGTGCTAAGCTTGTGGGGAATTATTCTGATTGCATTGGCAGGTATTGCTTTTTGGTATTGGAAGACAAGAAAAGCAGACTTGGCTTCAGCAATTGAGGAAGAAGAACCAGTTGAGACACCGGAAGATAAAATCTACAGGGAATGGACTCAGGACGAGTTCATGCAAAAAGCCCTAATCCTAATTGAAGAGCATCTTTCCGATAATTCTTTTGGCGTGAATGAGCTGTACCTGGGAATACAAATGAGCAAATCGAACTTCTACCGCAAGTTGAAGAAATTTACCGATCTGTCACCCAATGAACTGATTCGTTTCGTTCGTTTGAGAAAATCCGCACAATTATTAATTGAGGCAAAACAAAGTGTCAATGAAATCGCCTACGAAGTAGGATTCAATTCGCCTTCTTACTTTACACGATGCTTTAAACAACAGTTTGGCATTGCTCCATCGGAATACAAGGAGCATTACAACATGCTTTCTTGTACACCCGAAAAAGTACATTAGTTTAAACACTCCCCTTTATCCCCTCTCAAGAGGGGAATTGAAAACCAAAGCATAATTCCCTTTGGTCTCCCGACTAGAGTTCGGATGACCAATAAAAAAAGACAACAAAGAAAGGCCGAAAACTTTCGTGGAGCCGACAAGGAGAAGCCTGTTTTGTTTCTGTTTCCTGATTTCTAAGTTAACCTTTCTTAAAATCCCGTGATTTTAAGGCGAATTGGTCATTCTGTACAGAATTTTGGTCAGCTTTTACAAGCTGTAATGCCCTGTTTTTAGTTGTTTTGGACAAGTCAATGTTTGACTTTGTTTGCTTGTTTGAATCATTCCTACAGAATGAAAATGACAAGTTAAATGAGCCAGGGATGCTCCCACCTTCCCTTGTGAAAAGCAATTATTAATTTTTAACCCAACTGAAAATTTATGAAAAAAATCACAGGAAGTTTGGCAAGGCAAAGCTCTTTGCTAAAAAAACGTTTTTTATGGATTACAGGCTTGTGTTGCAGTGTATCATTACTTACGGTCACTCCGGCATTTGCTTCATCCGGTTATGAAGAGGCAGTTATAACTGCAAAACAAAACCAGGAAAAACTGGTGGAAGGTAAGGTGGTAGATAAAAATGGTGAAGCCTTAATTGGTGTAAACATCATTATTAAGGGAACCACAACGGGAACAATTACTGATTTTGACGGGAACTACAAACTGAATGTATCGGATGATGCAGTGCTCGTATTCACTTTTATTGGCTATCTTAATCAGGAGCTTGCAGTGGCAAATCAAAGCACCATTAATGTTACGCTTGAAGAAGATGTAATGGGATTAGAAGAGGTAGTAGTGGTTGGATATGGAACTCAAAAGAAAGCCAATCTTACCGGTTCTGTTTCTGCCGTGAAAGGAGACGAAATGGTGAAGAAACCTATGACCGATGCCAGACAGGCACTTCAGGGAGTTTCAACTGGTGTTACGATTGTAGATCGTGGAGGAGCTCCCGGAGAGGAAGATCTAAAGATCAATATTCGTGGTATTGCTACGATTCCGGATCCAGATAATCCTTCTAAACTTGCACCATTGGTGTTGGTAGATGGGATTGAAATGCCATTAAGTGATGTGAATCCAAATGATATCGAAAGTGTATCCATACTGAAAGATGCTGCATCTTCATCCATTTATGGTGCAAAAGCTGCCAATGGTGTTATTCTTATCACCACAAAACGAGGCAAAGAAGGTGGATACAAGATAGATTACAATGGATACTATGGATGGCAAACCCCGGCAACCTTGCCTGAATTGGTTGGTGCTGAAGATTATCTGAACCTGGTGAACGAGGCGTTGGTAAATGCTGGTATGAACCCTAAATACTCGCAGGAATACATTCAGAAGACAGTGGAAGGAAACGACCCGATAAATTATCCATATGTGAATTTATTCGAGGAGCTGTTTGAAACTGCACCGGTTTTTAACCAATCTGTTCGAATTAGCGGTGGAAATGAGAAGTCGAAAATTGCATTGTCTCTAAACCACATGAAGCAAGACGGAATGCTGAAAAATGTGGAATCGGAGCGTTTTGGTTTTCGTTTGAATACAGACTTTCAGGTCAAAGATAACTTTAAAGTAAGAGCCGATGTTTCCTTTAACCGAAGAGACAATGAAAGACCAAACAGGATGAATAGTGCCATAGGTGCAATTGTAGGTACTTCACCAGTTACAATACTGAAACATCCTAATGGAGTTTATGGATTAAACAAGGACAATACCAACGCGTTGGCATGTTTGGAAGTAGGAGGAATGAATGAAGAAAACAAAGAGGCTCTTAACTTTAAAATTGGTGCTGATTTGGAAGTGTTGAGTGGATTAACCCTACGATCGGATCTTTCCTATAAAAGCATTAACAACAGGTATAAATATTATACTGCAGCCTATGATTTCAGGAATCCTGAAAATCCTGAAGAAATAGTTCACAGGTGGACACCAAGTAAACTGGTAGACGGACGTTGGAACCAGCAGGAAATCAATTTTAAAGCTTTGTTGGATTATAACAAAACATTCGGAGATCATTCATTTCATGTACTAACAGGTATTGATGTAACCGAGAATAAAGCTTACGTAATTAAAGGTGAAAGAACCAATATCTACAGCGATGATTACGTGGAGCTAAACACTGGTGATGCCGAAGGACAAACCAATAAGGGGTACCAGGAAGATTGGGCATTGCTTTCTTACCTGGGAAGAGTGAACTACTCCTATAAAGGCAAATATTTATTGGAAGGAAACATCCGTTACGATGGTTCATCTCGTTTTGCGAAAGGAAACAAATGGGGTGTTTTTCCATCTTTCTCAGCAGGATGGAGAATGTCCGAAGAAGATTTCATGACTTCATTAGACTTTGTAGATAACCTGAAGTTGAGAGGAAGCTGGGGACAGCTGGGAAATCAGAATATTGGTTACTATAAATTTACCTCTACAGTTTATGCCGATTTCCCATACAACTTTAATGATTCGGAAGTAAATGGATATGCTCAGTGGTACTATGCAAATACCGATATTACCTGGGAAACTACTGAAATGATTGATTTTGGCTTTGATCTGACCTTATTCAACAACAAACTGGAAGTGGTTGCCGACTGGTATCAGAAAGATACAAAGGATGTATTGCTGGTATTGCCTATTTCTTACCTGACAGGCTTGGGAGCATCGGAAACCAATGCCGGGAAAGTTCGCAATACAGGATGGGAGCTTTCTGTAACCCACCGAAATCATATTAATGACTTTAATTACTCAATAGGTTTCAATATCTCTGATGTAAAAAATGAGTTGGTAGATTTTGCCGGTAATGAACCTTCCATAAGCGGATGGACCATATTGAAAGAAGGGGAATCTGTGAATGCATTTTACGGATATGAATCAGATGGTTTGTTCCAGTCTCAGGAAGAGATTGATAATCATGCAAGCCAACCAAATCAATCGCAGCTAAAGCCAGGTGATATTAAACTGGTTGATCAGAATGGTGATGGTGAAATTAATGATGAAGACCGTAAGGTAATTGGTTCTTCCATTCCGCGTTACAGTGTTGGTTTTAACCTTTACATGGAATACAAAGGATTTGATTGCTCTGCTTTTATGCAAGGTGTAATGAAAGCTGAAAACTATTTCTATGGTGCTCCAAACGAAGGACCTGCGTATGAGATTTTCACAACCAAAAGAGTATTGGATCGATGGACTCCTGAAAATACTGATGCATCCTTCCCAAGATTAGAAGCTGCTTCGAACAAAAACAATTATTTATATAGTGATTTCTGGCTAAGAGATGCTTCTTACCTAAGACTGAAGAATCTTCAAATTGGTTATTCTCTTCCAAAATCTGTTTTGGAGAAATGGAATATCGATAAGATGAGGTTTTACATTGGAGGAACCAATCTGTTCACAATTACAGATGTGGAATCGGGATTGGATCCAGAAACCTATGACGGAAGACCAAATTATTATCCTCCGGTATCTACCTACACTATGGGAGTACAGCTTCGTTTCTAGATGTGGTTTATTGATTAGTTTAACTTGAAAAATATTATATAGATGAAAAATAATATAATTGGTTTGGCCTGTGCTTTACTATTTGTTTTAGCAGGCTGTAGCGAGGATTTTCTGGAGCGCTCACCTAGCGACCAGGTATCATCAACAAACTTCTTTACGCAAGAGAAAGATTTGGTATATGCAGTGAATGCGGTTTATGCATCAATTGGTTTTAACAGCTGGGAAACAACTTATGGATATTCAACAGATTTGTTGCGCATTGAAAACTTAACCGATAATGCTCTGGATCATCATTCATGGAATGCCGGATTTCGTTTGGCAGACGGAACGGCTTCTGCTTACGATTGGTATGTGGAACATCGTTGGAGAGAGCGATACAGAGGCATTCAAAGAGTAAACAGAATATTTGAAGGTGCTGAGGGTGTAAGCGATATAAATGCTGAGAAAAAGGCTCGTTTATTGGCAGAGGCAAAATTTCTAAGAGCCTATTTCTATTTTGATTTGGTTTACCTGTTTGGGGATGTACCATATATAACCAATAGTTTAACGCCTGATGAAGCTGCTGAAAGCACAAGAACAGCAAAGCAAACAATTCTTGATGCAATGATTGCTGACCTTACTGCAGCAGCAACCGATCTTCCAACCTCATATTCCAGTGATAATCTTGGACGAGTAACCAAAGGTGCTGCACTTTCACTAAAAGCCCGCATCTTGCTCTACCAGGAAAAGTGGGGAGAAGCAGCCCTTGCTGCCAAAGAGGTTATGGATTTGGCGGTTTATAACATCTATCCAAGCTATCAGGAAATGTTTACCTATAAAGGGATTAACAATTCAGAGGTGATTTTCGACCTGCAGGAAATGCACGAGAAACAATGGAATTTCACTTTGCAGAATTATGGTCCTAACTCTGTAGGAGGTTGGAGTAGTGGTTGTCCTTTGCAATCATTGGTTGATACTTACGAATGTACCGATGGTAACACAATTGATGTATCACCATTATTCGATCCAAACAAACCATATGCAAATCGTGATCCACGCTTGACTCACTCTATTCTTTACCCTGGTCATGACTGGCGTGGTGGTGTTTTTAATTCCATTCCCGGAGCAACTTATCCTGGGAAAAACATTATTGCAGGCGATGATTTGACCGATGGCACAGGAGGACAATGGAACAAAACAGCAACAGGTTACAACTGGCTGAAGTACATTTCCGAAGATGATATTGATAACGGAGATTATTGGAATGGAGCCATACACTTTATTTTGATTCGATATGCTGAAATATTATTAACTTATGCTGAAGCGAAAATAGAGAATGATGATATCGATCAGTCAGTTTATGATGCCATTAACGAAGTGCGTCAGCGCCCGGATGTAAATATGCCTTTGATTACCACAGGCAAATCCAAAGAACAACTGCGTACCATTGTGCGCCGTGAACGTAGAGTGGAGTTGGCTTTTGAAGGTCTGCGTCTTATGGATATTCGCAGATGGAAAATAGCTGAAAATGTAATGCCTGGAGTACCTGAAGGGCTTACATATATCGATCCAAACTCTGGAGCAGAGGTGACTCTGTCATGGGGGGAACGCACTTTTAACCCAAATAAACACTACCTGTGGCCTATTCCACAAACAGAAATAGATATTTCACATTTAGAACAAAACCCTGGATGGTAAAACCATTTATTCCCGGAGAATTTTCTCCGGGAATGTTTAACAAATACTTAGCTCTAAAATGATTGAATATAGAATTGGTTTCAATCACTTAAGGAGATGTCTTGGAAAAGACAGTGCATGAATCCAGGGCATGAAAAATGAATTTAATAAGAAACGTCCATAAGTAAATAATTATTACCCTGATAGCTATTGGGATTCACACGAGAATAATTATTTGCGAATGGTAATCCCGATGGTTATCGGGACCATCTGACTAATGGAAAAAATAATAAACAGATGAAACGAAAAGGTAAATTTTAATTAAAAAATTGCACACAGGTGCATGATTAAAATTTTCATCTGGCAACTGTAGACAAATTATAATCAAATGAAAAGAACAATTGTAGCAATGGTCTTCTGGTGTCTCATTCAAAATGCAATGGGACAGGAAAAGGTATTTCCGGGAGCTGGTGAACAAACTCCATCAAAGGCCCAGTATTTTTCCTGGATCAACAATACCAACGAGGGAGCAACTGAAGAGCATACCTTAATCAACCTGGAATTTTTCCAATGGCTTCAGGATGAGTATGGGATGATTTTGGATATTTATGCTTTTGATGCAGGAGCCATTGATGGAAAGCGCTTTTATGGGAGCATCTATTCAGACCGCTTTAAAGAGCAGTTTCCAAATGGATTTGACCCTATGTATAAAAAGGCAAAGGCCATGGGAACCCGACTGGGAGTATGGGGAGGACCCGATGGTTTTGGAGAGAGTGAAGAAGAAAAACAGGTACGTATCAATCAGATGGTGAGTCTTTGTAAAGATTATGAATTTGCACTTTTTAAATTTGATGCGGTATGTGGTCCTCTGCGTCCGGAAAAGGAAGATGCCTTTATAAAGATGATGCAGGAGTGCCGTACCTATAGTCCCGACTTGATTCTTTTAAATCACCGATTGGGATTGAACAAAGGAAAACCATATGCAACAACATTTTTATGGGGAGGACAGGAAACTTATATTGATGTGTTTACATCCAATACTACCACAGCTCCTCATCACAGAGCGGGAGCCCTGGAACGAGGATTAGTGCCAGGCTTGAAAAGATTAACCGAAGACCATGGGGTTTGTATTTCTTCCTGTTTGGATTATTGGGATGATGATTTGATTCTTCAGGCTTTTAACCGCAGTATGATACTGGCCCCTGAGATTTATGGCAACCCATGGTTGTTGAAAGATGAGGAATTTGCCAAGCTGGCAAGAATTTACAATCTGCATCGCAAGTATGGTAAAATTCTGGTTAATGGAATGGTTTTGCCCGAAGAGAAGTATGGAAAATCTGCAGTGTCAAGAGGAGATAAGGCAAGCAGATTACTAACCCTAAGAAATTTGACATGGGAACCTGTTACTTACAAGATAAAACTAGATGAGGAGATTGGACTGAATATCCAAGGAGAAATTGAAGTACGTCAGTTTCACCCTACGGAAAAAATATTGGGCTCCTATCAGGCTGGGAGTGAGATTGAAGTGGAGGTGGCACCATTTCGCTCTTGCTTAATTTTGGCAACAGCCAATCATTGCAATGAGCCTGGTGTAAGAGGTGCAGAGTATGAGGTGGTACGAAATGTTCCCGGAAAATCTACTCTTATCAAACTGTTGGGAATGCCTGGCAGCAATTCGAAAATTCAGCTTGTGAATGCTGACAAATACAACACAGCAAAGCTCAATGGAAAGTCAGTTCCCTCGTTACTCAAAGGAAAGTCGCTTAAGCTTAAGTTTGAGGGAGAAGCCTTAAAGCAGAAAGCTCACCGAAAATTGGCTGATTTAACAGAGCTTGAAATTCCACAGGATGCAAAGGCACTCTACGAGGCCACCTGTTATGCGGCCGACAACAATGCACTGGAGGTTCGTTCACTGGAGAGATCAGGAACAAGTAATATCCCTCAGGTTCAGGAGGCTCGCGATGCTTTCTTTAATCAATCTGTTTTTGTAGAAAGAGGAGTATGGGATAAAAACCTGTTTGATGGTGATAGGGAGACAGGATTTTGGCCTAGCAGAAAATACAATATCGACCAAAAAGTAGAGGGAGGATGTTTTCGTCTTGATTTGGGTGAAATCACAGATGTGGATCAGTTAATGATTAGGGTTCCTGATGATTTTTCGCTGCAACCTCTATTGAAAGATGAAGGAAATTACGCTGAAGTCTCTACAGACCTGAAAAACTGGAAGACACTTACTTACTATGCAGGGGAAGAAATGAGAATTGATATCAACGGATCAGTTCGTTACATCCGATTGTGGGATCAGCCAGGACGAATTGTAGAAATTGAAGCCTGGAAGGATGGACGGATGTTGGATAGAAGCAAATGGAGAGCATCCAACTTGTTCGCACATACAAACAGGAAAAAAGCCCAAAAGGCATGGAGTGCAAAATTTAATCTGAATGAAATTCCTGAGGGGAGCTACTTGTCAATTGCTATTGAAGGGAAGCATGGAGTTGAGGGAGCCTATGCTGCCGCAAAAATAGCAGGGGAACTGGTTGGATGCCCTGACAGAAGTGTATCCTTTCCATCCAATACCTGGGAATTTGTGAACGCTAAAAAAGATAGCAATTACACCTATTACCTACCCTTAAATAAAAATATGAAAGGAAAAGAGATTGAAGTATTTGTTTTGGGATTCGAAAAGGAAAATCTCGATTTCAAGCCTGAAGTATGGATTTCTGCCTATCCAACACCTTATCAAAATCAAATCTTAGAACTAACCAAATAAACGTGAATCATGACTAAAAAAATAATTTGCCTCTTTAGCCTTTGCCTGTGCATAAGTACAGTGTTTGCAAAGGACTATCAATTGCAATCACCAGATAAGAAAACGAGCATACGGATTCAAACAGGAGAGGACTTAACTTTTTCAGTGCAATACAAGAAAACGCCTCTGCTTAATCCCACGGTAATTGCCCTGGAACTGGAGGGAATCATCCTGGGTAAAGAACCGAAAGTAATTCAAAAGAATACCAATTCTGTAAACAGAGAGATTAAGCCGGAAGTTTGTGAAAAGAGTGAATTGATTCAGGAAAATTTCAACGAACTGAAACTCACTTTCGAAAAAGGATTTGATGTGGTTTTTCGGGCTTACAACAATGGTGTTGCCTATCGATTTGGCACTCACTTGCCGGGTGAAATAACGGTGAAATCTGAAAAGGGAAATTTTAATTTTCCCGAAAACAATATGGTATATTGGCCAAAGGAAAGAAGCTTCCATTCCAACAATCAGGTGTATTATGATTTTACCTCACTGGGAGAACTTTCTTCAAAAGATCTGGGAAGTTTACCGGTCTTAATGGATACCGGTAAAGGCGCAAAGCTGGTGATCGGGGAAACTGATCTGGAAGATTATCCGGGAATGTGGTTCAATGGAGCAGAAGGGAATGCTCTGGTTTCAACTTTTCCTGCATACCCAAATAAAACAGAACAGGTGGGCGATAGAGATGTATTCGTTAGAGATAGAAAGGATTACATAGCCAAAACCAAGGGAAACAGAACATTTCCTTGGCGCTACGTTGCCATAGCTGAAAAGGATGGAGATTTAATAACCAATCAACTTTCCTGGTTGCTGGCTGATCCTTGCGAAATTAAAGATCCTTCCTGGATTAAACCCGGAAAGGTGGCCTGGGATTGGTGGAATGCCAACAATGTGTATGGCGTTGATTTTCGTGCTGGAATTAATACAGAAACCTATAAGTATTACATCGATTTTGCCGCTGATTATGGCTTGGAGTACATCATTCTGGATGAAGGTTGGTATGAGCTGGGAGATTTACTGAAGATCGTTCCGGAAATGGATATGGAGGAACTCACCAGCTATGCAAAAAAGAAAGGTGTAGGGCTGATTCTGTGGGTGGTTTGGAAAACATTAGACGACCAGTTAGAGCCAGCATTGGATCAGTTCCAAAAATGGGGAATCAAAGGCATCAAGGTGGATTTCATGGATAAAGACGACCAATGGATGGTAAACTACTATCACAAGATTGCCAAAGAATCGGCAAAGAGAGAAATTCTCGTGGATTTCCATGGATCATACAAGCCAGCAGGTTTGAGAAGAAAATTCCCGAATGTGCTTACCCGCGAAGGAGTAAATGGAGGAGAGCAGTACAAATGGAGTCTTAGACAAACTCCAGAGCATAACCTGATTACCCCTTTTTCACGCATGGTGGCTGGCCCAATGGATTATACTCCCGGGGCAATGAACAATGCTCAAAAGAAGAACTACAAACCGATATTCGATCGTCCTATGAGTATGGGAACACGCTGCCACCAATTGGCCATGTATGTTGCCTACGAGAGCCCATTGCAAATGCTTTGCGATAACCCATCGAACTACAGAAAAGAACCCGAATGTATGAAATTTTTGTCCGCAGTACCTGCTGTTTGGGATGAAACCAAAGTATTGGATGCCAAAATATCTGACTACCTGTTGCTTGCCAGAAGGAAAGGGAATGAATGGTATTTGGGTGCCATGACCGATTGGGATGCAAGAACACTGCAATTTGATCTTTCTTTCTTACCCAAAGGTAAAAAATACAAGATGACCATTTATCAGGATGGGATCAATGCAGACAGAAATGCCACAGATTTTAAAAGGAAAGAAATCATTGTGGACGATACTTTTCAGTATGAGTTGAAAATGGCTCCTGGTGGAGGTATGGCAGCCATGATTCAGCCTTTGTAAATCATTAGTATAGAATTTATGAATATAGAAAAGCTTACACGATTCTTGTGTAAGCTTTTTTTATATCTATTGATATGATTTTATATTAATCTACCAATTTCCCATATCATTTTTTTAAATCAGAATTCCGAATAGCTTACTTTTACCGATATTAAAAAAATAACGAAAGTTCCATGAATTTATTGCAGTGATTGGGTTGCAAATAAACTCTGTAGCGTAATGGATATGGTTGTTTTATAGTATTTTAATTCGAATTGCAAAATTGTGGTTCAAAGTGACTTGTTGAATTATTAATTCTTATACGAATTATGAGGATAGGTTGGTCTGATATCTGTGTATGGGTAATAACGAAGCATAAGTATACAACATGTTAAGGTTAAGATTGTTTGAAGCAGGCAATGAAGTTTTATTTTACGTCGAACTCACGTTATTTAGAATACAGGGATTCAATGTTTTTTTGTAGCTCTGGAAGATGTTCACCGATAGAACCGGTTTTTATATAGGTAATTCTTTGATTGTGATCAACAAGAATACACAAAGGCCAATAATGGATGTTCAGACGATTCTGTAATGATTGTGAGTTGGGAATCTGTTGGAAAAGAAAATCTGTCTTCTGATTTTTTAGTGCTCTTTTGATATGCCTATCCGTTTTTTTTGAAAATGCGATGAACTGAATTTTACTATGATCAGGGTACTTTTCCCTCAGGAAATTGAGCAAGGCTATGTCTTTGGTCCAGCCATCCTGTTTCAGATTCCAAAAGTATAGAATACTGATCTTGCCCATGAAGTCATCGGCACTGGTTATATCCTTGTTGATGTCAGGCATTTTAAAGTAAGGGAAGCAATCACCGACCTTTAATTTACTGATTTCAGCAAGTTTTCTTGCAAAACGGTTGTGAAGAGGAGATTTCAGGTAAGGATACAATACCTGATCAAAGAGGGAAAGGTACCATTGGTTTCGTTCTGGCTTAAAAGCGGTGGCCATGCCATTGATGATGTAAGTATAATGTAAGGAAGTTCCCGATGATCTGATCCTCAGATAATGATTGATTTCATCATAGGTATCCAAAATCTCCAAAGCAGTATAACCGGAAATGCTGTCTATACCTGGTATTTTATCTGTGAGCCAAACGTCATGGCTCCATTTGATTCGAATGCTTCTTTCCGGGGAATGTGCCCAAAATTCTTTGATGGCTCCCTCCAGTCGGATTTCACTGTGATCAAAAGAATACCTGTTTTGTGCGCCCAGGCTAGTGGAACAGGCAAACAAGAGGAAGGAGAGTGTGGATCTGGTAAGTTGACGGTACATGTGATGCATAAAATAAAATGTTCGTAAATAGGGAAAAATACAAGCCCCTTTAAAGGGGCTTGTCCAGCGGACAACTATAACTACTATACTACAAATCAAATAATTCAGATATGCGCTGGTCCAAATCTGAAACCGTTTGGGGACCGTATCCCGTATTTTTATAGGCGATAATGGAATGTTTGTCAATAACTATTTGAGTGGGGTAACCGGGTAGCCGGTAAGCATCGGCTAAGCACTTTGCTTCTGGAATGATTCGGTAAGCAAAGGGATGCTTAAGCAAAAAAATCTTGAGTTTTACGGCATTATCCAAGGCTAGACCCAGAAAAACAACCTCTTGATCCTTGTATTTTTGTACCAGTTGGTTCAATTCAGGAATTTCTGAGACACAAGGAGGGCAGTCGGTAAACCAAAAGTTCAGTACGATGACCTTTTCTTTCAATGAACTCAAAGAATAGGATTGATCATTCAGATCCGTGAAGGAGAAGACCAGGGCTTTTTCCCCCAGAAGTTTTTGTTTGCTTGGAAAGTTGGACATCATTTTTTTCATACCTAGCATTTCCTTCTCAGTGGCTTTTTGAAGGACAATTGCCTGGATCACTTTTTTTTCATTCACATACATATCCGGACTGTATTCTCCAGAGCTGAGCTGTTTCATCAGTTCCATACCTTTGAAACGTTTCCCTTTTTGATCATAGACAGGAATACTTTCCCCATCCAGCATGATCAGCCGGTCTTTTCCCAATTCATCTTGTTCAGCTTTTTGAAGCCCTTTAAGAAATTCAAGCTCTGGGTTTTTGCTGCAAGATTCGCACTGTGCGATTCCTGATGTTGTGATCAGGCTGAATGATAGCAGTAGGATTATTGTTTTAAATAATTTCATTGTATTAATTCGTTCGTAAGTGAAAAATAGGGGATTCCAACGATTCCTGAAGGAATCCCCTGAGAGAATATGGCTCAAAACCTTTTAGGGTTCAGAACCAGGTGTCGCAGCGATTGCATTGGTTTTTGGTTAATTAAAAGTTTGAGAACTGCTGACAAAACATGTTACCATCAAGACTCAAAAAATATATTTTAATTCAGCTGAAGGATCCTGATCTACAAGCAGACTATTTACTAAATTTTTATTCTAATCTATCCCTGAGCCTCCTGCAATGACCCCCTTCAGCAGCAAGACATCAACTGTAGTCATAGATTCAGAATATCAGAACCCTTCAGCTTTACATTAAATAGTATTCAAATATGCATTCAAATTTGTATCTGTATTATTAATGTTGAGCTTCCTTCGAATGTGAGATCTCTTGACCTCAATGCTCTTGGAATTGATCAACAGTAGTTTTGAAATTTCCTTGGTGTTTAGATTCAACCTCAAGTAGGCACACAATCTAAGCTCGGACGGTGATAGTTCCGGGGCTACTTTTTGAAGCCTTTCAAAAAAATCATCATGAACCTGTGCAAACCTCAATTCAAAATCTTTCAGGAACTTGTCCTCATGACTTTCCTGTAGATCGAAAATGATTTTTTGCAAGGCATTCTTGTGATCTGCCGGCATGCCATTCTTGAGCTTGAGCAAACGTAAAATTGTAAACTCAATCAGTTTGTTCTTGTTGACAAGATGAAGGGAATTGGTGGTCAGATCTTTTTTCTTTTCCTCGAACTGATCCTTCATATCCTTATGCGTTCTTTTCCAGTACCAAAGCAGAATGCCCAATACTAGCAAACAAATTCCCCCTAAGGTACTGGTAAAGGTCAGCCAGATACTTTTCCGTTGCAGTCCTGCTTTTGCTCTTTCCAAATCATTGCCAAGTTTGCTTTTCATTATGGCAAGGTGCATGGCACTGATATCCAAATTCTTTTTGATTCGATGATAGGAGTTCAGGGCCCAGAGCATGGAATCCAGTTGGTGCTCTCCATCAAAGATTTGATAGAGTAGCATGTAGTTCTTTTTTTGCAGTGCAAGTGCCGAAGCCTTACTGCAAGCTTCTATGGACGTATAGCAATACTGTTTGGCTATTCCCTCCTGATTTTGGTCAAAGTAAAGTTTGCCAAGTTCATGGTAATTGGCTGCTTGTTCATAGCTTTCTCCTCTTTTCAGGCTTCTCTTCAAAGAGGCTTGGTAATGATGTAGTGCTGTATCGGTAGAATCCAGTTTAAGATAGGCTCTGGCCAGCAATCTTATTACTTGTGTTTGAGCGGTAGGGCACAATGAATTTTCTTTAGGCTCCCTGGCACGGTTTAGGTAGTCTATGGCCGTCATAGGGCTGTTCAATTCCGTATAGCAGGCACCCATACTGATATTGTGCATTTGTGCGATTTCTATGAGCGAATTCTTATTTTGTTGTTGATTTTTGCGAATTTGGACCATGCTCTTTTTCAAGCAATCCAAGGCTAGCTGATATTCTCCAATTTTGAAATACAAGAAACCAATACGATGCTGGTTCTGAAAGGTAAGTGAATCTATTTGGGTTCGTTTGGCGAGCTCAGAGCTGGCCAGGTAATCGTTCAGGGCATCCGAAAAGTGCCCCTCCTGAATATAACAATCACCACGAGCCAGAAGCACAGCGGATTGGGCCATTTTATTCTCAGTATTCTCAGCTAGCTGATAGGCAGAATTGAGAACTTCCAGACCCTTTTTTAGGTCATAGCTCTTGTAATGTTCTGATAGTTTCATCAGAATATTGATTTTTTGAAGATTAGAGTTGCTGGCTTCCAATTCAAACGTCAAACTGTCAAGCAGGTAGGTTTGATCCGACGAAGCCTGTGTAAGTGTTGGGTTTCCACATAACAGTATTAAGAGCAATGCCCAAAGGATCTGAGCACTTTGTTCTTTCATTCTTTTCGGGGTCGTTCTTTTGTTCATTTTAGTAGATCATTGAATTTACATTAATAGATGTGAGCTTTACTATGATGCTATATTTCAGATCAATATTAGACTCTGACTTCACAAATGAAATGATAATTCTTTACATTCACTCAATCCGTATGTTAAGAAATTGTAAAGCCTGATAGACAGTATGATAGATGTTGTTAGATATGGTATTATAGTGGTTTAAATATGGAATAAATGTATGGTAGATATGTAATATTAGTGGAGTAAGGTGAAAGAAATTGAAAATCTCTATGGTGGGTTAAAATCTCATTTGATTTAAAAGTCACAATTTGCCATTACTTGGAAAGAGAAGATCTGCAGACAAACAATTGATTTGTATCTATGCTTGCACTAAAGAGGGAAGATCAGTCCTGCAGCCTCTTAATTCAGGTAATATGGAAGATAAGGTAGACTGAATGATCCATTCTGTATTGAATCAAATTTTCAAATTGAGGAACCTAATGGGATCATCAGAGACCCTTTTACATTTAAACTTGCTCTAAGATGAAAAAACAAAAAGAAAATGAATTGCTGATCCACACAAGGGACAGTCTGGTTTTGCTCAATGCAATGGCACACGATTTGAAACAACCTCTGACCACTATCATTGGTTTTGTAGATCTGTGCATCTGTAACATGGATCAAATTGGTGAAGACAACTTAAAAAAATACTTGAATATGGTTCTAAAACTGGCGCAAAAAGCGGATCAGCAAATTGCATTGATTGCCCAGAATAATTTTGATCTGAGCAGTTTGGTTCTGGTACTGGAAAAATTTGATCTTGTTGCTTTTTTGGAGGAAATGACGAATTGTCAACGGGCCTATTTTGATGACAAGAACCTGCATTTTAAACTCCTGATCGATGAATTTCCAAGAGAGGTGACAAGCTGTCTACCGGCTCTTGAGATCATCCTTCGCAACCTAATCAGCAATGCAGTTAAGTTTACCCCTATGGATGGAGAAATCTCTATGGAGGTGACACGCAGCGACAAACTCATTCGTATCAGCATACAGGATAGCGGGGTTGGAATGGATGCCGGACAGCTTCAGCAATTGTATGAAAAGGGGCGTTCAAAGCCTGGAACATGTGGTGAAGTTGGGTTTGGCATCGGGCTGCCGCTCTGCAAGCAAATTGCTGACCGCGTAGGCATTCAGCTAACTTTTCAAAGCCAGATAGGGATGGGGACCTTGGTACATCTGGAATTCGAAAGCATCACCTAGAAAGATACACAATGAAGTGGATAAAAGATGAAACTATGAAAATAAAAGGGCTTTGATTGCAAAAGCAAGTCTTGCTGAATGAATACAAAATAAGGTTCATCTGAATGAACTTTACCAACAGGTGAGCGATCATCTCGACAATCAATCCAATAACATTGACCCGAATTAGGACGATCTACTTCTTTCCATAGATTACTGTACTTTAGGTCTTCACCAAATGAAGGAAGAGGTGCTTAAAAATGATTTTACCGACCAAAATTGCGAGATGCATTTTTTTCAAGTACATCAAAAGAAGTTGAGGAAATTGATTATAATGGAGGTGGGCGTTGGGTTGAAAAAAACAGTTAAAAAAGATGGTAAGGTGATCAAGCGAGTTATTAGATCTGCGTAATTACTAAACAAAATGAGGATAAGTTATATATAGCTTATCCTTTTAATTTTAGAAAAGATGAAACATTTAGCACTAATACTATTTCTTTACTGCACTCATATAGGTCACAAGTATGTCGATGCAGCTGTAATTCAGGAAGAATGACTCTTATGAATAAAATCCTATTGTCATTACTTCTCATAAGAAAACCTATTTTTTTGTACTACTTTATTCGCATGTTGAGTTTAAGATGATCAATGCGAATAGAAAACGATTTGGAATGATTCTCTTCAAGCTGTTCATGACAGGCATCAGGTACACCTTCCATACTTTTTCAAGAGATCAAATTAAAAATGTCGGTTTCCGATTACACTGCTGAAAAAGAAATAAAAACTTGTTAATAACTTGGAATGTATTTGAAGGACATTCTATAAATAGAGTATTTAATTATGGATTATCATATCTATAAACATGTCCATTGCATAGTTTTATCAGTAAATAACTCTAACACGAAGTAAATTTCTAATCTATCTGCTAAGGCTAACAATTACAGGCTATTAAAGGCTTGTTTGTAAGGTGATACATATGGTGTTTGATACTATAGACTATGTATTTATTAAGGTTTGATGTCAATTTATTCGAAAATCTCTATGTTATAAATCTTTTGAAACACATAGCAGATGATTAATCTTATCCAATAAACATAGAATTATTATGAAAATTGAATGTATATGTGTTTAAATGATCTATTCAAATCCCAGATTGCTACCCTAGTGTTAATTGTTCTCTTGATTATTGAGTTTCAAGCTAGCTCTGTTTTTGGACAGGAAACTGTACGTGATGAATTTGAGATTATAAGTTATTCTAATAATAATGGTACAAAAAACTGGGATACACCGTGGATAGGGGAGGATCTTTATAACAAATCTTCACCATTCAAGAGCAGTACTCAAGTTGTAGACGGTGATTTACGTTTTCGGAGCTTATCTTCTAATTATCAATATTTAAAAAGATATGTTGATCTTTCTGCTACATATTCTACAACTTTAACATTTCATATTAATACCGGAGGTCTTACTCATGGAGGGAAAAGTATATCAATCCAGGTTCCTTCCAATGGTATTGATTTCCATGATTCGGAAAGAATAGGAAGAAATCAATATACAACAAAAACTTATGATATTTCTGAATACCTGTCTTCTGAGACTACCATCCGACCTATAAATAAGGGGATTGGGAAGGATTGGCGACGGCGTGCTTCTGTATATGCAGATGATGTTGAAAATTCCTATACAATAGCACCTTCTAACTCACCTCCTGTAATATCTGCAGCTGGTGATCACAATTTTTGTGAGGGTTCTTCCAGTATGCCAGTTGTTGAAACCATATCAATAACAGATCCTGATGTTGTTGATACAAGTTTAAGTGAAATGTCAGTTCAGATTTCAACAGGTTATATAAGAGGGGAAGATGTTTTAAGTTTAACTGGTGCTCATTCTTCCATTACAAGTCATTGGGATTCAGTAAAAGGGATGCTTGTCTTAACGGGACCTGCTACTTTTGCAGAATTTGAGGCGGCCATATTGAGCATTGTGTATTCTAATATTAAGGATCTTCCTACTTTTGGGGAGAGGGTATTTACAATCACTTTACTTCAGGCAAATTTTCTTAGTCAAACAGGCCATTTTTATGAATTTGTTCCCAGTGTAGGGGTACGATGGGATGATGCAAGAGATGCGGCCTCCTTAAGAAGATATTATGGTTTAAAAGGTTATCTGGCAACTTTAACCTCGAAAGAAGAAACGGACTTGGCAGGATCACAAATCTCTGGAGCAGGATGGATTGGAGCAAGTGATGAAGCTGTAGAAGGAGAGTGGAGATGGGTAACCGGTCCTGAAGCAGGTACTGTTTTCTGGAATGGAACAGCTGAAGGAAGCTCTCCCAATTGGGCCTTTTGGAATCAAGGGGAACCTAACCAGGTAGGAAATGAAGATTACGCTCATATTACTGATCCTTCAATAGGAATTAGTGGATCCTGGAATGATTTGTCAATTACAGGAGCAAATAGTGGTACTTATCAGCCCAAAGGATATATTGTTGAGTATGGAGGTAGCGAAGGAGATCCGGTACTTCAAATTTCTGCAAGTACCAAAATAACAGTTCATCCCTTGCCTAGGCCTATTGGTATTTTTCATGATTAACTGTTACCAATATGAATGGCAAATCAAATTCAAAATACACCAGCAGATATGGCAATTGGAGACAAAAAGAAGGAGTTAAGGATGTTTTTTTAAGTAAACAAAAAACCCCTTAGTATTAAGGGGTTGACCATGTTTTACTAATGACTTTTAATCTTTTTAAGTAGGAGAATTTCCCGTTTTACATTCCGATACAGAAAGTAAAATAATTCATTAAATCAATAAGTTAGAAAGATTGAGGTGCAAATAAGGGACAAAAAATTCAAAAAACTACTTCACTTTTTGTTCTGGAAAATGAAATTTTATATCTGTGGTGATATCTCCGGTTATTTCGCCAAATATGTATTCCAAGTTAGTGCATGAAAAAAGCTATTCAAATAAATGAATAGCTTCAATCAATAACTTGGATTAGGATGCTAATTTGTCCCTAATATCCTTACATAAATCGTAAACGATTTTTCGGTGTGCGCTAGTGGTTTTAGCAGCTGACACTACTGTTTCAGAAAAAATATCAACAGAAAGACAGAAATCTGGTAAAATCAAATCATCATCTTCAACAATCTCTTTTTCAAGGAAAAGTTTGATTCCTTCGGCGACTAGTTGACCATTAATTTGTTTAAAAGCACGGCTCTTATTGTATCTTAAGACTATTGCTCCAAAATACTTTCTACCATTTTCTTCTGTAAAAAAGACTATGTCAGGTTTAATATCAACTGATAATCCATTTATTTCGATGGATTTTTTATCTGTTGAAACAACAGTATATCCCATCTCTTTAAGATTTTTATAAAATCTCATTTTAAGAAATCGTTGTAGGATTTCGATATTACCAAGATTGTTTTTTCTATGCCACTCTTTAGGGGCTTTCTTTTTTAAAACTTCCTCGATACTTTTACTTATAAATGAAGTGTCTAGATTGAGTTTTAAAGCTTTCTTAATCCTATTTTTTGATAATGTATACCAAAAAGGATGATTGCCTTGATACTTCTGTTTTGCTATTTTCTCTATTGTTCGCTTACGCCCATTGGGTGCAGTATAATATTCACCCAGATGGTTTATTGATATTGAGTTTTTATCCATAAAAATTATTCTTTTTTATCCTTCGGGAGGAAAAGGATCCTTACCATAACTATTCTTCTGGCGAATTCTCCCATTTCGACCATGCACCAGCAATTCAGATTCTCTGTTTTTTGCCATATTTTTTCCAATATTAATGGCTTCTTTTTGCGTAATAGTAACTTTTGCTGGTTTAGAACTACCCGCACTTTTTACTGCCCATTTTCCATTTTTGGGCGTTACATGAACATTTCGTTTCATAGTATTTAAGTTTGATTTTAATGTTCTTAAAGAACAGAGTAGAACAACTCCGGGTAGAAATGGCAAGTAGAATAACTTATATTTGTTCAAAACAAAAAAAGATTTACTTTTGAGCCACACAGTTCAATTCTCACACAATTGACACAGGGGGAGGAGCCCTGCGGAATGTAATGCGTCAACATTACGTTCATATTGGCCGTATACCCTGCGGCCTATTTTTTTTCCTCAGCACATGGGAATTTAACATTTTTTAACAGATCAAACCTTGTGCCATTCTTCATTAAAAAAGTATTAATACCTATCAAGGTAGAACTGTTTACAAATTAACTGACAATTTGTCCTTCAGTTTATTGATATACCTATAAATATTATAGAATAAAAATGTCAGAATCCTTTGTCAGTATGTCAGGTAATATTAAATAAGTCTATGCCAATTAATCAAAGTGCATATTTTTGTCTATTAACTTAGCATTATCTTCCAATGTTTTTGCTTTGATTAATTTCATAATTGTTTCTTTAAATGCATTAATGTATTGTGAACCCAATTCATCTTTTTCTTTCTCACAAAGTTCATTTTTTGGAGAGTTTATTCGAAAATCTATAATGGGATTAAGTGTTAATAGTGTATTAGGTATGTCAAAATAAACATCATCACTAAGCCCAGATACAGTCATTATATCTCTATTGGCTCGCCCTTCATTAAGCTTTATCGATTTTGTATTAATGGAAATATTGTTTTTTGTAAGCTTTGCCTTGAGTCGATCTATATTTTTTGGATATAAATCGGACAGTTTCTCAGGAATATAAATATACAAAGTAGGATTATTTCCTTTTTTAAGGAGTTGAGTTAAAACTGGTTCTATAAAATTTTCTATGTATCCATAAGCCAAAGCATTAGCGGTTGAAAATTTTTCAGCCTCAATTTTATTTGAGTATTTATTGATTACATAGCTAATGGATGGAGAAATTATCCCTAATAAAATAAATGTTCCAGCCTCTACATCAACGGATGTCTCAAGCTTTAGAAACCAAATGAGTGCTAATGCTATTGTGGATATATATAAAACTGCCTGAAGAAAATATCCTACATATTTAATGAATTTCATGTTAAGTAAATTAAGCGATTAAACGTAGAGATTTTTGCATTTCGATTAGTAAATACTCTATTTCTTCAAGCATTGTACGTAGGGAATTAGTTTTTTCTGTGTCTTCAGTAGTCTGATCTTCTTTACGAAAAATATACTCTTTTCCATCAAGGGATTTTAAGTTATATCTTATCGAAAAATTATTAGAAAGTATTCTTAACTGATCATATATAACAGGGATTAATTCTAAATAGCTTTTGCTGTTATATTTCCATGTATCAATGTCATAAATTATCGCATTGATATCGAAACTTGATAGCTTAATTTCTTGATCAGAGTCATATTTTAGAGTTTTCAGAAGTCTAATCATTCTTTTTAATCTACCATTAACTTGTAGATCCTTATCATTTAATAGTTTAATTCTCTTGAAAGGATAGTCGGCATTAAGCTTTTTATCATAGATTGCCGTTTCACCTTTACAAAATACTTGAATAGCCTTATTAATCTTATCTTCATTTAGGTAATAATTGGTATCCTGGTACCAACATGCTATTACTACGTCAACTTTCCTTTTCGGACTAGTTAATTCAATCTCAATAGATTTTGGTCTAGAAATATTAACATTGTTATAAACATTCAAAAGAGTATTTTCACAGTCAATTCTTAAACTTCGTAAATCGATTAAACCATTTGTGTAGCCACCTCCCCTTAATGCATTAGTAAGGGTATTAATTTGATCTTGAGTATATTTAAAATATGCATTGGGTTGGTTCACAGCATTTGATATGCCAGACCTGTCAAAAGTATAAAACTTCTCTGTAATTGTTAGAAGGTCAATGTCACTGTAGCCCCTAATATGAGTATTGGTCATGACAGATCCTTGGAAATCAAAACTTATATCTGAGATTTTGGAGTTTAATTGATTTTTTACTTTGTTTCCTGCTTCAATTGTTCGTCTGGTGTAGAGTTCATCAACACCAAACATTGATTTTTTAATATACTGTACTATAGTGTTATCTGGAGTACGTTGAAGTTCATCGCGAATAGCTTTTTGAAGTTCAACACTTTCAGGATTCATTCTTAGTTCCTGATTTGCTAAAAGAGCTTTATAATTTTTTACCATTTTTTTGATTTAAAGTGAAGGAGGTATTATCCTCATTCGGTTATGTACTTATTTATCCTCTAGGAGGAAAAGGATCTTTACCATGACTATCTTTTTCTCGGATTTTGCCATTCCTACGATGGATAATAAGTTCAGATTTCTGATTACTAGAAATTTCTCGAGCAATTTTAATTGCCTCGCTTTGCGTTTCAGTAATCCTAGTGCATTTAACATTTCCAGCACCTTTCACTGCCCATTTATTATTATGGGGCACTACATGTTGATTTTTGCCCATAGTTTCTTTATTTTTAAATAAATATTCTATTTTCGCAAACGAAATATGCGGATACATCAAACCTGAGCAAGGTTTGTGGATTTCCTTGAAATCAATATCCATCCAACAAAAGTGAATATCTCTGTATCTTGGCGGGACGGTGGATATTCACTTTTGAGTTTTAAAGCTCTTTTATATAAACTCTCTTTTTACATTTTATAATATTTTTAATAAATTACTCTTCGAATTTGTTAATTCCTTTGTGTGCTTTGGTGAAAGGGAAGTGGTTACCTCCTTCGTTTTCCAACTTTTGCTGAAGAATATCAGTTGCATTTAATATTGCATTTTCCATTCTATTATTATCACAAAGTTCTTTAACCCATTCAGGTTTACCTAATTCTTTAATTTTCTTACTATAGCTACCAAGGTGTTTTAGTAATTCCCTATGCACTTGATCTGCATTAATAAATTCCCTTGTCGTTTTTACAAAGTGGAGTAAAAACCAATACTCAATACTAGGCATAGACTCACAAATGATTACCTGTGTTGAACCTTTGTATTTTTTTCTAAGCGCATCAAAATCTGCTTGTCGTCCCTGATTAATAATTGTATCGTAATCTGTAAAAAAAATAATAAGTCCATATTCATTATCAATTAAATCATCAATAATATCTTCGGCCTGTTTCAGATTTATACAGTCAAATAATGATGGTTTTATTGCATATTTATATCCTTTAATTTGTTTTAAATGCTGTAAATAATATTGCTCAGTTCTACCATCTCCTAAAACCGCTATACCTTTTCTTAACTTTCGTTTGCGTATATTTTGTCTAGCCATTTATTTAATCAATATTTGGTATAGCCCCAAATTTTCCAGAATTGTAGGCTTTAAAGTATGATAGTTCTTTTCTTATGTCAAAATCGGCCATTGAGTATAAGTCAGTAGCTCCATTTTCTAATTTTTCAGTAAACCACACAGCATCTTTTCTAATTAAATCTTTTTCATTTAGTAAAGACATATTGTGAGTTGTTAGTAATAATTGAACATTTGGATAATCTACACACCCCATTAAATATTCACGAATAAAATGCTTGGTTAAATGTGGATGAAGTGAAGAATCAATTTCATCTATACCGAGAAAAGCATTGTTTGTAAATGCTCTATATAATGGAGCTGTGAATCCATAGTATCTTAGAGTACCTGCTGATTGCAGCTCTTCCGGTAAAAAGTGCTTTTCTTCTTTGCCATTATTCTTTACTGTATGTTCAAAATCGGCATGATGTTTTTGAATCCCGTTTTTAATGATTTTGTCTTTTTCACTTTGAGGTATATTTGATTTCTCAAGAGCCATCATTAAAGGTTCAGGAACCTCTTCAGATTCTGTCTCGATTTCAATGTCAGTAATATTATATTGAGCTTTTTGTAAAAAATTAATCGCAAATTTTTTAATATCAGCATTACCTAAAACTTTACCATTTGTGTATTTGGTGAGTTTTACATTTGGATCAATTGTGTTTAAAAATTGATCCTTTAGCCAATTGTATGCTTTTTCAATTTCAGGTTCTGTATAGTTAACTTGACTATACCCAGCAAAGAATGAAATGTTTTTCAGAGTTTTTGCTATAATTTCATCCTTAACAGCTTTATTAATTTTCACTTTAGACCCATAGCTAACTTCAGACAAATCAGTTGTGTTATTGTGTGATCTGTTAAAAAGAAGTGCAGGCTGAGTTCCTGGATAGAAACTTAATTTTTCTGATATTATCTTGTCAAAATCAAGTTCTACTGCATATACAAATTTTGTGTTGTTTGCATAAAATGTTAATTCAAACAATCCTGACTCTTCCTCTTGATCCGTAAGCAGAAATGGCAGAAAAGAAGTGCCTTCATTTTTATCAACATTTGTTCTTTTAATTAGATTCTTAATAAATTGAAACGATTTAATCAAATTACTCTTACCCGATGCGTTTGCACCATAAACCATACAAAGTTTTAATAATCTCACACCAGGAGCGACCTCAGTGGTATAGTATTTTTCATTGAATGTGTCAGAAGTAGCCTCAAAACTGAATACAACCTCGTCTTTAAACGAAAGGAAATTCTTAATCTTTAGCTCTTGTATCATTTCTATATGCTTTTAGTGTAATTTATTTACAAATATAGCAAATAAAAATGATAAAATCAATTCTGTTTGTAAATTATGCTATTTACTTGCATAATTTACGAATAGAACAACAACAACAACCTTACTGCAAGTTAAACTATGGTTGTAATTATAGCATTGAAGTATTCAAAGGAAACTAAGGATATAAAGATTAATTTACTGAGTTTCCTTAATTTCCTTTAAATTCTCAAGTAGCCTATTTAAGAATAGTGAATTGGGTAAGCTAAGGGTTAATTCCAATTTATTTTTTCATAAGAATTGTGCTTTGGCTTATGAAGTAAATTTGAGGATACAAATTTTGAAATGTATCCTTCGGCAGTTTTGGTTGGAATATTTAGTCCTTTTGCAACTTCTATATATTGATTTCGGTTGAAATTTTCAGGTAGTTGCATTAAAAACCGTTCTTTCAAATTAGCTCTTTTTATAACTCTTGGTGCTCCTGGAAGATTGTTGAAAACCTTTTTTGCATGTAATATGAGAGTATCAACCATTTTCATGGAAATATCAAAATCATGATCATTACAAATAAGGGGTGTTTTAATATTAGAATCTTTTATCCGTAACTTTGTTAGAATCATAGCAATTCTAAAAGTGATAAGGCCAAGTCTTCGTACGGTTGCAATATAATCTAATCCAATTAATGCAGAGTATTGAACTTGCCATTTAGAAAATTGATTATTAAATGTTTCTTCTTGGATCTTAGTAAGTCTGAATTCAGTAGGGGAAGAGAATTCGCAAGATTTATAGAGCTCATAAAATTCATCACCTAAGATTTGAAAATATTCATCTAAGCTTTTTCCGACTGGATTTGAAAATACATCTTTCCATTCTATCAGTAATGGTAGAGTATAAAAAATAAAACGACTAAATAAACCATTTTCTGCATCGGGAATAAGACTTAATATTTGTTGTGGAGTTCCGGATAATAATACTGATAGTTTTGGATCGCTAATATCAACATATTCACGATCTGTTCTGCGAAAATAAGAAATTGTCTCATGATGAAAAGCTTTTCGTAATCCATCAGAATAATTGCCATAGTCTGATTTAAAGGTATAGGCAAGTGTATCACCTTCTGTTTCAAACATAAGTGATGAGTCATTATCATTAAGTAATTGAAAAGAACCAGTAGAGCTATTATTTGCTGGGATGAATAACATTTTCATTTTTGGAATTGCAGGTTTAATAATATCTGGATTTTTCTTTTTATCTGCAATGTATTGCGAAATTTCCAATTCATATTCAGCAAGAAGATTCTCACTATCAGTTACTAAATCATCATGAATTCTCTGTACTATTTTTTTGCAATGATCTAACATTCCTTTTCCGGCCGATGCCATAGCGGATACAAAAAGATATAAGTTAGGGTATACTTTCTTTCCAGAATAAATACCAAATGTTTTTGGTAAACAGGCACTAATACATATTATGCTACCTAATAGCAATAAATCTTTCTCTTGATTATTTTGACCAGCTTTTGTAGCTTTTTTTAGTATTTCAGGTAATTCATTATAAATTTCTTTAGGAAAAGTTGGAGGCTCGCTTGAAACCTCTTCAGTGAAAATTAAAGCTTCTCCGTTATTATCGTTATTCATGTGATTGGGATGATTTTAGGTTAGCATTCTTTTTAATTGCATCAATTTCGTTAATCATTACTCGAGATATAGAATCATTTTCAAAGGATTTAAGAAGGTTTTCTAGATAACCTTTTGCATTATCATTGCTATAATAGATGTATTCATACACTTGCTTATATTTGTGATTCTCGGTAAGCATCTGGCTACTATATTTTATTGTAAGGAATATCACTAGTCCTATTAAGGAAAATTGTAAGGTTTTCTTATAAAGAAATCGAAAGATGTTTTCATTTGAAATGGTATCCGGGAATAGAAGAATTTTTTTTTCTTGGAGAATTTCTTTAGGCTGTTTTGCTACGACAGACTCAATTTTATTAATTCCATTTTCCAATTTATCCACAAATAATTTAGTAGGAATATTAATTTTAAGATTGCTGAGATACATATAGATATCTTGAAGATTATTTGTGTTGGTCTCCAATGCTTTTGTTAGGAATATAATCTCTTTCTGATGATTTTTATTTTCTGCTATTAGTTCAGACAGAACTTCTTTAATAATATCATTATTCATAAGCTTCTTTTTATGCGATGTTTATTTTGGAAAGCCAGTGATATATTGGCGTTTTTTGCAATTTTCTTTTCTATATTCTTTAGTGAGAAACCTAGTTCAGAACCTTTTACTCTTACTTTCTTATCATCTATAAATGCAATGCCTCTGCCTTTCTCTGTTGCAATTTTGTATTTTTTAAGCCTTTCTATTAGTTCCTCAACTGAATTTACTTCTGAAGTTAACGTTTCGAGTATAGCCTTAATTTGAAGTTTTCGCTTATCATGTCTGGGAAGGTTTCTTTCATCTTTATTCAAAAAGCGTTTTGCTGATAAAACTCGATGGAAATTAAATTTTAACTCCATTTTTCTACAGAATTCATCCATCTTCTTAAAATTTAAACTAGTACTAATGGCTTTGTTTTGTTTGTAATTAACACGATTACAGACCATATGAAAATGCTTTCTATTGGGTGTGTCATGATGCTGAATCACTAAATATTGTTGAAAACCATGCATATTTGCATATTCTTCTGCAATATCAATCATATCCTGCCTGCTTGGATTATCTGATTCATGAAAACTAATAGAGGCGTGCCACACAGGAGCTCTAATTCTATTGTTTAAAGCGGCTAACTCTTCAAATTGTTTTATTAATTCTTTACGATTCCCTCCACACATTTTGGAGTCAATAATTTCGGCTAGGCCTTCTTTTTCGCCATACCTTCCAAGAAGACAATAGGTAATATTGCCTCGAAAGGAATCTCCTGTTGAAATTTTACCTATCATTTTAAACATCTTTTAATTTCTTGTGTTAGCTTGTAAATTTCTTTTGATAAGGCAGATAATTCAGCTCTTTCTATAGCATTCAACTCATCATCTCTGTTCCTTTTTCGAGCAATTTGGTTAAGATTATTTCCAAGTTGATTTAAGCTTCCTGTAAATAAAAGAAGTTCTTTAGGGAAGGTTTTAACCACAATCTTGCCTTTTAGTGCTAACTCTAGTAATAAGGCTGAGACTGTAAGATTTGCTATTTTTGCTTTCCCCTTAATTATTTTTTTCTCGACAATGGTACATGTTAATGCTAAGTGTTGATCTTTTGGAATTTTTACTTTTGGACGACCGCCTTTTTTCCTAGATAAATCATTCATGATTTTCGAATCTTGAGGAATGCCTAGCATGACGAAAGCCAGATGGTTTTCAGTTGATATTTTAATGTGTAGCAGTTAATATTAAATGAAAACATAGCTGGCTACGCAAGCTGGGGTACATTCTTGGTGATTACAACTTGGGTTTACGAGAAGATGAGCGATATACGCTTTTTGAAGGATTACACCTTCCATTAGCGACAAGAAATTTATTTAGGTCTTCAAACTTTTTATAACTGTATCGCATATCTTCAACTTTATTTTTAAAATGCTCTTTCAGTTTATTTGTTGCCGTATTTCCTGCTCTATTATTATCTAGATATAGAAAAATTTTCTCATATCTATTGATAGTATCAAGAGCCTTGGATAGTAATGCTATGGAATTTAGAACCAGTACATCAGATCTAAATCCTGTTCCTTGAATTATTTCATAATGTGACATAGCATCAAAAAAACCTTCGAACACACAAATAGTATTGTTGTTATTTTCTATTAAGGAGATACTTTTTGGAGCACAACATCCTTTAAAATGTTTATTTCGTAATTCATATCCGCCGTTACTGTTTGGAAATCCTAGAGCGTAATATAATTTACCATTTATAGAGTATTCGATTTCTTTACAAAATATATTTGCAGTTTGCCTGGAAATATATCTTTCTTTTAAATAGTGTAATAATTTTGAAGATGTTATTGGTTTTATTTTTTGGATTTTAACTGCTGAAATAGATGTGTTTGTAGTGATGGTGTCAATTTCAGGCTGTTGAAAAGAAAAATTAAAGGAATTTAAGTTTTGTAAAAATTCAGAAATAGAACAGTTGTTTAGTTTGATACCTAAATCGATTATTGTACCTCCAGTACCTTCACCAAAATCATACCATACGTTCATGACTTTATTTACTTTAAAAGATGGATGATTTTCTTTTAAACGAAAAGGGGATAGGTACCAAATATCATTTCCTTTAGTTTTAACAGGTTTATGACCTAATTTTTCTAAGAATTCGGTGATTGGTAATCGTTTTGCATTTGCGCAATTTATTTTTTCTTTCATAGCAATGGTAATATGTAGTGCATAATGTTTTTATAGTAATCTTCAGATGGTATTTAGAGAATTACTTTTGCATATAATCATTGGCTAGTTCTTCTATTTCTTCAGGAGTTTTTATGCGATTACTAATTAGAAATTCATCTATTTTTTTTCTTTCGAAAAAGATCATTTTACCCGAAGGTTTGCTATGAGGAATTAAATGACAAATTCGATAGAAATAACTTTTTGAGTATCCTGTATATAGGACTGCTTCATCGAAATTTAGAATAGATTTTTTGAATAGTAGCATTGAAGATAATTTGTCAATTTTAGCTTCAATTTGCTCTAGTTTTTCTTTGCTCATACTCGTATTTTTTTATTATTAAAAATCAAACATTCTACTGGTATCCGTTTGATTGCAATTTTTGTGTATTGCAAAAAAAAAGCAATACCACCTCACATTTTGGGTAGTATTGCTTTAATCTTAAGATCTAGATAATCAGAAAGATCGATTGATTTTAATTTGGCTTAAATTCCCATTCTAACATTTCTAATTTTTTAAGTGAAGTTTCAAAATAAGCATATTTGGAAAGGAAATTTTGATCATCTTTCTTCTGATAGTACATATTTTTATAATCTTTTTTATAGGGGATAGATTTGCCATTATGCGTAAAATTGTCGCACATATATTTGTAGACTTTATTATTCGTTATACTTGTGTGCTTATTCAGGATATGTACAAAATATACCAGGGCATTTATGTGTCCTATCCAATTGAGTCGACCATTTCCATTTCTAATAACATTATAGAAAGTTTGAGGAGATGAATCTATAACAGTTCCTTTAAGGGAGTGATGACATTCTTTTAAAAGTTTTTCGTTTCGCTTATTAACTTTTAAAATTTTGTTTAAATGAAGGCCTAAAGATTTTAAGTTTTCGTTTAGAGAGGTTGGAAAGTCTTTATTCATTAATAGTTTTTTGCCTTGCAGAGACTTAATTTCGTGTAATAATATTCTCTCGTATTCATTCCTTGATAAATTTTTGGTTTTGTGAATCTCATTTATTTTTAAGATACTGATTTTTTCAAAAAAGTACTTTTCATTAAAGTTAAATTCACCATCATAATCAATGGATTCGATATAATAATGAATGACCTGTTCAATTTTATTTTGAATAATAAATTGATAATTATATAGTGATGCTAGATGATTTGTTTCTGTGGATGTGATTGAGTTCTTGGTGTTTTTGGCATATGAAAGTAATGATCCTATTCTAATGATTAAGCCCATAAATTGCTCGGTAATTTCACTTTTTTGATGTGAAAGAATTGATTCAATACTTTCAAAATAATTATAATTCTTCAAGAATTCACACATCATATCGAAGTCAATTTTTTCCTTCAGTTTTAATATAAATTCATTTTTAAATGAATAGATTGATTGAATTGTTCTATCATCAACTCTATTTAGATTTTGTTCGATTATATGAGATGTGTAAAGACTATTGAGGTCTAAATTGTAGTGCTTTACGTTCAAGCTATTCATTAACCTACCATAAATTGTAAAGAAAATGTCGGAGTCAACTTCAGTGTTGTAAATTTCGTTTCTCAGTTTACATTCAGTATTAATATTTTCATGAAGTTCCTGTTTTTGAGTGAACAGGGACTTAATCTTAGTATAGAAATGTTTAGAGGTTATCATTTATATCTAAATTTAAAGATGGAATTATATTAGCAGCCTCTTTCATTTTTTTGTCAACTATTTTTGCGTAAATCTCAGTTGTTCTTATCTCTTGATGCCCCAATCGTTTTGATACGGTGTAAATATCAGCACCCATTTCCAATAAAAGAACTGCATTGGTGTGTCTTGCACAATGAAAGGTAATGTGTTTATAAATGCCAGTTTCATGGCACCACCTTAATAATGCAGAATTATAGGTTACGCTATATCGTAAGCCTTCAAAAACCCTTTCGTTAGATTTTCTTCTTTTGCCCATTAAGCTTCTTGCCTGAGGCGAAATGTCAAGGTATTCAATATCATTGGTCTTCTTTTGTTGAAAAATAATTCTTAGCTCATTATCTGAATCCCTTACTTCACTCCACGTCATTTTTTGAATATCTGACCAGCGCAATCCAGTTAAACATGAAAAGATGAAAGCTCTTTTTAGAACAGGATATTTACAATTTGTTTTTGAAAGCCTTTTTAATTCATCGAAGGTTAGATATTCTCTTGGGGGAGTTTCTGCTTTTATTCCTTTAACGGCATGAACAGGATTGTCAATAATGATCTTATCTTTCTGAGCTTGATTTATACTAGCACGAAATTTATTGAAATAAGAGTTTTGTGTGTTCTTTGAAAGTCCAATATTACTTTTAGTTCTAGCATCCAATTCTAAATACCTTTTAAAACCTCTAACAAAGTCTTCATCTATATCAGAAAATTTGGTGTTGGGAGAACAATATTTTTGTAAGTGTTTATATACACTGTCCCAGTTTCCATAGTTGTTTTTAGAATTGAAGCGATCCTCTGTTAGCTTTTTAAAATAATCCAGAAAATTATATTTTAATTTGTCTTCGTTTCTGAATCCATATTTACCAGAGTTATATTCGTTCTGCTTTTTTACTCTAATTTTTTCAGCTAGTTCAAGATTATCTTTATTCTCTTGTTTCTGTGTTTGAGTTTTTGGTTTGGTGTGAATGATTAAATTTAAGGTTTCAAACTCTCTAAAGTGCTTTAATTTTCCATTTGGCAACTTTTCATAGCCTTTATAAAACTCAAGATATAGACTTTCTTGTAGGCCATTCTTTATTTTACGTTTTCTTAGAATTACTTTCATATTTTTACAGTTTTTACAACTCAGATTATTAAAAGTTGTAAATTAAAAGTAAAAAATAAGTATAACAAACGCAAAAAAGGTAACTCTATAATCTTAGAGCTACCTTTGTAATCCTTTAATAATAAGACTTTATTAGTGCTTTTCTAGTATCATTCTTTACCTTCCTATTTCCCGATACAAAAGTTCTTAAAGATATTTCCCAAAACTTCATCAGTTGAGATGTCACCAGTGATTTCACCAAGGAAATGCAGGCATTCACGAATGTCTTGTGCCAGGAAGTCGGTTGGAATTTGGGTTTGCAATCCATCATTCACGCGATCGATACTGCCCAAGGCGTTTTTAAGGGCCTCAAAATGGCGAATGTTGGTAACAATTACATCCTGTTCGTTTACCTTGCTCATGTTCACCGATTTAAGCAATTCGGCAGTTAAGGCATCGATATTTTGCTTCTGCTTGGCCGAAATGAACAACAATTTGTCTTCGGTTTGCATACCAATTAAATTCTTGGCAATCTCCTGAGGGTTTTCAATCAAATCGATTTTGTTGATACAAACAACAAGATGCTGGGAATCGCGATCAATGGTTTTGTTAACACTTACAAGCGATTCGTTAATGCGATCCATATCGCGGTCGGCATCTACCAGCAACATCACAATTTGCGCCTGCTTCATCTTGCTGTAGGTACGCTCAATACCCATACTCTCGATACGATCTTTCGTAGTTCTGATGCCGGCAGTATCGATAAAACGGAAGGTGATACCGCCCAAATTGATGGTATCCTCGATTACATCGCGTGTAGTGCCCTCAATATCGGAAACAATGGCTCTGTCTTCATTTAAAAGGGCATTCAACAGGGTAGATTTCCCTACATTTGTATTTCCTACAATGGCAACAGGAACCCCATTCTTAATTACATTCCCCAGTTCGAAGGAATCCACCAATTTCTGAATCAGGCTTTGAATTTCGTTTACCAGCTTGGTCAATTGTGTTCTGTCAGCAAATTCAACATCCTCTTCACTAAAATCAAGTTCTAGCTCAATTAAAGAGATGAAGTTAAGCAATCGCTCACGCAAACCGGCAATCTCGCTTGAGAAGCCACCACGCATTTGTTGTAGCGCAACTTTATGGGCAGCAGCAGAGTTGGAAGCAATCAAATCGGCAACCGCCTCGGCCTGTGAAAGGTCCATTTTACCATTCAAAAAGGCTCGTTGGGTAAACTCACCCGGATTGGCCGTACGAGCTCCATTCTTAATCAAAGTCTGTAAAATTCGGTGCTGAATAAAAGGAGCACCATGACAAGCGATTTCAACCGAATTTTCGCCAGTGTAGGAGTGTGGAGCCTTGAATAAGCTAACCAGCACTTCATCAATAACTTCGCCTTCATCCTGAATGGTTCCAAAATGTACGGTATTGGCTTTTTGTACGCTTATTTTTTTGCTTTTAACAGGCGTAAAAACTTTCTCGCAAATGTTGAGAGCATTTTCTCCCGAAAGGCGCACAATGGCAATGGCTCCATTACCCGGAGCAGTTGATATTGCGCATATGGTAGATTGATCGATCATAAACAAATCATTTAAATATTGAAAACAGACCGTATTGCCTGTTCCAGATTTAGAATCAACAAAGATAGTTGAGAATTATGAATTATAAATGCGGAATGATGAATTATCAATTGTGAATTTTAAAAATGGGATTTGGGATTTGGAGTTTTGTTTTTGGGATTTGATTATCAAATATCACAACATCTTGGTATTGTTAAAGCATCATATATTCGATTGATTTGTAAAATTAATCGAAATAGGAACAGTATGATATACAACAGAACATCCAATGGCTGTCTATTTAAATGTGATTCTTGCAAGTCTATTCATATGGAATTCAATAATATGAATATCAATTTCTCGACAAAGGATAAATACTATCAGTTTGCTGAATACCTGCACGATATTAATATTGAGTCGGCGGTAAAGCAGAATGCTCATTCCCCTTATCAAAGAAAAATTGTAATTCCCATTGGAGGCGGCGGCTGTAACTTCATGTTGCATCCTGGTGAGTTAGAAGATTTAAAAAGACTTTGCCTACTGCAGCTCGATACAAATATTCTCAACATGTCGAAACTTGAGATCGACTTTAGCCTAAACTAAATAAGTTTCCTACTTTTGCTTCTCATTTATTAAATACCTCAAATTAATGAAGAACATTACAGGACGTTGGTCGTTTAACGAAGATTTTGGTTTTGGTACCGATGAAGGTTTTGCCGAATTTACCCAAGAAGGAGAGAAGATTACAGGAGTTGTAGTTTATACAGAAAGAATTGAAGGAGAAACTCCATTTCGTGTTCAGCAAGATGTAGAAGGAAGCTTTGATGGCACTAACTTTAGTGTAACAGGTACAAAAGTGGAGCTTTTGGATTGTGAAAAACAGTTTGAGTATCATATGGATACCTGGGAAGGACTTTTAAATTCTCAGAACCAAATTGTGGGTCACAGCTATGATCACCATGAGTGTTATGGGGTTTTTGTGATGAAACCAATTGAGTAATTAATGTGATTTTTTTTTGAAAAAATCTTCGTTTGAAAATCAGGATGTTGTGGCTGTATCTTTCGTTTTTAAAGGGATTGGTGAGATTTTTTATCGAAAAGTATTTTGCGGAAAAAGAAAAAATACTCATCTTTGCATCGCAATCAACAAAACGCGGATGTGGCGTAATTGGTAGCCGCGCTAGACTTAGGATCTAGTGCCGAGAGGCGTGGGGGTTCGAGTCCCTTCATCCGCACAGAAAGGATCAACGAAAGTTGGTCCTTTTTTTTATATCCATGATTCTGATGTGATGTTTCAGGCTTCTTTATATACTGATGAACGTGCAAGGAGAGGCTCCTCAAATTGGTTTTGTAAATACGGCATTCCTGCCGTATCTACGAAGGAGAATTATTGTCCAAGTAAATTTAAAAGCAAGCTTTTTCGTTTACCCCTAAATCCCCGAAAGGGGACTTTTGCTTGTATTCTTTTTATAGCTTACTGCTCACTGTACATTGTTTACTGATCACTGATTAAGACATTAGTTTAAATATTGCGATAGCGAACAGATAGAATCGCAAAAAGCGGAATAAACCATAGAACAAGTATTTTTTAAAGCTAAATCGGATAATACCGGAAGCAATACTTACAATAGAGAAAGGAATTGGGAGCAATGCTCCTACAATAATCAGAAAGCCTCCCCATTTTCGGATGTTTTGGATGTGTTTGCCAATCTTTACTTCAATCCAGTTCTTAAGACTTGGGATACGTAGTACCAATCGTCCAATGGCATATGAAACACAACCACCCAAATAGGATAGAAGCGCCAATATCGATAGGTAAACTACAGGACTTGGAAGGGTTTTAACCCATGCTATGAATAGTTCCGGGGGAATGAGACCCAGGAAGGATTCCGAGATAAAGAATACGCTCAACAGGCCAATGGTAGGCAGATCCTTAGTAGTTGTATAGAAGAGGTTCTCAAAATCGAGCACATAGTATTCCAGAAAGAACAATAATCCTACAATCAGAAGTAAGGGTAAAATCGCCTTCTTCAAATTTGTAATGATAAAATTATAAAATCCGGTGTACGAATAGTATTGATGTAAGAGCACAAGTCTTGGTTTACGGCTCTTCTTGCTTGATTGTAATTTCATAAAACAACTGTAATTCTTGCAGTTAAGCAAGATCTAAAAAATTAAACATGAACTACCTATCTCATTTAAAGATGAGATTAATTAAGGTAATAGATAAGGTAAAACGCTGGTTTACCCCTGGGGTGGCGGGGTGGTTAACTGAAAGACTTTACTGTCAGATATCAGACAGTTCTGAACATGTTCCTGAAGAATTACATTAGCATAAAATACATAATTGTATTTCGAAAACTCATCCAAATCTTCACTATCCATTTCTTCTAAATCGGAAGATGTATCTTGTGAATCGGAACAATTCTCAACATTAAAGGAAAGAGAAGTCTCCTGCTGAATGTTGATTGAATTCAGCACGGTACCTAGTACTAGTAGTAAACTTACCAGCAAAATAAATATTGGTTTCTCTTTCATTTTCGATAACATGATAGGCAAAAGTATGAAAAATAGAAACACAATAAGCGGTATTTAAAGGAAAATTAGGAAACTTTAACAAGTAGGGAAAACCCCCATGCGATTTAGGATTGCGCCTGTTTCAAACCTTTGCATACAGCCATACTTTTGTATCAAAACAAAATGCTATGGAGAACAGGAACAAAGATCACAACAGAATATTGATTCTGGCAGATTTCTCAGAAGGAAATCAGGCTGCAGTAGATTTTGCTATGAATTATCTTTTTACTGAAGGTTCAAAGATATATTTTATTCAAACTTGGCAAAAGCCATCATATGGAGCGTCAATGGTAAGAGATTTGGCCCCAATCTTGAAAGATATTTCTAATCGGGAATTACAAGCTTTAAAAGCGGATACAGTAAAGAATTATCAAGTGAATCATTCTGATATTGACTTACTATCATATGAAGGTGAATTGACTGAATTTTTCAATACAGAAAACTTCAAGCAACATTCCTGGCAGGTTGCGTTCGCTTTAAATGAATTACACAACGAATTGCACTTTAATCCAAGGTTTAAAAATATCATTGCATCGGTAAATCAACCTCTTTATGTGTTAAACAATTGTAAGCCATGGGCCAATGTGAAGAGTATATATATCAGCAATTCGAATTCAAAAGTTTCAGAATCTATACTTATGCCATTGCAAAAAATATGTACAAATCAGAAATGTAAGGTTCATATAGGTTTAGACATAAACGATATTTCCATTCATGATAAAGCGAAACTGGTAAAATTGTATTCAGCTTCATGCCATGATGCTACCTTAAGATTTGAGAATCTAACAAAAAATCATAAGCCAGACCTAACACGAAATGATTGTATGTTATGGATATACAATGAGAAGAAAACCGAAATCGAAGAGAAAAATCTGATTAGCTATTTCGACAAATGGTTTGTGAAGAGTAAGGGAATAACTGTTGGTAATTTTTAAAGTGAGTGAGGATGAAAACAAATAGATTTAATCGGATATTGGTACCAGTGAGCTTGGCTGTTGAAAGTACTACAGCTTTTAAGCAGGCATTGTATTTCAGGAAAAAGTTTGGAGCTGAAATCACTTTGTTGCATGTGGTTCAGAAGATGGGGGGCTTATCTAATGTGTTTCAGCCTAATCTTAAAAATAGTTTACAAGGAAGAGGAATGGTTCGCTTAATACGTTTTGCTAAAATGCATTTCAGGGGAAGAATACCAGATGATGTGAACCTTAGAGTGGAAGTGGGCAATCATGTCCAAACAATCAAAAGTATAATCGATTCAGAACCTTTCGATTTGGTCATTCTAAACAGAAGCAATCGAATTGATGGTTTGTCGGAAAGATACAATAGTAATAGTGTGAATCAGATCATACGCGAGTCAAGATGCCCAATTATAAGTGTAAATGATAGATGGACGGGAAGTGGCATTAGAAGCATATTGGTTCCGGTCGATATTTCAAGGCAATCGAGAGATTTGGTGAACTGGTCGATAAAGCTGGGCACAGTATTTAATGCAAAAATCAAATTGCTGGCTGCATTAACTGTTAATATAGAGCTTAAACGAAGCTTGGCTTATAAGAAAACCATGATCATGAAGCATCTTATCGAACGTGAAGGCGTACAGTGTTTGGTGGATATCGTGGAGAAGGAGAATCACGCCAGAAACGATGTTTTGATTGAAGGAGCAAGAAAAACATCGGCTGATATTCTATTGGTTCAAGGAACCCAGGAATTATTGTTTAGCAACTCGCCAAGCGAAAAACTATTGAGTGATTTCTTGCAAAGTTCGAGCAGACCGATTTTCAGTTTGCCGGTAAAAGACGAAGGACTTGTTTCCAGTTTGTTAATGATGAAAAGCAAACAGGTAGAACTATCGGAAAGAATATCCAATAGAGTATTTAAGTGGTAATTACAATTATACATACACAAACCAACCAAGGCAGATCAGAAGGGAAAATCATAATTTATAATTGATTATTAGGGGATATACGAATGATTTTCTTTGGAAAGCTTCCAATTTAATATTGAGATAATGATACCATAGTTAGTTTCAGGAAGCTTTCCTCTCTGATCGTGCAAGTTAAATTTTTACGATTAATACTCACCAAATATTCGTTACAATAAAATATTTAGTAGATTTGATTTAAATATAATTCTGGATATAATTTTTAATGAATAGAAGGTTTTTTGTAAAGCAAAAGATTGCCCTGATTTTAATTGGTTTTAGCCTTGTGGCTATAGCTGCCATCTTGTATACTTTAGATCGCAGTTCAAAACTGGATAATGAGCATATTGCACTGGTTGAAAACTCAGAAAAAATTGAAATTAAGGTGTATGATATTCGTATCAAGTATGACGACTATCAAGAGAAAGCAGACGCAGTAATATCCTTCGCTATGGATTCGCTCTTTGCAAAAGCCTACCAGAACATCGAAAACATTCAAAGCATCGCTTCTCGCGAGTATGAATTCAATACAAGCGAGAATAGCAATTTCATCACAGCTCTCATGAAACTAAAGAGTGCTATTCTTGATCTTGATTCATTAATTGAGAATGAACAAGTTCCTGCTCAGGATGAAAACTTAAAACAAAAGGTTCAGGTATTTACAAAGGCTTTCGCTGATTACGAGAAGGCATTGCATCTTTATATCAATCAAACCAATCAAAAGTTTAAGCGAAATATCTTTTTCCTACTTTCTTTTATCCTGGTTTTACTTTTCGGAAGTCTGTTTTTGGTCATCCGATTAATGAACTCATTAACTAATGCTCACTTGCAATTGGTACGCAATACCATGACGGTGGAACAGCGCGAAAGAAAAAGAATTGCAAGAGAACTTCATGATGGGCTGGGTGCCCTGCTATCCAGTATTGGTTTGTATGGCAAAATGTTGGGAAAAGAGCTAACAGAGAACAAAAGTTCATTGGATAAAGTGCAACAAATTAATCAACTGTCAAAGCAAGCACTTGACACTGTATCCGAAGTGATTAATAATTTGAATCCTTCTGTTTTAAATCGGTATAATCTCCAGGAATCACTACAGCGTTTGGTAGATAAAATTAATAACCTTGATAATGTAGATGTAACTTTGCAATTGAATGAATTTAAGGGTAAACCTATGCAAAGTACGCAGGTGATAATTTATAGGATATGTAGTGAATTGATAAATAATACCTTAAAGCATGCTAAAGCAAGCGATATACAAATAATATTATCTGGAGAGGGGATTCTTGTGCTTCAGTACTCTGATAATGGTGTCGGCTTTGATTTTGACAGAATAAAAGCCAAAGATGGGAAGGGCATGGGCTTACAGAATATAATTGAGCGAGTTGAATCCATTAATGGAAGTTATGATATTCAAACTTCAAAGAATAAAGGATTTAAGATAAAAATACAATTCGCACTTAGTAAATTAAATCAAAAATAGATGGATAAAATAAGAATCATATTAGTCGACGATCATAAGATATTTAGAGATGGATTTCGCATGTTACTACAGTCTTTTTCTTTTGTGGAAGTCATTGCTGAAGCATCAAATGGAAATGAGTTTCTTGATTTGATTGAAGATCATCAGGCCGATATTATTTTTATGGACATTAATATGCCTCAGCTTGATGGAGTAGAGGCTAGTCAAAAAGCACTCGAAAAGTATCCTGATCTAAAAATTATTGCCCTAACCACATTTCTTGATGATGATTACCTGGAACAGATGCTTATGGCTGGAGTAGAAGGCTATATGCTGAAAAGTGCCGAAATTGAAGAGTTTGAAAAGGCCATTGTAAAGGTATATGAAGGAGGAAATTATTTTTCTGATGAGATTGTAAGTCTCTTATCTGATAAGTTGAACATGCTTCGTAAAAAGAGAAAGAAGAAAGATGACTTACCTGAATTTACAGATAGAGAAAAAGAGGTATTGGAACTGATTTGCAAAGGATACGGCAACAAGCAAATTGCAGAGGCAACTTTTTTAAGTATTAAGACCATAGAAAAGCATAAAAGCAGTTTATTCCAAAAAACAGAAACTTACAATACTGTTAATTTGGTGATTTATGCATTTAAGCATCAAATCATTAAATTTTAGATTTTACCATGTCATATATTTAGAACAATTAATTGCCTCAATTGTTATTCCTTAAATTTAGTTGCGAAGTAGGGAAACCCCCATTGTATATAGTACTTCTAATTGATATTTTCGCAGCATATTTGATTGGTTAACGAGATGCTTACACCATAGTTTTCGAGATAAAACCATAGGGTGTTAGGATTAAATTTTAGGGAAAAATGATTCAATTTTTAAAAAGACAAAAATTATTTCGAAGGATTAAAGATCCTTTAACTGAGTTCGTTCGATTAGAGGCGTTTAGTGGTATTGTTTTAATGTTTTTTACAATTATGGCTTTGGTGCTTGCCAATTCTGCCATAGGAGAATCTTTTATTTCTTATTGGACCAATTATTTCGGCGTTCAGTTTGGTGAATGGACTCTAAAAAAATCATTCCTTCATTGGATTAATGATGGCTTAATGGCGATTTTCTTCTTTGTTGTAGGATTAGAAATCAAAAGAGAGCTGTTGACTGGTGGTTTATCATCCATAAAGCAAGCAAGTTTGCCAATTTTTGCCGCCATTGGTGGAATGTTAATTCCTGCACTAATATATGTAGGTTTTAATACGCAGGGAAGTGGTACGCATGGTTGGGGAGTGCCAATGGCAACAGATATCGCATTTGCATTGGGTATTTTGATTCTTTTGGGCAAACGAATCCCAACTTCGCTTAAATTGCTACTTACATCTATCGCCATTGTTGATGACATTGGCGCTGTAATGGTAATTGCATTGTACTACACCAGCGAAATTGATTGGATTTACCTTTTATATGGTGGAGGAATTTATGTGATCCTCTGGACTCTCAATAGCTTAAAAGTAAGAAATATATCAGTTTACCTGATATTAGGAGTATTCCTTTGGTATGTTCTTTTAAAATCGGGTGTACATGCTACTTTGGCAGGAATTTTATTGGCTCTTACCATACCAGCACGGGCAAGTAGAAATCTATTCGAGTTTATTGGTTCAAATCAGGAGCTTTTGGTGAACCTGGAAGCAAAAACAGCTGAGCTTCCTAATAAACCAAACGAGAAGTTTATACAAGCATCGGTTAGTTCTATTGAGAGCAATTGTATAAAGGTAATCTCACCACTCCAAAGATTGGAGCATATGTTCCACCCATGGGTAGCTTATTTAATTGTTCCTCTGTTTGCATTTGCAAATGCGGGTGTTATTATCGATACAGAATTAACCAATAAGGTATTTGAGCCTATATCTATTGGAATTATTCTAGGGCTATTTGCAGGTAAACCATTGGGAATATTCTTGTTTTCGTGGATTGGCGTAAAAATAAAGCTGGCACAAAAACCAAGTGAAATATGTTGGTCACAGATATTGGGAATTGGTTTCCTGGGAGGAATTGGTTTTACCATGTCATTTTTTGTGTCTCAATTGGCATTTATGGATCCCGAAGTACTGAGCTTAGCCAAATTTGCGGTATTAGTTGCATCTCTTTGCTCGGGAATAACAGGATTTTTAATACTGAAACTGTTTTGTAAAAATCAAAAATAGTTTTTTCATAAGTTTTCATTGTTTAATTGACAGCCGAAGTTTATACTTCGGCTTTTTTTTTGAAAAAAAATCATCATATAATTTGCTTGTTTATCAGATGGTTTAGTGTTGAATAGCCCTAAAATAGGGGAGTGTGGAGATATTTTTTTATCAGAATGTTTTGTAGTAAAGAAAAAATCCACCATATTTGCATCGCAATCAAACGCAAGGCGGATGTGGCGTAATTGGTAGCCGCGCTAGACTTAGGATCTAGTGCCTTCGGGCGTGGGGGTTCGAGTCCCTTCATCCGCACTTAAAAAAGGATCAACAACAGTTGATCCTTTTTTTTTTCTAAAAGTCTTCAAAATCTTAATGAAATAGATAACGGTACTCTGTACCTTAATATTCGTTAAATTATCTATAAATATCAAGCTCCTCTGTATCTAGGTAATACTCAATTCAAATTCATCAGAAAAGCAGCAGAGCTACGTAAGATTTATAGTTTGATCATCTAAGAGTCTACTTATGTACAGAGTACCATAACTTTCATTTTTGTTGGTGTTTTCCCTTTTAATCATGAATGTTTTTATATAGCCGTTTAGTGAGATTTCGTATCTTCAGAATATGACAGAAAAAACACTTTCTCATATTCTGAACATGAAACATCCTATTTTGATGGCACCAATGTTTTTGGTGTCGAATGCAGAGATGATTATTTCAGCACTGGAAATGGGCTGTACGGGTGCACTACCTGCACACAACTACAGAACTGATCGCGATTTGCGACAGGCCATACATGAAGTGAGGAAGAAAAGCGATAAGCCTTTTGGTTTTAATCTGATTGTGAATAAATCGAATCCCAAATACCGAAAGCAACTCACAAGCCTTCTTGATCTTAAGGTTGATTTTATCATTACTTCATTAGGGAGTCCGCATGAGGTAATTGAGAAATGTAAGCCATTGGGAATTAAAGTATTTTGTGATGTAGTTGATGTGAAGTATGCGAAAAAGGTTGAAAGTATTGGCGCTGATGCCGTAATTGCTGTAAATTCGGATGCAGGTGGACATTGTGGTACTTTTAAGGCTAAAGAATTGATTCAACAGCTAAAAAAAGAAATCAATATTCCAATTATTTCAGCAGGAGGGATAAGCAATGCTCGTGATGTTAAATCAATGCTCGAATTTGGTGCTGCTGGTGTGTCTGTAGGAACTATTTTTATTGCAAGTCATGAGTCACCAGTGAGCTGGGAATACAAACAGGCTCTTGTGGATTTTGGGTCAAATGATATCGTAAAAACAACAAAATTAACAGGATCTCCTTTAACAGTAATCAATACTCCATATGTACAGAAAATCGGAACAAAGGCAAACTTACTGGAATGGATGATTAACAACAGTCCTCAATTGAAAAAGTATGCAAAAATGTTACTGGCCTGGAAGGGTATGAAAAAGGTACAGCAATCAGCTTTCAAAGCAGGATATGACAATGTGTGGTGTGCCGGACCGGCAATTGGCGCGATCAGTGAGATTCGATCCGTAAAGGAAATTATAACAGATTTAATAGAGGATTGATTATTTGTAAGCCATCATAAACCCTTTGCTGTTCATCCAGCTCTGATCTATTGATTCATCTACTATTTTATTCAAGCGAGCTTTAAATTCATTATCCAGACCATTGTCGCGAATGTATGTTACCGCCTCCTGAAATGATTTAAGCATACTCTTATAGAATGACTCTTGCTTAATAAATTGCTCTGATGTATAGGTTTGTGCTACCTCGATATTATATAGCATAATATCAGCAATTAAAGACGAGTCTACTCCCAATCGTTTAAAGTGTCGGATGTAATTTTGGGCAACCGATCGCCTCATTTTTGCTTTTCTACCGTTAACAGGAAAATACTCTTTGGAGACCTTGAATTTGCATTCCTCCATTAGCTTGTTTTCCTTGGGATTAAAAGCAAAATCATAAAATTCCTTCACATCTTTAAATCTGGCATACAAATCAAGTATTTGATCTTGCAACTGCTCTTTAGTAAGGTGATGAATGTATTCTTTTAGGTCTTTCTTGCTCATATCTGGAAATTGAATTCCAAAGGTATTATAAATAGTGTAAAGTCAAGGGGTGAATAATTTACAAAACGCAAATATTCACCCCCTAACTTTATCCTTTGCTTTGCACAGTAAACAAAAAAGAACCGATAGGTAACAAATCATTAACTATCGGTTCTTACACTTAACTGCCTATGTTTAGTGTGGACTTATTGTATGTTATCTACTTTTTTAAATACTTATGGATTGAATAAGCTGTTTTTCTACCACCATCCAAAGCACGCACTACGAGACTTGCACCTGTAGCAGCATCACCACAACAGAATATCTTTGAGTTGGAAGTTTGACCTTTAGTATCGGTTTTAATATTACCCCTGGTATCCAAATCTAAGCCCAATTCAGTAACCAAGCCTTCGTGTATTGGATGAACAAAGCCCATTGCTAATAATACCAAGTCAGCATCAATGGTTTCTTCAGTTCCTGGAATCTCTTTCATCTGAAATTGTCCCTGCGAGTCTCTTGTCCATTCAATTTCCACTATTTCAAGCTGATTCACTTGTCCATTTTCACCCTTAAATTGCTTCGAACTTAAAGACCAACGTCTTTTACAGCCCTCCAAATGAGAACTTGATGTTCTCAAAGTGTTTGGCCAGTAAGGCCATGGATTATGCGGTTCTCTTGCTTCTGGTGGCTTAGGCATCAATTCTATTTGAAGTACCGATTTTGCCTTTTGACGCACTGATGTACCTACACAGTCGGAACCGGTATCACCACCACCAATTACAACTACATTTTTACCTTTGGCAGAGATTCTTTCCTGTTTGCTAAATTCATCGCCGCGAACCACTTTATTTTGCTGTTTTAGAAAATCCATAGCAAAGTGAATTCCTTTTAAATCACGACCTTCAATCTGTAAATCACGTGGTTTCATTGCTCCAATTGCAAGACAAATTGCATCGTATTCCTTTTCCAAATCAGAGAATGATACATTTACACCAACATCCTGGTTGGTTTTAAATTCAATCCCTTCTTCAACAAACAATTCCAATCTTCTATCGATAACATGCTTATCGAGTTTAAAATCTGGAATACCATATCTTAACAAACCGCCAATGGCATCATCTCTTTCGAATACAGTAACACTGTGTCCTGCCTGATTTAAAAGATCGGCCACAGATAAACCAGCAGGTCCTGACCCAATTACAGCTACTTTTTTACCTGTTCTTTTTGTAACAGGTCTTGCTTTGATATATCCATAATCAAATGCTTTCTCGATTATAGATGCTTCATTCTCGCGAATGGTAACTGGCGAATTGTGTAATGATAATACACATGATTTTTCGCATGGAGCAGGGCAAACTCTTCCTGTAAACTCAGGAAAACTATTGGTCGACTGAAGAATTTTAGCTGCTTCTTCCCAATTCTCTCTGTAGATTGCATCTTGCCATTCAGGTATTTTGCTTGAAGTAGGACAAGCCCAGTGACAGAAAGGAATACCACAATCCATACATCTGGATGCCTGATCGATTCTATCTTCTAAGTTCAAAGTTTGTTCTACTTCTCCAAAATCTCCAATTCTATCTCTTACCGGACGATAACCGGCCTCTTTTCTTTTTATCTCTAAAAAACCTTTCGGATTTCCCATAATCAAATCAATTACGAATTATTAATTACGAATTACATTCCCGCAATTATTCATTTACTCATCACTCATTTATTCGTGTACTTCTGTTTGTGATTGTGCTTGCTTCAGTTTGCGACGAATCTTTTTCAGTTTTTTCTCTTCCAATACTTTCTTGTATTCGTATGGAATTACCTTAACAAAGTGAGGAAGATATTCTTCCCAATGAGTCAAAATTTTAGAGGCAACACTACTTTGAGTTAGAAGTAAATGTTGATGTATCATACCTTGCAGCTCGTGCACATCCTGCAGATTATCAACTGGTTCAAGAGATACTAAGCTTTGATTACAGAAGTAGTCCAATTGTCCTTCCATATTCAGAACATAGGCAATACCACCACTCATACCTGCTGCAAAGTTTCTGCCAGTAGGTCCCAGAATTACCACACGACCACCAGTCATGTATTCACAACCATGATCCCCAACGCCTTCAACAACAGCTTTAGCACCAGAGTTTCTTACACAGAATCGTTCTCCTGCCATACCCCTGATATAGGCCTCACCATTGGTTGCACCATACATGGCTGTATTACCAATAATGATCTGATTTTCTGGTTTAAATGTAGTTTTGTTTGGTGGTTGAACCACAATTTTACCTCCCGAAAGACCTTTTCCGAAATAGTCATTAGAGTCACCTTCCAGTTTAAAAGTGATCCCTTTCTCAAGGAATGCTCCAAAACTTTGACCAGCAGAGCCTCTAAATCGACAATATATGGTATCCTCTTCTAATTCTCGTTTTGGCTTTAAAGCCGCCACTTTACCAGATAACATGGCACCTGTTGTACGATCTGTATTCTTAATTTTCGAATCAATCCATACTTTTTCACCATCGTGTAAGGCTTTTTCAGCTTGTTTAATTAGTTCATGATCCAATACCTCGCCAATCGATTTAATTGTAGCATTAACACCACACAATTCATGACCATCGGTTTCCGGCAAGTGTAATAAGTTTTGAATGTCAACCGTATCTGCTTTCCATTTCTTGATATCCTTACGCTTTACCAATAGATCTGATCTGCCAACCAAATCATCAAACTTACGTACTCCAAGTTCAGCCATTAATTCTCGACATTCTTCTGCAAGGAAAGTGAAGAAGTTTACTACCCATTCCGAGCGTCCAAGGAATTTTTCTCTTAACTCTTTATTTTGAGTTGCAATCCCAACCGGACAAGTATTTAGGTGACACTTGCGCATCATCACACAACCTAGAACAACCAAAGCACTTGTAGCAAATCCAAACTCTTCAGCTCCTAATAAAGCCATAGAAACGATGTCTCTACCAGTTTTCAACTGTCCATCGGTTTGTAGCTTAATTCTACCTCTAAGGTCGTTAAGTACCAATGTTTGCTGAGCTTCAGCTAACCCTAGTTCTACAGGTAAACCTGCATTTTTAATGGAACTTAACGGACTTGCACCTGTTCCTCCTTCGGCGCCACTAATTACAATTAAATCAGCGTTAGCTTTGGCAACACCAGCAGCAACTGTACCAACACCATTTTCCGACACCAATTTCACGCTTACACATGCTGTTGGATTCACATTCTTTAAATCGTAAATCAATTGTGCCAAATCCTCAATCGAGTAAATATCGTGGTGTGGAGGAGGAGAGATCAAGGTAATTCCAGGTGTTGAATTTCTCAACTTGGCAATAACCTTATCTACCTTAAATCCAGGCAACTGTCCACCTTCTCCAGGCTTTGCACCTTGTGCAACTTTAATTTGCAGCTCATCAGCATTCACCAAATAGCCTGTGTTCACACCAAATCTACCCGAAGCAATTTGCTTAATGGAACTACGTGCACTGGAAAAGAATCTCTTGGCACTTTCACCACCTTCACCAGTATTACTTCTACCACCAATCTTATTCATTGCGATTGCCAGTGCCTCGTGTGCTTCCTTGGAAATAGATCCGTAGGACATTGCACCGGTACAGAAACGCCTCATGATATTTTCTACAGGTTCAACCTCAGAAATATCAATAGGGTTTGATTTGAAGTCAAAATATCCACGCAAGAAGTTTGGATTTCTGGTTTCAGCATCAACTAATTTCGAGTACTCCTTATATTTTGCATAGTTATTGGTTCTTGTCGACCACTGTAATAATCCAATTGACTCTGGGTTCCAACTGTGTTTCTCACCGTTTTTGCGGTAGTGAATACTTCCATTGTTGGTTAATAAGTCTTGATTTTCAAAAGGATCTTTCTCCGTAAATGCTTTCTTATGATGGCATAGCATCTCCTCGGAGATTTCTTTTAAGCCAACTCCGCCAATTCTCGATGCAGTACCAGTAAAGTATTTGCTAATCACATCATTGCTGATACCTAATGCTTCGTAAATTTGCGCTCCCAGGTAACTTCCAATGGTCGAAATTCCCATTTTCGACATTACTTTAAGCAATCCTTTATCAACAGATTTGATATAGTTTTTACGTGCTGATTTATATTCCAGGCTAATTCTACCTTCCTTTACCAACTTATCAATTACTGCATAACTCATGTATGGATTGATAACACTTGCTCCATAGGCAATTAGCAATGCAAAATGATTTACCTCACGAGCTTCTCCTGTTTCAACAACCAAACCAATTTGCATTCTCTTACGTTTCTTGATCAAGTGGTGATGAACGGCAGCCACAGCTAACAAAACAGGAATAGGTGCCATTGTTTTGCTTACATTTCTATCTGTAAGAATGATATAGTTCTTTTGATCATCAACAGCCTTTTCTGCGAGCTTACAAAGGGAATTCAAAGCATCTTCAAGCCCTTGTCCATTATCGGCTGCTTTAAATAACATATCAAGTGTAGCATGTCTAAATTCCTCATGTTTCAGCTTTTTGATTTTTCCAAGGTCTGTATTGGTAATCAAAGGACTCTTGAATCTAATCAACTTACAATGTTGAGGTGTCTCATCCAAAAGATTCTTTTGAACTGCTCCAATATAGTTGGTCAAATCCATAACCAAATTCTCACGAATCGAATCAATTGGTGGGTTGGTAACCTGTGCAAAAAGCTGGCGGAAATAGTTGAAAAGCAAATGAGGCTTTTCTGATAATGCTGGGATAGGAGAATCATTACCCATTGAGCCAACTGGTTCCTGACCACCTGTAGCCATTGGTAAAATAATTCGTTCAAAATCCTCTTTGGAATAGCCAAATACATCTTTGCAAACTTCAAAATGATCTCCGATATCCGACGGCACCCTTTTTTCCACAGGAATTGCCTTAAGGTCTAATCTATTCTCTTTTAGCCAATTTTGATATGGGTTTCTATAGGTCAATTGCGATTTTACTTCCTGATCAGGAATAATGATTCCCAATTGAGTATCTACTAGCAATAATTTACCAGGACGCAATCTTCCTTTTTCCTTGATTTCTTCAGCTTTAAAGTTTTGGATACCAACTTCCGAGCCCATAACAATCATATCATCTTGGGTAATGACATAACGAGATGGACGCAATCCATTTCTATCCAAGGTTCCTCCAATGTATCTACCATCAGAGAACACCAAAGATGCAGGGCCATCCCAAGGTTCCATAAAAGTTGAGTGATACTCATAAAAGGCTTTTAAACTATCAGGAATCGGATTTTTTTCATTCCATGATTCAGGAACCATCATACTTAAGGCATGAGGTAAACTTCTACCTGTTAAGAATAGGAATTCCAGAACATTATCGAATGAAGCTGAATCACTTTTGTTAGGCTCTACAACAGGGAATAGTTTTTTGATATCTTCACCATACAGTTCCGATTTTAAAAGAGACTCACGCGCTTGCATCCACAATCTGTTTCCTTTAATGGTGTTAATCTCACCATTATGAGCAACAATACGGAAAGGTTGTGCCAAATCCCATGAAGGGAAAGTATTGGTACTAAATCTTGAGTGTACCATAGCAATGGCAGACTCCATTCTTGTATCCTGTAAATCTCCAAAATATTTTCCTAGCTGATCACTGGCAAACATTCCTTTGTAAACAAGCACTTTGGATGATAAACTTGGGATGTAAAACATCTCCTTTTCTTTCATCTTGGTTGCTCTAACATAGCTTTCTGCTTGTTTTCTGGCAAGGTACAAACGACGTTCCAAATCATCTTGTTCGTAGTTCCCACCAACAAAGATTTGCTTAATTACTGGCTCCGATTGTCTTGCAATTTCCCCAATTGCGTTAGTGTCAGTAGGCACATCACGTAATTGAAGAAATTCCAATCCCTCTTCTTCAAGGATTTGAATCAGAACTTCGATACAGAATTTCTCCTCACTTTCGTCCTGTGGCAGGAAAATGAGTCCGGTTCCATACTTACCGGCTAATGGAAGTTTAATCCCGATTTTCTTGTAAAAATTGTGTGGTACTTGCATTAAGATACCTGCACCATCTCCACTTACATTATCGGCACCACGAGCACCTCTGTGTTCCATATTGCATAGAACTTCCAGACCGCGCGTAATAATTTCGTACGATTTTTTTCCTTTAATATTGGCTACAAAGCCAATTCCACAATTGTCATGTTCATTCATCGGGTCGTACAGACCCTGTCGGCTTGGTCTTAGGTTTCGCATAGGCATTATTTAAGTGCGAAGCCAGGCCATGATTTTTCTTTTAAGAAGACACTGAGAAATGAAAAAGTCCCCAACTTTCTCTGCTAATCAGTAGCGACACAATGAATCCGATTGTCGCCGTCTTTTAAGAATACATTCTAAAAATGTAGTGATAAAAATTTAAGCTTGTCTAATCCGTTGCAACAAATATAGCTTAAAAAAATGCTTTTAAACAACTATTATTGTTTAATTTGCTTTCGAAAACGTTTTAAAACCTGAAAAAAGTCATATTTTTTTATCGAAAAGGTTTTCGTGATAATCAGTCGATTACAAAATATCTCTCATAAAACCGTAATAAAACATCTAATAATGCAAATTCAAGATTAATGTTAAGTGGTAATCGGGCAAAAAAAATATCCTAAAAAGGATATTAATAGTGATACATTTCAATATTCAAATGATATAATATTATTTTGTAGTTTCAACAACTGGTTGAACTCTTAAAATTTTAAGAAGTTTCTTTTCAATCCATTTAGGAAGATACTTGCCAATCTTTGTAATGAATTGCTGACCCAAAATATACAAAGAAGAATAAAAGAATACTTTATTTAAGACGTAAACAGATGCAGTTAAAAAAACAACTTTTTTAGTTCCTGCAAGAATAAAAGGAAAAGAGAAGGTAAGAATAAAAGTAACAACAGCTAAACCAAACAACACAAATCCAACAATTTTTTTCCACTCCATAATGATTTCAACTATTTAATTTTTGACAACTAAAGCAATTCTACGGCGTAATTTATAAATGGTTTGAAAAAAATCAACATTTAAAGTGTTAAAAATCATTAATTAAGCTATGAGTAAGAATATAAAAAAGACTAAAGTATCTTAAATTATTGTCTACACATAGAAGGTGTACATGCTAAAAGATGCTATAAAACTAGATAATCAAAGCTTTACCCTTGCTTTTAAATGGGGTATTAGTAAATTATTGCAGTTTTTCTTACGCAAAGGTTTTCAAAATGGGGTATTGTAAAAAAAATACTTTTTCATTAGGATTTTAAAAATTTTTGCCCTTATCTTTGTATCCAACAAATCAAAAGAAACATGGAAAAAGTATTAATCATTCGACGACGCATTTTAAGATCTTTATTGTAACGATAAGGACAAGTGTTGGTATGATTTTTTCCAAGCTTTCCAATTCGGAAAGTTTTTTTTTGAAATTTAATGAATAAGAAAAACCAAATGATTCAATTGTTTTACATCCGACGACGACGAATGAGCGCACCTTTAGGGAAAGCGGATTTAGTCTTGTTGTCGTGTAATCAATGATTAAGAACAATATTTAGAAGGCTTACCGTTTTTCCCGGTGAGCCTTTTTTTTGAATTATTGAAAAAACATTGAATCAAGAATTATAAACAGATGAAAAGTATAATCTATACAGAAAGCCGACGCCATTTGCGAAGTAACTGTTACCCAGGAGGGGCGGATGAGCTTGCTGTATCTGATTGTCAGGTATATATAAACTGTATTAAGCTTACCGTTCCTGCGGTAGGCTTTTTTTGTGTGAAATAATTAAAACAAAATAAGATGAATTTAAACAACTCCTTAAAATTCCGACGACGAAGGTTTCGGATTTTAAACAACAGCAAATTAAAAGAAACATTCTTTATTGATATTAATAACAAGTGGTTATGCCTTACAGGTGTAGCATTATTTTGGGAAACCTAGAAACTAACAAATGATAGACACATTAATGGAAGTTGAGCAAAAAATAAGTGTCATTGTAGCAGATTTAAGGCATATTGATTATGCAGCAGAAATTTGCGATATGATTGAAAGGGCTGCAAAAATACGCGGTACCGGAATTGCAAAAAGAAATCCTTTGTACCTGGTGCAAAAGATTCAGGAAGGAAAAGCTATCATTGCTTTTGACGATTTTAAAGTAATAGGATTCTGCTATGTAGAAACCTGGGAGCATGGTAAATATGTTGCCAATTCAGGTTTAATTGTTGATCCGGAATACAGAGCTGTAGGATTAGCAAAATTAATTAAAGCAGAAGCATTTAAGTTGTCAAGGAAGCGATATCCTCAAGCTAAAATCTTTGGTTTAACCACCAGCCTTCCTGTAATGAAGATCAATTCGGATTTGGGTTACAGACCAGTAACATTCTCAGAATTAACGGCTGATGAATCATTTTGGAAAGGATGTAGTAGTTGTGTGAACTACGATATTCTGCAAAGAACGGATAGGAAAATGTGCCTTTGTACAGGAATGTTATTCGATCCGAATAAAAATGGTACGCCTAATTCAAACGAAAACAAATAAACAATTCAATCAATCTAAAAAGAAAAAACAATGACAACAGATAAGAAAAAAGTAGTATTAGCATATAGCGGCGGATTAGATACAACATATTGTGCACTTTACCTTTCTAAGGAGTTGGGGATGGATGTGTACACAGCATTAGGAAATACAGGTGGTTTTAGCGATGAAGAACTGGCTGAAATTGAAGATAGAACCAAACAATTGGGCGTTGTTGAACACGTATCGCTGGATATTACAAAAGAATACTACGAAAAATGTATCAAGTACATGATTATGGGGAATGTGCTTAAAAACAATACATACCCATTATCAGTAAGCTCAGAGAGAGCATTTCAAGCAATGGCCATTGCTCAATATGCTCATTCCATTAATGCAGATTATATTGCACACGGTAGTACAGGAGCAGGAAACGATCAAATTAGATTCGATTTGATTTTTAAAATCATGGCTCCAAATGCCGAAATTATTACTCCAACCAGAGATCTTGAATTAAGCAGAGAAACTGAAATTCAGTATTTGAAAGATCATGGTATTAATGCAAACTTCGAGAAAATGAAGTATTCGATTAATGCTGGAATCTGGGGAACCAGTATTGGAGGAAAAGAGACCCTAACTTCAAGCGAGCCATTGCCTGAGGAAGCTTATCCAAAGCAAGTTGAAAAAACAGAGCCTGAGAAGTTAAGCATTGAGTTTAAAGAAGGTGAATTGGTGGCAGTTAATGGCGAAAAGGTAGCACACGCTTTAGAGGCAATACAAAAAATAGAAGCCGCTGGAGCAGCTTTCGGTATCGGAAGAGACATGCACGTAGGTGATACCATTATTGGTACGAAAGGTAGAGTAGCATTCGAAGCTGCAGCTCCTCTAATGATTATAAAAGCTCATGAGACTTTGGAAAAGCACACTTTAACAAAGTGGCAAATGTACTGGAAAGAACAGATTTCCAATTTCTATGGAATGTTGCTTCACGAAGCGCAATATTTGGAGCCAGTAATGAGAAATATGGAAACTTTCCTTCTTGATTCACAAAAGAATGTGAATGGTACAGTTTTCATTAATATGAGCCCAAAACAGTTTCTTGTTGAAGGAATTGAATCTCCAAATGATTTGATGTCTGACTTGTTTGGTCAATATGGCGAAAGCAATGAAGGTTGGACCGCAGATGATGTAAAAGGTTTTACAAACATCCTTGCAAATTCTCTTCAAATTTATCATACAGTAAATAAGCAATAAGATGGTGAATGTTGGAATTATAGGTGGTGCAGGATATACTGCAGGAGAATTGCTACGCATATTAGTTTGGCACCCAATTGTAAATATTGCTTTTGTACAAAGTACAAGCCATGCAGGCCATCCAATTACTGATGTGCACAAGGATTTACTTGGTGATACAGATTTAATTTTTGGAGAAGCTGATTATTCAGTGGTAGATGTGATATTTATTTGTTCGGGCCATGGAAAAACCAAGGCTTTCTTAGAACAGAATAACTTGCCGAATGATTTGTATATTATTGATTTAAGTACTGATTACAGACCTAAAAACAATAATGGTGGTTTTGTTTACGGATTGCCAGAATTGAATAAGGAAAGCATTGAAACGGCTAATAGAATTGCAAATCCAGGATGTTTTGCTACCTGTATTGAATTGGGCTTACTTCCATTGGCAGAAGAAAAGCAATTAAATGAAGAAATCCATGTAAATGCTATAACAGGATCGACCGGAGCAGGACAAAATCCAACGGTAACTTCTCATTTTAGCTGGAAGAATAACAATGTAGCAGTTTACAAAGCCTTTACCCATCAACATTTGGCTGAAATTACTGAATCTGTGCTTCAGTTGCAGCCTGATTACTCAAAAGCAATCAACTTTATTCCGGTAAGAGGGAATTTTAGCAGAGGAATCATGGCAACAATCTATACTGATTGCAAGTGGAGCATTGAAGAAGCAAAAGAGAAATATCAATCTTATTATTCAGAACACCCTTTTGTTTCAATTTCTGATGTAACACCTGATGTAAAACAAGTAGTTAACACCAATAAATGCGTGTTATATCTTGAGAAACATGGAAATAAATTAATGATTATCTCGGTCGTAGATAATCTATTAAAAGGAGCATCAGGACAGGCAGTTCAGAACATGAATATCATGTTTGGATTGAATGAAAAAGAAGGGTTGGGATTGAAGCCGATTGGTTTTTAAATGAATAACACCCCTTAATCCCCTCTCAAGAGGGGAAAAGGCAATTCTAAAATTTCCCCTTTGAAGGGGGATAAAGGGGGGATGTTTAATAAAAAAGAAAAAATGAAATTATTCGACGTATATAGTTGTTATGATATAAATCTTGTTAACGGAAAAGGCATGAAACTTTCTGATGACAAGGGAAATCAATACCTGGATTTTTATGGCGGCCATGGAGTGATCTCCATAGGTCATTCTCATCCACATTACATGTTTAGGATTGAAAACCAACTGCATTGTTTAGGATTCTATTCCAATGCGGTAAAGAACGAATTGCAAGAAAAACTGGCCAGTAAATTAGGCCAGCTTAGCGGATATGATGATTATAATCTATTCCTATGCAACTCGGGAGCCGAAGCCAATGAGAATGCATTGAAAATAGCATCATTCCACAATCAGAAATCAAAGATAATCTCGATTAAAGGAGCATTTCATGGTAGAACCGGGGGAGCACTTTCGGTTACTGACAATCCAAAATTATCGTCAGAATTCAATGCAAAACACAATGTGATTTTTGTTGAAATGAATGATACGGAGAGTCTGGTAAAAGAACTTGAAGCAGGTGATGTTTCAGCGGTGATCATAGAAGGAATTCAAGGTGTTAATGGTGTATTTGAACCAAGTGCCGATTTCTTGAAAGCAACAAAATCAGCATGCGAACAGAATGATGCGCTGTTGATTTTGGATGAGATCCAATCAGGTTTTGGAAGAAGCGGAAAGTTTTTTGCACACCAGTATTCAGGTGTTAAACCAGATGTCATTACCACAGCAAAAGGAATGGGAAATGGTTTTCCAATTGCAGGAGTTTTGATAGCTCCGGGAATCAAAGCATGGAAAGGAATGTTGGGAACCACATTTGGAGGAAATCACCTGGCATGTGCTGCTGCAACAGCTGTTCTGGAAACAATTAAAGAAGAGCATCTGCTTGAAAATGCAGTAGAAATTGGTAATTATTTAATCGATAAATTAAAAGAAAACCAAGCGATAAAAGCAATAAGGGGGAAAGGCTTAATGATTGGTATCGACATTGAAAACATGTCGGAAATTAGAACGAAGCTATTGAAAGAACATGGAATATTTACAGGTTCTTCAGGACTGAACACACTTCGTTTGTTGCCACCGCTTTCGATTACAAAGGAAGAGGCAGATCAATTTATTGAAGCGTTTAATTGTGTATTGGCAAGCACTTGTGCGGCTTAACACAAACTAGTAAAAACCCAAATTGTAAAGAGAAATGAGCGAACTAACAGTAGTGAAAATTGGAGGAAACGTAATTGATGATCCAGATAAACTGAATGACTTTCTGGATGCATTTTCAAACTTGAGTGGCAAAGTGGTTTTGGTACATGGAGGAGGAAAGCTGGCATCGGATCTTTCAGGAGAACTTGGAGTGAAAACCAAAATGGTGAATGGCAGAAGAATTACTGATGCTGAAAACCTAAAGTTGGTTACTATGGTGTATGCCGGCTTGGTGAACAAGAATATTGTGGCATCACTTCAGGCCAGAGGAGTAAATGCAATGGGAATGTGTGGTGCCGATCAGGATTTGATCCTGGCAGAAAAGCGTAATCATCCTACAATTGATTTTGGCTTTGTAGGCGATATCACGAAAGTGAATACATTGGCTTTGTGCAAACAGATTGAGTGCAACTCTACTTTGGTAATTGCGCCGATAACACATGACGGTAAAGGTCAATTGCTAAACACCAACGCAGATACCATTGCAACCAAAGTTGCTGCTGCTTTAAGCCGTTTTTACAAGGTGAAGCTAGTATACAGTTTCGAAAAGTTAGGAGTCTTAATGGATGCCGATGATGATAGTAGTGTAATGCCGGTTTTGAATACAGAACAGTGTGCCCAAATGGTAAAAGATGGTGTCATTAATACTGGGATGATGCCGAAAACTGAAAATGCTTTTTATGCTTTATCGCAAGGAGTTGAGGAAGTAATCATCGGTAATTTTGTTTCAATGGAGAGCAATCATTCATCAGGCACGCAGATTATTCAATAGACGAACCATGAATATAGATAAATACACAAATATCGCCCTAAGTACATTAAAAGAGCTGATTTCGATCCAGTCTTTCAGTAAAGAGGAAAACCTTGTTGCTGATGTGATGGAGAAGAAGCTATCAGACTTTGGATATAAGGTGTACAGAAAAGGCAATAACGTATGGATATTCAATAAGAATTTTAAGGAAGGCAAACCAGTTTTGCTTATGAATTCTCATTTGGATACCGTAAAACCCAACGAAAAGTGGACCAAAGATCCTTACAATCCTGAAGTTGTAAATAATAAACTTTACGGATTAGGAAGTAATGATGCAGGAGGTTGTTTGGTATCACTAATGGCAACTTTCATGGCACTGGATGAGACCGAGCAAGAGTACAATAGAGTATTTTGTGCTTCAGCAGAAGAGGAAATATCAGGAAAGAATGGATTTGAGTTGGTTCAGGATGAAATTGGAAGAATTGACGTTGGCATTGTAGGAGAACCAACCCTAATGGAAATGGCCATTGCAGAAAAGGGACTGATGGTGCTTGATTGTGAAGCCATAGGAGTTCCTGGACATGCTGCCAGAAACGAAGGTGTAAATGCCATAAGTCTTGCCTTAAAAGATATCGAATGGTTTCATTCTTTTAAGTTTGAGAATGAATCAGAAATGCTTGGGCCGGTTAAAATGACTGTAACGCAGATTAATGCAGGGAAACAGCACAATGTAATTCCAGCATCATGTACCTATGTTGTAGATGTTAGAACCAACGAGCATTACTCTAACGAGAAAGCTTTTAAAATCATTAAAGCGAATGTTGAAAGCGATGTAAAGGCAAGATCATTCAGAATGAACTCGTCAGGTATTCCTTTGGAACACCCACTAATTCAGGCTGGTTTAGAGCAAGGGATGGGCTATTATGGTTCTCCAACCACATCCGATCAGGCAATTATGAAAGGATTTCCAACATTAAAATTGGGACCAGGAGATTCTGCAAGATCGCATACAGCAGATGAGTATATCTATGTGAAAGAAATTGGGCAAGGCATCGAAAAATATTATAACTTGTTGAACGGATTAAAAATCTGAGAAGTGAATGAGTTAATGTGTGAATTTGTAAATGAGGAAAATAAAACAAAAGGTTCTTTAACAATTTCACAGTGCATAAATAATATATAAAAAGCCAAATGCTAATGGCTAACAGCTTTTAGCTTGCTGATAAAAGCAAGAACAGTACAATTATCAAATAGCATAATATATATACAAACACAAAATACACACAGAATATGAAACTTTGGGACAAAGGCGTACAAGTTGATAAGAAAATAGAGCAGTTTACGGTTGGAATGGACCGTGAATTAGACTTGGAACTGGCTGCTTTTGATGTGCTTGGATCACTAGCTCACATTGAAATGCTACAGTCTATTGGTCTGTTGGAAAAGAAGGAATTGAAGCTAATACAGGAAGAACTAAGAAAAATATATTCATCCATTAAAAACGATGCTTTTGTGATTGAGGATGGTATCGAGGATGTTCACTCACAAATTGAATATTTGCTTACACAATCTTTAGGAGATATCGGTAAGAAAATACACAGTGGAAGATCGAGAAATGACCAGGTTCTTTTGGACTTAAAACTGTTTACTCGTAACAAACTCGAGGAAATCGTTCGTGAGGCAAGATTACTATTCGACTTATTGATTGAGAAAAGTAATGCTTATAAAGATGTTCTGATTCCAGGGTATACACACTTGCAAGTGGCGATGCCATCATCATTTGGTTTGTGGTTTGGGTCATATGCTGAAAGTTTAACGGACGACCTGTTGGTGCTTCAATCAGCATATAAAGTAGTAAATCAAAATCCATTGGGATCTGGAGCAGGATACGGTTCATCTTTCCCTTTAAATCGTCAAATGACAACCGATTTGCTAGGTTTTGATAACCTAAGCTACAATGTGGTTTATGCGCAAATGGGGCGTGGAAAGATGGAGTTTACGGTTCTTTCAGCACTAGCCAATATGGCCATGACCATTGCCAAACTAGCCATGGATGCATGCTTGTACAACTCGCAGAACTTTAACTTTCTAAGTTTTCCTGATGAGTTAACAACAGGTAGTAGTATCATGCCACACAAGAAAAATCCTGATGTATTCGAGGTTATCCGAGCAAATGCCAATGCATTGCAAATGCTTCCTGCGCAAATTCAGGCAGTAACTTCTAATCTTCCATCAGGATATCATAGAGATTATCAGCTGACCAAGGAATTCTTTATGCCTTCGTTTGATAAGATGCTTTCATGCCTGGAAATGACCAGAATCATGCTATCGGAAGTGAAGATAAACGAAGAGGTATTGAATGACGAACGTTACCAGTATCTGTTTACAGTTGAAGAAGTAAACAAAATGGTTGTGGACGGCGTTCCTTTCCGTGATGCATACAAGAAGGTAGGACAACTGGTAGAAGAAGGAAAGTTTAAGCACGAGGGCGAAATAAATCACGTTCACGAAGGAAGTCTTGGGAACTTATGCAATGACAGAATTGTATGCAAAATGAATGAAACATTCGTGGCTTTCAATTTCCATAAGACCAAAGAGGCATATATGAACTTACTAAATAGAATATAAGGGCTGTCTATAAGGCGCATTTAACTATTAATCGAATTTAATAACCATTTTATAGAACTTTTATGTCACAACAGACAAAAGCAAAACTAATTTTACAAGATGGATCAGAGTACATTGGTACATCTTTTGGGTATGAGGGCTCCGTGGCAGGAGAGATGGTGTTTAACACAGCAATGACCGGTTATCCGGAAAGTTTGACTGACCCTTCGTACAAAGGGCAGATTTTGGTGAGTACCTTCCCATTGATTGGGAACTACGGTGTTCCGGGAACATTGCAAGAGGATGATCTGTTCCGATTTTACGAATCAGAAAAGATTCAGGTATCTGCATTTATTGTATCGGATTACACAGAAGAATTTAGTCACTGGAATGCAAGCTTAAGTCTTGCAGATTGGATGAAAGAGCACAAAATTCCTGGAGTTTACGGTGTAGATACACGTGCATTGACCAAAAAACTTCGTGAACAAGGAAGTATGCTGGCTAAAATTGTATTTGAAGAGAACGAGCCTGAATGGAAAGATCCTAACCTTGAAAATCTGGTTGCACAGGTTAGCACACCAGAGAAGAAAGTTTATGGCGAAGGAAAGCATAAGGTGCTATTGTTGGATTGCGGAGTAAAGAACAACATCATCAGATGTCTTTTAAAGCGCGATACAACAGTGATCCGAGTTCCACATGACTATGACTTTACCCAGGAAGAATACGACGGATTATTCATCTCTAATGGTCCTGGTGATCCGAAGCAAAATACAGCTGCCATTGCAAACCTAAAGAAAGCATTCGAGCAGGATACTCCAATTATGGGAATTTGTCTGGGAACACAGTTGATGGCATTGGCTGCCGGAGCTGATACTTATAAACTGAAATACGGACATAGAAGTCACAATCAGCCAGTAGTTTTGGAAGGAACCAAGCGTTGTTTCATTACCTCTCAGAACCATGGTTATGCAATCAACAATGATACTTTACCGAAAGAGTGGAAGCCATTATTCGTTAATGCCAACGACAATACCTGTGAAGGAATCAAGCATGTGAGCAAACCATTTTTCGCTTCTCAGTTTCACCCTGAAGCATCCAGCGGTCCAACTGATACAGAATTCCTTTTTGATGATTTCATTGACATGATGGAAAAGAATCAAGGCAATTAAGAATTATCAATTAATCCCTAATTGAATTATTAATTAAAAGAGGACATATTTGACTTATTTTCTCATTCACTCGAAGAGAAGTTATTTCAATTGCCACTTGACTTTAGTCAGTGGCTTGCAAGAATCCTTCAAATTAACAATTAACTGCTGATAGCTGAGAGCTAAAAGCTAAGAGCTTAAAAAAATGATTAAAGATAAAATAAAGAAAGTACTCGTATTAGGTTCAGGAGCCCTGAAAATTGGTGAAGCTGGTGAATTTGACTATTCCGGATCGCAGGCATTAAAAGCCATGAAAGAGGAAGGTATTTACACCGTATTGATTAACCCGAATATCGCAACCGTACAAACTTCCAAGGGAGTTGCCGATCAAATCTATTTTTTGCCGGTTACTCCCTTTTTTGTGGAACAAGTAATCTTAAAGGAAAAACCTGATGGTATTCTTTTAGCTTTTGGAGGACAAACTGCGCTGAACTGCGGGGTAGAACTTTTCGAATCAGGAATTCTTGAAAAGTACAACCTAAAGGTATTGGGTACACCAATCGAAGCCATTATCAAAACCGAGGACAGAGAGATTTTTGCCAACGAATTGCGCAAAATCGATGTAAAAACACCTCAATCTTATGCTGTAGAATCGGTGCAAGGGGCATTGGATGCAGCAGAGAAATTAGGTTTCCCGATTATTGTGCGTGCAGCCTTTACCTTGGGAGGACAAGGTTCAGGTTTCTGTTCCAATATGGATGAGCTGAAAAAGCTTGCTGAGAACGCTTTATCCTACTCTAGCCAGATTTTGGTTGAAGAGTCGTTGAAAGGCTGGAAAGAGGTAGAATACGAGGTGGTACGTGATGCTTACGACAACTGTATTACGGTTTGTAATATGGAAAACTTCGATCCACTGGGAATCCATACCGGGGAAAGTATTGTAATTGCTCCATCGCAAACGCTAACCAACTCAGAATATCACAAGCTAAGAGCTTTGGCCATTAAGATTATCCGTCACATGGGCGTTGTGGGAGAGTGTAACGTACAGTATGCACTAGATCCTGAATCAGAAGATTACCGTGTGATCGAGGTGAATGCGCGTCTGTCGAGATCATCGGCACTGGCATCAAAAGCAACGGGGTATCCATTGGCATTTGTAGCTGCCAAGCTTGGTTTAGGCTATGCACTACATGAGCTAAAGAATGCGGTAACACAAACCACAACTGCATGTTTCGAGCCTGCGCTTGACTATGTAGTTTGTAAGATTCCTCGTTGGGATTTGAACAAGTTCGAAGGGGTGACCAAAGAAATTGGATCAAGTATGAAGTCGGTTGGTGAGGTAATGGCCATTGGTCGTAACTTCGAAGAAGCCATTCAGAAAGGTCTGCGTATGATTGGACAGGGAATGCACGGATTTGTAGGGAATGTACACTCCAAGTTCGAAGATGTAGAGAAGGAGCTTACGCATCCAACCGATATGCGTATTTTCTCCATTGCACAGGCATTCGAACAGGGCTACTGCATCGATCAGGTACACGACCTAACCAAGATCGACAAATGGTTCCTAAGCAAGTTAGAGCACATCACTAAGATTAAATGGGATCTGCAAAAGCATAGCAACTTACAGGCTCTACCTGATGAATTGCTTAAAGCAGCTAAAGTATATGGATTCTCGGATTTCCAGTTGGCAAGATTCGTTCTAAAGCCAGAAAATACCAATATGGAATCGGAATTATTGGCGGTAAGAAAGCATCGTAAAGAGAAGGGAATTGTTCCGGTTGTGAAGCAAATTGATACGCTTGCAGCGGAGTATCCTGCACAAACCAACTACATTTATTTGACTTATAGTGGTGATGAAAATGACATCGACTATGTATCCGATAACAAATCAGTTATTGTGTTGGGATCGGGAGCATATCGTATTGGTTCATCGGTAGAGTTCGACTGGTGTAGCGTAAATGCCCTGAATGCAGTAAACAAAGAAGGTTTACGTTCGGTAATGATCAATTACAATCCGGAAACGGTAAGTACCGATTACGATGTTTGTGACAGACTGTATTTCGACGAGCTTTCCTTCGAAAGAGTGTTGGATATCATCGATTTGGAATCGCCTAGAGGAGTAATTGTATCGGTTGGTGGACAGATTCCACAGAACCTGGCAATGCGTCTTCATAATGCTGATGTGAATGTATTGGGTACTTCTCCTGAATCGATTGACAGAGCAGAGAATCGTCAGACGTTCTCGGCCATGTTGGATGAATTGGGAGTTGATCAGCCACGATGGAGCGAGTTGACCAGTATTGGAGCCATTCACGAGTTTATTGATGAAGTGGGATTCCCTGTATTGATTCGTCCTAGTTACGTGCTTTCAGGAGCTGCCATGAACGTGGTATCGAACCGCGAGGAGTTGGAACACTTCCTTGATTTGGCTGCACAGGTTTCTAAGCAGTATCCGGTAGTTGTGAGTGAGTTTATTCAGGAAGCCAAAGAGATTGAGTTCGATGGAGTTGCCAAGAATGGTGAAATTGTGATTGATGCCATTTCTGAACACGTTGAGTTTGCAGGGGTTCACTCTGGAGATGCAACCCTGGTGTTCCCACCACAGAAATTGTACTTCGAAACCATACGCAGAATCAGAAAGATTGCGCGTAAGATTGCAAAATCATTGAACATTACAGGACCATTCAACATGCAGTTGTTGGCAAAAGACAACGACATTAAGGTTATCGAGTGTAACCTTCGTGCCAGCCGTAGTTTCCCATTTGTATCGAAAGTTATGGACTATAATTTTGTAGAAACTGCAACTCAGGCCATGTTGGATGTACCGATTCCAAATAATCTTCCGTCGATGTTTGAGCTGGAACATATCGGTGTAAAAGCATCGCAATTCTCCTTCTCGAGACTGTCAAAAGCTGACCCGGTATTGGGTGTAGACATGTCTTCAACCGGTGAAGTTGGCTGTTTGGGTGCCGATTACTACGATGCGATATTAAAAGCAATGATATCAGTGGGTTATCGCGTACCGAAGAAGGCGGTGTTGATTAGTAGTGGACCTATTCGCTCGAAGCTTGAGCTACTAAAGAGCTCGAAAATGCTGGAAGAGCGTGGCTACAAGCTATACGGCACAAGAGGTACTGCAAAGTTCCTTCAGGAAAATGGTGTGACCGTTGAAGCGGTTGCTTGGCCAGATGAAAACGAAGAGCAAACCGCAGTAAGTTTGATTCGCGATCGTAAGGTAGATTTGGTTGTAAATATTCCAAAGAACTTAAGCAAGGATGAGCTGAACAACGATTACCAAATCAGACGTACTGCCATCGACTTAAACGTTCCATTGGTAACCAATGCACGTTTGGCATCAGCCTTTATCTATTCCATCTGCAAAAAGTCCGAAGCCGATCTTAAAATCGAAAGCTTTAGCGAGTATGTAGAGAAGAAGGATTTCTAGAGGAGATACTTTGATGCTATCACTCCTAGTGAGGGTATCAATTGTAACTTGCAATAAAAAACTGAGAGCATCACTTTGAGTGATACCCTCAGAAAGTATATAAAATGCGAAACCTGTCAGGAGTTGATCTTGACAGGTTTTTTTATGCTTTTAATCTTTAGCTTTTGATGCTCTCACTCCTAGTGAGGGTATCAATATCATAGCAATTTAATAATTCCTCTTTTCGTGCCAAATCATAATCAATAAGGGTACCTTTCCTTTCACAGAAATAATCGCGATAAGATGAAAACTCCCATTCTTCAGGCGAACGAACTAGTTTATCGGTTACAGGATTCATATGAATGTAGTTAAAGCAAATCTGTGGATATGAATAATCGTTCAGGTTTACATTAATTGTTGCTCCAAAATCAGTTTGCCAATAGGAGGGGCATACTTCTTCAATCTTGTTCAAACACTTGGCTTTGGTATGACTCTGAAATAAAGAACCTTTTATGTTCCGATCTTTTTGCAAAGCCCTTGTGTAGCTACTAGGTAATTTTCCAATTGAGGAGTTTAAATCAATATTTCGATCTTTAGGCTGGAGTGAGTTTACTTTTATCAAGATATGAAAATGCGAAGGCATTAAACACCAAGCAAGAATACTGCCGTAAGATTTTAAGTGCTTGCGAAGCTTTTTGAGGAAAAACAGATAATTATCACGGGTGTAAAATAGGAGAGCTCCATTATTGCTTCTGTTGTATATGTGAAAAGATAATCTTCTTCAAAATACATAGTATCAATTATATGTTCCAATTAAGGTAATAATTAATGAATATTTTTTCAACTGAGAGTATCACTTCAAGTGATACCCTCAGAAAATAAAGTATATAAAATGCGAAACCTGTCGAGAAATAGTCCTGACAGGTTTTTTCTATCCTGACAGCAATACAGACACTTCAGCCTAGAGGAAAAAGAAAAAAACACTATGCAATCAAAACCGTTCCTTCTTTGCTATAAAATTTAAAGAGTTAGTGAAAATGTATGATCGATAACCATTTAAAACATATTTACAGATTAGCAAAGCATATAATATGTTTATTCTGATCTTATTTTTATTCCAAATGAGGCTTTAACGCCAAATTTCGTCTTCGAATCATAAGATTTCTAAATATTATTTAACCGTCTTGTTTGTTGTCTGCCATTTTCAAAACATTTATTTAAGTGCATCTCTAAACATTTAGGAATCTAAATAAGACATTGTTTAATTCGACTCCATCGAACTGTAGGATGTATTACATCTTTAAAATAGGTACTTTAAAGATATTGCCAAAAAAATCATTTCTTTTATTATGCTACATTATTAGTGTTTTCGGCAGATACAGAGCTTTTAAATAATAATCGTGTAAAATAAACAATAATAAATTTTATTTCGAGGGTTACCTTTTGTTTTTTTTCGGAATAAAGGGGTGTAATAAATGAATAGATCTATCGAAAGATAGGTGGTAACTTGACTCATTGCCATTTTAATATTTATTTATTGATAATATACATTAACTAATTCTAAATTTTGATTTATGAAAAAGAACTTTTACATTTTTAGAGTATGGGTTATTGCCATAGGCATACTCATTTCAGTAAGTGCTTCGGCTCAGAAGCGAGAACACATTAAGATTGATCCAAACACTCGTTACGACAAGAATGAACTAATTTTAAAATCGGCTGTTGGTAGCGATTACCTAATCGACTTTAAGCTAAATTCCTATGATTTGCTCTACATTGCGTCTGAGAATGCCTACAAAGTAGAAGCCAACAATATGGGTGATATTCTTGAGAAGGGAAGCCCGGCTTTGCCACGTTTTGCTCAATCCATCATGATTCCATCAAGTGCAGAAATGCAAGTGGAAGTTTTATCCTCGGAGTTTATCGAGATCAAGAATTTCAGCGTGGTTCCTTCAAAAGGTAATCTTACTCGCGATATCGATCCAAAGTCTATTCCATATTCCTATGGGAAGGCTTATCAACACGATGATTATTACCCCTCAAATTTGGCTTCACTTAACGATCCTTACATTTTAAGAAGTGTTCGTGGTCAGGCCTTGGTGGTGAACCCAATTGCATACAATCCAATTCAGAATATCTTAAGAATCTATACACATATGGAACTTAAGGTAAGTGCAACAGGTAAAGGATCTACAAAGAATATTTTATCCACTGCTAAATCTACAGCTTCAGACAAAGGATTCGAAAAAGTATATGAATCTCATTTCTTAAACTATACGCCTGCGAATACCAAATACACGGCCTTGAACGATGAACCAGGTAAAATGCTGATTATTTGTTACGACGATTATATGGATGAAATGGCTGATTTTGTTGCCTGGAAAAAGCAGAAAGGGATTCCTGTTGAGATGGTGGCATACAGCACCATTGGTAGTGCATCGGCTATTAAGACCTATGTTAGCAATTATTACAACACCAATGGTTTAACTTATTTGCTATTGGTTGGTGATGCGCCACAGGTTCCTACATCATATACAAGTGCAGGCGATTCGGATAATAATTATGGTTTTATTGTAGGGAACGATCATTACATCGACATTTTTGTAGGGCGTTTTTCGGCACAAACTGCTGCACAGGTTACTACTCAGGTTGAAAGAACCATACATTACGAACGTGATGTTAATTCTACCGATACATGGCTTGCATCGGGTGTAGGGATTGCATCCAACGAGGGGTATAACCCTTCGGACGAAGAGCACATGAATGCCATTCAAACCAAACTGGAGGGTTATGGTTATACCATTTCCCGCTGTTACCAGGATGGTGGATCGGCTGCACAATTGACTAACTTGCTGAACGCCGGTAAAGGAATCATAAATTATGTTGGGCATGGTTCTAATACCGGCTTCGCAAGTATGGTGTATACCAATACCAATGTGAACAATCTTACCAATAACAACAAGCTACCATTTATTTTTGATGTGGCCTGTGTGAATGGGAATTTTAAGAACAACACTTGTTTTGCTGAAACATGGTTACGTGCTACTCACAATGGCAAACCTACAGGCGCAATGGCCATTTGTGCTTCTACCATTAATCAATCGTGGGTACCACCTATGATTGCACAGAATGAGATGAATGACATTTTAATTGAGAGTTACGCCAATAACATTAGAAGAACCTTTACGGGTATCGCCCTTAACGGGATGTTTAAAATGGTAGATGTATACGGATCGGGCGGAGAGAAGATGATTGACACCTGGACTGTATTTGGCGATCCTTCTTTGCAAGTAAGAACCAAAACACCTACCGCAATACAAGTGAATCATACTGCAACAGCTACTCCTGGCGCTAACAGTTTTACGATAAACAGCAATGCCAACGGTGCCTGGGTTTCAATGACCCTTAATGGTGAAATTATTGGTACTGCTAAAATCAACAACGGTTCGGCAAATGTGAGCATTAGTCCATTGCCTTCGAGCGGAGTGATTAAGCTAACTGTTACAGCTTACAACAAGATTCCTTATGTTGCCGATATCAATATTACAGGAAGTAGCGCAGAAGAAGTGGTAGCCAATTTTACTGCAAATAAAACAAGTATTTCCACTGGAGAAAGCATCAACTTTACGGATTTGTCATCCAATAATCCTACTTCATGGAATTGGTCTTTTACAGGAGGTACTCCAACGGTAAGTACCTCTCAAAACCCTACAGTAACCTATAGTACTGAAGGAACTTATACGGTATCTTTAACGGCAGCCAATAACGGTAGCAGCGATACCAAAACCATTACCAATATGATTACGGTAAACGCACCAGTTTCTCAAACTTACTGTGAAGCAACAACAAATGGTTGTAGTTCCTACGAGTACATTTCAAACGTTTCATTTGGAACGATCAATAACAACTCTACTTGCGATGGATATTCTGACAATACATCCCAGGTGGCAAATGTTGAACAGGGACAGAGCTATGATATGACCGTTTATATTGGTCGTCCTGATTCAAGAAACCAGGTAAGTGCATGGTTCGATTGGAATCGTGATGGAGAATTTAGCGGAGCGAATGAAGAATACTCTTTAAGCTACAATTATGGTAGTAGTGTTGGAACAGCAACTGGTAGCATTCAAGTTCCTGCTACAGCCAGCTTAGGAGCTACTCGAATGAGAGTACGCGTTACTTACAATGTAACCCCTCAGGCTTGTGGAAATACTACCTATGGTGAAATAGAGGATTATGGCATTCAGGTACAAAGTGGAAGTAGTACTCGAGACAGATCATTAGGAGAGAATGCAAGCATTAAGCTGTATCCTAATCCTGCTACCGATTATTTTAGATTGGAACAAAGAGGAATTTCAGGAGAAGTAAGTGTAAAGATAATTAACCTTACAGGTACAGTTGTTAATACATTTATATCGGATGGCTCAGATAAGTTTGATATCAGCAATTTAAGCAGTGGAATTTACATTGTACAAATAAGCTCTGGAGAAGAAAGCTGGACTAAAAAGTTAGTGGTGAAATAATTAGATATGCTATTCACCACGGGACTGTTGAAATCCCCTTAATCACAGTCCCACACTTTACTAATTTGGTGCATGAGTCACACCAATTGGTTTGCCTAAGTTAAAATTAGGCGCAAGTTTAAATAGTAGTGTAGAGCCGGATTTTCGATGCAAATCGATCATCCGGTTCTTTTTGTATTGTTACGCAATCTATCGTGAATCAACAAATCTTATTGTAATGATATTCTGAATAAGCCGTAACTTTACCAATAACCTTAGTTCGATAAATAATATGGACACAGTTTGAATTGAATTAGGATTAATGCTTTCACTTTGAATCTGATATAATGAACCGTACCGATAGAAATAAAGTGTTATTTCTGATATCGTTTTGGATGTTGGCAGCAGTATTTATTATTATTTACGAGTGGTCGGTATTGCGATTTGAAGGAGTTCCTTTCGATTTGCCTAAAGTACTAAGTGTTGGTTTGTTAATTACCCTGTTAAGTTCTGGCTTAATAGCATTTCTCGAAATTAGATACCTGTCAAGAATGTTTCGTAAAAAGAGCTTTTTATATACCCTTTTAGTGAAATCCTCATTCTACTTGTTCAATATCATTATTTTTAATTCACTGGTCATTTTACTTGTCGCAGCCTTTAAACAGGAGGAATTTAAGCTCGATCGACAGGTGTGGATTCATTATACCGACTATGTTATTTCATGGAGAATGCTGACGGGAATTTTATTTTGGGCAGGAAGTGTATTTCTTGCTTTGTTTGTGCTTGGTGTAGCAGAGAAATTTGGTCAAGGGGTTTTGGTCAACTTTCTTTTGGGGAAATATCATCGTCCGCGTGAAGAATCCAGGTTGTTTTTAATTATGGATCTTAATTCGTCAACCATTTATGCCGAGAAGCTTGGGCATATAAAGTACAGTGAGATGATACAGGATTGTTTTTATGACTTAACAAAAGTGATTGCGAATACGGAAGCACAAATCTATCAGTATGTAGGGGATGAAGTTGTACTAAGCTGGAAACTAAATGCAGATATCAATTACAAAGATTGTTTGAATGTTTTTTTTCGATATCAAACCATGATGAAAACGAAGAGTGCATACTATACCAGAATGTATGGTATGATACCAAGGTTTAAAGCCGGATCGGAGTTAGGAATGGTGACGGTTGCCGAGGTAGGAGAGATCAAAAAAGAATTGGCATATCATGGTAATCCACTAAATACAGCTTCGCGTTTGTGTAAAAGATGCAATGAATTTGATACAAGTATTTTGGTTTCGGAAAATGTAATGAACGAGCTAAAAAAGCAAAATGGATTAAGCAATTATAAGCCGATAGCACAGCTAAAGCTAAAGGGAAAAATGAGGCCATTGGTGGTATATTCCATTCATGATTACATTCAAAATTTATGAATCTTTTAAATTCCTCAAATCATTTGTATAGTTTTATGCTTTCAAAACAAATTTCAAATGAGCAAATACATCTATACATTACCACTAAAAGTTCGCGATTACGAGTGCGATATCCAAGGAGTAGTTAACAATTCAGTCTATCAAAACTATTTAGAGCATGCACGTCATGAGTTCTTAGAATCAATTGGAAGTAATTTTAAACAATTACATGAAGAAGGGGTAGATGCGATGGTATCGCGCATTGAGATTGACTACAAAACCTCTTTAACCAGCGGTGATGAGTTTGAAGTACGATTAAATATTGAAAGAGAAGGATTAAAATTGGTATTCAACGAAGATATCTACCGAACATCAGACAATAAACTCTGTGCCAAAGGAAAGGTATTTGTTATTTGTCTTGTAAATGGCAGATTGAGCAAAGGAGAGGTCTTCGATGAACTGTTTGGTGAATATCTTGTTTAAAATTTAACTTTCTGCATCAGGCAAAATACAGCCTGGTGTGGAATAGTCTTTCCTTCCAATTCTACTTCCTTTATCTCCAAAATCCTAAAATGCTGGCTCATTAAATCTTGAATTTCTTTTACTGAAGAGAAATAGAGTTCAGTTCCAATTGGAGTTTTTCTATACTTGCCTTTTCCTCCAAAATTTTTATCCTTTTCACTAAAACAGATAGAAAGATAATATGAACCCTCGGCTAATAGCTTACAAACATTCTGTACATACAATTCCCGATATTCGGGATAAACATGATGTAGAACTTCAAATTCGTAGGCCAGATTTATTGGAGACAGTGTAATATCGGATAATTTACACAAATCAAACTCATAGAAATCTCCCTTTAACTTTTTGGTTTCAAATAATTGCTTAGCGTGCTTGATAGCTGTATTTGAGATATCTATTCCGGATATTTTGTATCCTTTTTGTGCGAAAAAGGCAGCATAATGTCCTAGTCCACAACCTAAATCGAGCAAATGCGAACTTGGAGGAGCTAAGCTTTCAATGAGATTGATTAAAATACCAGGAGGAGTTTCATGTATCCATGGTATTTTATCACAAGGTATTCCTTTATAGATGTCTTTTTCATTCATGTCCACCTAAGGAAGAGAAAAATAGATGAATTATCAAGTTATGAGCAACAAAAAAGGATCGAACTCCTCCGATCCTTTCCTAACACTAAATGTTAACCTTAATCTCAATCTATGATAAAACTACTCTGTTTTTTTCTTTTTGAATACATTCCAAAGGTATGGCAATACGCGGTTAAGAGCTGCAAAGGAAAGTTAAAAAAGATTAAATATGATAGCATAAAAAATGGCTGAAGAACTCAGCCATTTTTATCTAACCATTAACCAACTAACTAAAAACTCAGTTTATGAAAATCCCCTAATTTTCATTTGGCCTACTAGCTTGATATCCTGACAATAACAAGTAGTAATACCTTTATGAGCTTTAATCGGCCGCAAAAGTAGAAAGTATTTGTGAAATAACAAGTCCTAAGAGTAGAAAATGTTCGGTTTTAAACATTATTTAATACTTGTGATGTTGATCTTTTTTCATTTTTACATTGACATCTATTTCTAGTTTCTCTATATTGCAAATAGAAAGCCTTCCAATTATCTTATTACCACCAAAATATTAGGATATCACAAATTGTGGCAGTGAATATTTTTCATTGCTGATTGTGTAACTCTAATACTTTAATTCATGTTCGATCTTGACAAATGGCAGGAGATTTTTGAAACCATCCGAAAAAATAAACTTCGAACCATTCTTACAGGCTTTAGTGTTTCCTGGGGAATATTTATGCTGATTATCCTTTTGGGTTCTGGCAATGGACTACAAAATGGTGTTTTAAATCAGTTCAAACGCGATGCGATGAATAGTCTTTGGATCTATAGTGGTAGAACCAGTATGGCATTTGATGGCATGCAACCTGGCAGAAGAATACAGTTTACCAATGAGGATTATACTCGCACCAAAAATTCTGGGCTAGATGTAGATAAAATTAGTTCTCGCTATTCCATTTATAGAAATAACGTGATTTCATACAAATCGGAGTATGTTTCCTATGAAATTATTGCAGTACACCCCGACACAGAAGTTTTGGAGAATACAACATCACTAAAAGGAAGATTTTTAAATGATGTTGATATAAACCAATTTAGAAAGGTGGTTGCCATAAGCACCATTTTAGAAGAAGCACTCTTTAAAAAAGAAGAACCTGTTGGTAAATACGTAAAAATAAATGGCATTCCATTTCAGGTTATTGGTGTATTTACTGATCATTCCGATAGAGATTTACAAAGAGTGTATGTCCCGGTATCCACTGCTCAAAGAGTTTTTAATGGAGCCAATCGAATTTCCAATATGTCTTTCACAACCAATACTCATGATATTGAGGCATTGCAACAAATGGAGAATCATTTAAGAAAGAGTTTTGCTGCTCGTCACAAGTTCGATGCAAAAGACAGAAGAGCCATGTGGATTAATAACAACATGGAAGGTTATCAACGCACTATGGCTTTGTTTTCGGGCATTAGAATTTTTGTATGGATCATTGGAGCATTTACCATTATTGCAGGTATTGTTGGAGTTAGTAACATTATGATTATTGTTGTGCGCGAAAGAACTCGCGAAATTGGGATTCGAAAAGCACTAGGGGCAAGTCCAAAATCCATAGTTGGCTTAATTTTGCTAGAATCTGTTTTAATTACTTCTGCGGCAGGATATATGGGTTTGGTTATGGGAGTGTTGTTATTAGAGCTATTGGCCCCACATACCCAAATTGAATTTTTTATGAATCCCTCAGTGGACTTGAGCGTTGGCTTACAGGCAACAGGTGTATTGGTTTTTGCTGGTTTATTGGCAGGTTTTTTCCCAGCCTGGAAGGCAGCAAATGTAAAGCCAATAGAAGCTTTGGCTGATGAATAAAAGTAAAACTCATTTCAAAAAAACAAACTTTAAACCACTAAATGAATTATCATGTTTGACAGAGATCGATGGACAGAAATATATATGGCACTTAAGAGTAACAAATTAAGAACGTTCCTGACTGCTTTTGGTGTTTTTTGGGGGATTTTCATGTTAATCATCATGCTAGGTTCTGGGAGAGGTCTAGAGAATGGTGTTTACCATGGCATGGGAGATTTTGCAACAAACTCGGTATTTATATGGGCGCAGCCAACAAGTAAACCATATAAAGGATATAAACAAGGAAGACGCTATAACTTCACCAATCAGGACACAAAAGCCATTTTGGATAACATTCACGAAATTGAGATTTTAGCACCACGTATTCAAGCTTGGGGTGGTGGAGATGGTGAGAATAATGTAATCAGAGGATTGAAAACGGGTGCTTTTAGTATTCTAGGAGATGTTCCAGAGGTTAATGACATTGATCCTGTGACAATTACTGCAGGCAGATTTATCAACAAGATGGACATTATCGACAAGAGAAAGACTGCAGTAATTGGTAGGCGAGTAATTGAAGTTCTATTTGAAGAAGACGAGGAGCCTTTAGGAAAGTATATTAAAATTAATGGAGTTTATTTTCAAATAGTAGGAACCTTTAAATCAATGCATAATCAAGGGTGGGGCGATTGGCAAAATCAATGTGTTATTATTCCATTTACAACATTGCAAAAGACATATAATTACGGCAATCGAGTAGGGCATTACTCTATTACTTCAAAGAAAGAATACTCTGCAAGTTTGGTGGAAGAAAAGGTGAAGAATTTGTTAAGAAGACGTCATACAATTCATCCTAATGATCAAAGAGCATTTGGAAGTAATAATGTAGAGAAAGAGTTTATTCAAATTAACAATTTATTTATAGGTATAGCCGGCTTAATATGGATTGTTGGAACAGGCACACTCCTTGCTGGAATCATTGGGGTCAGTAATATCATGCTATTCATTGTTAAAAAGCGAACCAAAGAAATAGGAATACAACGTGCTTTGGGAGCTTCTCCTTCAGTTATCATTAGTTCAATCCTTACAGAATCTGTAGTATTAACAGCAATAGCGGGTTGGATTGGTCTTGTTTTTGGTGTGTTTTTATTGGAGATCATTACAAAAGCAATCCAAAATGGTGGAGGAGATCAAAGCATGTTCTCCAATCCAGAGGTTGATTTTAATATTGCAATAATTGCCCTGGTAATTTTAATCATTTCAGGCTTGGTTGCCGGAATAATTCCAGCTAAAAAAGCAATGGCAGTTCGTCCAATTGAAGCAATTAGAGATGATGCATGATGTGATTGTGCTTTATTGTATTAAATTTTTGCTTAATAATAATATAATTTATATTTTTATTAAACAAAATTAAATATCATGAAAGCTATTTTTAAATTAACAAGCATAATTTTTCTTGTATTGTATTCTATTTGTTGCTTCTCTCAGAGTATTGAAGTGAGAGGGAAAGTCTTAATATTTGATTCCATACCAGTTGTCAATGCTAATATAACGGTAAAAAGTACCAAGGAAACCATTAAAACAAATCATTTAGGTGAGTTTAAGTGTGAATGTAATATAAAAGATAAACTAATAGTCATAGCCAAAGGTTTTAATAAATACACTATTAAAGTCAAAAAGAAGAGTAATAAATTAATAGGTAAGTTAAAATTGGCTAAAATTCCTAATGCAGCAGAAGTTGCGATTGATAAAGGACATATTCTAATGGTTGATTCATTTAGAGACTTGGCAAAGAAGTATTCAGGTCAAAAGGATTACTCAAAATATACTTCTTTTATGGATATCATTAGAAATGAATTTCCTTCATTGCAAATATCAAATGGAGAAATAATTATAAGAGGAAAGTCGTCATTTTATGGATCAAATGCGGCAAATATTGAGATTGATGGAGTTATGACAGATTATGCGGCATTGTCTAGCTTATCACCAACCAATATTGCTAAAATTGTAATTGTCAAAGGAAGTGATGCTGCAATCTATGGAGTTCGAGGTGGCAATGGAGTAGTAAAGATAATTACCAAGAAATAATTTCCAGAAAATAATAAAAGAGGGTGTCAAACTTTAACTTGACACCCTCTTTTTGTTTTAAAATAGCTCTTCTATCGAAAGATATCTTTCTCCTGTATCGTAATTAAAGGTAAGAACTGTCGCATCAGTTTCGAATGAATTTAATTGTTTGCTAACCGCAGCAAGTGATGCACCAGTTGAAATACCAGCAAGCACACCTTCCTTAACCGCAAGTTCTTTTACTTTGGCAAAAGCATCATCTTTGCTTACCTGAATTGCACCATCAAGTATTTCCACATTTAAGTTTTTAGGTATAAAGCCTGCACCAATTCCCTGCAAAGGGTGAGGTCCTGGTTGACCTCCACTAATTACCGGAGATGCTTCAGGTTCTACTGCAAGTACTTTTAAGTTTGGAAATTTCTTCTTCAAAATTTCAGCAACTCCACTAATATGACCTCCTGTTCCAACGCCTGTTATTAGGTAATCCAATCCACCAGGGAAATCTGCTATAATTTCTTTTGCAGTGGTAGTTCTGTGTATATCAACGTTGGCTTCATTGTCGAATTGTGAAGGCATCCATGAATTAGGATTACTCGAAATTAGTTCCTCTGCCTTTTCGATTGCACCTTTCATTCCCAATTCTCTTGGTGTAAGCACAAATTCGGCGCCATATGCAGCCATTAAACTTCGCCTTTCTACCGACATTGATTCCGGCATTACCAATATTAACTTATATCCTTTAACGGCAGCTACCATGGCTAATCCAACTCCTGTATTTCCAGAAGTTGGTTCAATGATTACCGATCCTTCTTTTAGGGTTCCATCTTTCTCTGCAGCTTCTACCATGGATAATGCAATTCTGTCTTTAATGCTTCCTCCAGGGTTCGATCTTTCTAGTTTCATCCATACATTAGCTCCGCCAAAGATTTTATTAAGTTTCACTACCGGAGTATTTCCAATTCCTTCTAAAATATTGTTGATTTTCATTTGGTTGATATTTAAATTTGAAAATTGATAATCTTACTTTCATCAAGGTTTGTTCTAACCTTAGTTTCATGTTTGTGGTAAACCACACTATTTGATTCTACACCAGAAGTTAGCCACACATTACCTCCAATAATACTGTTTCTCCCAATTACAGTATCACCACCTAATATGGTAGCACTTGAATAGATAATTACATTGTCCTCTACGGTAGGATGCCTTTTCTTTTTTGCCAAGCTTTTTTTTACCTGCAATGCACCTAAAGTCACTCCCTGATATATTTTTACATTATTCTTTATGATTGCGGTTTCACCAATAACCACACCAGTTCCATGATCGATGAAAAAGGATTCTCCAATAGTTGCTCCAGGGTGAATATCAATACCTGTTTTGGTATGAGCATACTCACTCATAAGTCTTGGCACAGTTGGAACACCCAGGCGATACAGGACGTTACTTAAACGATATACCATTATGGCAAAAAAACCTGGATAAGCAATTATCACCTCTCCAATAGTTTCCGCAGCAGGGTCAAATTTCTGTATCGCTTCAGCATCTTTCAAAAGTGCGCGGTAGACCGATGGGATTTCTATCATAAAATCATGTGTAATTTGCTCTACTGACTTATTCAATTTAAAGTTTACAGGCAGTAGTAATAGCTTTAAAGTTGATTCCATTTGATAAAGTAAAGATTCTTCGGCGCAACAACTCTTACTTCTCCTGGCACTAATTGGAAATAGGGTGTTCATGGCTTCTTCCACAAATCGGTGTGCAAGATCTCTTGCAGGCATGTCAATTTCATTGTTGTTTCTGGAAGCTTGTAATTCATCCATTACTTTACTTAAATAACTCATTGTTTTATGATTTTTAATGTGTTGATACGAAATTATTCAGGTAAACATTCAAGTAAACCTATGAGGGAATTGTTAGTAAGATTAATTATCTACTAGCAACAACAGCAACAACAACAGACTTGATTGTTATTGTATTCGAATATTTGGGAATAATTTGAAAAGGAGTGTTGAATTGATGGCATACCAAATGCAATCGAAGATTTTCGATTTGATTGCTTGACTTTGATATGTTTTATATTCCTTTTCATTTTGAAGTTTCTAAAAGCAAACTTAAAAAAAATAAATTAAACAAGACTCTTTAGTCCGAATATTTCTGTTAAAAAAATGTTATTTATTTAGCCTCGCAAAAAAATAGCTTTAATGAGATTTTTATTACTTTTAATATAAGTATCATAAACTAACTGAAAATGAATACATCAAAATATGTTTGCCCTAAATGTGGGAACAATAGGTTTGAAACGGATGAATTTAGAGCTACAGGAGGTAGGTTTGCTAAGATTTTTGATGTTCAAAATAAAAAATTTACTACTATTACATGTTCCAGATGTTCTTATACAGAATTATATAAAGGAACAACTAGTCAATTAGGAAATATCTTTGATTTCTTAACCAATTAATATCATTTTAATGAAGAAAAAATTACTTTTTGTGTGCTTGGGAAACATCTGCCGATCGCCCAGTGCTGAGGCAGTTATGAATGGATTTTTAAAAGTAAATATGCTTGATGATAAATTCGAATGCGATTCTGCTGGAACAGGTGGATGGCATGTTGGAGAGAGGGCCGATAGCAGGATGAGAACTCATGCGGCTCGAAGAGATTATAACTTAACAAGCATTGCCAGGCAGTTCAATCCAAAGAATGATTTTGATGATTTTGAACTCATTTTAGGTATGGATTCTCAAAATGTATCCGATCTTAAAGGAATGGTAAGAAATCTTGATGATTTGAGTAAAATCAAATTAATGACTGATTATTGTAGCCAATACAAACATTTCGATTCGGTTCCTGATCCTTATTATGGTGGAGCTGATGGCTTTGAATTAGTTCTTGATATTTTAGAAGATGCATGTGATGGATTACTAAAACAAATCGATAAATGATAAAATCTCATATTATTGAGAAAATAGAAAACTGGGCAGAATGCAAAATACAGAAACAAAAACCTGTACCTGGAGGCTCTATTGCTCAAACCAATTTAATTAAACTTGAGGATGGCAGGACCTGTTTACTTAAAACAGGTCCTGATTCTGATGTTTTTTTTAAGGAAGCTAATGGCCTTAAAGAGATTCAAAAAACTGCTTGTATTAGCACCCCAGATGTTTATTTCGTTGAAGAAGAATTATTATTGATGGAATTCATTGAACAAGGTCATAAGGATCAGAACTTCTTTATAAAATTTGGAAAGCAATTAGCAAATTTACATAGACATACCAGTTTTAAATTTGGTTTTAAAGAAGACAATTATATAGGTTCTACACCACAATTAAATATTCCAAAGGGTACTGAATCTGAAAATTGGATTGACTTTTACTATAACAAAAGATTATTGTATCAATACAAATTAGCAGAACAAAATCAACTGGTTGGGAATGAATTAAAAAACGGTTTTTTGGTTCTTGAAAATAGGATTGAAGAGATACTTGAGGGAAGTGAAGAAAAACCTTGTTTATTACATGGAGATTTATGGGGAGGAAATTACTTGTGTGATTTGGGCTCAAATCCGGTCTTAATTGATCCAGCAGTGTATTACGGACATCGTGAAGCTGATTTGGCCATGACGAAGCTCTTTGGTGGTTTTACCAACGAATTCTATCAATCCTATAGCAAACATAATCCTTTACCACAAGGATATGATTACAGGGAAAATATTTACCTGTTATATCATGTACTAAATCATTTAAATTTATTTGGTTCTTCCTATTATGGACAAGCTGTACGCTTGGTATGGTCTTACCTGCACTAGATACAAACCATTTAACTAAGGAATAAAGAAATCTTCAGCAATACTTTCAATTTGCTTGTAAGAAATTAGTTTGCCTTTTTTATGGTATTCTTCCATTCTGATAAGACCAACATTAATTGCATACCACTCAACAAGCTTTGTTTTGTTTTTTGATATACCTGAGAAATATATTTTATCAGAGGAAATTTTATAGCATTTAAATTTACCTGCAGGTGTTTCAATGTTTTCAATACCATCTACCTTTCGATTTACCAACAGAACGGTCATAGACATTAAAACAGAGCCTGTACCACGAAGTATGTCCGCTTGACAACTTGCTTCGGGAAGAATTTTACCAGGAATTGGTTTAATTGGTAAAACAACTTTATCTGCATCAATTTTAACGACCATTTTCTGGTAGGAATCCAATTTGATTGGGTCCAAGTACCTTTCGGTACCAATATAGAAGTTGGAATCTTTAGAGGTAAAATGAAAGTATTGATAAAAGGTATTTTGCTTGACTGTGGTAATCTCTGATTCGATATTATATCTTATTTTTCCTGATTCATCTTTTGATTTACCAGCCAATTGCCAAACCTCGGTGTAAGCTTTTCGATTTTTATGATCGTAATTCACATATTTAACTTTAAAATTCCTCTTAGAAGGCATGTATGAGTAGTCTCTTTGTCCAAAACAAAGAATGGAAATCATCAAGAATAAAAGGGTAGTGTAAATATGCTTCATCAACTCTTCTTTAAATAAGTGCTTGTATTAATACCAAATTTACATAAATTTCAACTGAGCAAAAAACTTTAAAGGCTAATATTTATGGGAAGTTTATCGAATTCTAAATAAGATACAAGTAGTTTGATTATTTATTAGAAAGAACTATATTTGAGCGACCGCCTTTTAATATCAACCTACAGTATTAATTTTAAAGCTTTCAAGAATGAGAAATTTATTATGTGTAGGTATAGTAACCATTTTATTGGGATTAAGTGCATGTAGCAGCGACGAAACTGTAATCATAGAAGAAGAGATTATATCCCAACCCCTTAAAATTGATGCTCAAGTATTGTTGAATTTGGTAAATGATGTTAGAGCAGCAGGAACAATCTGTGGAGATACTTATTATCCTCCTGTTGATGCTCTTTCGTGGAATGTAAAGCTTGAAGAGGCAGCAAGCAATCATAGTACAGACATGTATGAAAATAATTTTTTTTCACATGAATCTCCTAAAGGAAGTACCCTAACAACACGCTTACAAAAGGTAGAGTATAATTACGCCACAGCTGGAGAAAACATTGCATATGGCTATACCAGTGAGCAACAGGTAATTGAAGCTTGGTTAAAGAGTCAAGGGCATTGTGCCAATATAATGAATGACAGTTTCAAAGAGATGGGTATAGGTCGAGTTGGGAATTACTGGACCCAGAATTTTGGAACGCAAAGGTAAAGTTTCTGAAAAGAAAAAAACCACACCGAGCGTTAATCGGTGTGGCTTATATCTGTTTGTTTGAAAAGCTTTAAGTCTGTCTGTTAAAAACTTAAATTAATTTTGTTTTGAAGCGAATTATTCCGACACTACTTCAAATTCGATCTCAACCTTAACTTCTTTATGAAGCTTGATTGAAGCGGTATATTTACCGATCTCTTTTACAGCGTCTTTAATAGAAATCACTTTTCTGTCAATTTCAAATCCTTTTTCAACTAATGCTTCAGCGATTTGGATGTTGTTAACAGAACCGAAGATTTTACCAGTAGTACTAGTTTTAGCACCTAAACTTAAAGTAACACCTTCCAGCTTCTTAGCAACTTCTAGTGCTTCGTTCTTAATTTTTTCCTCTTTATGAGCTCTTTGTCTCATGTTTTCAGCATGCATTTTCTTAGCCGACTCTGTAGCCAAAATAGCAAAACCGTTAGGAATTAAATAGTTTCTTCCGTAACCATTCTTAACAGTTACGATATCGTTCTTATATCCTAAAGTATGGATATCTTGTTTTAAGATTACTTCCATTTCGTTTCCTCCTTCTTTAAAGATTATTTCATCATGTCAGTTACGTATGGTAGTAATGCTAAGTGACGAGCACGTTTAACAGCAGTAGCTACCTTTCTTTGATATTTTAAAGAAGTACCTGTGATACGACGAGGTAAAATTTTACCTTGCTCGTTTAAGAATTTCTTCAAGAATTCAGGATCTTTGTAATCAATGTACTTGATCTTGTTTTTCTTGAAACGACAGTATTTTTTCTTTTTGATTTCTACTGAAGGTGGGGTTAGATATCTGATTTCTGATTGATTCTGTGCCATAGCTTATTTCTCCTCTTTAGTTTCTTTAAGGTTTCCTTTTCTTTTAATTGAATACTCATAAGCGTATTTATCAAGCTTGAAAGTTAAGAAACGCATGATTCTTTCGTCACGTCTGTAGTTAACTTCTAATTTCTCGATGAATTCACCTGGAGCTTCAAATTGAAGCAATTGGTAAAAACCAGTGCTTTTTTTCTGAATTGGATAAGCCAGCTTGCGCAGTCCCCAGTTCTCTTCATTTTCAATCTTACCGCCATTTTCGGTAATAAGAGTCTTGAATTTTTCTACCGCTTCCTTTACCTGAGCCTCAGATAAAACGGGAGTTACAATGAAAACGGTTTCATAATGATTCAACATAACTTAAATAATTTAATTAATACTTAATAATTAAGTGTTTTTATCGAGCCGCAAAATTAACTATTCTTTTTTGATTTTTCAAGAATATCAATTCTTTATTCGACTACGAATTGCAAAAGTACGGATAACAAGTTTATTAATAAAGGACTTTAGAGAATTAATTTAAAGTAATATGTTGTTAGAACAGTGTAAAATACACTGTTTTTAATCAATCTGTATTCCTTGGCTTCCTTGGCAAGACATCTAATTTTTTGTAACTTATTAGTAATACCGATTATTAATTAAAGGGTATCATTTGTTCGCATAACTCGAAATGCCCAACTAATTATTATTTCGGCTTTCAATTTCATATTTCACAGTTTTGCTATAAGCTCACTTTGAAATTTAAAGGGTATAACAGTATAACTAAACTCAGGCTTATGAAGGACAGGATGATAACATTAGCGACCTATAGTTACTCTAGAGCCCAGTTGCTTCAAACTCGTCTGGAATCAGAAGGAGTAGAGTGCTATTTGAAAAATTTAAACCTGATTCAATCCGCCATTGGAGGAGGAGTAAAGGTTAGAATAAAAGAAGAAGATCTCTATCGAGCTTTAAAAATTATAGAAGAGCTTGATTTAAGTTACGCACAGGAAGATTTAGATGCAGCTTTTCCACATCAGAATATTGATGTAAATCGCATTTTAGTTCCTGTTGATTTTTCAGATTTCTCTCCGAAATTATGCGATTCTGCAGTGGGAATAGCGAAGAAGTTTAATGCTGATATTTTACTTTTTCATACCTATTTTGCTTCAGCCATAGAAACTGTTCCATTTTCCGATAGCTATACATACAACTCCACGGTTGTAGAGGTATTATCAGAGGTAGAGAAGAATGCAAAGGCGAAAATTAAAGAATTGTATTACGATATCCGTAATAGACTAGAGAAGGAGAAGGTTGAAGGAATTGAGGTGGATTATGCACTTAGTGGAGGAACTGCATCTTCCGAAATTTTAAACATGTGTAATAAGTATCAACCCGATTTAATGATAATGGGTAGTAGAGGCGAAACTGCGGGTACAACAAACCTTTTAGGAAGTGTAGTTTCCAATGTAATTGAAGAAACTGATGTGCCTATGTTGATTTTATCCGATCAGGGCGATGAAGTTGATTTTGATGAGATTCGCAATATCATGTATGCGACTGATTTTGATAAAGCAGATTTTAGAGCGATTGCCAATCTTAAATACATTACACAACCTTACGATATGAAAATTCATTGTGTTCATTTCGATGATAAATCCACAGATGATCCAATGGAAGAACACCGAATGCAAATTATCCGCAAGTATTTAAAGCGAGCATTAGGAGATTCTGATGTAAGCTGTAGAATAATTCATGAAGATGAAAAGATGGAAGGGATTGACAAATATATCCATGATCATGATGTTGGATTGATTGCCATTTTAGCAAGAAAACACAATTTGTTGCAAAGATTATTCTTCGGTCAAATGTCACGAAAACTATTTATTAAAACACATATGCCAATATTAGTATTCCATTAGATAATTGATTAGAACTAATAAAAAAAGACGCAAAATGCGTCTTTTTTTATTTTACTTGTTCGCCAATCAATACAGGATCTATATCCTTATTAATATCAGTTATTTTTACTTTATAGAAATGATTCTTCTTAAGTTCGTATCCCTTAAACTCTACTGGCACGTAATGTTCTCCGTATCCTTTTGCGTTTTCACCATCCGTTTTTTCTACCAAAACAATTTGTTCTTTACCAATAAACTGATTTCTATATTGAAGTTTAACATCATCAGCAATCTCTCTTAAGGTTTCACTTCTTAAAGTTTTAATTTTTTCATCAACCTGTTCTGTCATTCGTTCGGCTCTTGTTCCTTTCCTTATCGAATATTTAAAAGCATGAACATGGCCAAATTTCAGCTCTTTTATGATATTACATGTAGATTCAAAATCTTGATCAGATTCGTTAGGAAATCCAATGATAATATCCGTAGTGATATTAAAGTCAGGACGAACTGAACGAACTTTATTTACAATTTCCTTAAATCGTTTAATATTATACATTCGTCTCATCTGCAAAAGAATAGGTTCTGATCCACTTTGCAAACAAAGATGAAGGTGAGGAGTCATCTTAGGATGGTTTAACAGACTTAGAAATTTATCACCAAATCCATCGGGTTCTATAGATGAAATGCGCAATCGAAAATCTCCATCCAAATCGAGAATTTGCTCCACTATATCATCGAATTTGTATTTTTTATATTCGTAGCGGCCTATGTTTACTCCAGTTAAAACCACCTCTTTCGCACCATTTGCAACTACACTTTTTACGTTGTCTAAAACGTCCTGTATAGACCTGCTTACAGCTCTGCCACGCACCGATGGGATGATACAAAATGTACAGAAATTATCACAGCCATCCTGTATTTTAATCATACTTCTTGTGTGAAACCCTTTATCTGTTGAACCGTATGAGAACAGATCAGAATTTACCTTTGATGGATGAAAAATTTCACCATTATAATGTGCTTCTACCAATGAGTAAACCGAACTTTTTTGGTCATTTTCCACCACATAATTAATTTCATCTCGCCCCTCTAATTCATCTTTGGCATTGTTTGCCATACATCCGGTTACCACCAAAACAGAATCCGGATTTTTTCGGTTTGCCTGATTGATAAAGTTTCTAGATTTATGATCACTTTGATGCGTAACGGTACATGAGTTAATTACATACACATCCGCCTCCTTATCAAAGGGAACCAGTTTAAAGCCATTGTTCTGAAACTGAGAAGCTATGGCATCTGTTTCATACTGATTTAATCTACAACCTAAAGTTTTAAAAGCTACTTTTTTCACGCTACTTTTTCATTTACAACAACCAATTCTCCTTCAACCGAAAAATCAGCAGCCGATGTAATTTTAATATCAACAAACTCACCTATTAAAGCCTTGTCCGACGATAAAAATCGAACATTTATCTTTCCTTCTGTTAATGCAGCCAAATATCCTAAATGTCTTGCTTCTCCTTTTACCAAAACTCTGAATGTTTTTCCTACCATACCTTCATTATAAGCTCTGGAGTGAATTTTTAAGTCCTCGGTCAACTGATGATGGCGTTGTTTTTTTATATCTAAGCTTACATCATCAAACCATCTGTGGCTTAAAGCTCCTGGACGAGGAGAGTACATTGCAATATATGCCATATTGTACTGGAATTCATCCATAGCTTTTCGTGTATTTTCGAACTGCTTGTCATTTTCACCCGTAAATCCAACAATAATATCAGTAAACAAAGTTGCCTGAGGTATTAATCTTCGTATGGTTTGAACGATTTGGCGATATTTCTCAACACCATGTTTTCTGTTCATATGAATCAAAACCTTATCATCGCCCGATTGAATAGGCAGGTGAATCTGCTTTGCAAGGCAATCATATTCAGCAATTACCTCAATCACTTCATCTGTCATGTCACGAGGATGTGGAGAAGTAAAATAAACCCAAAATTCCTTCTTTAATTGATTCCCTAACTGACCAATGCGTCTCAAAAGTTCCGGGAAATCAATCTCTTCACCATTTTTATCTAATCCATAAGAATTAACATTCTGTCCTAGTAAGGTAATGGATTTGAACCCTTTTTCTACCAGGTTTTTAAGCTCATTTATGATTTCATCAGATGGACGAGACACCTCTCTACCTCTGGTATATGGTACAGCACAAAAGGAACAAAACTTATCACAGCCATTTTGTATTGGCACAAATGCCTCAAAATTTGAAGTGTAATTTGGTTTCACATTCCAAAATTCCGAAATGTTTTCGTTCTGAGAATCAAAACCATTTTGCAATCCCACAGGAGTAGCAATTCCATATTGCTGAATCATTTCAGGCAATTTTGGCAAATCTTTCATCTGAAATATGATGTCGAACAATTTTAAAAACTTCTCTAAATCAGATGGTAAGATACAACCGGAAACAAAGGTTACAAGGTTTCTCTTGTTCTTCCAAATATTCCACTTATGAATTTTGGAATATACTTTATCAATCGCTTTTTGTCGCACCGAACATGCCAATATTCCAATTAAATTAGCCTCCTCTTCACGATCGGTCCATTGGTATCCCATTTTTTCAATAACTGCACGAACACGTTCTCCATCGGAAGCATTCATTTGGCAACCCAATGATACTAAGTGATATTTCATTCTTCAATAATTAAGAATTATAATGAGTCAATTCAATTGATTTTTACAAACAATTTGTTTACCCATTTAATTAGTTTATAACATTTTAAAAATATACTTCCGTATGAATAGGACCTAAGTTAATTCCTTGCTTCTCAAGAATATCGTATGCTTCATAAATCATGTGGCAATTGCCACACAAATAGCATACTGTATCAGAAGGCACCGGGTTTTCTTTCAAATATTCTGTAACTCTTCCATGAAAATCACCAGATTTTTCTCTGGAAGTACATAGTATATAGTTGTTGTTTTGGTAGGATTCCCTTTCATAGGCTTCTTCCTTCATTCTTACTCCATGCAACAATTGGTAATCCATATTAGGATGAGTAGCAATGAAGCTGTGAATAGGAGAGATGCCTGTTCCCGTAGCAATAAACAAAAATTTCTTTTTGGATATTTCATCTTCCTTTAAGGAAAAATGACCAAATGGCCCATCAATATCAAGGTAATCTCCAGGTTTACACCTCTTTAGTTTCTTCGAAACCAAACCACCTTCCACCTCTTTAATCAATACCTCTAAAAAATTATCTTGTTCAGAACTATAAATGGAATATTCTCTTCGGTCGATACTGCCAGAAAATCCTAAAGTGATATATTGTCCAGTTTTAAAAGTAAAATCTTTCTTCTCCATTTTTATAACATAAGTAGATGGAGTAAGATTTCTAATTTCAATAACTTTATGTGATCTCATACAATTTTGCTATTTTTTTGATTCTTCCCTCAATTCCCTATGATTTTATCTATATGGAATCTTTTTAAATAAGGGTATACAAAAAAATAGAAATTTCGTTTAAGTTACAAGCATTATTGGATCTTTTTATCTGTTTTAAATTTAAAAAATATCTTTTTTACAAAAAATGGCATAAAAAAGCCGGTCTTTTCCTAGATCTTGGTTGATTGAGTATTGTTTAATTTTATCTCAAATAGCTGAATATCCGGTAGTTTATCAACTTTATGTGAGTTTTAAAGTCTCTCAGAATCGATTATTTATTTGCTGCCTTAGATAATGGTCAGAATATTTATGTATTTTCGCTTAAAATTTTTTACTGTTTTTGTGAAATTTATCACATTCTAGTTTTTGGAAATTTTCATTCGAAAAATGCAGAGAAATCAACTTCTGATTTTTTCAAATCATCAATTACTGGAATCTCAACAATCGGACAATCAAAATTCATTTTTTTCAAATAGTGTTCGAAAACTTTTATTGAGTCTTTCAAAATAAATTCACTATTGGCAGGAAAGTGATTATAAATTAAGCCATGCAGTGGAATATTTCTTTTTTGCAAAATCTCCAGGCTGAGTAGTGTGTGATTGATACTACCCAATTTAGATGAGCTAACCAAAATGGTTGGATATTTCTTTTCCTCCAGAAAATCCAGTAGTGAATAATCTAATGTAATAGGAACATTCAAGCCTCCAACACCTTCAAGTAGAACAACTTCAAACTCATCATCTAATTGTTTACTTGAATTGTTAATTTTCTCAATATCGATTGTTTTATTTTGCATTTCAGCAGCCAAATGAGGCGATGCAGGATAGTCGAAAACAAAAGGACAAGTGGTTCTGTTTTTATCAACATCCATCAATTCAATCCCCATTATTTCGCGATGAGTTTGAATGTCTTCTGATATTCCTTTACAACCTGTTTGTGCAAATTTTTGTGTTACAACATTCACTTGCTTGTTTAGTAAGTGCTTGGCTAATAGTCCTGTGGCAAAAGATTTTCCAGCATCTGTATCGATGCCAGCAATAAAATATATCGACATGTAATTTATTTTTTAGGTTTTGCAATAAAGTAAATTGGCTGATAGGTTAGAGGAACACCTAATTCGGTTCCAAATAGGTCCGAATAATCCTCTTCAAATCTTTTTAAGTCACTCTTTGTCCATACTTTACCAGGAAGTCCATTTACTCCAGTTTGCTTCATGTGCTTTAATACACCTACCGGGTCAGCAAAGTATCTTTTGATTGTTTCTCTATCACTCCATATGATTTCGAATTTATCAGACAGTAATCTTTCATGCTTTCCAAATGATAAATAGTTTAATCCTTTTCCTTCTACATCCCTAATCTCTCGATAGTTATCAGGGCCAAAGGAGCTAAATACCAACAGAGATTCGGGGTTTAGGACATCATAAATATTACTCAGAAACAACTCCAAATCCGTAAACCATTGAAAAGTAGAACTTGATATGACCAAATCAAGATTCTTAGGGAGATCAATTGACTCAATATCTCCTCCAAAAAATCGAATACTATTGTCTATGTTTTGCAGTACATCTTTATACTCTTCAACGATATCATTGGCAAAGTATTCCGTTGCCCTAAAATGGCGAAAAAACTTCTCGGTTAGAACCGCTGGTCCACATCCAATTTCAAGAACCTTCTGAAAATTATCCTTTTTAATGTTCAGTAACTCATTTATTAGTCTCGATGCAATAGCTTCTTGTACTATAGCATGCTTGCGATAAGTTTCAATGCTTTTTACAAAGCTTTTTTGAACATTTTCTTTATTAACATTCTGATTTCCCACGACTTAAATCTTCAATTATCTCATCCCACGAATTCCATTTATCAAAGCAATAATGAGGATATTCTCTTTCTACAATATCAATAGATTCTTTCCATGCAAGTTTTTGATTGTCTGCAGAAAATATTAAATCCTGTTTGCCAATTAAGGCTTTGTTGTATATGTTCCAATCTACAAAGTGGTTTTGAACAAGCTTCTGAAGCTCTTTCAATTCCAGTAACTGATTATCGAATTCCCTATTTGGAACATTCAATTTAAAGAGAGTAAAGGCAGATTTTCCTCCACACATTCTCATCCAAAATTTTTCCAAACTCTTTAAATTCAGCCCATCTATAGTAGCCTGAAAAACTGCAGGAGGTATACCTTTTAGGTTATCAATTGGATTTATGGTACCATTAATAGCGATTGCGTCAGCAAATAAACTTTTTCGATTTTTCAATAAAAGATTTGCAGCGTAAACACCTAAAGACCATGCTATAAGATAAACTTTATCGTAATTTTCAAAAATACGATTCACCTCCTTAGGAAGTAAAACATCTCTATAATCATAGCAACTAAGAATATCATATTCCTTTGAATTTAAATGCTGCAATGGCTTTTCATCACAGCTCCATCCGTTAAAAAAAAGAATACACTTCTTTTTTGAAGTTTTATGTAACCATTTAGTTTTCATTGCAATATTCTTTTATCAATCGTGGTACATCTTGTAGTTCTTCCCAGTTCATATCTGCACAAATCGATAAACGCAAACGCGAAGTGCCAACAGGAACAGCTGGTGGTCTAATTGGAAAGACCAAAAATCCTTTCTTTTGCAGATACTCAGCTAAATTTACACATTGTTGACTATCGCCGATAATTACGGGAACAATATTCGAATTACCATCTGTTTTTAAGCCTAATTCTATAAGTTTATCTCTCAGTTTATTAGCTAACATCATTACATGCTCTCTTTCTATTTGCATTTTAACGATAGTGCGCAGCATGATAATATTCCAACTGATTACGATAGGAGGCAAGGCAGTTGTGAAAATTAAGGATCTCATTCGATTAATCAGGTACTTTTTAATGATTGAATCACAAATTACAAATGCCCCTATTGAGTTCATGGCTTTGCCAAAAGTACCTACCAAAAGGTCTATTTCAGGCATGAAATCAAGCTCCTCGGCTATTCCTAATCCCTTTTCTCCTCTTACTCCTAAGGAATGAGCTTCGTCGAGATATAAAAAGCAATTGTACTTTTTCTTTAATTCGATAAGTCTTTGCACATCAGCTTCATCACCATCCATGCTAAAAATCGATTCACTTACAATAAATACCTTATCATATTGATTTCTTTTGTTTTGCAATATTGTTTCAAGCTGATTGTAGTCCAAGTGCTTAAAACGCATGTATTCAGCATTCGATAGGCGAATTCCATCAATAATACTAGCATGATTTAACTTATCTGACAAGATTAAATCTCCTTTTCCGGATAAGGCGGATAAAATTCCGATATTTGCATGATATCCAGAGTTAAAAAATAGGGCGGAGCGCGAGTATAATCTTTCTAATTCTTCTTCCAACTGTTCATATTCCGGAAAGTTACCCGTCAGTAAACGTGATGAACCCGATCCAAAAGAATTTCCCTTAGGTCTTGGAATATTTTTCTTACTTACTCCTAAATAATCATTGGAGGAGAGGTTCACTTTGAAGTCATTATCTGAGATTTTTTTTAGTGATCTCAGGTTTCCCGAATCCTCTAATTTGCTTAATTCCTCTTTGTATTTATCCAATAAACTACTCATCACAATATTAACAATCTTTAACTATAGAAATAAGCTTTTTACATAAGAAAATTAAATCTTCATCACTAATAACAAATGGAGGCATCAGGTATACATTCTTGCCAAAAGGACGAACCCAGATTCCATTTTCAACAAATTTCTTTTGCATACTGGCCATATCAACAGGTTCTTTCATTTCAATAACCCCAATTGCCCCTAAAATACGTACTTCAGCAACGTTATTAAAGCTTCTTGCAGCCTTTAATTCCTGTTCAAGAGTACTTTCTATCTTATTTACTTTTGCTTGCCAATTATCGCTTAATAGCAGAGAAATACTGGCTATCCCAACAGCACAAGCCATTGGATTTCCCATAAAAGTAGGGCCATGCATAAAATTTCCTGGTGTGCCAGAAGAAATTCCTTCGCTTACTTTTAAATTGGTTAAAGTTGCTGCAAATGACATATATCCACCAGTAATCGCCTTGCCGACGGTCATGATATCTGGTTCTATATTTGCGTATTCGCAGGCAAACATCCTACCAGTTCTACCAAATCCTGTTGCAATTTCATCCAATATCAATAAAATGTCAAATTCATCACAAATCAGTCTCAATTTTTTTAAATATTCAGGATGGTAGAATCTCATTCCACCAGCACCTTGAACAATCGGCTCAAGGATAACAGCTGTTAATTCTCCATGATGCTCCCTAATCATTTTATCCATTGGAGCAAATGCTTCTTCATCCCAATCCTCATTAAATTTGCAAGTGGGAGCTTCTACAAAATAATTTATCGGTAATACTCCAGTAAAAATTTCATGCATTCCGGTAACCGGATCACAGACTGACATCGCATTAAAAGTATCGCCATGATAACCGGAGCGTATTGTAAGAAATTTATTCTTCTTAAGATTATTTGTGGCAAATCTGTACTGTATTGCCATTTTCATTGCAACTTCAACAGCAACCGAACCTGAGTCGCAATAAAATACTTTTTCTAAAGATTTAGGAGTAATTTTTACCAGTAACTTAGCAAGGTCAACTGCCGGTTGGTGTGTTATACCGCCGAACATCACATGAGACATGTTTTGTAGTTGCTTTTCAACAGCTTCATTTAACACAGGATGATTGTATCCATGAACAGCGCACCACCAAGATGACATTCCGTCAATTAGTTCACGACCATCTTCCAGTTTTAACTTTACACCCTCTGCTGAGACCACCGGATATACTGGCAATGGATCTTTCATCGAGGTGTAAGGGTGCCAAATGTGGTTTTTATCAAAACTAAGGTCTATTTTCCCTTGCGTACTCATACAATTTAAATTCTTTTAATTTCCTGCGTAAAGCTATGATTTCTTAGGTAAGAAGAATAGGGTTTGAATGTATTTTTATAACATATCCCCTTAAAACACTAACAATCTAGACGATAATTACACAAGATATAAAGTTAGGCTGTTATTTCCTTGTTAAAAATCAATTTCAAACTCCTCTCATTGAAATAAATCATTAATTTCGGACATTAATTAAATCATGATGAATGATATAAATACTGAACAAATGAAAACATTTAAGTTGTTTTTGACTTTAAGTCTAGCCTTATTCATTACGAATGGCTTATCAGCTCAAAGGATCTATAATCCAAATGCTGATGCAAAAAAGGATCTTATTGAGGCTGTGGCTAAAGCAAAAAAAGAAGGGAAGCATGTTTTAATTCAAGTTGGGGGTAATTGGTGCCCATGGTGCATTAAAATGCACCGATATCTTCATAGCCAAGAAGAAATTAATAAGCTTTTGAATGATAATTATGTATTCTTGGAGGTAAATTACAGCAAAGAAAATAAAAACAAAGACGTTTTAATGGATCTTGGTTATCCTCAACGCTTTGGCTTTCCTGTAATGCTGGTTCTAAATGCTAAAGGAGAGAGAATCCACACTCAAAACACCGGGAATTTAGAAAAGGATAAAGGTTATGATTTCAATCGGGTTAAATCATTTCTTTACAATTGGCGTCCTGATGCCCTGAATCCAGCTAATTACAAATAAATACTAAAATCCGTTAATATTAGACCAAGAACTCCGATTTTATTTGAATAAAGAAATAAATGTACTTTCTTTGTATCGGATTTATAAGAAAGTCTAAAGAATAAAATACTAAAAAAAAGATATTATGACTATTGCAAAAGATAAAATGGTATCAGTTATTTACGAATTAAAAACTGATCCAGCTGGTGAAATCATTGAAAAAGCAGTTACTGAAACTCCACTAACATTCTTGTGTGGAGCTGGTCAAATGCTTGAAAAATTCGAATCTAACCTAATGGGATTAAAAGTAGGTGAATCATTCGAATTTAAATTAGAAACTGCTGAAGCATACGGTGAAGCTTCTGAGCAGGCTGTTATTGACCTTCCTAAAAATATTTTTGAAGTAAACGGAGAGTTTGACGCAGAAATGATTAAAGAAGGAAATGTGGTTCCAATGCAGGATAGTTCAGGTCGTAGAATGAACGGTATTGTATTAGAAGTAGCAGATGCAACTGTTAAAATGGACTTCAATCACCCATTAGCTGGTGATGACTTATATTTTAAAGGTGAAGTTATCGAGGTAAGAGATGCTACTGACGAAGAAAAACAAGCAGTTTATGCACCACAAGGTGGATGTGATAGCGGAAGTTGTAATGACGGAGGCTGTGGAAGCGGTTGTGGTTGCTAATAGCAATTCAAAAAATATTTAAAGCCCGAAAACCAATTGGTTTTCGGGCTTTGTTTTTTTATTTCATACAATTACCTTTAAAGCTTATTAAAATTACAGCTTATGTGGAAAAGATTACCCCTTTATGTGAAAATATTAATAGGAATGGCTTTAGGTATTGTTGGAGGAATGCTTGCTGTTTATTTTGATTTAACCAAATTCACTGCAGATTGGATAAAACCATGGGGTGCAATCTTTTTAAACCTTTTAAAACTTATAGCTGTCCCACTAATATTTGTTTCATTGGTTAAGGGGATTTCAAGTCTTTCAAACATCTCAAAACTCTCACGCATAGGAATAAAAACCATTTCACTTTATGTGATTTCTACAGTTATAGCAGTTAGTTTTGGACTTTTACTGGTAAATAATTTTGAACCTGGAAACACCTTCCCAGAGCACAAAAAAATAGAACTTCAAGAAAGGTTTGGGTCAGATATTAGTCTTAAGAAGAATCAAGCCGATCATATCAAGGAAGAATCTCCACTTCAATTTTTAGTTGACGTGGTACCAGACAATTTCTTCAAAGCAGCCACAGACAATACCAAAATGCTGCAAATCATATTCTTTGCCATTTTATTTGGGATCGCAATGGTGATTCTGGAAGAAAAAAAGGTAAAAGTAGTAAAGGAATTCTTTGATGGAATAGATGCTATTATTCTAAAAATCATTGATATCATCATGCTTTTTGCACCATATGGAGTATTTGCATTAATTGCCGGATTAATTGTTGATTTTTCAGGAGATGTAGACCTTTTTACTGCATTGGGATGGTATGCAATAACAGTAATAGCGGGATTATTGATCATGATCTTTTTAATATATCCATTATTCTTACGAATTTTTACTCCAATAAAGTATACTGACTTCTACAAATCAATCTCTCCAGCTCAATTATTAGCATTTTCTACAAGTTCAAGTGCAGCAACACTTCCTGTAACCATGGAGTGTGTTGAAAACAAAATGGGTGTTTCAAACGAAGTTGCAAGTTTTGTTTTGCCAGTTGGAGTCACCATCAATATGGATGGTACTAGTTGTTATCAAGCTATTGCAGCGGTTTTTATTGCTCAGGTGTTTGGTGTAACATTGGATATCTACGATCAGCTTTTAATTGTCGTAACAGCCACATTGGCTTCTATTGGAACCCCAGGTGTACCAGGTGGTAGCATCGTAATGCTTATTATCGTTCTTACATCAGTTGGTATTCCTATTGAAGGTCTGGCATTAATACTTGGTATAGATCGACCTTTAGACATGCTTAGAACGGTTGTAAATGTAACAGGAGATGCCACCGTTTCCACAATTGTTGCTAAAACGGAAGGAAAATTAACTTACCCTCCGCAAATAATTGCAGAAAAAGTAAAATCTTAAAATGCCCAAAAACAGTAAGGCGTTGTATTTATTTTTATATTTTTGTATAATTATTTTCTGATTTTGATGAACAAAAAATGAATTGAATTTGTTTCCTGATTGAACCATTAAAAAAAAATGACATGAATTTCAGGAATTACAAATTTAGTTTAGGATTATTTCTCCTAATGATCGCAGCAATAGTTAATGTTTCATGCGAAGATGATGACAATGACATGCCAAATCCAATGCCAACAGACAAGAATATTGTTGACATTGTAATAGGTAATGATAACTTCTCAATTTTAGCTGCCGCTCTTACAAAGGCAGACTTGGTAGAAGCTTTAAATGCCAATGGACCTTTTACGGTATTTGGACCGACAAATGCTGCTTTTGAGCAATTGTTTACGGATTTGGGAGTTTCAGGTATTGATGAACTGAGTGCTGAAGCTTTAGCTCCGATTCTTTTATATCATGTATTGGGTATTCAAGCAAAATCAACAGACTTATCTAATGGTTATGTGCAAACACTAAGTACATTTACTCCTGGTGATTATCCTATCAATTTACTCGTTGGTCTTGATTCGGGCGTAAAATTAAATAATAGCGCCAATGTTACCAGCGTCGATGTTATGGCGTCCAATGGCGTGATTCACATCATTGACGAGGTTCTTCTTCCTCCTGATGTTGTTGACATAGCTATCGCAAATGCTACATTCTCACATCTAGTAGATGCAGTAATTAAAGCTGATTTAGTAGATGCACTTAGAGGAGATGGGCCATTTACGATTTTTGCTCCAACTGATGCCGCTTTCGAGGCTTTATTTGCTGATCTGGGCATAAATGGAATTGAAGATTTGTCAGCAGAAGATCTTACCCCAATTCTTACCTATCACGTTGTTTCAGGAAATGTTCGAGCTGCCGATGTTAGCACTGGTACAGTTTCAACTCTAAATGCCGAAGCTGATCTTGAAATTGATGCTGATGGTAGTGGAGTTATTATCAACGGATCAAGCAATGTTATTGCTACTGACGTACAAGGAACCAATGGGGTAATACATGTAATTGATAAGGTGTTAATTCCTGGAGCAGAAGAGGAAGCACAGTCGATAGCAGATATTGCAGCAGCAAATGGCGATTTTTCCAGCCTGGTAGCAGCTCTTGACAAAGCTAGTCTTGTAGAAACAATGGATGGAGAAGGTGCATTTACAGTTTTTGCACCAACCAATCAGGCTTTTCAGGATTTATTTACCAATCTGGGTGTTTCAGGAATTGAGGATTTATCCGTCGAAACACTAACTCAAGTTCTACTTTATCATGTTTTAGGCAGTAAGGTTATGTCAACGGATATTAATCCGGGCTATGTGGAAACACTAGCTACCAACAGTCCGGATATGGATCCTGTAACGTTACGATTAGACACGAGCGATGGAGTAAAGCTAAACAAAGAAACAACGGTAACATCAGCAGATATTGAAGCATTCAATGGTGTTATTCATGTAATTGATAAGGTTTTATTACCTCCTAATGTAGTTGATATTGCAATTGCTAACGACAACTTCGAGCATTTGGTAGCCGCAGTCGTAAAGGCTGATTTAGCTGAAACTTTAAGTGGAGATGGACCATTTACAATATTTGCTCCAACAGACGCAGCTTTTGAAGCACTTTTTGAAGCCTTAGGAGTTGATGGAATTGACGACTTAAGTGCAGAAACTTTAACTCCAATTTTGCTTTACCATGTTGTTTCTGGTAATGTAAGATCAGATCAGGTATCAACTGGCATGGTATCAACTCTAAACGAAGGAAGTATGCTTGATATTGATACAAGTTCGGGCGTAACAATTAACGGAGATACTAACGTAACTGCAACAGATATTCAGGGAACTAACGGAGTAATTCATGTAATCGATAAGGTTTTATTGCCAGAATAATCTCTACAATACATACTAAAACCTGCCATTTTATGCAGGTTTTAGTTTTTTTGATTAGATTTAATAATTATTAAAGAGAGTGGATTTTCACTCTTCTCACTAACTGAAAAATATGAGTAAATATTCCATAAAAGATCTTGAAAAAATAACAGGAGTAAAAGCTCACACCATTCGAATATGGGAAAGAAGATATGGTATCATTCAGCCTGAAAGGAGCAAGACCAATATTCGCTCATATTCTGATAGTGACCTTCGTAAACTGCTTAATGTTTCAATGCTTAATTCATCAGGAATTAAAATTTCTCACCTTGCTAAATTAAGCACCATTGATCTTGAAGCTAAAATATTAGAGTTGTCAAGGTCAAATAAAAGTATTGGATTTCACATAGAGAAACTTACGCTTGCAACAGTAAATTTTAATGAAGAATTGTTTGAGTCTATTTTGTCCAGATACATACTCGAAAGCGGAATGGAATCAACCATTGTAGAAGTACTTTTCCCTTTTTTCGAAAGGATAGGAGTGCTTTGGCAAGTTGGCTCAATCAATCCAGCTCAGGAACACTTTATTTCAAATTTGATTAGACAAAAATTATTTGCATCGATCGATTCTCTTTCAGGAAAGTCAGTGGAAGGTGCGTCGAAAGTGCTGATATACTTAAAGGAAGGTGAGTTGCATGAAGTCGGGATTCTATTCTACAATTATATACTAAGAAGAAATGGATTCAGTACGCTTTATCTTGGACAAAATCTGCCATTTAAGGATTTGGTAAGCGCAGTAAATGATTACAATCCTGATTATATTATCAGCTCTTTCATTTCGCCGATTAATCCAGAGGATATTAATGTCTACTTGTTAAGTATGGAAAAATCCTTTAAAAATATAGAGCTAATGGTCACTGGCTTACAGCTTAAGCAAGAAGGGGTAGAAGTGCCTGATTCCATGAAATTGATTACATCTCCACAAAAATTTAAAAAGCTACTTCAATTGAAGTAATTAAAAGACTTTTTAGTCTTATTTAGAAAGACTAATATAGAATTGCCAAAAGCCTTTCATTTAAAAGAATGTAGGCTTTTTTTATTTAGAATCAGGAACTGTTATTAAAGTTCTGTTTAAGGATTTATTGACTTTTGTCTAATCTTTTTGTATTTTTATTAGACAAAACAATAGGAGGTACAATCATGACAACAATAGAATTTAATAATACGATCGTTAATTTAGAAGAGCAACTTAGAATTTATGCTTACCGATTAACCAACAATAGAGAAGATGCATTGGATTTATGCCAGGAAACCGTTTTGAAGGCTTTCATATACAAAGCAAAATTTAGCCATAACAATCTTAAAGCTTGGCTTTATACAATTATGAAGAACTTGTTCATAAATGCATATAGAAAGAAGTTAAAGCAACGTGAGTGGATGGCTCATGAAACAAACAACAATATAGGAAAGGTAAATGTAAGTTTTGACAATCCTTATTCTATACAAAACTATAAGGATATCATGAAGGAACTGAACAAATTGGAAGAATCCTTGCGCACGCCTTTTAAAATGTTTTTAGAGGGATTTAAATACCGCGAAATTGCTGAACATGCAAATTTGCCAATTGGCACCATTAAAAGTAGAATATTCCAGGGGCGAAAAATTTTAGCTGAACAATTGGCTGACTACTCCTAAGTGCTCAAGTTTTATCTATTTTTAAATGATAAATTAATCGGGGTTTATTACCTTTGTTCCCGATCAGAGGGAAGAATCCCGATTTATTCATCAAAAACTATTAAGATGGCTAGTAGAAGACGCTTAAAAAAAGACATTGATTATCTTTGTTTTGAGGTTATTTCAGATTGTTATAACTATAATTATTTGCACCCGGAAAATAGGGAGCAGGTAATGGATATCATCAAGGATACTATTATTGCAAGAAATAATTTAATTGCAAGAGTTAACCATCCTGATGGAAAAGATAATCCTAAAATGGTAAAGGCATATTACAAGTCAATTTTTAACGACTTGATTAAGAATGTAGATGAATCATTTACCAGATTAAGCACCTTAATTAAGGAAAAGTAATTTCCAAAATTAGATATTTTAATAGCTTTGCATTTTGCAAAGCTTTTTTTATGCCTACAGAAAAAATCATCTATATTAAAGACATTGGAGAAATTGCACTAAGAACCGATAAGCGTTTCAGGCGGTTATCAATTCGCATGGCTCCAACAAAAGGAATTTGGATAAACGTTCCCAATTGCATTTCCGTCGAGGAAGCCATAAAGTTTGCTGAAGAAAACAAGGCCTGGATCATTCAAGCTAAACAGAAGAAAGATGCCAGGGAAAGTCAGCAAACCATTTTTGATCAGAATACCAAATTTAAAACCAAATACCACGAGCTGAGAATTACTCAGGTAACTACCAAGTCTTATTCTTCGAAACTTAATAATGGCATACTTGAGGTAATTTATCCCGAAGGAATGGAAATTATTAATACAGGCTTACAAGAGTTTATCAGAAAATCCATAATTGAAACTCTTCGGCGCGAAGCAAAATACTATTTGCCTAAGAGGATAGAATTTCTTGCGAAACAACATGGATTTAAGTACCATTCCGTACAAATCAAAAATACCAAAAGCCGATGGGGCTCTTGCTCTCATGATAATAAAATCAATTTGAGTTTGCATTTAATGCGTTTGCCAGAAGATTTATCGGATATGGTTATCCTTCACGAATTGTGTCATACAGTCGTTAAAAACCATTCCAGCCAATTCTGGGAGCTTTTAGCAAGTCATTGCCCCAATCTTGCAGAAAAGAAAAATAAAATAAAGAAACACTCTATAAACATCATATAAATGAGTAAAGAATTATATATCGTAATAGGACTATGCGTATTTGCCTTTCTTGTAGGTAGTCGATTAAAAAAAGCATTGAAAACCCCACAAAGCAAATCAAAGGATCATAAAAAGAATAAACAGGCTAAAAAGAAGGAGTTGTCTCCAAAGCAGATCAAACTCCGACGGATATTTACAATTGCAATGCTGGTTTTGGTTTTTGGACTTTTAATATTCATGATTCCTGCATTATCAAGAGATATTTTAACATCCAATGGGAGTGTAACAGAAAACCTTATTTTAAGAATCTTAATTGTAGGATTCTCAATCTATATTCTTTTTATGGGATATGTAAAGATAAGAAAGTCGAAATAGGCTTTCTTGTCTTGCAAATACCATTATTCTTCTAGATTTTAGCAATAATTATTTTGCTATTTATACTTGCATCTGCTTCAATTACTGAACATTGTCAACAATTCTTACCATTTTTAAGCTCCTTAGCTTGTAATTTTTGTAAACAATCAGACCATATGATTGAAAAAATACAATTGTCAATCCATTTCGAGTAAACAAAAGCATTTTTTTCTCACATTATTTGTTTACATCATTAAATTAATGTTGTAAACTATAATTGGAGTCAAGTCCAATTTTCAAAATTCATTTATTTACATATGTAATTTATAATTGTAACCTATTTGTGTGGTTTCGTATCCATACTATTGTTTATTCTCAATTGCTTTTTGTATACACATTTTAAATGTATTATATTGTTTAAATATAGGTTACAAATCTAATAGTAGTTGACATTTAAGAGTGTTTAATTCTAGTAACCAGATACTTATAGAGCTATATTAAATTATTACTTTAGACATATAGTTTACAATACTATAAAACTATATCAATTAGAATGTAAATTGTAAACTCCACATGTTTATAATGCTGTAATTCAATGTTTTATGGATTTCAATTGATTTAAAAATAGAATAGGATATCAATCAAACAGGCCGAACTAGTGTTGATTCTTGTTATATTCCTAATAAATACACTTGTAAACAAGTCTAATGAGCTGAAAAACTAGCAATTAGACTCATGTTGATTCTGTTTAGAGTATTATACACTCCATTTGTTTGAGTGATGGTCTAATGGATTCAGTTTATTCTATGAATCCTTTTTAAGTCTATATGTCCAGAAATTAGGAGCTTAAATCATTTATAAATGTAAAATACAATTGTAAATTGAGAATTGTTACAGGTTAAATTGTCGGTTTACAATTATAAATTACAAAAGTAACCCTAATTTGAATTTTCTATTTGCTTTTTGTAAATTTAATTTTACCTTTGTATCGACAGACACAGTTAACATCTGTAAAATATCAACCTATGAAAGATAGAATCGTTCAATTAATAAACAGTGAAGGCTTAACATCTTCAAAATTTGCCGATACAATTGGCGTGCAGCGCTCCAGTATATCTCATATATTATCAGGCAGAAACAAGCCGAGCCTCGATTTTGTGCAAAAAATAAGACGATCCTTCCCTCATGTCAACATTGATTGGATTATTTTTGGAGAAGGTGAAATGTACACATCACAAGAAACCTCTAAACTTTTCGAGAATGAGATGATTCAATTTGAAAAGGAAGAAGATACACCTAATATTACTCCTCAACCTCCTAAATTAAAAAAGGAAACACCTACAAAGCCTGTAAATCAGCCTGAATCCTTCTCAGAAATGAACGTGTTCGTTCCTGGTAAACAAATAGAAAAGGTAGTTGTGTTTTATACTGATAAAACTTTTAGGGAATACAACCCATCTTAAGCATTTTTTGAATTATCTTTGCCTGGATTTATTCTTAACAGATATAATATTGCTAGGCACCATGAAAAAATTAGTACAAGACTTTGAGGTACTACAAAGAAAAGAGCTGAACGATGAGCATTTTGTGCTGGATGTAAAGGCCTTAGAGCCACTTCCGGAAATACGTCCAGGACAATTTGTAAACGTTTTGGTAAAAGATTCCAACACAACCTTCCTTAGAAGACCATTATCGATCCATTTTGTAGATTATGAGCGCAATACAATTAGCTTGTATATCAAAAAAATTGGTGATGGAACCAAAAAATTGGGTGAACTAAAAGAAGGTGATACATTAAACATTGTTTATCCATTGGGTAATCAATATTCCATTCCAAATAATGCCAATACATTACTTGTTGGTGGTGGTTGCGGTGTGGCTCCCTTGCTATATCTTGCAAAACATCTTAAAGAAGCAGGTAATAAGGTAACTACACTTCTTGGTGTTAGATCAGAAAAAGATGCCGTAGAGCTTGATGCTTATAAAGAATACGGTAATATTCTGGTTACTACAGAAGATGGTTCTTTTGGTGAGAAAGGATACCCAACCCAACATTCTGTATTGGAGAAAGAAAAGTTTGATTACGTATTTACATGTGGTCCGGAGCCAATGATGAAGGCAGTTGCGGCATATTCTGCACAAAATAACATTCCTTGCGAAGTTTCGCTTGAAAATACTATGGCATGTGGATTTGGAGCTTGTTTATGCTGCGTAACTGAAACAACAGAAGGTAATAAATGTACTTGTACCGAAGGACCGGTATTCAATATAAACGATCTGAAATGGTAAATTTAGGAGTAAAACTTAAAGATCTAAGCTTAAAGAACCCAGTAATGACCGCTTCTGGAACCTTCGGGTTCGGTGAAGAGTTCGAAGATTTTATCGATTTAAGCAATTTAGGCGGTATTTTAGTAAAAGGTACCACCAGACACCATAGAGAAGGAAATCCTTATCCAAGAATGGCAGAAACGCCTTCAGGAATGCTAAATGCAGTAGGATTACAAAATAAAGGAGTTGAAAACTTCTGCAATGAAATTTATCCGCGAATTAAGCACTACGATACCAACATCTTAGTTAATGTTTCAGGATCAGTAATTGAAGATTATGTAGAAACAGCTGCTATGATTAACGAGTTGGAGCACATTCCAGCCATTGAGTTGAATATCTCTTGTCCTAATGTGAAGGAAGGTGGTATGGCATTCGGAACCAGCTGTGCATCTGCTGCTTCGGTGGTAAAAGCAGTTCGAGAGGTGTATAAAAAACACTTAATGGTAAAACTATCGCCGAATGTTACGGATATTACTGAAATAGCGAAAGCTGTTGAAGCTGAAGGAGCTGACTCAGTATCATTAATCAACACCCTATTGGGCATGGCTATTGATGCAGAAACCAGAAAGCCTTTATTATCAACCGTTACTGGAGGATTATCAGGTCCTGCAGTAAAGCCAGTTGCTCTTAGAATGGTATGGCAAGTATTTAATGCCGTTAACATTCCAATAGTTGGATTAGGAGGCATAATGAACGCCAAAGATGCCATTGAGTTTATTTTGGCAGGTGCTACCGCAATTCAAATTGGAACAGCGAATTTTATCGATCCACAGATTACTGAAAAGGTAGTTGTGGGCATAGAAGACTATATGAAACGCCACAACATTCAAGATATCAATGATTTAATTGGCGCTTTACAAGTTCAGTAATTAAACCTTACTTATTAAAGAAATAATTCTTTAATTGATATATAATGAGTTTACATTTGTAATTACATCTGTAAACTCATTCTTTTTTGAAAGAAATTACCAAAAGTAATATCTTTATACACTATAACCTTTACACACTATATAACAACATGTTACAAGGACACGGAGATGATGGATACAAATATAAACAGGACATTAAAGCCAATTTTAGCACCAACGTCTGGTACGGTGGATATTCCGAAGCTTTAAAAAAGCATCTGATAAAAAATTGGAATGCCATAGACTCCTATCCTGAAGCTTCAGCAGAGAGTTTTATTCATGTTTTGGCGAAAGATCTTGATGTTGAAACCAACATGTTGATGGCTGTAAACGGTGCTACTGAAGCTTTTTATCTTATTGCCCAATGCTATGGTAATACGAGCTCTACCATTGTTGTTCCTACATTTTCGGAATACGAAGATGCTTGTAAAATCAATAATCACAAACTTCATTTTATGAACTGGAAAGACTTGTCCTCTTCTTCCTGCTTCGATACGGACCTTATTTGGATCTGTAATCCTAATAATCCAACTGGTGATATTTTATTGCAAAAAGACTTGGATCTTATATTACAGAATCATCCAAATTCAGTTTTTGTAATTGATGAAGCCTATATAGATTTTACCGATACAATTTCATCTTCAATAGAATTGATCAAAATACATCAAAATCTTATCATCGTAAAATCTCTCACTAAAAACTTCGCAATTCCCGGCCTGAGATTGGGATATTTGATTGCAAACAAGGCATTGGTGCAGAAAATTGAATTCTACAAGGCTCCATGGACGGTAAATTCACTAGCAATTGAGGCTGGAAAATACCTGATTCAGCACAAAGCGGATGTTTTGCCTCCTGTAATACATTATAAATCAAGCACAGAAAAATTCACTAAAAAATTGGCCAAAATTTCAGGCCTTAAAATTCACCCTACAAAAACTTCCTATTTTTTAATCGAACTAGAAAAAGGTGACTCAACAGAGTTAAAAAACTACCTAATTTCTGAATTTGGTATCCTGATTCGCGATGCTAAAAATTTCCGTGGACTAAATTCTTCTTATATTCGCGTGGCAACATTAAATGAAGAAAAAAATCAGTTGCTAATTGATGCATTACAAAAATGGAGCAAATTAAATACATTATAATACCCCTTCTTATTGGATATATTTTAGATCTAATTTTTGGAGATCCCAGAAAGTTACCTCACCCTATAGTTGGTTTTGGAAATTCAATATCAATACTGACAAAATGGTTGAACAAAGGAAAGAATCGGTTGATTAAAGGTGCAACTATGTGTTTGTTGCTTGCATCATCGGTATTTGCTTTTTTTTACTTATGCTCACATTTACTACTTCAGTTAAACGAATATGCATACCTTATTTTTACGTCGGTATTTGTATTTTATGGATTGGCCAACAAAAGTCTTTTGCAGGAAGGAATTGAAGTCTTTCACCATTTAAATAGTATGGGTTTGGAAGCAGGACGTAAAAGACTATCATGGATTGTTGGACGTGATACATCCCAATTGTCTGAACAAGAGATTCGATTGGCAGTATTTGAGACTCTATCAGAGAACTTATCGGATGGTGTTATTGCTCCTCTATTTTATTATGCAATAGGTGGAGTTCCTGGCATGATGTGCTACAAAATGATTAACACCATGGATTCCATGATTGGTTACAAAAATGACAAGTACATATTATTTGGCAGGTTCGCAGCACGTTTGGACGATGTAGTTAATTTTATACCAGCAAGGATCACTGCTTTTTTAATGACTTCTGTTACACTAAGTTATCGAGGTTTAAAATTCATATTTAAATATGGAAAAGCACACACAAGTCCTAATGCAGGATATCCTGAATCAGCATTGGCAGGAATTTTAAATTGTCGATTTGGAGGTCCTCATGATTATGGAGGAGTTAGTGTTAATAAGCCTTATATAGGTGAGAATGATCGACCTTTGAGAAATGAGGAAATCAATAAAATCAAATACATTAACCATGCTGTTTGTTTTGTGGGTATTCTAATTATTATAGCCTGTTACTTACCATGGAATAGCCTGTTTTAAAAAAGGAAAAAAATATTCTTGTCGGAATTATAAATTCGTAAATTCACCATAACAAATAATTCTTATTATAATATTTACATTTAGCTATGATTCATTTAATTACGGGAGGACAAAGATCTGGAAAAAGCGAATTCGCAGAAAAATTGATCTTAAGTAAAACTTCAAATCCTGTATATATGGCCACTTCACGGATTTGGGATGATAATCATAGAAAAAGAATTGAAGCACACAAAGCTCGCAGGGGACCTCAATGGACCAACATCGAAGAAGAAAAGTTCTTAAGTCAGCATGATGTAAATAACAGAGTCATCTTGCTAGACTGTATTACGCTATGGCTCAATAATTTTTTCTTCGATAATGAAAATGATGATGATAAAACAATAGCTCAAGCCAAAGAAGAGCTGGATAAAATATTCGCACAAGATTGTGATTGGATTATTGTAACAAATGAATTAGGCCTGGGTGGTCATCCGGGTAATGATATGGCAATGCGATTTAATGATATCCAAGGAACAATTAACCAATACATTGCAAATAAGGCTGATATTGTAAGCATCGTAATATCAGGTATTCCACTTGAAATAAAGAACACACTAAAATAAACCACTAACTAAACTAACATGAACAAATTCCTTACAATTGGAGCACTACTAATTGCTCTATTATTTACAACATTCTCTTGTAAAAGAGTTCCTACAAAAGCCGAAAATAGAATTAAGGTTGGTGTATTTGATAAAAATGGTGATAGCCCATGGTGTATTACTGATGCTGTTGAAGCTTTAAAAATTGATCCAAAAATTGATTGCGAAGTGATTCGTGCAAGTCAGATTGTATCTGATGAAATTCTTGATTTTGATGCAATTGTATTCCCTGGTGGAAGTGGAAGAAGTGAAACCATGAGTCTTGGTGAAGTCGGCATTGAAAGAGTTGTTTCTTTGGTAAAAAACAAAGGTGTAGCTGTAGTTGGTATTTGCGCCGGAGCATATATCATGACCAATACACCTAACTATCCAAGTTTAAATCTTACTGGCTATAAAGCCATTGATATTGAACATGACCACCGTGGACATGGTTTGGCAAAATTCTCTTTAACGGAAGAAGGAGAAAAAATCTTTCCGGAATTAAAAGATCGTGAAATTTCATTTTGTCAGTATTACGAAGGACCAGTTTTGGTTTCAGCGGAAGATGAAATTGAAGAAGGATCATTGGGAACCATGTTGTCTGATGTTCACACTGTTGAAGGAACACCTGCAAACATGACTAACAACAGGCCATTTATTGTAGCCAATACAGTTGGTAAAGGAAAAGTTGCTTCTTTTGTTGGTCACCCGGAATGTACTCCCGGTATGCGTTGGATGCTTCCTCGTATTGTTCGTTGGGCTACAAATAATGAAATGGTAAAATATCCTAAATCTGTAATGCGACCTGACTTCTTCAAGGAGGAAATCATTTATACCAAAGACATCCAGGATCTTCAATCAAAATACTATAATAACCTATCGGGATCGAAAGAAGAAAAAATGGAAGCAATCGATAAAGTAATTGAATTGGCTTGCTGGTCTTCCAAAAAATGGATTCCTGGTTTATTACGTGATAAAGATGCTGATGTAAGAAGCAAAGCATCAATTGCATTGGTGAAATTGGAAAGAACAGATGCATTAGCCGACTTGGAAGTAGCATTCGCTAATGAAACAAACGATGACTGCAAAATTCAGTTAGAAAAAAGTTTAACTGAATTAAAAAATATTCTTGGTAAAAATAGAAATTAACAGATGATAGAATTTAAAATTGATTCTTTATCAGACAATTTAAATAAAGAATTACAGGAGAAGATTGATACGAAAACCAAGCCCATTGGTTCGTTAGGAATGTTGGAAAAAATTGCTTTCCAATTGGGGAAAATTCAAAATAGCCTAAATCCAAAGATTACCAATCCTAATGTGGTTGTATTTGCAGGAGATCATGGTATTGCTGATGATGGAGTTAGTTTTTATCCAAAATCTGTTAGCTACCAAATGCTATATAATTATATGGAAGGTGGTGCAGCATCAACTGTATTTGCCAAACAACATGGCATCAAATTTAATGTAGTTGATGCGGGTGTTGATCATGATTTTGATCCAAGCCTTCCTATAATTAACAGAAAGTTAGCCTACGGTACTAAAAACTACCGTTTTGAAGCTGCAATGACCAAAGAGCAATGCTTGGAAGGAATTAAACGCGGTGCCGAAGTGATTGAAGAAATTCACCAAAATGGTTGTAATTTCATTATTTTCGGTGAAAAAGGAATTGGAAATACTTCATCAGCTTCACTAATACTTAGTATTTTAGGAGATATTTCTTTGGAGGAGTGTGTTGGCAGAGGTACTGGATTAGATAAAGATGGTGTAAAAAGTAAATTCGATCTTTTAAACGAAGGCCTTTCAAAATACAATAAATTTAATGATCCAATTGATGTACTTACTCACTTTGGAGGATTTGAAATTGTGATGATTGTTGGGGCCATGTTAAAAGCCGCCGAACTGAAAATGACACTATTAATTGATGGTTTTATCATTACATCAGCATTACTGGCAGCATTCAAAATCAATCCTAAGATTAAGGATTATTGCTTATTTGCACACAAATCGAATGAACAAGCTCACATTAAAATGCTGAATATCATGGGTGGTGAACCAATTCTTGACATTGGCATGCGTTTGGGCGAAGCAACAGGAGCAATGGTTTGCTTTCCTTTAATAAAGAGTGCAGCTCAATTTATGAACGAGATGGCTTCCTTTCAGGATGCTGGCGTTAGCGAAGCAAAAGAAGAAAAATAAACCAGATTAAACTCAATTTCAATATGAATTTCGATATAAAAACTCCAAACAAAGAGTTGATAGAACAACTTCAACACAAAATTGATTTTAAAACCAAACCCATTGGTTCATTAGGAATGTTGGAACAATTGGCGGTTAAAATAGGTTGTATTCAAAACACCTTAACTCCTGAATTAAAACAACCAACAATAATGGTTTTTGCTGGAGATCACGGCATTGCATTAGATGGCGTTAGTCCTTATCCACAGGAAGTAACCTGGCAAATGGTTGCCAACTTTATGGCTGGAGGCGCTGCCATTAATGTATTTGGTCGTCAGAATGGTATTGATATCAAAATTGTTGATGCAGGTGTAAACTACGATTTCGACAAAGAGTGGAATGTAATTGATGCCAAGATTGCCCATGGAACCAAATCATACCTTAATGGTGCAGCCATGACTTCAGAACAGTTTCAGCTTGCCATTAAAAGGGGAGCTGATTTGGTAGAACAAGCTCACAAAGGCGGAACCAATATCATAGGTTTTGGTGAAATGGGAATTGCAAACACCTCTTCTGCAGCTGTTTTATTACATTTATTGGCTGATGTAGATTTAAAGGAGTGTGTTGGACGAGGAACTGGATGGGACGATGAAGGCTTGAAAAGAAAATATGAAATTTTGAATTCAGCCGTTGAAAACTATAAAGGAGACTCATCTATTGAAAATATATTCGCTCACTTTGGTGGATTTGAAATTGTAATGATTGCAGGTGCCATGTTAAAGGCTGCCGAACTAAAAATGATCATCATGGTAGATGGATTTATTATTACATCAGCACTTTTGGCTGCATCTAAAATGAATCCTGAAGTATTGGAATATTGTATTTTCACGCATAAATCAAACGAAAATGGGCACAAGCATATGCTAGCACATTTAAATGCCAATGCAATTCTAGATTTGGGTATGCGATTAGGCGAAGGAACCGGTGCTGCAGTAGCTTATCCTATTATCGAATCAGCAGTTAACTTCCTGAATCAAATGGCTAGTTTCGAGGATGCTGGCGTAAGCAATAGCGATAAGGTAGTGAATGAGGGGTAGTAATTAAGAATAAAGTCAGGAGGTGACTAACTTACAAAATGCAAATAGTCACCCCCTGACTCGCTTATTTACTCTTTTGAAAGGAGTGGAACAAAGGATTAGATTTACAATCCTTTAATTTTAAAACTCTTCCCTCATAGGGAAGATGGCGACAGCCAGAAGAGTGTATCTTGGTTTATATTTCTCTTTTTCACCCTTTTCCCTGTCGGGATTTTCCCTTAAAAGGGAAAACTTCTTAACGAAAAGGAGTTAGATTATTAAAAAACAGTCTTTAGAATTGAGATAAAAAAGTTGTCAACCGTTAATTTGATTTTAATATAATTTATGAAACGCGAACTCAACATTTTCTTTACAGGATTATCCTTTTTTACAAGAATTCCATTTCCCAAATGGGCTGATTTTAAAAAGGAATATCAGCACGAAGCTATTAAATATTTTCCCATTGCTGGCCTGATAATTGGTGGAGTGGCGGCTCTTGTTTTTTATTTGAGCAATATACTTTTGCCTTTTAATTTGGCTGTGATATTGAGCATGGTAGCCACAGCATTGCTAACCGGAGCATTACACGAAGATGGCTTTATGGATGTGTGCGATGGATTTGGTGGAGGTTGGACCAAAGAGAGAATCCTTGAAATCATGAAGGATTCCTTAATTGGTGCATTTGGCGTTACAGGAATTATCTTCCTGATATTGACAAAGTTTTATTGTCAGTTTTCCATATCGGCAAACCAATTGCCTTGGATTTTGATTGCTGCACACGCTACAACTCGAATGGCAGCAGCTACTTTGGTAAACACACACCAATATGCAAGAGTTGAGAATTCCAAAGCCAAAGACTATTCTCAAAAACTAAGCATTGGCAATTTTATATTTATGGTATTAACAGGAATTGCGCCTTTAGCTCTTTTAGGTAATGCTAAATTTTTCCTGATTATAATTCCTGTATATCTTTGCAAGTTCTTATTAGGAAGATATTACAACAAGTGGATAAACGGATATACAGGCGATTGCATTGGTGCAACACAACAGCTTTGCGAAATTGTCTTCTACCTTACTTATTTATCACTTTTAAACTATTAATATTACAAAATGGAAATCTATTTAATTCGTCATACGGCAGTAGCAGTGGAACAAGGAGTTTGCTACGGACAAAAAGATGTTGATTTGGCCGAAACATATCCTGAAGAATTAGAAGCTGTCAAAAAAAATCTTGATGGAATGGAGTTTGATAAAATCTACTCAAGTCCATTGTCAAGAGCTAAAAAATTAGCCAACGATATTTATCCTAATCAGGCAGAAGAGGACAAAAGACTAATGGAACTGCACTTTGGTGATTGGGAAGGAAAAGTTTGGGACGAAATTAAAGATCCGTTCCTTGAGAAATGGATGGAAGATTTTGTAAACCTTAAATGCTCTAATGGTGAGTCGTTTGTAATGCTACGCGATCGTATTTTAGAATTTTGGAATGAATTGAAAGCACAAAATCACAAAAAGGTTGCAGTATTTACTCATGGCGGTGTAATTCGAACCATTCAAGCCATTGAAAAGAACATTAAGTTGGAAGATTCATTTAATATCGCAACACCAGCATTTGGCGAGGTGGTTGTAGTAAATGTATAAAGCCAATACAATGATATAAGAAAGCGGAACTCTAAACGGAATTCCGCTTTTTTTTTTGTCTTGCAGATAACAAACTAAGATTTGAAATTATATTACTGTAAATAAATTTATAATGCGGATGAAGTCAATAGGAGTCATATTTGCATACATTAGCAACTGTTTCAACTCAACTGACATTTTAGTTTTAAATTTGCCAGCACAAAATAAAATACTATTTTAGCAAACTGGAATTAACAATAATTCAATATGCAACTACGGTTTATTTCTTTGATTTGCTTGCTTTTAATGTGTATATCATGCACAGAACGTGTGGTATTCTCACATGAGAAGGTTACTCCGGAATATGCAGAGATTAAAAGCAAAGACGATGTACATGCCTTTGCTGATACAATTATTACTCCTTATATCTATACTAAGGTAATCTCATTACGAATGCTGCCGGTAAATGAGAAAAAGCAGAAGTTTGTAGAAATGTTACTGCCATCGGTGCTACTTGCTCAACACAATTTAAATCAAAAAATTAAAAGAGTAGAGCACATTGAAAACTGGCTGGCACAACATCCAAATTACATTGAAAGCGATAGTATTTTCCTTTTTCAATTATTTGAGCAATACAAATGTTCCGAAATATCCGAACTGAAGAAAAGACTAAAACCGCATCCTGCAAGTATTGTTCTGGGACAAGCTGCTTTGGAATCAGGTTGGGGATCATCCAGATTTTTTCAGGAAGGCAATAATGTTTTTGGCATATGGTCATACAATAAAGGAGAGAATAGAATAAAAGCATTGGTAGGAAGAGACTCGACGCATATCTACGTACGTAAATATTCAAGTATAGAAGAATCGGTAAACGATTATTATCAGACCATTGCAAGGGTTCGTGCATATAAAGAATTTCGATTGGAAAGATCAAACACCGATGATCCTGGTAAATTGGTACCATTATTGCACCGCTATTCAGAGGTTGGAGAAGCATATACTAAAAAACTCAATAGCCTGATAAAGAACAATCAGCTTACTCAATACGATAATTATGCGATTGATGATAAGTATTTGCAGGAAGAAACCATTGAATTGGCCCAATTAAATAAATTTTCTCTAAACAATCTTTATTGAAGAATATTTTTGTGTTAATTCTATTTGATTTTTCTCTGAAATAGTTATTTTTAGGCTTGTTTTGACAAAAAAATATAAAATCAAATAATCATAAAATTCAAAGTATGAAAAAGTTAATTTTATTTATCGCAGTATGTTTTTGTGCTACAAGTTTATTCGCACAATCTGCTGCTCAACTAAAAAATGAAGGTAATGCTGCAGTTAAATCGAAAGATTATAAAACTGCACTTGAAAAATATGAGGCATTTTTAGGAGCTGAAGATACATTCGAAGATCCTGCATTGGTTTTTAATGCTGCTTACTGTGCAAATAAATTGAAAGATTACGCTAAAGCTGAAAAATATTTTGCTCAATCTGTTGCAAGTAACTATAAACTTTCAAAATCATACCAATATTTAGCTTCAGTACAAAAGAAGCAAAAGAAAATGGATGAGATGGTTGCTACATTGAAAAAAGGTATTGAAGCAATTCCTACTAAAAATTCAAAATTAATTGCAAGTCTATCAAAGCATTACTTGGTTGCAGGACAAAAAGCTCAAAAAGCAAACAAAATGGATGCTGCTGAAGATCTTTACAAAAAGGCTAGCGAAAGTAAATCAAAATACCAGGCTGATGCATTAGTTGGTTTAGGTATGTTGTATTTCAACCAAGGTGCTACTATCATGCAAAAAGCGAATCCAATTGCTAACAAAGAACCAGAAAAGTTCAAAGCTGAATCAGCAAAAGCTCAAGGTTTTTACAAAAAAGCAATGGCTGAGTTAACCAAAGCAAAATCATTGGCTCCAACAAGAGAAGATCTATTACAAACAATGGCTACAGTTAAGGCTGAGATCAAGTAATTTCTTAGAAATAATATAAATTGAAAGGGATACTCAAAATTGAGTATCCCTTTTTGTTTTCTTTCGTATAGGAAATTGTATTTTCATGCCATCCGAATATGAGATTAAATTACAAGCACATTCAAAAGATTCTTTTCAGGGGTATTCTACTCTTGGCAGTTTGTGCGTTGTCATTTTCGGCCTATGCGAACAACGAATTAAAAGGCAAATTCAATTTACACTCCGTAAATTTGGTTCAAAAGTCAATCGACGTAAGCAAATCGGATGAAACCCTTTATTTTTCTTTAAGAGCCTATTCTTTGCAGGGATTGAATAAGGTCGACATTTACTTCGAATCTCCATCGGGTAAAGAGGTGATTCAAACCACTTGTGAGAACAAGAAAAAAACCAAAGTTGGTATGCTTTTGGGTAGAATCTTGTTTAAAAAGAAATCGGAAAGTGGGGAATGGAAAATTAACAAGATAGTTGTAGAAGATTTAGAAGGCAATAGCCACACTTACGACAAGAAATTTCTTGCTGAAAACAAGTTTACTCACTCATTGCTAATCAAAAGCAAAAGATAGCCTCATAATTGCTCTATATTCAAGAAAAAATTCTATTATTTATCACTAGTCTTAATTAAAAGTAATTCAGTAAGATACTGATATCATTACAGTTTTTAACTAATTCCCGGCATTTCTTACGCGCTTTTATTAGCATCTTTGTAGCTCACAAAATACTATTAACCGTGCTTATTGCACAAAGAAAAACAAACAAATGGCAAAGATTAGTTCAAAAGATGCTTTAAGATACCATTCTGAAGGACGTCCTGGTAAAATTGAAGTAATTCCAACAAAACCATACAGAACTCAACGAGATCTGGCTTTAGCCTATAGTCCGGGTGTTGCCGAACCATGTCTGGAAATTGAAAAAAACGCCGCAGATGCTTATCGTTATACAGGAAAAGGAAATCTTGTGGCCGTAATTTCTAACGGAACAGCAGTTCTGGGCTTAGGTAATATTGGAGCATTGGCCGGAAAACCGGTTATGGAAGGTAAAGGTCTGTTGTTTAAGATATTTGCAGATATCGATGTTTTTGATATCGAAGTTGATGCAACTGATGTAGATAAATTTGTAGAAACCGTTAAAGCAATTGCCCCAACTTTTGGAGGTATTAACCTTGAGGACATTAAGGCTCCGGAATGTTTCGAGATTGAAGAAAGATTAAAGAAGGAACTTGATATTCCCGTGATGCATGACGATCAGCATGGTACTGCTATTATTTCTGCGGCAGGCTTATTAAATGCATTAGAACTTGGAAATAAAAAAATTGAAGATGTAAAAGTAGTCGTAAATGGAGCAGGAGCTGCTGCAATCTCTTGTACAAAACTATACATCTCGTTAGGTGTTAAGCCCGAAAATGTAATCATGTGCGATAGTCGTGGTGTAATCAACTCTAAACGTACTAACTTAAATACTCAGAAAAAACAGTTCATGACAACACAAGATGTTGATACTCTTGAACAAGCTTTAGTGGGTGCCGATGTATTTTTAGGTTTATCAGTTGGTGGAATCATGAGCAAAGAAATGGTTCTTTCAATGGCGGAAAATCCTGTAGTATTCGCTTTGGCAAATCCTGATCCTGAAATTTCATACAACGATGCTTTCGATGCTCGTAAAGATGTTATTGTTGCTACAGGTCGTTCTGATTATCCTAATCAAATCAACAATGTATTAGGTTTCCCATATATTTTCCGTGGCGCTCTTGATGTTAGAGCTACAGCTATTAACGAAGATATGAAAATTGCTTCAGTTCATGCCATTGCCAAATTGGCAAAAGAGCCTGTACCAGAGGCAGTTCATGCTGCTTATAACGAAGCCAATATCGTATTTGGCAGACATTATATTATCCCTAAAGCATTGGATCCCAGATTGGTTTCGAGTGTTTCCATTGCAGTTGCAAAAGCGGCTGTTGAATCGGGTGTTGCACAAAAAGAAATTACAGACTGGGATGCCTACGCAGAGGAGTTAAAACAACGATTGGGAACTGAAAATGAGTTAGTGAGAACGGTATTCAACAAAGCAAAAAGATTCCCTAAGCGTGTTGTATTTGCCGAAGGTAATAACTTTAATGTACTTAAAGCTGCACAAATTGCTTTAAACGAAGGAATTGCAAAACCAATTATATTGGGTAATCCAGAAAATATTCAGCGCATTGTTGAAGAGAATGAGTTGGATTTAACTGGTGCTGATATTATTGATGTTCGAAGTGAAGCTGAAAGAAGAAGAAGAGATAGCTATGCTAATATTTTATGTGAGAAACGCGGCCGTAAAGGATTAACCCACAAGGAAGCAGCTGAAAAAATGTACGACCGAAATTATTTCGGTGCCATGATGGTTGAAAATGGTGATGCAGATGCATTCATTTCAGGATACGCAACCAGATATTTCGAAGCACTTAAAATTGCCAGTAAAGTAATAGGTATAGAGGAAGGAATGAAAACTCTTGTGGGAATGAACATCATTATGACCAAAAAAGGTCCGCTTTTCTTCTCGGATACTACAGTAAATTCAGAACCAACGCCACAATCCTTGGTTGATACAACGTTAAGTACTGCTCGCGCATTAAAAACATTTAATGTTGATCCGGTAATGGCAATGGTTTCTTATTCAAACTTTGGTTCGGTAAGAAAAGGTAGCCCTGTAAAAGCCAATAAAGCAATTGAATATTTACACGAAAATCATCCTGAATTACCCGTTGATGGTGAAATGCAATTGAACTTTGCCCTTGATAAAAAACTGAGAGATGAGACCTTTGCTTTTAACAAGATTAAAGGAAAAGATGTGAATACAATTATTTTCCCAAATCTTAGCTCCGGAAATATTGCTTACAAGCTAATGCAAGATCTTGGTGGTTTGGAAAATATCGGGCCTATTTTGTTAGGAACAGCAAAACCTTTCCATATTGTACCAATGGGATGTTCGGTAAGAGAAATCATTAATATGACTGCAATAGCCGTGGTTGATGCACAAGGATAAATTAAAAAATTAACACAGATATAAAGAGGATGGAAGTTAATTTCATCCTCTTTCTTTTTTTAATCAGAAAGCATACATTTTAATTGACAATTGGCATTGTTTTATCATCGGACTTTCTATTTTTGCAAAAATTTTAAATCATGAGTGTAATATACTTTCTGGATCTTATTGGAACACTAGTATTTGCTATCAGTGGAACATTGTCTGCGGCAAATAAAAAGCTTGATTTATTTGGAGCTTACTTTACTGGGTTTATTACAGCTATTGGCGGTGGTACGCTAAGAGATGTGATATTGGGAAACTTCCCAGTTGCCTGGATTAGTGATTTAAATTATATCATAATTATTAGTTTGGGTGTAATGCTTACTTTTCTTTTCAAGAATACAATCATGACTTTGAAGCGTACCCTGTTTCTTTTTGATACTATTGGAATTGGAGTTTTTACAATTATCGGCATTGAAAAATCATTGAGCCTTGGTATTCACCCATTTCTGGCAATTATTATGGGCTTATTCTCAGCGGTAATGGGCGGAGTAATTCGCGATACTTTGTGTAACGATATTCCTTTAATTTTCAGAAAAGAAATTTATGCAACTGCATGTCTCGCTGGTGGAGTTTTATTTATTCTATTAAATTATTTAGAGATCAATTCTGCATTAAATCAATTCCTTACCATTTCTTGCATTATACTTTTCAGATTGCTATGTATCAAGTTTAAAATCTCATTGCCTGTATTAAAATACTAGCTAATAAGCCATTCCTTTTTCTTTAACGAGCCGAAATTTCGTATATTTAGTAAGCTCGTTAAAAAGGATTCAAATGGCTAATAGAGAGAGAAAAATTTCCATAAACAAACAAGTTCTTCATTTTACTCCAGATGATTCCAGGGTGGTAACTCATTTTTTTACGCCAGGGAACAGCAAGCGTATTGAGAACATTTTTGAACGCATATTCCTTTTATCTGAGGAAGAAGCAAAAAAAATTTTAGATCAGACCTTAAAAAATTTTTCTAAGCGCCATCGCAATATAAAGAGAATTTTTAAGGACAATTTCGACAAAATTATTAAAACAACAGAATTCGAAAATAACTTTAGCCTGGAACAAAAGCTATTAATTGGTTCTTATTTCACCATGGAATATTCCATTGAATCCGCTGCGCTTTTTAATCCATCCATTGTTATTCACCCTGAGGCTATCGATTCTGAATCAGGTAGATTAAAGGTTCTATTAAGCTTCAGAGCTGTAGGAGAAGGACATATTTCTTCAATTGTCTTTAGACGAGGGGTAATTAGATCCAATGGTGAATTACTGGTTCAAAAAAGCAGTGCTTTGGTTGAACGGGTAAACCGAACTCCTAATTCCATATATCTAAAAAGTGATTTTTGCCTGAAGTTAAAAGAAATTGGTACTTATGATTTGGTATCAAAAATATTGGACAATCTGTTGGATGAATTCACATTTGATGAACTAGAGGAAGCCATTCAAATCTTCAGAAAAATGAAGGATATAAAGCATAAAAAAATTGGAAGAAGTAGCGAAGAGGCTATAGATACCTTACTGTGGTTAGCCAACGCTAATTATGAGATCAAATTTTCACCAGAGTTGGATATTAGCGCACGAGTAATTTTCCCAGTTTCAAATAATGAAATCAAAGGAGTTGAAGATGCTAGGTTTGTATTATTTAAAAATGGTAATGGAACGGGAAAACATGTTTACTATGCAACCTATACAGCTTACAATGGTTTTACAGCTTTACCACAATTAATAGAAACTGTTGATTTTTGTCATTTTAAAGTATCGGTTCTTTTGGGTGAAGGATCAAAAGGCAAAGGCATGGCTTTATTCCCAAGAAAAATAAATGGCAAATATGCCACAATTTCCAGAAATGACAATGAAAACCTGTACATCATGTTTTCTGACAATATTAAGTATTGGGAAAATCCTATTCTCCTTAAACCTCCAGCTTTTTATTGGGAATTTTTCCAAATTGGTAACTGTGGCTCCCCAATTGAAATTGAAAAAGGCTGGCTTCTTTTAATTCATGGTGTTGGTCCAGTACGAACCTATACCATAAGTGCCATATTACTCGATCTGGAAGACCCAACAAAAGTGATTGGATTACTAAAGGATCCATTTTTAATTCCAAACGAACAAGAACGAAATGGCTATGTTCCTAATGTTGTGTATTCATGCGGCGCAATTATTCATAATGACATGCTGATTCTACCATATGCAATGTCCGATTCACGCTCTGGAATAGCATCACTTAAAGTAAAAGAATTACTTGATAAGATGATTTATTATTAATGGACAATTTTTGCGTTTGAATCTAAACATTCTGGTCTATAATAGAACTGTGCTCCATCAATAGGTGGCACTAAAAGTTTCTCATACAATTCTATATGCCTATTGGCAATTTGTGACCAATTAATTTTCTCATTACTAATCCTGATATTCTCTTGAAATTCAAGCCTTAAATCATCATCTTGCAGGAGATTTGTGATATGATTTACATATTCATCATCTGTTGTAGCATAAAATCCACCTTTAACTTCTTCTATCCAATTTTTGAAGCTCATTAATTCAGAAGTAACTACCGGTAATAGCAAAGCTGATGCTTGGGCCAACACTCCACTTTGACCTCCTTTAATGTATGGTAAAGCCATAACATCTGCAGCACTTAAAATTGTATCCAAAGTAAATTGAGGAAACTTACCAAATAGTATTTTAACATGCTTCTTAATTTCCAGCTTGTTCAATGATCTATACAATTGATCTTTATAGTCTGAATGTTCATTAATTCTACTTCTGGACGCCATAAGCAAAACTAAATCTTTATTCTTTTCAACTAATCGCGGAAGCAAATCAATAATTTTCTCAAAGTTCTTAGTTGATCTCATATAGCCTACTAATAAAAGCACCTGTCTTCCTTCCAAACCAAGTAGTTCTTTCGCATTCTCAACTCTCTTTACTTCTCGGACTCCATGAGGAATGACAAGTATTGGATTTGGACAATCATATTCCTTCAACAGAATATCTTTCTGAAAATTTTCATGGACAATTATCGAGGAGCTCAGATTTAAGATGTGCTGTACGATTATTTTTTCTTGATATTTAAGGTCTTCAAAAACAGTATGCAAAGTTACAACTACAGGAGTATCGGCTAGATTACAACGAATTAAAAACTCAATAATCTGTACGCCTCGTTGATCTCCAAATAATCCAAACTCATGTTCTATTTGAACAATATCGGGAGTTAATCTTTCTACATGAAAGAATAATTTGGAAGCAATGTCCTGGTCTTGTGGTGTATATACCTCAAATACATTATCACCCTTAGCTCCAATTTGAGCCAATATTCTAATTTCTTTTCCTTTGGCACTTACAGAATCACTTAAATATTGTGTGTAAGTTGCAATTCCACACTCGGTAGGTGGATAAGTTGAAATATATGCAATTCTCATAATAGGCTTAATTAAAATATTTTAAAAGATCTTGTACACTTGTAATTGCAAGACAAACCGTCTCATCACAAGCGCCATAATAAATCCACAATTCTCCATTATCTTTCTCCACTAAGCCATTTGTAAAAACAACATTAGGGAAAAAGCCATTTTTCTCATATTCCATTTCTGGAATCAACACAGGTGCATCTACTTTCTTTAATATTTTAGTAGGATCATGAAGATCAAGAAGCAGTAATTTTAAGGAGTAAACACTTTCTTCTCCTTTCGCATGGTAAATTACCAACCAACCTTCATCTGTTTTAATCGGAGAGGAACCGCCTCCAATTTTTTGTTGCTCAGTTTTTGATCTATCGGGACGCAACAAACAAATATGTTCGCCCCAATTCATCATATCCGGAGAAGTAGCATACCAAATAGATGGCAATCCAAATCCCTTATTATCCGGACGATGAATTGCTGCATACTTCCCATTTACTTTCTCAGGAAAGAATGCTACATCTTTGTTCAAAGGAGGAAAAACAATTCCAAGTTTCTCAACATTTATAAAATCTTTGGTTTTAGCTAAATAGGTTACATATCCGTCCGCTGAAACAGCGGTATAGTTAATGTAAAACACATCATCTATTTGAACTATTCTAGCATCCTCAACTCCAAAACATTCACAATCCAAAGTAGGGTAGATAAATGGTTTCTCCTCAACAATAAAGCGAATACCATCGTTACTACGAGCCAACCTCAGGTGGCTCATCGTTGTCAAATAATCAACACCTTTATAAAAATACCCTCGTGTATCTTTATAAATCAATTCAGGATCATTCCTTTCAATTATCATTACCTTGGCTTCTCCGTTTTGATAATACGGAATGGTAATGTGATTTTCATAGGGTAAAGAATTCTCTGCTACTCTAATCAAAAGAAGAGTTTCATCTTTAAATTGTATTGCTCCAGGGTTGAAAGCTCCTAAAACCTTGAATGAAGGATTGGAAGCCTTAACATCTTTTGGGCGAATCAACGGATTACGATTATGTCTCTTCATGATTTCATGACATATTAATCAAGTTGGTAAAATTTAAGTATTTCGCAGCATGCTCACCATATGTATGTACCTTATCCTCGGAAATCTGGTAAGTGCATCGTTCACCATATACTCCTGAGAATAAAATTTCATATTCTTGATCCTCTTCATCCTGCATTACGATTTTGTAAATATTCTCATGGATTCTTTTGTCCAATAAACTTTTGTGGCAACAAGGACAAAACATAGAAATTTTCTCATCATTCTCCATTTCAAAATTCGTATGCTTAAGGATCTCATAATCACCAAGGTGTATACTAAATAAAAGAACTCCCTTTTGCCCTTTTTTATTTTTTGCTGAGATCACAATTCTATCATTAACATTTAGATAGTTTCGACAATGTGGACATATATAATTTGCATTCATAAACAATAAGTTTAAATAGTTCGTTAGATATAAAAATATACGTCTTTAATTGAAGAATGTCAACTTAAATTGATTAATAATCAAGCATATAAAACATTATTTTTTTGACTCGTCAGATTTAGAAAGCAATTTAGTTTAAGATCAAACTTTCAAATCCATTTTAAATCGGTTATATTTGAATTACGCTAAAATGAAATGGCAAAACACAATTAGATTTGAAGTTATTAATAAACATTATTCGTTGGTTAGCTAGATTTTTAGGAATATTTCTATTCCTATTTTTTGTTTGGTTCGCAATTGAAGTTGGTGCACCTGATTTAGATATGATGAGTAATCAGGAAGTAAAATTATTTCTGGGCAATTTAGTAATGCTTTTAGGTTTAATTGTTGTTTGGAAATATGAATTTATTGGATGCGTACTTTTAATTGGAGGATATATCTTTTTCTCCATAGTAAATTTCTCTTTCTGGATAGGACCTATATTTCCAATTTTCATGTTAATCGGTATACTTCATCTATTTTGTTGGTTTGCAGAAGCTTTTAGAATTGCTAAAAAGTTTAATTTTTCCGTGCGTATGTTTTTAAAATGATAAAGCATAATAAAAAGATTAAAAACGGGCAGATGTAGCATAAAAATTACTAATTTTGGATCTTAACTAACTTAAAAAACATAAATTTAACCACATGTTAAACATTGCATTGTTCGGACCTCCAGGAGCCGGAAAAGGAACTCAGTCTAAAATGCTGGTTGAGAAATATAACTTAGCATATATTTCAACTGGTGATATCCTAAGAAATGAAATTGCGGAAGGAACTGAACTTGGATTACAAGCTAAAGATATTATCAAAAAGGGAGGCTTGGTACCCGATGAAATTATAGTTCAAATTATTGAGGAGCGAATTAAAACAAATACTGAAGTTAAAGGTTTTTTATTTGATGGTTTTCCTCGTACAACGGTACAGGCCTATATTCTGGAAGGTTTACTTCTAAAAATGAATACGAAATTAGATTGTATGTTGAGCCTGGAAGTTCCTGCGGATCAATTACGCAATCGTTTGCTTGAGAGAGCAACCAAAGAAAACAGACCTGATGATACTGAAGAGGTAATTAATGTTAGATTGCAAGAGTACGACACGAAAACTGCTCCTGTAGCTAACTTTTATAAAGAAAAAGAAATCTATCATGGCATTGATGGCTTAGGAGGCATTAATCAAATTTTCGATCGTCTGACAAATGTTATTGATCAAACGCTTGAGAAATCCTGGATCAATTTGGTTCTTCTTGGCCCTCCGGGATCGGGAAAAGGAACTCAGGGAAGAAGATTGGCAGAAAAATTCAATTTGGTTTATATTTCTACCGGACATTTAATGCGTCAGGAAATTAAAAAAGGAACCGAAATGGGTAAAAGTGCTAAAACTTATATCGAGAAAGGGGATATAGTTCCTGATGAAATTGCCATTAAACTAATCGAAAGACAAATCAAAAAGCATCCTGATGCAAACGGATTTATTTTTAAAGGATTTCCAAGAACAATCGTTCAGGCATATATATTAGATGGTTTGCTTAGAAAACTTCAATCTACGGTTACTTCTGCAATCAACTTAAACGTGCCTACCTTAGAATCGATTAAAAGATTAACGGCGCGAAGTAAAACACAGAGCAAGAGAGCTTATGATGCTGATACTGACATTATTATTCACAGACTGGAACAACATGAAAAAAGAAGTTCCAAGGTGAGCAATTACTATTCAAAACAAAATAAACTAGAATTAGTTGATGGAGTTGGAGACGAAGACCTGGTTGCGGATCGACTTAGTGAAGCTGTAATAGAATCATTTAAAAAGATTAGATAACAAAAAAGCCGGTTTTGATTTAAAAACCGGCTTTTTTTTTCTATAAAACCCAAAAATCACCACTTGACAATCTCGTTTTGATATTTTGTCAAATCTGAGGAAAATTATTTTTTAATTTTGCTAACATTGTAAATCACATCAATCACTTTTAAGGTTTATGTATTTAGAAAAACCTACTATCAATAGTATTCTTAAAGGTTTAAAGAAACTGTCGGTTTCCGATAATACTCAATTTTTATTATTGATTGGGGAAAATTGCAAATTAAACCTGGAGGAACTGGTACTTTCATTAAATAAAGAAAAACACTTGTTTATAGGAGGAGTGTTTCCCAAAGTGATTTATAAAAATCTTACATCTGACACTGGTATAATCATTAAAATGATCAATCTGGATGTAATCCCAATTTACTTCAACTCAGAGGAAGATTTCTTAAATCAGTATGCAGATTATCACGAACATAAATTTACTACTGCATTTACTTTGATTGATGGTCTTTCCGAAAAGGCATCCGATCATTTAAGCACTTTATTTACACATTTAGGAAATAATGTTCGGTTCTTTGGTGGTGGTGTAGGCTGCCTGGAAGCCAAAGATAAAGGCATTCTATTAACAAATGATGGAGTCTTTAGCACAGGAACCATTGTCGTGTTTCTAAATTCGGATACCAGAATGGATGCAAAACATGGCTGGCAAAAGTCTGAAGGTCCATTTATTGTTACCAAATCAGAAAAAAATTTAATTAAAGAACTCAACTGGGAAAATGCATTTGAAGTATATCAAAAATGTCTCAAGGATACTCAAAAACTTAATCTAACAAAAGAGAATTTCTCAGTACATTCAATTCATTTCCCATTTGGAATCTATAAGGAAGAAAGAGATTACATTGTGCGTGATCCCTTCGATGTAAATTCCAGTGGCCACATAACATGTGTTGGTAATATTCCTGAAAACTCATTAATTGATATTCTGGCAATTGAAAAAGAACAGCTGAAAAATATCTCAAAAACAATGATATCCAATTGCATTGAAGAAACTCAAAGTAATCCATTAGCAATAATGTTTAGCTGTATATCAAGAGTTAAACATCTACAAAATCAGTTTGACGAAGAATTGGAAGCTTTTAATAATGAATTAACTGCAATTTTCCCTAATTGCGAATTAGAAGGGGCTTTATCCATAGGAGAAGTGTATTCCAGTGGAGAAGGATACTTGGAATTACTGAACAAATCTATTGTTTTAGGACTAGCTTATTAATTTATATAATGAATACGAATAGCTTAATTACTGATATATCGTTTTTATACGAACTTTCTTTGTCTGTCGGACAATCTCTTGACAGAAAAGAAAATTGCAAAAATTTCTTACAAACTTTGATGTCAAGAAAAAATCTGGAGTTTGGAGGCGTTTGGATTCGAAATTATAGTATTCCATACTCAGCAAAAGCTACAGGCTACACAGTAATCTATTCACATCCACAAATTAAACTTGAACAAACAGATATAGAAGACTCTAATTTTTTAAATCAATGTTTTGAAGAAAAGGATTCCTTTTCAATTCCACTAAGCATGGAGGCGAGAGAAGCCATTGGATTTAAAAAGAAGGAGAGAGGTGTAATCACTTGTTACAAATTACAGGAGTTGGGTTTTGTAGTTTTGTATTCTTCAGCCCAGGACAAAGTGTGGAATGAAATTGAACAAAGGAAACTTAAAAATGTAATCAATAAATTTGCCGTTTCAGTAAAGGCATGTTTGTTTCATGAAAAATCTATTCTTGATCTCATCACAATTTCTAAAACCCAGAAAGAATTAGAAAAAGCAAAGAAAGAAGCTGAAGAATCAAATGAACTAAAATCGGCATTTCTTTCAAATATCAGTCATGAATTCAGAACTCCAATTAATGCTATAATAGGATTTTCAAACCTGCTGAAAAATCAAGATGTTAATCCTGCAGAGCAGAAAGGATTTATTGATAACATATTGAATAGCAGTAGCAAACTGCTTAAGATGGTTAATAATCTGTTGTACGTATCAAAAGTAGATTCAAACCAACTGCATTCCACTTTGAAAACCTTTAAAATAAATGAAACATTAAGGGAAGTAAAAGCTCATTTAAATTCTCAGCTTACCAATAAGCCTCAAGTAAATTTTAAATTGGTATTTCCTAATAATTCTGAGGGTGTACAAATTGAATCTGACCGTGATAAGTTGATTCAAATAATGGATAGTTTAGTTGATAATGCTATTAAATTTACGAATACCGGCAATGTTGAATTAGGATATTATATAGATGACAAATCGATTCCTGTTTTTTACATAAGAGATACGGGAATTGGAATTTCTCAGGAAAAACAAAAACATATATTTGAAGTATTTCGACAATTGGATTATGAAGCCAATAGAAAATTCGAAGGATTTGGATTAGGCCTTACTTTGTGTAAAAAGTTAATTCAATTGTTAAAGGGTGAAATCTGGTTTGATTCTGAAGAAGGCGTTGGATCAAATTTTTACTTCAGATTATCAGGTAATGGTCGAATTCAAATGGACTTGCTAAACGACCCTAATTCAGGCTTAAATGATAACATAGGGTCCATTAATGATTTAGATTTTTCTGAAAAGAATATTTTAATAGCTGAAGATGTTCGATCTAACTTTAATTACTTAAATGCAATTATCGAGTTAACTGACGCATCTGTCGTATGGGCTAAAAATGGAAAGGATGCTATTCAGATTTGTCGTGATAATGATCCTAAAATTGATTTGGTTCTCATGGATATTAGAATGCCCGAAATTGATGGTATGGATGCCATCAAGCAAATTAAAGAAACAAATAAATCAATTCCGGTAATTGTACAAACTGCATATGCAATGAACAATGAACGAGAAGAATGCTTGAACGCAGGAGCCGATAATTTCATAACGAAACCGATTGACCCAAGAAAATTAATTCAGATACTGCAAGATTATTTGCAATAATAGTTAAAACTCAGCTTCACAACAGACATATTTCCAGATATTTAAAAGTCTTATAATTCATATTATGTTATTTTTATATATTTAAAAAAAAGGGATCACTTAGATCCCCTTTAATTCAATCTTATTGCATATTATCCAATTGGGCTTTTACCTCATTATACTTTTCAAGGTAAGCTTCTTTTTGATTTCTAAGTTTAAAATAAATCTCTTTCAAAATTAATAAGGTGTTTTTCTCACCAGGCTTTACTTCCAGTGCACTTACAAAATATGGTATAACCTTTTCGTACTCAGCATAAACCTCTTTTATTGCTTCATTATATTTTTTAGCATCTAAAATTTCATTTACTTCTTGATGATGCTTACTTACTTTATTTGACTCAATAATGGCTAAATTATATCTAGGAATAAACGCTTTAGGATCTAATTCTATTGATTTTTTATACATAGAAATTGCGTTATCTAACTCTCCCATTTTATCATACAATTGCCCTTTAGCACTATAAAATGTTGCATTGTTTGGATCCAAAGCAATCGCTTTATCTAAATAATCTGCTGCTTTCTGTGGCTCTCCTCCAAACATGTAATAATTAATTAATTCTACAAGCATATCTGAGTCATTTGGAAACAACTCAAATCCTTTGTGAATATATTCTACAGCCTCCTTTTCATTACCCGCTGCTTTTAAAACCTTCGACAAATATGCATATGTTTTTGCGCCTCCATACTTATAATCAATGGATTTCTTATAGTATTTAATGGCTTTCTCATACTTTTCAGCTTTTTGAGCCGCCATACCTGCATTATAAATTACAATAGTATCTACAACTGGATTGTCTTTAAAGAAATCCATGGATTCAATTTCAAGAACTTTTTCAAATGCAGCCAATGCTCCTAAATAATCTTTATCATTATAGCGATTTACAGCTTCGTTTGTATAATCAGGAATCATGTTGGTCATTTGTGCTTTTACAGGCTTAAGCATCTTCCCTTTCTGATCTAGCTCAAGAGCTTTTAAATATGCAACATAAGCAATATCCAAAGGATTTTTTTCCAAGTTTTTATAAGCAGGAAGCGGACTTTCAAAAATCCCCTGGTAAACTTTACCCTTCACAAGATAGGCTTTTGGATAGTTTACACATTTTTCGTGCTGAATTCCTTCATCAATAGCTTCTTTAGCTTTATCTAACTTACCTGAAGTAAGATAATTTTGTGCTCCGGTTACCTTACTTTTTTGTGCGAATACAGAAGAAACGCTAAAAATCATAACCAGAATGAATGATAATTTTTTCATGTTTTCTATAATTAAACTTAATGATGTTTAAATGTAACAAAAAAAGAGGGAAACACAATGCTTCCCTCTTTTTTTATGTCAATATAGAAATCTTATTCCATTCCGTCCAACTTAGCTTTCACTTCGTTGTATTTTTCTAAATAAGCTTCGTTTTCGTTTCTAAGTTTGAAATATAATTCTTTCAATGTAATCAATGAGTTTTTCTCGTCTGGTTGCATTTCAAGAACTTTTTCAAAATATGGAATTACTTTTTCGTACTCTGCATAAACAACCTTAATTGCTTCATTGTACTTTTTAGCATCCATAATTTCATTAGCCTCTTTGTGCTTAGCAATTGCAGCGTTCAATTTTAAAAGACCCAAGTTGTACTGAGATGTATAATCATCCGGAGTTAACTCTAAAGCCTTAATGTACATTTCTTCAGCTTTTGCAGGTTCTTTAGTCTTTTCGTATAAAGTACCTTTTGCACGATAGAAAGATCCATTATTAGGATCTAAAGCAATCGCTTTATCCAAGTAATCAGCAGCTTTTTGAGGCTCTCCTCCTAACATATAGTAGTTAATTAGCTCAACTAACATCCATGAATCATTTGGAAACAACTCAAATCCTTTGTGAAGGTATTTTACAGCTTCTGCCTCATTACCACTTGTTTTTAATACATTAGCCAAGTTAGCATATGCTTTAGCACCACCATAGTTGTAATCTATCGATTGCTTATAATACTTAATAGCTTTATCATATTTTTCAGCTTTCTGAGCAGCCATACCTGCATTAAAAATAACAGCAGTATCTACTACAGGATTATCTTTAAACATATCCATGGCCTCAATTTCCAATACTTTTTCAAAAGCTGCCAATGCACCAGCATGGTCTCCTTCATTATAAAGATTTACAGCTTCATTGGTATAGTCAGGAATCATATTAGTCATCTGTGCTTTTACAGGCTTAACCATTTTTCCTTTTTCATCCAATTCTAAAGCTTTAATATAAGCAGCAAAAGCCACATCAAGTGGATTTTTAGCCAAATCTTTATATGCAGGAAGTGGACTCTCAAAAATTCCCTGGTAAACTTTACCTTTTACAAGGTATGCTTTAGGATAGTTTACACATTTTTCATGCTTAATTCCTTCATCAATAGCTGCTTTAGCCTTATCTAACTTACCTGAAGTAAGAAAGTTTTGTGCTCCGGTAACTTTACTTTTTTGTGCGAATACAGCCGAAACGCTCAAAATCATAACCAGAATTAATGATAATTTTCTCATAATCAATGTTTAGTTTTTATAACAATCTCGAACAAAAATATACCTTTCTTTGAATATTCGAACAAGATTAATCACTTTATAATTATTCTAAGTATCAAAATACTATTCTTCAGTATTTTCAGTTGCTTGCTCTGCTCCTTTTTCTTCATCATCTCCATTCGATGAATTTACTTTGGCAACAGCAGCAATAGAATCGCTCTTCTTACTCAGGTTAATCAAACGAACACCTTGAGTAGCACGTCCCATAACTCGAAGATCTGAAACTGCCAATCGAATGGTAATACCTGATTTGTTAATGATCATCAAATCATCATTATCAGTAACATTCTTAATTGCAATCAAATCTCCGGTTTTTTCAGTAATGCTTATGGTTTTAACACCCTTACCACCTCTGTTGGTAATTCTGTAATCATCAATATTTGATCTCTTACCATAACCATTTTCCGATACAACAAGAATATCCTCTTCTCCATTCTCAACACATATCATGCCAACAACTTCATCACTCTCGTCTTTCAGCGTAATTCCTCGTACTCCGGATGCTGTTCTACCCATTGAACGAACTTGATCTTCAGCAAATCGAATGGCTTTACCAGAACGTCCTGCAATTAAGATCTCATTTTTACCATTGGTAAGTTTTGCTTCTAATAGTTGATCTCCTTCGCGAACGGTAATTGCATTAACTCCATTCACTCTAGGACGAGAGTATGCTTCAAGAGGAGTTTTCTTAACTACACCTTTCTTCGTACAAAGAACAATGTAGTTGTTGTTGATATATTCCTCTTCTTTTAGGTTTAGAACATTAATATATGCCTTCACATTGTCATCTGGCTCGATATTCAATAAGTTTTGAATAGCTCTACCTTTCGACTGCTTGGTTCCTTCTGGAATTTCATATACTTTAAGCCAGAAACATTTTCCTTTTTCTGTAAAGAACAACATGGTATTATGCATTGTTGCCATAATCATGTGCTCAAGGAAATCTTCTTCTCTGGTAATCGATCCTTTTGAACCTACACCACCTCTATGTTGTGTTTTAAACTCTGCCAGTGGCGTACGTTTAATGTAACCCATATGAGAAATCGTAATTACCATTTCTTCATCAGCATAGAAATCTTCCGGATTGAACTCTTCAGAAGCATAAACAATATCGGTTCTTCTTTCATCACCGTACTTTGCTTTAACTTCCATCAATTCTTCTTTAATGATATCCATTCTCATCGATTCATTAGCAAGAATTGCATTCAAGTGATCGATCAACTTCATCAATTCTTCATATTCTTCATGCAATTTCTCACGTTCTAAACCTGTAAGTTTCTGCAAGCGCATATCAAGAATTGCTTTCGCTTGAATTTCATCCAAATCAAAGTTGCTCATCAATCCGTTCTTCGCTTCTTCAGGAGTTTTAGAACCTCTAATTAATGCGATCACTTCATCAATATGATCCAAAGCAATAATCAACCCTTTAAGGATGTGTGCTTTCTTTTCAGCTTGTCTTAATTCATACTGAGTTCTGCGTACAACAACATCATGTCTGTGCTCTACGAAATTATCAATCAAATCACGTAGATTAAGCAATTTTGGACGACCTTTTACCAGTGCAATATTATTTACACTAAAAGAGGTTTGCATTTGAGTGTATTTGAATAACTTATTCAACACAACATTTGCAATTGCATCTCTCTTAAGATCAAAAACGATTCTCATACCATTACGGTCCGATTCATCGTTTACATTCGAAATTCCATCAATCTTTTTATCGTTGATTAAATCAGCAGCCTTCATAATCAGCTCCGCCTTATTAACCATGTAAGGAATTTCTGTTACAATTATCTTTTCACGGCCTTTTTCATCCGTTTCAATATTAGTTTTGGAACGAATTACTACGCGACCTCTACCCGTCTCAAACGCTTCTCTAACACCTTGGTATCCATAAATCGTACCACCTGTTGGGAAATCAGGAGCTTTAATAATCTTAATAAGCTCATCCATTTCCACTTCCTTATTATCAATAGTGGTTACAATCGCATCAATGGTATCCGATAAGTTATGTGGAGGCATATTGGTTGCCATACCTACAGCAATACCAGATGCTCCATTAACAAGAAGATTAGGAATACGGGTTGGAAGTACAGTTGGTTCCTTTAATGATTCATCAAAGTTTGGAACCATATCAACAGTTTCTTTATCCAGATCCGATAAGGTTTCTTCAGCAATCTTATCCATTCTTGCCTCTGTATAACGCATAGCAGCAGGGCTATCGCCATCTACAGAACCAAAGTTCCCTTGTCCGTCAATCAATGGGTAACGTAAAGACCAATGTTGAGCCATACGAACCATAGTCATGTATACAGAGCTATCACCATGTGGGTGATATTTCCCCAATACCTCACCAACAATTCTTGCTGATTTCTTATACGGTTTGTTTGCTGTGATACCTAACTCGCCCATTCCGAAAAGTACTCTTCGGTGAACCGGTTTTAAGCCGTCTCTAACATCTGGTAAGGCTCTGGAAACAATAACCGACATCGAATAATCGATATAGGCTGATTTCATTTCCTCCTCGATGTTGATACGTATAATTCTTTCTCCCGTAGTCATCTATAATTAATTTAAAATTCTAAACTTTTCTCAGAACTACAAAAGTAACAAAATATGTGATTTTTGCGTAAGAAAAGCATCTATATTTGTGTGTGGATTAAGATAAATATTATACATTTTTACTTTAGAGCTTGATTTCTAGTTTAATTCCAATTCCAATTGAGTTTTTAATTGAAAATTGATGTAGAAATTAGGCTGTATCTAATATTTTTTCATTATTTTAATGTTGCTTTTATCAATTCGAGAAATATTATTCGAATATTGACATTACAATTACTTACGAATTTAATTTAAAGACCTACTATATGGATTCAAAATTTTCACCTCGTATTAAAGATGTTCTTTCATACAGCAAGGAAGAAGCTGAAAGGCTTGGAAACAGTGCTATTGGAACGGAACATTTATTTTTAGGGATTCTTCGAGAAGGTGAAGGCATTGCTGTTGATATCCTTATCTCTTTGGGTGTTGATCTTTACGACATCAGAAAAAACATTGAAAGGGAAATTAAATCAGATACAATTACTGATTTAGATCAAAACAACATTCCTTTACAACGATCAGCTGAAAGAGTTCTTAAATTGATTTATTTGGAGGCTAAGGCCCTAAAAAATAACACCATTGACACCAGTCATTTACTCCTTGCCATATTAAAGGATGATAAGAGTATGGTAACTCAAATATTAGAGGACCAAACTGTAGACTATAATAAGGTAAAAGAGAATTTAAAAACATTGTTCCCTAAAGCTCAGGCTGATTATCCATCAGAAGAGCGTGAAGGAAAAGGTGGAATGTCTGGTGGATCAAAAGGATCGAGTGCCCGTGGCAAATCAGAAACTCCTGTATTGGATAACTTTGGTATTGACATTACAAAATCGGCAGAAGAAGGAACCCTGGACCCTATAGTGGGAAGGGAAACTGAAATTGAAAGATTAGCGCAGATCCTGAGTCGTCGTAAAAAGAACAATCCAATTTTAATTGGTGAGCCAGGTGTTGGTAAATCTGCTATTGCAGAAGGCTTAGCCCTTAGAATTGTTCAGAAGAAAGTATCGAGAGTGCTATTTGGTAAGCGCGTAGTAACATTGGATTTGGCATCAATTGTTGCAGGAACCAAATATCGCGGACAGTTCGAAGAAAGAATGAAAGCCATTCTTAATGAGTTATCGAAGACAACCGATATTATCTTATTCATCGATGAGATTCACACCATTGTTGGTGCTGGTGGTGCAACTGGCTCATTGGATGCTGCCAACATGTTAAAACCAGCTCTTGCCCGTGGAGAAATTCAATGTATTGGAGCTACAACTTTGGATGAATACCGCCAGAATATTGAGAAAGACGGAGCTTTGGAAAGACGCTTCCAAAAAGTGATGGTAGAACCTACCTCTCCTGAGGAAACCATTGAGATTCTAAACAACATCAAAGAACGTTACGAAGATCATCACAATGTGTATTACACTGAAGCAGCTATTGATGCTTGTGTAAAACTAACTTCGAGATACATTAGTGACAGATATCTTCCAGATAAAGCAATTGATGCATTGGATGAAGCAGGTTCTCGTGTTCACATTTCAAACATTCATGTGCCGGTAATTATCGAAGAACTTGAGAAAAAAATTGAAGAAACGCGTCAAAGTAAAATTAAAGCTGTAAAAGCACAAAAGTTTGAATTGGCAGCTAGCTTTAGAGATAAAGAAAAAAACTTTGCCGAAGATCTTGACAAAGAAAAGGAAAAGTGGGAACAGGAACTAAGTCTTAAAAAGGAAAAGGTTTCTGAAGAAGATATTGCAGAAGTTGTTGCAATGATGACAGGAGTTCCTGTAAAGAGAATTGCACAAGCTGAAGGTTCTCGCCTACTTAAAATGGATGATGAATTGCAAGGTAAAGTCGTTGGTCAGGACGATGCTATTGCTAAAATTGTGAAAGCAATACAACGCAATCGTGCTGGTTTAAAAGACCCTAACAAACCTATTGGAACATTCATTTTCTTAGGACCTACTGGTGTAGGTAAAACCCAGCTGGCAAAAGTTCTTTCCGAATACCTTTTCGATAGTTCAGATGCTTTAATTCGTATCGATATGAGTGAATACATGGAAAAATTTGCTGTATCGAGATTGGTTGGAGCACCTCCAGGTTATGTAGGATACGAAGAAGGTGGACAATTAACCGAGAAAGTGAGAAGAAAGCCTTATTCAGTAGTTCTTTTGGATGAAATCGAGAAGGCACATCCGGATGTGTTCAATATTCTTCTGCAGTTACTAGATGATGGTCAGTTGACTGATAGTTTAGGACGAAGAGTTGATTTCAAAAATTCAATCATCATTATGACCTCTAACATTGGAAGTCGTGAGTTGAAAGATTTTGGAAAAGGCATTGGTTTCCAAACCGGAGGAAATGACTCCAATGAGTATGCCAATAGCATTATCCAAAAGGCTTTGAAAAAAGCTTTCGCTCCTGAATTCTTGAACAGGATTGATGATTTGATCATGTTTAATTCTTTAACTCAAAAAGATATTCACAAGATTATCGACATCGAACTTAACGGATTATACAAGAGAATCAACGACTTGGGTTATAACATCAAAATTTCTACTGCTGCAAAAGATTTTATTGCAGAAAAAGGATACGATGTTCAGTTTGGTGCCCGTCCGTTAAAACGAGCCATTCAAAAGTATCTTGAAGATGAAATGGCCGAGGTTATTATTAAAGCAAGTATCTCTGAAGGTGATACAATTTCGGTAGGTTTAGACAAAACGAAACAAAAAATCACCACCAAAATACTGAAAGCACAGAAAGCGCTGGAATAAAAAAAGCCGGAGAATAATTCTCCGGTTTTTTTATGCTTTTTTCACACTTTTTCATTCTATTTATTTAGAATAAATCAAAACAATTTCTATCTTTGATCAAAACGACAAAATACATAATTATGCAAAAAAACAATAACAAAGTTACATTTGCAGGAAATGCAATGACTTTAGTAGGTACAGAAATAAATGCAGGAATGACAGCTGAAAACTTCACAGCTCTTGGAAAAGATTTATCTCCAGTTCAACTTTCTGATTTTGATGGAAAAGTAAAAATCCTTTCTGTATTTCCTTCAATTGATACCGGTGTTTGTTCAGCTCAAACTCACAGATTTAACAAAGAAGCTGCATCGCTTGATAAAGACATTCAAATCATTACATTATCAAACGACCTTCCGTTTGCTTTAGGTAGATTCTGTGGTGCTGAAGGTATCGAAAACCTGGTTACTTTATCGGATCATAAGGAATGTGATTTCGGTTACAAATATGGTTTCGTAGTTGAAGAATTACGTCTACTTGCTCGTGGTGTTGTGGTTATCGACAAAAACAACGAAGTAAAGCATGTTGAGTATGTTGCTGAAATGACTGAAGAACCAAATTATGCAGCTGCTTTGGAAGTAGCAAAATCTTTAGTTTAATCTAAGCTTGTAAAATAAACAGAAAGCTCCTTCGGGAGCTTTTTTAATATCACAACCTATGTACTTATTTTTCGATACCGAAACTACAGGTTTACCAAAAAGATGGAGTGCTCCGGTTACCGATTTGAACAATTGGCCACGTCTGGTTCAATTGGCCTGGCTACTGTATGACAGTCGCGATCAGGAAATTAAATCAGCCAACAGAATTATAATTCCTGAAGGCTTTACGATTCCTGCCGACGCATCGGATGTGCATGGCATTACAACGGAAAGAGCTTATGCTGAAGGTATAGATCTTCATGAAGCTTTAATTGAATTTTCATCAGCAATGAATGATGCAGAATTTTTAATTGCTCACAATATTAGTTTCGATGAAATGATAATTGGTGCTGAATTTATTCGTAAGGATGTAACAAGTCAATTGGCTGAGATTCCGAAAATCTGTACCATGAAAACCACAACCAACATTTGTAAAATTCCAGGAAGATATGGATACAAATGGCCAAATTTAACCGAATTGCATCAGCATCTTTTCCATAAAGGTTTTGATGGTGCTCATGATGCCCTTGCAGATGTTAGAGCTTGTGCAGATTGCTTTTTTGAATTGAAAAAATCGGGAATGTACCAACAGCAAGGAAGTTTATTTTAGAAAAATACTTTGTACAAAAAAACCATCTGCACTTTCACAGATGGTCTTTATTCTATTTTTGTACAGTTGGCATTACTTCACAATTCCAAACAAATCGTAATCTTCACAATCTGTTATTTCAACATTGTAGAATTCTCCAACTTTTAAATCTCCATTCTCGGCAGGAATTAAAACCTCAGGATCTACTTCGTAAGAATCAAATTCGGTTCTTCCGTAATAATAATCACCTTCCTTTCTGTCGATTACTACTTTTAACTCTTCGCCCAAACGTTTTTTATTGGCTTCCATGCTAATGTCTTGCTGAATCAGCATGATTTCCTCTTTTCTTCTCTCCTTTTCTTCTTGTGGAATATTATCCTCGTAGTGATTGGCAGCATAAGTATCTTCTTCGTCGGAGTAAGGAAATACGCCCAAACGTTCAAATTTCATTTCCTGAACGAAATTTTTAAGATCTTCCATATCTTCCTCTGTTTCACCCGGATGACCAACCAACATGGTAGTTCGAAGCGTTATACCTGGTACTTCTTCACGGATTTTCTTGATAAGGTCAATGGTTTTAGCTCGATCTATACCTCTTCGCATCAAATTTAACATGTTGTCGCTTGAATGTTGCAAGGCAATGTCGAGGTAACGGCAAACTTTAGGATTCTCACGCATTAATTTTAAAATCCCGTAAGGAAATTGGGTTGGATATGCATAATGCAACTTGATCCATTCCAGGTCTTCAATTTTAGATAGCTCTTCTATCAATTCTGCCAATTTCGATTCTTTGTACAAATCGATACCATAATAAGAAAGATCCTGAGCAATTACCAAAAGTTCCTTCACTCCTTCTTTTACAAGATTTTTTGCTTCTTCAACAATATCTTCAATTGGACGAGAAACATGTTTGCCTGTAATAATTGGAATTGCACAATATGAACATGAGCGATTACATCCTTCCGAAATTTTTAGGTAAGCAAAATGCTTTGGAGTAGTAACAACTCTTAAATTTTTAAAATCGGGCACATAGTCTTTATTCAACTCATTTACCATGCCTTTCCAGTCGAACTTCCCAAAATACTTATCAACTTCCGGAATTTCTTCACTTAGCTGTTCTCTGTATCTTTCCGATAAACATCCCATCACAAAAAGCTTATCGATTCTGCCATCTTTTTTTGCTTCTACGTATTGCAATATGGTATCAACCGATTCTTCTTTTGCATCGCCAATAAACCCACACGTATTAATAATAATGGTTTTGGCATCGCTATTCTCTTCTTCACATGTAACAGAAAACTGGTTTGCATCGAGTTGTTTCATTAACAATTCGGTATCAACCAAGTTTTTTGAACAGCCCAAGCTTATAATGTTGATTTTATTTTGACTCATACAATCCTCTTATCTCAAATTAAATTTTGGCAAAAATAGGATAAATTACTCTTTTTCCCATCTCGATATTTACTTTTGAATCTACTAAAATGAAAAAGGCTACCAAAAAAGGCAGCCTATTTTATATTATTGTGTGTATTTTTTTTCAATCAAACAATGAAGCCACAAATTCATCGCGGTTAAACACCTGCAAATCTTCCATTCCTTCACCAATTCCGATATATTTTACCGGCACCTTAAATTGATCGGATACACCAATTACAACCCCACCTTTAGCAGTACCATCCAATTTGGTAATTGCCAATGCATTTACTTCGGTTGCTTTGGTAAATTGTTTTGCCTGTTCAAATGCATTCTGACCAGTAGAACCATCCAATATCAAAAGGATTTCATTTGGAGCACCTGGAATTACCCTGTCCATTACACGTTTAATCTTGCTCAACTCGTTCATCAAGTTGACTTTATTGTGTAAACGTCCGGCAGTATCAATAATTACTACATCAGAACCCTCTTCCTTGGCCTTGGTTAAAGTTTCGAAAGCAACAGAAGCAGGATCGGCTCCCATTCCCTGATTCACAACAGGAACTCCAACTCGCTCCGACCAAATAATCAACTGGTCTACAGCTGCAGCACGGAAAGTATCGGCTGCACCAAGCATTACTTTCTTTCCGGCATTCTTAAATTGATGCGCTAATTTACCAATGGTTGTAGTTTTTCCTACTCCATTCACACCAACTACCATGATAACATATGGATATTCAGATTTTGGAAGTTGGTAAGCATCGTAATCACCTTTATTGTTTTCTTCAAGGAGAGCAGCAATTTCCTCTTTTAAGATTCGATTCAATTCTGATGTTCCCAAGAATTTATCCTGAGCAACTCTCTCTTCAATTCGTTCAATGACTTTTAATGTTGTATCCACACCCACATCAGAAGTAATTAACACTTCTTCCAACTCATCAAGCACATCATCATCAACGGTAGATTTACCAACAACAGCTCTGGAAAGCTTTTTAAACACACTTTCCTTTGTTTTGGCTAATCCTTTATTAAGATTTTCTTTTTTCGATTTCGAAAAACTTCCAAATAATCCCATTTCTTCTAAATTTTAAGCTGCTAAAGTACAAAAAATCGTAAACACAAACAATTAACAATAAACGTTTTAAAATAAAACAATAAAAGTTTTGCTTTAAAGCACAAAAAAAAAGCTTCCCAAATCGTCGGGAAGCTTTTATTATTCAGTATGATATGAATTTCTTACTTTTTAGCAAAGAAATCCTTAACGTTCTCATTTGGAACAATCTCTTCTTTAAAAGAGTATGAACCAGTCTTAGGCGACTTCACCATTTTGATTACTTTTGCGTAACCACGGCCTTCACCTTTCTGTAGGGTTGCTACTACTTTCTTAGCCATATCTTAAAATTATTTAATTTCTCTGTGAAGGGTTACTTTCTTCAAAATAGGATTGTACTTCTTCAACTCCATACGATCCGGAGTATTCTTTTTATTTTTAGTAGTGATGTATCTTGAAGTTCCTGGCATACCGCTTTCCTTATGCTCAGTGCACTCAAGAATTACTTGCACTCTATTACCTTTTTTAGCCATTTTCTATGCCTTTTTTAATAATTTTTAATAAATCCTTTTTCTTGAGCTTTAGTAAGTGCACCTTTTACACCTAATTTATTAATTAGACGTACTCCGGCAGCAGAAACTTTCAATTCAATCCAACGATCTTCTTCAGGAAGATAGAACTTTTTAACGAAAAGATTTGGATAGAATCTTCTTTTAGTTCTTCTCTTAGAGTGAGAAACATTATTTCCCACCATTACGCTCTTTCCAGTAATTTGACAAACTCTTGACATAGTCCAGATTATTTTTTTCCTTAAACGCTTTTCAAACAGGTCGCAAAATACGTAATAATTTTCTAAAAAATCAAATTATCTTACAACTTTTTACAGATATATTTTCAATCAGCATCAATCCCCCGCTAATCTGCAAAAACAATACGTTTTTATGATCTGCAATAATTCAGAATAACAAACAATAAATATCTGAATTGTAAATTGAAGTGATCCTACATGCAAAAATAAAAAAATCCCTCCGTATTCGAAGGGATTTAAGCAATTATCTCGATTTATTCTTTATTCTTCTTCTTCGTTCAAAGATTTAAATCCTTTACCGATAATTTCATTTGCTTCTGTTACGTTCACAAATGCTTCAGGATCTACCGATTTAACGTGTAGCTTCAAAATTTCAAGTTCTCTACGACTCATTACTGAGTAAACCATTTTTCTTTCTTCACCTGAGTAAGCTCCTGTACCTGTAAATACAGTTGCACCACGTTTTAAATCTCCTTTAATCTTAGATACGATTGATTCGTACTGATCAGAAACAATCATAACTGTTTTGTGATAGTTTGCTCCACTTACCACCATATCGATAATCTTACCTTCGATATAAATAATGATTAATGAATAGATCGCAAACTCCCAACCAATTGCTCCTGTTTCTGTTGGCTGTACCAAAGTAAACAACACAATTAAACCATCAACAATCATTACCAATTTACCCAGCGATAGCTTTGTGTACTTGGCCAAGATCATTGCAACAATATCAGATCCTCCTGAAGTTGCTCTGGACTTGAAGATCATTCCAATTGCAATACCATAAAATACACCTGCAACAATGGTATTCAACATTGGATCAACAATCACTTTTGGATATCCCGGAACAACATAGGTTTCCATAATCCAAACAGTTAATAGAATTGTAGCAATACTAACAATGGTTTTAACTCCAAATCGAGGCCCTAAAATTATGGTACCTATAATTACCAGAGGAATTTCCATTGCAAACGTGGAATAACTAATTTTCCAGCCAAACAGAGTGTTTAGTACGGTAGCAATACCATATACCCCACCTGGAGCCAATTTGTAAGGTACTACAAATAAGATGTCGGAAACAGCAAAAATGATACTACCCAAAATCAGGTAAGTGTACGCCGTTAACCATTCATTCGACAAGAACTTTTCTTTAGTAATAAAAGCCATTTTAATAGTGTTTGTTAAAGTGATAAAAATTCGCCGACAAAAATAGATTTGCCGATTTTATTTGCAAGATTTTTTCTCATTTTTCTCACTTTTATAAACACTTGAATAACAGAACAAAAAGAAAGTTTGGCATATTTTTTTTAGCAGCTTTTCAAAAAACGCTAAAAAAAGACGTCAAATTTTCACTTATGAATAGGTGATCTGAAGTATTACTCCTGATTTTAAAATAGTAATAGGACAAAAAAAATAGAATATAAAACTATGATTATGTACAGCAATCATGAATTGATAAATGTTATATCATACATTTCCTCTTTATTTGAGTGAATTTGAAGCATGTAAACAACACAAAAAGAGAATTTTCAGGCTGAAACGATATCATCAATACTTATATTTGGCATTCGTTCCATTTTACTTACTTCTATACTTAGAAATCCATACTCATCCATCACTTGCCCCTCTATAACATAACAGCCTGGTCCGCGAAATGGATACTCTTTGGCAATAGGTGGAAAATGCACAGTATCTAACCAATATCCATCTAAATCTATCCATGTTCCGAAATACATAATTTTACCATTACTGGCTTTTGTAGGCTTGCGATGAATTAAAAAACCAACAATTCTGATGTAACGATTGATTAAACGAGGCAAATGACAGGCTTTGATGTCGGAAGGCAAATCATTTTTCACCAATTGAAATGGTGATTGAACTGATAAGCCTAACAATTCCAATTGGTCAAATGCATCTTCGAGCTTGTGCTTCCACAATTCGGGCAGCTCAAATTCTTTTACCTCTGCCTGAAAAAGTGTTCTTTCCGGTTTGGTCTTCCTGCTATGTCCTAATAGAAAATGAGCATCCCACAACAGCTCTTTCTTTCCTTTTCCTGTAAATCGAAAAGCTCCAATACGTATTAATATTATCAATTGCTCCAAACTGCTTGGAAAACGTTTCACAAAATCGCGCAAGCTTTTAAAACTTCCATGTTCCCTGCGCTCTTCAATCATTTTTTTTACTGTTGAACCTTCCAAATCCCTCAAGAGGTAAAATCCCAGCCAAATGGTATCTTCATCAATGATATTTTCCCACGAACTCCGATTTACGCAGGGTACTTCTACCTTGGCACCATGCATTAGCGCTTCGTGCAGATAGAGTTGTGCAGAATAGAATCCTCCTCCATTATTTAAAGTTGCTACCATATATTCCAATGGATAATATGCTTTTAAATAAAGTGCCTGAAAACTCTCTACTGCATAACTGGCCGAATGTCCTTTTGCAAAAGCATAATTGGCAAAACTCTCAATTTGTCTCCAGATATCGCTCACCACTGTATCAGCATAACCTTTTGCTTTACAATTGGAGAAAAATTTACCTCTCACCTTTGCAAATTCGTTTCGCTGTTTAAATTTCCACGACATTCCCCGGCGCAAAACATCCGCTTCATCCAAACTTAGTTCGGCAAAATAATGAGCTACCTTAATTACATCTTCCTGGTAAACCATTACGCCATAGGTTTCCTCAAGTATATTATATAATTCAGGCAAATTACGTTTTGCCTGTTCTCTCCTTTCCTTATTCTGAAAACGAATAATGTATTCTCGCATCATTCCACTTTTGGCCACTCCCGGACGAATAATGGAACTGGCAGCAACCAGGCGTTTGTAATCTTCAGCTTTTAGCTTGGTTAAAAGCATGCGCATGGCAGGCGATTCCACATAAAAGCAACCAATTGCCTGTCCTTTTTTTAGCATTCTCTTTACGCGAGAATCCTCCATAAACAATTTGGTATCATTAATATCAATATCTATTCCATGATTCTGCTTAACGATCTCCAAAGTATCTTTGATTTTTCCCAAACCACGCTGACTCAGGATATCGAACTTATGCAGTCCCAAATCTTCAGAAATGTACATGTCAAACTGAGTGGATGGGAATCCTTTAGGCAAAAGCTCAGTGGCTGAATAATTGCTAATGGGCTCATTTGAAATTAAAATCCCACTGGAGTGAATACTATTGTGGCTTGGAAAGCTTGAAATATATCCACTATAGCGAATCACCCACTTTCCATATTCATCGGCTTGCGCTGGATTCGGATTTTTCTGCAAACGCACTATTTCTTGATCGGGCAAACCAAACACTTTGCCAATTTCACGAAAAGCCGACTTGTGACTAAAGGTGATGAAGTTTCCTAACAAGACAACATGGTCCCAGCCATATTTGTCAAACAAATAACGTGTGACATCATCCCGATCTGTCCATGAAAAATCGATATCAAAATCGGGAGGTGATGATCGGAACGGATTGATGAAGCGCTCAAAGTAAAGGTCTAAGTCAACCGGATCAACATTAGTGATTTTCAACAAGTAAGCAACCAGACTATTGGCTCCACTTCCTCGTCCAACATGATAATAACCTTTGCTCTGTGCATATCGAACCAAATCCCAATTAATCAGGAAATAGGAACAGAATTCAAGTTGTCGGATCACCTTCAATTCCTTATTTAAACGGTCTAAAATTTCATCGGTTATCGTATGATACCGATATTCTAAGCCCTCGCAGGCCAATTTCATTAACAGTTTAAAGTCTTCTTCTTCCGAATCGGTAAAAAGTTTCTTGTTTTTGTTGGTTCCAAATTCGAAATCCATACTGCAAGCAGCCAATAAAGCTTCTGTATTCCTTATAATTTCAGGATAATCTTTATACAATTCCAACAGTTCAGACTTACTTCTGTATCTATCTTCAAAACTCGCCTGTTCTTCTTTCGAAAGCTTACTTAGTAGTGTGTTTCTATCAATAGCTCGCAACAGTCGGTGGATATTGTAATCTTTTTTGTTGCGAAAACTTGCAGTTTGTAGAATTACCAGCTTATTCAGGCGATTCTTCCATTCGGAAAAAGGCAAGTGAGGTAAATCCTGTGGTCTGACTCCAATACATTCATTTGCTTTTAGATCGCGGTACTGGCTTTGAAATGGATAGATCACATAAACTTCATTCAAATCCGGAGCCTCAGGTTCAAACACCTTACTAGTATGCAGATTTCCTGATAAAAACTCATTGATTTCCCGAAAACCAATCGCATTTTTGGCCAGCAAAACATACTGCTGTATCGCTCTATTCCTGATATCTGCTCCCACAAGCGGTCGTACATTAAATTCCTTTGCCTGTCGTACAAAATCGAGACTTACTGCAGTATTATTAATATCAGTTAATACAATGGTATCGTGTCCTCCTGTCTGGCTTTCTTTTAAAACCTCCTCTACAGAAAGAGCTCCGTACTTAAAACTATAATATGAGTGGCAATTCAATAACATCAATAATGAGTAATGAATAATTAGTAATGAGTAATAATGTCTTTCGTCTTAGTATGAGTTATAAACTTTCATCATCTGTTTTAGATGAAATGGTTATAAAATCAACTCAAGCTCTATTATTCATTACTAATTGTTAATTATTAATTGATTTTTATCGTCTGCGGTGAGCAGGAACAATTGGAGCTTGTCCGTTAAAAGGATTCATTCCTCCAATGGTTTTTACATCCATTCCTATGGCGCGTTTCACCGCATTTTTCCCAAATTTGTTTCTCAAATGATCCATTTTTTGATACAGTTTAATGAGCTTTTCAGAGTCTTCGAACAGGCGAATTTGATAAGTTCCTCCTACCAAATTACTGAAACGAACTCCGATGAGTCGAATCAAAACCCGACGTTCATACATTTTATCAAACAGGTCGAGTACTGTAGCGATTAGTGTGTGATCGAGCGATGTGTAGGGAATTCGCTTTTGTTTGGTATAAGTTTGAAAATCGGAATAGCGAATCTTAAGCGTCACGCAAGCAGTTAGTTTGTTTCCATTTCGGAGCTGATAAGCCAAATTTTCAGCCATTGCAACCAAAATACTACGCATTTTCACAACATCAGTGGTATCTCGCTCAAAAGTTCGTTCTGTAGATATAGATTTTCTCTCACTCCAGGCAATCACTGGAGTATTATCAATACCCTGTGCTTTTTTCCAAATCACTTGCCCATTCTTCCCCAGTACACGTTCCATTAGCTCCATAGGCATTTCTTGTACGGTTCGTACCTTTTCTATTCCCATACTTCGCAACTTGTGGTAAGTTTTATCGCCTACCATAGGAATCTTTTTAATGGAAAGTGGAGCCAAAAAAGGAATCTCTTCACCACTATTGATATTGATATGATTATTGGGCTTGGCCTCGCCTGTTCCCACTTTAGAAACCGTTTTGCTGGTAGATAAACCAAAGGAAATGGGCAAACGAGTCTCCTTCATGATCTTTTCTCTCAGTTCCTTTGACCACATGTAACTTTCCTTTACAAAGCGATCCATTCCTGTTATGTCCATATAAAATTCATCAATAGATGATTTTTCGAACAAAGGCGAACGCTCCTTAATGATTTCTGTTACATGATCGGAATATTCGCTGTAAGTTCCACTATTTCCCCTAATGACAACAGCTTCCGGGCAAAGCATGCGCGCCATTTTCATGGGCATGGCAGAATGGATGCCATACATTCGTGCTTCGTAAGAACAAGCTGCTACCACTCCTCTATCTGATGTTCCTCCAATCAAGACCGGCCGATTGTTCAACCTACTGTCCTGCAACCTCTCACACGACACAAAAAATGTGTCTAAATCCATATGCAATATTGTCTTCCTCATTAAATGTCGATATTTTCGTCATAATCCTGTCAATAATTTAGTCTATTATGCGTATATTTGAAAGAAAAAAGCATGTTTTTTGCAGAAAATATCAAGTTCCTTCGCAAGAGAAGACGAAAATCGCAAGCCGACTTGGCTGAGCAATTGGAGATTACACGAACCACACTGGCGGGTTACGAAAAAAGCGTTCAACCACCTTTTAAAGTACTGGTGAAATTTGCCGAATACTTTAATGTTTCCATTGATGCATTAATAAGATATAAGCTGCAGGAATTATCGGAATTTCAGCTTTCGCAAATCGAAGATGGATTTGACATTGATGTAACTGGAAAGAAACTTCGTTTGCTTACCATATCGGTAAACCAGGATGGAGATGAAAATATAGAAATGGTTCCCCTAAAAGCACAGGCCGGCTATACAAATAGCTATGGCGATTTGGAATTTATAGAATCACTACCAAAATTCACTCTCCCATTCTTGCCCAAAGATAAAACCTACAGAACCTTCCAAATTGAAGGAGACTCCATGCTTCCCATTCCCGAAGGATCGTGGGTAACGGCATCTTATATTCAAAACTGGGAAACGATTAAAGATGGCACTCCATGCATTATTGTTACCCAGGAGGATGGTATCGTATTTAAAGTAGTATACAAGCAGTTTGAGAAAAATCAATCTCTCCTGTTGGTTTCTTCAAACAGAAATTATAAACCTTACGAACTGCCAATTGGAAAAGTAGTAGAGATCTGGAAATTTGAGACTTATAATGGCTTTGAGATTTTATAAGTAAAAAAATCAAAAAAAAAGTGTAACCAATCATACTCCTCCCTTACTAAATAGATAAAGAACAAAACACACACACATTGAAAAAAGAAGATCTATTTAATCAAATTCTATCGGATAATAGTGATCGAATACAACGGATATGTCGTTACTATAATTCGAATGCCGAAGATCAAAAAGATATGTATCAGGAAGTACTGATTAATATCTGGAAGAGTTTGGATCAATTTAAAGGTAAATCGGCAATTAGCACATGGGTTTATCGTGTAGCTGTTAACACATCGCTAAGCTTTACAGGCAAAAGCTACAGAGAAATGCAGCTAATAATAAACACCGATACGCAAAATCTAAGTTCTATTCTGGACAATGAAGATTTGGAAATCAAGCGAAAAGAAGAAAAGCAATTCAACCTACTTCAGAATGAGTTAAATATGCTTTCTGTGATTGACAAAGCCTTAATTTCTCTTATGCTTGAAGGATTAAGTATGAGAGAAATTGCAGATGTGATCGGCATTAATGAACCCAATGTAAAGGTGAAAATTCACCGCATTAAAACACAATTAAAAAACAAATTAACAGGAGGCAAGCATGAACTTAAATAAAACAAAGAACGAAAAAGTCAATCTGGATCAATTATTAGGGAAACTTAAAAAGGAGGATCGTAATTATTCTAATCTATGCAAAAGAATGAAGATTGTTTATTGGATTTTCATCCCACTTTACACGATCATTGCCTTTATACACTATTTTGACACAAAAGAGCTTACTGATTTGATTGCAGGACTGCTCCTTGTAGCAGCATTTTTAATATTTGCACTAGTATTTGGAAGCTACCAAAAAGAATACAAAAATGTTGATTACTCGCTGCCTACACTTCTCATGCTAAAGCAAGCAGCAGAAAGGTATCATCCGTTCCGAAAAAAGAGCATCCTGATATTTCTTGCCGTTTTTTTAATGAATGCCAGTTTTAATCTTAGGTCTCAACCATTATTCAATACTGTTGAATCTCAAATTGTTTTCTTTTCGATTTTTATACTTGCAATCATCATAGGTTTAGTAATTTGGTATTTTAAATACAAACCACTTCGCGATAATGCACTGGCAAATATTGCCGAAATTGAAGGCAATTAAACCTCTACGTAATTTTTTAACATCTTATTAAAACAAGCTAAACAATTGCAAGCTTACCTTTGCATTATCAATCAAATAAAAAACACAAACAAATGAAAGTAGTCGCATTTAACGGTAGTCCCAAAAAAGAAGGCAACACCTATCATGCATTAAAATTAGTGTGTGAACAGTTGGAAGAAAAAGGTATCGAGACCGAAATTGTAAATGTTGGTATAAAAAATGTAAAAGCATGTACGGCCTGTAATATGTGCTTTAAAAATAGAGATGAAAAGTGTGTGATCAAAAATGATGATGTAAATGACTGGATTCAGAAGATGAAAGAAGCCGATGGTATTCTTCTTGGATCTCCTGTACATTACTCGTCGTTAAGCGCCGGAATGAAATCTTTCCTCGATCGTGCATTTTATGTAGCTGGCGCTAACGGATCTTTATTCAGACATAAAGTGGGTGCATCCGTAGTTGCCGTTCGTCGTTCTGGCGGATTGCCTGTTTTCAACGAATTAAATAATTACCTAGCCTATTCCGAAATGATGATTCCAAGCTCAAACTATTGGAATGTGATTCATGGATTAATGCCAGGAGAAGTTCATCAGGATGAAGAAGGTGTGCAGATTATGAGAATTTTGGGTAAAAACATGGCCTACCTAATGGAAGTAATGAAAAATGGAAAAGAAACAGTAGAAGCACCTGAACAAGAAAGAAAAATACTTAGCAATTTTGTGAGGTAAAGGCGTATCATTGTTTTAGAAGAAGCTGTCGATTTATATTGGCAGCTTTTTTTTTGCAATTAACAAATCATTAACAATCGCTACGTGCCTTTATATTCAACATACCACACATCCATGTAACCATATTTCAGCTCTGTGCGATATTGTTTTCT
>NZ_JANQCD010000069.1 GCF_026672275.1 Marinifilum sp. D737 | reverse complement strand
GCATGTCTCGACGATGCTATTGATTTTGAAATCACAGGAACAAGTGCAGGATTAGATTATGTATGGGAATATAATGACGGAAGAGGAACTTGGTCGAATGCAGATGGAGTAGCAGGTATGTCAAATGTAGCTACAACTAATGGATCAAAACTACATATTAACAATGTAACATCGCCAATGAATAGTTGGACTTTCCGATGCATTGTAAAAGATGGTTCAAGTGCAGATAATATTTCAAATGAAGTAAAAGTTGAGGTTTATGAACCAATTGTATTTACAGATATTGATAATCAATCTTTGTGTTTCGATGAGAGCAAGCAAATTACATTGGATGTAACAGCAGGAACAACGCCTTTCACTTACTCGTGGACAAAAGATGCTATAGAAGTTTCCACAACAACAATTGTAAATATAGGAACCGGCGATAACGGAAACTACGAAGTAACCGTTAGTAATGGAGTTTGTCCTGACGTAAGAGATGATTTTACAGTTGTTCACCGTTCTGAATTAAGCTTGAATGCATGGGCAAATAGTAGTGAAATGTGCACAGGTAGTTTACAGACCTTATCCGTAATTATAGATAATATTGATCCGGCACTTTCTCCTGTATACAAATGGTTTAAAGATGGTGCAGAAATTCCGGGAGCTACCAATGCAGATTACTCTTTTACGCCTATAGATAAGAGTGAATCCGGACAATATAAAGCAGAAGTGTTTGACGGCTGTACAACAAAATCTGTTTCAGGTTATGTGAATATTTATAATCCAGTAGTTACCTCTAATGTATGGGTGAACCCAGATGCTATTTGTATTGGTAGTGAATTAAATCTTGAAGTAGAACATACAGGTGACGCAAAATCTTACACATGGACACATAATGGCAACCCAATTACAGCAACTACCAACTATTTGGTGGCTTCAGTAACCGATGCTGATAAAGGAACTTATGAATGTGTAATTGAAGATTATTGTGGAAACACATTTACTTACACAAGTAATATTACCATTATAGATGCGCCTTCAATTGATGGAGATGGCATTGAAAAACTAATATCAGTTTGTGAAGGTGATCCTTTGGTATTAGGCACGATAAGTGTAACAGGATCTTACGATGATATAAAATGGACATTAAATGATGGTTCAACAAATTCTGTAGCTGGAGTTCAATTGAATTTAGGAGATGCAACAACAGCAATGGAAGGAAATTACAAAGTTGAAGTTTCAAATAAATGTGGGACTGATGTTTCAGTAGGAACACAGCTTGTTAATCCAAAACCAACATTAGATCCAATCGCATCCCAGGTAGTTTGTGAAAATGAAGATGTTGTATTTAGAGCCAAAGCTACAGGACGAGATTTAAATTATGAGTGGAAAATTGACGGAATCACTCAGCCTTCCTCTATTGCTACATTATTAATTAGTGGAGCAGAAGTACTGCCAGAAGATGCATTTACACCCAAAGTATATACAGTAGAATGCATTGTTACCGATGATAATGGTTGTGGAGGAACTTTGTCAGAAACAACTCAGTTAAGCGTGAATCCTTCAACAATAATTTTGACTACATTAAAGAACGTAGTTCGATTTGTTGGGCAAGATTACACGATGACAGTTGATGCTACAGGTCATAACCTTAGTTATACATGGACTCATGTAAAAGATGGTGTAACCACTACCTTATCCGAAAAAACAAATTCACTAAAACTAACAAATATTCAGTTTTCCGACGAAGGTTATTACACTTGCGAAATTGAAGGTACCTGTGCAACCCGATTGGCAACAGGAAAGTTAACCGTTAAGGAACCGGTTGTTATTACAGATGGCTTGGTAAGCTTGGAAGAAAAATGTGTTGGTGAGGCATTAAGTTTAAGTATAGATGCTACCGGTCAAATATTATCGGTAAAATGGTTCAAGGATGGATTAGAAATTCCTGGAGAAACTAAACTGACTTTTTATATTTCTGAACTTAAAGCGACAGATGCCGGAGTTTATACATGTAAGATTGAAGGAGAGGGAACTCCTGTGGATGGTATTGTTGAGAAAACAACCGTTCGTGTTTATGAGAATACAACACTTTTGGCAGCTCTTGGTACTAAGACCATTTGTGAAGGTGATGAACTGGAATGGATTCCCAATGTAAAAGGAGCAGCTAATATTAAGTACAAATGGTTCTTTGGAGGAGTTGAGGTTTCAGATGAAAAAATTCTGAACTACAATCCAACACAATTAGTACATGAAGGAAATTACGAAGTACAAGTAACAGGTTTATGTGGTAATGTTACAACAACAGGCAGCCTGGAGGTAACAGAATTGCCGGTAATTATTTCAGTTAGCGATAATGTAGAAACATGTGAAAACACATCATTGGTAGAATTTAGTGTAGGAGCTACCGGTGAAGAGCTGAAATATCAGTGGAGAAAAGATGGCGTTGATATGCCGGGGAAAACTACACCTGTTTTGAGTTTAACATCAATTCAGCTTGCTGATGAAGCCAATTATACTTGTAAAGTTTATAATTCATGTTCAGCATCCATTAGCGATGAAATGACACTTAAGGTAATTCCTCAATTGAGAATTTTATCTGAAATGGCAGATATTGAAGTTTGTTCAGGAGAAGAAGTAAGGCTAACAACAGATGTAGAAGGTAATGATGTAACTTACCAATGGAAATTGGATGGAGTTGATTTAACGGGAGAAAATACGCCGGTATTGAATTTGGGAAAAACAAGTCCGGATGATAGTGGCTATTATACTTGTATCCTTTCAGATAGATGTACAGAAAAAAGGTCAACAAAACCGACAGAATTAACTGTTCATGAATTGCCAAACTCGAGAATTTTAGGTAGAATGGTACTTTGTGCTAAGGAAGATCGTGTTACCTATACAACCGATGCAATGCCTGAAATTGAGTATGGTTGGGGCGTAGAAGGTGGTTTGTTTGCCGGACCAGATACAGGTTTACGTACCCGTATTACCTGGGGTGAACTGGAGAACGGAGAACTTTCTATCATGATTACCGATGTTGCTACAGGCTGTGAGTCGAAAGTAGATTCATTGGTGAAACTAAATGCTCTGCCAGATGTGAACTTGGCTCTATTTGAATCAAAAGGAGTATGTAACGAAAGCTTTACTCTATCAGGAGGATATCCTGAAGGAGGTATTTATTGGGTGGATGACATATCTGAAGAGGTATTCGATCCGTCAGAAAAAGGAGCAGGAACCTACAATATTCATTACTCTTATACCGATGAAAATGGCTGTTCAAATGTTACATCAAAAACAACTTTACAGGTAGATCCATTGCCAAGGGTAAATATTACAGATGATACTACCATTGGTAGCTGTAAGCCTTTTAAATTGAGAGCAGAGACAGATGAAAGCAATATTCAATGGGCACCAGCAGCAGATTTGGATGATGCAAATTCGATGAATCCAACCTTTACTCCTGGTAAATCACAAGTATTGGTTGCTACGGTCATGGATGAACACGGTTGTACAAATATGGACTTGGTTGAGCTTACAGTAGCTCCACTGCCAATTGTAACTACCATTTCTGATACTACAGTTGGTCAGTGTAACCAATTGCAATTGCTAACCGATATTGTAGGTGATGCAGGTGAAATTACCTGGACAAATCCGGATCATTTGGATGATCCTAATACAAGAAGTCCGAGGATTGTAAATGCTCCTGAAGGAACGTACACTTACAAGATTAGTGTGACCGACCTTTATGGCTGTGATGCAGAGGGAGAAGTACTTGTAAATATGGTAGCTGACCCTGAATTGGAAGAAGATAAGTTTGCTTGTGAGGGCGAAAAATTCGAAGTGAATATCTCAGGAATGGAAAATCCTGTTTGGGAAGATGGTTATACTGATATTGATAGAACAATTGACCAGCCAGGTAAATATCTGTTAACAGTAGCGAACAAATATGGTTGTGGCGATGAACAAAATTTTGTAATAAATCCAACACCAAAACCAGAATTGCTGAATAATTTAATTTATAGCGGCCCAAGAGAAATCGAACTTGTTAAAGACAGACCAGTAACAATTTTTGAAGGACAAACCATTACGTTAGCTCCAAATCTTCCATTGGAATATTCTCCTTACTACTTTGAGTGGGACGATGGCAAGGAAGGCAGTATTCTTCAACGATACGAAGTGTCTGAAACGGGTAAATATAAACTGACTGTAAGAGATAACTTAGGTTGTATTGCCAAGGATTCTGTGAATGTAGAGGTGAAACCGGTAGGTATAGAATCACCTAATGCATTTACTCCAAACTCCAGTAATGATAACGACAAATTTTATTTGAAAGATATCAATTACGATATTGAGCAATTTGAAATGTATGTATACAACCGCTGGGGAGAATTGCTGTATAAGACAGACGAAGTAGGTCGCAACGGAGGTTGGGATGGCAAATACAAAGGCAAACTTTGTCCGGCAGGAGCATATGTTTGGATGGTGTTTATTAATGGTGAACTTACCAATAAGGGAACCTTCATGTTGATCAGATAATTTAGAAAAGGTTTTATTTTATCAATAAAATAAATTTATTTTACAAGTGATTTCGGACTTATACACAAATGTCCGAATCACTTTTATAACTGGAATAACTCTGTGGAGTTATAAATTGAGAATAGATGAAGAAAGCTCTGATTGTTTTTTGCTTATTATTTGTAGTATCATTGGTGCAAAGCTTTGCTCAGGATATCCGATTTTCTCAGTTTTACGCAAATAAACTATACCTGAATCCAGCTTTGGCAGGATCTGCAAATAATTCAAATGTTAGCTTAAACTATCGTAATCAATGGCCAAATTTAGACCTTCCTTACGTTACTTATAGTGTAGCATTCGATAACTTCTATGAGACCTTAAATGGAGGAATAGGTGTTATGGTTATTCAGGATGACCAGGGAGATGGAGCATTAAAAACAACCACCTTTGCCGGGATGTACTCATTTTATTTGAGAATAACCGATGATTTAGTGATTCGTCCGGCTATTCAGGCAGCTTTTATGCAAAAAAAGGTAGATTGGCAGAACCTTGTATTTCCAGATCAGGTTTCTCCTATTTATGGGAATATATTTCCACACAATCCTTCAGGCGATCCTGTAAACAGGCGAAAAGATGGATGGGATTTCTCATTGGGTTCGATAGCATACTATGGAGATTTTTATTTCGGTATTGCAGCTCATCATTTGGCTAAGCCGGATTTAAGTTTTGATGATGAACAGGAAGACAAATTGCAAACCAAATATACAGTTCACGCAGGTGCCGAATTTGTTTTGGGAGGAAGAAGCAGGCGATATGCCGATAATTGGATTCTGGCCCCTGCATTGCTTTATCAGCAACAAGGAGATTTTTCTCAGATGAACTATGGATTATATGCAAGCAAGAGTTCTGTGGTATTCGGATTGTGGTTTAACCAAAATTTTGAGCCAAATTACGACTCTTTTATTGCCATGGCCGGATTCGTTACCGAACGCTTTAAAGTTGCTTACAGTTACGATTACGCCATCTCTAAGCTAATTCATACAAATACTGGAGCACACGAAATATCGTTCTCTTTTCCCCTTGCCACTACCAAGAAAAGAAGAAAAAGAATTAAAGCAGTTCGATCACCAGTATTTTAATAAAATATTGCATGAAAAA
>NZ_JANQCD010000068.1 GCF_026672275.1 Marinifilum sp. D737 | reverse complement strand
TAAAAAAGTATAAAGGTAGAAAAGTATAATCCCGAAGCCTCGGACCCACAAAGCTGGGGGCGAAGAAGCAACTTCATAAAACCCACCATTTTATTTTTAATTACTAATTACTCATTGTTAACTGTTCATTGCTACTTGTTGTGAGGGTATCAATCCAGAATTAATTGAGAGCCTCACTCTGAGTGAGACCCTCAAGAGCTTATTAATTTGTTATTTTATTTAACTTGGCAATCATTCTTCTGGCCCATAACATGTTTTCCGATTGCTCTTGTGCAAAATATTCTTCGTATCTGATTAATGCATCTAAAGCTTTCTTCTTTTCATTCAATCTCAGGTGAATCAATGCTCGTTCAGACCAAACCCATGGCAAGTCGGCAACCGCATTATTTTCTGCCTCGTCAAGAATGGTAAGAATGTTGTGGTTATCCTTCTCGCTATATTTGGTGTGTCGCAATGCAACTGCTTTTAGTAAGTAAGCTTCACCTTCGGTCCAATGTGATTGAATGGAGCGATTCAATAGTGGAAGAGCTTCTGCATAACACTCATTGGCTACCAATAATTTGGCATTGGTTTTTAAACAGTCTGCAATGTTGGTGTCGTAGTCCTTATTAAGAATAGTCATTTTAATTCCAGTAGGTTTCAAGTGATACTTCTTTTTATTTAAGATGTTTTCAAATCTATTTTTAAGGAAAAAACGATTCTCTGAAAGTTCATTAATGGTTCCTCTGGATTGAGCTTCAAAAAATTGTAACCTTCTTATAGCTTGAGATAAAGCATAGGCGTTTCGATTGTTTTTCACCATCCATTCCTGGGCAATCTCATCAGCCTCATATATTCTTGAACGATTGTATCCTACACCTAAAGCACTTAAAATTCCATAAGAAAGAAGTTCAGAACTTGCACCCATAAAGCTTCCCAGGTAATCCGCTTCCCAATAGCTATCACCTTTATCCAATCTATTTGCTGTACTTGCCACATAAACTCCCACACCAATAATTGCAGAAATGGTTTTTTTGGTTTGCATCGCATTGTAAGTTTTTACATTATGATCCAGGGTTAAATGAGCAATTTCCCTGGCTAAAATTGCCATTAATTCATCTTCCGATTGTAATAATGATAGCATACCAGTACTGGTGATAATGGTTCCATTGGCAAATGAAAATGTTTCTGGAATCGCAGATTTGATCACCTTAATATTCAAATTGATTTTTTGCTGGGAAGGAAAAGCTTTTGGATGAATTTGATTGATTAATTGATACAAATAATCTTCCAATTCAGGATCGATGTAAAAAGCATTTTGTTGTTCTAATTGAATAAGGTATTCCTGTGCTGCATCGTGCAGTATTCTACGATTCTTGTAATTCCAGGAATGATTATGAAGTGTTTGCTGATAATTTCCGGATTCTTTTTCATATTCACTTGCATGATCCATCCAAATCTGAGTCCAAAAATTGTAGTTAGAATTGTTTGCCAGTGCTGATAAGGAGCATGCAGCAATAAGAATTAAGGTAAGTTTTATTTTCATTGTTTGTAAGTTTAGTTAAGAATTTTTATGTTTCAAATATTGTGCCAATTACTATTATTTTAATAATTATTATTAATTGTTCTTTGCTAACTGCTAAAGTAGAATCCCGAAGTATCGGGACCAGCGAAGCTGGAAGTAGAATAGTAGAAAAGTTAAATCCCGAAGCCTCGTGACCAGAAAAGCTGGGGGCGAAGAAGCAACTTCATAAAACCCAATATTTTATTATTAATTACTCATTATTAATTATTCATTATTAATTATTCATTACTAATTATTAATTGTCAATTGATAACTCCAGGTTATTATATCTTGATAAAACTAGTCTTGTTGGGTATTAAAATACCATTTACATTTGCAATAAATAAAACTGAGAGGTTTAGAATAAACGATATAAAATACTTAAACAATGTTTAAATACGGGATTGATCGACTAACAGTTGATAAAACAATACAGATTGCTCGTGGAGAGCTTAAAGCTGTCTTAACTGAAGAAGCTATTGCTAAAGTAAATGAGTGCAGAGCCAAGGTGGAGACCATGGCGAATTCTGACAAAGCGGTTTACGGTGTAAATACTGGATTCGGACCACTTTGTGATACTCAGATTTCTCCGGAAGAAACCAGCAAGCTTCAAGAGAACTTGCTTATTACTCATGCCGTTGGTGTTGGTAATCCAATTGGTAAGGAGTTGTCTAAAATCATGATGATTTGTAAGGTACAAGCTTTATCTCAAGGATTCTCAGGTGTTCGTTTAGAGGTGATTGAACGTATTTTATTCTTCATTGAAAATGATATTTTGCCAGTTGTGCCTGAGCAAGGATCTGTAGGTGCATCAGGTGACCTGGCACCATTGTCACACTTATTCTTACCGCTATTGGGTGAAGGTGAATTTTGGGTTGGAAAAGACATTCTTCCTGCCAAAGAAGTATTGGCACAGCATGGATTGGAGCCAATTACCCTTGCTGCTAAAGAAGGTTTGGGATTGATTAATGGTACTCAGTTTATTTTGGCGCATACCATTAAAGGTCTGCACAGAATGGAATATTTGCTTGACTTGGCAGATGTTGCAGGAGCAATGAGCTTGGAAGGATTTATGGGAAGTGCAGCACCTTACAAATCGGCATTGCACGAAATTCGTCCATTCCCTGGAAACTTGAAAGTAGCAGAACGCATGCGCATGTTATTGGATGAATCAGAAAACCTGGCATTGCATAGCAATTGTGAGCGTGTACAGGATCCTTATTCATTGCGTTGTATCCCTCAGGTTCACGGAGCATCGAGAAATGCATTTGCCCACGTAAAGGAAATGGCTGAAATCGAAATGAATTCAGTAACCGATAATCCAATCGTATTGAGCGAAACCGAAGCAATCTCAGGAGGTAACTTCCACGGTCAGCCATTGGCAATGGCAATTGACTATTGTGCTTTGGCAGCATCAGAGCTGGGTAATATTGCTGACAGAAGATGTTACTTGCTTTTGGAAGGAAAATATGGATTGCCTCGTTTGTTGACTTCAAGCGGTGGATTGAACTCTGGTTTCATGATTCCACAGTATACAACTGCGGCTTTGGTAACCGAAAACAAATCATTGTGTTTCCCTCCATCTGCTGATAGTGTTCCAACTTCATTAGGACAGGAAGACCATGTTTCTATGGGATCTATCTCCGGACGTAAGTTCAACCAGATTTTGGGTAACCTTGAGAAAATCTTTGCCATTGAGTTGATGTATGCTGCTCAGGCAATTGAATTCAGAAGACCAAACAGATTGTCTGATATCATCGAAAAGAACTTCGAAATCATTAGATCTAAGGTTGACAAATTGGAAGACGACCGCGTGTTGAAAGATGATATCAATGCAATGGTTGAGTTTGTGAAAAACAGAGCTTTTATCGTAAAATAGGAGAGAAGAAAATGACATTTCAAGAACAAATATTACAGGGAATTCCAGCAGAATTGCCTGCAAAAAGAGAATACCCAAAGGATGCCAACAGAGCTCCTAAACGTAAAGACATTTTATCGGTAGAAGAAAAGCAATTGGCCATTCGCAACGCATTGCGTTACTTTCCGGTAGAGTGGCATGCCGAATTGGCTCCTGAATTTGCACAGGAACTATTGGATTTCGGTCGCATTTACATGTATCGCTTCAAGCCGGAATACAAAATGTACGCTCGTCCAATCGAAGAGTATCCTGCAAAATCGCAGCAAGCTGCCGGTATCATGCTAATGATGCAAAACAACTTGGATCCTGCAGTAGCACAGCATCCTGAGGAATTGATTACTTACGGTGGAAACGGTGCGGTATTCCAAAACTGGGCGCAGTACTTGCTTTGTATGAAATATTTGGCGACCATGACCGATGAGCAAACTTTGCACATGTATTCAGGTCACCCAATGGGATTGTTCCCATCATCAAAAGGAGCTCCTCGTGTAATTGTTACCAACGGTATGGTAATTCCGAATTACTCGAAGCCCGATCATTGGGAAAAATTCAATGCACTAGGTGTATCACAATATGGTCAGATGACTGCAGGTTCATTCATGTACATCGGCCCACAGGGAATCGTTCACGGTACTACCATTACGGTAATGAACGCTTTCCGTAAAATGTTGAAAAAAGGAGAAACGCCATCAGGTAAAATCTTCCTGACAGCAGGTTTAGGTGGAATGAGTGGTGCTCAGCCTAAAGCAGGTAACATTTCAGGATGTATTACCATTGCAGCCGAAGTAAATCCTAAAGCAGCAACCAAGCGTCACGAACAAGGATGGGTTGATGTTTTGGTTGACAATATGGACGACCTGGTTAGCCGAGTAAAAGAAGCTCAGGCTAATAACGAAGTCGTTTCTATTGCCTACATTGGGAATGTGGTTGATGTTTGGGAACGTTTCGATAAAGAAGAGATCTTCATTCACGTAGGTTCCGATCAAACTTCTCTTCATATTCCATGGACCGGAGGTTACTATCCGGTTGATGTGACTTTCGAGGAATCGAACCGATTGATTCGTGAAGAACCGGAAGTATTCAAGGAAAAAGTACAAGCATCATTGCGTCGTCATGCTGCTGCCATTAATAATCACACAGCGAAAGGAACTTATTTCTTCGATTACGGAAATGCATTCCTTTTGGAAGCTTCAAGAGCTGGTGCTGATATCATGGCTGAAAATGGCATCGACTTCAGATACAAATCATACGTTCAGGATATCTTGGGTCCTATGTGTTTCGATTATGGATTTGGTCCTTTCCGTTGGGTTTGTACTTCGGGTAAACCAGAAGATTTGGATATGACCGATGAGATTGCAATGAATGTATTGCAGGAAATCATGGAATCATCACCAGAAGAAATTCAATTGCAAATGCAGGATAACATCACCTGGATTAAGGATGCAAAGAAAAACAAAATGGTTGTTGGTTCTCAGGCTCGTATTCTTTACGCCGATGCCGAAGGTAGAGCAAAAATTGCTGAAGCATTCAACAATGCCATTGCAGCAGGCAAGATTGGTCCTGTAGTTCTAGGTCGCGATCATCACGATGTAAGTGGTACCGATTCTCCATTTAGAGAAACTTCGAACATTTACGATGGAAGTAAGTTTACTGCTGATATGGCCATTCACAATGTAATTGGCGATAGCTTTAGAGGAGCAACCTGGGTATCCATCCACAATGGTGGTGGAGTAGGTTGGGGAGAAGTAATCAACGGTGGTTTTGGTATGCTGCTTGATGGAACTCCTGAAGCTGATGCTCGCTTGAAAAACATGTTGTTCTACGATGTGAACAATGGTATTGCAAGAAGAAGCTGGGCAAGAAACGATGAGGCCATGTTCGCTATCAAACGTGAAATGGAGCGTCGTCCTGACTTAAAAGTTACACTACCAAACTTGGTTGAAGATTCATTATTGGAAAACTTGTTTTAATACAGCATTTCAATTTAAAATACAAAGGCTCGGGATTTTCCTGAGCCTTTTTTCATTTTTAGGGCGTTCCCTCCTTCGTCGGTCGGGCTTTCCGTTTCTACTCCTCGCTCGTTCCTCACTGTGGGGTATCCACTTCAATCCCTAACGCAAAGTCAAAGGGTGACTAATTTGCAAGATGTACATCAGTCACCCCTTGACTGGGAAAAATTTGTAGATGCTTCGTATTCCGACTTCAGTTCGGCTTACGAATAAATAGTACGAAAAGTCAAAGGGTGACTAATTTGCAAGATGTACATCAGTCACCCCTTGCCTGGGAAAAATTTGTAGATACTTCGTATTCCGACTTCAGTTCGGATTACGAATAA
>NZ_JANQCD010000067.1 GCF_026672275.1 Marinifilum sp. D737 | reverse complement strand
TTTATTTACAAGTTAAGCCATTATTATTGCGAAGTAAAGTTTTTATTGTTAGATTTATGAACAAGTTATCAAGAGTTGTGCAACAGGCACAAAAGCTAAATTGCATGGGCGGTGATGCGCAGTTTGAAAGCTTAGCTCAATTAAGAAACACCAGCAAGCCGCCTAGCAGTATTGTATTTATTAGGGTAATTATCAGTCCTGATTTTTTAAATTTAAAACAAAGCACGTCAATAAAGATTACAATATGTTCCAAGTTTATTTTGTCCTTATAGTACTTGTTGCAATTTCATCTTTCTGGATTATAAATCGGATACTTAAACGAAAATTAAAAAAGAAACTGACTCGGATTTTGATTCAAAGTTTTATAGGAATATCAATAGCTCTTGCTGCTATGATAGCTCCTTTCTATATATTCTTTTCCATGATTGAGAACTATCCTGTTTACACAGTACAAATTGACGAACAATATTATTACAAACAACAAGAATTTGGCTTTGCAACCACAATGCCAGGAACTAACTTTCAATTTTGTAAGCAAAGAACGCTATGGTTCGACAAAGTAATAGGAGATATAAATTGGAATTATGATACGGAAGGCTTTGATGTTAAAGTAAAAAACATCAATGATTCTAGGATAAAAAAGAGATTAATTGTTAATGTAAATAATAAGATATCTTTAGATACAACATTAAATTTTGATGAGTATTTTTACATTAAATATTACAATAGAGAATAATGAAATTACTGTTGCCAACAGCGGGTGCGCATGCCGAAGTTCGGTTCGGCAGGATACAGAAGTGAGAATTTGAACGACAGAACTATAAACAACAAACCTGTGGAGACGGCGGCACGACGCCATACCCGCGAAACGGTAGCAGCAATATAGCAATAGATGAATAATTTAACAGACATTGACTTGACGGACTTTTGGGAATCATCAGAATATTCAGATAATAAATATAAAAATGAATCTGTGACTGAGGAGTTAATCACTAAAGTTGAATCCAGGCTAGATTATAAGCTACCGGAAGCATACATTGAACTGATGAAAAGTCAAAATGGAGGCATTCCTGTAAACACCTGCTTTCCTACAAATGAAAGTACCTCATGGGCAGAAGACCATGTTGCCATTAGCGGAATAATGGGGATTGGATTTGAAAAAACTTATTCTCTTTGTGGTGGATTAGGAAGCCAATTCATGATTGATGAATGGCAATACCCTAATGATGGAATATATATTTGCACTTGCCCTAGTGCAGGTCATGATATGATTCTATTAGATTACTCAAAATGCGGAAATGAAGGAGAACCTGAAGTCGTCCATGTTGACCAAGAACATGATTACAAGAAGACTTTTTTAGCAAGTGATTTTAGCGAATTTATCAAAGGTCTTGTGAATGAGAGCGAATATGATAACTCAGAAGAAGAATTAAAAGAGACATTAGAAGCCCTTAAAAATGGACGTTTTTCGGATGTTCTCCAACAGTACTTTAAAGCTGATAAATCAATAGATTTTGACAAAGTTCTGCGAAATCTATTTAAAGAATTAACTAATGAAAAAGGATATTTTGCACTTCACGCGGATCCCTTGTCCTATTTAGCTTATGACATTCAATTCTATCTACTAAGTATCAATAAAAAGATTAAATCAAAGAAGCAATTCGTTGAAGAGTACCCACTTATGGTGGCAATGGGAAACAATGAGATATCAACCGGAGGTTATGCTGACTTTTTCTCAGATTGGTATGATTTAAGAATTAAAAATAAAGAAATCAAAAGTGGATTCTTTAGTAGTGTAAAATTCACAGATAACTACAAAGCAACCCTATTTGAGCAAATTGAAAAATATAAATAACTACCCCTGACAGCACAAGTTTGTAACTCCTGCTCTGCATAGCAGAATGCTTTTCTGCCCAATGGAAGAGGTCTTAACTACAAGCTCGAACCAGCAAGGTGTAATTAAAAGTGTACGATTAAAACAGTTTTGTAAAAACAGAAAAAAATATGGGTTTATTTGATATTTTTAAGAAAAAACCAAAATTCCAAGATGACTTATTCGGAGAACTTGGCTATACAACATTCAAAGATTCCTCAAAAAACTTTTACGAAGGTTCTGTGATTTTTCAAGCTCAGGAGATTGGAATATGTGTTGATGCTGATGAAAATGGACCTTCCAATTTACAAAAAGACTTTTTTAAAAGGCTCGACAATGAATATGATGAGATAAAGAATGCCATTATTATTCCATTTTTAAGAAAGGAACTTGAGGAATATATTGAGAACTCAGGGATTGACAATTTCGACAAGGAGTTCAGTTTTGATGGGATTCATTTAGGTGTATTCAGCGGTGATGATACTGAATGGTCAATTACTTATGATTCCAATCCGTTGAAACACTATGTATCCATTGACTTTGAAGGAATGACACCAAAGTATATGACAATAGACGGATAATAAAAAAGGTAGGATTATAAGAAGTAAAATTGTTTGATTTGGCACAAAAAACATCTCTCGTCAATGGGCAAAGCCAATTTTGCGACAAAAATTTGCTCTCGTCAATGGGCAATGACCATTTTGCCACAAAAAAATGCTCTCGTCAATGTGCAAAGGCACATTTGCCACAAAAAAGATCTCTCGTCAGTGGGTAAAGCCAATTTCGCGACAAAAATTTGCTCTCGTCAATCGGCAATCACCATTTTGCCATAAAAAAATGCTCTCGTCAATGTGCAAAGGCAAATTTGCCACAAAAAAGAGCTCTCGTCAATGGGTAAAGCCAATTTAGCGACAAAAATGAGCTCTCGTCAATCGGCAATGCAGTAAAATATTCATAATGGAATGATTATTTGCTGTAGTACGAAGAATTAAAAGAGGGTTTTGTCTTTTATTTCGTTAAGCTATAAATGCCCATAGGCCGACGGCATTGTACAAGCATGTTTTATCCTTTATTTGGAATTATTCTGCGAAGAAAATTGAACTCTCTTAATAATATTTTGTTAATTTTAGAAAACAAAAGGATAAAACACTTTTACGTTAGGCGCAATTATAACTAAGAGACCGTAAAACAACACAAACAATTAAGAAAATAGATATAAAATATGAAAGATATTGACGTAGCCCATAAAGATTTCTTGACATTTCAAAAGGACTTTGAACTTTTAAAGGATTCAAATCTCACAGAAAGTGACACAAGATCAAAACTTATTGATTATCTATTTATTAGTGTTTTAGGTTGGGAAGAGAAAAATATTAATAGAGAGGGCTATGTCAAAGAAGGCTATTATGATTATTTGTTTTCAATACCTGGTTTCCAGTTTTTAGTTGAAGCAAAGAAGAATTTTGTTGAATTTACGTTACCTCAAAAACATCATGCTGTTACACTTGGAACTTTAGAGAAAGGAAATAAAGAAGTAATAAAGCAAGTAAGAAGTTATCTTTTTGAAATAGGATTGCAATATGGAATTATCACGAATGGACATCAATTCATAATTGGTAAATTTTCTAATACGGATGGAACAGATTGGAGAAAGAATAAGTGCGCCATTTTTAATGGATTAGATGATGTTGAAAATAGATTTATTGATTTTTTTAATGTTTTATCTAAAGCCTCCTTAATAGAAAATTGTGGATTCAAACTTTCTATTGATGAAGTATTACCCAATGGAAAAAAAATCATATCCACTATAGCATCTAAAGATGCTGAATTAATAAGGAATTCTCTAAGTGCAAACTTATTACCAATTCTTGATGATATTTTCGGGGAACTATACAGTTATGATGAATTAACCAATAAGGAATTGATAAAAGAATGCTTTATTGAAAATAAAGAAATAAAGAAAAACAAGTCTGAAATAGAAAAACTATTTGCAGATAAACCACCAAAATTAGAAGAGATAGTACAGGTTAGAAATACAAAAAATCTTTCTGAACAAATTCAAACTGAAATTGATGAATATCCTATTAAAAAAGATATCGACGCCCCTAAACCAATTATAATAGTTGGTTCTAAAGGAGCAGGTAAAACTACCTTTATAAACTATCTATTTAAAAATAATTTCAATGGTGACATTCATAAGGAGCATCCATATGTTTATATTGATTTTAGAGATTATTCAAGTAAAGATTTCAAAGATTATCAACAGAATGTAATTAGTGATATACTTGAAAGAATTTATGAAGACTATTCTGATTTAAAACTACATTCAAAAACAGCTTTAAAAAGAATCTATTTCAAAGAAATCAGAAGGAATGACGAAAGTATATGGCAAAGTGATAAAGAGTCCAATCCTGATAAGTACAATGACAAGCTTGACTCTTTTCTAGAAAACGCTTTAAAAGACAATGAAAATCACTTTTATAAATTATCTGAATATCTTATTAGAGAAAGAAGAATAAGACTGTGTATAATTATTGATAATGTTGACCAGTTTGATATATCAATTCAGAAAGATGTATTCTTGTTTTCGCAGAGCATAAATAGAAAGGGGAAAGTGAATGTTGTTCTATCCCTTAGGGAAGGATATTATTACAAATGGAGATACCAACCTCCTTTTGATGCTTTCCCTCCCAATGTTTATCACATTACAGCCCCACCTTACAACGAGGTTCTTCATAGAAGAATCAATTATGCTTTGAAATATTTGAATGTAATTGGAAAGTCGGAAGGAGCACTTAAATCTGGTGCGAAAGTTCAGATTGATAACGAATCTGTGAAGGATTTTCTTTTAAGTCTTGAAAAAACATTGTTTAGCAATACAAACTCTGAAATGCTAAAGTTTATTCAGGAAACTACTTATCCAAATATTAGAGAAGGATTAGAAATATTTAAACAATTTTTAATTTCAGGGCATACTGAAGTTGACCAATATATTATACGACAACGAACATCGCCAGACAGTAAAATTCCAATACCATTTTGGGAATTTGTAAAAGCTGTCGCACTTAATAATAAAATGTATTACAATAAAGAAATTAGTGTTGTTTGTAATTTATTTTCACCAGCAGAAGGTAGTAGGAATCATTTTCTTAAGATAAAGCTCTTAAGATATCTTGATAACAGAATTGTAAAAGGAGGTCAAACTGAAAAATTTATTTTAATCAATGATTTAATTTCGACTTTTAGTTCAGCCGGTTATAATCTTAGGATAATTGTTAATGAGCTGAATCTTTTAAGTAAATATCGCTTAATAGAAACTGATGACTTGATTTCAGATATTGAAATTAACACTGAATTAATTGAAAATCAAAGTGTCGCAATATCACTTAAAGGACATTACTATGTTAATGTTTTAAAGAATAAATTTTCATATTTAGAGATGGTATTACAAGATACACAGATATTCGATGATGAGTATTTTGCAAAAATAAAGGAAGTATTTCCGTTATCAAATGAGCATGGGAAAAGGCAATTGGACTTACGAATTGAAACTGTTAAGCGATTCATGGAATACCTGAAGAATGAAGAAAAGAAAGAGAGTATTGAAAGTGAGACTATTGCAAAAGGTATAGTAGATGAGATATACGATACTAGTCTGTCTCATACATTGTATCGGATTGCAGGAAAAATAAAAGCGCCTAACAATGTATAAAAACATAAGTGGTTCAGTGGTTTACGAAGGTTTGGAGCGTTTAATCAGCACCGCCAAATCTGTGATTTGACGGTTTGTTTTAAAACTTTAATTTTATGTCAAAACGCAAATTTGGCTCAGTGCAACTTGACAGGTTTGAGCTTCGAAATCACTTACGTTTCTTATACTCACCGTTAGCTTTAATATAAAACAAGAACAGACCATATATGAAAGAGAAAGAATTAATAAACTCCTTTAGTCATTTTCTTATTAGTCAAAAAGATTTCCTTCAAGATTGTTTATCGTATAATTATGGTTTTACTTCTAAAAAGGGCAATGTTTCATATATAGACTTAATTATATTTGACGATAATATAGTTAATCAACCATTAGCTATCGTCGAATTTAAGATAAATATCCCGGCTGAAGGAGCAACAACAGAAAGAACAAAAGAACTCCTTAACTATGTTGGAGAGATTGATGTCCCCGCATATTTAATTTGTCCATCCGAAAATGATTTTTGGATTTATGAACTGACTGATGGAATTTGGCAACGACTGGAAAAGTCTAATTTTCCAGATTTCAAAGCTCTTAAGGGAATATTTGCTGCTAAAGCAAAATTAAAGGGATTTCAAGATGCAAAAAAAGCTAAAGAAAAAGCACGAAAGCTTCAAAGGAAAAAAGCCTACACATCTTTATTTTCAATTATTATTGCCATAGTAGGTGGACTAATTACAACTATAGCAATAAGTGGTATTTTCTCAACAAAAAACGAATCACGGCCTAGTGATAAAGATTTTGTTCAGAGAATTGAAAGCCTTGAAGAAAGAGTAAGAGCTAATCAGAAATATTCAGTTTTATTTTCTAATCAGCTCGCTGAAATGCTTGCTGCTGGTGACAGTTTAAAAGATTCAAACCAATCCAATAATTATTATCATAGAAAACTATTAAAAATTAATCAATCTGTTGATTTGATTAAAGCGGATAATTCTAATTTGAAAACAGAATTAGAACAACTTAAGCATACCATTTCAAAAGACCCATTATATCTAATCGAGTTAAGTACAATTCGAACTGACATAGTTTTACTAGAAAAGGAATTGGATAGTGATATAAACATTATAAAAAGTGAATTAAAGTCTACTGATGAGAAATATAATTTTTTGATTGGTGGGATTGTTACGTTAATTATTTCGATACTAGTATTAGCTGTGCCCAATTTGATACAAGGGATAAAAAATACTAAAGTTAACAGCGGGTCATAGCGCATGCCGCGGTTTGGTTCGGCTGGATGTAGAAGTGAGAATTTGAACGACAGAATACTAAATAACAAACATGCAGAATCGGCATTCCTTTTATTTGAGCGTTAAGTACAATCAAAAAAAAACATCCACTATCGATTATGAAAAAAGTCTTACATTTACCTTATGGACATAAAACTAACAGAAGAAGAAAAAATTAAAATTCTCAATTCCGATGACATATGCGGCATT
>NZ_JANQCD010000066.1 GCF_026672275.1 Marinifilum sp. D737 | reverse complement strand
ACAAAGCCTTAAAAGCTTGCAAATCCGCATACTATTAAGGCTTTGTTCTTATTTTTTACAAATATTACTTGATTGTGCAACGGTTACTTTTGTTACAGGCAGTTTCTAATTCTCAACTTCTAAAAATTGATTTTCTTTCCATATAAAATAAAAGTTTTCAGATTTTATTTTTCTTTCGCAGTCACCGCCAGGATTAATTGCAAGTGTTTCGCCTTTCTTAAAACTAAATTTGATTTCATTATTTTTAGATTCAATTTCCAAATATTTAATTATTCTACTTGGCGTTTCGAAATAAATATCATCCTTTTCTACTGGTTTCTCAATAATTCCAACATCCATTGATCCTAATTCGATTACATTATTTTTTTCAAGTAGAAAAGCTTGAGCTCCCCAACTGTATTCCGCACCAATTTCTCCAATAATAATTAATCTATCTTTTTCAGTGCTAGACTGAAATATATGTGGTTCAAAATAATAGCTATCTTGTTGTCCATCTGATTTAAATATTATTTCATTTGAATCATTTAAAATACAAAGTCTTAATCCTATATTTTCAACATCGTTGTTATCTGTATTATGACCAACCACAAATAATAAATCTTCAAACTCATAAGAATGAATAACATCCAAATTCGAAATATTTGATTCAGATTTTAACTCCTTAATTTCAACCCTTTCAAAATATTCAGTTTGACCGAAAGTAGAGAAGGAAATTAAAGTCAGAATTAATACTTTAAGTACTTTCATGAGTTATCATTTTAAATTGCCTGTAACTTGTATATAAACACAATTGCGTTTATTTCTCCAATATTCAATCTATTGTGTTTATCTGCCCATATGGGTGTAATGAACACAACTTGAATGTCTTGCCTATCAAATTTATGAAAAAGCCATAGCAAACAATAAGCTTACCGAAGTAAAATTATCAACATACATAAAATAGAATAAGTCTACATAGTTATGATGGAATATCAAGCAAGCTTTGGCACTACTGCTACAGCTTGCTTTTGTTTGCTGCCTTTTGGGTAGCATTCAAGCCACAGCAGGCTTTTCTATTTAAATCCTGGCTATAACCCATTTACAAATCTTTATATGAGCACATTTTATCTTGTCCGGATTTGCCAGCAAATAATTCAATCTTATTATCTGCGGGCATAAATACTACATCAGGAAAGTTAGTTGTTCCAAAGTCTAAATATTTTAGTGTTTCACGATCTGATGTATTCTTCAATTGATGCACTCCCTTCTCTCCTGCAGGAAATCTTAAAATGTCGCCCGAGCTAACTTTTAATACGCCACTTTCCGTTACCACTTCTCCCTGCCCCTCAATAATATAGAAAACTTCCTCGTTGCAAGTATGATAATGTTGTGGCCAATTGGTTTTTCCCGGCGGAATTTCATAGATATCGCAATACAATTTATTGACATGTTCATCATCAATCAATCTTTTTCTATTATGTTCTATTTCATCACCCTTCGACCAAGTCCCCCATTCCACTTCATTCTCATTGATTTTTAATGTATCATGTTTCATAATGTCATATTTTCTATTTGTAAATTCTGTCTTCTTTAACAGCTGCTTTGCCTTGCAGGTAACGGTTGGTGTAAGTTTAGTAGCGGATTTACGTGCGGTTATCCGTCCGAGAGGAACGGGTAAATGGGCGTGAATCCAACGTTGGAACACCCACCGAACCCGCTATTAAATTTACACTTTGTTATCGGCTGGTTTTTTTATTTGATTTCATCGATTTCATTTGGTAGTCCATTGTTTTTAAATTCAGAAAATAGTCTTATTTGAGTCATATTCATCTCCTTTTTCCATTTTATCACAGCATTTAATATTACACAAACCAAAACCGATTCCTTAACCTGTTCATCTGGATATTGCTCGACTAATTCATTAACCAAATCAGGATTATCGTTAAGGTCTACAACGTTTCCATAAAAATTATACTTATCATTTAATCTTTGCAACTGATACTTATCGATGATTTTATCATCAACTGTATTGAAAAGTATTCTTGGTAAATCGTCTTGCTTTAGAACATACAAAGATTCCCCAATTAATTCGCGATAATATGGAGCCAGGTTTATAATTGGAGTTTTATTATAACTATCCTCTTTTAAACCTTTTATCTTGAAAGATGAGATATAAAATGGAATATGAATCCCAAAATTTAAAATTACATAAGACTTATCATCTTTAATCACTTTATCCACGGCTTGGAATAGTTCTGTACTTTTTATAAGGTAACTTTTTGTCTTTTTAGTGAATGCGGTTTGAGAAAGTGCAAGTTTAAAATCTGAAGCAACTTGTCCAGCTACGAAACTATCATAATTTAAATGGTCGGCTTCTTGGTTTTCTGCAAAAGAACTTTTCTCAAATATCATTTTAGTACCTGAATAATACCAATTAGCATATTCAACCTTTTCTATTTTTTCATTAGTAATACTCGCAACAGAATCAAAAGATTTTGTCAAAATTGATTTTGTTGATTCTATAAATTTGTTGAATTTATTTTCAGATATTTTTTGTTCAACTTTTGCCTTATCAAATTCTTCCTGAACTTTGTCCTTAAGTTGTTTAACAAAGTCAATTGGATAGATTTTATCATTTTCCTCACACCATTCTCGGGTTAACCTTTCGTACCCAAGGGTAGTTAATAATTCCTTATTTGAAAGTACATTTTCAACCAATCTTGAGAAATAATCTAAATCATTTATCCAATTGTTTTTTTCTTGCTGAGATTTCGGAATGGATGGAAAGTCTAAAGGTTTCTGAAATGTATAGTTTATGATTGTAAAATATTGTCTTACGAAAAGTAAAGCAATATATTGACAAATCCATTTTTTGATTATACCATCTGCGTTTAATCCTGATAATCTTGGGAAATTATATGTGCTAGAAATGAATGGAAAATTTCTATAATATGGGTCTCGGAATGTAAAAAATCTTTCAAAGATTTCATTCATGTTTGAAGGAAGAAGCTCGTAAACTGGTGGTGTGCTTGTGGTGTAATTAAACATATTAAAGACTGAGTTGTATCTTTTTGTGTACAGCATTAGTCCACCAAAAGCCGTATAGAACTCATTAAATCTCTTTCGCTCTATAACTCTTGACTGATAGGCTTCTACATTGGTTTTTTGTCCTTCATCATCATATTCATATTCAATTTTTCTCAACGAGTTTTGGTAATATCTAAATGCAAATTCCCAATTAGATGCAATGAGGTCTTCTAAGTTGTCTTCTGCTGCTATTATCACGATGTTCCAAAGATATCTATATGTCTTTTCAGATATAATCGAATGTTGAAGTTCTCCTAAAAGCCAAATTCCACCTATGGTTCTAACACCTAAATATGGATAAAGAGTATTTTTGGAAGTGGATAGCTCCTGACTTATTGAATATACCAGGTCATAATATAAATCAGGGTACTCAATGGCTTTACCTTCATTTTTTTCCCGATAAAATCTAAATTCATCATAAATGAATCTAGAAATTGTAAGAGCGTGGGTTTTTTCGTTTTTTCTGTAAAGATTAATTAGAATGTCTGAGATTATTTTGAAATCGAGAGATTCTTGATTTGCTATTTTGTTTCGATGTCTTTTGAATAAATGGTCAAGCAATTTAGGAGTGGTATAGTAAACAATAATTTTCTTTGTATAGAAGAAGAATGAAGTAATCATTGCAACCGAAGTAATTATTACTAATAAAGCTGCTGAATTATTAATAATCCATTGAATCGTAGAATTATTTACACTGAAAAGAGGAGGAAGATTAAATGTCCAAATAAGGATAGAAAAAAGAGAAGAAATTAACAAGACAATAAATGACCTTTTTTCTAACTCACTATTAAAAATTTCAACAATTGACATTGTCCCATATTTCTCTTCTAATCTTGCGATAACTTGCAGTAATATTGGATATGCAATACCAAGGATTGCTGCTACAAAAGGAATGTATTGTGGAATGTTATTCATTGGTTGTTGTCTAGTTCAAACTTGCCGTTAACTTGTATATAAACACAATTGCGTTTATTTCTCCAATATTCAATCTATTGTGTTTATCACCCCATATGGGTGATATTAACGCAACTTGAATATCTTGCCTATCAAATTTATGAAAAACTGATAGCAAACAATAAGCTTACCGAAGTAAAATTATCAACATACATAAAATAGAATAAGTCTACATAATTATGATGGAATCGAAACCAAACTTTTGCACTACTTCCGCAGCTTGCTTTTGTTTGTTGCCTTTTGGGTAGGATTCAGACCATGGCGGGGTTTAAAGCATGTAATGTTTGTATCCTGATGATGCCGAAGTTTCGGCTTCCAAGGGAATTGAGGGAGGCATTCGGCAAATGTAAAATACTTCTACCCGCTGGTTTTACTCGTATTTTGTGATGGAAGGAAAGCTGGAGCTACAGGTTCGTGCTATCAGGGGGCTTATCCCCTCTTGGTTCGATCTTGCAGCCCGGACCTTTGCCATTGGGCCGATAAGCATTCTGCTATGCAGAGTACGAGCTACAAGATCGAACTATTAGAGATTTATATTTTTATTCGGCAACAGGCATCTTCACCTGATAGAAAACACAATCGATGGTATAACCGATTACCAAAAGGTTTAGCTTTTTACTATCATTAGCTCCGTTGGTAGACCATACATTTTGATTGTCAGGCACAATGCTCGTGTCATTATAATTAAAAGTATGATCTTCACCAATATATTCATCCTGAATATACTCGATATTGGTATTGCTGATTCTTTCTTTCAAAGGTTCAACATCAGCAATTGTTACAAGCTCTCCTCCTCTGTAATACTGCCAATTCAGTTCAATATCTGTTATTAAGCCACTTGCATCAGAATTAATTTTAATGGATGGAACAGGTACTGATATTTTTTCATTTTCCAAAGGTAAAATAGAGTTTAAACTATATGAAGCCACTTCAGTTCCTGAACTTGTCTGCATAGTCCACTCTCCTGCTGGTATATTTCCTTGCAAAAGATCTGCTGAAGTTTCACCTCCAATAAAACCCATGAATTTATATTCTGAACCTGGATCGAAAGCCTCTCCGGAAATCGGAGTTTGAGCATTAAACTTTTCACCATTTCCTCTTGCCACTTCTTCAGGAGGAAATAAGTTCATGGTATTTTCAAGACCTTTACCCCATGCATAAATCTGGTAACCTGCATAAGTTAAATCATCAGCATCAATCTGCTCTCCGAAAACTAAATTTGAAGAAAAAACAAAACCAGGGCAGGCAAAGTTCTTAAAACCTGTATTGGTAAAGTTCATATAGGTTCTAATATGGTCATCCAATCTCGACATTTTTTGAATCAATTCTGATTTGCCTTCAACAATGCTCAAATCAGCAATCGTTTTTTCAGCTACCAACAATCCGTCTTCCGATGAAGATGGCACATTACCCAACTCAATAATACCACTTAGGTATCCCGAGTTAAGATTTTCCCAGTACTCTTCATCTCCTGCATCAATACCAACAAGACCTTTTACTCTATTGTTTTCCATTAAAAATACAATAAACTCTTTCCCATCTTCCACATCCAGACTAAAGCTTCCATCTTCAGCAAGTTCAATCTCAGCACTTATTATACCATCTGAAAAGTTTTCCACGGTAAATTTTTCGGTATACACAACAAGAAGTTTTCTTGTGACTTCATTTGTTGCAGACTTGGTTCCTTCTTCAACAATTTGTCCTTTAAAGCGAATTTTTCCTTCTGGCACTACCTCTTTTGCCATTACAGTAATTTCGCAAGTTTTAGAAACCTCACCATTGGCCGAGGTGGCTGTTACAATTGCATCTCCTGCTTCGATAGCTGTTAGTAGTCCCGAATCATCAACGGTAACAACTTCCTGGTTTGAACTTGACCACTTGATTGTTTTATCAAATGCATCCTCAGGCAAAACATTAACCTTTAATTGTTTTGTGGCACCCACTTCCAATTCCAAAGCTGATTCCTCAAATTCAATTGAACTTACTTTTACAATCACATCTTCATTATCGTCATCACATGCAACAAATGTAAAAGCACACAAAAGGCATAAAGCCGAAATAATTTTCTTGTACATAAAATAGATATTTACAGTTATTTCACACAAAAATAAAAGTTATTTTAATCAAATAAAACACCTGTACTTTTACAATAAAACCACTAAATATCAACTATAGAAAATCAAATCCCCTATTGTTTAATTTACAATAACTTAAAAATAACAACTTTAATTGTTTTTAACTATAAACACAAAGACTCACACTCACTTCAATCAATAAGTCTTGCTTTTTAATAAGCAAATCCACCTACTCAATAATTAAACCCATTTGTTTATGAAAAATTAGAAGAAGTTATATTGATGATAGAAAAATCCCATTACAAAAACATCCAAACCAGCTTAGTTCCGGATAATTTCAATCTCATCGGCTATGATGCTAACAATGGTGATATGGTCTTTGCCTGTTTTCTGCATTCTGTCTCTTAATTTCTTCACATCAGCAGCCGATAAACTATCCGAAACTCCTGTTTCCTGTTTTCGCTTTATCCACTCCTTATCGATACAAGGTGTATGATCAATATGACACAAAAGGTTTTTTTCATTATCTATTTTGTCAAGAAATGATCTTTCTACCCGCCTGGTTTCCACTCTGCCAACCACCTTCAGCTTTTTGTGATTGTACCTGGCTGTAAAATTGAGTAACAAATTGGACGGGACTACTTTAACTACTGAACCTTTCTCCGATTTCAACTTTAGCTTCTTTTTCCCGGCTCCGCAAAAATGAACGGCCATGCCTTCGGTTTCAACTCTTTTCCCTTCGAACTGTTCTGCTGCTTTTGCCAATTCGTCAATGCTTCGTTTTTTCGCTTTCTCTTGATTACAGGCAAACAGTGCGACAAGCAGTAGCAGGAATATGGGTTTCTTCATATTAGTTTTGTTTAAAGTTTTCAATATAGGAAAGAGGGACAAATGAGATATTTTCCCGTATGTGTGTTCTGTACTTCACCAATTCGGGAAACTGGTAGAAAAACTTGACCTTTTGATATTTCATACCTCTTTTCAAGGGTTGATCTGATAAAACAAAAAATGTCCACGACTCCGCAATGTCTTCCTCGGGGCTTTCGGCTGCATAGTCTGTTACAAACTGCTCGGCATGATCGAGATAAAAATCATACAAGCGGTCTGCCTGTTTTTTCTTGTTCCTTTTCTTATTGATACGGTCCCACTCCTGCAACAGTTTTGGCTTCCAAAAGGCTTCAACAAATCGGTTCAGGTAACTTTCCTTAATGGCATATCCCTCGGTGGTTAGGTATCCTCTATCCGGATTCTCGGTTTCATCATCTGTCAATTCGATCTGCGAGCTATTTAAAGTGAGCAAATGACCAAACTCATGAATCAGCGTATGGGTGTAATCCAATATTTGAATGGAATCCCTGGTAAAAATATTCATGTCTGCCGTATCCAAATCGATTTGCCAAAACGCTACGGTCTCATCCAACTGATTCATCCCTCCCATGTCCTCACTTTTGCCATCGGAAAACAATCTTAAGGACAGCACATATTTGTTCAGCAAATCATGGGGCAAAATGGTCTGTATGCATTCCCAGTACTGAATTCCCAACTCATTATTATCGGATTTGTTGCTTTCAATCTTTCCATTTTTTACCTTCCAAACTCCTACTTGATTCTGAGCACATGTAAATTGTGAAATACTTAATAGTGTTGTAATTAGCAAAAGAAGCTTTCTCATTCTTCGAAGTAATATATCTATTTGCCAGAGTTTTTAAGAGTAACTGAACTTGTGTTGTAATATTCATCATACCGATTACTGAAGCAACACATCGCAGTCTGCATTATTATTTTAGGTACTGTATGTACTCTTCAATCTTATTTTCCAATCTATTATTTAAATAGTCGTTTTTATTGATGAGTGTCTCGCTAATTATTTCAGCCTCTTTACGATATTTCTCCTTTTTAACTTTGTCCCAATAATATGGAGGCTCCTGAAGGTTTGTGATTCTGTCAGCCAACTTTACCATCCCCACTTCTTTTTCCAATTGATTAATGCGCGACAAACTATCCAACATTTGCTCTTCTTTCGAAGGAAGATTTTCATTTTTGCTCAAGGCCAAAACTCCCCGTGCAACTCGCTCTCCAAATGTTTCCTTTAGTTCCCCGAAGTCAGTATTGGTATCTTCAATGGTATCATGCAATATGGCAAGCTGAACGGCAAAATCCACATCAAAATTCTTCTCTGCTGCATAAGCCATCAATATCTCCATGCTTACATTGGAAATGTGCAGCAAATAATTCGAATTGCTTCCTGGCATCTTCTGATCTTTGTGCTTTTCACCAGCAAATTTTATTGCCCTTTGATATATTTCTTGTGTCATATATTGTTCTTTTTAAAAATTGTACACGATAAAATGGCACCACTTTTTAGGCTTTATTATCCATTTTCATTTGATAAAGATCGAAGCCTTTTGCCCAAAAATCTTTTTCTATTTTTTCGAGCTCGAAGCCCATTTTTTCATAAAATTCACAAACTAGCTGTGATGTTCGAACCATGATGAATTCAATATTTTGATTATTATTCAAATGATTGATTCTGTGCTGCGTCAACTTTTTTCCGATTCCTTTCCCCTGATGTTTTGGGTCAATCATATCCCAGGAAATTCGGGCAGTTTTTTCGTCGGGAAAGTAGTTGATTCCACCAGCTCCCATAATTTCAGAATCCTCTTCGTAAACAAAGTAATCTTCTATTTCATTTTCGAGGTATTCCTCAAAATCAACTTCCTCAGATGGAGCAAAGTATTCCGGGATATTTTGCCTTAACAATTGAATCAGTTTTGATTTGTCGGTATCTGTATATTTTCTGATCATCCTTCTGTTCTTTTTTTAGGAATGCTGCAATTACATCATGCCTGCAGGCAGAGTGTATATTGAAGTTGTTTAAAGTCCTCCTGAAAAACTGCGAGCAACATCTTGATTCCATTGGCATCAGCTAATTTTTATTACGTAACTTCGGCTATGCAATA
>NZ_JANQCD010000065.1 GCF_026672275.1 Marinifilum sp. D737 | reverse complement strand
AAGTAATGATAGGCTGTATGACAGAAACTTCTTGTGGAGTAAGTGCTGCAGCTCAACTTTCACCAATGGTCGATTGGGCCGATTTGGATGGAAATTTATTAATCTCTAATGACCCATTTAGAGGAATTACAGTGCTTGATGGAAAGGTAATATTACCAAACTGTCATGGTATTGGAATAAGTAAAATATAACCAAAAATGATTTGCTAATCTAAATTTTATACTATGAAAAAACTCGCATTTTTAGCGTTAATTATGCTTATTGGCTGGCAGATATCCTGGGCTCAGGATTTGCTAGTAACAGGTACGGTTACTAATAGTGATAAAGTAACTTTACCTGGGGTGTCAATTGTAAAAAAAGGAACTGCAATTGGTACCATTACCGATATTGATGGTAAATACGAAATGAAAGCAGAGGTTGGTACTACCTTGATATTTAGTTATGTTGGAATGGAGCCTCAAGAGATTGAGATTACAGGACAAAAAATTGTTAATGTAGTACTAGAAGCTCAGTCGATTGGAGTTGATGAGGTTGTTGTAACAGCTTTGGGTATTAAAAAGAGTAAAAAATCTTTGGGCTATGCAGTTCAGGATATTAAATCTGATGAATTACTTGCAGGTAACCAAAGTAATATGGTTAACACCTTGCAAGGGAAAATTGCTGGTGTAAGTATTAGTAGTGCTGGTGGATCTCCGGGAGCTTCATCTATTATTATGATTCGAGGAGGCTCTTCGTTAAGTGGAAATAACCAACCACTATTTATTGTTGATGGATTACCTATCGATAACACTACGAATTCGAGTTCCGAAGTTGCCAGTGTTAACCGTGCTTCCGATATTAACCCAGAGGATATAGAGTCTATATCTGTATTGAAAGGGGCTACTGCTGCTGCTCTTTATGGTATTCAAGCAGCTGAAGGAGCTATTATTATTACAACTAAGAAGGGTAAAACAGGTGAAGGTAAAATTTCATTTTCTTCTACTTTGTCTGTTGATGAGGTTATTGGTACTCCCGATATACAGCGTACTTATGGACAAGGAAGTTATGAGTACAATAGCGAAGGGGAAATTCTTGGTTACGACCCATCACCGGGAATACATTTACAATCGTGGGGTGAGGAAATTCCTGAAGGAACTCCTACTTATGATAATATAAGTAATTTATTCGATAAAGCAGTTACACAAAAATACAATGTGAACTACTCAGGAGGCAATGAACAAACAAATATCTTTGCTTCTGCATCTTATTTAGATCAAAATGGTGTTATCGAAAATACAGGTTACGAAAAACTTAACCTTACTTTCAACGCACAGTCGAAATTTAGAAAAAACTTGACAATTGGTGTTAATGCTAAGTATATTAACACTCAAACTAAAAGTAATAAGCAAGGTACTTCTTCGGGGGGATCTTTTATAAGTATGCTTAAATATCCTGTTACCTACGATGCTCGTGATTATGCAAACGAAGATGGTACGCAGAAGATATTCATGGATTCAAAAGAAGATCAAGATTTTGATAATCCATATTGGAGTCTTGACAATTCCCCTAATACCGATGAGGTTGATAGATTGATTGGACAAGTTAATTTGAATTATCAACCACTCGATTTTCTTACTATTTCTTATCGTTTAGGAACCGACTATTATTCTCAATTTAATAAGAAGGTTACTGATTTTGGCTCTCTTATAAAAGGAAGATCTGATGGTTACCTTAGACAGTATGAGAAGACTAGTCGCTTAGTGACTTCGACTCTTCTTGTTATGTTGAATAAAACCTTTAATGAGGACTATTCTGTTGACGTTACTTTGGGACAAACAGTTGACGAAAAAAAGACAAGAACAACATATACTGGAGGTAATAAGTTTCAAGCTCCTGATATTTATAGTGTGTCAAATGTTGCTGCTGATGATCAAACTCTTTCGGAATCTAAATATAGAAGAAGGAGTATGGGGGTTTTTGGTGAAGCTAAATTTGGTTGGAAAAACATTGCATTTTTAAATGTATCAGGAAGAAATGACTGGTCTTCTACTTTGCCGATTGGAGATCATTCATTCTTTTATCCTTCTGTGGGTACTTCTGTTGTAGTTTCTGATCTTCTTAATGAATTAGGTACTGATATTACTTCGGATAATTTCCTTTCATACCTTAAATTGAGAGCTACATGGGCACAAGTTGGTAAAGATGCCAGTGCTCATAGATCAGAATCATACTTAACACTACGTTCATGGCATTATGTTCCTGTTTCTGAGGGTTATACTTGGAATTCAGATCAGGCAGGTAATCCAAATCTGAAACCTGAATTTACCACTTCATTTGAAATTGGTATGGACGCTCGTTTTCTTAAGAATAGAGTTAAGTTAGATTTTAGTTACTATCATAGTTTATCTGAAGATCAGCTCTTAAATGTGAGACTCCCGCCGGCTGCAGGTGCTTATATCGCTCAGCTTAATGGTGGATCTGTTAAAAATGAAGGATACGAGGCGTTAGTTAATGTTTCTTTGTTTCCTAGATCGAGTGAATTCCAGTGGGATATGTCTTTCAATTTTGCAAAAATGGAGAGTACTGTTTATGATCTTCCTGGTGAATTGGTTGAAGTAAATAACGATCAATCATGGACATGGAATAGCACTGCTTTAGGTGCTGCTGTTTTGGATGGTAACCTTTTTGGATTAAAGGGTAAAAGACCAAAGAGAAACGATAATGGTGATATTATAATTGATAGTGATGGAAACGCCTCTCTTAGCGAAGATATCTTTCCTGATGTTGATCGTATGCCAGATTGGACATTAGGGATTATAAATACATTATCATACAAAGATTTTAGATTGTCATTTCTTTTTGATATGAGTATTGGTGGCGATGTTTATAATGCTACCGAAGCAGCTTTAACCTATTATGGATTAAGCACTACTTCTGCGAACAGATCTATGACTGAAACAATTGTTTTGGATGGTGTTATGGCAAATGGTGTAGATGCGGAAGGAAATACAGTTTATGAAAAGAATACTACTCCTATCTTGAAGGATCAGAGATACTATCAAGATCAGTATTCTCAAAATGCTGAGAATTTTATTGAAGATGCAACATACGTTAAGCTTAGATATGTAACGCTTTCTTATAATCTTCCTAAGCCACTTCTTGATAAGATTGGTTTCGATGGAATGGAGATTTTTGCTACTGGTAGAAATCTATTGATGATTTCTGATTACTCAGGGGTTGATCCTGAAATAGCTTCTTTTGGAGCTTCTGTTAGTGGTTCAGGGGCTATAGGACTTGATAATCTAAGTACTCCTAATACTAAAGGTTTTGATTTAGGTGTTAAAATTAATTTCTAAAATGGCAATAATGAAAAATTTAAATATAATTAGCGGATTTCTAGTTTTACTTTTGTTAGGAGGTTTGGTTTCCTGTTCTGATGACTTTTTCGATGTTAATGAATCAGAAACAAAACCATCGAATATGTCTTTACCACCTCAACAACGATTGTTGGCTACCATAGATAACACTACAGGTTTTGGACAAAGTAGATTGTCTAGAGAGGGAACGGTTCTCTCTTATCATATTACTGAAAGAACTACATATTATTCAAGGTGGAGATGGGGAACGGTTTCTTATGCTGCTGAGCAATATCTATATACTAATGCTCTTCCAAATACTGCCGACTTAATTGTTTTGGGAGAGGAATATAACTCACCTCATTATACAGCTGTTGGAAAAATATTGAGAGCGTATCTTTTTTCTATGGTTACCGATCAGCTTGGTGATATTATAATGGAAGATTCTTATAATGCTAAAGATCAGCTTATTCTTACGCCTAAGTTAACTTCGCAAAAGGATGCTTATATAGGAATACATAAGCTTATTGATGAGGCTCTTTTAGATTTTGACAAGCCTAATGCTATTGATCTTAATGTTATTGGTACAGATGTGATGTTTCATGGAGATATTGAGAAGTGGAAGAAATTTGCCTGGGCTCTTAAGGCTCGTCTTCTTAATCATATGACTGCAAAAACTTCGGGCGACTTTAAATATGATCCTGTTGCTGTTATTGCTGCTTGCGGGAAAGCCATGAGTTCAAATGCAGATAATGCGAAAAGAGAATTTACTGGTGAAGAGACTCAAAATAATATCTATCCATGGTCCGATACTGAAGGTGGTGAAGTTGAAGGTGCTTTTGATTCTCGAGCAGATAATTGGTCGAAGTTTTTTGTTGACAATCTTAAGGACCCATTAATTTTAAATAATGAATCAGCTCCGGATCCACGCCTACCTCTTATAGTACAACCGGCTTTAGATGCAGAGAAATATGGTTTAACGGGTTTGGATAAGTATCAGGGTGTTCCTATGGGAACATATCGAGAGAATGGCTTTAACGGTATAAAAGAAACTGTAGAATTTGTTGCTGGTGACATCAATCCGTTTACAGGAGAACCTTTTGAAGAGGACATTACGATTGTTATGGATTCAACAGAATATTTCTCTAGAGGTCATCAATATGGTAAGCCTAATGGTCTGTTTTATACTAGTCCAAATTCTGATTGGTATTTGATTACTTATGCAGAATGTAAATTTATTGAAGCTGAAGCAAATTTTAGAAATGGCGATAAAACGGCTGCTTTTGCTGCATACAAAGAAGGTATCAACGCAGATATGACAAATATGGGTGTTGATGCTGCTGAAATCGCGGATTATATGACTCATGTTGATAATATTGGTCCGGCAAATATTACCCTGGAGCGTATAATGACTCAAAAGCATATTGCAACAGTTATGAATCCAGAAACTTGGGTTGATTTGCGTAGAGTTGAATATGATAATACTTTTACAAGACTTAAGAGACCTCAAAATCTTAATGCTAATATATTCCCAGCTTCAGGTGATGAAGTTGATGGTAAAGAAGTGTGGATTCGTGCTCTTAAATATGATAATAGAAATGTTGAGAGAAATTCAGCGAATTTACCTGATAATGACGATGCATCTCGTTTTCCAACTAGAGTTTGGTGGAATACCCCTGATGCTGATGATGTGGTTGATTTAACGAATTAATTTTTATAGCCGTCTGGTCTTAAGGATGGCTGTAATTTTAATATAAAATTTAAGTTATTTAAAGTTAATGTCTGGATGAAAAGCCAGGTGTATTGTAGTAGTAGTGTAACAGGAGTTCGAAAGGACTTCTGTTTTTATATGATATATACTGTTAATTACCAGGTGTTGTCATTTGTTTGGGAGAGATAACTATCTATCCTTGCTATTGGAAAGAGAGGATGAAAATGTTTGGATCCGAGCTGAATGAATTAAAACCTATAATCTGCGGGGAATCTATTCCTGCTTAATGATTTTCAAGAGATTTATTATGAACCTTTGCAATGAACTGTTTAATCGAAAGTATTTATGGGTATTGTGCTTCCTGTGTTTGGTGCATGTTGCTAGAACTGCTGATGCCTTAGAGAAAAAAGCTTATTCTTTTGCTTTTTTAACCGATTTGCATGTTTCTCCAGATTCAGAAAATGAAAAAGCACTCCTAAATGTAGTTGATGAAATAAATATTGGGGATTCAGAATTTGTAGTTGTAACAGGAGATGTAACAAATGTTGGATCTGACATAGAATTAAAAACGGTAAAATCGATATTGGATCAATTAAAGAAACCATATTATATCATTCCAGGAAATCATGAAACCAACTGGTCGGAGAGTGCATGTCAGACATTTTCCAATTTATGGGGTGTTGATCGATTTGTATTTACACATGATAGTACTCTGTTTGTGGGTTATAATACTGGGCCATTCTTAAAAATGGGTGATGGTCATGTGAAGGCTGAAGATATCATTTGGCTGAAAAAAATATTGAAGAAGAAAAAAGGAGAGTATAATGCTGTAGTAAGTTTGTCGCATTATCCATTAAGAAATGATGATTTGGGAAATGCGAACGAAATCACAAATGTTTTAAATAAGCACAACACATTGCTTTCTCTTTGTGGTCATGGGCATAAATTATCTCTTTATAATTTCAATTCGATACCAGGTGTAATGGGGCGTTCATTATTTGTTAGAAATGATGAATTGGCAGGTTATAATATCGTTACATTAAGGTCTGATTCGCTCTATGTGCATGAAAAGCGTTTGGGTAAAGCAAAAGAGAAACCTTTTTTAAGTATGAAAATTGGCGATGCATCTATTCTTAAAGGAATTGAGAATACTTCTTTGCAAAAATCAGAATCGAAATCCTTAAAGAGAGTAAAGGTAAGGACAATATTAAATGAAAATGCCTCGGTATTTACAGGCTTGGCTAAAGAGGGAGATCTTGTTTTTTATGGAACATCAAAAGGTGAATTGATTGGCTATAATATTAGAAAGAAAAAATACCTGTGGCGAAATAAAATTTCAAAAGGAAGTGTGTTTTCATCACCTGTTGTTAGTAATGGTATTGTGGTTGTTGGAAGTGTTGAAAACAAAATTTTAGCATTTGATGCTACAAGTGGCAAATTGATATGGGAAGTTAAAACTTCTGTACCTGTTATTAATAAAGGTGTAATTCAGGATTCGAATTTATATATGGGGGCAGGTAATTTTGATTTTCTAAAAATTTGTCTAAAAACTGGAAAGGTATTGTGGAAGTATTACAAAGGAGAGGGCTATTTTCAGGCAGCGCCTACGGTTGGTGAAGGAAAAGTAATATTTGGAGCGTGGGATAAATGTCTGTATTGTTTGGATGCCAATACTGGAGAGGAGATTTGGAAGTGGCGAAATCCTAAATCTGTTACTTTGTATTCTCCAGGGAATGTAACTCCAGTGATATCGCATGGTAAGGCGTATTTTGTAGCTCCTGATAGGTTTTTAACTGCTTTGGATCTTGAAAGTGGGAAGCAGTTGTGGCGCAATAATGATCATAGAGTACGTGAGTCTATGGGTATAAGTAAGGATGGTTCCACTGTTCTGATGAAAACCATGGATGGGCAATTGCTAGGTGTAATGACGGCCGTAGATGAATATACTGAGAAATTTTGCATTGAATCTGTGCTGGAATATGATCATATACCATGCAATGTGGCGAGTGTTGGAAATATGGGTTTCATTGGATCTAGAAAAGGCATTGTTGTTGCGTTCGATATGAAAAGAGGTAAAGTGTTGTGGCATTATAAAGGTGGTAACTCATCAATCAATGAAATTTTAATAGACGAAAATGCACCTAATGAACTTTTTGTGTCTCTAATTGAGGGCAAGCTTTTGCATTTTGACCTATCAAATGAGTTTATAAAAGATTAATGTTGCTGGTTGTTGGTGTATGCCAGTTTGTAAAAAAAAAGCAGGGGTTTTTAATTGACTCCTGCTTTTTTTTAGACCTATGTCCTGTTTTGAGATAGCTTTGAAAGATTATTGCTTGAATTGTATTGCTCCAATAAAATTACACCCTTAAGTCCATGCTGTTTGCGACTATCCCCGCGAATTGTTCGCGCCTTGGCTCGCATATTTCTTTTGCCTATGCATACATGTTGTTAACGTGAAATGTCGATTGGCATAAATTATCTGTCCTTTTAGAAAAAGACAGCTTGCTCTATTCAGAATCATCGGAAGAATAAATAGTCACACCAGTACCAATAAGTCTCTTTTGGGGTGTTTCTGCATAATTGTATTTGATTTTTATAAATCAGATAATTTAACTCTTGAGTGGTTAGGTGATATGAATAAGCTGAAACACATGTTATTTTGATTTTAGGGAATTTGTATGAATGGTAGGGTATGTTGTATTACAAATTAATTTCAAACAGACAAGGAGGGAGTTTGAAATATGCATGAATCTGTTTTGTTTATTAATAAAGGGCAGTGTAAGAGTGGAAATAATTAATTCAGTACTTGTGATGTATAAAAATGATTTGTTTTGGTTAAGGTGTATACTTGTAATACAAGTGTATGTTTTCAAACATGCATATGCAAGTAAATAAATTACCCAATGTATTATACTTTTGAAATCCTGTAACATGTAATACCAATTGGATGAAGTTGAAAATGAGATATACTTATTACGTACTGATGATATTTATTGTGTTTGCTTGTCATGATAACAAAGAAGTTTTCCAACAAGTAACTCAAAAGTCTCAAGAAATTGGTAGTCAATTTGCGCCAGATGGCAGAGAAGCAATTTATACTACAAGTTTTTCTATGAGTAGCAATGGTAGTCTGGTGGTTAGTGGAGAAACATCTTTGCCGGAAGCTAAGTTGGCGTTGTTTTCGTCTTTGGAAGAATTAAATGTTCATTTGGTCGATAGCTTGGTTATACTTCCAGAGGATAAAATGGGAAATAAGATTTGGGGATTGATAAATTTAAGTGTTGTAAATCTTAGGTCTCAACCAAAGCATTCGGCAGAGCTTGTTTCGCAGGCTATTATGGGAACTCCGGTTAAGATCTTAAAAGAAAAGAATTCCTGGTATCAAATTCAAACCCCTGATAAGTATATAGCTTGGGTGGATGAAGCTGCATTGAATCTACGAACCAAGGAAGAAATGACGAATTGGAGAAATGCCAGAAGAGTGATTTTTCAGTCACATTTTCAGATAGCAAAAGATGAACAAGGCAAGGAAACGATAACAGATATTGTAGCAGGATCAATTCTGGAAGTTCAGAGTGAAGATTCAAAGTATTTGTTGTTAAACCTACCAGATAAAAGAGAGATCAGGTTAAATAAGACAGATTGTATCGATTTTGATTTATGGAAATCAATTGAAATCAAAGAGCCGTCAAGGCTTACTCAATTGGCCAAAGAGTTTATGGGAAGACCCTATTTGTGGGGAGGAACATCCTCTAAAGGTGTTGATTGTAGTGGTTTTGTTAAATCCGTGTATTTCATGAACGGAATAATATTGGCTCGTGATGCTTCATTGCAGTTTCTTCATGGAGACACCATATCTCCTGAACAAGGGTTTGAAAAATTAGTAGAAGGAGATTTGGTGTTTTTTGGTAGAAAAGCTACGGAAAACCACAAACAGAAAGTTACTCATGTGGGGATGTATATTAAGGATGGAGAGTTTATTCATTCCTCGGGTAGAGTAAAAATAAACAGTTTTGATCCTGAAGCAGAGAATTTTAGCAACTACAGGACAGTTTCATGGTTGGGTGGTCGCAGAGTTTTAAATAGAATAGGGGAAGAAGGAATTGTAAAAGTTTCAGAACATCCCTGGTATTAAGATTTAAATAGAAATGAAGTTAGATAGAAGGAAATTTATAGGTAGTGG
>NZ_JANQCD010000064.1 GCF_026672275.1 Marinifilum sp. D737 | reverse complement strand
TAGCCCCGGAGGGGCGTAATCTTTATAGCCTTGGGCAAATGAGCAAAGCGAATGTAGCCCAAGGGATATGGTTCATGCAAATATCGTCGCAACTACATGCCCTTAATTAATGAAGGTCTTTCACATGCGACGGAAAAAATCCCAAGGATAAAGGATAGAATATGATTTCAGAAAATTACGAATGACGAATTGCGAATTACGACTAAACACAGAATGTCCGCCATTACTTTAACAAAGCTGGCTATAACAAATTGTACCACGAAGGAACACAAAGGCTATTCACGAAGAGCTCAAAGGTTTAGACGCAGATCTTGATGATGGCTATGATTTTAGCAGATAAGTTTTGTCCACAGATGAACACTATCGATGCTGTTTTGCAAAGAACAGTATGATTAAAAAAATCGCCTCTTCAATGCATTCAAAATGAATAGAAGTTTTTTGCAGTCTGCTCTAACGCCATAAGATCCATGAATCATATGACAATAAAAAGGTTACCATAAATGGTAACCTTTTCAAATTATATCAGAAATCAATTGTCAAAATAATCAAAGCTTTATGATTTTCTTGATTTGATAGGTATCTTCTATTTTTATTCTTACCATGTAAGTTCCAGCTCTCAGTTCTGAAATATTGATTTTCGACCCCTTATTATAATCATGAATGGTTTTAACCACGCTTCCATTCATACTCAAGATCTGAATTTCTGCATTGTAAGTCCTATTACCTGTCCATTTAATGGCCAGCCATTCTTTACTTGGGTTTGGATAAGCTACCAACTCAGCCAGTTCAAGATCAGCAATACCTGTAACGAGTGTTACGCTTAAGACAGCTTTCACATAGTTGAAATCATAATTGTTATCCTCTCCCGAATCAATAGTGATATCGTAATCGCCCGGTGTAGAGTTTTCATCAGCCTCACAAGTTGCAACAGGAAGAACATCAATATCGCTTTCATCATCTCCGTTCAAAAAGCCGCTGTAGCTTAATGTTAGTTCAGGATTTTCAGCCCCCTGTTCCCTACTTTGGTTATCGGCAGTAACTGTCAATTCTGCTTTACCAATACTTAAGCTACCGTTCATATATTTAAAACTATAATTTTCCGCTGCTCCACCTGTAACTGTAATCTCTTCTGTTCCTACATTTGTAGTTTCATCTGCTGTTGACGATACATCAGGCTGAGTATTCAAAACTAACACATCTTCACCTTTCACAAAACCCTTATAGCTTAGGCTGAATTCAGGATTTGCCTCACCATATTTTTTGCTTTTGTCATCGGCACTTACGGTTAATTCTGCCTTGATGATGCTTAAAGTACCATTCTCATGTTTTAGGCTGTAATTATCTGCTGCTCCACCCGTAACTTTTATCTCTTCTGTTCCTGCATTAGAATCCACATTTGCATTGCTTGTTACAACAGGTTGAGCTGTCAGAACCGATTCGCTTTCTCCATTTACAAAGCCAGCATAGCTTAAAGTAAACTCAGGAATATCATCACCATATGTTATGGCCTTGTCATCAGCACTAACTGTTAATTCAGCTCTGTTAATGGTCAATATTCCCTTTGCGTGATTAAAGTTGTAGTTACTATCACTACCGCCACTTACAATGATATCAACATCACCAATGCCCGTTTGTTGATTGGCTTCGGTAGTACATGTTGGTTTGGTATCCAGCACCAACTCCTCATCACCATTTACAAATCCTGTGTAGCTAAGTGTAAATTCAGGATTGACCTCTCCATATGCTCTTGTTTTATTATCTACAGTTACATATAGCTCTGCCGGATTGATCAAAAGCATTGCTTTCTCATACTCAAACTTGTAGTTATCTGCAGCACCACCACTAATAATGATTTCTACACCACTAACCTCCGTTGTACTATTGGCAGCACATGTGGCAACTGGTTCCTGGCTCAAGACCCTTACATCATCCCCATTTACAAAACCAATGTATTTTAGTTTAAATTCAGGATTGTTTTCTCCATAGTTCCTGGTGATATCATCTGTGCTTACATTCAAAATGGCTTTGTTAATACTTAAAGTACCATTCTGATATTTGAAATTGTACAGATCAGATTCTCCACCTGAAACTACAATTAAAGCTTCTCCTGTACCAGTGCCGGCATCAGCACTTGAACTTGCTTTTGGCTGACTTGTTAATGCTGACGCATCATCGCCATTTACAAAACCGGAGTATTTAAATGTAAATTCAGGATTAACTTCTCCATACAATTTCACCTTGTCTTCAGCAGTAACTGTTAATTCTGCCTTTTTGATGCTAAGTGTTCCGTTCTGATATGTGAAAGTATAGTTATCAGACTGTGCACCCGAAACTTTTATTGCAACAGATCCAGGCACTGTGTTGGCATCGGCTACTGTTGTAAGAGTTGGTTCCTTAGTCAAAGAATTTGAGTGATCACTATTTACAAAACCTGTGTAGCTCACCGTCAATTCCGGATTTGCCTCTCCATAAGTTTTGCTCTTACTATCAGCAGTTACGGTCAATTCTGCTTTGTTAATGTTTAAGGTTCCCTTCACATAGTTAAAGCTGTAGTTATCGGCTATACCTCCTGAAACTGTAATGTCGCTTACACCTGCATTCGTATTTTGATCTGCTGTTGATACAGCAGCAGGTTCAGTAGTTAAAGCTGAAACATCTTCCCCATTTACAAATCCGGTATATCTGATTGTAAAGGCTGGATTGCTTTCTCCATAAGTCTTTGTTTGATCTTCAGCACTTACAGTAAGTACCGCTTTATTGATATCCAGGCTACCATTTACATAGCTAAAGTTGTAGTTCTCATCTTCTCCTCCCGAAACAGTAATAATGGCTGATCCTGCCCCCGTTGCTTCACTTGCCGTTGAAAATGCTGTTGGTGTCTTTGTCAAAACAGAAACATCATCGCCATTTACAAAACCTACATAGCTATTTGTAAAAGTAGGATTTGCTTCTCCGTAAATTTTGATTTTATCTTCAGCAGTTACCGTTAGGTAAGCCTTGTTAATTGTCAAGATAGCATCGGTGTAGTTGAAAGTGTAGTTATCGGCTACACCACCAGTAAGGGTGATAGGAACTGAACCTGCACCTGTAGTTTCATTGGCAAGAGATGATGCAGTTGGCACTGTTGCCAGATCCTTGGCATCTTCTCCACTTACAAAACCAGCATAGCTTAATGTAAACAGAGGATTTGCCTCTCCATAAGTTTTGCTCTTGTCATCCGCTGTTACGCTTAGTTCCACTTTGTTAATGATCAAGCTGCCCTTCACATAGTTAAAGCTGTAGTTATCGGCTATACCTCCTGAAACAGTAATATCGCTTACACCTGCATTCGTATTTTGATCTGCTGTTGATGCAGCAGCAGGTTCAGTAGTTAAAGCTGAAATATCTTCCCCATTTACAAATCCGGCATATCTGATTGTAAAGGCTGGATTGCTTTCTCCATAAGTCTTTGTTTGATCTTCAGCACTTACAGTAAGTACCGCTTTATTGATATCCAGGGTACCATTTACATAGCTGAAGTTGTAGTTCTCATCTTCTCCTCCCGAAACAGTAATAATAGCTGATCCTGCCCCACTTGCTTCACTTGCCGTTGAAAATGCTGTTGGTGTCTTTGTCAAAACAGTAGCATCATCGCCATTTACAAATCCTAAATAACTTACAGTAAATTCAGGATTTTCATCCCCGTAAGTTTTGCTTTTATCATCGGCAATCACACTCAAATTCGCTTTGTTGATCGTTAAATTACCATTATGGTATCTGAAACTGTAATTGTCAGCAGATCCACCAGAGACTATAATCGGAACTGAACCTGCACCAGTGTTCTCATCAGCCGTTGAATTGGCTGTTGATTCAGATGTCAAATCACTCACATCATCAGCATTTACAAAACCTGCATAGCTAATGGTAAATGCCGGATTTGCAGCACCATAAGTTTTGCTTTTGTTCTGAGCAGTTACAGTCAGTTCTACTTTGTTAATGGTCAAACTACCATTCACATACTTGAACAAGTAATTAGGAGAAGCACCACCGGAAACAGTAATGACAGCTGAACCCGCACCTGTGTTCGCATCTGCACTTGTTGATGCTGTTGGTGCCGTTTGCAAATCTGTCTGATCATCAGTATTGACAAATCCGGAATAGCTCACCGATAAAAATGGATTTTCTTCACCATAGGTTTTGCTACTGTCGTCGGCTCTTACTGTCAGTTCTGCCTTATTGATTGTCAATATACCATTTACATATTTGAAAGAGTAGTTGTCAGCGGTCCCGTTAGTAAGTGTAATAGGCATTGAACCCACACCTGTAAATTGGTTTGCATTGGAATGGGCAGTTGGGGCTGTAGTCAAATCCAATTCATTCTCTCCATTCACAAATCCGGAATAACTCACTGTAAATGCAGGATTTTCATCTCCATAAGTTTTGCTCTTGTCATCAGCAGTAACTGTTAATTCAGCTTTGTTGATTGTCAGATTACCATTTACATATTTGAAGCTGTAATTGTCAGAAGCTCCTCCTGATGCAGTGATCACACTTGATCCCACCCCGGTATTTGCACCGGCACTTGAACTGGCTGTAGGTACAGTTGATAAATCCGAAGCATTTTCACCATTTACAAAACCATCATAGCTTAGTGTTAATGCCGGATTGGTTTCTCCATAAGCTTTGCTCTTGTCATCGGCAGTAACTGTCAATTCCGCTTTTTCAATGCTTAAGGTACCATTCACATACTTGAAAGTGTAATTGTCAGCCACACCCCCTGAAGCGGTAATTAACCAGGATCCGACTCCTGTGTTTACATCCGCACTGCTTGATGCTGTTGGTACAGTTGATAAAGCGAAAGCATTTTCACCATTTACAAATCCGCTGTAGCTAATGGTTAAATTCGGATTGTGCTCTCCATAGGTTTTACTTTTATCATCGGCTGTTGCTGTCAACTCTGCTTTGCCAATGCTTAATGTTCCATTCACATAACTAAAACTATAATTGTCATCAATCCCTCCTGAAAGGGTGATGTCAGCAGATCCAACTCCCGTTGAAGCATCAGCAATTGATATAGCACTTGGTTCAGTATCTATAACTATAGGATCTTCTCCATTCACAAACCCCATATACCTGAATGTGAATTCAGGATTCGCATCTCCATAGATTTTGCTTTTATCATCGGCTGTTACAGTCAATTCTGCTTTGTTAATGATTAAGGCACCATTCACATAGTTAAAACTGTAGTTGTCGGAAGCAGCTCCGCTTACGGTAATAGGAACCGACCCTACTCCGCTTGAAGCATCGGCAGTGGTAGTAACCGTTGGTTGGGTGCTTAATGCCGTAGCATCTTCCCCATTTACAAAATCGGAATATCTGATGGATAAGGTCGGATTTACTGCACCATAAATCTTTGATTTGTCATCGGCAGTAATTGTCAGACTTGCCTTGTTCACTGTTAATACTTGCTGAACTTGTGGTGCGGGGTTGTAAATCTCATTTCCCTCTTGTGCTGCTGTAATTGTAGCAGTTCCTGATTGATGGATTGTGATGGTACTACCCGTAATACTTACAACAGAATTATCTGAACTACTATATGTAATAGGTAAATTTGAAGAAGCTGTAGCGGTCAAGTCAAAAGTATTATCTCCATAAGTCACTGCAGAAAGAGCGTCAAATGTAATGCTTTGATCTGCTTTAGGCGTGGTAAACGTCAACTCTTTACCATATCTCGTTCCTGTGTAATCAGTTACGTAAGCTTTGATGAAATACTTTGTTAAGGGCGTTAAATCTTCAAGTTGTCCGGAAAATTGTCCTGCCCCCTTAATTTTACCAAGATCATTTTTATTATCCACTATTGTAGGATTGTTGGATGTACTCCAGCAAAAACCATGAGCTGTAGATGATTGGTTTCCTATATTATCTATAAACCCAATTCCCATAGCATCGAAACCTTTTATATCAGTTACCTCTACACTTTCAATACCGGCAAGCGGGTCATAAGCATATAAAAAAGCAGCTCCATTATCGGGCGAACGAAAAGCACCAATTATAACTTCATCATGATTATCTTTATTTACATCTCCTGCTCCTGAAACTGAAAATCCAAATAAATCTTTTTTTGCAACATGTCCACTTAAAATGGAAGAGGGAGAATCAGACATATTTGCACCACCATAGTATAGATATGCTTTGTGAGTGGCTTCCGTATATAACTCTTTACTTGCTCCGACTATTACATCACTATATCCATCATTATTAACATCACCAGCTCCTGAAACATCTATTCCATAATTGGAAACTTCAAGCTCTTCTTTTAAAATGACATCAGCCTCAGTATCCATTGCTGTACCTCCATAGTAGATATAAACACTACCATTGGAGCTAAAACACCCAATCATAACATCGTCAAAACCATCATTATTTACATCTCCAACTCCAGAAACAGAATAAGCGAAATTAATATCAGTGGTACCACTGTATTTAATATTGAGATCTGGTAGTGGATTTATACTTTCTCCACCATAAAATATGTAAGCATCTTCAGTCCAGTGATCACCTACAATTATGTCATCGTAACCATCATTATTAACATCTCCTGCTCCAGATACTGTTGTTGAGATATTACTACCTCCTAATTCGGCACTAATCGTGAAATCTCCCACATGATCCATATCTGCGCCTCCTAAAAAGATATCAGCATAACCTCTTGCATTTTCATTGCTAACTCCAACAATTACATCATCGTACCCATCATTATTTACATCTCCAACACCAGATACCGAAAGACCGAACAAATCTCTTACACGATAACCAGTCATGACTACATCCGCAACGTTGTCCATATTAGTGCCGCCATAATATATATAGGTTCTTCCTTTCTTGTTATCGTATCCATATGCACTAACAATCACATCATCATAACCATCTTTATTTACATCACCAACTCCCGATACTGAAACTCCAAATAAATCATCAGCTGTTTCTCCTGTCATAATAACATCTGCAACATTATCCGCAGGTTCCCCACCATAGTATATATAGGCTCTTCCTGTATTATTGTTATAGGCTTTTGCCCCAACAATCAAATCATCGTAACCATCATTATTAACATCTCCTGCATTGGACACAGAAGTACCAAATTCATTTCCGGTAAATGATCCATGTATTTTTAAATCATAAACACTATTTATGCCCGAAGCACCATAATATATATAAACCGAACTTTCACCTAATGCACTAACTGCAAAATCATTGTATCCATCTTTATTGAGATCTCCCAAGCGATGAGCACTACCAAATGAATCATTTTCCGCATCTCCTTCCAGAGTTAAATTTGCGGAACTTGGCATATTGGTTCCTCCATAAAAAATATAAGATTGTCCTTTTTCAGTATAGTAGTAAAAGTTCGAAGCTCCAACCATCATATCATCAAATCCATCACCATTGATATCACCAACACCTTCCACTGTACCACCAAAATAATCATAGTTGCCTTGGCCATTCCATATTGCATCTGCATTGGTATCCATGCTCGCTCCACCAAAGTATAAATGTGCACGTCCCGTGTAACTTGAATATCCACTGTCCCCTATCAGAACATCATCAAATCCATCATTGTTCACATCACCTACAATCTCACATGAAGTTCCAAAACTTTTACCATCCTCATTACTTATGGTAATATCTGCAATGCCATCAAATCCTGGACCTCCATAGTATATATAGGCGTAATCCGAAATTCCATTAGCACTTATTAACACATCATTATAACCATCATTATTAACATCTCCTGCTATCGATAAATCAGTACCCAAGCGTGCATATTTGACATCTCCTTTTAAAATTAAGTCAGGATCTGAATCCATAGCTGTTCCACCATAATAGAAGTGTACGCAATCAATCCCAGACATATCTTTTTCGTCGAGATAATAACTTATAATTAAGTCATCATATCCATCACCGTTAATATCTTCAGCTCCAGTAAGTGATTTACATTTTCCTGTATTAAATTCTTTGCTTGAGATGATTACATCAGCTTCAGTATCCATACTAACTCCTCCAAAATAGATGTATGTCAAATTAGCTTCACTCTCGAGGTCATCTCCCATAATAATGATATCATCAAATCCATCTTTATTGATATCTCCTCCATTTCTCACTCTTTGTCCAAAACGATTGTCAAAACCTACACCTTTAATTGTTAAATCTGGCGTATCATCATTTGTACTACCCCCCAAGTAGATATGTACTTGACCTGTTTTTCCATTATGTGATGGTTCGCCTATGGCAAAATCGCTGTAGCCATCATTATTTAAATCAAAGCCTCCAGCAACAATTCCAAAACCAGACTTTGAAACATTATTTTCCTCTTCAAAAGTTTGTACCAGCTCTTGAGCATTGCTGATGACACTTCCAAAGAGAAGTAAAGTAAAAATTAAACCAATCTGAGTAAAAATTTTCATAAAGTAGACTTTAGTGTTATGAATAAGTTTGTTTTTTTTAAAATTGTGTTTTTCAGAACAGCAAGACACTGCCCCGTAAGCACTTAAATATGTGCCTGAATGATAAATTGTAAAACATCAGCTACACTCTATTTAATTAAACAAATATAATTATTCAACATTAATTTAACTATTGATTTTTAAAAGTTAAACAGACGCTATTTAGTTATAAATGCACATCAATAACTGCACAAGCATTAAGCATTGAAGTTTGCATACAATGTAGAATGCCTCTAAATTTAATTTCCAGCCAATTTTTATTCTATCGATCTAAATGTCGAACAGTCGAACAGTCGAACAGTTCAATAGTCGAATAGTAGAAAAGGATAAAGGAGAAAGGAAGGAGATTTACGCAGAGCTCAAAGGTTTAGACGCAGATGTTGAAAATGGATATGATTTGTGCAGATGAAGTGTATTCCTACCAAAATTATAAGGCTTTGGGAATTTCTCCGGGCTTATATTTGCCCTCCTTTTTGAATGCCTTATGTATTATTTAATCTCCTCTATTAGTTTAAGTTATTTTAAAATTTATTTCAACAATCTATCATTTTTTTTTGCCTTTGTAAATTTATTTTGTTTACCTTTACAATGTCTTCTTACAAATCGGGGAACCGATACACCTTTTGTAAGGTTCTTTAAATGAACCTAAATATATCCCATAAACATATATTTCCGCTTGTATTGTACTTTACAGTTGTTGTAAATTATAAGTATGTATGATGTATAGCGAAATTTTATTACTTGAAGCAGGTAGATTTATAAGATCACCCATGGAAAGAAACTAAAAATATCCGGTGGCTTATCCATATTTACCAATTGTATGAGCGCTACATAAGGTATATGTAAGTTGACAAGCGATAAGTCACCGGATTTATTACACCTCCCCCAAATGAACAAATAAATTTTAATGTATCCAATATTAAAAATTACAGCATGAACTTGAAATGCTGCTGCTAATGCAAGAGAAGTCCCCGGGAATGAGATGAAAGTAAGTGCTTGTAATACTGAAAGATTCGGGAATGATACAAAGTGTGTTGCCTGACGATAGAGAGCAAGCCGTTTGAGACACAAAAAGTTGCGGGGACGACACAACGAGCTCCGTTTACAACACAAAAAGTTGCGCGGACGACACAGCGAGCTCCGTTTACAACACAAAAAAGTGCGGGGATGACACAGCGAGCTCCGTTTATGACACAAAAAAGTGCGGGGACGACACAGCGAGCTCCGTTTATGACACAAAAAGTTGCGGGGACGA
>NZ_JANQCD010000063.1 GCF_026672275.1 Marinifilum sp. D737 | reverse complement strand
TTCATCATGTTTTTCCTATCGCCCTACCTTTGTAAAGCGGGTGCAAAGATAACGCATACTTTCCCGACTTTCCAAATGAAAACCTCAAGTTTTTTAACCAATGCAAGCTAACTCGCTGAAGATCCGATGGAAAAATTTAAAAAAAAAAAATAAGACTGAAACTTTTGAGATGGTTCCAACCTTAGCTTTCGTTTCTAACCGAAATTTTAACTACTTAAATATGTCAATTCAAAAGTAGCATCCAAATTGGTTAAGCTCTTAAAACATTTGTTAAGGAATATTAAAAAAGCCTTCTCTTGCGAGAAGGCTTGCTGTATTTATAAGTCTTTCATTGATTTTTTTCTATCTCTTTCAATTTGCCATGGGAAGTTGTTTCCATGTGGAGCTCCAAATTCCTTCGCAGTTAGTTCTTCCGGTTTTAACCTGTAAACTTCAACATTTTTCACTGCTGGGGAATTATAGGTAAATTTACGATCGGTATACTGTGCCATAAGTATATTTAGTGCATCAACTTTTTCATCGTAATCGGTAATGAACTCAATTTTACCTCGGGCAACAACACTTTTTCCTTTCATTCTATAACTACATGCAACATGAGCATCTTGTGCAGCAAGTTCTACCGGTGTGCAAAAAGTAACACAAACTTGTGGGTTTGCTTTCATTGCATCTATTAACTTACCAAAATCGGCGCCATGCATATAAATATAACCATCATGGTATCCAAAATTCATTGGTACAACATATGGCCTGTTTTCAGTATCAATAACTCCAAGATTACAGATTTCACATGAACGAATAATTTCATCAATCTGTGTTTTGTCTTCTATAAATATTGTTCTCATCCTTTTATTATCAAGTATACTGTAAGCAGCACGGAAACCAATTACAGTTTGGTTAGTATTAGGTTTATAGTATTGTTCGATTTCCTAATTCTTTTGAAATTGCATTTTTTATCTGATCGAGTACCATTTTTTGTTGCATCAGTTCCATCATTCGGTCAGCATTACCCGTTTGCTGGGCCTTTTGCATCTCATCCAGAACCTCCTTCATTAGGATTCTCACCTTTTTGCCCTTGTATTCGTTCACCATTTTAGGAACCAAATCCTTTAATTTTTCAACTATAGACTCTACAAAACTTCCATTCTTGGTCCAGATTTTACTTTCCTCGTAAGGTTCACTTAAAATATCGGCGGCAAGCTGACTTACTTTTTCATTGGTATGATCTCGGAAAAAAGTTTTTGCATTAAAATCTGCATGATTCATATTGGAACCGTATTGATCAAATACCAACTGATATAATGGATTAATCGATTCCAGTTCATCCTTTTGAAGTTCAGATATAATAAATGTACCAACCAGAGTAATTACCTCTTCGCCATTTTCGTTCTTATCTCGGAATAATACCTCGGAGCCAAAGTTCAGTAAAAAGCGAACCAATGCTCGCTCTTCCAAGTCACATTCGTTACCCGATCTTAAAAATCCTGAATTTTCAGCCATTTTCCTAGCTGGTTCTGGTTCATTAAAATCCGAACGTTGATTTTTTTTCCAGGCTTCCTCCTTACGCTTGTGAATGATTTTATTAATCTCTGTATATAAAACTCGTTCATCCACATTCAAAATACCACTACATTCTCTCACATAAACCGAACGTACAATAGCATCGGGAATAATGGCAATGGAACGTACAATATCTATAATCAAATTTGCACGTTTTACCGGATCATCCTGAGCATCTTTTAAAAGAAGGTTCGTTTTAAAAACGATAAAGTCTGTTTCGTTTTGCTCGATATAATTGGTAAGCTCAGTCGCTCCCATGGTTTTCGAGAAGGAATCAGGATCTTCACCTTCCGGCAGTAATAAAACTTTGGCATTTACCTCTTGTTCCAAAACCAAATCAATTCCTCGCAATGATGCTTTTATTCCAGCCGGGTCACCATCATATATAATGGTAACATTATTGGTAAATCTTTTTATCAAACGAATTTGATCAGGAGTAAGTGCAGTACCCGAAGATGCTACAACATTTTCGATTCCAGCCTGGTGAAATGAAATTACATCGGTATATCCTTCTACCAAAAAGCACTTGTCGTTCTGGACAATTGATTTCTTTGCCTGAAAAATACCATACAGTACTCTACTTTTGTGATATACTTCGGATTCAGGAGAATTCAGATACTTGGCAGTTTTCTTGTCATTTCGAAGTGTACGTCCTCCAAAGGCTAATACTCTTCCAGCAATACCATGAATTGGAAAAATCACTCTTCCTTTAAATCTATCAATTAAGCGATTCTCCTTATCAATACTTAAACCTGTTTTTACAAGATATTCCTTCTTGTATCCACTATCTATTGCTTGTTTCGAGAATGCTTCCCACTCTTCAAGGCAAAATCCTATCTGAAACTTTTTAATGATGTCGTCACGGAAACCACGTTCTCTTAAATAACTCATTCCAACGGCCATTCCCTGCGGATGCTGATGCAAATTGTGAGTAAAAGTTTTTTGGGCAAAAGAATTTACGATCATCATACTTTCCCTGTCGTTCTTCTGCTTCTCTTGTTCTGGCGATAATTCCTGCTCAATTACATCAATATTGTATTTTTTTGCCAGATATTTTAATGCACCTACATAATCGAGGTGCTCATGCTCCATGATGAAGTTTACTGAGTTTCCCCCTTTACCACATCCAAAACATTTATATATGCCTTTTGCCGGAGATACTGTAAATGATGGGGTTTTCTCATTATGGAAGGGACATAAACCCAAATAGTTTACACCTCTTCTTTTAAGAGTAACAAAATCCGAAACCACTTCAGATATTTCTGCAGCATCAAAAATTCTTGATATCGTAGACTGATCAATCATACGAACAAAAATAGAAAACAAGATTGATATTCACTCACCGATTGAAAACTTTTAAAATTTGAATAAATAAACATACTATAATCAAGGGTGCTAAGTTTTATAATCATATACTTTAGCATTCCATTTTTTTCAGATCGTATATTATAATATGTAACTTGATTTTTTAAACAAATCGAAATAATGAAACGAACATGAATTTTAGCATTCTGATCCCAAAGGCTATCGGGTACACACACAGCCTGCCCCAACACTTCGGGGATAATGATTAAATTCATCGAGATCCCAAAAGTTTTCGGGACCATTGACCCAAAAAATAAAATTTAAACAGATGAAACAACCATTACTTACAGCAATTTTAATCTGCTTTTTAAGCTTAGTTGGTAAAGCACAAGAACATTTACCAACAGCAAATGATTATTCTGCATTTGCAAAAACCAAAACCCTAATTGTTTTAGATAATAATCCTATGAGTGAATATAACTTTAGGATAAAAGATGTAATAAAAAACAATTGGACAATTACTGAATATGGATTTATCTCGAATAAAGAGTTCGCGAAAAAACGCTTCGACTCCAAGTATTCCTTTATTATTAATAGCATTGTTACTTTTAATAAAGATAAAACCAAGGCCAGGTACAATTTTCTAAGCCTGGTTATGGGCAGTAAGCAACAAAGAATTGCCAACATGCCCGATTTGTGCTCGGTTCCCTTATCGTACAAACATGTACACGAAGATGTTTATTCGTATAAACTGCCTTGTTTTATCAGGTTCATGCAAAATCATGTTAAATTGGTCAGTAAAAATCCTGAAATTATATCTGCCAACGTATTAAAATACTATAATAAAAATGCCTCCTTGCTTCAGGGCAAAACTCTTTATCTTATTAAAGAGGAATTACAAAATGAGGTAAATAGTTTGGCAAAAATCCGTAAGGTTTATGCAGGCAAGGTAAAAATTGTAACAAAAGAAGAGGTTGAAGAGGCAATTAACAGTAAAAAAGAGAATGTAGTATTCCTACATAAGGTAGGTCCTGAAAGCTCAAAAACAAAAGCAAGATGTTTTAAGATATTGGTTGGTGCCAGTGATTCAGATTTTTATTATTTTGACTATCACATGATCAAGAAGAAACAAAGCGATTCATTTTTAGAAAAAGATTTTAAACGAATAGCCCGATAAATCAATATTCATGAAAAAACTAGTTGTATTAAGCGGTGCAGGAATGAGTGCCGAAAGTGGCATCCGAACTTTTCGCGATATGGGAGGCTTGTGGAAAGAATACGATGTAATGGAAGTTGCCAGTCCTACCGCATGGAATAACAATCCCAATTTGGTTCATCAGTTTTACAATGAAAGAAGAAAGCAATTGTTTGAATGTGCCCCAAACCAAGGCCATCATCTCATAAAAAAGCTGGAAGAGCATTTCGATGTTCACATTGTAACTCAAAATGTAGATGATTTACACGAAAGAGCTGGCAGTTCAAAAATATTGCACCTACATGGGGAATTGAAAAAAGCACGTAGCACAGTAGATTCAAGTTTAGTTTATGAACTTGACAAATGGGAGCTTGGATTAGAGGATAAATGTGAGAAAGGATCACCACTTCGTCCGCACATTGTGTGGTTTGGCGAAAGTGTTCCGGCCATTTCCGAAGCAGCTGAAATAGTTTCCCAAGCTGATATCTTATTAATAATAGGAACTTCCTTAAATGTTTACCCTGCAGCTGGCTTAATTGATTATGCTCCTGCTAATACTCCTATTTATATTATCGATCCAAATCAACCTGCTGTTCACTCCAATCACAACATTACATTTATAACAGAAGTAGCGAGTGTAGGAATGGAAAAACTTTTTGAAACTCTAGAACTCAAGTAAGCCGAACCCCTTGTATAAAAAACAAAAGCCGGAATGTACTATTCCGGCTTTCTTATATAATTAATGATTTAGATTAGTCATCTATAGAGTCTTCTTCAATCATTGAATCAACTTCTTCTCCATTAAAACCAGAGAAGTCTCTTGAAGCTTTCAGTAGATTTCCAGCATGTAAAGTAAGGTTCTTGGTTTCATTCAGGATCCCCAGGTAAAGAACAGAATTTCTTGTACCAACTTTTTCAGCTTTAATTCTCTTGATTTGCTCTTTTCTAAATTTGCGAATTGATTTCAACAAATCTTTTTGTTTTACAAGAGCTTTTTCAATTTCCGCAGCTTCATAATTGCTGTCTTTCAACAAGCGATTAATTGTTCTAAAGAAATCATCAAGTTTGGTTTGAATGATATTTAATTCATTCACCTGTTCCTTAATCAAAGTCTTGTGATTGTTATCAACGTAATCGAAGGCAGGACCAGCAATAAAGCTCATTGAGTGTGCAATCTCACGCAAGTAATCAATCAACTGAACGTAGAAAGGACCAGTTGCGATACTATCTTCACTCAACTTCTTCATCATGGCAGGAACCTGATCTTTCATCTGTTTCGCTTCCTTATCTAACTTGCCAGCTTTCTTGTTGCACTCCTTCAATTTAGAACGTTCTTCGAAAGCCAATCCATTAATGATTTTGCCATATAGATTAGGAATCTTAACTGTAATGCCGGAAACTGCGAAAGTTAACTGCTCAAAAATTCCTCCTTTAATGATAATTGTATCTTCATCTTCTGTAACTTCCTGATCTTTAGCTTGTGACTTTTTCTTGTGGAAAATGTGAGAACGAACTACAAAGACTATTGCAAGAATTAACAATCCAAGAATTGCAATTCCACCCAACCAGTTAATCAGGTTAGCGAAAATAAATGCAGCTGTAAAGGCACTGAATGCAGTAAAGAACCACCCACCAATAACGGTAAGTACACCAGTTATACGGTATACAGCAGAATCTCTCCCCCATGCTCTATCAGATAATGAAGTACCCATTGCCACCATAAATGTTACGTAAGTTGTAGACAATGGCAATTTCAATGATGTACCTATCGAAATCAAGATACTAGCAACTGTAAGGTTAACCGATGCACGAATCATATCGAAAGCAGGCTTATCCTTAGGGTCTACTCCCGGTATAGCTACTTCTTCAGGTTTAGAAAATCGATTCGCAATACCTTGTTGAACCGTTGCAGGCATCATGCGCTTGAAGTTGCTATTCGCTGATAATGAACGACGAACTAATAAACGTGCAAAGAACGATGATCCAAATTTTTCGTCTCCCTCATTTTGGCTACTCAAGCCAATCTCCGTCTCGGTAACTGTTCTTGCTTTTTTAGACAACCATAGTGTTACGGTCATAATAATACCAGCAATTATCAGCAAGTAAGTTTCAGTTTGTACTTTCTGACTCAAAATACCCATTGTCATTCCGTAAGGATCAGTTCCAGGGTTAGCAGCAAATGCCTGGAACGATTTGAAACCAGCCAATGGCACACCAATAAAGTTTACAAGGTCGTTACCAGCAAAAGCCATTGCCAATGCAAAGGTACCAACCAATACAATCACCTTAAGAATGTTTAAACGAACAAACCAAACTAAAGCTTGTAACAAAACTGTCCATCCAACAAATGAAACCGCAATAATGGTTAAAGTGTTAGACTTAATCCAAGCCAAAGTATCTTTGGTAATGAAAGAGGATCCTTTAGCACCTTTAATCAGGATAAAATAAGTAATTGCAGTAATTGCAATACCTCCGAAAATGGCACCAAAATACTTGAACGTTTTCTCGTACCTATACGTGAAAACCAATCGTGTTACCCACTGCACCAATGCACCGGATAAGAAGGCGATAACAACACTCAACAGAATACCGGTAATAATTGCCAGTGCTTTAGCTGAGTTAATGTAACTTCCTAAATCAAGCAAAGATTGATCCGCAGAGTTCATAATTTTAACTACGGCAACAGCAACAGCAGCTCCAAGCAACTCAAATACAATCGATACTGTAGTTGATGTTGGCAGACCTACGGTATTGTAAAAATCCAACAGAATAATGTCTGTTAGCATTACCGCAATAAAAATGATCATGATTTCTGCAAAGTAGAATTGGTCCGGGTGGAAAATCCCTTTACGAGCTACTTCCATCATACCACTCGAAAAAGTTGCTCCTACCAAAATCCCAAGGCTGGCAATAATCATGATTGCCCAACGTGGGGCAGCCTTAGAACCAAATGCAGAGTTTAGGAAATTAACGGCGTCATTACTCACGCCCACGATAAGATCGCTAATGGCCAGTGCAAATAGCACTACCACAATTAACAAATAAAAGTTCTCCATGTTATTAAGTTCGTAAATTCATCGCAAACATACTAACACATGGAGACTAAAATGTTTCGTTTTTATTACGTTTGTGTTAACTCTGTGTTAACTTTTGGCCTCTTCACTCTTGTTTAGCTTAACTAAAAAATCAGCAGTAGCAAGGTTTAAAGCCATTGGCACATTGTTAATTACACAAGTTCTAATTAACGTTTGAATGTCGTGTTCATGACCATGAGGTGTTTCCGCATCTATTAAAAATATAACTTCATCAACCTTTCCTTCAAGAATTTGAGCTGCCAATAAAATGTCTCCCCCGTTTGGTCCATGTCCAAAAGCTTCGACCTCAAGATCCAGCACTGAGTTTAATATTTCAGAAGTATTTGTCGTCCCTATTAGCTTATGCTTCTTCAATTCATCAAGGTGTCTTTTTACCCATGCAAGCATTACACTCTTCTTCTCGTTATGCGCTACTAAGGCAATTGTTTTTTTACTTTCCATCTCTAATCTCTTATAAATTTTGATCTTCTATTTTAAATATTCTATGTAATACAAATGTATGTAATCAAAAAAAAACGCATTTGTTAAAAGAACTCTACCTATTCCATTAAGTTTTTTGTATTTTTCTGATTAGTACAACACCGATTTGTATTTGATTGATACCATATCTTCTTAAATTTGATATGGCACATGGAATATCGATCGGCATTATAATATAAATATTGAATTTTTAAACATTATAACAAATAAACAAAGTATTCTTCAAATCAGTAATAAAATTGTAAATTTGTTAATATTATATTAATGCTAGCAATATGAACTACCTATCTAAAATACTGTTACTGTCGGTTCTGATATGTGGAATTGGACTAAGTTCTTGTAAGGAAGAGGCGAAAGAACCAGTAAAAAAAGAAACAACTAAAAAAGTTGCCAAAAAGAAAGAGGTTAAAAAACCTACTGCAAAGCCTGTTGAAAAGAAAAAATTGGAACCTGTTGTAGAAAAAGTTCCGAACAAATACTTTTTAATTGTTGCAAGTTTTGAAAACAAAACAAATGCTGAGAAACTTAAATCTAAACTAAAGAAGGAAGGTTATATTTCTGACATTCACAATGCAAAGAATGGATTCTTCAGAGTTTCATACAAAGCTTTTTCGGATAGAAAACTAGCATTTCAGGAATTGGCATCGGTTCGATCAACAGAAGAACACAAAGACACCTGGCTATATATCAAACGATAATTTTTAGGACATGGCAAAACTAAGCTATCTATTCATTCCGCTTTTTCTTTTACTGGTATCCTGTAAAGATGAGAAAAAGCTTACTACGGTTAGTAAGGACAATGTTGTTGAACAAACAGCAAAAAGACAGGTTCCGGAGTTAACTCCACCACCTGAAAAGCCAGAACCTAAATTAAGTAGTGCTGAAATTGCCAAAAATCGAGAGATTTTCGACTATCATATTGTAGCTGCCAGCTACAATTATCAGAAACAGGCCGATGCTTTTAAAGAGAGATTGTATCAAAAAGGTTATCCTTCCATTGTGTTAGAGAATAATGGAAAATTCAGGGTAATACTTCAATCATTTAATAACAAAGAGTCGGCAATAAAAGAATTGAAACGCTTAAGAAAGCTGAATAAAAAACCTGATTTATGGTTGCTTCGTCAATAAAGCTGAAGAAGCATTACTGTTGAAAAAATAACAACAAAACCTAATATAAAACCTGCATATACCTGCAAAGGAGTGTGCAGGTTTAATTTTAATCGGGAGTATCCTAACAATCCTGCCAATAAAATTCCTGCAATAAAGTATACCCTTAACGAACCGGCATACAGAATGGTAAAACTTAAAATCATTCCAATAAATCCACCAATACCAGCCATGTGAATGCTAATTTTCCATTTGGTAGAAATTAAAGCAATTACACCAATAGAAATAATTGCAGCCAATTGCAGGTGAGCAATAATTCTGGTAATTGGGAATTTCATTAAAAGATAAAAGCCCAATGCATAAAAAACAAGGGTAAATACCAATGGAATGGCTCTCTCTTTTCTTTCGCTTAAGCCATAATCCGAAACAAATTTTTGTGCCTTTAAAAGTGGAAGCACACTAATTGGAAGAAGTACGGTTGAAATTCCAACAATCATATAAATAACACGAATCAGTTGAGGTGGAGTAAAATCAAGAAAAGTACCTGAGTGAAATATTACAAAAATGGAGTACAAAGGCATTAACATTGGATGCGCTACTCCTGAAATTATTCTTGAAAGATTCATATTCTGTTAGAATTATACTATTTATTATCAGTCTTTAACCAACTCATCTTTTAACAAAAGAAAGGTGCAAAGATAATTGTCTTTGCACCAATTCGAATTATAATTAATTCTTTTTTACAATTCCTTTCTTAAACGAGCAACCGGAATATTTAATTGCTCACGATATTTCGCCACTGTTCTACGTGCAATTTTGTAGGACTTCTCCTTTAAAATGGCTGCCAACTTATCGTCGGTCAATGGCTTTTTCTTATCCTCATTGTCTACACACTCCTGAAGAATCTTCTTGATTTCACGAGTAGAAACTTCCTCACCTGTATCGGTTTGCAATCCTTCCGAGAAGAAATATTTTAATGAGAAAATACCAAAATGTGTTTGAATGTATTTCGAATTCGACACACGAGAAATGGTAGAAATATCCAATCCTGTGATATCTGCAATATCTTTCAGAATCATTGGTTTCAACTTTCGCTCATCTCCTTCCATGAAATACTCTCGCTGAAACTCAATAATTGCATTCATAGTTACCAACAGCGTATTCTGGCGCTGCTTAATGGCATCGATAAACCATTTTGCAGAATCGAGCTTTTGCTTTACAAACATCACAGCATCTTTCTGCTCTTTGCTTTGATTCTTTTTGTTGCCAGCATAATCCTGAATCATTTCAGAATAGGTTCGACTAACATGCAATTCCGGAACATTGCGTGCATTTAGGCTTAATCGCAAATCACCATCTTCCTCTTCCAAAATAAAATCGGGAATAATGGTTGGCGATGCTTTCACCATTGGATTATTGAAAGCTCCTCCTGGTTTTGGATTCAATTTCAGAATCTCATCAATTGCACATTTAAAATCTTCATCATTGGCACCAACGCGCTTCTGAATTTTATCGTAATGCTTCTTTGTAAACTCGTCGAAATGCTTTTTAAGAATAAGATGAGCCAACTTTACATCAGGGTTGTGTTTTCCCTTTCGTGATATTTGAAGCAACAAACATTCTTGCAAGTCGCGAGCTCCAACTCCTGCAGGGTCGAAATCCTGAATAACACGAAGCAGCTCTACCAACTCTTCGAACGAAGTTTCGATTCCTGTTGAGAAAGCCAAGTCATCAACAATACTATCAATATCTCTTCTCAGGTAACCATCTTCATCGATGTTACCAATCAGATATTCGGTTAACGCAGCTTTTTCGGGTTCCAATATTCTCAATCCCAACTGAGAAATCAACAATTCATGAAAGGTAGTTCCTCCCGAAAAAGGTATTTCCTCGTGCTTATCGTCTTTCGAATAATTTTGTGCCGATAATTTATAGGATGGAATATCCTCGTCGTTCATGTAATCCTCTAAAGTAAATTCTTCTTTATCGGTATCACGATCATTTGTATCTTCTGTTTGGGCTGATTCTTGAAACTCTTCTACTTTTTCGCCTTCTTCAAGAACCGGATTTTCTTCCAGCTCCTTCTTGATTCTCTCCTCAAGCTGCAAAGTTGGAAGTTCCAACAGCTTTATCACCTGTATTTGCTGGGGCGATAACTTTTGTAATAATTTTTGCTGTAAACTTTGCTTTAGCATTCTGTTTCGTTTCTGGTTTAGTCGAAGCAAGATACATAATCTGCGCTGAACACACAAATATCAAGCCAAAACGAAAAAGTTAAAAAAGATTAAAGGGAAATGGCAATCAGCTGTCGGCATACTGTAGTATTAGTTCATGCTCCGACATGAGTTGGGGGTACAAATAAATTCCATTGGGGATTATTGATTAAGACGCAGATGATATAGGATGATTGTATATCATTTTCATGATGTATTAATGTTTTGTATACATTATATATAGGCATACCATTTTACGTCGCAGGAAACCAAAACTCTTTTCTCTACTATCCTGTTGCGACGATTTTTATTCTTGTATTTTTTCCCAGCCCTTCGTTCGCTTCTCTCACTACTGACTGGGCTACAAAGATCACGCACCGCTGGTGCTTC
>NZ_JANQCD010000062.1 GCF_026672275.1 Marinifilum sp. D737 | reverse complement strand
GAATATGACAAGAACTACTACATGTTAAATTTTGCAGCAGCATAATTAAATAAAATTTTAACCTGAATTGTTTGGTTTATCCATAGAATTCGGGAGAAGATCACCCCTTCGCACTTAAATTTTTCAAGTATAAGTAGTTTGAGCTTACTCGCCCTTCCCGAAGCTTCGGGATTGTTTACTTTCTCATCAATTGAGAAAGTAAAAGCCATGCGGCTTGAGCAAAACAAAGCTTAGTTAATGAATAATATTCTTATTAAATGCATTTATTATTGATTTTATTAACCACAGTATTTCATATAGAACCGATTAATGAATGTCGCTGAAAGTTAGGGTATCCCAATCATAAACAATCATGATCATCTGCGTCTAATTGCATGTTTTCCTCATTTACCCAATACGTCACATTCCTCTTAATACATACTTCTTACAATTCACTACATCGAAACTACAGTTGATGTCAATTTGTTTTTTTCTTGTACACTTTATTCGGAATATTGTATCGTAGGATAAAAAATAAAGACATGAGAACAAAATATAAAAACATGAAAAAACTTTTACACTTTGCCTTCGCGTTGATAGCAGTATTGATGCTATCCACATTGTCATCCAATGCAGGAAATGGGGATTGGGATATTGTGATTACCAAGAACAACAATTGGAGAGTTGAAAACATTAAAATCTCTACCAATGGCGATATTGAGTTTAATGAAGACTATACCGATGTAAAAGCCATGTCGGATGATGCTTACATTAAAATAAGCATGGTGAGTTTCGGCATGAAACGAAAGTTGTACATCAGATCGGACGAGGGGAGAATTAACTATCGTTACTTTGAGGGAAGCAGAGAGGTTGATTTTGAACCTAAGGGACGTGCCTGGATGAAGAAAATGCTTCCGGATATTGTTAGAAATTCGGGCCTTGATCTAGAAAACAGAGTGAATAAAATCTACAAGAAATCAGGTGTTACAGGCTTTTTGAATGAATTGCAGGAAACGGATAGTGATTATTATCGTTCGCGCATGGTAAAATATTTATTAAAGAACAATAAGCTAGATAAGAGCGAACTTCAAAATTTACTAAGAGAGTTTCCATATCGAATTAGTTCGGATTATGAATTGTCGCAGATTTACAAGAAGTACAATCCAGTATTTATTCAGGATCCTGAAATTTCGGCAGAATTTTTTAATAGTTTGGACGAGATCTCATCAAATTATGAACTTTCACAGGTTTTAAAATCGGTTTATAAGTTGAATGAACTTAACGAAGAAAACTTCACCCATTTTATTGAGGCAATGGGAGATATCAGTTCATCTTACGAGAAATCGAACCTGATGAAAATGGCTTTGGCTGATGATAAGCTAACAGAAGCTCAACTGAATAAAGTATTGAACGAGGTGGAAGAACTTTCATCCACTTATGAGAAATCACAGATTATCAAATCCATTATTAAGGATGAAGGATTGTCAACCGGTAATGTGGATAAGATTATTGAATTGACCGAATCCATATCTTCAGATTATGAGATGGGACAAATTATCAACTCCATGATTCGGGAAGAGATGATTAGCAATTCGAATTTAAATGAATTTACAGAATTGTTGGGAAATATATCATCAGACTATACCTATAAGGGTATTCTGGATAGATTGATTGAATATGAACCATTGGGTGAGGATCGATTTGACTTTTTATTGAAAGCTTCGGATGACATTTCATCAAGCTATGAGTTGAGTAAATTTTATAAATCCTTATTGGTGAAAGGGAATTTGACCAAAAAGCAACAATTAACGCTTATTGCCAAATCAGAAAACATATCCTCTAATTACGAATTGGCAAGTTTTCTTTTAACGGCAACCCAGCAAATGGATTTGGACGATAAAGAAATTAAAGATGCGTTGATTAAGGCAACACAGGAAGTGAGTTCAGAGTACGAGTATGGCAAAGTAATGAAAGCCATTTATTCAAAAGGAAATTAACGAAAATGCAGGAAGATCGATTTATCGGGTGAAAAACTCGATAGATCGAATTCTTAATGAAAGATTGTAATTCGACAAAATCATTGCCGTATCTTTAAATCGAGCACAGGTTTAAAAGTAAAATCAGAGAAAACCCATAACCGTGAATAAAAATCTCCGCTTTATTATCATTAGTCCTATTCTTGGAATGCTTTGTTACATTCTGGCATTTTATAGCTATGTAGGCGAATTGCCTGGTTTTGAATACCAGTTGACCGGATATTTGCCTAGCGCTGTATTTGGTTTGTGGGCAGGTATATCTACCTTATTTGTTGGTAAATATCTTAACAAGTTGGTAAGTTGGAAACAGCGACATGCCATACGTTTTTTAATACAAAGTTCAGTTTTGTACCTTATTGGTTTGATTCTAATTGCCATTTATTCCGAAATGTTTTTGATTTCTTTAAGAGGTAATTTAAGTTATTCTCAATTTTGGTTGATTTACAATGATGAAATATTTAAGACATTATTGATTTTGTTTTTGGTGGTTCTTGTGTATTGCATTATTGATTTCATGATTTACTCATTCAACCAGATGCGAGAAGAGGAAATTAAATCGGTAGAGCTAATGAACAACCAGCTTAACTTGCAATTCGAAGCGTTAAAATCTCAATTGAATCCACATTTCTTATTTAATTCCTTAAATACCATATCATCCCTGCTTTATAAGGATAAGAAAGTGGCGGAGAAGTTTATTAGAATGTTTGCTGAAAGTTATCGTTTTATATTTAAGCAAAACAATAGACCACTGATCCCATTGCAAAAGGAATTGGATTTTGTGCAATCATACAATTATTTGTTGCAGGTAAGGTTTCAGGAAGCTTACGAATTAAAGATTAATATTCCTGAAAAAGCCATGGAATCCTATGTGCCACCTCTATCGGTTCAAATGCTGGTTGAAAATGCCATTAAGCACAATTTGATTTCGCAAACATCGCCTTTGTCAGTAGATATTGAAATCGACAATAATTATTTGTGCGTAAAGAACAACATAAATCCTTTAAGAGAGCAACCGGAATCATTTCAAATTGGAATAGAGAATATTAAAAAGAGATATTCATACTTTACCGATGACAGCATTTTGCTGGATAAAAATGAGTACTTTAAGGTAAGCCTGCCTTTGATACTACAATCGTGAAATAACACTTTGCCTAATGAAAGCCAATTATTTAAATAATAATATATACCGTTTGATTACACCTCCCTGTGTTGCGATATTGGTATACCTTTTAATGCTATTAATTTTTGATCGTTTAACCGAGATCAGCAATAACTTTAGCCCCGAAGAATTGATATTCCTGGTTCTGGTAACGGCAATTTTGTTTGAATCATACAGATTTTGGTTGTTGAAAACTGATAAGATTCCAATCCTAAACAGAAATAAGCTGTTAAAATTTACTGTGATTTATACAGGCAGCTTTTTAATTACCCTGGGCTTGGTGTATGCCTTTTTTGCAGTTTATTATAGGTTTGTAATTGGGATTAGCGAATTTTCTTCAGAACTGGTTTCATTCCTAATTATCTTTATTCTGGTTGGCATTCTGTTTCACCTTTTTTATTTGAGTATTCGATTCCTGGACAGACAAAATTCACTCTTGCTTGAGAAAGAAGAACTGAACAGAAAGAATATCGAATTCGAATTGGAAGTGTTTAAAAATAAACTGAACCCTGATTTCTTGTATGAATCCTTGGAAAACGTAATCAGTTTGATCAGAAAGGACAAGGTTGAAGGAGCAGAGGAGTATATCGATCATTTGGCACTATTCTACAGAAGAATACTGGGGAACCGATATTCCGAGATCATAACACTTGAAGAGGAAAAATTAAAAATAGATGAATATTTAAGACTTAGAAATTACAATTACTCAGATAATTTAATTGTAAATTGGGCTCTGGATGATATAGAGAATGTACATGTTGTTCCAAACATGATTTTACAAACCATTCAATTGATTGAATATAGCCAGCAGGTTGATTTGAATACGAAGTTAGAAATTTCAATTGAGGACTCTGGCGATACGATTCTCTTTCAATTTTTGTCATCGGAACGATTAACTCCATTGCCAAAATTAAAGAATTTAAAGGAGGCGATACAAAAGACTTTAGCTTTCTACACAGATGCTCAGTTTTTATGGCAAAGAGTTGATAATTATATTCAGATATCGATTCCTAAAATTAACATAGAGGACTAACAGACACTAAATACACTACGCCTAAAAATGAATGTTATTATAATTGAAGATGAAGGGTTAGCAGCGGATAAACTGGAGCGACTATTGCACAAATATGATCCGAAAATTAAGATAATTGATAGATTTGAATCCATTACAGAATCTTCAATTTGGCTTGGGAACCCTGAAAATACAGCAGACCTGATCTTTTTGGATATCCACTTGGTGGATGGTTTAAGCTTTGAAATTTTCAATAGAGTACAGGTTAAAACTCCTATAATTTTTACCACTGCTTACAATGAGTATGCACTAAATGCCTTTAAATTAAACAGTGTGGATTACCTTTTGAAGCCAGTTACTTTTGATAGTCTGTATGATGCGCTTAAGAAGTATGAAAGCATGAAAGAGTCTTTTGGGAAACAATCTATAAAAAGCATTGAGGAACTAAGTGCTGCATTGGCAAATATCCAAAAAGATTACAAGACCAGGTTCATGGTAAAGGTAGGAGAGAAGCTGAAGTCTTTCAGAGCCGAAAGTATAGAACTTTTTTACTCCGAGGGAAGGGATGTTTTCATTTTATTGAATGAAGGAAAAAGATACATTATCGATTACAAAATGGAAGAGCTGCAAGATCTTTTGGATCCGAAGCAATTTTATCGCATCAGCCGTTCTTTTATTGTAAATATCAATGCAATAAATGATGTATTGGTACATTCAAACTCTCGCTTAAAGGTGATTTTAAATGCTGAATGCGATAAAGAGCTAATCGTCAGCAGAGAAAAGGTAGGTAGTTTTAAAAATTGGTTTAGCGGTAGTTGATTAAAATGGTTTGACAATTGGTGGCTTTTTCTTATGAATAATTATGCCCGGTATCCAGCCCCAAATTAAATAACGTGAGTTCGACCTTAAATAACACAATAGATAATACCCGCTTCCTGGTAAATACAAATCCATACAGAAGACTGGTTAGCGTTATACTTGCCAGCCTTCCTCCTATGATTATGCGTATTGTTTTCTGTTTTATTATTTAAAAGATTCAAATCGATAAGCCTTTGCCTTTCCATTTACAATTACTCCTAAAACTCGCTCTTTTGGATGTAATCTATCATCGGTAAAGTTGATTGGGAAATTAATGGTAGAGTTGGTTGGGTAAGTTCCATATGGATTAATATCGTAGCTTCGGTTATGGCCTGTATTTGTAGAAAGAGTTCTCCCGGCTGAGGATATTAATGACCAAGTCTCTAAAGAAGTTTCCAATACAAATAGATTGTCAGTTTTTGATTCGATAAGATCACCTTGTACACATGTTTGTAACATTTGACTCCAATTGGAAGAAGTTTGTCGATCGTAAGGCACTACATTGCTATTGTACAAAAAACCTGATACACCGAAAGTAGTAATTGAGCCATTGATAATTCTGTTCCAGACAGTGGCAGTTCCGGTAAGGGGACAGAATACTACAGAGAAATAATTGTCGCCAATTTCATCGTTTACAATCTCATGCCAATTCAATATGGCATGGGGATAAGCTCTATAGGTATTATCCATGCGAACACCAATTATCAATGCTTTTTCTCCAATTACATTAAGGAAAGTATCCTCTTTGGGTTCATTAAATTTAGGAGAGTCAATCGCAGGGATTGCATCACGTAAGGCTCCTACGTAAACATTTTCCCGGGGAATTAACCAACCGTCACTACCAGTAACTGATTCTCCTTCATTTTGAACAGGAAGATTGCTTTCGAAAATCTGCAAGCCAGGAAAGAAAGCTCCCCAAGAGAACCAATATCCAATGTATGCATTCATAGGGGTAAGTTGTTTCCCTTGATTTGGCCCACTTATGGCGGTACCAAATATATTGTATTTACTGCCTTCATCATCTTGCATAATGGTTGGTAATTCACCATCTATCACTTCAAAATTCATTTCATTGCCATCAAGTTCAGTTTTATATGCGACCATAAAATTCCAGCCTTCAGATCCGATTACAACAAAGTTTTCTCCCTCAAAACTATCGGTTATCAGGTTGATAGTATAAGTTGTTGGATGGGTAGGAGGATTGTCATCATTATTTGGAGGGTTGTCTGTGTTTATGTCATCGCTCGAGCTACTGCATGATATGATTGTCAATAGAAGAACCAGGCTTAAATTTTTAAAAAGAGCTTTCATGATCTGTATCCGTTTAGAATTGCTATTTTACATTTATTACATAGTTAACACCGATGTTTGCACGGTAGCTTGTAAGCAGTTGAGTACCTTCAACATTATTGCGAATAGGGATTTCAAACTTGGAGTGCAATTTTACCTTAGGAGAGACTTGTATTTCAAGGTTTGGCACCAAATACATCCAGGTACCACCTGTATTAGGAAAGTCGCTTCCGTTATTTTCATCTTTTTGAGTGTGCCGTAGTTTGTATTGAATTCCACCATTTAGAATGGTATTTTCAATTAAAAAACGATCCGAAAGTCCAATGTTTAGCACCGTTTCGTTTCCAAATCTATATTCCTGACCACCATCGTATCTTCCAAGTTCGAAGCTGTAACGGTAGTTCAACTGGGAATATAAGCTTAGTGTGGGACGAAACAATCCAAAATATGAGTAGGAAATAGCCCCTATACCGTCCCACGAACCTGTCCCGGCTTGCAAATCAGGGGGAAGTAGTATGCCAAATTCATCATCGCGTTTGTATACTGTTCCTGTCGGAAATTTTGGTCTGGCAGCAACCAATACCTCATGCTTCTTACTTTGATGAAGAGTATACTGGCCAAGAAGTACGATATCGCCAATGCCACTTGCTGTTTGTGTTGTACTGCCAAAGTTCGAAAATACAGTTTGTTCCTGCCATACATATGGAACTATGCTGGTAATGGTCCATTTATTTGTAATGGCATAGCTCAATCTAAGTAAAGCACTTCTTGTGATTCTTTCTCTATTTGCATCATCCAATTTGGAACTGCCGGCATAAAGTTTATCCATTTTGTTGTAGTCGTATGAAAAATCAACTATTAATGTATTTTCTGAATAGGATTTAATACCTAAACTACTTGATAATGGAGTACCGCCTGTACAACAAGCCTGAGAAAAAGATTTGTTTTGTACGATTATCAGACTGATAAGAAGTAATGGCAAAGTTCTTATTGTGTTTACATTCATGGTGATATTTATTTATCAAGCTTAAATTACGATATGGCTAATGATTAAAATGTCAGCGGAATGACATTATAGCTCTTTGGAAGTATCATATGATGCTAAATGGGATTTGTAATGTTCATTAATTAGATTAATTTTAAATAAGAATTTAATATCAATAAATAATATTAGCTGTTATGAGAAAATTAATTAAAACTGCAGGTTTAGGACTCGTGTTTGCATTGTTTTTAATCGTTGGAAACCAGAAAAATACTTTTGCACATTGCGAGGTGCCATGTGGTATTTATGCCGATTCGGTTCGTGTTGTATTGATGAGCGAACATATCACGACCATCGAGAAGAGCATGAAGAAAATTGTAGAATTATCGGCTGAAGAGAATGTGAATTACAATCAATTGGTTCGCTGGGTAAATAACAAGGAAGAGCATGCCAGGAAACTACAGGAGATTGCTACTCAATATTTCATGTTTCAGCGTGTAAAACTTAGCGACGATGCAGAGAAAATGAAAAAGAATCAGAAATTATTGGCGAAACTTCATGCAATCTGTGTGTATGCGATGAAAGCGAAACAGACTACCGATTTAAATGTGATTAAGAAATTGAACAATTCGGTTCATGACTTTTCACACTTGTATTTCGGTGCAGGAAAACATCACCACCATCATCATTAAGATCAAATGTATTCCAGCCCTTTCGTATTGGAAGGGCTGATTTCCTTTAAAAGAGTATTCGTAAAATTGAGGGTTTTAAACTTTTTGATGATTTTACTTTTATCGCTTCTCCAACCATATGTAAGCTCCAAATATTTTATTCTGATTAAAGCTCACCAAAGGCAAATACCCTTCAAACCATTTGCCATCTTTCCATTTCAATGGATGATTCTTTGCCATTTCTTTATGGAACTGGTCGAAAGTAGATTTTGGTTGAAAATGTACTTTGAATATTCCTTTGGTCTCAGCGTGTAAATGCTCGTCAAGTTTAAGGGCAAGAATACCCATATTGTATCTTAAATTGATTTCCAGGCAGGGTTGAAGTTTCATTTCCCCATTCTGATCTTTAAAGAGCATACAATCAATACCCAAATAGCCATAGTAGTTTTGCGCAACACCACAGGCAGTCAAAGCTTCCTTCAAGTCTTCCGATAGCTGTTGCATCTTCTCATCAGAAAGAAATTCTTTCATTTCTGCAGGCATTCCACCCAAAAGGTTACCATCGTACTGACCATTGCTGTTGGTCGCAAAGAAACCATTACCGATACCATGCACCTCACCTTTGGCATCAATGTAAAATTGAAGAGAGAAATCACATTTTTTATCCAGTAAGGGTTCAACCATAACATAGCCCTGAATGCCCAAGGTTCCATTGATCCACTGTATGATGGAATCATTCAGATGAGATTGACGAAGCACCTGCAGACCTCTGCCCGAAGAACTCCACGGAGCTTTAATAACAATTTGTTTCCACTGATTAATCAAGCTTTCTACCTCAGAAACGGAAGTACATATTGTAGCAATTTGTTCCTTTCCGATATAGAATGAATCATCTGTACGATCCAGAAAAAAGTTCAATACTTCCAAGGCCTTTTTACGACTGTACAGATCTTTGTGATTCGCATGCCATTCAGCATTGGGGCGATTCTTAAACTCTTGCTGACAAGAATCTTTCAGGTGTTTGAAAATGTGATGAATTCTTGGACTCCATCCCCAGGGTTCCAAACTCTCTTTGGCAGATTTTACAAACTCTTTATCCTGTATCGATGATTCGAACAGTTTGAATTCCGGCAAAGAAATGCCGGCTTCCTTCATAAGCTTTATAAATTCCCGATCAGGCAACTGATTGACCAAAACCACATCTTTTTCATCGGCAAAATGCATGGGCAAAACATCCAAATCCTTCTCAAATCGCGAAAGCGTTTTATTGGGCATATAGCTTGCTGTACCATTGGCAATGGCAATTTCGCATGTTGGGTTGTAGATAAATATTTTAGGAAGTATTTCGCTGCTCATGTTTAGATTCTTGGTTTTGATGAGGCAAAAGTAGCGCAAATCAACATATATTTGTCATTGATTTGAAAATTTAAATGTCAATCAAAAGTAATATAAAGTGCCTTAAGTATTTAAAGCTGAAAGTGACTAAAGTCGAAAAATAGCTAAGTCAATGAGCACTGTTTTTAATTCCCGATTACAGTTTGTAAAAATCTGATTAAACCTAGGGATTAAGAGTTGTTGGTGATTTAACTTTAAGTATTGTAGGCACTAACTAATGCTTATCTCTTTGCATCAAATTTCTAAATATTAATATATGATATTTCCTAAGCCTCTTGTTCATGGCAAATTCCTTCGCCGATACAAAAGATTTTTAACTGATATGGAACTGGATAGTGGCGAAGTTGTGATTGCACATACCTCAAATTCCGGCAGTATGAAATCATGCCTGCAGGAAGGAGCAGAGGTATACCTCACTCATGTTGATGATCCCAAGCGCAAAACCAAGTATACCTGGGAGATGATCAGGATCAATGGAGCTTGGGTGGGAATCAATACCGCGGTTCCCAATGTGTTGGTGTACGAAGCTGTACTGAATCAGGAGATAGAAGCATTAAAGGGGTATACTACCGTAAAGCGGGAAGTAAAATTCGAGGATAGCCGCTTTGATGTATTTGCCAGCAATGAGGATGAAGAATGTTTTATAGAGGTGAAGAACGTGAGCTTAAAGGATGGAAAATATGCTCGTTTCCCCGATGCTGTAACCACTAGAGGCAAGAAACATCTGGAAACTTTAATGAGAGTAAAAGCAGAAGGCAAACGCGCTGTAATGGTGTATGTAATTCAACGCAGCGATATAGAAATCTTCACCCCGGCCTTCGATATCGATCCGGATTATGCCGCAACACTAAAAAAAGCATACGAGAGTGGAGTAGAGGTGTATCCGATACGTGCTGCTGTAAGTCCTGAGAAAATTGAATTGGCAGAAATTCTTCCTTTTCAGTTATCAGTAAACAGTGAGCAGTGAGCAAGTGAAAGTTTGCAGCTGCAAAAGTCCCCCTTTCAGGAGTTCCCGAAAAGATTTCGGGATAGGGGGGTGTTCTGGCTTTTTTTCTACATTTGCAAAAAATAGCAAAGGAAATGAACGAAATGGCAAGAGAAGAATTGGCAAAGTACCGCCAATTAAGAGATGAGGTAAGTGAATTGAGTGAGAAGCTGGCAAATCTGCATAAAGATCAGATGGCATGTAAGAAAGCTTGTTCGGAGTGTTGTATGAATTTTCAGGTTTTACCAGTGGAGTATTTTGCAATTTTGGATGAATTGAAGCAGAATCCTCCTGCACAATACCGGGAACTTGACGATGAGGCAGAGGAATGTAATTTCCTGATTGATGATTTGTGTCAGATCTATGCATCTCGTCCGTTTATCTGTCGAACTCATGGGCTTCCACTATTGTTTATGAATCAGGAAGGCGATGCCTGGGAGTTATCGGCTTGTCCGCTAAACTTTACCGATTTTGAGGACTTTCATGCAGAGAATACCTATCCGCAGGATACCTACAACAGCAAAATCTTCATGATCAATCAAGAGTTTATCAAGCATTACGAGGCCGAACAATTCGGGGAGTTTGATTTGATTCCTGTTAACAGATTGGTAGTAGATTTGAAGAAATAAAGTTTCACATAGGAGCGTTTCACGCCAAATACGCTAAGATATTAATATGGAAAGAGCGCAAAGATTAAACATTTGATCTATGCGCTTTTTTGTTTTTAATTTTCAGGTTCAAATATGCAGCAGCCAAAATCCACTTTTTAGGGGGGATTCAGGAGGGGGATGTATTTATGGCTTATGAGCTAAGGATTTTTTACATTCTAAAGTGAAATTAGAAATTTCAAGTTCGACAAGCCTCAAATTACAAATCAGAGGTAGCTTAACAGGTATTTTTTTAGGAAAATAATTATGCCCTGTTTGTTGATTTGAGAGGCTAATTGCCTATGATAGATACCTGTGGTAAAAAAGTATCCCCATCGTTAAAATGAGTACTCTTAAATTTAAAAAAAGGAGTAATGTAAATAACAATAGCATTTTGCAGAAAAAATAGAAACCTTGTAATAAAATAAAATGACTTGCAGAATAAAAGAAAGGCTTGCGAAAAATAATACGATCTTGTAGTACAAGCTGAAGAGAAAATTACCAAGACTACAAGATAAAACAAAAGATATTAAAATAAAGAGCAAGAAGATTATTGATATCAAAAATTAGAATGTAATAATACAAGGGAACCTTTTTCACTTATAGAAGTACTCAATTGGTAAATGGGAATAATAATTTTCCCTTTAGGAGACATTTATTCCTTTTGAGATGCTCTTTTTTGGATAAAGTAGTTCACTTTATAGCCTTGAAGTCGTTCTTTATTTCCGGAGAATACATATTTACCAGATAACCTTATTTCATCGAGCAATAATTTAAGGTAGGTGTACGATTTGTCTCTTAAAACCTTTTGATTGTGTTTATTCTCTTCACTAGATCTATGATTGTTGCGTAAGAAGCAAAGAGTTTCAGATAAGTGAAGTGCATTATCAAGCTTATTGAAGTTGAAGTGTATTTTTTCTAAAAGCTGTTTGTTTGATACTCCAATTTTTTCAAGGTTGGCCAGGTTTTGCACCAAACTAGCGAATCCATGATCTAACTTAATTCGTTTAATTAATTTTATTAGATCTTCATGATTTCGAAAAGCAAAATTAAAATCGTGTAAAATTTCCTTATGTAGTGCATAGCCACCTTTACACTCTTTTTGCCACTTAATTTTAGCATCGGAAGTACAGTTTTTGATATTTATCCATTCAGTTTGCAGCAAACGACAAGCTTCAATTCGCTCTTTTACATCATCAATATGAGAGATGTTTATTCCAACTTTCGACAATTGATCTATATCATCCTTTGCCCATACAGCAAGGTTTTCGGCCTCTTGCAAATAGATGGCTATGGGAATTGTAGGTACTATAATTTGTTCGTTTGATATGGATTGGATTTTATCCAGAAGTTCTTCTCGAATGTTGTTTGTTATTTCAGTCACTTCAAATAATATGTTTGGTTCAAGTGACAATAAATTTAACGAAAATGATCAGATAATGAATATAATATCAATGAAAATTAATTCATTTGTGGGTTCTTTGCTTTTCCTGATAAAAGAAGAAGAAGCACTACGATTGCCACACCAATGTATCCCGCAAGGAAATAATTGCCGGTAAGCGTATAAATTCTGCTAAAGAACAAAGGAGCAATTGCGCTGGCAAAAACAATAAGCGACATGGATAATCCGCTAATGGCACCCAAATGCTTTCGACCGAAGAATCGAGGCCAGGTTAGCGATGCCAATACTGCAAATAAGCCTCCCATAACACCATTGCCGAATATTAAAATGTAATATCCCATAGGATAATTTAGAATTGCCACACCAAGTGCCGATAGCAAACATCCGAGTAGATAAACCAATAACAATTTTTGCAAACGCATATAATCACTAAGAATATTGCCAACAAAGGCTGTGATGATAGATACAACAGAAGTTGGTATAAATACGCTTAGGGCTTTTTGTTCGGAATAACCGCATGAATCGAAAATAGAGATCACATTAAATGTAAAACCTGTAACAAAGAAAGCGCTAAAGCATAAGGCAAGGGCAAAAATCCAAAATACCCATGTGCTGCGAGCTTCGGGTAAGGTATAATCTCTTTTCGGGGTAAAGTAAGTGTTGTTTTTCGATTTTACTTCAAGTACTTTTCCATCGGGAATTAAACCACATTCCTCAGGATTATCTCGGTAAACGATAAATGCAAAAACCACGAACAAAAGGGTTAGTATTGCCAATATCTGGTATGCGCTTCTCCAATCGAAATCACCAATTAACATGGCGATAAACAAAGGTGCTACTGCAAAACCAAAGGATTGAACGGCACTGGAAATGCTATTGGCCAATCCTCTGCGTTTGTCGAACCATTTCATAATAAGGTTGCGCGAAGCCAGGGTTAATACCCCTTGTCCCGAAAAACGCAACAGAAAGAAGAAGAGTGATACCATTGCGAATGAAACAACCGAATATTTAATGTTGAAGGTTTTTGATAAGCCGCTTGCAATGCCTGTTGAAGCTGAAAACAGCATGAGTGTAATGGCAAGGGTTAATGCTGCGATAATGGCAGTAAATCTTGCTCCGAATTTGTCGTATATTTTACCAGCATAGGTCAATAGGGTTGAGCTTGCTACGGTTCCGATTAAATAGGCAGTGCTCAATACATCTCTGCTCAATTGCAATTCGTTAATTAAATAATCGGTAAATACGGAAACACCAATGGTTTGTCCGGGAATGCTGCAAAGTACACCAATGGTACCGGCAGCCATACTTATCCATCCGTAGAAAAATGGGATTTTTGCAGGTGCAAAAGGAAAATTCGGATTTCTTTTCATTCAAGTTTTGGTTGATAGCTATTGACCTGCAAAGGTAGTCGATTTTGTTTATCTTGTTAATTAAAATTAAATAACAGATTATTAACAGTTCATAAAAGAATTACTCTCTATTTTGATCCGCGAAAATTAAAAACCAATTAATATGGAAAATTTAGGAAAATTATTACTTAACGTGAGTTCGACGTAAAATTCTATCCACAGAAAGTTATATTTGCGATAGATTTGCATTAAAAAATCTGAAAGAATAGCGGGCTATTTTGAAGAGTTTTTAATGTGAAGATGTTGTAAAGAGAACTTTCCATTAAAGATTTG
>NZ_JANQCD010000061.1 GCF_026672275.1 Marinifilum sp. D737 | reverse complement strand
CATTTAAAAATAGAATCATCCCTGTGTATCTCTGTGCTCTCTGTGGTTAAAAGAAGCAGGAAGGATTAGTGATTTGTGCATTTTTTAGTTGTTCCCTACTTGAATAGCTTACCATTTAAAAATAGAATCATCTCTGTGTATCTCTGTGCTCTCTGTGGTTAATAAAATAGAACCATCTCTGTGTTCTCTGTGCTCTCTGTGGTTAATAAAAAGAAGCATGGAGAAACACTGAGAGCAACAGTGGAGTGTTCGATCAGATTTTGAAAAATGAGTCTGATTTTCCTGTTTTGATGCTTCCTGCTCTATAACATAGGCTTAGAATGATTTTGCATTACATGTTTTACAGCAGTTAATTTTTTCGAATACCTATGATTAGTTGTTATAATTATAGATTAATAGTTAAAAATATAACAAGAGAATTGAGTTTTTTAACGAAAAATCGTTCGTTTTTGATCTTGTTTAGAATGGTTTTAAGCAAGCGATGTTTCTTGATTTTTCCGTTTAGAATCAGTCTTAATATGAAGATTTGCAATCGTTTTCAAGAAATGAATATTCCGTTATCTTTGTCATTGAATTAATCAATGTGATTTCTGATTTTCCTTAAAACATTAGGGATTTGAGGAAATCTTCCAAAAAATTATTTCGATGAACAAGATAATCTCAATTAACGAAGCAGTATCGAAAGTAAAAGACGAAATGACTCTTATGATTGGAGGCTTTATGTCGGTAGGAACTGCAAATAATATGGTTGATCAGCTGGTAGAGGCTGGTGTTAAAAATTTAACTATCATATGTAATGATACTGCTTTTGCAGATAAAGGTCTTGGTAAATTGATTGCTAATAAGCAAGTGAAGAAGGTAATCACTTCTCATATTGGTACCAATCCTGCAACTATCGAGCAGATGAATAATGGTGATATTGAGGTTGAGTTTAGCCCTCAAGGAACGCTTGCAGAACGTGTTCGTTCAGGTGGAGCTGGCCTGGGAGGTGTGCTTACACCAACTGGTTTAGGTACCATTATAGCTGAAGGAAAAGAAGTTGTAATCGTAGATGGCAAGGAGTATTTGCTTGAGAAACCTTTACGTGCTGATATCGCATTGATTGGTGCAAGCATTAGTGATAAGCAAGGAAACTTGATTTACAAAGGAACAACTCAAAACTTTAATCCGTTGATGGCTACGGCAGCTGACCTGGTAATTGCAGAGGCAGAAAAAATGGTTGAAGTTGGAGAAATTAGCCCTGAGCAGGTGAGAACTCCTTCAATTTTTGTGGATTATATCGTTAACAACAACTAAACTAATATAGACAAATGGAAAAGGCAATGATTAGAATGCGTATGAGTTCTCATGACGCACATTATGGTGGAAATCTTGTTGATGGAGCAAAAATGCTTCAGTTATTTGGTGATGTAGCAACAGAGTTATTAATCCGTCGTGATGGTGACGAAGGATTATTCGCAGGTTACGAAAATGTAGAGTTTTTAGCTCCTGTATATGCTGGTGATTACATCGAAGCAGTTGGTGAAATCATTAAAGAAGGAAATTCAAGTCGTAAAATGACTTTCGAAGCTCGCAAGGTGATCGTTCCTAGAACTGATATCTCTGAATCGGCAGCAGATTTTCTTGAAGAACCAGTAGTAGTATGTCGTGCTACAGGAACATGTGTTACTCCTAAAGATTGTCAACGTAAATAATATATTGCCATGGAAAAATTGATCATCACGGCTGCTATTTGCGGCGCTGAAGTTACCAAAGAGCACAATCCTAATGTGCCTTATACTATTGAAGAATGTGTTCGTGAAGCTGGTTTGGCTTACGAAGCTGGTGCAAGTATTATTCACCTTCATGTTCGTGAAGATGATGGTACGCCTACTCAAAATAAGGATCGCTTTAAAGCGGTTATGGATGCAATTCATGCTAAATATCCGGATGTAATCATTCAGCCATCAACTGGTGGAGCTGTTGGAATGAGCAACGATGAAAGATTGCAACCAACAGAGTTAAATCCGGAAATGGCAACTCTAGATTGCGGTACATTGAATTTTGGAGGAGATGAGATTTTCGAAAATACCGAAAATACAATCAAATACTTCGGTGAAAAGATGATCGAAAGAGGCATTAAGCCTGAGTTGGAAGTGTTCGATAAATCAATGATTGATATGGCACTTCGTTTACACAAGAAGGGATTCATTCAGTCGCCAATGCATTTTGATTTTGTTATGGGTGTAAATGGAGGTATTTCCGGTACACTTCGTGATTTTGTTTTCTTGCGTGAAAGTATCCCTGCGGATGCTACATATACTGTTGCAGGAATTGGACGTTTTGAATTCCCATTGGCTGTTGCTGCTATCATCGATGGTGGTCACGTTCGTGTAGGATTCGAAGACAATACAATGATTGCTAAAGGTCAAGTTGCAGAATCAAATGGTCAATTGGTTGAGAAAGTGGTTCGTTTGGCTAAGGAATTAGGTCGCGAAATTGCTAATCCAGCTGAGGCAAGAGAGATTTTAGGATTGAAACAAAAGTAAAAAGCTAATAGCTAAAAGCTAAAAGCCAATAGCATATAAAATGAACAAAGGAAATAAATACGGAACTCACAGAGTACTTGAACCAAAAGGTACTCTTCCACAGCCAGCTCAAAAGTTGGATAACACAATGTCGATTTACGACAATGAATTGTTGATTGATGTTCAGACTTTGAATATTGATTCTGCAAGTTTTACTCAGATCAAAGGTGCTTGCGATGCTGATACCGCTAAAATGGAAGAAATGATTCTTTCTATTGTTGGCGAGAGAGGTAAAATGCAAAATCCTGTTACAGGTTCTGGTGGAATGTTGATTGGTACCATCAAAGAGGTTGGCCCTAATTTCCCAAATCAGAATTTAAAGGTTGGTGATAAGATTGCAACTTTGGTTTCTCTATCATTAACTCCTTTAAAAATTAATAAAATCAAGAATATTAATGTTTCTAACGACCAGGTTGATGTTGATGCAGAAGCAATTTTATTCGAGAGTGGTTTGTATGCAGTTCTTCCAACTGATATTCCTGAAAAATTAGCTTTGGCAGCTTTAGATGTTGCCGGTGCTCCTGCTCAGGTTGATCGTTTGGTTAAGGAAGGCGACACGGTTTGTATCATCGGTGGTGGTGGTAAATCGGGTGTGCTTTGCTGCTACCAGGCTATGGAAAAAGTTGGTCCTAAAGGAAAAGTTATCGTTGTAGAGTATTCTGAAGAGAATGCAAAGCGTATTAAGGATCTTGGATTGGCTCATGAAGTACTTGTTGGTGATGCAACTGATGTAATGGATGTTTATACAAGAGTTACTGAAATTGCTGGTGAAGAAGGATGTGATGTTGTAATTAACAACGTGAATGTTGCTTCAACCGAGATGTCATCAATCTTGATCACTAAAGACAGAGGGTGTGTTTACTTCTTCTCAATGGCTACATCATTTACTAAGGCTGCTCTGGGAGCTGAAGGTGTTGGTAAAGATGTTGACATGATTGTAGGTAATGGATATGCAATTGGGCATGCCGACCTAACTTTAGATATTATTAGAAAATCAGAAGGAATTAGAGAGTTGTTCGAAAAATTATACGTGTAATGGCTAACAACAGTAGAAGAAAAGAATTATTTCCAGAGGTAACCGACATTCAGTGGAACGATTGGAAATGGCAGGTGAGAAACCGTATTGAAACTTTAGAGCAACTAAAGAAATATGTTCACCTTACAGAGGAAGAAGAAGAAGGAGTTAAGAAATCATTGGCAACTTTGCGTATGGCAATTACACCATACTATTTGACTTTGATTGATCCTGAAAATCCAAATTGTCCTGTTCGTAAGCAAGCGATTCCTACTGCAGCAGAGGTTCATAAGGCAGATGCTGATCTATTGGATCCATTGCATGAGGATGAGGACTCACCAGTTCCTGGATTGACTCACCGTTATCCGGATCGTGTGTTGTTCTTGATTACGGATATGTGTTCGATGTATTGTCGTCACTGTACTCGTCGTCGTTTTGCAGGTCAGTCAGATGCTTCAACTCCACAAGATAATATCGAGAAAGCAATTGAATACATTGCAAATACTCCACAAGTTCGTGATGTTGTCCTTTCTGGTGGTGATGCTTTATTGATCAGCGATGATAAATTAGAGTATATCATTAGCCGTTTGAGAGATATTCCTCATGTTGAAATTATTCGTATTGGTAGCCGTACTCCTGTTGTATTGCCACAGCGTATTACTGATAACCTTGTGAATATGTTGAAGAAGTATCATCCAGTTTGGTTGAATACTCACTTCAATCACTCAGACGAAATTACTCCTGAAGCGGAAGAAGCAGTTGCACGTTTGGCTAATGCTGGTGTACCATTGGGTAACCAATCAGTATTGTTGAAAGGGATCAACGATTGTGTTCACGTTATGAAGAAGTTGATGCATAACCTGGTAAAGAACAGAATTCGTCCATACTATATCTATCAGTGTGACCTTTCTATGGGATTAGAGCATTTCAGAACTCCGGTATCAAAAGGGATTGAGATTATCGAGAACCTTCGTGGTCATACTTCTGGTTTTGCTGTGCCAACTTTCGTTGTTGATGCTCCAGGTGGAGGTGGTAAAACTCCGGTAATGCCTCAATATGTAGTTTCACAAAGCCCGGGTAAAGTGGTGTTGAGAAACTTCGAAGGGGTAATCACAACTTATACTGAGCCTACTCATTACGAAGACAAATGTACTTGTCCTGAGTGTGCAATGGATGATCATCGCGAAGGTGTTGCTTCATTGTTACATGGCGAGAAACTGTCTATCGAACCAGATCATTTGGCAAGAAAAGAAAGAAATAAAAAGGAAGATGCCCTTTCTTAAGGACATAGAAAAATATAAAAGTCTTTCGATTGTTGGACTTGAAAAGAATACCGGGAAAACCGAGTGTTTAAATTACGTGCTGTCTCGATTAAGAGGCAGCCGTAAACAAATTGCACTTACTTCCATTGGTATTGACGGTGAAAATCGGGATCAAGTCACACAAACACATAAACCTGAAATTGAGCTTAACGAAGGAATGATATTCGTTACTTCGGAAACACACTATGCAAAGCGCAGGTTGTTTTCTGAAGTAATTGATGTTTCGAATCAGACCACTAGTTTGGGAAGGTTGGTAACTGCTAAAACAATTCATTCAGGAAAAGTGATGTTATCAGGACCTGCTAACAATGCAGAAATTATCAGGTTGATTGCTGATTTAAAAGAAAAGGGTGTTGACCTTACCATTGTAGATGGTGCGCTGTCTCGAAAAAGTTTAGGTTCACCTGCAGTTACCGAAGCCATGATTTTGGCTACAGGAGCAGCTTTGTCGGCAAATATTCCTCAATTGGTTTTCAAAACACAATATGTGTATGATTTAATTCAGATGGCTGAGATCAATCCTGAATTGAAACCAAAATTTAGAGGAATTGAAAATGGAATTTGGGCATTGGATGAATCAGGAGAAGTTAAGGAAACTGGCATTTCATCTGTTTTAATGATTAAAAAAGAAAAGGACAAACTGTTTCAGTTTGGAACCGACTTTTTTGTGAGTGGAGCAGTAACCGATCAGTTTCTTGATTTTCTGAAGAATCAAAAACAGGTAAATCAAATTAGATTAATTATCAGAGACTTTACAAGAGTCTTTGCAAAGCCTGAAACCTACTATGCCTTTGTGAAAAAAGGAGGTAGAATTCAGGTACTTGATAAAACTAACCTTGTGGCCATTACCATTAATCCGGTATCGCCAGATGGTTACAGATTAAATTCAGATGAACTTAAACTTGCTTTGGAAACAAAATTGCAAGTGCCGGTTTTCGATGTAAAAAGAATTGAAAATGCAGTTTCGTAAAGCAATATCAGAGATAAAAGGATTACAATACCTGGCTGAAGAGTTGGATTTGCAATCGCCAATGGGAAAGAGATTCCTGTTGGATTCTGAAATGCTGTACAATGAAACTGAATTGAACATCGAGTATGACTTGATTGATAAAGTAATTCAATCAATCGAATCTGATCCAAAGCTAATTGCTGATATTCAAAGCAAACTTTCTCACTTAAGAGATATTAAAGGAACAGTTGGAAACCTTGATGCAAATTTGATTCTGGATGATATTGAATTGTTCGAAATCAAATCTTTTGCATTTCATTGTCATGCTATACTCAATCTGCAAAAAGATTTAAAGCAAGAGGTGATTGGCCTGCCAAACTTGTCTGGTTTGGTTGATGTTCTTGATCCTCAAAAATCCGGGATTCCATCTTTTTATATCTACGATGATTATTCGGAAGAGCTTGCCGAGGCTAGAAAGAACTTAAGGATTGCCAAATCAGAAAATGGCGATTCGGAAGCAAAGCTCGAGGAGCTTTTTGATAAGGCTCAGGAAATAGAATCTAGAGTAAGAGAAGAACTTTGTGATAAAATAAGAGTGTTTGCCGGTGATTTGAGAACTGCCTTGAATCAGTTGGCACATTTCGATTTGTTAATCGCAAAAGCAAAACAAGCCATTCAACTGTGTTTTAATCGACCAGAATTGCTTAAGGAAAGTACAATATACAATGGAATGTTTCATCCTATGATTAAGGATGAGCTTCTAAAACAAAAGAAACAATATCAAGCAATTGATATTGAACTTCAAAAATCGGTTTGTTTGATTACAGGTGCGAATATGGCAGGCAAAACAGTGGTGTTGAAAACATTGGCTCTTTGTCAGTACCTGTGTCAGTTTGGTTTTTTTGTGCCAGCCTCTCAAGCCAAAGTTAGTTTGGTAAATCGTATCATGCTTTCGGTAGGAGATGATCAGTCTGAATTAAATGGTTTGTCATCTTTTGCATCAGAAATGATGAATGTAAACCAAATGGTTGAGGTTTCTCAATCGCATGAAAATGTATTGGTGTTGGTTGATGAATTGGCAAGAACTACAAACCCGGTAGAAGGTTTGGCAATTGTAAATGCGGTTGCAGATATCTTTTATCAGAACAATACACGAAGTGTGATTACAACGCACTATAGTGGATTGAATCCTTATTTCAGAAAGTTACGTGTTAAAGGTCTGGATAAGGATTTTGGGGATCAGAGAATCACCAAAAACAATATAAACAGTTATATGGATTATTCTTTGGTAGAGGACAATACAGGGGAAGTGCCTCATGAAGCTTTAAGAATTGCTTCTTTATTGGGAATCAATAAGGAGATTGTTGAAAAAGCTCAAAACCAATTGAATATGAAAGCTAGTAAGAACAAATTAGAAGTTATTAATTATAAATGATGAATTACACGAGTGATTTTAATTTATAATTCATAATTCTTAATTCATAATTAGAAAGAAATGCAAAGGAGTAAACTAGGTCTTGACTTTGAAAAAGTTGGACACGCCAAAGAGGTGTCGAAGCGAATTGCAGACGATGTTCAGAAATTCGTAGACAACTACTCAACTGTTGCAGTTGAGCGTACTTTGTGTCGCTTGTTGGGAATCGACGGAGTTGATGGCAACGAGGTACCACTTCCAAATGTGGTAGTTGATGCTATTAAAGACAAGGGTGTATTGAGTGAAGGTGTAATGTTCTTCATTGGTAATGCCATTCTTGAAACCGGAATGAACCCACAGCAAATTGCTGAGAAAATTGCTGAAGGAGAATTGGAAATTACAACTCTTCCGATTCGTTCTATGGAAGAAATTCAGAATGCAATTCAACCATTTGTTGATGAGAACATCAATAAAATTAGAGAGCGTAAAGCAAAAAGAGACAACTATCTTGATACAATTGGTGAAGGTCCAAAACCATACCTATATGTAATTGTTGCAACTGGTAACATTTACGAAGATGTGGTTCAGGCTGAGGCAGCTGCTCGTCAGGGTGCTGATATCATCGCTGTAATTCGTACTACAGGTCAGTCGTTGCTTGACTATGTTCCTTATGGTGCAACTACCGAAGGCTTTGGTGGTACTGTTGCTACACAGGAGAACTTCCGTATCATGCGTACTGCTTTGGATAAAGTAGGCGAGGAAGAAGGTCGTTACATCCGTTTGTGTAACTACTGCTCTGGTTTGTGTATGCCTGAGATAGCTGCAATGGGTGCATTGGAAGGTTTGGACGTAATGTTGAACGATGCATTGTACGGTATCCTTTTCCGTGATATTAACATGCAGCGTACCATTGTTGACCAGTACTTCTCAAGACTATTGAACGGTTTTGCAGGTGTAATCATCAATACTGGTGAGGACAACTACTTAACTACTGCTGATGCTTTCGATGAGGCTCATACAGTTTTGGCTTCTGATTTTATCAACGAACAGTTGGCATTGGTAGCTGGTTTACCTGAAGAACAAATGGGATTGGGACACGCATTCGAGATGACTCCTGACCTGGAAAATGGTTTCCTATACGAGCTAGCTCAAGCACAAATGATTAGAGAAATCTTCCCGAAAGCACCTCTTAAATACATGCCTCCTACAAAATTTATGACTGGTAACATTTTCAAAGGAAATGTTCAGGACGCATTATTCAATCAGATTTCAATTTGGACAGGACAAGGAATTCAGTTGCTTGGTATGTTAACCGAAGCAATTCACACTCCTTTCATGTCTGACAGATATCTTTCAATCGAAAATGCCAAGTACATCTTTAGTAACATGAAGAGTATTGGTGACGAAATGGAATTCAAAGAAGGTGGTATCATCCGTCAGAGAGCTGCTAAAGTTCTTGATGATGCAACTGAATTGGTTGAAAAGATCGAGAAAGAAGGATTATTTACCGCATTGGAAAAAGGAATTTTTGCTGATATCAAGCGTCCGAAAGATGGTGGTAAAGGTTTAGATGGAGTTGTTGAAAAAGGAAGCAACTACTTCAATCCATTTATTGAGATTTTGCATAAAAAATAAATTAATTAGTAAGTACAAAGTGTCAAATGTCAAATTTGATACTACTTAAATATAGGAGACAAAGAAATGAGTGGAGGTCTTTATTCAACTGATTCCAACGATTTTGATAAAACCTTAGATCTTACCAAAATTAAGCCTTACGGTGATACCATGAACGATGGTAAGACTCAGGTAAGTTTTACGCTTCCTGTAAAAAAAGGTGAAGAAGCCATTGAAGCTGCAAAGCAGATGATGAAAAAAATGGGTTTCGAGAATCCTCAGGTTGTAATGGTTCAGGAGTTAATGGAAGGTTTTACTTTCTTTAACTGCTACGGAAACTGTACACATACAGTAGATTTCACAGGAATTCATGTTCCAAAAGTAGAATCGACTACTATGGATATGCATGAAACTGATGAGTTTGTAAAAGAAAATATCGGACGTCCGATTCGCGTGGTTGGTGCAAGTACTGGTACTGATGCACACACAGTAGGAATCGACGCAATTATGAATATGAAAGGTTTTGCAGGTCATTATGGCTTGGAAAGATATGAAATGATGGAAGCCTTAAATATGGGTAGCCAGGTGCCAAACGAAGAGTTCATCGCCAAAGCAATCGAGATGGAAGCTGATGTTCTTTTGGTATCGCAAACAGTTACTCAAAAGGATGTTCATATCAAAAACCTGACTGAACTTGTGGAGCTTTTAGAAGCAGAAGGATTACGTGAAAAAGTAATCTTGATTTGCGGAGGTCCGCGTATCTCACACGAACTTGCAAAAGAACTTGGTTACGATGCAGGTTTCGGAATGAACAAATATGCTGATGATGTGGCATCTTATGCTGCTCAGGAATTAAGCAGAAGATTGAATGGATAGTATATCGTCAAACTGACCAATAACTAATAAAACATGGATAAAAAAGAAATCAGAGAGGTAATTGCTAAAAGAGCTGCTCTCGAATTAAACGACGGTGATGTGGTAAATCTGGGAATTGGTTTGCCTACAATAATCCCTAACTATGTTTCGGCAGATGTTAACGTGACTTTACAATCGGAAAACGGAATGCTTGGCATGGGTGCTGCTCCTGCTGAGGGAGAAGAAAATCCTGATTTTGTAAATGCTGGTGGTGGATACATTACTTGCAAAGAAGGAGCTAGTAGCTTCGATAGCTCTGTTTCTTTTGGAATCATTAGAGGTGGTCATGTTGATGTAACAATTTTAGGTGCTCTTCAGGTTGACGAGCAAGGTAATCTTGCAAACTGGATCATTCCTGGAAGGTTAACACCTGGAATGGGTGGTGCTATGGACCTAATTGTGGGTGCTAAGCGTGTGATTCTTGCAATGGAGCACACCGCTAAGGGAAGACACAAAATCTTGAAAGAGTGTAATCTTCCTTTAACAGCTGCCGGTCAGGTTAATATGATTATTACTGAAATGGGAGTAATGGAAGTTGTACCTGAAGGTATCGTACTTAAGGAATACAACCCTTTATTTACATTGGAGCAAATTCAGGAAGCTACTGATGCAAAATTGATTATTGCTGAAGATTTAATTGAAATGCGTAAAAACTAAAGATATGAGCAAAGTATATATTGTTGCAGCAAAACGTACTGCAATAGGAAAATTTTTAGGAACATTAACTCCTGTAAAAGCTGCTGATTTAGCTGCTACAGTAATTAAAAATATTGTTGAGGAAACTAAAATTGATCCAGCAAAATTAGATGAAGTTGTGATAGGTAATATCCTTATGGCTGGTCAAGGTCAGGGAATTGCTCGTCAGGCTTCTATCAAAGGGGGAATTCCTCAAGAAGTTCCTGCTTACGGAATCAACATGATTTGTGGTTCTGGTATGAAAACCATCAACTTGGCTTATGCAAATATTAAGGCAGGTGAAGCTAACATGATTCTTGCCGGTGGTACAGAATCTATGTCTGGTTCTGGTTTTGTGATGCCTGGACAAGTTCGTGGCGGACACAAAATGATGGATTTGAAAGCGGTTGACCACATGGTTTTTGATGGTTTAACTGATGCTTTCGAAGGATATCACATGGGTATTACAGCAGAAAATATTGCTGATAAATATAACTTGACTCGCGAAGAGCAAGATGCTTTTGCTTTTGCTTCTCAGCAAAAAGCAGCTGCAGCACAGGATGCAGGAAACTTCAAAAATGAAATTGTTCCTGTTGAGATCAAATCTCGCAGAGAAACAATTGTATTTGACGCTGATGAATTCATCAACAGAAGAACCAACGAAGAAAAGCTAGGTGGTTTACGTCCTGCATTTAAGAAAGATGGTACCGTAACTGCTGGTAATGCATCGGGTATTAACGATGGTGCTGCTTTCGTATTGGTTGCATCAGAAGAGGCAGTTAAAGAGCATGGCTTAACTCCATTGGCAGAAATCGTAGCTACTGGTCAAGGTGGTGTTGATCCTGCAATTATGGGTATGGGACCAGTTCCTGCCGTTGCTAATGTATTGAAGAAAGCTGATATGACTCTTGAACAAATGGAAGTTCTTGAATTAAACGAAGCTTTTGCTGCTCAGTCATTAGGGGTTGTGAAACAATTGTGCGAAGATCACAAAGTTGACATGGATTTCTTCAAAGAAAGATGTAATGTGAACGGTGGTGCTATCGCTTTGGGTCACCCAATTGGTGCTTCAGGAACACGTATCACTGTAAGTTTGATTCACGAAATGAAGCGTACTGGTAAAGAGTACGGTTTGGCTTCACTTTGTATCGGTGGTGGTATGGGTACCGCATTAATTTTGAAAAACGTGTAATTAGTACTGAGTAGGTAAAGCGCAGTAAAAAAATATCTTATCTCAAATGCCCTGTTTAAGGGCATTTTTGAGGTGAGAATAGGGGAGAATTGCATAAAACCTACTAACATCTAATAAAAAATATGGATTTTAGCTTAACAAAAGAACAAGTGTTGTTTCAGCAAATGATTAAAGATTTTGCTGAGAGAGAGGTAAAGCCTTTAGCTGCTGAGGTGGATGAGCAGGAACGTTTTCCTATCGAAACTGTAGAGAAAATGGCAAAAATTGGAATTATGGGGATTCCAATTCCTAAGCAATATGGTGGAGCTGGTGGTAACAATGTAATGTACTCTATGGCTGTTGAAGAATTATCAGCTGTTTGTGCTACCACTGGTGTAATTGTATCAGCTCATACTTCATTGTGTGCGGCTCCAATTATGGAGAATGGTACAGAAGCACAAAAACAAAAATACCTTCCAAAATTGGCTTCAGGTGAGTGGATTGGTGCTTTTGGTTTAACAGAGCCTAACGCTGGTACCGATGCTGCAGGTCAGCAAACTACTGCTGTTGAAGAGGGAGACAACTATATCATTAATGGTAGTAAAATTTTTATTACCAATGCTGAGTATGCTCATGTTTATGTAATTTTCGCAATGACTGACAAGTCGAAAGGTACTCGTGGTATTACTGCTTTTATCATTGAAAAAGGAACTCCAGGTTTCTCAATCGGTAAGAAAGAGAAGAAAATGGGTATCCGTGGATCTGCAACTTGTGAGTTGATTTTTGAAAACGTAGTTCTTCCAAAAGAGAACATGTTAGGAAAATTGAACAAAGGATTCGGTATTGCAATGAAAACTTTGGATGGTGGTCGTATTGGTATCGCTGCACAGGCATTGGGTATTGCACAAGGAGCCATCAACGAAACTGTTCGCTACGTAAAGGAAAGAAAGCAGTTCGGTCGTCCAATTTCTGGTTTCCAGAACACTCAGTTCCAGTTGGCAGACATGAATACCAAAACTGAAGCTTCTCGTATGTTGGTTCGCAAAGCTGCCAACAAGAAGGATCAAAAAGTTCCTTACTCAGTTGATGCTGCAATGTGTAAACTTTACGCTGCTGAAACAGCAATGGAAGTTACCAATAAAGCAGTTCAGCTTCACGGTGGATACGGATATACAAGAGAATATCCTGTTGAGCGTATGATGCGTGATGCGAAGATCACTGAGATCTACGAAGGAACTTCAGAAGTTCAGAGAATGGTAATTTCAGCGAATATGCTGAAGTAATTAAGGCTATTATTACGTAAATAATAAAAGAAATGAAAATAGTTGTCTGTATTAAGCAGGTACCGGATACTACCGAAATTAAAATAGATCCAAAAACGGGTACTTTGATCCGTGACGGTGTGCCAAGTATCATGAACCCGGATGATAAGAGTGGTTTGGAAATGGCACTTCAATTGAAAGATGAAAAAGGAGCTCACGTAACAGTAATTACCATGGGACCTCCTCAGGCTGATTTGATTCTTCGTGAGGCTTATGCTATGGGAGTTGATCGTGCGATCCACTTAACAGATAGAAAATTTGCCGGAGCAGATACTTTGGCTACTTCTCACGCATTGGCTGGTGCATTAAGAAAGATCGATTTTGATCTATTGATCACAGGCCGTCAGGCGATTGATGGTGATACTGCACAGGTAGGTCCTCAGATTGCCGAGCACCTTGATTTACCTCAGGTATCATATTTGGAAGATTTGAAATTCGACGGTGACAAGACTTTCACCATGAAGCGTCATATCGAAGAAGGATACCAAATGCTAGAGGTGGAAGCTCCTTGTGTGGTAACTGTTCTTTCATCGGCTAACAACCCACGTTACATGAACGTTGGTGGTATTGTTGATGCTTACCAGAAAGAAGTTGAGGTTTGGGGATTCAACGAAATTGAAGTTGATGAGAAAAACCTTGGTTTGAAAGGTTCTCCAACAAGTGTACACAAAGCATTTGCACGTGGTTTGAAACCAGCAGGTGAATTGTACGAGGTAGAGACTGATGAGGCAGTAGGAATCATCATCAAGAAATTAAAAGAGAAATTCATTCTAAACTAGAAACAATTACGAATTACCAATTAGGAGTTATGAATTGTAAATGTTCGTAATTCGTAATTATTCATTCGTAATTACAAATTCGTAATTGAAATGAACTTAGAGGAATATAAAGGTATATACGTATTTATTGAGCAGCGCGAAGGCGTAATTCAAAACGTAGCTTTAGAGTTGTTAGGACAGGCTAGAAAATTAGCTGATGAGTTGAACGACAAAGTGTATGCAATGTTATTGGGACACAATATTGCTGATCAGGCTCAGAGCTTAATTGCTCGTGGTGCCGATGAGGTAATTGTTGTGGATGCTCCTGAATTGGCTAAATACACAACAGAACCATATACACAGGCAATTTGCCAGATTATTGAAGACAGAAAACCAGAATCGATGTTGATCGGAGCGACTACTTTGGGTCGTGACTTAGGTCCTCGTGTTTCAGCTCGTGTTGAAACTGGATTGACTGCTGACTGTACTAAAATTGAGGTAGGTGCAAACAAGGAGTTGTTAATGACTCGTCCTGCTTTCGGTGGTAACCTAATGGCAACTATCGTTTGTAAGAACCACCGTCCACAAATGGGTACTGTTCGTCCGGGTGTATTGTTCGCAATGGATGCAGACGAAAACCGTACAGGTGAAGTTGTGAACTACGAAGTGAAATTCAACACTGCAAAGTTCAAAGTGAAGTTGTTGGAAACTGTAAAAGAAGATACCGATTTGATCGACATTACTGAAGCAAGAATTTTGGTTTCAGGTGGTCGTGGTATCGGAAACGAAGAAGGTTTCAAAGCAATGGACGGATTGGCTCAGACATTGGAAGCAGAAGTTTCTGCTTCTCGTGCAATGGTTGATGCTGGTTATATCGGACACGAGCGTCAGGTAGGTCAAACAGGTAAAACTGTACGTCCTGACTTGTATTTCGCTTTTGGTATTTCCGGAGCCATTCAGCACGTTGCAGGTATGGAAGAATCAGATTTGATTATCGCAGTAAACAAAGATAAGGATGCTCCAATTTTCCAGGTAGCAGATTTGGGTATCGTGGGGGATGCTAAACAAATCATCAAAAAGCTTACCGAGCGATTGGAAAAGTAATTTTGGGGTAACCACTAACTAAATTTGAAAGACCTGCCTGGAATGATTCTGGCAGGTCTTTTTTTTAGTCAAAGGGTGACTAATAGGCATCTTGCAAATCAGTCACCCCTTGACTGGTATTTATATCTTTTAGATTAGCCATCCCGTGACAAAATCAAAAAGTCAAAGGGTGACTAATAAGCATCTTGCAAATTAGTCACCCCTTGACTGGTAAGTAAATGGTGGGCTGCAATTTTGTATCTAAAGACAAAGGGTGACTAATAGGTATCTTGTAAATTAGTCACCCTTTGACTGGTAATCCAGTAATCCTAATTCTTTTGCCTTACTCTTGTCTACTAGCTTTCCATTTCTAAGGGAAGCATAATCTCGTGCAGATGAAAATTCCCAATCAATGCTCTTAGTTACAATACCAGCTTTAACAGGATTTTGATGTATGTAATCAAAGCAAATCTTCGGATAATTTTTAGGAGATGTATCAATTTGAGTAATTCCATTGCTTATGAACCAAGCTGCGGATACTTCATCAATTTTATCAAGACAATTTGCTTTTGTAGACATTCGAAATAAAGAACCGCTTCGGTTTTCAGCTTTATTGACGGCTCGTGTATAGGACCGAAGCATTATTGCAATAGAATCGTTTAAGCTGCGATATTTTTTAGAGAGTTGAAGGGATGAAGCTGTTTCGTTGTTTAATTCAAGACAGGCGATATTCAGCTTGTGAATAGATATCATTAAATGAAAATGATTAGGCATTAAACACCATGCAATAATGTCTGCAAAAGGAGAGACGTGATTGTGTATTTTCTTGAGAAAAAGAAGGTAATTATCGCGATTGAAGAAGATTTTTTGTCGATTGTTACCTTGGTTGTAAACATGGAAGAGGTAGTCTTTTTCGAATTCCATTTCTAATTTGTTTTAACATATTGATTTAAGTTAATGAAAATATTAAAGTTGACAAAATAAAGTCAAAGGGTGACTAATAGGCATCTTGTAAATCAGTCACCCCTTGACTGGTACATCTTCTAGTTTAGTCATCCCGTGACAAAATCAAAAATTCAAA
>NZ_JANQCD010000060.1 GCF_026672275.1 Marinifilum sp. D737 | reverse complement strand
GAGTAAAATACTTTTCAGAAGTTTAATAAGCCTGCTCTTGATATCCCCACTCAAAGTGGGGTTATCAATAATAGAATGTAGTGAAGATATTTATTGCTAAGCTCACTTCGAGAGAGGATACCAAATCATTTGAATTTGACATGAACACAAATGATTTATTGCTTGCAAATAAAATAATCTCTTGTAAAATACATTTAAAATAACTTTACCTTTGTGCAAAATAAACTTAAGAGTAGCAAAATGAGGTATTTTAAGATAAATCGTATTGTAACTGTTATACTGGTAATGGCCTTATTTGTTGGTTGCAATAAAAAGAAGATTACAAGCTCTTTTTATCATTGGGAGCAAATGCTTGATTTACAGGCTGACGAGGTGCAGCTTCTCAGTGATTTACATGTAACTGAATTGTATGTGCGAATTTTCGACTTAGATTACAAAGATAAAAGCAAAGCGCCTGCGTTTCTGTCAAGCATACATGTTAAAAGTAAATTGCCCGAAAAAACCAGCATTATACCATGTATTTTTATCACGAACCGTAGCTTTAAAAATATCGATTTTGTGATGGTTGATTCTTTGGCACACCGAACTGCTGCCCGGATCAAGTATATTGAAAATACGCAGGACATTGCATTTGGAGATGAAATTCAAATCGATTGTGACTGGACTCCGGGTACTCGTGCGCATTACTTTGCTTATTTGAAGCAATTAAAAAAATATTTGCCTCAGTTTGGTACAATTTCTGCAACCATTCGACTTCATCAGTTTAAGTATCCCAACAAAACAGGTATTCCACCAGTTGACAAGGGGAGTCTGATGGTTTATAATATGGGCGATTTTGAGGATAGTGAAGCAAGCAATGCCATTTATAGTAATGATATTTTAAAGCAATATCTGAAGGTAAAAGCTCCTTATCCATTGCATTTGGATGTTGCCATGCCAACATTTAGCTGGGCTTTGGTATTTCGATTTGGAAAGGCTGTTAAAATTATTCACCATCCCGATATTGAAAACCTCAATTCTGCGAAAGAGCATTTTACAAAGTTGAGTCAGAATAAATACAAAATCAATAAAAATGGCTACTGGCAGGGTTTGTATTTGTACGAAGGCGATGTGCTGAGAGTGGATCGAATTGATGCCAAAGAAATTGAGGAAGGCTTAAAGTTGATTCGAAACAATGAATATCTAAATCCGGACAAAGTAATTTATTATCACTTATTCAATAACATTAAACAATTATATACAGATGAAGATTTTAAAAGTTTTAATGCTGTTATTAATTAGCACAATCTTTTGTTTGCCTTCCAAAGCTTGCGGTGGTTGGGAGGAATACGAAACCTATTTTAGGTTATTTAAGCCAAAATATATGATTGCAGGACAGGAGTTTGCCTCAATCACCTTTAACGATGAGCCATGGTCGAATATTTCGGTGTGGTATCCGCAGCAGAATGAGCACGACGAAAATTTAAAACTTTGGAAAGCTTATTTCCCTGTATCTTTTGATGATCAGGAATTAAAGCAATTCATTTACAAACTTTCGGAGGATGATTTAAAAAAGGCCAGGAACAATCCAAGTCAGGCCAATAATGAAGTATTACAGTGGGTACTTGCCAATGATACCCAAATTTTTGATTATTTACTTTTTGCAAAAGAGTGTGAGCAGCATTGTAATCCGCGATTTGTTTATTATTGGGAGGAACAAAAGGAGAAAGATCTTACGGTTTATAACCAGGTAATTGCAAAGGGAAAGGCAATGTTTGAAAACAGTTCCAATTTATTCCTGAAAGAAAGATTAGGATTTCAATTGGTGAAGTTAATGCGTCATGCCGAGAAATATGATGAATGCCTTGCATTTTGGAACACCAAACTGGCAAAGAACGAAAAATCAATCATGTATTATTGGACCCTGGATCATATTGCAGGAGTGCAGATTATAAAAGGTTTGGCAGCTGAAGGTAGAAAAAACTTTATTGAAGTATTTTTGAATAGTCCTGGTAAAAGGTTTTCGAGTTATTGTAGTGTTAAAATTGATACCGACGAGGAATGGCATGAGCTATTAAATGCTTGTGATACAGATAAACAAAAAGAAAGCATGTACTTTATGAGAGCTTCGCAATTGGGTAGTGTTGCTCTTGCCGATATTGATTCTTTGTATCAGATTAATCCAAAATCGGAATATTTACCAATTTTAATTTGCAGGGAAATTAATAAAATAGAATCAATTTATTTGCAGAATAAAGAAGCTGAGAATGTCTTTTATCAGTTGTATTTCAACAAATCAAACATCAATCAAGAGTTAAGTGATTATCTACAAAAGTTTAATCGATTTTTATCTAAATGTATTGATGCAAAGCAAATTAAGAATGTTGATTTTTGGAGGATAAGTTATTTGTATACGAACTTTTTAATGCAAGATTTTGATGGCGTTAAAGAACAGATGGCTCTTCTTTCTAAAAACTTACCAGAGGCTTTTAAGAATCAGCTTGATATTATTGAGAACCTTTTGCTAATAACCGATAACAGCAAAAGTCCTATACAGCGACAAAACGAAATGAAGGCGACTTGGAATGTGGAAGTAAAAGATTTTGCTTATTTCTTCATGAGTCATCCATCCAACAAACTGCCATATCCGCTAAATGTAGATGAAAAAATGTATGATTTGCGTACCGAGCTGGATACGGAAAAATTGAAAGCTTTGGTCGATTTGGCAGAGAATCAGGATCAGTTAACTTGGTTTGCTGGTTATATTTTGAAAAATCACTTTAGTACAAATTCTGAATATTTAAAGGAAATGCTTGGAACATCTTACCTTGCAGATAATGAAAATGATTTGGCAGTAGGTGTTTTATCAGAACTGAGTGAAGAATACAAAGCAAGCAGCCAAACCTTTTATCTGTCTGCAAATCCGTTTAATTATTTAATTAACGATAGAGATGATGAATTGCTTAAACCTGTGAAATATAGTAAGCTAAAGCTGGCACAAACACTTTATGCAATAAACAAAGCAATAAAGGAAGAAAGAGCAACTGCCATGGATTATTATTTGTTGGGTAATGCCCAATACAATACATCTTATTTTGGTTACGCCTGGAATGCTAAGGCGTATTATTGGTCGGGAGGCTATTATACAGGTAGTTTTGATTGTACTGATGCTTATCAAAATTTCTTAAAGGCAGCAAAGATGTCGGATGATAAGGAGATGAAGGCAAAATGTTACTATTTGGCAGCCAAAGCCAATCAGAATATGTATTTAACAGATAATAGGGAAAACCATTATTGGAAAAGCGAACTTAAGGAAGCAGACATGAAAAATAGAGGATATCGGGATGAATTCTTAAAATTAAAAGAGGAATATAAGGACACAGAGTTTTATGAAAGAATTATTGAGGAGTGCAAATACTTTCAGTTTTACGTAAACTAGTAATTGATTTGGCAATTAGAAAATAAATAAAGCACATTAGCGATAATACAAAAAATCCGAACCAGTATGGTTCGGATTTTTTTGTGAATTGTTCATGATTAATTGCTAATTATTCATTGTTTATCAATTCCATTTCAATTCCCATTTTCTTCATTAAAATAGGGGCGTTAAAGGTTTTGCAAACACCGTTCTGAACTTTGTAATCGAAGTACAATTGTTCACCATCAATTTTAATGTCGAAGAACCTGTTCTCTACATGACCTGGCAATTCATCTTCCAATACCGACAATTCCAAATCGTGGGTGGCAACCAATCCTACTGCATTGTATTTCACCAATTGCTTGATTAAAGCAGCCGATCCTGTGTGTTTGTCTTTGGAATTGGTTCCTCTAAGGATTTCATCAAGTAAAAGCAATGCATTTTCTTTCTTGTTTACTTTATCTAATACCTGCTGAATTCTTTTCAGTTCGGCATAGAACGAGGATTCGTTTTCTTCAATAGAATCTTTAATTCGCATGGAAGTATTTACCTCAACATTTGAAACCAACATTTGCTTTGCACAAACCGGGGCGCCACTCAATGCAAGCACCACATTTACACCTATTGTACGCAAAAAGGTACTTTTTCCTGCCATATTCGACCCTGTAACAATGTGAACTACTCCAGGGCCTTTCATTTCATAATCGTTGCAAACACGCTTGCTTTCATCAATCATTGGATGACCGGCTTCTTTCATTTCCAGTCTAAAGTGATCCTCAACAATTGTTGGGAAAGTCCATTCCGGATGATTAAAGCTTAGGTTGCCCATGCTGCTTAAAGCTTCAATTTCACCAATGCTTTCAAACCAGCTTTCAATTTCATGTCCATACTTTGTTTTCCATTTGTCGATGCGGAAAAGCAAGTGCAATTCATAAAAGAAAAGAGCATTGAATAGGATTTGAACCAACATGTTGTATCGCTGATCAAGGAGCTCAATTAATTTTCCAAGTTTTCTAATTTTTTGGAAAGATTTAATATCATTACTCGCTAGCTTTTGTTTGATCTCATTCAATTTTTCCGATTGCCAGGCTTCAGATTCAAATTCTTCAATGATTTTTGCATAAATCTTAAGCATATCTGCACGTTTAGAGGTGCTGTTATGAGCAATGCCTACCTTCTTGAAGTTAAAGTAGTGAATTGCAATGCTAATCATCAGCAAAACCAAAATTGGAATCGAAGAACCTATCATTGCATAAATTAATGCCGGAAGCGACAGAAATGGTAAAATGGAGATGACAAGTAATAATTTTCTATTGCCATGAAAAGGGGATGGCATTTTTCCCCATTCACTTACAAAATCAGGATCATCGGTCTTTAGTTTTCGTTGTAAACCGTATTGTATGATATTCTGGCGCCAATCGATTTTATTGCTTAACTCTTGAATGGCTTTTTGTCTTTGGGCAATGGTTTCGTTGTCAGCTGGAGCAGATAAGTACGAGGACAAACAGTCATTTCCGCTCTTGCTTACGCAACGATTAATCAATTGGTAAATGGAGTGTTCACCAAACATGTCCAAATCGGAACTGTAAGGATGGTTATGTATTTCGTACTCCTTACCATTGTTATAGAGTTTACTATGCCTTGTTTCCAAACAATTCAATTCATTTTCATTGATTTCAATCAATTTCAGAAGCCTCTTGATGTTTTTCTCATTTCTGCTGTATTTGCGAACAAAATAGGCCAGCCCTCCAATTAGAATGGCAGCAACTAAAATAGCTGCAGGCATTGAATAGGGAAGAATGACATAAAAAAGAACAAAAGCTCCTACTGCACTAAACAATCTAATTGCTGAATATTTGCGGTTTGCTTTTTTTAACAGCTGAACTTCCTCTTTAAAATTCTGTATGCGTTTTGAATAAAAATCAAGATTCATAGGTGTAATTTTGCTTCTTTCTTAGGTTAATTGATTTTGAGAAGCTAAAACTACTAAATCTACGCTTACAATGAGTAATTATTGAATTTAAAAGAAGGCTTATTACAAACAAAAACCTTTGAGTTATAATTGTCTCAAAGGTTTAAGCTGTGTAAAAAAAGGGAATAACAAATCTTCGGTAAGAAGAAACCAAGTAGTTGTATTACTTGTCTTTTCGTAGAAAGATGTCACCACTTATCGTTTTTAGGAAAATTTCCTCTCCGCCACCATTTAATGATGTAGAGAATTTACCGTTGTGGTAATGCTTTAATTCTCCCATGTCTTTTGTATTCAAATCAAAATCGGTATACATTTCTCCGGTAATTGTATTCAAAACCAGATCTGCCTGTTGTTTGCTAGGTAGACTCAAGTCAATGAATCCACTAATGGTTTCTATCTCCATTTTGTTCTGTAAGCCAACAATGTTTATGTTACCACTAATGGTATTGATTGATAATCTGGCATCTCGAGGTAGTTTTACTTCAAAGAAAAGCTCCATGTCAATGGAATTGGTTGTAATGGTTTCTGTTTTCCCATCTTTGTTCTGTTCTCTCTGAATGATTGTGGTTCTGTGTAAATCTTCCATGTTTTCAATCTCCGATTCGATTTCGATGCCTTTAGAAAATGAATTTACATTAAATCGAAAAGCATCGTTGTCTTCATTTTCATTGATATTAACAGAAGCTTTAACATACACTTCGTTTTTATCCCAGGTCGAAATTTTAATGTCATCAGCAAATTTAAATTCCAAAGAGATTTTCTCATCTGATGAGATCTTTACAGACTTTTCAACAATCTTCTGTCCATTAGCAAACACTGTCCCCAATAAGAGCAATAATGTGATATAAATTGATTTTTTCATATTTCTGAGGTTTTGAAACTGTTAACAAAAGGGCACAAAAAAGGCTGCCAGGGGAAAAATGATTTTCTTAAGCATAACTCGTTACTTTGCAAGAGTTAGAATGAAACAAGGATCCGAAGCAGCCTGTTGGCTCTATTTTTTTCTAAGGTAAATGTTGTTGTTGATGGTTTTTACTTTAAAGTTTACACCACCACCATTAATTTGGGCTTTAATTTTATTGCCACCACCAACATACGAAAGACCTTTCTTTTCTTTTGCATCAAATTTAATGTCAAAATCGGTATAGAATTCTCCATTTATTGTTCCTAACTCAATGTTAGCAGGAGTGTCGGATGGCATGGTAATATCAACATTACCATTGATAGCTGAAATGGATACAGGGCTTTTTTGATCTAGCTTGCTAAAGACAATATCCACACTTCCGTTAATTAAATCAAGGATTACAGGACCTGTAACTTTATCAAGTTTGACACTTGGCATTAAGGTGTTGATTTCAATTTCTGAACTGAAGTTACGAACTACAATTGGATTTGAAGAAGCAAAAGGGCTTTTGCAATCAATTTTCAAACTCACACCTTTGGGAATTTTAAAATAGTAGTTCTTGTTTTTGGTCTCTCTACCCAATCCTGTTAAAGTAATGGTTTTTCCTTCTTTGTCTGAATTAATGCCAAGATTGGTATTGTCCTCTAATCCACTACCGTAAATTGGTTTTAGACCTTTGGCTCTTGCCGGAATTCTTTTTTCATAGTTGGTTTCGATACTAATACCATTGCCATCATATTCCTCTACTTTAATAGTACCCAGAACATTGGTAATACACACCTGATCACCAGGTCTAACATCAAAACTTTGTTTTTGTGCTTTTAGAGTCGTTACTCCGCTTAGTAGAAAGCAGGTAATAAGAATTTTATTGAGTGTATTCATAACTTTTGATACTTTTTTGGATTTGTAATTAATTGTGCGGCCGGCTATTGTTGTGTATTATTTAATTTTTTAGATAAAAACTTTAATTCCTTCTCTTGCCAGTTCTTTTACAACAGGCAGGTTGTTTTCTTCATTCAAAATATCCTGTAACAGATCTTTTGCACGTTCATCTTGCAGGTTAACTAAAATATTGATTAGAGTTATCTGTAAGGAAGGTTCTTTTTGATTTTTTAAGGCTTCCAGAAAGGCGTTTTTCACTAATGGATCATTTGAAAACTTTACCAGAGCATTTGCTGCAGCCATTCTAACATTTACATTGGCATCACTTTGCAGTGTTTGTACAAGAGTCGATAATACCTTATCATCGGCTTGCGAATGTTCTTCAAGTAGATTGACAGCTTTAAGTCTTTGACTACTGGTTGGTTGCTTCAAAGTAGCCATCGTTAAATTTTGCTTCATGTTATGCAAGTCCGATTGCAAACTTGCAATCATCATGCTTTGATCATTGGTAGAGGGTAAGTTTTTACCCAATAAAAACCCAAGTCCGAAAATGATAAGAATAGCTGCTGCATACTTCAGGAATTCACCAAACTTATAATGGTTTTCTTTTTGATCCGTAAATTGAATCGATTCCTGTCGCTGATTTTCTTTCTCCTCTTCTAATAATTGGTTGAAATTCATACTTAAATTAGCGCTTGGCTGTTCATCTTCAATATCATTTATGGTATGCAAAAATTGTTTGGTAAGTTGGTATTCATTCCTGCAATTTTCACAAGAGATAAGATGGTTTTCAACTTCATTGGCCTGTTCCTGATTCAAATTGTTTTCTAAATATTCTATCAGAAGGTCTTGTATGTATTTGCAATTCATTCTTGTTTAATTTAAGCCAGTTTAAAATAAAGTTCTCTTAGCTTGTTGATTGCCCTGTGGGCTTTTACTTTCACGGCTGTTTCGCTTAGGCCTGTTATTTCGGCTATTTCACGGTATTTTAAACCTTGAAATCGACTGAGCTCTATGATCTCTTTTTGATCTGTTTGTAGTCCGTCCATCGCCTCATATAAGATTCTCTTTCTGGATTCCTTTTCCATTTCTTCTATGGCCGAATCGGTTTCATATTCTATTTTTTCAGGTTCACTAAAGTCTGAAATCACCAATTTATTGTCCCGATAATAATTTGCATGAACATTTCTTGCAATCTGATACATCCACGATCGGAATTTGTGTTCTTCATTATAAGTCTTTCGATAGGTCAATATTCTTCTAAATACCGACTGTACAAGGTCTTCACTAATGGATTGATTTTTTGTCAATCGCAGAAAGAAATTATAAAGTCTTAAGTGGTATTTATCGAACAAAGGTGATAATGCATTTAACTCACCAGATCTTACCAAAATCATTAATTGTTCGTCATCTTTTTTCTTCACAATAAAATTAATTGCTAGCGTGTTTTGTTCTTTCTTCTGTATTGGTTACCCGGGAATATGGGAATGGTTACAAGGCAAGTTAAAATTTTCTTGTAAAAAATTATGAACGTAGGTATAATTAACTTCATAAAAGTTTGATTATTTATGAAATAGGATAGTGTACTTAGTAGGTATTACTGTTAATACCTAAATATCTAAAATGGAATCGTCATGAAGTTCTGTAGTGTGTATTAATATTGGGAAGCGCAATGAGAAGTTTTGCAGGCGTAGCCATCGCTAGGGTGAAAAACTTTGAAATGAGAACGCAATAGTGGTGTGCAATACAGGACTGTAATAGATTTTCATTTTAGATTTTTAGCTAATATGTATTGATTGCTTTTTTATATGTCTCCAGAACTCTATTTCTCGCAAATTTGTGATCGATCATAGGTTTAGGGTAGGAATCCGTACCCAATTCAGGAACCCATTTTTTAATGTACTCAAAATTGGGATCGAATTTCTTTTGTTGCTCAATGGGATTAAAAACTCTGAAATAGGGAGCTGCATCACAGCCGCATCCGGCTACCCATTGCCAATTGCCATTATTGGCTGCCTGATCGTAATCGAGCAAATGATTGGCAAAATAGGCTTCACCCCAACGCCAATCGATTAAAAGATCTTTAACCAGAAAGCTGGCAACAATCATTCTTACTCGGTTGTGCATGTTGCCTGTGGCTTTTAATTCTCTCATGCCGGCATCCACAATCGGAAAGCCTGTTTTGCCATTTGTCCATAGTTCAAACTCTTCCTCATTATTCAACCACTGAATATTGTTGTAAGCCGGTTTAAAGCATTCGCTTTCAACTTTTGGAAAATTGACTAAGATCTGCATGAAAAATTCTCGCCAGATAAGCTCATTTAAAAATTGATCATCACCTTTTAATGCTTCTTGTACTGCCTGGCGAACACTAATGGTTCCAAAACGAAGATGAATACCCAGGTTTGAAGTGGCCTTTAAGGCAGGAAAATTTCTACGAGCGTCATAATTGTTGAGCATATCTGCAGATAGATTAATGGCAGGGATCTTTATAGAAGATGCACCAAAACCAATCTCAGATAAAGATGGGATTTCCTTGTACTCAACTTGTGCAATATTCGAAGAGTTTAGTTCATAGGAATAGGGTAGATGCTCCTTCGAATTGAACTCAGAACGCCATTTCTTCATGTAAGGAGTATAAACTGTATAGGTTTTTCCATCTTTTTTTAGGATTTCTTGCTCTTCAAAGATGACCTGGTCCTTAAAAAGTTGAAATTCTATTTGTTGAGATTCACAAATAGCTTTGCAGTTCATGTCTCTGGATATAGCGAACGGCTCGTAATCCTTATTTGCATAGATATTCGCTATTGGATAGTCATTAATTACCTGTAATAGGCATTCCTGCGCCAGCCCATGTTTTACAATTAGGGAAGAGCCAAATTGTGAAAGTTGCTGGTTGATTTTTTGAAGTTCGGTATGAATAAAATGTACCCGGGCATCACTTCTATTCTCAATTTGATCTAATATTTCAGTATCGAAATTGAAGTAGAACAGGAGTTTGTTTTCCGATTGTAAGGCATGATATATTGCTGCATTATCATGCAATCTCAGGTCTCTTCTAAGCCAAATTAGAGTGTATTTATCCATTATCTTGTTTTATTGTTTTTTCTTAATACAATATAAGCCAGAAAATGTTTAATGATAAAGATAAAAAGGACAAAAAAAGCCCGAATGAAATGCAGATCATTCGGGCATGAGAATTTAAGTTCTTGTTTGTCCGTTGCCGGTAATTATCCATTTGTAAGAGCACAATTCTTCCAAAGCCATTGGTCCCCTGGCATGAAGTTTCTGTGTGCTGATGCCAATTTCAGCTCCTAGTCCAAATTGTGCACCATCGGTAAAAGCAGTTGAAGTGTTGGAATAAATGGCTGCGGCATCAACCATTGAGTAAAAGGCTTTTATGGTTTCTTTGTTCTCGCTGATTATAGCCTCGCTATGTTTTGAACTGTACTTGTATATGTGATTAAGGGCCGATTCAAAATCCTTTACTGTTTTGATTGACATTTTGTGACTTAGGTATTCCGTGCCATAGGAATCTTCACCTGCTTGGTGTAAAAGCTGATCCTTATATGAGCCTTTCAGAATGTCAAAGGATTCCTGATCTGCATAGATTTCTACATTTTTATCTTTTAACTGATTTACAAGCTCCGGAAGATCATTAATTCTATCGGAATGAATAATGAGACAGTCAAGGGCATTACAAACGCTTACACGTCTTGTTTTGGCGTTGTAAATAATGTTTTTCCCTTTTTCAAGCTCTCCATCTTTGTCAAAATAGGTGTGAACGATACCAGCTCCGGTTTCAATTACCGGAATTTTTGAATTTTCACGAACCGAGTTGATTAAATTCTGTGATCCGCGTGGGATCAGAACATCTACAAATCCTTGTGCATTCATTAACTCTACTGCCGCTTCTCGTTCAGGCAATAGAAGCTGAACAATTTCAGGATCGACCTTTTCTTCTTCCAATGTGTTTTTAATGATATTCACCAGGGCTTGGTTCGAGAACATGGCGTCGCTTCCGCCTTTTAAAACACAGGCATTTCCCGATTTTAAACAAAGTGCAAAAACATCAATGCTTACATTTGGCCTGGCTTCATAAATAACGCCAACAATGCCCAATGCCACGCTTATCTTTTCAATCAGCAAACCATTCTCGAGCCTTTTTGCTGATAGTGTACGTCCCAATGGGGAATCTAATCCGGCAACATTTTCAACATCGCCTGCAATGCCAATTATTCTCTCACGATTCAGTAATAAGCGATCATACTTTGGATCGTAAGTAGACATACGATCCAAATCCTTTTGGTTTGCTTCCAAAATTTTTGCGCTGGAATCAACGATTGCTTTGGATAGTTTCAATAGAATCTTATCGATCTTTTGGGCTGATAAAAGAGGCATTTTTCGGGATGCTTCTTTGATTTTATGGAATTGTTCTATGGTATTCATTGTATTTAAATTTAAAAGTAAAATAATATGGTATAATTGTCTTTATTTCAATTGTTAATATAGAAATAAATAATCATAGTGAACCAATGGTCTTGCTCCACTTTTACCCATATGAAGTTCTGCTTTGGCTTTGCTGTAGGAGGTTTTTCCCAATCCTAAAACTTGGCCTTTATCATTCATGATTTTTACAATATCTCCTTTTTCAAAACTTCCTTTAATATCGCTTACACCAATAGGTAGCAAACTTGTAGCATTGTTTGAATTTAATGCCTCTTCAGCTCCCTGGTTAATAATTACCTGTGCTTTTTCGAACCCATCAGATCCGGCAAGCCATTGCTTTACTGTCGATGCTTTTTTATAAGCTATAAATTCGGTGTGATCCACATTTTCATGATCTGCAATTAAATCCAAAACAATATTATCCCTTGAACCATTGGCAATGTGCACAGGTATTCCTGATTTGGCTATTCTTCCGGCAATACTGCATTTTGTAAGCATTCCACCACGTCCGAAATTGGATTTTTTGGTTGTGATGTACTGCTTTAATCGGTTGATATCACCATTAATGGTTCTTAGCAATTTTGCGTTTGGATCTTCTGGATTTCCTGTATAAATTCCATTAATATTGCTTAACAGGTAAAGTGCTTTGCAGTCCATCATCGATGCGATAAGACCGGAAAGCTCATCGTTATCGGTAAACATTAGAGCGGTAACCGAAACCGCATCATTTTCATTGATTACCGGCAAGATATCATTGGACAGGAGGGAACTGATGCAATTTTTCATGTTCAGATAATGTTCCCTGGTCCTAAAATCCTGCTTTGTTACCAATACCTGGGCACATTGTAGCTTGTGCTCCTTTAAGTATTTCGAATAAATATTTAACAATTCAACTTGCCCAACCGATGACCAAACCTGGCGAGCTGATATGGTATCTGTTTTTTGATTCAGGTTGATTTTACTTCTACCAACGGCTACAGCACCTGATGATACAAGAATGCACTGATATCCTGACTTTTTTAATTCTGATATCTGAAATACAAGGTTTTTAATTCTCTGTTTGTCGATTTGGCCCGTGCTTTTGGTAAGTACGTTTGAGCCTATTTTGATGCAAATTCGCTTCATGATTTTGATTTTCTATGGTGTACGCAACTACATCTTGCTGCTCAAATATTGGTGCAAGATGCGAATGAGGGTATTGCATTTTTTTCTAATTTGTATAATGCAATAAATGATTGTATGCTTGGCAAATAGTATTTTACTGCTTAAAGCAATACTTTAATACCGATTATTAATTAGTAATGCCTTTTGTTCGTGTTACTCCAAACGGCTAACTAATTATATATCGGCATTTTAATATTTCACAGTTTCGCTTACGCACTCCCGATAGTTATCGGGACTGAAATTTAAAAGGTATAATTAGTAAGAAATTATCGTACCCATATGGGAAAGCGAAAAGTATTGAGTGATTTAGGGAAATGAGGGGCAATGAAAGAGTTGGATGTACCATAGTGTGATACAATCAAATCGTTTTTTTTGTGTAATAATTTTAAGTCTTTCATAACGGAATACATTTGGTTATTAAGTTTCCCCCTTAATAAAACCAAGTCAAATATAAACATTCTTTTTGAATTTAAATCATTGCAAATTAGAATATTGGGAATGTGTAGTTTATCGAAAAGCTTTTCGAAATTCTGATTTGAATTGAAAAGATATTATACTTTTTTTGTGTAATGTATAGGAAATCAGTAAGGTGTGGCATAGTTGTGTGAGAAATTATAATCTTTGTTAAAATTTTTCAAATTAGATTTTTTCAGACCTGATTTTGTATGTTCAATTCTTATCTTTGTTTGAGAAATTATAAATCAAGATATACTATGAGTAAAAATCCTTTATTAGAAGAATTTTCAACACCATACAAATCTGTTCCATTCGATAAAATTGAATTGGAGCATTACATGCCAGCCTTTAAGCAAAGTATCGAAAATGCCAGAACTGAAATTGATGAGATAGCCAATTCTACAGAAGAACCAACTTTTAAGAATACCATTGAGGGCCTTGAATATTCGGGGCAGCAACTGGATAGAATAGGCTCGGTTTTCTTCAATTTAAATCATGCGCACACCAATGATGAAATGCAGGCTATGGCGCGTGAAATATCGCCTATGCTTACCGAATTCTCAAATGATATTATCATGAATGAGAAACTCTTTAAAAGAGTGAAGCAGGTGTACGAAAAAAGAGATGAGTTTGATTTAAATGTAGAACAAACCAAACTTTTAACAGACAGATACAAGTCTTTTGTTAGATCTGGTGCTGATTTGGATGAAGAGAAGAAAGGGAAAATCAGAGAAATCTCGAAAGAACTTTCAAAATTAACCTTGCAGTTTGGCGAGAATGTTTTGGCTGCAACCAACAATTTTGAACTTCATTTAACCAACAAAGAAGATGTTGCAGGCCTGCCTGAAGGAATACTTGAAGCTGCATCGGCTTTAGCCAAGGAAAAAGAGAAGGATGGATGGATCTTTAACCTTCAATTTCCTAGCTATGTTCCTTTTATGCAATACGCCGATAAACGCGAATTGCGTGAGAAAATGTTCAAGGCCTATTCTTCGCGATGTTTCAACGATAAATTCGATAATCAAAAGATCATACATCGCATTGTGGAATTGCGTTTGGCAAAGGTTCACCTCTTAGGTTACGAAACCTATTCGGATTACGTGTTGGAGGAAAGAATGGCAAAATCGGCAGACAATGTAATTAAATTCTTAAATGAACTTTTGGATGCATCAATGCCAAAAGCGCAAGAGGAATTTAAGGAGTTGCAAGAGTATGCAAAATCGCTTGGCGCAGATTTCGATTTACAAAGATGGGATTGGGCCTACTATGCTGAAAAGCTAAAGACCGAAAAATTCGATATCAACGATGAGATTACACGCCCTTACTTCGAGTTGGAGAGGGTGAAAAAGGGAATTTTCGATTTGGCTACCAAATTGTATGACATTCAGTTCAAGTTGAACACAGATATTGCTAAATATCACGAAGAAGTGGATGTATACGAAGTACTAGACTCTGAAGGAAACTTTTTATCCTTGTTCTATGCCGATTTCCATCCGAGAAGTACCAAGCAAGGTGGGGCCTGGATGACTTCCTTTGTAGATCAGTACAAGCAGGAAAATAAGGATTACCGTCCGCATATTTCCATTGTATGTAACTTTACCCGTCCGACCGAAACCAAGCCATCTTTGTTGACTTTTAACGAGGTAACCACTTTCTTGCACGAGTTTGGTCATGCATTGCACGGTATGCTTTCTAAATGTACTTACAGTGCTTTGTCGGGAACCAATGTGTATCGCGATTTTGTGGAGTTGCCATCGCAGTTTATGGAGAACTTTGCTTTCCGTAAAGAATGGCTGGACGAAGTGGCAGCGCACTATGAAACAGGAGAAAAGATCCCTCAGGAACTGATTCAGAAAATTATTGACAGCAGTAATTTCTTAAGCGGATATGGTTTTGTTCGTCAGATAAGCTTTGGTTTAAATGATATGGCTTGGCACAGTGTTAATGAGCCGATTACGAATCCGGTAGGAGAGTTCGAAGACCAGGCAATGGCATCAACTGAACTCTTCTCTAAGGTGAACGGAAGCTGTATGAGTACCTCATTCTCACACATTTTTGCAGGCGGTTATGCTGCCGGATACTACGGTTACAAATGGGCCGAAGTTTTGGATGCTGATGCTTTTGAGGCATTTAAAGAGAATGGCATTTACGACAAGGCAACTGCCAATGCTTTCCGTGAGAATGTCCTGGAAAAGGGCGGAAGCGATCATCCTATGAATTTGTACCTGAAATTCCGCGGAAAAGAACCATCGGTTGATCCTCTTTTGAAACGCAGTGGTTTAAAATAAACTGAAGATCTACTTTAAAAAGAATAGTAATATCGCTGTCTCAACCGGGACAGCGATTTTTTTGTGCTTTCTACGCACTTTTATGCACTCCTTACACAAGGGAAGGGTTTCCTGCGGGATATAAATAAACATATTGTTTGTTTTTTCGATAAGCATAGGTAATATTTGATTGTCTTTTAAAATATTATAATATCTTTTAGAAAATAATATTGCCTTTTCATAAATACTTAGATATTTTCAAAATTTTATAAGCCTTTTTAAGTAATGTGTAACCTTTTTAGAAAAGGGAATGAAATCTATAAAAAGAGATTGTAGATAGGTAAAATATAATGCATTTATCGAAAGTGAAATCATTAATTAAAAAAGATAATAGACTTTTTAAATATGCATTCTATATACATCAATGTTCTGTGCAGAATGTCCAATGTTCATGTTTAAATTAAGAAGGAATGGCATTTTTTAAGGAAGGACAGGCTTATTTGTGCGATGCTCGGCGTTTTTCTTCAAATAATAGGCAAGCATGTATCCGCGCAAGCGTTTTTTATTGTCGCGAAATACAAATTTTCCTGCATCACGAATTTCATCGATACACAGCTTTAGGTAGGTGTAGGTTTTATCGCGAAAAACTTTGTTTTCATGTACGAGTAGTTTATTGCCTTTGAATTTTGCGGATAAGGGTCCTAATTGGGAACTTAATTCGTCGGCTTTATCTAATAGTGTGAAATTAAAGGAGACTTTTTTCAATAATTCCTTATTAGCATGACCTATTACAGCAAGGTTAGAAAGGTTTTGAATCAGAGCATGATGTCTATCATTTTTTCGTGCATTTTTAACCTTTTTAGATAAGTTATGGTCATTTCTAAAGGCATAACCAAAATAATGCAGTAGTTCTCTCATCAAATCTTTCCCAGTCTGTAATTCCTTTTTCCAGCTTTTATCAAGCTCCGATTGGGTCTCTTTGTAATGAATCCATTTGGTTTGCACCTTTCTGCAGATATCAATTCTTACTCCCAATTCATTAATATGCTGCTGGTTTATTCCAACTTTAGCGAGCTCTTTCAAATCATCTTTTGCCCAGAGTACCAAATTTTCGGCATCCTGCAAGTAGGTATCAATGGGTATTGTAGGCTCAATAATATTCTCTATGCTAATTGATTCGATTGCATTTAAAGCATTTTCGGGAATAGGAAGTTCTGCAATGTTCATTCTGACTTGATTTTTTATTGATAGATTAAATTTAGCAGAAACTTATTATAATATGGCATTTAAGCTGACTTAATTTTCGAATTAGGAAAGAATGAAAAGTAAGATTTTAATCGAACTCAGTTTATTATCTTTGTTTCAAAATTAAATGAAGATGACCAAAGATTGTAGCAATTCAAAAATCATTAATTACGAGGGGAAGAAGTTTGTTTGTTCTCTGGCCTTTACCTTACAATTGATAGGTGATAAGTACAAATCGCTTATTTTGTTTCACTTGAAAGATGGTGAAATGCGTTCAGGCGAATTACAAAAAAGCATTCATGGCATCTCGAACCGAATGTTTACCTTCTCGATAAGGGCTTTGGAGCGTGATGGTTTGGTAAGTAGGGAGGTTTACCCTGAAGT
>NZ_JANQCD010000005.1 GCF_026672275.1 Marinifilum sp. D737 | reverse complement strand
ATACATGCCAGTCATCCCGAGAATCGGGACGAGTTCGAGTCTCGTCCGGACCGCTGAAAAAATGAAGCCTTCGATTCTTTTGAGTCGGAGGCTTTATTCTGAAAGTCTTGAAAAGTTTGAATTGTGGAAAGGTAGAAAAATTGTGAAATTCAATGGACAATACAATGATGTACTGGCGCATGGTTTTAATTCTATATTCGCACAATAACAAAATTACACTCCCAATAGCTATCGGATACGAAAACTTTCATTTCTGTTGGTGGTTCGCATTTCATCATGAAAGTTTTTATTGCTCTTAAAAATCTTGTTAGGCGTCGATTTTTATTCGTATCTTAATTAAGTCAAAATAAAAATCACACTTATGCAACAACAACTTTTTAATGATCTTTGGAAAGGATACACAACAAAAAATCCTTCTGCACAAGCCATTCATGATCTTTTCTCGAATGAAGGAGAATTAGTCATCAACGATCATGTAGCATTTCGTACTTTTGATGATCCAAGAATGAACATACAAGTTTTAGCCAAGAAATTCTTGAAAGCTGGATACGAATATGTTGGCGAATATAAATTCGAAGACAAGCACCTAAATGCGGTTCACCTGGAACATCCAAGCGAAAAAGCTCCAAGAGTTTTTATATCTGAGTTGATTCTATCTGAGTTTTCAGAAGAGTTTCAAAAAATTATTAAAAATAGACTTAATTCCATAGGCAATGCTTACTATTCAGATCCTGATCTTATATTTAAAGGTAGTGTTTGGAGCAAACCTTCATATGAAACCTACCAAAGGCTAAGAGAAGAATCGGAATATGGAGCCTGGCTATATGTACATGGATTCACTGTAAATCATTTTACTGTTAGCATTAATGCTTTGAAAAAGTTTGATACAATAGAAAAGGTAAATCAGTTTTTAAAAGATAATGGATATCCAATGAATACATCTGGAGGTGAAATTAAAGGCTCTCCTGAGGTTTACCTGCAACAATCTTCAACCCTATCGGATATTATTAAGGTAGAATTTGAGGAAGGTGTTTATGATATTCCTGCATGCTTTTATGAGTTTGCTATTCGTTATCCTGATGATACTGGAGAACTATTCTCTGGCTTTATAGCTGCCAATGCCAACAAAATTTTCGACAGTACAAATTACAGGGAAGCTTAATCAGATAAAACATCATTCAAAAAGCAAAATTCATGAACTGGATTTTGCTTTTTTTGTGCAAACCAACAAATGTCACTCTATTTACATTTCGATAATATTATCTTTAAGCACAAAATCTAACACACCAAAAATGAACAAACAACTAACACTCATGATTCTTATTTGTATGCTATTATCAGCTTGTAATAAGAACACAAAAACTCTTCCTGTTGAAACGGGTGTCGCAAAAACTCTTGCTGATTATCGAAAAGTGAATATTTCAGATTTGCAATATCAACTTCAGTTCGATATCCCGGAAGAAAAGACAACTGAAATATCTGGAAAGAACAAAATGATTTTTGAATTAAAATCAGTTAACCAGGATTTACAAATTGATTTCCGTGAAGATGCCAGTCTAATAAAGTCTGTAAAGACAAACGGAAACAACTCTGCCTACCGCTTTGAATTGGAACACGTAATCATTCCAAAAGAAGAATTAAAAGTAGGAACTAATGAAATCGAACTTGAATTCATTGCTGGCAATACATCTTTAAATAGAAATGATGAATTCTTGTATACTCTTTTTGTGCCAGATAGAGCAAGAACTGCATTTCCATGTTTCGATCAACCTAACTTGAAAGGAAAATTTCAGCTAAACATGAGCGTTCCATCGCACTGGAAAGCCATGGGTAACGGAAAGCTGGTGCAAACAAAAGAGAATGGTAATAGAACCACTTACGAATTTGCCAAAACAAAGCCGCTGCCAACTTACCTATTCTCATTTGTAGCTGGTAAATTTGAAACCATCACTCGTGAACACAATGGCAGAAAGCACACAATGTATCATAGAGAGACCGACCCGGAAAAACTAGCAAATAATACCGATGAGATCTTCCGAATGCTATTTGAATCATTGGATTGGCTGGAAGAATATACTGATGTACCCTATCCTTTTGCAAAATATGATATTGTAGTAATTCCATCATTCCAATATGGAGGGATGGAGCATACAGGTGCTACCCTTTATAATGCATCAAGAATGTTTTTAGATAAAAATGCTACTCAAAACCGCCTGTTGGCACGTGCGAATTTAATAGCACACGAAACTGCACATATGTGGTTTGGCGATTTGGTAACAATGAAATGGTTCGATCAGGTTTGGTTGAAAGAGATATTTGCCAATTTCCTTGCTGATAAAATCACCAACCCAAGCTTTAAGGATATGAACCACGATTTAAAATTCCAGATGGCTCATTTCCCAAGTTCATACAGTGTTGACAGAACTACAGGTCCGAATCCTATCAACCAGGTATTGCCTAACCTAAAGGATGCAGGAACCATGTATGGTGCCATTATCTATCACAAATCACCAATTGTGATGAACATGCTGGAAAATATTATTGGAAAAGAATCTTTGAAAAAAGGATTGCAGACCTACATGAAAAACTACGCCTATGACAATGCCAGTTGGGAAGATTTAATTGCCATATTGGATGCTTCAACACCTTTTGATTTGAAACATTGGAGCAAGGTATGGTTCAACAAGGCAGGAAGACCTCATTTAACTACCAATATCAGCTCAAGAAATGGTAAGATTACCGAATTAAAAATGGTTCAAAAAGATGCCAAAGGAAATCCTGGTGATTGGACTCAAGACCTACACTTAATTTTTGGATACAAAAATGAAAGTAAGAGGATCAAAGTAAATATGAATGTTCCTGAAGTTTTTGTTGAGAATGCCAAAGGGATGGATGTACCTGAATACATCATTCCAAATGCCAAAGGCGATGCTTACGGATTTTTCAAACTAGATAAACAAAGCAAACAATACCTTTTGGAAAATCTTGATGGCATTAAAGATGATTTGGTAAGAGGTATTGCTCTAATCAATCTATATGAAAACCTAAGAGAAGGATTTCTAAGTGGAAATGAATTCGTGACAGCAATTGAAAAGCAAATTGCCAAAGAAGAGAATAGCTTGATCCTGGAACGCATGTTGTCTTACCTGAAATCAGTATATTGGATAGACCAGACACCTGATGAGAGAAAGAAAATTGGAAAGCAATTAGAAGATACTCTTTGGATAAGGTTGAGCAATGAAAATGACATGAGTAAAAAATCGAGCTTGTATTCTGCTTTGAGCAGTATTGCCGAAACTCCTGAAAGATTATCTCAGCTATTCAAAGTTTGGAAAGAAGAAATTGCCATTGGTGGATTTAGCCTTTCGGAAACCAAAGCAACTGCATTGGCATGTAATCTGGCAATTAAAATGCCTGAAAAAGCTGATGAACTGATCAAAACACAAACAGAAAGAATCCAAAATCCTGATCGTAAAAAGAAAATGCACTTCGTTGCTCCTGCCCTTTCTGCAGATGCTGAAGTTCGTAACGAATTCTTTGAAAGTTTAAAGAAGGAAGAGAACAGGCAAATTGAGCGTTGGACTTTGGAAGCTTTGCGATATTTGAATCATCCTTTGAGAGAAACAGAAGCATTAACTTATTTACCTGATGCATTAGAACTTCTTAAAGAAATACAGATTACCGGAGATATTTTCTTCCCTTACAATTGGCTAAGTGTAAGCTATAGCGGCCACCAGTCAAAAAAAGCGGGAGATATCACACGTAAGTTTTTAGAGGAAAGACCTGATTATCCCGAAAATTTAAAACTAAAAATCCTGCAGGCATCGGATGTTGTACTTAAGAAATAAATGAATAGCCACGTGGTTTCAAACCATGGTTCAAAATAAGGTGGCTCTTCCGAATTAGGAAGGGTCATTTTTGGTTTAACCACAAAGCATACGAAGGTTTTTCACAAAGGAACATACAATATTAATCTCCTCGGGAGAAGTTTAGGGTAAAACATGTCAAGAATTCAAACCACTTGTTATACCAAATGTAATATTCAATGAGCCATATTGGAAAATTGTATAATGCCGATGTTGAAAATGTTAGACAGTGCAAGCTTGCGAAGCAGTGGCTCATATATTTTCACAATCGGTATTAAAGGCAGTTTAATTCATCATTTATATCTTAGAATTTCTGTATCACAAAAACTCCAGCCAATATCAACAACACACCAATCGACCTTCCCCAATTCACTGGCTGAACAGGAACACCAAACAATCCAAAATGATCGATTACCAAAGAAAACACCAACTGCCCACAAACAATTAATGCAAAGCTTAATGCTGCTCCCAAACGTGGTACCAAAAAGATTACTGATGATACATACACAGCACCAATAGCTCCACCTATCCAGGCATGAAAAGGAGCCTCTTTAATGGTTTGCAACAAATTATTTGGTGTTCGCATACCAAGCACCACAAAAAGCAATATACTTCCTCCAACAATAAAGTTTACCAAAGCAGCCAATAAAGGAGCTTTCAGGAAAGAACCCAGTTTGGCATTTACACTGGCTTGTATCGGCATTAAACAACCCACCAGCAAAATCAAAATCATCAGGAAATATCTCATAGCTTTTTCTTTTGTTGCAAAAATAATGAATTCTACGAGCTATCCTTTATACCTAATCATTTCGATTATTGGTTCATTGGGACTTCCATCAACAATATTTTTGAGTCTTTATCAGCTTTTATCAATATGGTATTTCTTCCCCAAACGCCAAAGCCATCACGTTTCTGCAATTCCTGATTTTCAATAACTGCATTTCCTTCAATCACGAAAGCATATACACCATTGTACTCTGAATGGAGCTGATATTGACAATCTGTAGCAAGAGCAAACTGTCCCAAGTTGAACCATGCATCCTGATGAATCCAAACTCCCTGATCATCGACATTTGGAGATAGAATTTGATTGAACTGATTCTCCTTCGAAATATCCGCAATGGAAATCTGATCGTAGCGGGGCTCTACCTGTTGTTGATTTGGAATGATCCAAATCTGAAGAAATTGCACCGTTCTGTCGTGGTTTTTATTGTATTCGCTGTGATAAACTCCAGTCCCGGCACTCATCACCTGAATATCTCCAGCTTTAATTCTTGCAATATTCCCCATACTATCCTTGTGTTCCAACTCTCCCTCCAATGGTATCGAAATGATCTCCATATTCTCATGAGCATGCGTCCCAAATCCTTGCCCCACATCAACCGTATCATCGTTGATAACTCTCAAAACCCCAAACTGAATTCTGTTAGGATTGTAATAGTTCGCAAAACTAAAAGTATGATAGGAATCCAACCATCCATGCTTGACATGTCCCCTTGTGCTGGCTTTGTGCAATACTGTGTTCATCGATTTTATTTTCTGAAATATAAATTATTCTTTGATCCTTCGCCCAGAAAAGGCATAAATAAAAAAGCTACCAAAGGCAATGCTCACCAATCCTACAAACGGAGCGTACGGCGTAAATACAGTGAGCACTGTAGCAATGAACTCCTGCAAGTTTTGCTGACCAATAAACAAAAAGATGAGTGCAACAAGCACAAACATACCACCTATTATTTTTACCGCAAGCGGGTGTTTCGATTGCTTGGCCGATAGAATTAGTATGGCACCTATCACCAGGCGCACCACAATGGCAACAACATAAACCCAGAGCTCCTCCTTATTGCTATCCAAAAAACCAAAGATGATTTCAGGGGCACAAAGCAAAGATATCCCTGCCAATATCAATAGGATTCCGAATATTTTGATGCTTGGTTTCATGCTTGTTGGGTTTTAGTGAAATGTAACAGTCATTTGCTAGTTGTCGCTTCGGTTTTCGAAGAGGGTCAGCGTCCACAGGGCGAAGACGGTCAAGAAAGGAACAGAGACAACGCACAGCTGTAAAACCACAATGCAATATACAAAATGTCAGGCACTTTTATTCTTCAATCAAAGTAATAATAATAAGCTTGTTCTCTTGCTCTTCAACTTTTACATATCTTCCCTTTGGCTGGGGGTATCATTGAAGTTTTAAGCCTTTCTTTGATGCTGGATAGTTGATTCATTACTCATTCATCAATTTAATCTTCTTCCAATTTCAAATCCTTAAAAATCTCCTCAAACATTTCTCCTGGGGAAATGTCAATTGCCAAAGCAATCAAATACAGCTCATCAGCACGGAGCTTGGTTGATTCATTTGAACTCAATTGAGATAGTCGAGCCTGACTGATTCCAGTTCGTCTCGAAACCATTGCTCTATTCACTGATTTTTTAGTTAAATAAAGTCCTAAAGAAGTCATAAATCTTTCGAATTTGTTAAGATAAATATAACTCAGATAAAGAAAAATATAGAATCTCTAAAGTTTTATTTTGAATTTAGATATAGTTTAAATAGAATTATTTAGAAAGTCTAAAGAATACTTGCAAAATTCACAATTATGAGCAGAAGATATACCAAAGCCGATTTAGAACAAATCGTTTCCGTTCAACTGGAAAACCTGAATGCCATGCATGACCTTTTAAGTATCATGAAGCATCAAAATGAATTACTGAAGAATGTCAACAAGAAATTGAAAGATGAAATCACAGACTTTAAGCAGAATTTGTATCCAACTCGAAAAAGAAATTCTTAAATCTGTTAGGTTTCCGCAATGGCATACTTGTCTATAACATCAATATTGTTCTTGCCCCACCGATATGACATGATAAGAACAATAACTTATGGTTGTCAACCAAAACAAGTACTGTCTAATAAGAAGATAAAAAGTGAAATCATTTAAAACTTACCAATTGGAAAATCGTAATTTATTCTGAGGTGGATTCTGAATTAATCCTTTCAGTCACTAAGTTCTTTTTATTCTTTAATTCGTGATATTCCTTTTTATCGATGAGCTGCTTTAAAGTAAAAAAGACTGCAATAATTAAAGGAAAACAGTTCAGTCCCAGTTGGTAAAATTGTTCGCCGATTTCATTATTCAACAACCATTTCTGGCAAATAAAAACAGCAGTAACAAAAATCATTAAATAGCCCAGCCAAAGTAAAAACAAAGAGGTTCTTCGGAACTTCTTTTTGTTAGCAAAAACTTTCTCTTCTTTTTTTGATATTTGCTTCACATCTCCCATGCTACTAAAAGCAAAGGCAATCCCCATACACAAAACGCCAATACCAACATTGGCAAGGTTAGGTTGAAAAAAGGATCCCTTAAAAATGTAATAAACTGCCAATACAGTAAATGGGTACTGTACATACTGGAGGTAATGAAAAAATCTAATCATTGTTATGAGATTATTTTACTGGTTTTTAGCAAAAAAACAAATCTACAAAACAAACTGCGCTTAACAAAATAATAATTTGAGAAATAATACAAAGAAAAACTTAACAGAGTTGCAAGACCTATCAACCTTTAGCGTCTCGGTCGAGATTGACGCAAAGCCGTTTTCTTTCGGATCCATTGCCACAGCAAGCTGGCACCAATTGCCATGCCGGCAGCCAAACCATTAAAAAGAAAGTCGGCCATATCGAACACGCGGCGTGGAATAAACACCTGCACACATTCGTCGAACACTCCAATTAAGAAGGAAAGCAGCAACGATAATAGTGCAATTGTAAAGCCTTTGTACTTGTTCTTGTATCGTTCGAGCATGGCACGGTGAATAAAAACGGTAAGCACCGAATATTCTATCAGGTGAGAACGCTCGGCCAAGCCAAGGCGAAGGAAAAGCATCATGAATACTGCCAATATACCAAGTACGGTGACGGTATCGTTTTTGTCTTTGGCTCGGCGAAAGGTGTGCAAAATAACTGTAGTACCAATAATAATCATGCACAAAATAAAAATAAGAGCCTCCATATTTTCGGCCCCCAGCTTTTGCAGCAATGGATATCCGAATATCAAACTGGTTAAAATGGCCAGCCATACCAACAGCACGTATAACCACAATCTTTTTTCAAGTGATGATTTAAATAAAGGCATAGTCTTACTTTTGTTTATTAATCTGTAAGATACCAAGCTAAAATTTAGATATCAAGCTTTTGTGCAGACTTTGGTAATTTATCTGTAATAAAAAAAGCCGTCAGACTTTTGAATCTCTAACGGCTTTGTGATCTTATTTTTTGCGTTTGTAGGCACTTTGTACAATCTGGTCGAGGTAAACCTTCGATTCCACAAGCTCATACTCTTGTTCCTTTGGCAGGTTCCCAAACAGAGAAGCTCCCTCACCCAACAAAATTGGAATCGTAGTTACAATCAGTTCATCAATTAAATCCTCTTTTAAGAAAGATTGAATGGTTTTTCCTCCATCGATGTATAAGCTTTCGTAGCCTTTTGCATGAATGCTTTCAAGAATTTCCGACAGGCTTCCTTTTACCAATTCAATTTTGCCTTTGTACTTTTCCGGTACTTCGCTCAATGAATTTGAGATTACAAAAACAGGCTTTGTATAAGGCCAGTCAATTCCAAAACTACAAACCGTATCGAATGTGTTTCGCCCCATAAGCAAAGCATCTATCCTTTCTATGGTAGACATATAACCCATATCCAATTTCTCAGGATTTGGAACCATCTCTAACCATCCTAAACCTCCATTACGATCAGCAATGTATCCATCTAAACTTTGTGCTATAAAAACCAGGTTTTGCTTCATTTTGTATTTGTTTTAAAATTCACTGCAAAAGTCTCACTAATCTAAATGAAAAAATTGTACAAAATTTACCCTATTCCTTTTTCAGGGATTTTACGAATTGCTTTGGACTTAAACCACAAAACTTTTTGAATACCCTGATAAAGTGTGACTGATCGTAGAAACCAGCATCTAAACCAATCTGAATAAACTTTTCAGCATTGTTGTTCTGCAACAAATGAATGGCATGGTTCACTTGCTTCAACTTCACATATTCGCCAGGTGTTAGCAGGTAATTCTTCTTGAACTTTTGAATGAAACTTTTCTGCGAGATGGATATGGAGAGGTTAAAATCGCTCAATGAACCCTTGCCCAGCACATTGCTTGACAGATAGTTTTCAAACTTCAGCAAATCAGTATCAATTGTATTGCCTTGAAAAAGCGGCAGTAAGTTTTGTTCTACAAGCTGATAGTTGGGTTCATTTACTGCAAACAGATGATTGTAAAGAATTTCAGAAATTTGCTCCATGGCCTTGCTTCCAAACTGCTCGATGAGCATTCCGTAGCAAAATGGTTTTAGAATTAAGCCTACATTTCCATACACGCCCGATACTTTGGTCTGAAAAGGTTCTGTTTTTAATCCCGATATAATTTGATGATTATTTGTGCCTATGTAATTCTCAATATTCTGTCCTTCTACCTGAAAAGTATCTCCGTAGTTGAAGATCAATTCGGTAAACATTGCCGCATGGTGCCTGGCCTTCAATTGAAGATTGGAAGCCTTACCCACCCATATTAAATCAACGTATTGATTTAGTGGACAATTAGGAATGTATGAATAGGATGTCATTGATTTGAACAATTTGAAATAAGCAGGCTACAAATCTACTTGTTTCGATCCAACTCTTTATGCCTTATCTACAATCCGGATAATTTTATCCTCCTCGAAAACAAATTCAGATTGTCCTGAGATCTGCAAGATATCACCTTGCTTCATTCCATTGGGAAGATCGGTGGCTAAAATGGCCTTAAACTCAATATCAATTACCACTTTATCCAGCTGAATGTCCCAATTCTTGATCATTTGCTCACGCTGACTAAAATAAGTTATGGCTTTTTCAGCCTGTGTTTGAAATTCATCGATTCCTTCTGTTCGCAAAGTCAAAATCCCCTCTGAAATGTTCTCAAAAACTACATCTTTGTGCAAATCCATAAGCATTCCTTCCATATGGAACTGATTATAGGCCTGAATGTAATTTTCTATTAGTTTTTGTAGATTTTTCATGATAGTGGATTACAATATTTTAAACTGAAGCTACAAAACTAAAAACAGCTTACCAAATGTAAACTTATGATTCTCATAAACGTTTGTCCCAAGCTTAGTTATTTCGTAAATTTATTAAAAGGCCGATCATCATTGAATAATACTATTCTTTAGAGCACTTCTGAACCTTAGTTCTACTCACCCATTCAACTTTAAAAACATTTCTCATGGACATTTTACTTATTTTATTTTCGGCAGTTGTAGTATTCTTTTTTGCAGGCATCAGAATTATTTTCGAATACAAAAGAGCATTAAAATTCCGATTCGGAAAGTACATTAAAATCCTTAATCCAGGATTCCGATGGATCATTCCTATTGTAGAAACGGTTAATATTGTTGACATACGTGTAATTACCATCAATATCGATTCGCAGGAAGTAATGACCGAGGATAATGTTCCTTGTAGCATCGATGGAGTGGTTTTCTTTAAAATTGATGATCCCGAGAAGGCGGTTCTGGAAGTGGAAGAATACAAATTTGCCATTATGCAATTGGCTCAGGCTGCTTTGCGCGATGTTTGCGGTAAGGTGGAACTGGATACCATCCTATCCAAAAGGGAAGAGATGGGCAAAAACATCAAAACCATTGTTGAAAAGGAAACCCAGGAATGGGGAATCATCATTATTGATGTAAAGATTAAAGACATTCAGTTGCCAGAAAACATGCGCCGTATGATGGCCAATCAGGCCGAAGCAGAACGTTCGCGCAGAGCTCGTGTTATTCTTGCCCTGGCCGAAGAGGAAGCTGCCCAAAACCTTTTATCGGCTGGTAAAATGATAGACAAATCGCCATCGGCAATCAAACTTAGACTTTATCAAACCCTTGCTAATATTGCATCTGAGAAGAATTCCACCATTCTGTTCCCATTCCCTGAGGAAGTATTGCCAAGGAATACCAAAAAGCTAAAAACAGATTCGAAGGAAGAAAAAGGAAAAAAGGATAAGAAGTAGGGAGAGTATCATTCTCCCCTTCTTTAAAAATGATAGCCTAACTTTATAGATATTTCAGGTGTGAACCGATCTGGCTTGTACAATTCATTTCCCACCCGAACTTCCTTGCTGCCTGCAATTCGAAGATGACCAGCTATCCATGGATTGACATACAGGTTATCCCAAATTTTCATTACGTAACCTGCACCTAATGTGTATACCCAGGCATGGTATCCCGATTTATTTTTTAACTGATCTTCAAGCTCTCCATCCCAGTATTCAAATCCACTTCCAAGCCAGACTCCTTTGTAATTTGGTTTAAAAAAGTAGTCGACAACTACAGCATAAGCCTTCAGGGTATTGCGATTGAACTCATCATCAAGCATGAAATCCGGCAAATCCGATTTTGCCAAAATAGACCTAAAGCGCACTTGCTGATCATCCAAACCAAGCCATGCAGAGGCATAATAACCGTTCGAAACATAGGGAAATAAATCCAGTTCGGTACCAATGGTACATTTGGTTTGTGAAGAAGTTTTTTGAGCAGCCAATTGATTTAATGCACCCACTGCCAATAATAAGCCAATAAATAAAGCAATTCGTTTCATCATCGTAAGTTTTACCATTTACATATTGAATGCAAAACTAGCGCGATCAAAATCGAATATATTTGACAATTGTTAAAAAAATCAATGAATGGATTTTCTGATGCGACTTAATGACTCTTTGGTAATTCCAAGATATGAAGCAATATACTGCAAAGGTATGGATTGTATATGTTGTGGATATTTCTCCATTAATTCCTTGTACCGTGTTTCTGCTGATTGGCCAAGCAAAAGAAAAAGATGCCTTTCGGAATTTATGGCAACCTGTTCGGCAATCATGCGGCCTATGGTCTGCACAGTGCTGTACTTTGCATATAGCTTGTAAATATCTTCCCTGCTAAATTCCAACACTTCCATATCCTGCATTGCCTGAACACTTACAAGGGATTGAGATTTTGTAATAAAACTTGTGTACGATGTGATAAAGCTAGGTGCAAAATAAAAGTCACTGGTAATTTCATTTCCATTCTCACTTAAATGATAAAACCGTAAGTAGCCACTATTGGTAAAGAGTACATTACTACAATGCTCACCGGCTTTTACAAAATGCTCTCTCTTCTTCAATTTTCGAATGGTGGCTTTTCTGTAAAATGCAGAAATTTCTTCTTCCTTTAAATTTACAAATCGACTTAAATAATCATGAAAATCTTTTTTCAGGCTCATTTTTTTATATTCTTAGATTACATCATCAGGCAAAATAATCTGTCCTGAGAATGATTTTTTTACCGTTTACCTCTACCTCAGCGGCAATTCAATTAAAGAAAGGAATTTAATACCACAATCAAAAAAATCCCCTAACAAATTCATGTCAGGGGATTCTTTTCATTCTAACTTCTATTTCTAATTTATCTCCAAAATCATTACTGAGCGAGCCGGCAGGTCAATGCCATCCTTCAGCTCAAAAGACTTTCCTGTAAAAATATCTTTTGCTTTCGATTCTTTGTTGATCATCTCATGAAATCTGTCGGTAAACAAATGTGCTTTTTCCTTGCTCTTATTCAGGATTACCATCACTTTTCCCTCATTGGAATATCTAAAATACGTATACACGCCATTCTCAGGTGCAAAATGCATTAACTTCCCTTTGTGAATGATTTCATTGTTCTTTCTCCAATTCATCAATTTTTTCATGAAGTCTTGCGCATCCTTCTCTTTAGCACTCAAACCTTCGCCAGTAAAAGCATTTACCTTATCGCCTTTCCAACCGCCTGGAAAATCAGTACGTAGCTTTCCATGATCACCTCCTGCGTCACTCTTGGCTAAAATTTCAGTTCCATAATAAATTTGAGGTATTCCACGCATGGTAAGTGTATATACCATTGCCATTTTATACAAATCGTAATCTCTCTCTACTTGATCAAAAATTCGAGCCATATCATGATTGTCAGGGAAAATTACAAGATTATCCGGATCGGCATACAAGAAGTCATTCGACAACATTTCGTACAACTTAATCAGACCTGTTCCCCAGGTATCTTCCTGTACCAAACCTTCCTTAAGGGCATTCTGCAACGGGAAATCCATTAAACTTGGCAAGTTCGACACATAACCATCGTGATTTACTTTTCCTTTTTGCCAGTACGAAACAATTGCCGGATTGGTACTCCACTCCTCACCTACGATGTTCAAGTTTGGATATTCTTCCAATAATCTTTCAGTCCACTCACTTAAAAAAGCTGCATCGGAATATGGATAGGTATCTACACGAATACCGTAAAGCTCGGCATACTCAACCCACCAAATTGAATTTTGAATCAGGTAGGTTGCCATGAATTCATTACGCTGATTCAAATCAGGCATAGTTTGCACAAACCAACCATCGGCAAATTGTTTCAAGTCCTCCTTTGATGCATATCTGTCCTGAACAGTAGTTCGCTTGTGAGAACAGCTGGTAAATTCTCCTCCGTTATTGATCCAGTCTTTTGAAGGTACATCTTTCATCCACCAATGTTCCGATCCACAGTGGTTCAAAATCACATCCATAATGATGCCAACTCCTTTTTCTTTTCCCAATTGCGACAGCTTGCGATACTCTTCGTTGGTTCCGTAACGTCCGTCAATCTTGTAGTAATCGGTAGTTGAATAACCATGATATGAATATTCAGGCTGGTTGTTTTCCAATAAAGGGTTGATCCAGATGGCAGTAAAGCCCATATCTGAGATGTAATCCAAATGATCAATCATCCCCTGGATATCGCCACCATGACGACCATTGGAGTTGCTTCTGTCAGCTTGCTCACTTAAGCCCTTCACATTATCATTATCAGGATTTCCATTGGCAAATCGGTCAGGGGTTATCAGATACATTACATCGGCAGGAGTAAAACTTGCTCGTTCTGCTGAGCCTTCCTTGCGTTGCAACAACTGGTAGTTGTATTTCAAAACAGTCTTCTTGCCTTTTTTGAAAAGGATATCAAAACTTCCTGCTTTAACCTCTTCACTCAAGTTAAGGTCTACGAACAAATAGTTTGGATTTTCCACAAAGCTAACCTTTGAGATACTTACTCCTTCGTAACTTAGTTCAGGTTTAAGGTCTGCAATATTTTCCCCATGCACCAAAAGCTGAAGTTTAGGATTTTTCATCCCTGCCCACCAAAATGCAGGTTCCAGGTGATCAATCTTGTATTTTGCAGCCTCTGCAATGTTCCCTAAAAACAATACTGTGATTAGAGCCAATAGTATTCTTTTCATATCTATATAAATTTGATGTTTTACATTATTCTTTCTTCCCAAGCATAAACTCCAATGGAATATGCAACCTGTCTCTCCAGGCATTTTCATCGTGTTTGGCTCCCTCGAACTTTCTGGTCATCCAGTTTTGATTCTTTCTGAATCCTTTCTTTTTCATCATCAGGTCCACTTTTTGCTGGTAAGGCTGATAAAGAGAATCCAGGGTTTCAGTACCATAATCGAAGTAGATTTTATGAGATTTCGGATCCGGTAAATTCTTCTCCACATATCCCAGAAAAACACCATCGAGAGCAGGCCAATGAGTTGACATACAAGCTGCACCACCAAACACATCCGGATATTCCGAGATGGCATAACAACTAATTAATCCTCCCATGCTCGAACCCAAAATAAAGGTATCTTCAACTCCTTTTAGAGTATTGTACTTTTCATCGATGAAAGGCTTCAGCTCCTCTACCAGGAACTTCAAATATTGATCAGAAACGATTTCACCTTTGAATTTGTCTGTTCGCTTAACTTTCTGAATTTCATTCTTAGGCTTGTTGGGCATGTATTCTGCATACCTGTCACCAAACCAAACGCCAACAACAATTACCGGTCTGATTATATTCGCATCAATCAATCCGTAAACCACCTCATCAACGCCCCATTCCTGTTGGTTCCAGGTTATTGAAGCATCGAAAAGCATTTGCCCGTCATGCATGTAAAGAACCGGATATTTCTTGTTCTCATCATAATTTGGCGGAAGCAAAACTTCAATGGTTCGGGCACTAACATGCTTGGATTTAAAATCGAGATACTTGTGAATACCGGTAACCTGTTCATTCATATTTTGCGATTTTGCAACGAAAGCAAAGGATACAAGACATAGTAAAATTATATTTCTCATGATTATCTTTTTGAATTCAATGTTCAAGTAACAAAGCATCCGGGTATGAAACAAATTAATTTCGTAAACAACACTTTCAAAAGTATATATAACACAGCATTTTGTCCAAAGTCATATGTCCTCATTATTCTGCATTTTGTACTCATAAAACGACACTTGTAGCATTTGGGCTACAAAACCTTCTTCAATTTGTGATAATCGATATAGTATCTCAAGCGTAGCGAAAGACTGTTGATTTGATTCTTGCCAAGCATATTTGAGAAGTTCTCCCAGTAATTCCTATCGATTCGGGAATCGTTGGCCTGCACATTGTTCTTCCAAGCCAGCGATAATTCACTTCCCGGAGCAAACTCCCAGGTGTAAATCATATCTACATTCAGGGCATTGTAATTGATATGGTTGTGATTCTCATACTCCGACTGATCGCCCATGGAACCATCGCTCTCCAACAAATAACTCTCTTTGTATTCCACTTCCGACCAATAATGTCGCGCCCTTAAACTCAAGGACGACTTTTGATTGAATATCCACCTGGCCTCAAAAGTGTTGGCAAGTGTATTGATATCGCGGTTCACGAAATAAACATTCCCCGTTTCCTGCTGGTAACTGGCAAAGCCCAGACTGTTCTTGTTCTGTTCATAATAGAAATGGTGTTTCAGCAACAGCTTGTCGCTGATTCGTAGCTGAGGAGTCAGCTCTAACCAATAGCTGGCTTTCCCAAAGGTTCTTCCCTTCCAAAATGCCACTCGCGTGTTCAGGGCCAAAGCCTTTCGGTGGTCGGTATCATGTGTCAAACGAAGCCAGTAATCGGTAGGCTCTTTATACTTTCTACCCTCCACACGTGGCTCGTAAAAATCGTATTTGGGAACAGGGGTCAAACTCCACTCCAATGCCAGTGCTGAATAGTTTTGAAACACCAACCTGCTTTGCCAGTAGATCTCCAACTTCGAAAAACGATTGGGATGATACAAACTGTTGTGGGTAATACTCATCTGGTTGGTAAACTCATTGATATTGCCAAAAGGTTTGTAATTGTTGTACTTAAAGACTGCCACATTGCTTTGTTCATTATTCTTTTCGAGATATCCCATGGCATTGGGATCGAAACGATGATCGATTGCCGAATGAATCAGGTCGAACTGAAACTTCCCCTTGATGCGCGACAATTGTACCTTGTAACGGAGGCCGTTATTACTTGATCCCAACTCTTTGTTCTGACTTAGAGCTGCATTCCCCGAAACGGCATAACTCCCCGATGGATTGGTAAGCTTAAACTCTGTGGCACTCACCATCGATCTGTAATCATCGTGAGGGTGAATCATGTGCGTATTGGCAAAACTCACATAGGACTGATTGCCCAGGGACTGATCCAATACAATCATGTTGTAGTTGGCAACTCCCTGAGTTAGGTAGTTTCTGGTGGTTTGCTTGAGCGTATCCTTAATGTGTGCATAGGTCTTTGAGTTCACGGCATTGATAAAGCCAATTCCCAGCCCTTTGTTGGTTCTTCCCGATAATTTTACGGCGTTAATCAAACGTGTATCATTGGGATTTTCCGTGATCACCTCATGCTCTTCCAATGATTCTGCAACCTTTCCTCGCTTGACAGGCTCTCCTCCCAAACGACGGGAATAAAAGATATCGCCCTTATTAAAGATTTCGGTTCCCTCGGTAAAGAAAGAGCGTTTCTCGTCGTAGAAGGTTTCGAAAGGTGTAAGGTTCAGCTCCTGATCGTCGGATTGTACCTGTCCAAAGTCAGGAATCAACATCATGTCGAGTGTAAAACTTTCGTTGATCCCGTACTTCACATCCATTCCCCCTTTTACCGACCATGAATTCTCGTGCGTATCACTATTTCTGCTTACATAGGACGATACGTAGGGGCTGAAGGAAAGCCTCATTTTGGGTTCCACTCCTTTGATTCCATGCAGTTCTCCTGCCTGGTTCAGCCATCCCACAATGTCTTTGTCTACAAAATTCCAGGTGATGCCTTCATTCTTCCTTTTAATCAGGCGAAAGAAATTCATTTCCCACACCTGCACTTCTGTTTTGGGAAAACGTAGAGCCGAGTAGGGAATTCGCATCTCCACAATCCATCCTTCTTCAGTAATTCTGATGTGGCTGTCCCAAACGGCATTCCAGCTTTTATTCATCGCCGAAATGGTATTGTTTGAGTCCATCTGAATGCCCGAAGCAGAAACCATGAATTCCATTGCTGTGCGCCCGTCATTCCAGGGATTAATCTCAATGGAAAACAAATCGGCATTGAGCTGATCGCCAGAATCGCGAGGCCCGTATTCGGTAAGTATGCTGTCGGGGGCTGAATCATAGAGGATGGCGCCCACATAGAGAGCATTGTCATCGTAAAGCACTTTTACACGGCTGCGCTCACTGGGCTTTCCTCCGTTCACAGGACTTTGCTGAATAAAATCCTCCACAAAGGGAGCATGTTTCCAAGCTTCATCGTTTAAATGGGCATCTATTCGGGGAGCCTGTTCGCAACGAGCCGTCACAAAAGTTTTTCGAATGGTTTGTGCCTCTGCAAAAAAAAGGACACATAGAAGGTGTATTAGTAAAACAATCCGCTTTAGGTACATATCAAAACAAATAATCAGAGCTTATGCATTCATTTTTTTATGATTTCCATTCTCCTGAAAAATCACATCTTCAGAAGATAAAGTGAAAATGAATACATGAACAGTTAGTAATCTTTTCGGCCAAATTATAATCACCAAATAAGAGCTACTAATAAAATTGACCGACGGCAGGATAACAGCTACACTCTGCAAAATATCCCGTCATGGCAAACAAATATTTCCACATCGGCTTTTTGTCCATGGAAAACGGTTTTCTGTCCTGCCAAAGCCAATTGCAGATTAAAATACTTGCAAATGGATATAAATTCCCTTACATATGTAATTTATACCGATTATTATTTGATTTATCCTCTATCTGCACAAACTTGATATTGAATATCAAATATCTATCGGCATTATACCTGGAAGATTTGATTTTATAAATGGTATAAGAGAATTTCAGCCTATCGATTATGCAAATCATTGCTAAAGAAAACAGTATACTGGCCAGAGTTATAAATAATAGCTGGGTGCAACACCTAACCTTCTGGATGGTGTTCATCTTGTTCTTTGCCTATGCCTGGGGAAGTTACGATGCAAACTATTTGAAGACCATCTATGTGGAACTGGTCAACCTGCCTGTAAAGATATTACTGGTTTATTCGGTTATTTATTTCTTGTATCCGACCTTTCTGTACAAGGGAAAAATCTGGCAGTTTCTTTTCTTTTTTATCCTGTTAATTGCCATCTCGGCGTCCCTGCAAAGGATTACCGACAACCTGTTTATTATCGATTACTTTTTTCCCATGTGGGAGAAAGCACCTACTTTTTCCTTCTCGCAATTGGTTAGAAGTGCCGTTAACCTGGGAGCAGTACTAGCCCTTCCCATGACGGTAAAGCTGATGGAATACATCGGGAAAGTGCAACAAAACGAGCAGATCCTGGCCAAGGAGAAGTTGGAAGCTGAGCTGTCCTTTCTGAAAAATCAGGTTCAACCTCATTTTCTTTTCAACACCCTAAACAGCCTGTATTCTTTGATCCTTAAAAAGTCGGACCAATCGCTTGATGTGGTGCTGAAACTATCGGACCTGCTGCGGTACATGCTCTATGAAACCAATTCGGCCAGGGTAGATTTGCAAAAGGAAATCAACAGCATTAAAAGCTATCTCGATTTAGAAAAAATCAGATATGGCAATAGAATTGATCTTAGCCTGAACATTTGGGGTGATTTGGGAGGCAACCGCGTTGCACCCATGTTGATTCTTCCTTTTATTGAGAATGCATGCAAACACAGCACCAAAGGTTTCGATGGCACCGCCTGGATTACCATTGAATTGGGGATAAAGCAAAACAGCCTGATTTTAAAAATTGAAAACAGCCTGCCCTCATCAAGCTCCAACCAGGACTCTATGGTGGGAGGCATTGGCTTGCAAAATGTAAAAAGAAGGTTATCATTAATCTACCCCGAGCGTCATGAATTAAAAATCGAGGTAACGGAGGAATCCTATTGTGTTCACTTAAATTTAGAACTGTAATGAAGGTAAAGTGCTTAATTGTTGATGATGAAGATTTGGCTCTTGATGTTATTGAAGAGTACATCAATCGCATTGATTATTTGCAGTTGGAAGGCAAATGCAAAAGTGCCGTGGAAGCTCTGTCTATTCTAAACAGCAAGCAAATCGATCTCCTGTTTCTGGACATACAGATGCCGGGATTAACGGGCATTCAGCTTCTTAGGAACCTGTCGAACCCGCCTACGGTAATTTTCACTACTGCCTACTCCGATTTTGCCCTGGAAGGATTTGAACTGGAAGCCCTGGACTACCTGATTAAGCCCATCCCTTTCGAACGATTCATTAACGCGGTAAACCGATATTTTAAATTGAAGAAGCACCAGTATCATATTGCCGAAAAACAGGAAAGTACGCTTAGCGAGCAGCCTTTTATATTCGTGAAATCGGAAAAGAGGATGGTGAAGGTGTTTCTGCATGAAATCCTCTACATCGAAAGTCACAGGAACTATGTTTCCATTTACCTTGAAAACGGCAACGAGGTGGTCACCCTGAATACCATCAGCAATATTGAAGAGAAATTGCCCGAAATGAATTTTCTGCGCATTCACCGATCCTTTATTGTGGCCATCAACAAGCTTAGCAGTTACTCCTCAGCAAATATAGAGATAGGAAACAAGCAGCTTCCCATTGGTCGCAACTACAAAAATATGGTAATGGATGTGCTCGACCAGAATTCCATCAAGTAAACTTGATACAAAATTCGAATCCAATGTCAGTGACGACGATCAGTTTTCCCTCTAACTGCCGCAAGTCTGTGACTTGTGGCTATACCAATCCACTATCAATTCATCCTTTCCCATCGGCATAATCTATAGCACTACTATACTTTTAATGGTGTGCTTCTGTCACAATACTAATGTAGCAATACATGAGTTGGTTCAGCAGTAAATGAATTAAGCCCGGCACTTTTTATAATTTGGCTGGGCTAATATATTTTAAGTTTTAGCCACAAGCCTGTGATTTGAGTCAGCTTGGGGGCTATCAAGAGTACAGTATCTATATTCTTAAATTGTTAAAACTAGTTGTAAACCAATTCAACCTATTAAAAATGTGCAACAAAACATACAGTACGAATATCAATCCAATTTTATCATGCATTTCAATAAGAATGAAACCTAAAGTGCTTTCGTCACTTATTGTACTAATAAACCATGGGATGAAACCTGTTATTGTAACCAGAACACTGATAACCGAAAAGATTATTACCTGCCTGTGTTTTGAATAAAGCTTTTTCTTGATAACCACTTTATACCATTTTTGGAGTGTAACAATATGGTGCAGCATAAAAACAGAAAATAAAATACTTGATATTTTATGCACTTGCAACCATCCAAAATGTTTAAATCCTAAAACAACACTTGTAAAATCCTGATCTCCTACATGATAATAAAACTGAATTAGTAAACCAGAAAACACCGCAACCAAACTAGAAATAAGCAATCCAATATTTACCGATAAATTTAAAATCCCTTTACTCATACCTTAGTTTTTTAGATGTAAAACAGCATTAAAACCACAAACTTTTAGGCATTTTAAACATCCTATGCAGTTAGCTTGATTCACTATTTTTGCATGTTTGTGCCAAAGGATATTTATTTTGCCAAGCACATTATTTGGGCATACTTCAATGCACATCCAACATGCTTTACATTTTTTTGAATCGATTTGGATATTTTCGCTCAAGGGCTGTCTTGAACTTTTTACTTTTTGTTTCATAATTGTTATCGTTGATTTATGCAAAAATGCACCTTGAAGTTTTTTTCAACGATAACAATTGTTAAGAAATCAGGTTTTCTTTCTGTTTCTTATTCTGCTAAGTGAAATTGCTGTGATGCCCAAATATGAAGCAATGTAATGTTGAGGAATTCTTTTAACTATTTCCGGATGGTTTGTAACTAAATCTTCATAACGCTCTCTTGGAGTATCTTTTATCCTCGATAAGAATAAGCGAGTATAGTTTCTAAATCGTTGAAATATTAATGATTGAAAAGCTTCCTTTAATTTAGGATAAGCTTGAAGTATTTCATCAAAGTCATCTTTTTTTATTGACAGGATTGAAGATGCTTCAATACTTTCTATTGAAAAAAGACTTGGTGTGCCATTAATAAAACTATCAATTGATGCCACTGCCTGATCTTCAAAAAAGAATTGAAAAGTGATATCTTTTCCATCTTTGTTGAACCCTTGACGCAAACATCCCTTTTTTATAAAGTGAATACAATTAGCTATATCCCCTTCGTTTAGCAAAACAGTTTTAGATTTAATTTCTCTTTCAGAAATTGCGCTCCTAAACTTATTCCAACTTTTCTCATCCTCCTTAATCGAGTTCAGTACCAAATCTAAAAATGTCATAGAATTTTTGTGTTTAACCAATCACTCCCCTAAGTGCAGCAAGTCTGTTGTTTATAGTTCTGTCCTCCAATATCGCATGAGTCCATTCATGTGGTTCTATTTTACAAATAGAACTCAATAAAATGATACACTAGCAAAAGCATCTCTTCAATTAAAATTTACATGTTCATTTCATCCTACTTCCAAAGAATTGTAAACGTAATAATTTTATTACGGCATTTCAAATGTTTCCATTTCTTTATGTAAGCAAAATAATTGAGAGTAAGTTTTGTAAAAGTGGCCAGTTTTGGACTTCATGCTATGGTATAAAAACAGAAAAGCCACTCGATGAGCGGCTTTTCCTTGGGATATCGGTTTTCCGAATCAATCGGAAACTTAATACTACTTAACGAATACTTTGTATTCCCATGCCTTTAGAGACATTTTCTCTTTGGCAGCAAACTTGGCTGCTTCGTTGGTAAAGTACTCTTTATATTCTCCGGCTAACAGCTCAGAGTTCAGGTTTACATCCTGTGCTTCTCCTGTAAGGTTCAATACCACAAGAATCTTGTCGCCATCTTTTTCACGAACAAAAGCATATACAGCCTCATCCTTATCAGAAGGAATTCTTACCAACTGTCCGCCCTGTGCACCGTTTCTCAATGCCTTGTTGTTTTTCTTCAGGCTGATTAATTGAGTATAGAATGGCATTAACTCCTTGTTGTCCCAGTTGATTTCATCTTTCTCGAAGAATTTCAAACGGTGATCTAAACCAGCCTCCTGACCGCTGTAAAGCATAGGCATTCCAGGCATGGTGAAGGTTAACACGGCAAAGGTATTTCCTGCATCGCCCATTCTCTCCTTAATGGTTCCGGCCCATGAGTTCTCATCATGATTGGTCAGGAAGTTCATGATGTATGCATCCTTAGGATACAAAGTATCAACTTTAGCAAAGTATGCATCAATCTCTTTTGCATTCTTTTCTCCCTTGGCAATATGGTTCATCAGGTGGTGGAAATCCCAACCGTAAGCCATATCAAAAGCTTCCTCAACCAACTCAGGCTCCCAGGCTTCAGCCAACATAAATACGGGTTTCACAGCGTCCAACTCCTTGCGAGCTCTGTTCCAGAAATCGGTAGGTACCATGGCAGCCATATCGCAACGGTAACCATCTACATCGGCCTGCTCAATCCAGAATTTCAAAGAACCGATCATGTATTTGCGCAACTCCTCATTGTCGAAGTTCAAATCAGCAGTATCGCTCCAATCCTCAACAGGAGATACAATCTCACCTTTCTCATTGTGAGTATACCAATCAGCATGTTCAGTAATTAGGTGATTGTCCCATCCGGTATGGTTTGCCACCCAGTCAAGGATCACATACATTCCCAAATCATGTGCTTTTTTCACAAGGTTTTTGAAGTCTTCCATGGTTCCATACTCAGGGCTTACCGCTCTGTAGTCTTTCACAGAATAATAACTTCCCAATGATCCTTTACGGTTCTTCTCAGAGATAGGAAAAATTGGCATTAACCAAAGAATATCAACCCCCATCTCTTTCAAACGTGGCAAGTGATCTGCAAAGGCATTGAAAGTCCCCTCCTTGGTGTGCTGACGAATATTCACCTCGTAAATGTTCGCATTTCTACTCCATTCCAAAGGTTTTTCGGCCTTGACAGTTTTAGTTGCCGGTTTGTTTTGGCATCCTACCAAAATACCTGCTAGCACTAAAAAGCTTAAAACAGTCTGATAAATTCGCTTCATTTCTAATAATTTAATCAATTAGTATCTGTGATATTTTGTTTCGATAAAGAATGCTGAGAGTCCCTATTACAGGATTCTCTCAACGTATTTTAGTTAGTGGTTTCCAACAATACAATATCAAATTCAGTGTCGATAGTCACTTTTCCATTCTTCACCGTCACCTCTTTTCCTGAGTAGGCATCACGCAAGTGAGTTCCATCAACAAATTTTACAGGTAGTACTTTTTCTCCTTTTTCAAGATCCAAAGCCACAATCACCTGATCCTGAAAATCACCTTTCGTATATGAACGGCTGAACACATATGGATTTTCCGAAATCATTTTGTGAACACCTGCTCCAACAGCCGGGTGGTTTCTTCTGAACTGTCCCAACAACTGCCAGTGCTTCAATGTAGCCTGTACCTTAGCATCTGTTTTTACATCTTCCCAGTTCATGAACGAACGTAAGGTAGCATCGCCCTGAGTCCCCTCAATAAGCAAAGGTCTCGCCGTTTCGTCGCCATAGTAAACCTGCGAAGTTCCCGGGCAAAGCAATAGCTTGGTAGCCGACTCAATACTTCTTTCTCTTTTCTGATCGAAAGGAGTACCGTCATCATGTGAGGTCAGGTAGTTCAATACACCATATCCTTTTAAATCGCCATGAAGAATATCTGAATATCTCGAAAACAACTCTTCATAAGCTGATTGAGCGTTGTATTTAAATTCGAAGTTGATTAAATCGGTAAATCCGTTGGCATAGTAATTCACCTTTTTGTCGCCAAAATCGTAGGCAAACTTGTGGCTGATGCTATATCCATAAACCTCTCCTACTGTGTAGAATTTGTTATCATCCAGAACCTTTTCTGGATTGTTCTTCTTCCACAATTCAAAAGCATATTCACACTCTTTGCGGAAGTCAGCCCAAACCGATTCTTCGGTATGTTTTACTGTATCTACTCTATAACCGTCGATACCAAACTGAATAATGTAATCGCACAACCACTTAATCAGGTAGAACTTCGGGGTACGAGGATAACCCGTGCGAGCAAAGAACTCGTCCAGTTCCTTCATCTCCTGATCGTAGCGACCTTCGTCTTTCCACTTCTGTGCCAGGCTGGCTGGAATTCCAACCTCCTGAGTGCTTTCTGTTTTGATATCAGGCAGATTATCGGTTAAGGTACACTCAATGGTAGTTTTGTAATTCTTATAAGTACAGGTAGGCTCTACACGCACCCATTCCTTTTCCCATGCAGGATCTTTCTCAGTAGCTGGTCCGGTATGGTTGATTACGGCATCCATTACGATACGAATTCCATTGGCATGAGCTGTTTGAACCAATTCAGCCAAATCGTCCATGGTTCCAAAGTTAGGATCTAAAGCAGTCCAGTCCTTGGCCCAGTAGCCGTGAAAACCGTAGGTATTTCCTGTTCCCTCATCAACAGATCCGTGAATCTGTTCCGTGATTGGCGTAAACCATATGGCATTAATACCCAGTTTGGTAAAATATCCTTCTTTAATCTTTTGCGTGATTCCCTTGATGTCTCCCCCCTCGAATCCTCTCAATTTACCTGTTGGTAATTCTCTCTCAAAGTTGACATCATTATCTGTTGTTCCATTATTGAAACGGTCAGTCAGCAGGAAGTAAAGGTTTGCACCCTCCCACACAAAAGGTTTCTCTTTCTGTTCTGCTTTTTTCTCAACCTTTGAACAAGATGACAAAAACAGAAACAATACTGCTAAAATGCTGAATCCAATATTCTTCATTATTTGGCAAGTTTTATAGTGATTGATTGATTTTTTCCTTTATGTAACTCTTCAGTAAACTGAAGAACTCTTGAGTTTTTATCCCAGATGAAATCAAGGTTTTTCTTTCCCCACTTCACCTTCTTAGGTTGCTTTTTGATACTATGAATCACCCAATTTACTTTCTTGTCTTCAATTGTGTAGTTCGATCCTTTCTCAGTTGCAATATCCAATTTTAATTTGGAACCTGAATGGGCAGAAGTAAACTTCAACAACTCATATTCTCCTTTTTCATATGCTTTAGGAGTTTCTCCATTATCGTTGTAAAGTTTTCCCTTGCTAGTCTTCACAGAAGAGTCATGATAGTAGTGCAATTCATAATTCTCTAAAGAGTATTCACCTGAATTGTGCATTCCCTTTTTCATTGGAATGAAAGAACCTGCACGCACAAATACTGGAATATGATCCTCTTCAACCTGAACCGTGTACGACGATCCACCGAAATATTTTTTCTCCTTTACAAAATCGAACCATACGTTTCCTTTTGGCAAGTACACCTCTTTTTGCTTGGCTCCTGCATCAGTAATGGTAGATACTAGAAATGCATCTCCCCACATGTAGGTATCGGAAACATTCAGCAATGCTTTGTTATCCTGCTCTTCAAAAAACAGAGGTCGCATCAATGGCAATCCTGTTTGGTTGTTTTCAAACGCTAAGGTGTAGTTATATGGCATCAACTGATATCTCATCTCGATAGATTTCTTGGCTAGTGCCTTTGTTTTAGGCTCTCTGAATATCGGCTCCGATGGCACAGCTTCCTGCGCATGCGGACGATAAATAGGCTGGAATACGCCATACTGCAACCAACGGGTATAGAGTTCATCATCCAGGTTATCCCCGGCAAATCCTCCCAAGTCGGAGTGCATATAGGAAATTCCCTGTAGCCCCATCTGAAGGGAAATCTCAGTTTGAGGTTTCAAACCATCCCAGCTACGGCTCACATCTCCGGTCCATGGAATCATTCCATATCTTTGAGATCCGACAGCTCCAGCTCTCATCAAAATAAAAGGTCGCTGATTGGAAAGGTCCTTCTCGTATCCTTCATAGACCAATTTGGCCCAATAATGTCCGTAAATATTGTGTACTTCATCGGCTGAACCATTGATATGCTGCAAGGCTGAAGGGTGTACTTCAGGCTCTCCAAGGTCGCCCCACCAGCCACCAACGCCCATATTGGCCAAACCTTTATAGATATTCCAGAACCATTCTTGTGCCTCTGGTTTAAATACATCAACCAATCCTGTGTTTCCAAAGTAGAAGTCAAAGGTGAAAGGTTTCCCCTCCATGTCGGTTCCCAATACTTTGTTATCCACAGCTTCCTGCCATCTTTTCGAGGTGGTCAGGATAAAAGGTTCTGTAATCAGAATGGTCTTCACTCCCTTTTTATCCAAATCAGAAATCATCTTCTCAGGATTTGGGAAAGAGTCGCGATGGAAGGCCAGGTTCCCCATTTCTCCTTTCATCTCCTTTCCAAACCAGAACAGGTCCAGAATAATCGCATCTACAGGAATGGAATCTTTTACAAACTGATCGATGGTTTCCATGGTCTCCTTCTGAGAATGGTAACCAAAACGACTTGAAAAGTTACCCAAAGCCCATCGAGGCAACAGCGGTTGTCTTCCCGTCAGGTTGGTAAACTCATAGGTGAAATCTTCCCATGAATCAGCAGCAATTACCTGATAAACCTTACGTCCACTGATAGTCTCATAACGCAAAGTATTTGTCTTTTTGCTGTCTAAATCCAGATGTCCGATAGGAGCATTATCGAAATGAACCGCATATTTCTTTGATGAAATAACCACAGGCATGGTGTAGTTCATCAATTCAGAATGAGTTCCGTATCCGTAATGTGCACGATTGTAAAGATTCAAACGATATCCTCGTCTGTTCATTCCCAACACACGAGCTCCTCCACCAAATAACACTTCCTCTTTTTCAATTTGGAAATCGATATTTTCGGTACTGTCAGTTTTAGTATATCCCTCTTTTTCTGATATCAGATTCTTTCCTTTATATAGGTATTGAATCGAAAATGGTGACTTTGATATCTCCACTGCAAGTCCTTTTGACATGTATGCTAAAGTACCATTCTTCTCAACCAAACTAAGACCATCAACTTTTGGGTTCAACACAACAGCATGTGAAATACCTTTTTCTTCTCCATTCGGTATAAATGCAGTTTCAACAATACTTTCATTGTAAAATTGAATTTCATATTTTCCATCATTGGTTTTAACTTCTAAAACCTTACCATTCAATTGAGATGAAATAAATTGTCTCTCACTATTTTGTGCAAAAACAGTAGATGATATTGCAATTAATGCAATAAAAACAAATAATCTTAAACCTTGTAATAACCTCATACTCTTTCTAAAAATGCCCTCAAGCTATTTTCTATTTTAATTCCAATACCATTGATGTGTTCCCATTCACTTTTAATTTTCCATTTAAAAGTTGAATGTTTTTTTCACTCAAAATATCATATCCTTTTGTAAATTCTTTTATACTTTCCGAAAAACGATCCAAACTCAACTCCTGACTTTCATCACCATTATTTAGGATTACCATAACTGTTTTCTCATCATTAAATCGGAAATAAACATACACATCATTTTGCGGGATATAATGTTTGAGTTTGCCCGAATGAATAACAGAATTAGCTTTTCGCCACTGAAGTAGTTTTTGTAAAAAATTGAATGCCTCATTTTCCTTTTCAGTTCTTCCCTGGGCTGTAAAAGCATTTCTTGCGTCATCTTCCCAACCTCCGGGAAAATCGATACGCATTTTTCCATCACCATCACTCTTCTTTCCTTCCATTAAGATTTCCACACCGGCATAAATTTGAGGTATTCCTCTTGTAGTCATCAAAAAAGTGTTGATTAATTTAAACTTATCAAGATCACCTTTTAAAGTAGACATGATCCTATCCGTATCATGATTTTCTGTAAAAATCAGAATATTACTTAAGTCTTTGTATAAATAATCTGAAGCAAGACTCTTATACAATCGAACCAAACCATTCTCCCACTGCTGTTTTTCCAGGAATGCTTTCTCCAAGGAAAAGAACAACTGAAAATCCATAACACATGGCATGTAAGAGTTGTAAGCATTTGCATTCAATGCATCCTTTTGCCAGTAGGCAATATCAGCCGCAGACTTGTACCATGTCTCTCCGACAATATTCAAATGGGGGTATTCAGTTAAAACCGCTTTTCCCCATTTGGACATTCCCTGAGGATCATTATAGGGATGAGTATCCATCCTTATTCCGTCCAGGTCTGCATATTCTACCCACCAAATACTGTTTTGAATCAGGTAGGTCATCAACAATTCATTTTTCTGATTTAAATCAGCCATACTACGATCAAACCATCCATCAGAGAATTGAACCTGATCAATATTCGATGCATAAGGGTCCAGGATGGTCGATTTTCTGTGGTTGGAGTTGGTGTACTCATCGTGCAGATGTACCCAGTCTTTCTGAGGTAAATCTTTCATCCACCAATGAGCGCTGGCACAATGGTTAAAAACCATGTCCATGATCAGCTTTATGCCTCTTTTTTTACATTCTTTGGAAAGCTCCAGGTAAGCTTCGTTTCCTCCAAATCGAGCATCTACATTGTAGTAATCCGAAATGGCATAGGTGTGGTAAGAACCTCTGGCTTCATTATCTTCCAGTAAAGGAGTACTCCATAAAGCAGTAATTCCTAAATCTTGTAAATAGTCAAGCTGATTAATGATTCCTTCAATATCGCCACCATGGCGACCATCAAAATTGGCTCGATCTGCTTTTTCAGCCAATCCATCAACTGAATCGTTTTCGGGATTTCCATTGGCAAATCGATCTGGCATCAATAAATAAATCACATCAGAAGAATTAAAACCTTTGCGGTTTGAAGAATTCACTTTTCTCTCCTTCAGTTCATACTGATATTTAATTTCCTTGCCTTTGGAATTGGTAAATGTAATATCAAATTTTCCTGCTTTCGCAGATTTATCGATTTGTAAATTAACAAACAGGTAATTTGCATTCTCAACATTTTGCACTGATTGCAGAAAAACACCTGGATAATCCAATCTTACCTTATAATCTCCAATTTCCTGACCATAAATTAACAATTGCAGATTGGGATTCTCCATTCCTACCCACCAGAATTCTGGTTCAAGCTTTTCGATTTTAGTTGTTGCTGCTATGGTAGTCAGACTAAAAAAAGAAAAAAATAAAATTAGAAAAAATGTTCTTTTCACAGTGCTCATCATGAGTGTTATTAATATTAAAATTCAGGACAGCAGATAAACCACCATCCTGAATTGCTATAACTATTAATTAAGCATGTTCTACTACTAGACTGCTTTCTTTTTCAACTTTGTATTCATCATCTTTAACGAAGATATTGATTGTTTCCCCTTCTTCATTAATAACTCCTACACCATCTTCAGAAACTCTTACATTTAACAAGTTGCCTCTAAAACGAACTTTAAATGAGTAAGATTTCCAGACTTTAGGAAGCATTGGGTTAAATACCAAACTTCCATTTACAACTCTCATACCACCGAAACCTTCAACAATCGACATCCATGTTCCTGCCATACTTGTAATGTGAAGTCCTTCGTGCACCTCTTTATTGTAATCATCCAAATCCAAACGAGAAGTTCTTAGGTACAAATTGTAAGCTCTTTCTTCATCGCCAATTTTTGCTGCTAAAATAGAGTGAATACATGGCGACAATGATGACTCATGAACTGTTCTTGGTTCGTAGAAATCATAGTTCTTACGAATTGTTTCCAAATCATATTGATCTTCGAACAAGTAGATTCCTTGCAATACATCTGCTTGCTTGATAAAACAAGAACGTAAAATTCTATCCCATGACCAGTGCTGGTTAATTGGACGAATTGCTGGATCCAGGTCAGCAGCCAGGATTTGCTCTTTATCCATAAAGCCATCTTGTTGCAGGTAAACACCTGTTTCCTCATCAACAGGATAGTACATATTTTCAATAATATCGCTCCATTTAGAAGTTTCCTTATCGAAATCGAAGTTCAAATTCTTCAAGATTTCTTCGAAACGTGCTGGATTGGTTTCTTTCACATGAGCCATAGCTTCCTGAGTATATTTCATACACCAGTTTGCAATGGTATTTGTGTACCAGTTGTTGTTGATATTATTTTCGTATTCGTTAGGACCTGTAACTCCTAACATTACATATTTCTTCTTTGCTTGAGAATAAGATACACGCTGACTCCAGAATCTTGAAATTCCGATCAACACATCTAATCCATATTCTTCTAAGTATTTTTTATCGTCTGTGTGGCGGATATAGTTATAAATGGCAAAAGCAATTGCTCCATTTCGGTGGATTTCTTCAAATGTAATCTCCCACTCGTTATGACACTCTTCACCATTCATTGTTACCATTGGGTACAATGCAGCACCATTAGTAAAACCAAGTTTCTCTGCATTTTCAATGGCTTTTTGTAATTGCTTATGACGATAGATCAATAGGTTTCGAGTTACTTCAGGTTTAGAAGTACTCAAATAGAATGGAACACAGTAAGCTTCAGTATCCCAATAGGTAGATCCACCATATTTTTCACCGGTGAAACCTTTAGGACCAATATTTAGTCTTTCATCTTCACCTGTATAAGTTTGATTCATTTGGAAAATATTGAATCGAATGGCTTGCTGAGCAGCAATATCACCTTCAATAACAATATCACTATGATCCCATTTGTCAGCCCATGCATTAACATGTTCTTCCAATAGTGCACCATATCCTTTAGCATTAGCAGCCTCTACTACAGAAAGTGCGTCTGATGCAATATCAGTTTTACTGTGGTTTAATGAGCTTAATACAGCTGCATATTTATAGATTGAAATCTCTTGATCTTGCTCAGCATCAATTTCTACTGTATTGGCAACATATTTGGCATCCTCAGTTAAAGCAGGATTTAAATCCACTTTCTGACCATCCTTTAACACCTCATACTTCATGCTCATACAAACATGAAAGTCAAGTTTTTTAGTTGCAGCAGTAATGTATGCTTCACCTTTCATTGACTTAGCCTGCAGAACATTCCAAAATTGTTCGTCGTAGTTTGAATCTTCGTTTGTAACATCAGCATCCACATATGGAGTGAAACCAATCTTCCCATCAAAATTTAATGGTGTTACAGAGTAACGAATGGCACCAACTTCAGACGTAACAATACTTAAAAATCTTTTGGCTTCAACTTTTACCTTGTTTCCGTTAGAAAGTGTAGCTACAAAACTACGCTCTAAAACGCCCTCTTTCATGTTCAAAGTACGCACAAAATCACTCACTTCACATTTGGCAAGGTCAAGCATTTCACCATTAATTTTCACATCGATACCAATCCAATTTGGCGCATTTAACACTTTTGCAAAATATTCAGGATAACCGTTTTTCCACCATCCTACTCTGGTTTTATCCGGATAGTAAACTCCAGCTACGTAAGTTCCTTGTAAAGTTTCGCCTGAATAATGTTCTTCGAACATGGCTCTTTGTCCCATGTTTCCATTACCCAAACTAAATATACTTTCAGATGCACGGTGGTTTTCAGGATTAAAGCCTTCCTCAATTATACACCACTCATCATGCTTTAAATACTCATTCATGTTTGATTTTCTTTTAATTAGCTATTAGCAGTTAACTTTTCAAACAATTACTGCTAAGCGTTAATTGTTTATCGTTAAAAGTTTAATTGAGTCATTGAAAAACCCACGAATCCTGGAACAACAATATTTGCTTTTCCCAATACATCAGGTGATCCGATACCGACACATTTCATATTACCATTTATAGCAGCTTCAACACCAGCTTCTGCATCTTCAAAAACAATACATTCAGATGGTGAAACACCTAACAACTCAGCCCCTTTTAAAAATACTTCAGGATCTGGTTTTGCATTGCTAACATGTGTTCCATCAACAACTGCATCGAAATAATCAGTAAGTTCTAACTGATTTAAAATGGTCATAGCGTTTTTACTAGCTGAACCTAAAGCAATTTTGATTCCCTTAGCTTTAAGTTCATTAAAGAAATCTTTAACACCAGGAAGTATTTCATCTGGAGTCATTTTTAATATGTACTCCACATAGTTTTTGTTTTTCTTATCAGCCAGTTCCAGTTTTGTTTTTTCATCCAATTCAACTCCACCAATTTCCAAAAGAATATCTAATGATCGCATACGGCTCACGCCTTTCAATCTTTCATTATCCTCTTCGGTAAAGTCGAATCCCAATTCATTTGCTAAACTCTTCCATGCGATATAATGATACTTTGCGGTATCAACAACCACACCATCTAAATCGAAGATGCATGCACTAATCTTTCCCATCAGTTTTTATAAATTGTTTTTGTTATTTATCTGATTCTTTAACAAAGAATACAGATATTGCTCCTAAAATCATGATAATACCGGCTAGAACCAGAATGTAAATTCCATCGCCGCCAAAAAAAGTACGAAGTATTGGTCCTCCAAATACACCACTTAAAATCTGAGGTACAACTACAGTAAGGTTGAACAGTCCCATATAAACTCCCATTCGTTTAGCTGGAAGTACTCCTGATAAAATGGTATAAGGCATAGCCAAAATACCAGCCCACGCAATACCTACACCTATCATAGAAATCAATAATAAGTAATGGTTGCTAAACATCATGGTTGATATAAAACCGATACCTCCCATAGCTAAAGCACCTGCATAAACTGTTTTTCTACTGGTCAAGCTAATTAGCTTAGGCATTACAATAGAAAACAATGCCGCTACCAAACTGTACACTGCAAAACAAATACCTACCCAATTCCCTGCTTCGTTAAAAGCATTTAAAATTTGCTTATTGGTTTCGGTTTTTGCATTAAAATCGATAGGAACACCGAAATAATGCTGAGAAATTGCAGTTGTAGAGTAAACCCATAAAAGAAATAATGGAAACCACGAAAACAATTGTACAATTGATAATTGCTTCATTGTTTTTGGCATATTCATCAACAAACTCCAAAAACTTTCTTTCGTTTCCTTATCTTCTTCTGTTATGTTATTATAAGCCTCAAATTCTTCTGGTGGATATTCCTTTGTTTTAAATACTGTAACCAGCACACTAATCAAAAGAAGGGAACCTCCAATATAAAATGACCAAATTACCGAAGGAGCAACATTGCCTCCTGCCGATTCATTGGAAATTCCTGAAGCAGTCATAATAAAAGGCAATGCAGAACCAATTACAGCACCCACATTAATTAAAAAGCTTTGCACTGAATAACCAACATTTCGTTGCTCTTCAGGTGTCATATCAGCAACCAATGCTCTAAATGGCTGGAAGGTAACATTAAAAGATCCATCCATTAATGCAAGCATAACAACTCCAAACACCAAAGCCCCACCTGCTTTTACAAACATTGGTGCATTAGGCATTAAGAACATTGCCAACATTGAAACGATTGCTCCAAACAAAATATATGGAGATCTTCTTCCCAATCGGTTCCACGTTTTATCACTTGCTGCACCAACTACAGGCTGAACTACCAATCCCATAATTGGGGCTACCAACCAGAAAAAGGATAATTCATGTGGATCTGCACCTAAACTTGTTAATATTCTACTGGCATTTGCATTTTGTAATGCAAAACCAAACTGAACACCTAAAAATCCAAAGCTCAGGTTCCAGATTTGCCAAAAGCTTAAACGAGGTTGTTTCTTCATTTGATCGATATTAATTCTTCTTACTTTTTAGAAGTTTGATTTCAATTTAAGCTGTTTTTTATATCACAGCTTATATCACCACACCAGGATAAAAGAAACAAAAGGAATTAATCATGTCCCACAATATTGCAAGTGCAATACAGTTTAAGACCAACTAACTTTTACATCACAATTAGAAAAATGGATTTGATCTTATTCATCTCCTTCTATTATCCAGAAATGAGATCATATTATAAGGAAGTATATTTTTATAAAGTCGGAAAAGAGGTTTCCCTCTGGGACAAAAGTACGGAAAAGTATGCAATCTGTCAAGAAGTTTCGTACCTCGACCTCTCTACAAGCCAGTAAAAACAGGCCAAGAAACCCATTTCAAACGATTGCAACATTTTTTTATTTTTTTTTACATCTATTAAATTAAAAGCCAACATTCTAACTTTTAAACAAAAAAAAAGAGTTGAACTTATTCAACTCCTTATCATCTTATAATATCGATAATTAATTTTTAGTAGATCCCCTAACGATTAAATTAGTCTTTACAACTTTGGTTACAGGCTCATAATCCATTTCACCTTCCTTAATTCTTCCTACAAGCAATTCACTTGCTCTTAAGCCAACCTCATATCCATGCTGTTCTAAAGTAGTTAAAGCAGGATCAGAGGTTCGTGAAACAACACCATCGGTAAATCCTATAATAGATATATCGTCCGGAACCCTAAATCCAGTTTTCTTTACAACCGATAATGCACCGGCTGCTGTAAGTTCATTAACAGCAAATATAGCATCAGGTGGTTGTGGAAGTCTTAATAAATCCGGGGTTTTCTCTAATGCTTCCTCAAAACTATCACATTTAATAATCAATTCATCATCAATTGGAAGTTTGTGTTTTAGCAAAGCCTGTCGATAACCCTTCTGTCGATTTTGCCCCAAAAGCATATGTTGTGGTGCAGACAAATGAGCGATTCTTTTACATCCTGTATTTATAAGATGTTCTACCGCAGTAAAAGCACCAGCAAAATCATCAACAATTACGTTATCAGAAGAGATCTCATTGCAAACTCTATCAAAGAAAACAACCGGTATTCCATTGTTTCGTAACTCTTTAAAATGACTAAAATTTCTCGTTTCCTTTGACATGGATACCAACACCCCATCTACCCTACTTGACAACAAAGCCTGTACGTTGGCCAATTCCCTTTCATAAGACTCATTGGATTGGAACATCATAACATTATACCCAGCTTCGTGTGCAATTTTTTCAATCCCACTAATTACGGATGAAAAGAAGTGATGAACAATTTCTGGAATAATAACCCCAATAACATTCGATTTGCTATGTCGCAAACTAAGAGCAACAGCATTCGGTTTATAATGCCATTTCTTAGCCAATTCATTTACAGCTTCCTTGGTTTTTGCACTAATATCAGGATGATCTTTTAAGGCTCTTGATACAGTAGAGGCAGAAATGCCTAATTCTTTTGCAATATCTTTTATCGTTACCTGTCCGCTTCTCATATATATTTAATAGAGATTTAATAAATAAGTTTGATTGCACAACTCTAATATTATCAAAGAATTAAGAAAACCTTAGAATTACCCCAACCGAAACCTTTATAGCCTTCGTAAATATAGAAAAATTTAAACAAAACTATCGGATTACCCATTATAATATTGCCTGTAAATTTAAATATCGACATAAATAGATATCAAACGTTTGCGGCAACGATTGCGATGATTTATTTGCACTTAAATATCAATGGTTTAAAAACTTGATTTTGTCATTACGTATCTTTGGTAATAGAAAAAATTAAGGCTAACTTAAGACTTAGATAATTTTAAACGCTGAAGAAGGAAGCTAAAAAGTCGGAAACTTGAGTTCATATTTCTTTATCGTATTTTAAAATATATCTAAGCTATTAACTAAATTCTAATTTATCTTAAATTTCTATTTATGGAACTTAACATTAGTATGCTAAGAAAACTGCTTCTCATGTTTGTTACGGTTTTTTCATTTACCGTTTTGCAAGCACAGGAAAAAGCAGTTAGTGGTACTGTTACCGATGCAAACGATGGCATGGGTATACCTGGTGTTTCCGTTGTAGTTAAAGGTACCACTATAGGTACTACAACTGACATTGACGGAAAATATATGCTTAATGTCGATGCTAATTCTACACTTGTATATTCATTTGTAGGATATAAAACTCAAGAAATTTTGGTTGGAGAGCAATCTCAAATTAATGTAGTTCTTGGTGTTGAAACCGAAAACCTTTCCGAAGTTGTTGTGATTGGTTATGGTCAGGTTAGAAAAGATGATGCAACAGGAGCTGTTTTTTCAGTAAATTCTGATGATTTTAACCAAGGATCAACAAGTTCTCCACAAGACCTAATTGTAGGTAAAGTTGCTGGTGTGCAAATTGTAAGTGATGGAGGTGCACCTGGTTCGGCTTCTACAATTCGTATTCGTGGAGGATCTTCCATGTCTGCTAGTAACGATCCATTAATTGTTATTGATGGTATTCCGTTAGACAACAGAGCTATTGATGGTATGAGTAATGTTTTAAGTTCATTAAACCCGAATGATATTGAAACATTTACAGTTTTAAAAGACGCCTCTGCTACAGCAATTTACGGTTCCAGAGCATCCAATGGTGTAATCCTTATTACTACTAAAAAAGGAAAAGCCGGACAAGATATTCAAGTAACTTACGATGCAAAATTTTCTTTTGGCAAGATTAAAGAAACCATTGATGTTTTAAGTGCTGATGAATTTAGAGCTTTAGTAAATGAAAGAGCAAAGACAAGTTCTTCTGTAAATCCAGATTTACTTGGTAATGCTTCAACAGACTGGCAAGACGAAATTTATCGCAATGCTTCTGGTCACGAACACAATGTAGGTATTACAGGATCTTTAAAAAACATTCCTTACCGTGCCTCAATAGGTTATACTGATCAAAAAGGTATTTTGCAGACTTCAGAAATGCAAAGAACAACAGGAACATTAAACCTTAATCCAAAGTTTTTTGATGATCACTTAAAACTTAATGCAGGATTGAAATACATGTCTATCGATAATCGTTTTGCAGATCGAGGTGCTATTGGAAGTGCATTACGTTTTGATCCTACCAAACCTGTTTTCAACAACACTGGAATTTACGGAGGTTATACAACCTGGTTGATGAGCGATGGTTCAAGAAATGTTAACGCAACACGTAACCCGGTTGCTCAGTTACAACAAAGACGCGACGAATCAGATGTATCAAGATTTATTGCTGATTTCCAAGCTGATTACAAATTACACTTCTTCCCTGATTTACAAGCTAGTGTAAAATTAGGATATGACTATTCAGATAGTGAAGGATATACAATTACTGATCATGAAGCATCTTGGGTAAGAGGAAATCTAGATGTTATTGAAAGAAATTACACACAGGAAAAAAAGAATAAGCTTTTAGACCTTTATTTAACTTATAATAAAGACTTGCCATCTATTAACAGTAAAATAGATGTGATGGCTGGTTACGAGTGGCAAGAATTTTGGGCTAAATCAACAGGTATAGAAGATCTTAAAGATGGTAGTACCAGATTAGACCCTGTTAGAGAACCACAAAACAACTTAATTTCATATTTTGGTAGAGTCAACTACAACTTTATGGACAAGTATATTCTTACTGCTACTGTTCGTAGAGATGGTTCTTCAAGATTCCATGAAGATAATCGTTGGGGTACCTTCCCTTCTGCTGCTTTTGCATGGAGACTAAGTGAAGAAGAATTTATTAAAAACATTGAGGCCATAAGTAGTATCAAAGTTCGTTTAGGTTACGGAGTTACCGGACAGCAAGATATTGGTGGAGATTTCCCTTATTTAGGAGTTTACCAAATCAGTGATTCTCAAACAAGATACCAGTTTGGTGATAAGTTTTACAATTTGATTAGACCTAACGGATACGATGAAGCAATTAAGTGGGAGGAAACTACTACATATAACGCTGGTATCGACTTTGGATTCTTAAATAACAGAATTAATGGTACAATCGACGTTTACAAACGTAAAACCAAAGACCTGTTAAATACAATTCCAGTACCAGCCGGAACAAACTTTATCGACCTGTTAACAACAAATGTTGGTGATTTGGAAAACAATGGTTTCGAATTCACAATCAACGGTATCCTAATGAATAAGGAGGATTTATTTTGGGAGGTTGGATTTAACCTGGCTTACAACAAAAACGAAATCACTAGTTTAACAAATTATGACGATCCTACTTATGCAGGTGTAGAAACTGGTGGAATTAGTGGTGTAGGTGTAGGTAATAATATCCAAATCCACTCAGTTGGGCATCCGCTATATACATTCTACGTTTACGAACAAGTTTATGATGCAAACGGAAAACCAATTGAAGGCCTTTACGTTGATAGAAATGAAGATGGTCTGATAAATGATGACGATAAATACTATGCTAAAGATCCTGCTCAGGATTACAATATGGGATTCTCTTCATATTTAAAATACAAAGATTTTGATTTTGGTTTTAATGGTAGAATTGGAATTGGCGGACAAATTTACAATAATGTAATAGTAGGTGGTAGATACCAGGAAATGACAGTAAATGAATACTTAACCAACTTACCTACAGAAATTAACAAGTCACAATTCGAAACTGCACAACAATACTCTGACTATTTCTTAGAAGATGCATCATTCTTTAGAATAGATAATATTACTCTTGGTTATAACTTCACTAAGCTATTAAAACCTCTTCTAGGTTTCGATGTTAATGCCAGAGCATACGCTTCTGTTCAGAATGCATTTGTTATTACAGACTACAGCGGATTAGATCCTGAGGTTAACGGTGGGATTGACAACGACGTATATCCAAGACCAAGAACATTCTTGTTTGGATTGAATCTGAAATTTTAATTGATAAATGTTATTAGTTATGAATAAAAAATATTTTAAAACAAATTATATCATGATAGCATTTGCATTATTATTTGCATGTGTGTCGTGTGAGGATGATTTGAACACAACTCCTCGTAGTGAGGACCTGGCAACTGCTGACAAAGTGTTGACCGATGCTGAATCGTACAAACAACTTTTAGCTAAATGTTATGCAGGATTAATTCTAGGTGGTCAATCAGGTGTTGATGCAGATCAGGATATTAGTAGTATTAATGGTGGTTTTTCATCTTATTTAAGATTATTATGGAATCATCAGGAGCTACCAACAGACGAAGCTATTTGTGCCTGGAACGATGGTAATTTGAGAGATTTACATGATCAAGACTGGAATAGTAACAATGAATTTGTTACTGCAATGTATTATCGTATCAATCTTGAAATTGCGTATTGTAACAATCTGATTCAACTAACTGAAGGAAAATCAGAATTCGATGCATTTAGAAATGAAGCAAGAGTATTAAGAGCTTTAAGCTACTACCATATGTTAGATATGTTTGGTCGTGGTCCTTTTGTAACCGAAAAAGATCGTGTCGGATCATTTTTCTTCCCGGAAATGGCAACGCAACAACAACTTTTTGATTATGTAGAAACAGAACTTACTACTATTGAAAATGACCTAATGGATCCAGGAACCAATGAGTATGGTAGAGCGGATAAAGGTTTAGCGTGGGCAATTCTAGCAAAAATGTATTTGAATGCAGAAGTTTACATTAATACTCCTAAGTATACTGAAGCAATTACCTATAGTAATAAAATTATAGATAGCTATTCATTAGAAGCTGATTATGAGAATTTATTCTTAGCTGATAATCATTTAAGAACTAATGAAATTATTTTCCCTATCACATCAGATGGTAACAACACTCAAACTTGGGGTGGTATGACTTTCATCATTCACTCTACCGTTGGAGGCGACATGCCTGCAAGCGAGTCAGGTATCGATGGTGGTTGGGGTGGTAACCGAACTACTTCAGCTTTTGTAAATCTTTTTCCAGATGCTACTGGCACCGATGCTCGTGGTTTGTTCTTTACTGAAGGACAAAACCTTGAAATCGGAGACATTTTTAACTTTAGAGATGGATATGCATTGCGTAAGTTTAGAAATATTACTTCAACAGGAGCCGTAGGGTCAAATTTATCATTCCCTGATACTGATTTCCCATTGTACCGACTGGCTGATTTCTACCTGGTATATGCTGAAGCTGTACTTCGTGGAGGTACAGGTGGTACTAAAACTGCTGCAGTAGATTATATCAACGAACTTAGAGAAAGAGCATATGGCGATACATCTGGTAACATCACCGAAGGCGATTTGAACCTAGATTTTATCCTTGACGAAAGAGGACGCGAACTATATTGGGAGTGCCATAGAAGAACCGACTTGATTAGATATGAAAAATTAACAGGAGGAGCTTATAATTGGCCATGGAAAGGCGCCGTTGCTGGTGGTACATCAACTGATGCAAAATATAATGTATTTCCAATTCCATCGTCAGATATCAATGCAAATCCAAATCTGTCGAATATCTCAGGTTATTAATAGATTTAAAAATACGTTATGAAGAATATAAAATACATACTAATATTACTTCTCGCAGTAAGCTTTTTTTCTTGCGAGGATGATGATATTATCAAGTTAAATGATTCAAATTATGAGCCTGCTAATAACATCACAGGTTTTGGTTCTACTTTGAACATTTCTAAGGATATTAAAGCTGAATCAATTAAAATAACATATACTCCTGCATCATATGGTGTAGATATTGTTACAACTCATCAGCTTCAATTTGCTACATCAAACGATTTTGCAAATCCTGTTACTTTAGATATTGATGCTGCAGACGATTCTTTTACTTTCACAGTAGGAGCATTAAATGAGCTTCTTACAGAATCTCTTTTATTGCCAGTAGATGTAGAAGCAAATGTTTCTGCAAGAGTTATGACTTACTCTTTATCAGGAGTTGACACTCTTTATTCTGAACCAGTTAGCTTTGCAACTACTCCATATCTGGATATTCTTTTTGCTCCTGAAACATTCTATCTATTTGGTGATGGTGTTGGACGTGTTGCACAAAACAACAAGCTTAAATTCAATAAAGTTCATAGTGAACCAGATGATTCTTGGACAATTGTTTGGATGGAAGCTAATGGTACTTTCAAACTTTGTTCTGATGAAAACTACAAAGGAGTAATCGGTAAAATTGGAGATGCTGATCCTGCTACTGGAGAGTACACATTAGGTACTACTGACAACAGAGGTGAAGATATTCCTGTTCCGGGAACTGCTGGCTATTATACCGTTGGTGTTAATTTAGCAACAAACAAGTTACTAATAGAACCTGCTAACATATACATTACAGGTCCTACCATTGGTAATGTGTGGCCTACTAGTTCTGTTGTAGATGATAACAAGTTTAAGTTAGATGCTGAGAACAAGAAAATGTTCTTAACAAAATCCTTACAAGCTGGAGAACTTAGATTACACGTTACCCACCCATATATTGGAGACTGGTGGCATGCTGAATTCTTATTCTTTGATGGTAAGATTGTTTACAGAGAAGCTGGTGATGATCAGGAAAGAGTTAATGTTAACGCAGGCGAACAGACCATAGAGCTTGACTTTATTAATCAAACTGGTAAAATTGAATAAACATGAAAAATTTAAAATATTTATTTATATCACTTTTGGCGGTTCTATTCGTTGCCTGCGACGATGATTTTGACACGCCAGATGTAACAGAACCAGTTCAAGGTACAGCACCTGTACTTAATGAACTAGCGGAAGAAATCGACCTGGTTCTAATGAAAAAGAACGAAGGTGAAACCATTGTTGAACTTACCTGGTCTGAAACTACTTTCGCAGATCCTATTGGAGTGAGATATTACGTTCAGATTGATACTGTAGGTAATGAATTTGCCAACCCATTGGAATTTGATAGAATTGCAGCAACAACAACTACAATCACAGTAGGAGGTCTTAATGAATTGATATCAGGAAGATATCCTCCTGCAAAGAAAGTAGAGTTAGAAGCCAGAATTAGAGCTTTTGCAAATGAAGATCTAAATAGCTTGTACTCGAATGCAGTTTCTATGAAAGTAACTCCATACCTTGATGTACCAATTCCATCAGAATTCTACATCTATGGAACGGCTACTTCTGAATCAGATGTAACAAAAGCTTTAAAGGCTTATGGTGCTAATGACATTTACACCAAATACTTGAAGCTTACTAAAGATGGTTTATTCAAATTTGCTGAAAAGCAAGGTAGTGATGGATATGATTACAACTTTGGTAAATTCGCAACAAAATCTGATAATATCGAAGCTGCTGGTGACGATGCTGGAAACTTCAAATTCACTGGTGAAACTGGATGGTATAAAGTTGAAGCTGACTTTGTATCGAGCTCACTAAACATTACTTCGCATGTAGTAGGTTCGGCTACTTATGGTTTTGATTACGATAACCTTTATATGGTAGGTGATTACAATTCTACCGATCCTACCTGGGATGCTGAAAATGCTGTTGCATTTACTAAAGTAAGCGAAGGTGTTTATACTATTGAGAAAGCATTGAAAGATGGTGCTCAATTCAAATTTATTGGCCAACAAAGCTGGGGTGACCTTGATTGGGGTAACATCCAAGAAAATGGTAACACTGGTATCTTAGGTCCTAAAACTGCTAATGGTAACATTACTTTCGATGGTGGTGATGCTGAATATGACATTACTGTAGATCTAAACGCAGGTACTTTTACAATTGTTGCTAAGCCTGTATTTCCTACTGAACTTTACATGACTGGTAATGGAGTTGGTCCTGATGATGAAAACTGGGATTGGAAAAACGAACTTCAATTTGTTCCTGTTAACAGTCATCCTGAATTGTTCTGGAAAATTGTTTGGATGAAAGGTTCAGGAAGCTTCAAATGTGCTCCTCAAGCTGCATGGTCAAACGATTTTGGTAGAGATGGTGATGCAACCAATGGAGTTTACGCCAAAGGTGGTACAGACATTCCTGTTCCTGCAACAGCTGGATATTACATGGTTGTTGTTGACTTAGCAAATAACACGATCGAAATTGCCGAGCCTAAGGTTTACGGTATGGGTAATGTGTTTGGTGGATGGGATGGTGGAGATCCTGCTGATCTTTTCACTGTTGACAATACCAATAAAGTAATTAAATTTGATGGAGTTCCTAATGATGGAGAATTAAGAATGTATGTTGATGCACCAACATTGAACTGTGATTGGTGGCAAGCTGAATTCATCGTTCTTAATGACAAAATTGAATTCAGAGGAACTGGTGGTGACCAGGATAGAGTAAATGTTACTGCAGGTGACAATATCTCTCTTAACTTCTTAACTGGAGCTGGTTCGATCACAACACCTTAATAAAACGATAAGCATGTAGGGTAGTCATGAGGCTACCCTGCTTCAAATAATTAAATGCAATTGGTAACTATTCTGGTTGCTGATTGCATTTTTTTATACTGAAACCAAACGGAATTCAATCAATACAAAGTTCTGATTATGAAGAAACTTTATACATATCTTACCTTTATATTCCTGCTAATGTCATTCATTAGTCAGGCACAAATCATAACAACCTCTCCCGCCTTTCCTACCGAAAGTGATGAAGTGACCATTACTTTTGACGCTACTTTGGGAACTGGAGGATTAAAGGATTACACTGGAGATGTTTATGCTCACACAGGTGTAATTACCGACAAAAGTACTTCTGATACCGACTGGAAATATGCTCCTACCTGGGGAGATAATAGTGCCAAGTACAAATTGACCTCACTTGAAAACAACAAGTGGGAATTGAAGATTACTCCAAGCATTCGTGAATACTATGCTGTTGCTGATGGAGAAAAAATATTAAAAATGGCTTTCGTATTCCGTTCTGAGGATACTCAAAAAGAAGGAAAAGGTGATGGCGGAACTGATATATTTGTAGATGTGAGCGAAGGTGGCTTAAACGTTAGCTTCTCTGCTCCTGCCAACAACAAAGTCATTCAAAAAAATGAAGATTTACAGGTTACGGTACAGTCCAGTGCCAGTACAAACCTAAGCCTGTTTTTGGATGGTGTTGAAAATGAAACTACCACAGGAACTGAAATTAGTAAAATCATTAATACCGATGTTGCCGGTAATCATGAATTGGTAGCTGTTGCTACTGATGGTTCGGAAGAAGTTAGAGCTACAGTTAATTTCTTCGTTCGCGATGATGTTGTAAATGAAAGCATGCCTGCCAATGTTGTTGCTGGTATCAATTATATTGATGATAGCTCAGTAACACTTGTTCTGTATGCTCCCCAAAAGGAATATGTATATGCCATTGGAGATTTTTCAGATTGGAAACTTGATAACATGTACCAAATGAAAAAGGATGGTGATAACTTCTGGGTGACCATTAATAACCTTCAAGCTGGTAAAGAGTACATTTTCCAATATCTTATTGATGGAGACATTAAAATTGCAGATCCATATGCCGATAAAATATCAGATCCTTGGGATGACAAATACATTACTGACGAAACCTACCCTAATCTAATTGATTATCCGGAAGGAAAAACAAGCGAAATTGCCAGTGTATTCCAAACAGCACAAACAGCATTTAGCTGGACTGATAATGGATTTACCATGCCTAAAAAGGAAGACTTGGTTGTTTATGAACTTCATGTAAGAGATTTTACTGCAGCTGGTAATATCAAGACAGTTACTGATACTTTAGATTATTTGGAAAGATTAGGTGTAAATGCAATTGAACTAATGCCATTTAACGAGTTTGAAGGAAATGATTCATGGGGTTACAATCCATCATTTTATTTTGCTCCCGATAAAGCATATGGTACTAAAAACGATTACAAAGCCTTTGTCAATGAATGTCACAAAAGAGGAATTGCCGTATTTATGGATATGGTGTTGAATCACACTTACGGACAATCGCCATTCCTGCGCATGTATTTTGATGGTAGCAAACCAACAGCTAATAATCCATGGTACAACCAGGAGCATAATTTCGAAAACACGGCTGCTCATTGGGGATATGATTTGAATCATGAAGCCCAGGCAACTAAGGACCTTGTGGATCGCATCAACAAGTATTGGATGGAAGAGTATCACATTGATGGTTTCCGTTTTGATTTCACCAAAGGATTTTCCAACACAGTTCATAGTGCTTCTTCTGATCCTTGGGGAGGAAGATATGATGCAGCTCGTATTGCCAATCTTAAAAGAATGTCTACTGAAATTTGGGCCGTAAAATCAGATGCAGTGGTTATTTTCGAGCATCTTTCGGATAATGAGGAAGAGAAAGAGCTGGCAGCTCATGGCATTATGCTTTGGGGTAATGCCAATCATGATTATAGTGCAGCAACCATAGGCAATGGTTCCGATTTTAATTGGACCTCATGGAAAAACAGAAGTTGGGATGGGCCTAAGCTTGTAAGTTATATGGAAAGTCACGATGAAGAACGCATGATGTATCGTAACCTTAATGAAGGTAAATCTTTAGATGGCTACAATGTGAGAAGTCTGAATACTGCTCTTTCCAGAATAGAAACTGCAGCAGCCTTCTTCTTAACCATTCCCGGACCAAAAATGATCTGGCAATTTGGCGAACTAGGTTATGATATCTCTATCAATTACAATGATAGAACTGGAAGAAAACCCGTAAAATGGGAATATCAGGATGATCCTTATCGTAAAAAAGTATATCAGGTATTTTCTGCCTTGGCAAAGATTAAAAAGGAAGAGCCTGCATTTGAATCAGACAATTTTAATTTAATTACTTCACAAGCCTTAAAGCGTATCGAAATTAATCATGCTGATATGAATGTTCGTATCATCGGTAATTTTGATATCAAGGAAGGTAGTATTTCTGCTAATTTTAGTAAAACAGGAACATGGTATGATTATTTCTCTGGTCAGGAACTTAATGTAACGGATGCCAATGTCAACATTACCCTTAAGCCTGGTGAATATCATATCTACACCACAAAGCAATTGACTCAACCTAATGTTATTTCAGCACCTGTTGCTAGTAATGTAACCATTGCCGGTACTGCGAAGGAGAATGAAACGCTTACTGCATCATACACCTACTCTGATGTAAATGGAGATACAGAGGGTGCATCTGTTTACAGATGGTATAGAGCTGAGGATACCAATGGTAAGAATGAAATAAGTATTAGTGGTGCTACCAATAAAACTTATCAGCTTACTGGCGACGACCGAGACAAATACATTAGATTCTCAGTAACTCCTGTTGCACTAACCGGTGAATTACTTCAGGGTAAAACAGTTTATTCTACTTATACTGATCAAATTGTTTCATTGGTAAATGCTCCTGTTGCAAGTAATGTAACAATAACAGGAATATTAACCGAAGGTGAAACGCTTGAGGCAAAATATGACTATAGTGACCCTGAAAATGATGCAGAAGGCACATCAATATTCCAATGGTACAGATCAGACGATACGCAAGGCACAAATGAAAGTGAAATTTCGGGTGCTACAAGCTTAAGTTACACGCTTCTTAATGCCGATGGTGGAAAATACATCCGATTTTCAGTTACACCGGTTGCCCAAACTGGCGATCTACTTACGGGAAATAAGGCATATAGTAATTATACTGATGTAATCGCTTTTACTACAGGCATAGATGATATATTGGAAAAAGAGCTTAAGCTGTATCCTAATCCTGTTAAAGATATTCTATACCTATCCAATTTAAAAGGGGTTGATCAGATTAAGATTTATAGTTTAAGTGGTCGTATGGTAAGAACAATTGGTACTCCAAATCGATCGGAAGAAATAAATCTTAGCAACTTAGCCAGTGGCATGTATTTATTCATTTTCGAAATGGAAGATGGTTCGAGACTAACAAAAAAAGTGATAAAAAAGTAATTAGTTTTCTTTATAGTTTATAGATCAAGTAAAACTCCCGCTTAGCTACAATGCCAAGTGGGAGTTTTTATATTTTATAAATGTAAGCTTATTTAATTGTAAGCTCCAATCGGTATTTGATTTCCGAACCACCTGGTTGCATAATTAATTTGTATTCGCCAGGAATTAAAGGCTCATCAGGCATTGATACTTTAAATACAAAAGGAGACTCGGTATAATTCCCAATTTGTTGACGAACCAGCTGATCTTCTGTATTAAATAGTTTCAAATTCAATTCACTATTGACAAACTGCTTTAAATGAAACTGAACAAACACATTCTCCGATTCTGAATAATAATACTCCTGATCGGCTCCCATAAATTCTTCTCTCTCCTGCTTGTTGTTTTCATTCAAATCAATAAAACCAGTAAAAAAGAAGAACCCTTCCTGGCCTTTGGTAAACTCCGGAGCTAAATTCTCAACATTCTCACTAATATTCATTGCCATAGCAGGAGTTTCTGGAATCTCTTCGCTTACCTCTTCCAATTCTGGTGTTTCATCAGTTTGGGCTGCCATAGCCTCATCAGTCTTAACAATATTGGCCGTAGAATCGCCAATTTGTACTAATATTCTATATTGTATAGGATCTTTCATATCCAAGGATGCAGTAATCATATATTCTCCTTCGGGTGCATTCTTTAAAACTCGCAAGAACTGATTGCCAGGATGAATCGTATCTTCTTTCATGGTATAATGTTGCAAACTATCCAGTCGGGAAATATTCATTGCAATCATATCATAGGTAGAATTCCATATCTGATAAACCACTCGTTTATCATTCATGGGAAGATTCAATCCAACTTGAAAATCAACTTTCCCAAGCTCAAACTGTTTCTGATCCAAACCAATCACCTCTGCACTATCCAGCTTCATATCTCCATCCTCATCAATCCATTCCTTAAACAGATGAAAACTTTCGGGAAGCAGTTTCTTCCTGATTTTCGCAAATGCATTGCCATTTGGCTCCTTTATCAAAAAGTTAATTTGATAGGTTTTTCCCGATTCTGCTGGATTAATTGTCATGATATATTCTCCCACAGGCAGAAAAGCATCGAAATTTGAATAGGTAAACAAAGGTTTTGTGGTATAGTTTTTACGAACCGTTCGAATCAAGTTTCCACTCGTATCCCAAATTCTAAGCTTCAGGTTTGTTCCCTCTTTTATTTCCGGATCGTACAAAGAAGCACTAATGGACTCTCCTTTGGCATAAGATTGTTTCCCCAATCCAAAAAACTCATTCTTCTCAACGATTTCATTTTCGTTTAAATCCACCCATTTATTGTAAGCAAACAAGCCAATGGGAATGCCATTCTTTTTCTGTTTTTCTTGCCTCTGAATTTCATCTGATTCATCAGCACGTACATTATCATATGGGATGGAATCTTGTATAAATTGTTCCTGCGCACTTGTAAATATGGCTGTGCCAACCAATATGGCAAGTATCAAATAACACCTACCAATAATACATTTCATCTTTTTGTATAACATGGTATTTGGTTTAAAGCTGAATAAAAGGAATTGCTATCTATTTAAATACGGTTTAAATAGTGTATATGTTTTAGCTTCAGACCAATAGTTTGACGAAATAAGGTTTAAAATTGGTTAAAAATCTTTAAGGGATATTAATTTTACCAGGGTATCCCATTAAATTTTTAAATTTTCGTAGCTCTCGCATTCTTTTGGTGGCCAAAAACTTGAGTTTAACCTGATGTTCATCTGGATCAACAGATCCAGAACTGGCATTAAAATGGCCTTTAACACTTAAGTGAGATTGGAATAATTCAGTATTGATTTTATACCCCTCAGCCAACTTCTCCATTTTGATTCTATCACAGCGGTTCAGAATGTCTATAATACTCTCTTTATGATATTCCGATCCTTCGGCAATCATCAAATCGGTAATATCCTAATTGGAGATGGTACCTACATACCTTACTTGAGCGTAATAATCATTTTTCTAATTACTGATATTGTTGGGATAATGCAACAAACTAATTTCTTTTGTACTCATATTTAGGACATTTTGAGGTGCACTACTAAAATAATCACATTTTCTGGAAGTTAAGGGCTGGCTGATTTATACGCTGCTTGTTAGATACGCTTTTACTGGTTAAATATCATTCACACTGTAAGTCAAGGGGTGACTAACTTACAAAACGCTTATTAGTCACCCCTTGACTGACGAAACTTTTAACTGATATAGCTTTTGGCTGATGAGAAAATCAATTTCACTTTGGTTCCCTCTCCTTCTTTTGATTCTATGCTAATGTGTCCATTGTGCAAGCGCATAATTTGGCGCGTAAGGCTTAAGCCGATTCCTGATCCTTCCTCTTTAGTAGTAAAAAATGGAATGAATATATTTTTCATATCCTCGGCAGAGATACCACAACCATTATCCGTAATACTGATTTCTACATGGCCTTCTTGTTTTTTCTCTGCTTTCAGATGTATTTCCCCACTAGCGTGAATGGCCTGCCGCGCATTCTTAACCAAGTTAATTAAAACCTGTTTCACCAGAGCATCATCAGCATAGAATTGAAGATCCTTTGGACTGATACTGAAATGATATTGTATTTGGTCATTGGAATACATATGTAATAAATCTTGCAAATGCATAAACAGTTGAGATACGCTAATGGCTTGCGGATTAGGCTTTGGAATTCTCGATAGCTCACGATAAGCCTCAACAAAATACATGAGTCCCTGCCCTTGCTCCTTTATCACTTGAAGTCCGTTGCGTGTTTTGCTAAGAACCGATTCGGTAAGAATCGTACCGGTTTCAATTTGCTGGTAATTGCTTTCCAGTTTTTCAGATAAACAGGTAAGAGGAGATACAGAATTCATAATCTCATGGCTAAGCACATTAATCAACTTCTGCCAGGATTCCAACTCCTGGGCATCCATCTCATTTTTAATATCCGTAAAGGATAACAGCTTTAACTCCCTGCTTTCTTGCTTAATTGTAGTACAGTAAATTAACAGGTATTTACTTCCATTTTTCACCTGCAAATGATAGACTCGGGTATCTCCTGCCTTCATTTTCTCAAACAGGTCAAACAAGTCTGCATCGTATTTTTTCAATGGCTTTATGCTGTATAGATTGTGCACATCTAAAAGCTCACGTCCTCTTTGGTTTATGCACTCCACCAAGCCATTCTCGTTAAAAGATAACAAACCTACAGATGCATGTTCAATAATGGCATCGCTTATCATCTCCTTTTTCTGTGCCTTTAGACGTAAATCTTTTATGATGTAATTTACCTCTTGCATTCCCATGCGTAATTCATCAAAGGACTTGCCCGATATATTTTTAGGAAAGCTTAATGCTGAATCCTCATTCTTTACCGAAAGGAAGAATTGCGACAACAAGCGATTGCTTGTATTCAGATAATGAACCAAACGGTAACTTAACCAAAAAATAAGCATTAAAACCAATAAGGCCATGTAAGGATAAGCCGTAGCCCAAAATATCCATCCCATAAGAAAGCTCAACAACAGAATACTACTGAGTCGAATCAGAACCTGAATAAAGAGGCTATTGTAAATCATACTTCTTAATTTTGTGATAAAGAGTTGGGCGGGTAACGCCAAGCTCTAAAGCCATATGTGTTAGATTTCCTTTGTGTCGTTCCATAGCAGCAAGAATCATTTGCTTTTCCATCTCCACAAAGCTTTTGGGTGGTACTTTGCTTGTTTGAGTTCCATTTTGCTTTAATAGAAAATCTTCTTTGGTAATCCTATTTCCCTCTGAAAGGATTACCGCCTTTTCAACAGTATGCTGCAACTCGCGGACATTTCCCGGCCACGGGTAATTTTGCAGCTTAAGCAAAGCTTCATCGGTATAGGCCAATGGCCTTTTATCGTATTTCGTTGCATACTTCATTAGGAAATACTCTGCCAGCAGAGCAATATCACTAGTACGATCGCGCAAAGCTGGCACATCAACCTGAATGGTATTGATGCGATAAAGCAGGTCTTCACGAAAAGTTCCTTTGGCAACCATTTCCTGAAGGTTTTTATTGGTAGCGCACACCAAACGAATATCAATACTCCTTGTTTGATGATCGCCAACGCGAATTACCTCTCGATTTTGTAGGACCGACAACAATTTAGCCTGCATGGCCAATGATAGATTTCCAATCTCATCCAGAAAAATGGTTCCACCCGAAGCCAATTCAAATCTTCCCTGCCTGTCTTCCCTGGCATCGGTAAAGGCTCCCTTCACATGACCAAACAATTCGCTTTCGAAAAGACTTTCGTTCATGGCTCCCATATCCACCGAAACCATAGGCTTATTACTTCTTTTGGATTGCTGATGTATTTCTCGTGCAATCAACTCTTTACCTGTTCCATGTTCACCCAATACCAAGACATTTGCCTCGGTAACGGCTACTTTTTGCAGGAGCTTTCGCAGATTCTTCATTACGCTTGACCTACCAATCATTTCAGACTTGTTCTGGTTCAACTCTCTGGTTAAGTCTTGCTTATCGGTTTCCAGCTTTTGTATCTTCTTTTTCGATTGTCTCAATCTTAAAACCGATTTCAAAGTTGAGATCAACTTGTTGTTGTCCCATGGCTTCAACACAAAATCCGTGGCTCCCTTTTTAATGGCTGTTACAGCCAATTCTACATCTCCGTATGCTGTTAGCAGCACCACTCCCAAATCAGGATCAAACTTTAGGATTTCATTCATCCAAAACAAGCCTTCGTTTCCCGTATTCACTCCAGCGGAAAAGTTCATATCCAAAAGAACAATGTCATATGAATTGTCCTGCAACTCGCCAAGTAAACTTTTAGGATTAGAAAGTACCTTAACCGTATCGAACTCATCTTGCAATAGCATTTGAAGAGAAATTCTTACACGTTTATGATCGTCTACAATTAAGATTTTACCGGAGTTGGTCATGCTTTCAGTAATATGGCTTAGTTATTATTTGGGTTATGCAAATTTGCTGGTTGAAAAGATTCAAGCTGTAAGCTCCAAGTCTCAAGCTCTAAATGCCAAATTCCAAGAACCAAGTATCAAAAGACTGATTCGTTACCACAAGCAAGCATAACATTACCAAAAGTAGAGAAATGCAATCAACAACTCAACAGAATGTAAAGAAACTATACAGTAAGAATAAAGATTTTTTACAGCTGGAAGATCCTGTCCAATATGCTTTATTCACACAAACACCTCTACACATAGTAATTAGAACCAATGGCACAACTATAGTAGTGCTATTGTAGCAGGAAGAACTTCTATTCTTTTATGCATGACAATAATAATTATATAACTTACGAATCTTTAATAAAACAAAATGATCAAAGTAGAAAACCTAAGTAAAGTATTTCGTACCGAAGAGGTAGAAACCACTGCCTTGAATAATGTAAACCTGGAAATAAAAGAAGGTGAATTTGTAGCCATTATGGGACCATCAGGTTGTGGGAAGTCTACCCTTTTAAATATTCTGGGAATGTTAGATAGTCCTACCCATGGCAAGTATCATTTCTGCGACAATGAGGTAAGTAGCCTTAAGGAAAAACAGCGCAATACATTTCGCAAAGGGAATATCAATTTTGTTTTTCAATCGTTCAACCTGATTGATGAATTGAGTGTGTATAAAAATGTAGAATTGCCATTAAAGTATTTACGATACGATTTAGGCAAGAAGAAAAAACGTGTCCTGGAAATGCTGGACAGAATGAAGATAGGGCATCGAAGAAATCACTATCCACAACAATTATCAGGAGGACAACAACAAAGAGTTGCCATTGCGCGCGCCATTGCACCCAACCCAAAACTTTTATTGGCCGATGAGCCAACTGGTAACCTCGATTCAAAAACCGGCCTTGAGGTAATGAACTTATTAAGCGAACTGAATGCCGAGGGAACCACCATTGTAATGGTAACCCACTCGGAGCGTGATGCTGAGTTTGCACATCGAGTAATCCGATTGTTTGATGGTGAAGTAACCATGGAAAGTACGAAAAAAGAATTTACTCAAATTGAATATTAATTAGATAGCTATGAATATTTTAACAAAAAAAAATAAATGGGCTGCGATTAATATCATTGGAATTTCAATTGCTTTTGCAAGTGTATTTTTTGCTTCATCCTATATAAAACATGAGTTGTCGTTCGACAAGTTTCATACTAAAGCAGATCAGATTTACCGTCTTAACATAGACAAACCTGGAAAAGTTGGCTTTATGCAAAGCCCAGACAATGTATATACTGCTAGCTTAAATGCTCATTACATCAAGGATTTATACGATAAATTCCCAGGAATAGAGCAGATTGTCCTAATGGTAAAACCATTCAATTATACTGTAAAAGTAGAAGACGAGATCTTTCGATTGGAAAACTCTTACTACACCGATCATTCTTTCTTTACAATATTTGATTTTAAACTGATAAAAGGCAATAAGGAAGGTCTCTTTCATAATCCAAATGAAATCGCAATCAGTAAAAAATCTGCATTAAAATATTTTGGTAGCATTGATGTGATTGGAAAAGAGTTAACTCTAAAAGGAGAATTTGATCGAAATGGTGGAACAATTTATACCCTTAAAGGTGTATTTGATGATTATCCACCCAATTCGCACATGCAACCAGATATGTTACTCTCAAGCAATCTGGAAACACTTCGTAATCCCTACGGACATGCTTTTACATACTTGCTATTACATCCAGATGTAAAACCTGATCAATTGGAGGTTTCTTTAAACAAATATTGGAAAGAAAATGTTGCCGAAGAAGAGGTTTCTCCTACTTTTAAATTGATGAATCTTCGAGACATTCATCTAAAAAGTCATAAAAAGGATGAGCTTGGTTCAAATGGTACAGTAAAAACCATTTGGGTAATAATGTCAGGTGCTCTTATTATCCTTTTAATCACAATGATTAACTATTTTAACCTGACTACGGTTCAGCTAAATAGCGATTTAAACAATCTCAAAATTAAAGTTATCAACGGTGCAAACCTCTTAGATCTTTCTCTATCACAAATTAAGAAATCAATTATACAGATCTCTCTATCCATCATCATAGGAAGCGTACTCTCTTTTATTTTTAATCGTTTTATAGAATTTAAGTTTATCATTAAAAACGAAGGAGTATTGTTTACACTTCTTGTTATGTGCTTTATTGTTGTATTTGGAGCCATTTCACTACTCCCTTTATACACCAGAAAGATCTCTTCAAATTTAAGCAATCAGAAAAAAGAAGGTTCGAAGAAATTCATTATCTCCCTGGTTTGCCAATTTACGCTATCCATTGTAGCCTTGGTTTTAACCATTGTTTTAAATCAACAGATTTTAAAGATCAAGAATTTTCACCCTGGAAAAGACAAAGAATCCATTATTACAATTACTGAATTTCCATATGCGGCCATCAGTACATTTGATCTTTTCAAAGAAAAGGCTTTAAAGCATCCCGAAATACTACTGATTTCATCAACTATGATGCCTCCAGGTACAACACCTGATTTCGTTTATCCATTTGAAATGGAAGGAATAGATAAAAGCGATAACAACACAATTTCAATTAATTCTGTTGATCATGAATTTTTTAAATTATTTGATATTCAAGCATTGGCGGGTGATTTAAATCTTAAAAGTGGCTCAAGCTTCATGTGGGAAAGTGCGGCCATTTCTCCCAATACTGAAGCCGCTATCAAAAACATCAATCATCTTGATCCATCCTACCGCAATTTTAAAGAACAATACATTTTAAATGAATCTGCTTCCAAAAAATTGGGCTTTACAAATCCACAAGATGCCATAGGGAAACAGTTCAAATACAACTTTATATCTCCAACCTATTTTAAACAAGGAGAGATTGTTGCCGTAATCAAGGACTTGCATTATGCCGACATGTTCTCGGAAGAAAAAGCAGAAGTTATTGGTTTAAAGCGAATTTTCAACAGTACTTTTCTGGTTAAAATTGATAAAAACAACACCACTAAAGCGCTTAAGAATTTGCAGGAAACGTGGAGTCAGATGTATCCGGATCACCCTATGAAATATGAATTTCTAAGTGATAGCTATTTCAAAACTTATCGAAATCAGTACAATGAAATGAAAGCCTTGACCCTATTTTCTGTTCTTTCTATTCTACTCTCAATACTTGGAATGTATGCCTTGTCATCCTATAGCATACAACACAAAACCAAAGAAATAGGAATACGAAAAGCCAATGGTGCAAGCTCTTTGGAAATCATGCTGCAATTAATCACCGAGTATGTTGTATGGGTAGCTATGGCTTTCGTAATTGCATCTCCAATTGCTTTCTATGCTGCCGATGACTGGTTAAAGAGCTTTGCTTATCGAATTGATCTAAGCTGGTGGATATTTGCCTTGGCAGGAGTAATTGCTATTGTTATTGCAATCATCACCGTTAGTTGGCAAACCTATAATGCAGCCAGAAAAGATCCTGTTTATGCATTGAAATATGAATAATGTGACAAGGGTTGAAATATAGTTTAAAAGCAATAGAAAGGTATATTTAGGACTTCTTCCCTTCTAGGGAAAAACTCAATTTGAATATGTGGTAATATTCATCATTATCTAATCAATACAAACTTGATGATATTTCAAAGGACTGTATCCTAAATAAGGTACAGTCTTTTTATTGCTGTAGTAAGCACTTATTATACTGATTACTATCACTACTACCAAGCGATAAGGATTGTAGTAAGCTGAGTTCGATTAAAAATCCCTGACTGGAACATTAAAATAAGGATAATAAAAAAGTGCTACTCCATAAGGAATAGCACTTTTAAGTTGTTTATAAAAAATATAATAGAAAACTTTATCCTACTAATCTGCTTTTTGGCTTTTGTGCCGTTAGCATTTCTTTGGTTTTGATATCAAGTTTCGACTCTTTCTCTTCTGGTTGAGTGATTTCACCAGTAGCCTGTTTAGAATCCCCAGCCAAGCTGTACAATCCACGAAGTAACATTTCATATTTTTCTTCTATTGGAATTGCAGCATAAGCAGCTTTCTTCTCCTCAATAATCCTTTGCTTTTCATTCTCTTCTACAGCTACTTTTTCGTAATAAGCATCCGCTTTTCTGTTCTTCAGGAATGGAGTCGCTACAGTTGGAAACAACTCCAACAGCAACATATCTTTCTCGTTTTCGGCAAGCTTTACTCCTCCCATTTCATGTAAGACTGGATTCTCAGGAGCCTGATACTTGTTTACATCATAATCGGTAGCCTCACTTTGTCCACAAATTTTATGACGGAATTCCGGATCGATAGCTATTGGTGTTTCCCCATACTCTCCTTTTACCAAATTAAAGAATTGGTTGTTTACGTTTGTATATGGAGCCTTACCACTATTCACATCCAATACGTAGTTTACTGCCTGAACTCCTACAATTTGTGAAGATGGAGTTACCAAGGGAGGACAACCTGCAGCTACGCGAACCTCAGGTACTTTCTCCAATACGGTTGGCAGTAAATCTTCCAAACCAAGTGCTTTTAGCTGAGCCAACATGTTGGTATACATACCTCCTGGAATCTCTGCAGCTTTCACTTTCTCATTTGGTTCAGGGAAGTTAAAGTACTTCTCGATTGCATGACAGGTTGCCAACAACTCTTCTTCTTTATCGGCTTTAGCCAATTCAATAGCTTTATCGAATAATGCATCAATCTCTTTCGGAAGATAGTCTGCAGTAATGTCAAACTCTAATGGAAACATTTTATAAGAATCGAACTCAGCAATTCTTTCACGGATTCCTTTCAATTCCTTGTTAATGGCAACAACAGAATCGAGGTTCACTCCCGTATCCAAACCTAATTTATCAGCGAAAAGCTGGATAATTTCGAATGATGGAGCAGCAGGACCTCCTGCAAAGTTCAGCATACAGGTATCTACCACATCCACACCGTTCACTATGGCCATTAATACAGCACCTAAACCATAACCTGGAGTACAATGGGTGTGAAAATCAATCGGAACATTAAGCTCTTGTTTCAATCGCTTCACGATCTTACCCGATAATGAAGGAGGAATCAAGCCTGCCATGTCCTTCACGGTAATCATATCCGCGCCAAGCGCTTCCATTTGCTTGGCCTTGTTCACGAAATAATTTACATCAAAAATCTTCTTAGGCAATTTCTTTCCTGATAAAAGGGCTTTCCATCTTTGTTTTTTGGTGAATTTTGGATCTACCGTATAACAAACCGCACAGTCGGCAATACCTCCTGCCTCTTTCATATATTTAATGGTAGTTTCCATGTTCTTCACATCGTTCAAACAATCGAAGATACGCATGATACCCAAGCCTGATTTCACAGCATTCTTGTTAAAGCCTTCGATTACCGATTCTGGATAAGGCGAGTAACCAAATAAGTTTCTACCACGCGACAATGCAGTTAGGTGCGAAACATCACCAATTACTTCCTTAATGGATTCCAATCGATGCCATGGATCTTCGTTCAGATAACGCATTACCGAATCGGGAATTGCACCTCCCCAAACCTCTAGTGCGTAGAAGTTTGCATCTTTATACAAAGGAAGAACCTTTTCAATTTCGTGTTGTGGCACACGAGTTGCAAACAGTGATTGCTGACCATCACGCAATGTCAAATCACGAATCTTCAGTTTGCGGGTTCTCTTAATTGCAGCTCTTTCAGCAGCAATTTTCTTGCGATTTTCTACTCTTTGGGCTTCGAATTCATCCTTGCGCTTGCCTTCCAAGTATCCTTTTGCTACCAATGGGAACAGTTCCAAAAGCATGTATTCTTTATCGTCTACAGCCAACTTTACATTTCCGTATTGTGGCAGATTTGGATTTTCCGGTGCCTGGTAATGGCTCACATCATAATCTTCTCTCTCTGGCTTTCCAGTGATCTTTTCACGAAACTCAGGAGCAATTTCGATTGGAGTAGTTCCATACTCTCCTTTTACCAAGCTAAAAAACTGGTTGGATACATTTGTATAGAACGGGCGCCCCGAGTTCTCATCGATAACACAGTTTACCGCCTGTACGCCTACAATTTGTGAAGAAGGGGTTACCAATGGTGGACAACCTGCGTCCAAACGAACCACTGGCACCACTTCTAACACTCTCTCAAGCAGGGTTTCCAAACCTAAAGCCTTCAACTGGTTCAGCATGTTTGTATACATACCACCAGGAATTTCCGCCTTCTTAACCATTTCGTTAGGAGCGGGGAAATTAAAATATTTTTCAATTGCATGACAAGCATCCAGGAGCTCAGTCTCTTTATCAGCTTTAGCATATTCTATTGCCTCATCGAACAGTTGATCGATCTCAGCAGGAAGCTTATCTTTTGTAATATCAAATTCAATTGGGAACTGCTTGTAGCTATCCACCTCAGCCAAAGCATTCGCACGAATCTCTTTTAAAATTTTGTTGATTTCAACCACTACCTCAGGATTTCCATCCAGTTCAATGCCCAACTTCTGACAGAACAGGTAAATCAACTCGTATGCAGGAGCTGCGGATCCACCAGCAAAGTTCATGATGTTGGTATCGATAACATCCACACCATTAATAATGGCAGTTAAAGCCGAGGCCAAACCATAGCCTGGTGTAGAGTGTGAGTGGAAATCAACCGGAATACTTAACTCTTCTTTAAATCGACGAATAATTTGCCCCGCACGAGAAGGTGAAGCCAGGCCGGCCATATCTTTCAAGGAAATCATATCCGCTCCAAGAGCCTCCAATTTTTTCGCCAGATTCACAAAATATTCCAGGTCAAAGATCTGATCCGGAAGATTCTTAATGGTAAGTCTGTCTCTATCCTCTTTTTTCTCAGGAAATTTAGAGTCTACAGTATAACATACTGCACAATCGGCCATACCACCAGCAGCTTTTACATACTTAATGGTCGACTTCATATTTTCAATATCGTTCAAACAATCGAAAATACGCATAATACCCAATCCTGATTTTACAGCTTGTGTATTAAACTTTTCAATTACTGATTCAGGATATGGACTGTATCCGAATAGATTGCGTCCACGAGATAAGGCCGTAAGTTTGGAAACATCGCCAATCTCTTTCTTAATGGACTCTAAACGGTACCAAGGATCCTCATTCAAATAACGCATTACAGAATCAGGTACCGCACCACCCCATACTTCCATCGCATAAAAGTTCGCCTTTTTATACAAGTGCAAAACTTTCTCTATCTCTGCCTGTGGCATTCTGGTTGCAAAAAGAGATTGCTGACCATCTCTTAATGTTAGATCTCTAACTAATAATTTCCTTGTCTTCATACCCTGACTAATTGAATTCATATATCAAATTAACTCGAGAGAGAGTTATTTTATCAATCTCAAAATCCACGATTTCTTGATCACTCATCAAAAATAAAAACTATTCTTAAATAAGGAATTATTTCTCTATTAAGTCGTACATGTTCTACAATAGCTGATTTTATGGGTATAAACACTCATGTTTAATACTGATATTTTTCCCTAATAATAAGGACTAAAATTCGCAATCGATAACGAAAATTGCCTCCATAACTTTACATTTTTGAAAAAACTCAATAATAGTGCATAGCTTCGTAAGTTCAAGCACAGAACATTCCTACTTAACCATTTTCATTTACTGTTTATTAAAACAAGTAGAAAAATACCCATTCCTATTTTATCGAATTCTGCAAACATGCTCTACAACATGAATGATTTTCCGATTTGAATTAAAAACAAGAATTACATCAAGTTCAAACCAAGCTTTGTATTTTTAAATTTCTGCCAATCTTTTCTTTTCAATATTGTCCGAGTAAATTCTTAAAAAGTTGCTTACTTTTACGCTGTTAATTATCAATTCATGATTCTATTCTAGCTTGGAATCAATTAAAAATATACCTCGTGAGTATTATTGGACAATATGCAGAATTAAAAGTTGCCAAATTGGTTGACTTTGGAGTGTTTTTAGAAGGCGAAGATGAAGCTTTGATCTTGCTGCCAAATCAATATGTTCCGCCAAAAACACAAATTGACGACAAAATTAAAGTATTTATATATAGAGATTCGGAAGATCGAATTATAGCCACAACGCTAAAACCTAAAGCCATTGTTGGAGAATTTGCTGTTCTAAAAGTAAAATCGGTAACCAATGTAGGTGCATTTTTAGATTGGGGATTGGCCAAAGATCTGCTTGTTCCGTTTAGCGAACAAAGAGATAAAATGCAGGTAGATCTTTCGTACCTGGTATACATCTATTTGGATAATGCTACAGGAAGAATTGTAGCTACAGCTAAAATTGAAAGAATTCTACGAGACAATGAAACCTCATATCAGGAAGGAGACGAAGTAGATATATTAATTGGCAAAAGAAGTGAATTGGGTTTCCAGGTGTTGATTAATGATGATGCCTTGGGAATGGTATACAAAAACGAAGTTTTTGGACACCTGAAAATTGGAGATCAAAGAAAGGCATATATTAAGAAAATCCGTCCCGATGGCAAGATTGATGTTAGCCTTCAACAACAAGGATATGCAAACGAGGTTCCTAAATCGGGACAGCAAATACTTGATTTATTAAAAGAAGAAGAAGGGTTCATTCCTTTGAATGATAAGAGTTCGCCGGAAGACATTTACTATACCCTTAAAATGAGTAAGAAAAATTTTAAAAAGGCAATTGGTCTTTTGTACAAACAAAAGCTAATTACCATTGAGGATACTGGAATCTACCTGGTTCAGTGAACAGTTAGCAGTTAGCAGTTAGCAGTTAGCAGTTAGCAGTTAGCAGTTAGCAGTTAGCAGTTAGCACAAAATTAAATCCTCTAATACAAGATCACAAAAACACAACTAACTAAACATGAATTATTATCTAAGAAATTTATTTCTAGCTATTGTATTGCTGGTTTCGACAAATACAATGGCGCAGGACAAATCGGATTGGAAAGCAGGTGTACCGGAAGGATGTACAACTGTAACGGTTGGAAAACTGGCCACCACTGACGGATCGGTTATCACTTCGCACACAGATGATAGCCACAGAACACGTGCATGGATGGACGTTACTCCTTCTATGAAATACAAAAAAGGAAGTAAGTTTGCTTTGTATGAAAGATCGGCTTACGATAGTTTGGCAATGCCTACTTACCAGCACAAAAAGATTGGAGAAATCGACCAAGTTGAAAAAACTTACCAGTTTTTTAATACTGCATACCCTTGTATCAACGAAAAGCAATTGGCAATTGGAGAATCTACCTTTGGCGGGCGTGAAGAATTGTTCTCGAAAGAATGTTTAATCGATTGTCAGCGCTTACAACAATTAATGCTTGAGAGATGTACAACTGCAAGAGAAGCAATTCTATTGGCTGATGAGCTTTTAATGAAATATGGTTGGAGAGATTACGGAGAATGTTTGACCATTGCCGATAAAAAAGAAGTTTGGCATTTTGAAGTTGTTGGTCCTGGTAAAGGAAAAGTAGGTGCAGTTTGGGTTGCTCAGCGCGTACCTGACAATCACATTTCGGTAAACGCAAATGCAAGTACCATTAAAGAAATCAACCTAAAGGATAAAGAGCATTTTATGGCATCAAAAAACATTTATTCTGTTGCCAAAGAAAATGGATGGTGGAAAGAAGGTGAAGTTTTTAAATGGAACTATGCTTATGCTCCTAAAAGCAGATTATCATTAGCTTCTCGCAGAAGAGAGTGGAGAGTACTTTCGATGGCTGCTCCTTCGTTAAAACTAGATGCCAACGACAAAGATTATCCATTCTCAGTTCAACCTGATGAAAAAATCACAATGGACAAGTTGGTTGAAATCTTCAAGGATTACTATGAAGGAACTCCATATAATTTCGTAAAAAACATTAAACAAGCAAATAAGGATGGTAAAGAGGTGCTTTCTCCATTTGCGAATCCTTTTATGCCTTACGATATGAACCGTTTGTTCGGAGTTAATGGTGGTTGGGGCGAACTTGGCGAAAGAACCATCGCTCGCTGGTATACCATGTATGCAACCATTATTCAGTGTAGAGATTGGTTACCTGATGAAGTAGGTGGAATTGTTTGGCTGGCACAAGATAATGTAGCAACATCCATTTATATTCCTGTTTATGCAGGAACTACCGATTTGGCCGAATCCTACAAGGTAAAAGCTCGCAGAACAGGCTACACTCGTAAATCAGCATGGTGGGCCTTTAACCGTTTAGGTACATTAACAGCACAACGCTGGGGTGATATGAGACATGATGTTGATACAGTTTTTGTTCCTCTACAGAAACAATATTTCGAAGAACAAGCAGCTATCGACAAAGAGGCAGCTAAAATGAGTAAGAAAAAGCGTAAGGAGTTTTTAACCAAAAGAAGTATCCAATTGGGTAACGAAGTGGTAGACAAAGCATGGGAAATAGGTGATGGACTCTGGACCAAATACGATGAAAAATTCTAATAATTCCAATTAGTATGAAATAACAAAGGCCTTGGTAATAATCTATCAAGGCCTTTGCTTTTAAATTAATTTGTTAAATATTTCTTCATTTACTAAATTTACTTAATATTCATTTTTCGCCCCCTTATTTCAAACTTTTTATACTACAAATTGAATCCAAAAAAAAAATCAGATATTGCCCCTAAAGATATTACCAAGAGCTTTTTCCTTTCTCTTATTATCATCATTGTAATTTTCACGACTTCTTTTTGGTTCATCTATAATCGCCAAATCAATCAGATCAATCAAGAACATATAGAGCAAATAGAGAGTCAAATAATACATGCTAAAAAAGATTATTTAAAAACTGCCGTAGACAGAACCATTGTTGAAATCAACCAAATAGAAGCGTTTTTCAGTAATAAATTCCCTGGCGATTCAGCCTATGTCAGAAGCCAGGTAAAAAAATACATCAAAAATCACATCAGGCAAAATACCTTGGTTGATTCCGGATACATTTGGATCAATAAAATAATTAACTATGAAGGTGGTGATGATTATGCCATTCGAGAAGTTCACCCAAACCTGCCCGAAACAGAAGGTCAATTTCTTTCGACCCATACAACCGATATTAAAGGAAACACTCCTTACTTAACAGAATTACAAGGTGTGAAAAAGTATGGAGAATTGTTTTTCACCTACTGGTTTAAAGAATTCAAAACAGACCAAGTTTCGCAAAAACTAAGCTACGCAAAGCTATACAAGAAGTATGATTGGATTATTGCTACAGGAATCTATTTAAATGATATTGATACACTAATTGAAAATGAGTTAAAACACGATGAGCTCCTTGGACATAAAAGAAATAACTTAACTCTTGTTTTAATTGGTCTTACCCTTCTGATTACATTTTTAATTGCTCTTTTTTATAAAAAACATCTAACTCAAACCTTTCGTTTTTATACATGTGAGGTTGAAAAAAGAGAAAACAAACTACAAGAAATTAATGACTCTCTTGAGCAAGTAATAGCCAAAAGAACCTATCAGTTATCCGAAAGCGAAAAAAGATACAAAGCCATCTTTAGAAACAATCAATCTATTATGATGCTTATCGATCCAACAAACGGACAGATTACTGATGCTAATGCTGCTGCAGTAAAATTTTATGGCTATGATTACAAAACACTAACATCAATGTCAATTGGTAAAATTAATACATTGCCTACCAAACATCTAAGTAAAGCATTACAATCAACTGCAAAAACAAGTTCGGTATATATTTTTAAACACAAACTGGCAAGCGGCGAATTTAGGGATGTTGAAGTATATTCCGAAGCGATGATATTTGAAGAAAAGAAACTTCTTTTTTCAATTATTCATGATATCTCGGAACTACGTAAAACCAAACAGGAACTGGTAATTGCCAGAAAAAAAGCAGAAGAAAGTGATCAGCTAAAAACAGCCTTTCTTGCGAATATGAGTCATGAAATAAGAACTCCTTTGAATTCCATTCTTGGTTTTACAGATTTAATTTCAACTCCAAATATTAGTTCGAAACAACAAGAACTCTATTCAAAAATTATCAATAGTTCTGGTGAGCAATTGCTAAGAATTATTGATGACATTATCGATATTTCACACATTGAATCCAATCAGTTAAAGGTATCGTTTGAAAGTGTATCGGTAAATGACCTAATCAAAGAAATAAGCAGTGTATTTAGAAACACACTAGATTCAAAGTCTGAAAATTCGGTTGAACTGCATTTATATATCCCGGATGAATCAAAAGATTATCTTATCGAAACGGATACACTAAGATTTACTCAAATCTGTAACAATTTATTAGGCAATGCATTAAAATTCACCGATGAAGGACAGATTGAATTCGGTTACAATACAAAGTACGACGAATTAGAATTCTACGTTAAGGACACGGGCTGTGGGATTCCACAAGATCAACTCAACTTGATATTTGAAAGGTTTGCCCAGGTTACTCGTAATGAATATCGCGAAGGCAATGGTCTTGGTTTAAGCATTACCAAAGGTTTGGTGCACTTACTTGGTGGAACAATGAGCCTAAAATCTGAAATAGACCTAGGCTCTACATTCTTTTTCACCATTCCATTCACAGGTGTTATTCAAACAAAGATGAGCAAGTCAAAGGAATTGAATTAATTCTTACGCTCCAACTCTCTTAAATTCTCCATTTTCTTTGCAGTTAGATATGAATTGATATCACCCAAATGCTCTTTTACTCTTTGGTTTCCAAATTCATATACCTTATCCACCAAACCATCAAGGAAATCACGATCGTGAGATACAAGAATTAAGGTTCCATCAAAATCTTTCAAGGCCGATTTTAAGATGTCCTTGGTCTTCATATCCAAATGGTTGGTAGGCTCATCCAGAATTAACAAGTTCACAGGTTCAAGCAACAGTTTAATCATTGCCAAACGAGTTTTTTCACCTCCCGAAAGTACTTTTACTTTTTTGGTTGAATTGTCGCCTCCAAACATGAAAGCGCCCAAAATATCTTTGATTTTAGTTCTAATATCGCCCTTGGCTACATGATCGATGGTTTGGAATACAGTCAATTCCTCATCCATTAGGGAAGCCTGGTTTTGCGCAAAATAACCAATCATGGCATTGTGTCCCAAAGTTAAGGTTCCTCCATGATCAATCTCCTGCATGATTGCCTTTACCAAAGTTGATTTCCCTTCTCCATTTCTACCTACAAAGGCAAGCTTCTCTCCTCTTTCCAATGTAAAATTCACATTTTCAAATACCAAATGCTCATCGTAAGCTTTGCTAACCTCTTCCATAATTACCGGGTAGTTTCCTGAACGAGGCGATGGTGGAAACTTCAATCTCAAAGCAGAAGTATCTTCCTCATCCACTTCTACAATTTCAAGTTTTTCCAACATTTTAACTCTCGATTGCACCTGCAAGGTTTTTGAATAAGTCCCCTTAAATCGCTCGATAAAAGCTTTGTTTTCAGCAATCATTTTCTGTTGCTCATCGTAAGCCTTTTGTTGATGTGCTCTTCTGTCCTTTCTCAATTCCAGGTACTCCGAATAAGAAGCCTTGTAATCGTAAATACGGCCCATTGTAATTTCAATGGTTCTGGATGTAATTCGATCGACAAAAGCACGGTCGTGCGAGATTACCATAACCGCTTTCCCCGAATTAATCAAAAAATCTTCCAACCATTGAATCGATTCTATATCCAGGTGATTGGTAGGCTCATCCAAAAGAATCAAATCAGGCTTTTTTAGAAGAATCTTTGCCAATTCAATTCTCATTCTCCATCCACCACTAAACTCACTGGTTGGACGAGTAAAATCATCTCGCTCAAAACCTAGTCCGATTAATGTTTTCTCAACTTCTGAATCGTAATTGGTTTCTTCGATGGAATAGAATTTCTCACTTAAAGTAGATACATCTTCAATCAGCTTGTAATAGCTCTCCGACTCGAAATCGGTTCTGGAAGCCAACTCAGCATTCATCTCTTCAATCTGCTTCTCCATTTCGAAAATGTGAGCAAAAGCCTGAGCAGTTTCTTCAAAAACAGTTCTGGTATTCGATGTCATTAAGTGCTGAGGAAGGTAAGCAATGGTCTTATCCTTTGGTGTTGAAATACGACCACGAGTTGGTGTATCAACTCCTGCAATAATTTTAAGAAGTGTAGATTTTCCCGCTCCATTTTTTCCCATTAGAGCAATTCTATCCTTCTCATTAATTACAAATGAAATATCTTTAAACAAGCTTGTTCCGCCAAACTCAACAGCTAATGAATCTACAGTTATCATCTTTTCGGTTTTATTAAGCCGCAAAGATAATTATACCATTTACATATCAAAACATATATAATTTAAGCATGCTCCAGTTCTCAATAGGAGCACGCTTCTGCTTAAATCGATAAACAGAAATCAATTCAAGAATCCACCCTATTTTCCATTAGTTTTTCTGCCACCCATTTGTTGGTAACACTCTTGGGACGAATGATGGGTTGCCCCAGACCTTGGGCCAGAACATTCTGTGCACAAAAACCTAAAACTCTTGAAACACCGAATAAAACTGTGTAATAATCGAACTGATTCAAACCATACCTATACAATAAGGATCCTGAAGCCGCATCCACATTTGGCCATGGATTAGCTACCTTTCCTCCTTTGTAGGTCTTTAGAATATCGGGAACTACATGGAACAGCTTTTCAGCAATCTGGTAACAAACATCATCTGCACAATACTGCTTTCCAAAATTCATGAACTCCTTAAATCTTGGATCAGTTACCCTTAAAACTGCATGACCATAACCAGGGATTACCTTTCCTGCATCCAAAGTATCCAATACAAATTGTTTCACCTGATTTTCATTCACATTATCACCGCACTTTTCTTTTATCGCCAATATAAATCGTAAACATTCCTGATTTGCCAAGCCATGAAGCGGACCAGCCAAGCCATTTAATCCTGCCGAAATCGCATAATACAAATCAGACAATGCCGAATTCACAACTCTTGAAGTAAAAGCACTCACATTACCACCTTCATGATCGCAATGCAAAACCAGGTAAAGTCTCATCAAATATGCGAATTCTTTACCCGAACCAGGTAAGCCAAGCATTAATGCAAGATTTGCAGCCCAATCCAATTCTGGATTTCTGGCAATTAGTTTACCATCACAAAACCTGATTCTATAAATGCCTGCTGCCAATTCGGGTAATTTGGCGATTACATTTAAAGCATCCTCTAAAGTATATTTCCAATAATCAGCCTTAGTAATGCCTTTTAAATAATTCTTCTTGAATACCGATTCGTGCTCCATCGATAAAATTCCCAAACTTAACATGCTCATAGGGTGTGTATCCTTTGGTAACACCCTTAACATGTCCCAGGTATACTGAGGTACACCAGCTCTTTCATTCAATTCATTCCTAAACTCCGACAAAAAATCTGCCCCCGGCAATTTTCCTGTACACAACAAAAAGAATATCTCTTCGGGAAATCTATCGGCAAGTTCCTCAACCGTATAATCACCAATGTGAAGCCCCGAGTACGGATCAACAAAGGAAGTATTACAAACCAATGCTGTTAATCCTCTCATTCCACCATACACTTGTCCCACCGTAACTTCGGAAAGAACAGTATCTCTTCCTCCTGCAAAAATCTGATCTATTTCATCCTTTAATTGAGTGAGGTTATTCTTAATTTCATTTCTTAAAATGGACATATCCAACAACTTTAAACCGTAACAAAATCCAAAACAGAAGTATGCATTACTGCATTTTTAATAGATAAAGGGAGTCTCTTTAATTTACGAAAAATCAGACAGATTCGCTATTAAATAGCTTATTTGCTTATCATGAAACAGAACATATGAATCAAATTTATTTGTCGGCCATCTTACATTTACTACAGTTTAGCAATTGCTTAACATTTTATCCAATACAATAATTATATCTTCACATTAACTAAAATCATTTTAATACCGATTCGTATTTAATTCCGATAATCATCGGGAGATCAACAACTTCATTCCATTTATTATTGTTCTTTAAATATCTATCGGCATTATCCTTAAATAACTTTTTAATATTAATGGTATAAATAAAAACACAATGGAAAAGCGAAATAAAATTATTTATTGGACCGTAACCGGATTACTTACTGCCTTAATGTTAATGTCGGCAGGCATGTATTTTATGAATTACGAAATGGTGAGTGCAACTTTTCTGAAATTAGGATTCCCAACTTTTGTAATTTATCCTTTAGCTGTAGCCAAACTGTTAGGATTGATTGCCATACTATCTAAAAAATCGCAATTATTAAAGGAATGGGCTTACGCCGGATTTTTCTTCGATTTTGTACTTGCTTTTTTTGCCCATATTATTGCACAGGATGGAGAATATATGATGGCCTTAATAGCGATGGTATTATTGGTAGTGTCGAGAATATACGATGGAAAAGTGTTTAGATAGGATATAACAAAAAAGCATCCCTAATTGGGATGCTTTTGAATACAAGCTCTGTTTGTATTATATTATTTCACTGCAACAACTAAGTATTTTGAAGCTTTCCAGAATTCTTCAGGATTTAAGATTGTAATTGCTTCAATCTCTTTTTCTGTTCCTTCTAGTCTGTAAGAATCACTTGGGTGTGAAGTTACCAGGCTAACTTTTTTACCTGAAACTGGAATTGTTGTAGTTTGGGTAATGTCAATTTGGTTAAAGTTTTCCGGATTGATTTTTTGGTTCAATTTGTTTGTAGAACCAATTCCTAATAATCCACCTTCGCTAGTAACCACTTGTTTCATTTTCAACTCCTTGATATCGCCAATCACGTAGTGTGCTGTATTCAAGTCAGTAGTTTGCTCTTCAATAATTTTTGCCTTGTTTTCGTTCTCGGTGTTCAATGCTACAACAGTACCATTCAACTCAGTTACTTGTCCATTCAAGTTTTCAACTTCAACGTTCAATTGAGCAATTTGATCAGATAATGCTGCGATAGAAGCATCTTTCTCTTCAACTTGTGATTTTAAACCAGCAACCAATTTCTTTAGTTTCGAGTTTTGGTACCAGCTGTTCTTCAACTTCTTGTCCAGGCTTTCAATTTTAGCTCTGTTTTCTTCCAACAACTCACGAACCAGGTTCAAATCATTTACCATTTGTTCTTTCTGTCCAACTGAAGGATTCTCATTGGCATTAACAGAAATGATCTGTTCTTTCTCTTTAATGATATTCAGGTTTGCTGCAATAACATCAAACGACTCAACAAACTCATCGATAGTAGAATCTTTCTCTTGAGCCATTACAGTCAACTGTTGATTCTGCTCACGAAGTTGTTTTAATTCTTTTTGGTTACAAGCTGTAAAAAATGGTAACACTAATAATGCAAATACTAACTTTCTCATAATTCTTAATTTTTTAAACAGGTTTACATCAATTCAAATTCACAAATACCATATGAGAATACTGTGCCGTAAATATTTTTCATGCCAAAAGAAAATCACAAAAATCACTTAAATACTGATAATCTTACACTTTAGCTCTTTTTTATTTTTTGGCACATTAAAATATGGAAGATGGTTATGACAAAAACCTGTGGTAAAGATTCCACACTTTGTAGAAAAGGATTCTACAAATACATGCATCCTGAAGTGAGAATTACCAAAAAGAATGAAAATGATTTGGTTGATACGGGCAATCAGCGATCAGTTGCAAGTCGCAAGTTTCAAGTGTAAAGTCAGAAGGTGAAAGGTAAAAAACGGAGATGTGAATGCGTTTTGGGTTTTGAGTCTTACAACTTGTGTATTGAAACTTGCATCTGATTTTCGACAGCTGAAGACCTTTGACTTTTCTACCTTTCTACTTTTCCACCTTTCTACTTTTCCACTTTTCTACTATTTATATCTTTCAAAAAAAAAGCCTGCACAAGGCAGGCTGGAGGGTGTACCTTCGAAAAACTCCGAAGGCAATCGATTATCTTTTAATTCTTATTTCTTATTCCAGATCAAGGCAGCAGCCCCCAATACGGCAGCATTATCCTTAATTCCTGAAGGCAGTACTTGAATTTTACCTTTATATATAGGCATTAAATTTTTCTCTAGAGTTTCTCTTACTGGTTCAAACAAGATATCTCCAGCTTTGGCAAGACCTCCAAACAAGAAAATTGCTTTTGGACTGGTAACCGCTACTACATTGGCCAAAACTTCACCCAGCATTTGAGCAGTATAGGCAAACGTTTCGTTTGCTACCAAATCTCCTCTACCAGCTGCTTCGGCAACCATTTTAGCAGTTAGCTCACTAAAAGGAATATCTCTAAGTTCACTATCACCTAAATGTCTTGCCAATAATTTATATACCGATCTCTTTACTCCGGTAGCTGAAACATAGGTTTCCAAACAGCCTTTTCTTCCACATCCACATTCGCGTCCACTCTTGCGAACAATCATATGACCAACTTCTCCTGCAAAACCATCATGACCGTATAATAAATCTCCATTTACCACAATACCACTTCCCAATCCAGTACCAAGTGTTATTACCATGAAGTTGTTCATGTCCTTTGCTGCACCAAATACTTTTTCTCCCATGGCGGCAGCATTGGCATCATTGGTAATCATTACCGGAACATCCAAACGCTCTTTAACCAAATCAACCAAAGGAACACTTCCCTTCCACTTTAAATTCGGAGCATTTTCAATCGTACCTGTGTAATAACTTGCATTGGGTGCACCAATTCCAACTCCAATGATATTTAAAACACCCTCGTACTCCTTCAACTTAATCTGAACAAGTTCGAATAAATCATCAAGGTATTTATTAATATCATCATGGTTTTGTGTTGGTATGCTGCCTGTAACCAAACAATTCCCTTCACTATCAATACATCCAAAAACAGTATTGGTTCCTCCTATATCTATTCCTAAAGCAACTTCCTTCATTTCAATACTTCTCTTCTATTAATAAATGTCCTAATGTTTGTGTCCTTTTAATGCGTAATACAATATATATGCATAACACAAAATTGCTACAACAAAAGAATTAGCTAGACCAAAGCTATCAGCCAAGATACCCATAATCATTGGAACAACTGCTCCACCTACTATAGCAAGACACAAGATCCCTGATCCCTGACTGGTATGTTTACCTAATCCATCAATTGCCAAGGTAAAAATAGTTGGGAACATGATTGAGTTGAATAATCCAACCAATACAATACTCCATAGCGCAACATATCCAGTTGTCATCATACTAATTAAAATTAGAGCTACAACCATAACTGAATTAAATGCCAACACTTTGGCTGCCGATATTTTTTGCATTACTACAGAACCAATAAATCGGCCTACCATGGCACCTCCCCAAAATACAGAAACATATGTGGCTGCTTCGGCTTCACCAAATAAATGTAAGCCCTCATCACCAAAGTACATCACCAAAGCACTACCGATTGCAACCTCGGCTCCAACATATGTGAATATTCCTATTGCTCCTAAAACCAAATGACGAAACTTCCAAGCTGATCCTTCAGCTTTTTCTTCTTCGGCATCCTGAATTTTAGGAAGCTTTACAAATGCAAAAATTACTGCAATTAAGATTAAAGCCAATGCCAAACCTACATAAGGCATCTGAACTGCTTCTGCCTTCCCTACACTATCAGTGGCAGTATTATCAAGAATTAACCAGGCACCAAAAATTGGAGCTACCGTTGTTCCTAGTGAATTAAATCCCTGAGTAAGATTCAATCTACTCGATGCAGTTTCAGGTGTACCCAATTCTGCTACATACGGATTTGCAGCCACCTGCAATACAACAATGCCCGATGCAAGAACAAATAATGCAAACAAAAAGAATCCGTAGGATAAGAAATTGGCCGCCGGGAAAAACATTGCTGCCCCAATACCTGCTATTGTTAATCCTGTTACAATTCCCATTTTATATCCAATCTTTCCAATAATCCAACCAGCAGGCAAGGACATTAAAAAGTAAGCTCCAAAAAATGTGAACTGCACAAGCATTGCCTGCGTAATTGATAAATCGAATAATCCTTTTAAGTGAGGAATTAGAATATCATTCATACAGGTTAAAAATCCCCACATGAAAAATAATGAAGTTAACAATGCCAATGCACCCTTATAATTCATTCCGCCTTTAGCACCGGTTTTTTCCGAGCTGATATTTGTACTTATTGATACCATATCTTATTATTTCAATCGTTTGAGTTATTGCAAGACAAATTTCTTTGATTTTCCAGTAAATGCATTTTACTATTTTATCATTTAATTGTACTATATTTGCATCAACACTATACTAAGCCACTACATAAGCTAATACATTATTACCATTAAGAAAATACGTATCAAATGGGAATTCAACATCCCAAATAAAAACATATTAGCAGTTTTTATAAATACAGCTTGTTTTAACTGATAAAATAATACAATCATGTCATTAGTTTTAGAAGAAATTTCGGTCAAAAGGGAACATTCATTCCGTTCAAAAATTGATGTACTACCACACATTGAAGTACCTTGGCATTACCATCCAGAGTATGAATTGATATTCATTGAAAAAAGCCATGGCACCCTGGTGGTGGGCGATTGTATCGATCATTTTAATGATGGTGACATGATCTTTATTGGTCCCAATACGCCTCATATCATGAAAAATGATGATTTGTTTTATAGCAAAGAATCAGAAGAAAGAGTGATTGCATGGGTAGTCCATTTCAAAGAAGATAGTTTTGGTAAAGAATTCTTTTTATTGCCTGAGATGAAAAGAATCAAAGAAATGCTAATCAATTCATTTAAAGGAATTCGTATCGACGGGAGTACCAAGTACAAAATTATCCAACTGCTACAAAATCTACATAGCTCAGATTATTCACAAAGGATAATTATTCTATTACAAATTCTTCAATTAATAGCTCAATCTGAAGATCTGGAATATTTGGCGTCGGACAGTTTCGTAGAATCCTTTAAGCAAAGTAGTAATCAAAAACTATATAAGATATACGAATACGTTAGTGAGAACTTTCATCAGAAAATCGAATTGGAAGAAGCCGCTAAAATTGCCAATATGAGTAAAACCGCCTTTTGCCGATTCTTTAAGAATAAAACGCAAAAGACGTTCTCGGAATTCCTAAATGAAATGCGGATTAACTATGCAAAAAAACTGCTGGCTGAAGGAAAATTAACCGTTGCACAAATTGCCTACGAATGTGGTTTCAATAGTCCATCCTATTTTAACAAGCAGTTTAAGACTCATACAGGACAAGCGCCAAATGAGCAGAGAAGGCAATTTACAAGTGATAAGTAACAGGTGGATAATTGGCTTTTGCAATTATGCGAATTTGTTATTTGGCAAGTCTGAATTATATTAAAATTGTTGCTCAAATCAATCCGAATTACATATTGATTCGATAGTACCCATTAGGTGAGTTTTCAATATTGAACTATTAAAGATAAATTAGAATTGGAGAGCTGATTAAACAATAAAATACCATAATTCATACCAATCGTTCCCCACTTAATTTATAATGGCATAACAGGTAGTTCCTTCTCAATTGCTGCTGGGTATATTAAAATTGAAGGATAATGTCGCATCATGTATCATGAAGCTGAATTCAAACTATAAGCAAACTCCTCATAAGAATACACTTACAAGGAGTATATATAACTATACAAGAAACAATTAAGTCTTAATAATTATCTTAAAAACTAAATCCCAATTTTGTTAGTCCATCTTTAACTTCTTGATCGGCCATAAAAAGATTCCAAAGCAATTGAGTTCTGTAATTTTCTATCATAGCTACAATTGGTCCTTGATCAATACCAATATAACCATCAGAATACCAATCGTAATGCTCAGAGAAAGCATCAAAAAAACCATAAGTCCCCCACAGCTTGCGATTCATTTTATAATAGAAATATTCCAAAGCCTTTGTCGATTCCTCAGGGGTGTAAGGGAATGATGCCAATGCTGCTGTAGGTGCTATTACCCCTACATCATTTCCAGGATGATGACCTCCATATCCAGAGTAATTATCGCTTGATGTCAGCCCCCAGCTATCGCCACCATAACCTTCATACCCCTTAGGATTCGCTTTACAATAGGCATAGTTGATGCGGGCATGTGCGGTAACTTGTTCCCAATAATTTGCATATTGATCTTCCAGATTTCTAGGATCTAATCCAATAAATGAATAATGAGACCAAAACATTGGCCCACCATAATCTATTCCCAATGGTAACTTGATGCCGTAAAATCTACCATTATTATACATTTTACCGCCCCTTTCAAACCAACCATTTTCATATGTTCCTTTATTGATTGTATGCGTTGGAGAGGCTGCAGCTAAAACATAAACAATCAAAGCCTCATTCCAACCTCCAACTTTATGCCCCATAGCAAAATTATGATTTGGTGACCAATGCCATGATAAAATGTTATCACCCGAATCGAAGAAATTCCATTCAACAGCTTCCCAAAGTGCAGTAATTCGATTCCTAAGATCAATTTCGGTCTGATTTTCACCATTAAAGAATTGTCTGTTGATTAACATACCCTGCATAAGAAAAGCAGTCTCAACCAAATCAATTCCATCATCTTGCCCTGAAAAAGGTCTGATATGGCCATTATCACCATAATACCAGTGCCCGTATGCACCATGATAACTGTCACAATTCTCCAGGAAAGAACATATTTTATTCATCCGGCCTATTGCCTCTTCCCGTGTTATCCATCCTCTTGTAACGGCAACAGGAAAGCACGATATACCAAATCCTGTAGCACCTGTAGCTACCAATCGAGGTGAATTACCGTCATACGAATCATCTTGAGAACGTTCTCTAGCACACCCGCTATTAGGTTCTGCAAAATCCCAAAAATAATTGAATGTTCTCTTTTGAACCAGGTCCAAAAGTTCATCCGTTGATATTTTTTCAATCTCTTCCTCCTCTGTTGGTATTTCAGGAGAAAAAGGTTCCATTTTACTATTAGAACAACCGATCATCATAAAAATTAAAACTAGATAAATAGTTAAATTCTTAACATACTCTTTGCTTTTTGCTAATAAATTCATATCATCTTTTTTAGTAATTCAAAATATATTTTGCAGACATATCAAAAACAAAACCACACATATGATTATAACTGAACACAATTCCAGTCAGGTATTTCTTATGAAAATCAACAAGCTTTAGTTCAAAAGAAGACAAATGCTTCATTTAAAAGTAAAATTATTCCTTTTTCATTCCCATCAGAAATTCCACCAAATTCTCTTCGTGTTCCAGATTAAGTTTTTTACGCAAGCGGTATCTTTTCACCTCTACGCTACGCGGTGAAAGGTTCAATAGATTGGCTATTTCCTTAGAAGTCATATTCATCCGAAGCAGAGCACAAAACCGAAGATCATTGGGTGTAAGCTCAGGGAAATCAGCCTTCAGACTTTGAAGAAAAATTTCATTGGCCTTATCAAAATTCTCATTGAACACTTTCCATTCATCCTCACTGGAAATTCCCCTTTGGATCAATTTATTAATGGCAGCAACTCGTTTTTTGGCAGCTGCAGCAATCACATAGGCCCCCAGCTTATCCAACTCTTCCTTTAACTGGTTGAGCAATTCATTCTTTTTGGTCACCATCATGGTATAATTGGCCAACTCTTTCGATTTATTCTCAATTTCCTCCCTTAAATGGTCATTCTTTAGCTTAATGATCTTCTCTTCATTCTCCTCCTGAAGTTTCAAATAATATTTCCTCTTCTGCTTATCGAGTTTATAATAGTAAACTACTCTAAATCCACCAATAAGGGCAAAAAACAGAATCCAATAAATGATTTTAGCCAACCTTGACAAATACCAGGGAGGCAATATGGTAAATGAATAAGATGCGATTTTCGACACACTACCATAACTGTCAGTCGCTCTCACCTTAAATGTATACTTGCCATGAGGCAGTTTTGAATAATCCACCAAAGTACGATCCGAAGGGTCGGACCAAAACACATCGTAATCTTCCAACTTCCATTGGTAATTCAATTTAGCAAAACGGTAAACCGGAAGTGCGAATTCGAAGCTCATATTATTTTTTGAATTGGCTATTTCACTTCCCCCGTCCAGATCTAATGCTTCATGTAACTTTGAGGTCTGGGAATTGCAGGTAATCTTTCGCAACATCACTTTATGATTGTGCAGTGACAATGCCTTATCGGTTTGATGAGATGAAAAAATAGAAAAACCAGCGTCTTGACAAATCAAATAATCACCTCGTCCCAGGCCTATAATATTTTCATAGCCATCCAGAGTACTTCCTCTTAACAATTGAAAAGACAGGGCATCGATACTCTGAATCTCTCCATGATCCATTAAAACACGTGCACATTTCCCCTTTTTAAAGAACCAATAATTTCTGTTATCAATGGAAATAATCTTATGAGCGTCCTTAAAATCTTTCAAACCATCGTTTAGCTTGGTAAAAGAGGCAAGTTTTTCTTGATTGTAATCATATGAAAACAATTCTCCCTTAGTAGTAAAAACCACCTGCTGATCCACCTTGAAGACATTGATATTTGCATCGTCCGGAAGTCCGTTCTCTTTATTATAGTATTCACTTTTTAGCACAGCACTCAAATCTGAATTCAGTGTAAGCTTATACAGTCCCTTGTAGGCATGACTGGTCCATAGATTTCCTTTATAATCGAACTCCAGAAACTCGGTTGGCTCATGATAGCTTCTCACCATGTGAGACATTCTCCATACTCCTCCACTCTTCTTATAAATAACCAAGCCAATATAGGTTCCCTGGATTAACATGTCCGACTTTCCGGGAACTTCTTTTAGAATCCAACCTCCCGAAACATTTGAAATGCGCTTGATACCTTTTGCAGAAATTAGAAATGTTCCATTATTGTGTCCACAAAAAAGTACATCATCCACTACTTTCAGATTCCAAACCTGACCTTGTGTGTTCTTAACAAGAGAAAAGTCGGTCTTTAGCTGCAATAAGTTGGCATCCCAAACGGCACTATACAAACCATGATTTGTCCCCAGATACAATTTTTCATTAAATATGGCAGCACTATACACGGTACCTAACTCTCCGCTTCTGTCATGGTAGTAACGAAAAGATGAATTCAAGTTGATAAAATCGATACCATTATCTAAACTCAGCCATAAATTATTATACTGGTCTACCTTAATTCCAAGAATCGTATTATTCTGCAAGCCATGACCTTTAGTAATATGGCTATAAATTCCACCATTCTTATCAAGAACGACCAAACCCTGAGTTATAGTTCCAAACAGGTAATACTCCTTATCATTTATGGAAACCGTTGCGGCTTTATTAAGCTGAAAATTCTTCAAAAATTCATCTGCATCATTTTTCCATGGAGTCATTTGTTCATCTTCGTATCTATACAGACCTCCAAGTTCAGTCCCAAGCAGAATGCCCTTTTCTCCATAGGGGATCGCAATATTAATTGTCTTCGGTGCTAACTGGTTTGTTCCTTTTAAGGCAACCAATGAATCTTGCTGAAATTCATATAAGCCCATATGCTGGATACTAACCAATAGGCGATCTCTAATTTTGAAGAGTGAAAAAACATTAGCCGGAGTATTAATGGTCGTCAACTTTTCTCCATCGTACACATAAATTTCGGCAAATGATTGAAAGTAAACCTTGCCATTCCAAACGCATATCTTCCAGATATCCTGATTTCGAAGCTGATGAACCTCTACGAGATCAATCAATGAAAAATACTCTAATTGTCCCTGTTTATTCTTCTTCCAGTACCCAAACTCTTCATGAGCACCAACATAAACACGTCCGGCAGAATCCACAGTTACAGAACGAACAAGTTGTCCGGCTGGCAAAGGATACAATTTCCAGCTTGCACCATCATACTCCAACAATCCATCTGAATTGGCAAAATACATTTCACCATTAATTCCCTGACAAACATCCCAATTCTGATTTGCCCCGTGATATTCCAATTTGGAAAAATTCTTCACAAATGGCATTAACAGGTGTTTGGTACCGGCTTTTCCAGTATGCAATCCAAAAAAGCATAAAAAAAACAGTAATAGTATCAGGATTCGGTTATTGCGGGTTTTCATAGACATATATTAATGTTGGAGTAATTAAGAACAACCAATATATTGTTTTTCCAATGTCACTTTTTATAGTAGATATATCTTTCTACGTAAACTAAATATTAGGTTTCTTCTTATCCGAGTGCCAAATATACTCTAAAAAGGTTTTTAATCGCAAAAATACACCACAACAGTAACACAACAATCCTTCAGAATTTAACCTATTCCATTTTTTTTCACATTGCAAATCCCTTTGCAATGCTGCACAGTTAGAGCAACATCCCCGGACACTAACATGTGTTAAGCTCAAGTTGGGGTGCTTTTTTTTTATTTCTATACATATCCTGAAATATTTACTTCCACAAGCACACAATACAAATAATGAATCTAGAAACTAATCAATTGTAAGATCTCTGCTATTTCATGCTTTTTCATCATGCCAATATGTGGGCATAGAATCTAAGAGCATGAAAATTAAATATTTTATAAACTACAAAACTAAAACCGATGAAAAAAACAATTCTTTTTTTAATGGTATGGGTTTGTTTGTATTCATGCCAAAAGGATGATTACATCAATACAGATCTCTCTATCCAAGAAGCTACGACTAAAAAAGCAAAATCATCAAACTCAATAGTAAATAAGCTATTTGAAGATAGCTATCATGCAATCAAGTTAATGCGAAATTCCAATGGTGTATACCTTGATGCATTGGCACTAAACAATGCATACAACAAACCAGGCTCTATCGCTGCTAATGGAGTAGGCCTAATCTCCCTTTGCATTGCAGATTCAATGTATAAAAAAACAAATGATGCTGTTAATTGGGAAAACACCAGTGAAACCCTGGTCACTTCCACATTAAACACATTCCTAAATTTTAAAAACAATGGCGCAACAAATACCAATGGATTATTTCGTCGCTATTTTAATGTAAACACAGGATTTAAAGATGGCAGCTGGAGTGAAGAATACAGCACTATTGACAATGCCATTTTCGCAATGGGACTGATATTCTGCAAAAATTACTATTCCAACAATACATCTATTGTAAATAAAATCAATTTACTACTAAGCAATATGGATTTCACAGCAGCCATATCTTCTGATGGACAACAACTCTATATGGTATTGGATGAATTCGGAAATGGTAGTGCTACGACAGGAGCCTATAATGAATACATGATTGTAGCATGGCTCGCGAAAAATGTAGATTCTTCCAATGCGGGATATTTAAAGTCACAAACGTATTGGAATTCTCATTATGCTTCTCCTTCATCAGCATTTATTCATCCAGAAAATTACTGGGGAATTGATTTAATTTCTGATGGGAGTTTTGTCTCTAACTTTATTCCTCTATTTACCTATTACTATTGCAATTATTTCAAAAATAATTCTGACTACATGACTTATTTCGACAATTTTCGAAAGTCTGACTCCCTGTTTTGGACCAAAATATCTCCCGGAATTAATAGTTATGAATGGGGATTAGGAGCTGGAGAAAATCCTGGAGGTGGTTATTCTGCGAATGCCATAGATAGAAACAATCAACAAATAGTTTCACCACATATCATTGCAGGTTTTATCCCAATCTATTCACAAAGCACGAACGACTTGATCAGCCTTTACGACAACGGTAACGGCCCTTCTGTTTACAGTCTTCCAGGAAGCCCTTCCAAAAAAGTACTATGGAGATACAGTCGCTTAAACACAAGTTTGAGATGTTCTTACATTCAAGCGGTAGATTTCTCTACAATGCTTTACGGACTTGCCACACTTCCCGACAATTTAGGAGCGCAATTCTTCTATACAAATTGCAATCTTAACTCGTCTATTTTAGGACAATAGCAAGGCTTCTAACCCAAAGAACAATTATTTAGAATCAAAAAGGGCAGATATACATTTTTTAGCAGAGATAATCTGCCATTTGAGATATTCTAAATACAATAGAAAAAATCAGATTGTAGCGAAAGTATTGCTACAATCTGATTTCATATAGCAAAACCAGAGGAGTCATTTATTTATGACAGTAGAAAACCTCTATGTCGGTTCCTCTCTCAACCTCTATTTACTTAGCCTCTCTCCTTACACCTGTAAAAGTCGAATTTGGACATTTCAAAAAGCAGGAAATAATGGAAGCATCTATTCTGATTGCCACAAATAATTCTGTAAAACACTGCCGCCTTTCTATTTCTTCCTTCACGATAAAAACAGCGATCGAAAAGGTTTTAAACTAAAAAACACCCTACAACATTACCACAACATCGGTGATTTTACACACATTTTTCACGAATCGCCACCAACACACAACCGCCCTATTTCACAAGCCTTTATCAACCACAATACACCCCACTTAAAAGCTGTTTGGCTCAAGTTTGGGTCGTTTTTTTTTTTTCACCTTCTATTCCTCCAATATTTGTTGCTGTAAAAACAAAGCAACGAATCGAATTAACCCATTATTTATTTCAACTAAAATTTTTGATTTATGCAAACCTTACCACAAACCCGTAAATTAATAGCAAGTCTTTTTACAGCTTCTATTTTACTATTCTCGTCTTGCTCGGAACATGACATGACAGAAGAAAGTGCAACAGGAACATTACAAATCACTCCTCAGGTTTCCATGGATGTTGTACCAGAATCTAATGCTACAAAAGCTAGTACTGTGTATGGAATGGAAACCAATGATTTTGGAGTCTTTATTACAGGTACTGACTACAACAACAGCTCGTATAAACTAGGAACTTTTCCTGCTGAAGGAATTTTAATGCCAGCAGGAGACAACTTTAATCTTACCATTGACTCTGGATGGATTGGAGTTATCGATGGAGATGGCAACTCTGACTATAGAGGTGCCGGATGGGATACTCCCTTCTATAAAGGTGTTTACAATCCTTTCACAGTTACACAAAACAGTGTAACAACTCTATCTTTTGCTATTCTACAAACAACAGTTTTGATTGACGTTGATTTTATTCAGGCTGGTGATGCGGGAATTCCTGCAGGCTATGAAACAATTGAAGCTGAGGTAAAAGCATCATGGGCTGATAAACACCTGAAATATACTCCTGCAGAAACTCGCACAGGACATTTTATTGCTGATCTGAAAATGACAACTCCTCCGGCAACCACCATCGCTGATTATGGAACTGACACTTACACGGTAGTTGTCAATTTGGTTGATGCTGAAGGCGTACTTCCTACGATTAATAAAACTTTTTCAACCGCTGAACTGACTGCCAATCACAAATACACTTTCGAAATCAAAATGGATATAACCAAAACCAAGTTAGATGTAAACGTGATTGATGTGGCCGCTCAAATTGAAAGCCCAATTACCTTATACATTTAAAACAAAAACGAATCAGTTAGAGTATAACCAAACTAAATAACAATTCCTAATGAAAAAAAATCTTCTCATCATCCTTATGACGCTGTTTTCTAGCGCCATCTGGGCACAAAACCTTACAGTAACAGGAAAAGTAACATCCCAGGATTATGAAATGGGAATACCTGGTGTAAGTATTGTCGTAAAAGGTACTACGACAGGAACAACAACCGATATTGATGGCAACTACACCATTTCTGTTGCTCCTAATGCAAACTTAATTTTCAGCTTCGTTGGTATGATCAGCAAGGAGGTTGCTGTAAACAACCAGGCTAAACTCGACGTAATACTGGAAGCTTCCACAACAGGACTTGAAGAAGTCATGGTTGTTGGATACGGGGTACAAACCAAAAAGGACATCACCGGATCTATCGTTGGAGTAAAAGGAGATGAACTAAAAAATGTTAGTTCTCTTTCTCCTATGCAATCGATACAAGGGAAATTAGCCGGGGTACAAATTGTCAACTCAAGTGCTCCTGGTTCAGCTCCAATGGTACGTATCCGTGGAATTGGTAGTATGAAAGCCGGTGTAGACCCATTATACGTGGTTGACGGGATTGTAACCGGTGATGTACGAAACATCAATCAGGAAGATATTGTTTCCGTGGACATCCTTAAAGATGCTTCTTCAGCTGCTATTTATGGTGTAAGAGCCGCAAATGGTGTGATTCTTATCACAACAAAATCCGGATCTAAAGGTAAAATGGAAGTGAACTTTAGCTCTAAAGTTGGGGTACACAAAATCATTAACGAGGTTGAGATGGCTAACAGCAAGCTATTCGCTGAATATTCAAACGAAGCTGCAGCTTACGACAACCAGGAAGCACCTTACGATTTATCTAAAATCAAATACAACACAAACTGGTTGGATGCCATTACTCGAGAGGCATTCACTCAAGAGCACAACCTGTCGGTTAACGGAGGAGGTGAAAAAAACACTTACTTCTTCTCTCTGGGATATATGGAGGATCAGGGAATCCTGAAAACAAATGATTACAGCAGGCTATCAATGCGATTGAATAATACTTACCAGGTTACTGATAAAATCAAGCTGGGAAATAACCTTAGCATTAGCCGATACAAATCAAATAATGCTCCTTTTGGAACATTTACCGATGCTTATCGTCAGTCACCAACAGTTCCTGTTAAAGATGAAAATGGCGACTTTGGATACACAATCAAAAACAATGTAGCCAACCCGGCAGCCACCCTTCATTACAACAATAGCCGCAATTGGGGAACCCGTATTCAAGGATCCTTGTTTGCTGAGCTGGAACTGATGAAAAACTTAAGCTTCAAATCTACATTTAGTGTTGATGCATCTTACTCAAAGGATAGAAGCTATACTCCTAAGTACGAAGTATCTCCTAACCAAAAAAGTGAGCATTCATCACTTTCTGCTGGTCGAGGCGAATATTCAACCTGGATTTGGGATAATATCCTTACCTATGAATTCAAATTGGGTGACAAGCACGATTTTAAACTAATGGCAGGAACCACTGCAGAAAAAACCGAGACCAGTTGGTTAGGTGGATCTAGACAAGATGTTCCGGAACAAACTCAATACTGGTATCTGGATGCAGGAGATGTTACCTCTGCAACCAACGGAAACGGAGGTGATAAGTATACCAGAAACTCATACATCGGTCGTTTCAACTATGCCTATGATAATAAATATTTGCTGACTGCTACCATGCGTCGTGATGGTTCTTCAAAAATCTCTAAAAAACAACGTTGGGGAAATTCTCCTTCTGTAGGTTTAGGTTGGAGAATTTCAGAAGAGAATTTCATGCAGGACATTAGCTGGTTGGATAATTTAAAGCTAAGAGCCAGCTGGGGTAAGCTTGGAAATGACAACATCGGATCCAATGCATTTCTTTACACAATGGCTACCAAACAGTATGTTTTTGGGGCAACTCAAACCGTAGTTAATGGTACTACAATAGAAGGAATCAAAGACCTTGGATTGAAATGGGAGGTTACCACTGAATATGACCTTGGATTGGAGTTCTCATTCTTCAATAAGATTACTGGTGAGTTGGATTACTACAACAAATTAACTTCTGATGCTTTAATCGATGCTCCTTTGGATCAGATTTTCGGAGCTAACAGCTACTTGACCAATATGGCTGACATCCGTAACGAAGGTTTCGAATTATCAGTAAACTGGAGAGAAAAAGTAAATGAAGATCTTACTTTCACTTTTGGAGTAAACCTTACACACAACAAAAATACCATTGAAAATGTTGCCAGCGGTCTTCCTATTGTTGCAGGAGGCTTAGGAAACGGACAGGTAACAACCAGAACCGAAGAAGGTGAAGAAATTGGTAGTTTCTGGGTGTACCAAACCGATGGAATATTCCAGTCGCAAAGCGATGTTGATGCATACGTAAACAAAGATGGTGGTAAAATTCAACCTGATGCAAAACCAGGTGATTTCCGATACAAAGACACTAACAACGACGGTGTTTTAAATGATGATGACCGTGTTTACATGGGGTCATATCAGCCTAAACTATATTATGGTTTCAATGCCGGGGTCAATTACAAGAACTTCGATTTTCAAATCGATTTCTATGGAAATTCAGGAAACAAGGTTTACAACGGAAAAAAAGCCCAAAGATGGGGGAACGAAAATATAGAAGCATCCTTAGCTAACAGATGGACTGTTGATAATCCATCCAACACAACTCCGAGAGCTTCCAATGGTGTTCCTATTGCTTCATCTTACTATGTTGAGTCTGGTTCATATTTCAAAATCAACAATATCACACTAGGTTACACCTTACCTAAATCATGGGTTAACTCGGTAGGAATTAAAAATGTGAGATGTTACATGAGTGCAACAAATCCGGTGATCTGGCAGAAGTACAGTGGTTATACTCCTGAATTGCCAGGAGGAGCACTTGATGCTGGTATCGAGCTAAATGCTTATCCAACTGCAGCTACTTATCTGTTTGGAGTTAATGTTACATTTTAATGCGACACAAAGGTCAAACCATTGAAAAACTAAAAAAAAATGAACAACAAAATTTTAGATATAACCATTGCATGCCTACTGAGCATTTTGTTACTAATGACCGCAGCGTGCAGCGATGAATTTCTTGAGATAGATCCACAGGTAAATCAAACTCCTGAAGATTATTTCTCAAGTTCAGAAAATACAGCTACCGAACTTGTAAATGCCGTATACAGCAATTTACAGAATTGGGACCAACACACATTTTCATGGATTGGAGTTTCAAGTATTACCTCTGATGATGCCGATAAAGGGAGTGATCCTGGCGATACCGGTGGAGACAAACATGAATTGGACGATTTTAATTTCACAGCTTCCAGCATCTCATTTAATGAAATTTGGGGATCTAATTACAGAGGTATTTCTTTCGCAAATCAAGCGCTTAATGTAATCCCAAACCTGGAAATCGATGAAAACTTAAGAAATCGACTGGAAGGTGAAGCAAGATTTTTAAGAGCATACTATTATTGGACACTTGTAAGATGTTTTGGTGGTGTTCCTAAAATTGACAAGCTACCTGATGCAGGTAATCCAGAGGATCTTGCTAATGGAAGAACCAGAGCAAGCAAAGAAGAAATTTATGAGCTGATTATTTCCGATTTGCAATTTGGAGTAACACATCTTCAGGAAAGAAGCCAAATGAGCATGGACGATTTAGGACGTGCTACCAAAGGAGCTGCAAAAACCTTCCTTGCAAAAGTATACATGTATCAGAAAAACTGGAGTGAAGCACTACGCTTAACCAATGAAGTGATGCAATCAGGAGAATATGCTTTGGTAAGCGATTATGCAACCATCTGGAGAGAGTCCGGTGAAAACAGTACAGAGTCGATTTTTGAAGTGCAGGCTTCTGGAACAAACCCAAACAAAGGAATTCAGGGCTATGCAGTTTGTCAGGGTGTTCGTGGTCAACTAGGATGGGGATTCAACACTCCTTCTGAATCATTGGAAAAAGCATATGAAGACGGAGATCCCAGAAAAGAGGCAACCATCATTTTCCCTGCTGAAACCATGTGGGATGGAGTGGTTATCAACTCAGAAACACCAAACCCTCGTTACAATGAAAAAGCTTACTTCAGTAAAACTCAGGAAACATTCAATGGGAATGATTGGGAAACCAGTAAAAACCTTCGAATTTTCCGCTACGCCGAAGTTCTTCTAATTAATGCTGAAGCTGCTAACGAATTGGGGCAAGCAAGTCAGGCTTTACAGTCTTTGAACAAAGTTCGTTCAAGAGTGGGATTACCTAATGCAACTGGTGATGATCTAAAAAATAAAATCTGGCACGAGCGAAGAGTGGAATTAGGGATGGAACATGATCGTTTCTTCGATTTGGTTCGCCAGGGAAGAGCTGGTGAAGTCCTGCGTGCCCACGGTAAAAACTTTGTAGATGGAAAGCACGAAGTGTTCCCAATTCCTCAACGTCAGATAGAATTAAGTGAAGGAATGCTAAAGCAAAACAACGGTTACTAAATTTCATGGTCAAATTCTGCAGGAGCCTTAAAGCTCCTGCAGACAACTACCTATTAAAACAAATAAGCAATGTCACATTTAATCAAAATATACCTATTACTCTCACTTTGCCTGATCATTGGCTGTTCGAGCAGTAGCTCTGATGAAATTTATCCTGATAAAGAAGTAGAGCCTGAAGCTAAGCTTACCGATGAAGAACTTATCGACATCGTTCAAGAGAAAACCTTTGCCTACTTTTGGGATTTCGGACACCCGATTTCCGGATTGGCTCGTGAACGTAGTAACGAGAAACCTGACACGGTAACAAGCGGAGGAAGCGGTTTTGGGATCATGGCTATCGTTGCAGGTGTTGAACGTAACTATATCACCCGCCAGCAAGCTGTAGATCGCCTAATCAAAATAACAGATTTCCTGGAGAATAAAGCGACTCGTTATCATGGTGCATGGTCTCATTGGTTAAGTGGTACAACAGGAGAAACCATACCTTTCTCACCAAGAGATAATGGTGCTGATCTTGTAGAAACAGCCTTCCTGGTACAGGGAATGTTGACTGCCAGAGAGTATTTTGATGCAGAAACCGAAAAGGAACAAAAGCTTAGAGCAACCATTACCCGACTGTGGGAAGGCGTTGAGTGGGATTGGTTTGCCCAATCGGGAGAATACCTGCTATGGCATTGGTCTCCTAACTATCATTTTGAAATGAACCTCCCTTTGCGTTCATTTAACGAAACTCACATTGCTTATATCCTGGCTTTGGCATCACCTACTCATCCAATAGACAAAAGTGTTTATGAAAAAGGATGGATTGGAAACAACTACGTTAGAGAATTAGATCCAACAAAACGTAATGATTATGGAGGACCTCTATTCTTTACACATTATTCGTATTTGGGATTAACTCCTCACATCACGGATCAACACATGTCATTGGCCGGCTATTCGTCTTACTTTGAAAGAAATAAAAAGCAGACACTTTTGAACCGTCAGTGGTGTATCAGTAATCACAGCACTTACAGTTATTATGGAGAGAATTGCTGGGGATTAACCGCAAGTGACACTCCTGGTGGTTATATGGCACATGCTCCAAATAATGACAATGGAACCATCACCCCTACTGCAGCCATCTCGTCTATTGTTTATACACCTGAATATACTCTGGATGCCATGAGGTTCTTCTATGAAAAAATGGATGAATACAATCTTTTTGGTCAGTATGGCTTCAAAGATGCATTCAACATTAGTAAAGGATGGGTGGCCAAATCACACCTGGCCATTGATCAGGGACCAATTGTTGTAATGATAGAAAATTACCGTTCCGGTATCATATGGGATACTTTTATGAAAACCCCTGAAATAAGTATAGCCTTGGATAAAGCAGGCCTTAGCCTAACAAAATAACACAATTCAATTAGTTAGTATATTCCTTAGGACAAGAGCTTAATGCTCTTGTCCAGGGATTCCCTAACCCAATTCAAAACCTAAAATTTTGACTTATGATTTTAAAAACGAGACAATTAAGCTTAATTATTGCAATATTTTCCACATTTACAATAGCATGCAGTTCTTCTGATGAAGAGGAAATAATTGAACCTGTTGAACCTTGTGCAGACATAGTAAAAGACGAGAGTATTATTTCTGATTTCGAATGTCAGCAAAACTTTTTTATAGGTGCAGATGCAACAAAGGAGACTCAGGCTCCTGCTATTGACAACACCAACAAATCTGGCATCAACAATTCTGATAAGGTTGGTAAATTCATAGATGATGGAAGCCAGGCATGGGACAACCTCTTAGTAGACTTTGGTACTGCATACAACCTTACAGAACGAAGCCAACTTAAAATAAAAGTTTTTGCTCCCAAAGCAGGAAGCCTGATTGCCAAATTGGAAGGCGGAAGTTTAACAGTAGAACAAGACTTTCAGATTGAAAAAATCAATGAGTGGGTAGAGTGTTCCTTTAACTTTAGAGAAGCCATTGACATGGGCAACACCAAACTGGTTCTTTTCTTTAACGCAGGCTCTGATAATGGTGCTAGCGAAGAAATCTATCTAATTGATGACATTCGATTTGTTGAAAATGACTTCCCTATAGTTGTGGACCCATGTGAAGGTGTAGAAAAAGACATGAGCATCATCTCTGATTTTGAATGTCAGCACAACTATACGTTCACAGGAAAACTGGAGGCTGGAATAGACAACCTATACAAATCAGGAATCAACCAAAGCGAGAAAATTGGTGAGTTTAACGATGACGGAACAAATGCCTGGGATTTCCTTTTGGTTGACTATGGAAAAGCCATTGACCTTTCTACCAAGAACAAATTGAAACTGATGATTCACTCCGACAAGGCAGTTCAATTCCTTGCCAAACTGGAAGGTGGAACCTCTGCTGCCCATGAAATCTGGATGGATATTACCACAACCGGAGAATGGGTTGAGTATACCGTTGATTTTAGCTCTCAGGCAAATGAAAACCATAACAAAGTGGTTCTCTTCTTCAATGCAGGGAAAAATGACGGAGGTGCAACAGACAAGTATTACCTGGACAACATCCGTTGGGAATAACAAGCGAAAAACAACTTTAAAACTAAGTAAACGGGGCGGCTTGCCCCGCTTATTCAAACATGAAATAATTTATAAAACTATTAATTAAATGCGACTAAAATCTTTATTACTTCTAGTAGGATTAGTGATGAGTGGAGCCTTGACCCTTTCAGCGAAGGTCAACAAAAAACCGGCTCCCTGGGAGAGAGAGACTAAAATGGAAGCCTTTGTGGATTCTCTTTTACAAAAGATGACACTAGAGGAAAAACTGGGACAGCTTACCCTGTTCTCAAGTAGCTGGGACATAACAGGACCAATCACCAACAACAATTACGTTGAGGATGTGAAAAAAGGAAAAGTAGGTGCCATCTTTAATGCCTATAGCGCAGACTTTACCTACCGCTTGCAAAAGGAAAACATGGAGAATACCCGTTTAAGTATTCCATTGCTTTTCGGATACGACGTGATTCACGGTCACTGGACAACCTTTCCGATCCCATTGGCTGAAGCCTGTTCATGGGATCTTGAATGGATCGAAAAAAGTGCTCGCATTGCAGCCATCGAGGCAACATCAGAAGGTTTACACTGGACTTTTGCTCCAATGGTAGACATTGCACGTGATCCTCGTTGGGGACGAATTGCTGAAGGTGCCGGGGAAGATATCTTCCTGGGATGTGAAATTGCCAAAGCACGTGTTCACGGTTTCCAGGGCGATGACCTGAGCCAAACCAACACCATGCTGGCCTGTGCCAAGCATTATGCTGCTTACGGCGTAGCACAGGCAGGACGCGACTATCACACTGTAGACATCTCAAATCGTGAGCTTTGGGGCACTTACATGCCTCCATTCAAGGCCGCTTTAAATGCTGGTGTAGCCACTTTCATGACCTCTTTCAATGAATTGGATGGAACTCCTTGTACGGGTAACGAATACCTGCTTGATGATGTATTAAGAAAGAAGTGGCATTTCGACGGATTCGTGGTAACCGATTACACATCTATCATGGAAATGACTGAACATGGTAATGTGAAAGATGAAAAAGAAGCTGGTGAAGTAGCCATTAATGCAGGTGTTGATATGGACATGCAAAGTGGTATTTTCAACGACTACTTGCCAACTTCTGTTGAAGAGGGTAAAGTTCTGACTTCTCGTATCAACGAAGCCGTTCGTCAGATCCTAAAAATGAAATATCGCCTGGGATTATTCGAAGATCCTTACAAATACAGCGATGTAAAAAGAGCGAAGAAAACATTAATGAAGCCTGAATTCATTAAGGCATCTCGTGAATTGGCAAAGAGAAGTATCGTTCTGTTGAAAAACGAAGATCAAATTCTTCCGCTTGACAAGAACATCAAGAAACTGGCTCTTATTGGACCATACGTTAAGAACAGACGCGATTTGGTAGGAACCTGGTCGGGTGCCGGAAAATGGGAGAAAGCGGTTACTGTAATGGAAGGTGTTGAAAAAGCGGTTTCCAGAAAAACTGAAATTCTATATGCCGAAGGGTGTAAACTGTTTGGTGACGACCGTAGCGGATTCGACAATGCGGTAGCTACTGCCAAGGAAGCTGATGCTGTTGTTCTTATGGTAGGTGAACCTCATGATTGGAGCGGTGAAGCTGCCAGTCGTACCGACCTTGAATTACCGGGTGTTCAACCTGAATTGGTAAAGGAAATCATGAAAACCGGTAAACCTGTAGTGATGGTGATGATGAATGGTCGTCCTTTAACCATCGACTGGGAAGCTGCCAATGTTCCGGCAATTGTGGAAGCATGGCATCTTGGTGTTCAGGCAGGTCCAGCTGTAGCTGATGTTTTGTTTGGAGATTACAATCCTTCAGCAAAACTAACGGTTACTTTCCCAAGAAACGTGGGTCAGATTCCAATCTATTACAATATGAAGCACACGGGTCGTCCTATGGATCCTAACCAGAAGTTTACGTCCAAATATCTTGATTGTCCGAACTCTCCTCTTTATCCATTTGGTTACGGATTGAGTTATACCACATTTGACTATTCTGCTGTGGAGCTTGACAAAACAACAATGGGAGCCAACGATCAGATTATTGCCAAGGTGAAAGTAAGCAACACTGGCAAATATGACGGTGAAGAGGTTGTTCAGCTATACATCCAGGATTTGGTTGGTAGTGTAACACGCCCTGTGAAAGAATTGAAAGGGTTCAAAAAAGTATTTATCCCGAAAGGAGAAAGTGTAGAAGTAGAATTCACCATTACTGCTGAAGATCTGGCTTTCTACAGAAAAGACATGTCCTATGGGGTAGAAAAAGGTGATTTCAAAGTATTCATTGGGACCAACTCTCAAGAGGTACAAGAATCACAATTCACATTAACCCAAACAGCTCCCATCGCGGAGAAATAAAAATCGACAAAGGGGGAAGCAATTCCCCCTGTTTTATTTCAAACAGAATCGTTCATGAAAAGCCCGAAGCTACAACAACTACTCACCTCCCTGGTCTTACTTGCATTTCTAGGATATGGATGTCATCCAAAACAGGAAGTACTCCTCACTTCGCCTAATCAAAAACTAATGGTAAGTGTAGGGCAACACGAAGGCCAGCCCTTCTACAACCTAATTGTCAGTGGCGATACTTTGATTCGCAACTCCCACCTGGGACTGATCTTTCAAAACATTCTAAAGCAAACCAACAACTACACCCTTGAAGCTGTTGAAACCAGTACAACCGACACCCTATGGGAAACGGTATGGGGAGAAGATCAATTCATTAAGGAACAATCAAACAATGTGTGCCTGAGCTTTCGACAAACTCAGGCTCCTCATCTGCAAATGAAAATCCAATTTCGTTTGTTTGATGATGGCCTGGGATTCCGATATCAAATTCCTCCTCAGGAAGGAATAGACAGCCTTTTCCTTGTAGATGAAATTACAGAATTCAACCTTGCCGATAACAATCAATCCTGGTGGACTCCGGTGGATTACGACAGCTACGAGAAAGCTTACCAAACTTCACAAGTTAGTGAAGTAGACTCGGTACAGACTCCTTTCACCATGAAGACGGACAAAGGCTACTACCTGAGCATTCATGAAGCAGGCCTGGTCGACTATGCATCCATGACTTTAAAGCGCAGTGAAGACAAAACGCTCTCACTGGAGTGCAATTTGGTTCCCTGGCCCGACGGCATAAAGGTAAAAGCCAACAAAACCTTGCAATCGCCTTGGCGAAGCATTCAGCTTGGAGAAAAGGCAGTAGACCTGATCAATTCTCATCTCATTGTCAACCTGAATGAACCTAACAAATTAACAAACACAAGCTGGATAAAACCCATGAAATACATGGGCATCTGGTGGGGCATGCACCTGGGCCAGCAAACCTGGTTCACAGGTCCGAAACATGGAGCCACTACCAAAAACACCAAAGAAATTATCGACTTTGCTGCGGCCAACCAGTTCGAAGGAGTTCTGGTGGAGGGCTGGAATCCCGACTGGAAAAAATTTGGAGAATGGACCTATACCCAAACCTATCCTGATTTTGATCTGCCACAGCTTTCCCAATATGGAAAATCGAAAAAGGTACAGATCATTGGTCATCACGAAACCTCTGGGCATGTGGAAAACTACGAATCGCAACTCGATTCTGCTTTGCAATTCTACAGCAAGCACAATGTAAAAAATATCAAAACCGGTTATGTGGGGCCAATCAAAAATGGGCAGTATCACCAGGGACAATGGATGGTGAACCACTACCAGAGAGTAGTGAAAAAAGCTGCCGAACATGAGATCTGCATCATCGCACACGAGCCAGTAAAACCAACAGGTTTGCGCCGTACCTATCCAAACTTTTTATCGAGAGAGGGTGCCCTGGGCCAGGAGTTCAATGCTCCATGGTCAGCGGTAAACAACAGTCCCGCACACACTACCATACTCCCTTTCACCCGATTGCTGGCTGGTCCCATGGATTTTACCCCGGGAATTTTCGGCCTAACCTACGAGAAGTATGGCATTACAAACAAAAGGGTAAATACCACCCTGGCAAAACAACTGGCCTTGTATGTGGTAATCTACAGCCCGGTGCAAATGGCTGCCGATTTGGTGGAGAATTACAAAAATCAACCTGCTTTTCAATTCATAAAAGAGGTTCCTGTGGACTGGGAGAAATCAATCGCCCTGAAGGGAGATCCAGGTGAATTCATTTCCATAGCACGCAAGGACAGGCATAGCAGCGATTGGTTTTTGGGTAGCATCAGCAATGAAACTGCAAGAGAGGTATCCATTCCGTTAAGCTTTCTGGAAGCAGGTAAAACATACCTGGCAGTAAGCTACCAGGATGGGCAAAATGCCGATTGGAAAACAAATCCTTACTCCATAAAAATATCTGAAAAAGAAGTAACAAGTGAAGATAAATTAACTGCTTGGCTAGCAGCCGGTGGAGGACTTGCAATCCACTTTATTGCAAAAGGTGAATAATGCCAAATCGAAAGGTAGACAACTCACCACTGGAATCCCCGCCTCTTTTTGAGATGGGGATTTTCTTTTAAAACAAATCGAAGCATCGATTCAAAAGCGCTTCCGAATCGCTATACTCCTTATCAGCTGAGATCAATAGGATTTTTTTCTCCAGATCGCGCAAGCAACCTGCGCTTGAACAAATTCTCAACTGTTTCTCCCCTACCATTTCAGCCCCATAATCCACACCAATATGACCAGCCACCAGAGTTTGCAAAGGATTTTCTTTTCTATCCTCGCTCAGTAAATCGAGTATTTGAGACACCATTACATCGTACTCCTCCTTGTACTGTTTCTCATTTCCATTCATTAAAATATCCCACAAATAATCTCCCTTTTCGGTGTGCATAAATTCCGAACCAATTTGAGGATCGTACTTTTTAATGCTCTCAATATGCTTCGTGAATTCATTTCGATGATTGAAATTCTTCAAGTAATTCAAATCGAATTTCTCATCTGCTCCGTAACGATTCGAAGCTCCCGTATGGTTTATTAAAACTCCCCCCTTTGTTCGCAACATCAGCGGCATATTCATCAAGAATTCAATCACCACTTCTCTGCATTTTTGAATTCGATATTCGAACCAGGAAGTAAACTCCAAAGGACCTTTCGCCAAAGGAATGTGATAAATGTGCACAAACTCATGGTTCCCAAGCAGGCATATTACATCACTATCTGGTTGATTGGCTCTTAAGTCCATCAACTCTTCGATCATTTCAAGCGATTCATCTTTCTGTTTTCCAGGATAAGCATGTATCAAATCTCCCAAAAACACCAGATAATCAGCCTTCCCTTTCTTCTTTAGTTGCTGATAGGTCTTCAAAACTTGTCTAAAATCATAGCCATTACCATGCAAATCAGACACAATCATTAGCTTCCCGCTTGAAATATCTCGAATCATTTATTGAAAAATTAAATATCAATTGAGGGGCAAAAGTTCTATAATTTTTATAAATTAAAAAAGTCTCAACTATTTTTATGTAGAATCTCTTAAAACTTTTATTTATGCTTGAAAAATTACTTAAAAATACCAAAGATTATTTTTGGAAGCTAAATCGTGATGGGGATGTTGTTCTTGGTAGTTCTGATATCGAACCAAAAGCAAAAATTACTTTTACAATTACTAAAAAATGGGTCAATATTGCTCCTATCGTAGAAGATAGTCCCGGGAATTACATTGGTAAACCTGAAAACTTCCTGAAGAAAAGCAAGGAATATGAATTAATAATAAATCTGGTTAAGGCAGTTAAAACCTATTTAAAAGATGATCCTAAAATAGATCATGAAAAATGTCTCAACAACACCATGAAACTATTGCAGGATTATTACAGCTAAAACGATTTTATGCTAAAGTTCACATTATCATCTTTATTCCTTTTTGCTTTTTTGTGCTCGAACCTGGGTGCCCAAACGGTAAAGAAACTTGAAATTGGAGATAAATTCCCTACCATGAATGGAGAATTGCTTTCGTCCAAGGAAATCAGTTTGCCAGATCATTGCAAGGGAAAAGTTTCTTTACTGATTGTTGCTTTTAAAAGAGGAACCCAACCACAAATCGACAGCTGGACCAAACCAGTACTGAAAGAGTTCAGCATGTACGACGAATTCCGGTTCATTGAAATCCCCATGATTAGCAACTTTTATTCCTGGATATCCAATTACATTGACACTGGAATGAGAAAGGGAATTGTTCCATCCATGCATAAAAATGTGATGACATACTATGGACCTCTTTCCGATTATTACTCCTACTTTGGAGTAAAAGACAAGAAATTGTGCTATGTTTTCTTGTTAGACAAGGAAGGCAAAATCCAATTTATGGATCAGGGGGAAAGCCAGTCTCACAAAAGCCAGCTAATCATTGATAAAATTAAAAACCTTCTAAATAATTAGTCCCATTTTTTATCTTTTTTGAATGATGTTCTTGATAAGAAAACTTACTTTTACGTTTTCAATCAAAAGTCAAACAAAATGAACAAGAGAGGATTTGCAAGTGATAACTTTTCTGGTGTTCTGCCTGAAGTTTTAGAAGCAATAAACGAAGCGAACCAAGGACATGTAATGGCATATGGTGGCGATCACTATACTGCATCGGCCATTGAGAAATTCAAACACTTATTCGGTGAGAATATTGATGTTTATTTTGCCTTTAATGGCACAGGCGCCAACGTAATTGGTTTATCGGTTTTAACGCAATCCTACAACTCTATTCTTTGTCCGGCAACTGCGCATATTCAAGTTGATGAATGTGGTGCTCCTGATAAATTCACCGGTTGCAAAGTAATCCCAATCGATACACCAAACGGAAAATTGACTCCGGAATTAATCAAACCTCAATTGCATGGTTTTGGTTTCGAACATCATTCTCAGCCTAAAGTAATTTCGATTACTCAATGTACCGAGTTGGGAACAGTTTACACACCTGAAGAGGTGAAAGCCATTTGCGATTTGGCACACGAGCATGATATGTATGTACATATGGATGGTGCTCGACTGGCAAATGCCGTAGTTAGTTTGGATGTTGATGTAAAAGAAATTACTACCCATGCAGGAATTGATGTGCTAAGTTTTGGAGGAACCAAAAATGGAATGATGCTTGGTGAAGCAGTGATCTTCTTCAATCCTGACTTATCGAAGAATGCCAAGTACATTCGCAAACAAAGCATGCAACTTTGCTCAAAAATGAGATACATTGGCGCGCAGTTCGATGCAATGCTTACCAATGAACTTTGGTTAAAGACAGCCCGTCATGCCAATGCAATGGCCAAACTTCTTAAAGATGAAGTGGAAAAAATTCCACAGGTTACCATTACTCAAGAGGTACAAACCAATGGAATTTGGGCATTGATTCCTAAAGATAAAATTGAAAAACTTCAGGAAGAATATTTCTTCTGGATTTGGGATGAACATGCAGGTGAAGTACGTTGGCTATGTTCTTTTGATACCACCAAAGAAGACATTCTAGGCTTTGTGGATCTTTTAAAACAAGAATTGGCATAAACCACCATTCTTAGCAAGAAAACATCAAGCGATAATATAATTTACAATTCTGCCCATTGTTAATTATTAATTACTAATTATTAATTGCTTTTAAATGGCACAACTATTAGAAAATTACTCTCTAAAAAAACACAATACATTCGGCATTGAGGCTAAAGCCAAATATTTCTTCGAATTCGAAACCGAAGAAGAAATACAGGATTTCCTGAAGAAGAATGATATCGTAGATACCCAATACATTATTTTAGGAGGTGGAAGCAACCTTCTCTTTACCGAAGATTTTGATGGTTTGGTACTTCATCCAAACATTACAGGCATTGAATTGCTTGATGAAGATGAAGATTCGGTATTGTTGCGAGTAGGTTGTAACGAAGAGTGGGATGAATTTGTTGGATGGGCAGTTAACAATGACCTTTATGGCATCGAGAATCTATCCTTGATTCCAGGTAAAATTGGTGCTTCTCCAGTACAAAACATCGGTGCTTATGGTGTTGAGGCAAAAGAAGTAATAGAGAATGTGGAAGCCATCTCTATCGAATCCAAAGATGCTGTGATTTTCAGCAATGCACGCTGTGAGTTCGGTTACCGCAATTCTGTTTTCAAGAACGAATACAAGAACCTCTTCATCATTACTCATGTACAGTTCCGATTGAAAAAGAAGGCTGACTTCAAAATCCATTACGGTGCAATACAAAAAGAACTGGAAGCTTATAAGGAAGTGAATCTGAAAAACATTCGTGAGGTAATTATTAAAATCCGCGAAAGCAAGTTGCCCGATCCTGAGGAGTTGGGTAATGCTGGTAGTTTTTTCAAAAATCCGGTTGTGGATAAGGAGAAAGCCGACAAACTAAAAGCGCAATACGAAAACATGCCAAGCTACGAAGTAAGTGATTCGGAAACCAAACTGGCTGCCGGTTGGTTAATTGAGCAATGCGACTGGAAAGGCAAACGCTTTGGCGATGCGGGAGTTCACAAAGATCAGGCTTTGGTATTGGTAAACTATGGCAATGCCAATGGCAACGACATTTTGAAGCTGGCCAATGACATTCGCAAATCGGTAATGTTTAAGTTTGGTGTGAAGCTGGAAATGGAAGTAAATGCCATATAAAGACTTCACGTAAAGAACGCTAAGATATTTTATTTTATAAGTCAGGGGATGACTATGTACAAGATGCAAATTAGTCACCCCTTGACTTGTAGACTTTATTTATTCCCTACTTCATAATCCTTCTTCGATTCAACTCATTCTGATATTTTCGGGCATTGCGATTGTGTTCGCGGAGTGTGCGTGCAAAAACATGATAACCCGAAAAATCGGGATTGGCACAGAAATAAATATACTTGTGCTTTTCATAGTTCAGTACCGCATTTAATCCCGAAATGGAAGATTGACGGATGGGTCCCGGAGGCAATCCTCTGTACTTGTAAGTATTGTAAGGAGAATCTATTCTTTTGTGCTTGTTCAGTACCCTTTTGATGCTAAAATCACCCAAAGCAAATTTCAAAGTAGGATCGGCATCCAGCTTTATTCTACGATTCAATCGATTCATGTAAACCCCAGCTACGCGGGCCTTCTCATCGTTCTTAATGGTTTCCTCATCAACAATGGAAGCCAAAGTACTGACTTCTACAGGCGATAACCCAACCTTTTCAGCCTTCTTTAATCTATCGGCATTCCAGAATCTCGAATACTCTTTATACATCCTGTCCATAAAAGCACGACTATCGGTATCCCAGTACAACTGGTAAGTATTAGGAATAAACATACCAATTACAGTTTCCGGTTTAAAACCATATTTTGCAATCAGCTTCTCATCGCGCAAAGCGGTCAACAAGCTAACGGAATCAGCTTCTATTTGCCTGGCAATTTTCCCAGCAAAATCCTCAAGGGTTCTGGTGTTGTTAAAGGTCAATTGGATGGGAACCTGTACACCCGATCTTAGTAAATTTACCAGATCGTTATTGCTCATTTTATCTTTAATCAAATAACGACCGCTATGAATGTGATGAGAAAAATTCTTCTTGTCCATTACCCATTTTAAAGAGTTGGAATTTTTCACCCACTCCTGCTCTTCCAATAAAGCAATTACCTGTTCTTGATTTGCTGAACCCGGGATATACAAATACGCAGTGCTCTCTCCTTTTAAGTCGATATTTGAAGAGAAGATTCTGGTGTAAAGATTAAAGAGAATGACTCCTGCTACTATCAAGATCAGCATCACAGAAATCAGGAATATTCTTAATGTTTTAGAACGAATGTTATTTAATCGCAAAAAATTTATCATTGCTTAGGGTTTGATTATACATGCTAAGTTCGCAAAAATAAAAGAAAAATAAATCATTTGTAATAGTTTCTATTATTACATCTTTTTATAACATTTCGCAAAGACAGCATTAATGCTGTCTCTACACCAATTACATACAATATTGGAAAATCCAAAGCATTCCCTTGTATCCACAAGAATGTGTTATCAACAATTTTAAAGGAATGAATTGCCCCAACTTTTTTATACTGATTACTGTTTACAGTTCTCTGTTAATTGTTCACTGATAACTGTTCACTGCTAATTGATAATTGTTATATTTGAATCACACAATTTTAAACTTACACACATGAACATTTCATCGAATTTCGATAGTGGTAAAATAGAGGTGATTGAAGCTCTTGATCCACAAAACATTCAGTTGCGAATTCCAAACGATACAAACTCAGAACATTTCCAGTGGTTCCATTTCCGCTTAACAGGAATGCAGGAACAAGCTGTAAAAATGACCATTCAGAATGCAAGCGAAGCTTCTTATCCTGAAGGATACCAGGAGTATTATGCGGTTGCTTCTTACGATCGTGAGTACTGGTTTAGAGTTCCAACCTTTTTCGATGGTAAAGAGTTAAGCATTGAGCATACACCAGAATTCAACTCGGTTTACTATGCTTACTTCGCTCCTTACACTTATGAGCAGCATTTGGATTTGGTTCACAATGCTCAAATGTCGCAGGAATGTGAATTGGTATCAATTGGTAAAACCGTTGAAGGCAAAGACATTGATATGCTAATTGTTGGTGAGCCAGATGAAAACAAAAAGAAAATTTGGGTAATTGCTCGTCAGCATCCTGGTGAAAGTATGGCAGAATGGTTCATGCAAGGCTTATTGGGCAAACTATTGGATGAAGATGATCCTGTTGCCAGAACATTGCTAAACAAAGCGGTTTTCTACATTGTTCCTAACATGAATATCGACGGTAGTATTGCGGGTAACCTTCGTGTAAACACCAAAGGATTCAACTACAACCGAGAGTGGGCAGAGCCTAGCATCGAAGACAGTCCAGAGGTATTCCATGTTCGTAACCTAATGGATGAGTATGGTTGCGATTTGAATCTTGACATCCATGGCGATGAAGCATTGCCTTACAACTTTATTTCTGGTATTGAAGGAATTCCATCATTCGATGAAAGATTAAAAAATTTAACAGAAAATTTCATCGACACCTGGATGGCTACTTGTCCTGATTTTCAAGACACTCACGGCTATCCGAAAAACGAACCTGGCAAAGGAAACCTGGCAATCTGCTCAAAACACATTGGGGAACGATTTAAATGTTTATCTTTGACAATCGAAATGCCATTTAAGGACAATAATGATTTACCAGAACCTGAATGTGGTTGGTCACCAGACCGTAGTATTTTACTAGGAGAATCAGTTCTTCAGCCAATTATGAAGGTAGTAGATCACTTAAGATAAGATATTAAAGACTATACTTCTAAGTATATTACTCGAAAGGCCCATACTCAAGCTTCCGTGAGCGTGGGCTTTTTTTATTTTCCGCAAGTCTTGAAAAGTTTGAATAGAGGAAAGGTAGAAAAGTGGTAAAATTCAATGGACAATACAGTGATGAACTGATATTTAGTTCCAGTTCCATATTCACATAATAACAAAATTCCACAATCACGAAAACTTACATTTATATTGGTGATTCACATTTCATCATGAATGTTTTTATGCATAACATTACCTTCCAAAAAAATTGGTAATAACCATTGTATATCCCTTTCTTACTTGCTTTAACTTTATTATCGCCACCTACGGGGCTTGATTTTATCCTTACTATATTCTACCATACTATCACCTTTAACAAGGCTCTAATATATCCCGAAGGAATGTTATTATGGTAGTTGCCAATTGAAAATAATAAAAAGTGCCAAAGGTACGATATTAGGTTTTAGATTTCATTAACTTTTCGGGCTCGATTCTTGTTCCATTTTTTCATATTTTTAAACAGAAAGCAGAAAAATATGAGATCATACAAATACATACTGGGCCTTATCCTATTCTTTTCCCTTGCTTCGGCAAAAGCGCAAGACTTAAGCAGAGTCGATCAGGTGCTTGGAGGATATCCTGCCAACTTTTCTTCTACCGAAGCGCTTGCCCTTAAAATCACCCGCGATTTTTCAACGGATTTGGAAAAAGCAAGAGCTGCCTATACCTGGATTGCATTGCATGTTGCCTACGATACCAAGGCTTTGGGAAAGTCTCAAAGAGTACGCTTTTCCTATCGTTCGCAAGCTGAGTTGGAAGCCAAAAAGAAACAATTCCGTAAAGATTTGGCCCTAAAAACTTTAAAAAGACACAAGGCTTTGTGCGAGGGCTACTCTACCCTATTTCAGAACTTGTGTCGCCACATGAATATCGAATGTGAAATTGTTTCGGGTACTGCACGTAGAATGATTACTGAAATAGGCCGGGAAAACCTGCCTTCCAATCACGCATGGAATGCGGTAAAGATAAATGGTTCCTGGCAATTGATTGATGCCACCTGGGCTGCCGGATGGGTGGATTATTCAAAAATGAAATTCAACAAGGAATTTTCATCGGCTTACTTCGCCTCTGATCCCGATGAATTTGCCATGAAACATCTGCCCGATGATAAAAAATGGCTCCTTTCCAGTAAAATAAAAAGCAATGCCGACTTTGCGGCTCAGCCCATACCTTTCAAAGCCTTTTTGGGCAAAAATATAAGGCTGATTGCTCCACAAAATGGAATTGTAAGCATTGTAAAGTCTTCCGGACTTCAATTTCTTTTGCAAAACCTACCACCCAATACCAAAGTGGCCTACCATTTTAAGAAAGAGAAGTATGGACAAAAAGTAAAGGCATATCCTAATGGAAACATGCTTGGTTTTACCATTTTTCCGAATGTAAAAGGTAAAGATGAGTTGATCATCTATTTTGATGGAGTACCAGCACTTGGTTACAAGGTACATGTGAAGTAAATATTCCATTTCTATCTTTTGTTGGCCTTAGCCAATGACCTTCCGGCCTTAGCCAATGACCTTCCGGCCTTAGCCAATGACTTTCCGGCCTTAGCCAATGACTTTCCGGCCTTAGCCAATGACTTTCCGGCCTTAGCCAATGACTTTCCGGCCTTAGCCAATGACCTTCCGGCCTTAGCCAATGACTTTCCGGCCTTAGCCAATGACCTTCCGGCCTTAGCCAATGACTTTCCGGCCTTAGCCAATGACCTTCCGACCTTAGCCAATGACCTTCCGACCTTAGCCAATGACATTCCGGCCTTAGCCTATAGCATTCCGACAGTTCTTTATGATCGCGCCGCCATCGGAATGCCTTAAAGTACCAGCAACAAGTCATAAACTAGCGTCAGCACTGCTTAAACTTGCAACTACAATAGGTAAAGGTGCATAGGCAGATCATTGACGTAGATCGACGAACTTTAGAATTCCAACAACAAATATAAAAGTTACGGTGCTCCGCACCTTCCTAATCTTATAGACTATTAACCTACAAAGCTTACGCAGCTCTGCTGCTTTACCCATTAATAACCTGAGTTCGGTTTAAAATATTGTCACAGTTTACACTGGTTTTGAGTAGAAATAATCTCAAATTTCCGAAGGAATATCGGGATATTTTGAAGAGCTTTTAAAGTAAAGATTGGATGAAGATGATTTTCTGTGTCGGATATTTTAAATCGAACTCAGGTTAATAGAATTGAACATTACAAAGGTACGGAGTACCGTAATATTTGTAGATCATATCGTAATGACACAAAGGTAGAGGTACAGCGTACCGATACCTATCCGATTTGGTGTTTTATTTTAAATGGAAAGAAAAAAGCCTTCCCCCGAAAGAGAAAGCTTCTAATAATATCTTTCAAATTGTTACACCAAACAATTTATTTTCACATCCAGACGCAAATCCTTGCGTCTTTACTTAGTTTTCTTCGCGGAAGAACAGTTTATAGTAGCTCAAATCGCGAGCTGCATCGTAACCTTTCTCAATAAACTTGCGCTGTCCGTGAATGTAAACATGAAAGTTCTTGTCCAGTTTTAGCACATGTTTAAAGTAGCGCTGTTCTCCTTTTACGGCGTCGTTGCTAATATCAAATTCAGTTTCAACAGCGGTTCCTCTATCGTTCTGATAATATTCCTTGTACTCATCGAAAGCAGAGGCAACCTCAGGTTCTTCAATTACTTCTTGCTTAAACAGGTCTTCGTTAAACTCTTTCTTGTCCTTAAAAAAGTTGATCGACTTGTTCATCAAATCAATCTGATCGGCTTTGGCCACCTCATTCTCATCGTTGTACACATCGCCAATAAAGCCCTTACACATATCAAGGTAATTCTGAGTATGGTAAAAGTTATCCTCACGAAGTTTCAAATCCAAGAAATCTTCCTTCCAGTACAAAGCATCTTTGTTCGGGTTGGTCTTATCGACAATACAAACCTTATAGCCTTTCTCTTTTTCGGTATTAAAAATCAGGCAACCTTTATCTAATTTCTTGATATTGATTCCATTCTCACAACCCAATTCAAAGTTTTCATTCTTCTGGTATACCTTTAGAAAAGTGTCTTTGTTTTCCGATTTGAAAATCCCCAATGCATCGCAAACTTCACCATCAACAACACATCCCGAAAAGGCAACCAGGTAAAACTCACCTCCTTTAATATTTGGGTGGTTCGATTTCTCGTACAAATGAACCGCAATATTGGTAGATTGATCGTAAAAGCTTTCGTTGTTCTCAAAAAATTCAGAAGCATAACAGTATACTTCGTTCATGTTTATGCCGGCCTCGTTTTGGAAATGGTAGAATTCCTCCTTGTTAAAGGCTGAAAGAAAATACTTTAGCAATACATCTCTAACATCATCATCATCAATATCAATTTCCGATTTAGAAAGTTTTAGATCCTCTTCAAGGTGTTTATTTCCAACACTGTGAACTACAATGCGGTCAAGGTTTATCTCTTCAAAATTAAACATATGGTACTATTTTAAGAACCTGACAAAGATACGCACTTTCGTTAAATATTGAATGATTTCTTAAAGCAGAGGCTGTAGAAATTAATTACTCCAATCAGTTATAGGTATAATGCCTCATAAATTACCAATAAAAATGAAGCTTACGGTGCTCTGCACCTGCATATACACCTACATGATAAACTATAAATATTAGGCAGCTCTGCTGCTTTACTCATGAATTAAAATTAACCATTACCTGAGGTGCGGAGCACCAGAATATTTATAGATCCAATGATTAAATGAAAGTATAGGTACAGAGTACCGTTACCTACTTTAGTTACACTTATATAACTTTCAAAAAAAAAGCTATCCCTTTACGGAATAGCTTTTAAGCACTTTATTTTTTACAGCCTATGATACCGACTTGTCTTTGGCAGAAGAATTCTCTTTCTTCTCCTTAAACTTCTCAGTATTATCTGCTGTTTTTCTGTCGATTAATTTGTGATAAGGATCAATACCAACACTATGTGGCTTCTTATCAACAATAAACGAGAACTTATTTTCTTTCGCAGTAATGTGAACTTTCTTGAATAGAATCTCTTGTTCTTCCTTGTTTTCGTCTTCAACAAAAATGGCCAAATCGATCCAATCATTCATATCGATGTATTGCTTATCATCCTCTCTTTTCTTTGTATTTATAGAGATGGTAACCGATGAATCGTCACTCGAAAGCTCTTTATTTTCTTCGTTCTTGGTATTGATCACCCTGTACTTCTGAGCCTCAACAACAAAATCAACCTTATACTTACCATCTTCGGTTTTCGATACGTAAGCACTATCCACCTTATTATCGAAAAGAGTAATGGTTTCAAGCATATCAGTAATCACATAGTCCATACTATCAGGCATGTGTTGTTTCATTACATCAATAAACTCTAAAGATGTAGTGTATGGAGGCTCCTGGAAAGCAACATCGCTAACATACTCGCTAAGCGCTTGGTTCAAGTTGTTTTCTCCCATATAATCGGAAATGGCATACATGGCAATTGCACCCTTATTGTAGTGAATGTATTGTTGATTTTCGTTATACATTAAAGGCTGTTCTTTCACCTGCTCAGAACCTCTTCCTCTCAAATATCCATTCAGCTCTTCTTTCATGAACTTGCGGATTTTGTTCTTAGGATATTTCTGCTCTAACACCTTAATTGCCGAGTATTCCGACAAACTTTCCGACATTAAAGTTGCTCCCTGAACATTTGCACCAATAACCTGGTGTGCCCACCACTGATGCGCCATTTCGTGAGCGGTAACATGGTATGCATAGTTTACGGCTCCCTCTTTCGACTTATCCTCTTTTGCAATGAAACCAATGGCTTCGGAGAATGGAATGGTATTTGGGAACGACTGAGCAAAAGTTCCGTAAGTTCTAGGAAATTCGATAATGCGAACCTGTTTGTGCTGGTAAGGAGAATAGTTTTCGCCATAATATTTAAGCGAAGCTTTCACCGCTTCAACCATATCGGCAATATTGTAATCGTGCCCTTTGTGATAATAGATTTCAATATTGATATCCTTATACTTATCGGTATACACTTCATATTTTCCTGATACCCATGAATAGAAATTCAGAATTGGAGCGTCCATCTTGTAATGGTAATAAGCTCTATCGCCTTCTACTCTCTTGTCTTGCAAGTACCCCGGAGCAATTGCAATCTGATCGGCAGAAGTACTTACTGTGGTTTCAAAATTCACCCAATCGGCACATTCCGAAATGTAAGTATTTCCTAATGCCGACGTATCGGTAGGAGCTGCCATTCTATCGCGTTTTGGCAAGTCGTATTTCTTACGCACCGTGTTATCGGTTAACTCACCCGAGCGAGAATAACCAAAGCTTGGAAAACTACCATTATTAAAGAAGGTTCCGTTAGCAATTACAGGAGAATTGTACTCTAAGAAGTGATTTTCCTGATTGCTCAATGTAAAATGCATTTGCATAGAATCTCCCGGCATTAAAGGCTTCTCTAACTTGTAGATATTGTACTGGAATACGGTATCCTTACTCATCAATTCAGCCTTTCGTGAAAAGCTAACTGTAGTATTCTTGTATTGGTAATTGATATGAATAGAGTCAATAGCTTCATTGCTCTTGTTCTTCAAGATATAATCCCCTTTAACTTTTAAATCTTTGGTTTCAGGGTATAAATCAACATCAATCCTGGCATCCACAATACGAGGTTGAGGAATGTTGTAATACTTCGAATAAGTTTTCTCATATTCTACTCTATCCAACTCCCTTTGTTTTGCCGATTTGTATTCGTTAAAAACATTATCGAACCAATAAATGTACGAGCCAATGGCAATGAAACCTATAACACAAACTGCCAATGAAACATAGAGCCCACGACTTAAGTTTTCCTTTGCTCTTCGGAAACGAATCTTAATGGTTTCTCTAACGCCTCGGCGCCAAATGGCCAAACCTAAAATCAATAAAGATGAAGAGAACAATAGCCAGTAAAGTCGGTAAAACATGAAGGCAGCTACTCCCCTGCCATATCCATCCATATCAGAATAATTGACTGAAGGTCCTGCATTAAATTTAAATATGTTTTGCTCAATTCCAATTTTCGATACAAAAGGACTGATAATTGAAAAGATGAATAGAATAAAAAAGCCAATGTAGAAGTTTGCAAACAGCGACTGAACAAATAAGGATAATCCTGCCCAAACAATGTAAGATGGAAGCATAAACAGGAAGAGCTCAGTAAGATAATGTATTGGCTCAATGTCGTAGTATCCCTCGGAAAGCTGAATTACAATACAAGTTGCCATCACTACCAATAGCAATACCACCTGCATCTTGATTAAGGCAATAAACTTAGAGAAATACTGAACCCAGTTTGGGGTATGTGTAACATCTACCAGTTCAAACATTTTTGCTCTGCGCTCGCGCTGCACCAACATTCCCGAATACAAAAAGGTAATCAAGAGAATGAACAATTTGAACATGGAGCTTGGAATCAACAACATTTTCCAGGTAGTAGAATAGGTGGTTGTACCAAATAGATTCATGGTGGTATTGTGACCTATTACCATGAACAGTATTCCCACTGCCACCATAACCATAAATGGAACCGATTTAATGATGAATTTAAAATTCAATTTCGAAATGCTCCACATCAGCTTGATGTTCCAGTTGAAACTATTGTCAATGTTTACCTTTGGAAGGTTGATATCCCTTAGGTTATTGAAATTATCTTTTGTAACTACTGCGCTCTTTTTGGAGAACCAACGGAAACTCAAGGCATTCTGGGTAAACTGAAACTTGTAGTAGGTAAGCGAGAAAATCAATAATGATACCGATATCCAAATGATTCTGTTGATTAGAACCAAACCATCCATTGGCAGCAGGTTTGTATTACGCTCTGCCACATTCCAATATTCAGTTGCATTCTGAATGGCCGATGCTCCGAAAGGATCCAATAGTGCTGCCAATGTTTTACTATCCAACTGGCTCATGTAATTATCTGAAATACCCTGTACAAAAAACAGCACAATCATGGTAATGAAACCTGCACCTAAGTTTCTTGTGAAAGTAATTACGCTAAACACTATGGCTCCAAACAGAAGTATGTTTGGCAAAATTACCATGCCATAGATCTGTAAAAATGCCAATGGTCTGAATGGACCAAGTAATTCCGGGTTAACCCCAGGCAGTAATGGCGCAATCATAAACCCCAAACCAAATATTAAGAATATGGCCAAAGTAACCACAATAGAACTTAGGAATTTGGCAGGAATGTATTCCGATTTCTTAAATGGGTAAGAATATAAAATAGAGTGCATTTCGGAACTAAAATCTCTATTTACAGAACCTCCAACAATGGAAGGCAATAGAAAATACCCCAAAGTAAGGATGCCAAAACTATTGAACAAAGCAATAGGGGAATTGGCCAGGCGAACCGATGCTACAGTAGCTGTACTAGAATCGAATACCCCTAAACTACCGGCCATAACCAAAGTTGATATAACCAAAAGCACCGCTGAATAGATGTAAGTAGCTGGGTTTTTGAGCCAGTATTTTAACTCAAACTTAAATAATGTATTAAACTTGCCCATGATTAATTCGATGCTTTAAGTGTAACAAAATATACATCTTCAAGATCCGCTTCCTTTGGTGTAAACAACTCATCAGGCTGCGTTTCTGAATATACATTTATATTCATGCTATTGTCATCGTTGAATCGACTGGAAAGAATATCAAATTTCTCCTTGTGCTCGTTTAAAGCAGAACGCTCAATACATTTGGTCCACATTTTACCTTGCAACTCTTCTACCGATTGCTTTGGGGTTTTATGTGTTAGAATGGTTCCGCCATTCATTATGGCCATATCGGTACATAACTCCTTTACGTCCTCTACAATGTGTGTTGAAAAAATAACAATATGGTTGGTACCAATCTCACGCAATACGTTCAAGAATCGACTGCGCTCTGCCGGATCAAGTCCCGCGGTTGGCTCATCTACAATAATCAGTTTCGGGTTGTTAAGCAAAAGTTGGGCAATACCAAAACGTTGTTTCATACCTCCTGAATAGCCAGCAACATTTTTCTTTCTTGCTTCAGTCAAGTTGGTTTGTTCAAGCACAGCATCAACAATCTCTTTGCGCTCTTGTTTGTTCGAAATGCCTTTCAATTCGGCAAAATGCATCAATAAATCTTCGGCCGACATTTTAGGATAAACTCCAAAACTTTGTGGCAAATATCCCAATGCATTACGCAACACCATTTTGTTTTCCATGATATTTGTACCATCAAACAAAATACAACCACTGTCACCTTCCTGAAGAGTGGCAATTGTACGCATCAAAGTTGACTTTCCTGCTCCGTTAGGTCCTAACAAACCGAACATTCCTGTACCAATTTTAATATTAACATTATTCAATGCCTTAACACCATTGCTGTATGTCTTTGTTAAATTCTCAATAGTTAATTCCATTCATCTAAAATTTAAGTAATTGTATTATGATACCATTTGAGTGAAGACAAATATATATAATGTTAAGCGAGAACAATCTTCTTCTGTCTAATGATTCATAAAAATTCGACAAAGACCTTTTTATTGCGATGAAATTGAGTTTTTACACTTTAAATATTGTCCATAAAAAAGATATTTATAGATAAATTAGTAGAAAATGGAATTGCATTGAGTAGGTAGCCAACAACTTATTACGTTCTATTCACACCTCATTATTAGCACATAAAACACTTAACTTCTATTTCGTTTTCGAAGTCTGAACTTTTCTTTGCTTTCTAAACAACAGGTATCCCACAATTAGAATCCACAAAATTGTAAGTCCGGCAATTGGAATAAAAAGGATGTACATTTTCCCAAAAATGTATTGGTAGATACGGCCGGTATGTACTTCCAAACAAAGATTCCACAAGGACATGGGGCTCTCCTGTATCTCTGCCGGCATGCTGGCAAATCCGGTATCATCACTTAAATTGCCTGCACCCAAATTGTAATCGAAAAGAATCTCTTTTCCATCTTTATCTTTTAAATAACCAGCAATAGGATGTGCGGCAATGGGTGGTCCCATTCTGCGAACTGGCACATGCGGGCGTTTGGTAATGTAATCAAAGATCATATTTCTTTCGGGCATCCAATAAAAAATACCACTAAACGAACCTAGCAAATATTGGTCTTCACCCACCTTTTCGAGCACATTCACACCCATTACCGAAACCGGAGGTTGATGCTCAAATCTTTCGGGAGCAGTTTCAAACAGGTTATCGCTATAATAAATGCCTTCATTGGTTGCCAGCATCACTCTGTTCAGGTCCTCATCGTAAAGAACTCTTCGCAACTGATCGTACCAGGGGTTTGGATTATCGAGATGAGTAAATGGAATCTTATCCACACGACTATGGGCAATGGCAATTAACAGTGGAGGACGAAGAAACATTCCGGTAAGGGTGGTTAAAATGAGAAATACAATTAACCAATTCCCAAAATGGTTGTGCCACTTCAAGTTGAATTTTAAAAAGCTGATTTTTCTTTTGGTAATCCCTCCTTTTTTCTTGATTCTTTTGATCCAATCGGGAAAAAAGAAGTAAACCAAACCACTAAAGCACAGAAAGAGAAATATCAAGCCAATAAAATCAACAAACAACTTTCCCAGTATGCCAAAAGCCTCGCCACTATGAATCTCCCATAGGGTTTTAAACAGGCTTGTTTTTCCATCGTAATCCTTACTGGCTGGAATCTTTACAATTTCGAAGGTATCATCAACTTTCTTTAGCAGATTACTTCGAGTTAAGATGTAGAGCTCTTCGCCAATTTCCATAAAATCAACAACTCTCTCCTCCTTCACCGGAAGTTCAAGCTTGTTCCATTCATTATTCTTGTGTTGATAAAGGCCAAAAAGTGTTCCTGCCAACAGTTCTCCTGATTTGGTTTGAATGATTTTCTCCACCTTTCGATTATCAATTCCTTCAGGGAAACCAGAATTAAAATCAGAGAAGGATTTAAAATTGTCAGAACTTTTCCAAACCCCAATATTTCCATATATCAAGGATGCCTTATCACCTAAATGAATTGCTGATTTCACGGCAGCTTTGTTCCAGTTTTTATACTGATATTCCGATCCCAGATACTTACGATTTACATCGCAAGAAGAAAACAGTGGGCGGTGGTTCATGATAATCCCTGAAATGGAAAACAGGATAATAAACAGAGTAAGCAGCAATGATGGCCACTTGTGATATTTTTTTAGAAACTGTATTGTTTTGCTTTTAGCCATACGATGAAGATAATAACAAAAAAAAGTCCGAAAGAACAATAATTATTCAATCAGACATTTTTTACTTTAACCCTAAAATTCGGCTAATCCTTTACGGATTATAAAAAAATGCGCCCCACACAAACTCTCTCTCTTCAAACCACACATGGGGCGCAAGCTATATCAATTCAAACTTATACTAGTTCAAGAACATTTTCATGTCTTCGTCTACAGTACCAATTCCAGCAATTCCGAATGTATCAACTAAAACTTTAGCTACGTTTGGCGATAAGAATGCTGGCAATGTAGGTCCTAAATGGATGTTCTTAACACCCAGGTGAAGAAGCGCTAGCAATACGATTACTGCCTTTTGCTCGTACCATGCAATGTTGTAAGCAATTGGAAGCTCGTTGATATCGTTCAATTCAAATACTTCCTTCAATTTCAATGCGATAACTGCCAAAGAGTAAGAGTCGTTACACTGACCTGCATCCAATACACGTGGAATACCTCCAATATCGCCAAGCTCAAGCTTGTTGTAACGATACTTGGCACAACCTGCAGTTAAGATTACAGTATCTTGTGGCAACTTAGAAGCAAATTCAGTATAGTAATCACGACCTTTCATTCTACCGTCGCAACCTGCCATAACAAAGAACTTACGAATAGCTCCTGATTTCACAGCGTCAACAACTTTATCAGCCACTTGCATTACCTGGTTGTGAGCGAAACCACCAACAATCTTTCCTTTTTCAATTTCAGTTGGAGCAGCACAACCTTTAGCTACTTCAATAATTTCAGAGAAATCTTTCTTTCCGTTTTCATCAGCAGCAATGTGCTTGAATCCTGGGAAACCTGATGCACCTGTAGTGTATACTTTATCTTTGTAAGTTGAGTTCTCTTTAGGAGGAACAATACAGTTGGTTGTAAACAAAATTGGTCCGTTAAAAGTTTCGAACTCTTCATTCTGCTTCCACCATGCATTACCGTAGTTACCTACAAAGTGCTCATACTTTTTAAATGCCGGATAGTAGTTAGCAGGCAACATTTCTGAGTGAGTGTAAACATCAACCCCAGTTCCTTCGGTTTGCTTCAACAACTCTTCCATATCTTTCAAGTCGTGACCTGAAATCAAGATACCTGGCTTGTTGCTAACACCAATGTTAACTTCTGTTACTTCTGGATTACCATAAGCAGATGTATTTGCTTCATCCAAAGTAGCCATTGCAGTAACACCATTGGCACCACACTTCATTACTAATCCTACTAAATCGTCAGCAGAAAGAGTATCATCGGTAGTTGCTACCAAAGCTTCTTGCATGAATGCATACATTTCAGCTTTTTCGAAACCTAGGTTATACGCATGCTCAACGTAAGCAGCAAAACCTTTCAAACCGTATGTTAAAAGTTCACGTAAAGAACGTACATCTTCATTTTCTGTAGCTAAAATACCAACTACGCGAGCTTTTGCATCAAAATCATTTTCTGAATCAGCAAACCATGTTGCAGAGTGGTGAAGATCGCCAAAAGAAACTCCAGCTTCTTCAGCTTGCTTTTTAATTTCTTCTCTTAATTTTAATCCGTTTCGAATTGCTTCAACGAATTTTACTTTATCGAAGTTTGCGTTAGTGATCGTCATAAACAATCCATTCATGATGAAGTTGTTTACTTTCTCATTTTCAACACCAGCTTCGCGAGCTTTTACACTGTACAATGAAATTCCTTTCATTACATACATCAATAGATCCTGAATGTTTGCAACCTCATCGGTCTTACCACAAACACCTTTAATTGTACAGCCTGTTCCCTTTGCTGCTTCCTGACATTGATAACAAAACATGCTCATAATCGTATTTTTTAGTGTTATTTATTTTCGGTTTATTCAATTTACAAAATCAAAAGGGAGTAAAAGAATTTATTTTCGCCATGCCTTATCACCTTTTGACATTACAAATATCCGACATTGAGTATGTAAAAAGTGTAACGGATGTTACAAACACTAAAATATTTCAGATTTTTTTATCTTTTTTTCTTTTTACAAGATTTTTGAGATAAAAAAACCCAATCGAACTTCGATTGGGAATGGGGGATATATTATTTAAACGCTAGAGTCTTTTAAACATTTTTTTGAGCTTCTCTTTTAACTCACACTTCGACTTTTTATAACTGGCCAATTGAGTATCTGTTAAAATTTCTTTGAAGTTAAGCTCTTTTTGAAGCAAACTATCGCGTACTGCTTGCATGCATGAAAAGCCTGCCTTTTCGTTTGTAAGTCGATCAATTTCTTGCTCACACTCCAAATTTAACACTTGAATTTTTAAAACCTGATCAGAACTTAGTTCCAGTTTTTTTGTCATCCACTTGGTAATAAGGTCGGCTCTCTTTTCGGCTTCCGACATTTTTTTTGCGCTTACTGAAACACTAAATAAAACGAATAATAGAATCAAACTTCTTTGTACAACCTTCATAAACCTCACTTTTAATTCTAATAATGTAGACATTACTTCAAACGCATGCTTTCGCAAAATGTTTTACAAATCTATAGAAAATTAGAAAAAATAAAAGAATTCAACAAACCGAAAATCAATATAATTCACATCTTAAGCAAGTCGCATCAATTTACTCAAAGCATTTATAAATTATAAAGTTAAGCTTGGCATTAATTAAGAAATAATTAATAATTTGCGCATTCTTTTATATCGGACCTGAACTAATATTGTTAATTATTAAATTGGAAGATATAATAAATCGAATAACTTGTGAAGTTGAACCTATTAAGAGAATGAATATGAAATCGATAAATATATATACCGATACAAAAGCCTTAATTTTTGATTTAGATGGTACACTTGCTGACACCATGCCATTACATTTTGAAGCATGGAAAAAAGCCGCAGAAATAATGGGGGTTACCTACTCGTTTGAATGGTTATCTGCTTGTGCAGGGATGCCATCATCTAAAATTATTGAAAAACTGAATAAAGAATACAACCATTCTATTGATCCGCAGGAATTCTCTGTTATTAAAGAAGATTTTTTTGCAAAGGAGATGCATAAGATAACTGAAATTAAACCTGTAACTGACTTGGTTTATAAATACCACAAGCAAATTCCAATGGCAGTGGGCACAGGAGGCAAAAGGAATATTGCTCAAGAAACGATGGAGATTCTTGGCTTGGATAAGTACATCCCTATTTTGGTTAGTGCTGATGATGTAAACAATCATAAGCCAGAGCCAGAAACCTTTTTGAAATGTGCCGAGTTAATGGGAGTAGATCCTAAATTCTGCCAGGTATTTGAGGATGGACTATTAGGAATACAAGCTGCAGAAAAAGCAGGTATGATGGTTACTGATGTTACTCCATATTACTAAATCAATAACACTAAATCATGTTCAGAAAATTACTCTTACTCATTTCTGCTGCATTTGTAATTGCATCATGTAGCCAACAAACAAAGGAATATACTATTGCTTTTTACAATGTTGAAAACTTATTCGACACCATTAACCACCCTGAAAAATGGGATGATGATTTTACTCCTGAAGGAAAATTAAAGTTCAATGGTGAACGATATCAGGATAAATTGGAAAAATTAGCTCAGGTTCTTTCCTCAATGGATACATTACGTTTACCTAGCATCATTGGTTTATGCGAAATTGAAAACAAAAAAGTAATTGAAGACCTTTGTAAACAAGAGACTTTAATTGAAGGAAATTATGGAATAGCACATAGCGAAAGTCCAGATAAAAGAGGAATTGACTGTGCTCTTATCTACAAGAAAGAAGATTTTAAATACCTAAAGCATGAGGCTATTAACATCCAATTTCCTTGGGAACCGAATTACAAAACTCGTGATATTTTATATGTAGAAGGTATTATTGGCACAGATACGGTTCATGTTTTTGTAAACCATTGGCCTTCGAGACGAGGCGGTTTGGAAAAATCGGAAAAGAACAGAGTATTTGTTGCCGAACAATTGAAAAGTGCCGTTGATGGGATTCAAACTAAAAATCCTGCTGCAAACATCATTATAATGGGTGACTTCAACGATGAACCAAACAACAAATCGCTTAGCCAAACATTAAATGCAGGCAACAATAAAAACTCATCAAACCCTTCATATTTGTACAATCTTGTTTATAATATGGATGCCAAAGGAGAAGGTACTTACAACTATAGAGGCAATTGGAACATGCTTGATAATTTAATTGTTTCAAACTCATTGTTGAATAAGAAAAACGGACTTCACACCTCTTTCGATGCTGGAAAGATATTTAAAGAAGAGTGGATTTGTTACAAAAACAAGAAAGGTGTACTTGTTCCTAGTAGAACCTATGGCGGTCCAAATTACTACGGAGGATACAGCGACCACTTTCCGGTTTACTTTAAAATTTCCGAGTAGACTTATCTCAATATAAAGTACTGCCGACTATTTAAAATAGTCGGCATTTTTTGTACCAAAAATATTTTCAAGTTCATCTGTTTATATTTTACATGGTTTTGCCACCCCAATCATTATCGGGAGGAAGCCGCAAGATTTAAATAATAATAACAATTTGTATTTAATCATGCTCGTTTCACATTGTTTCTCTATTTTAGCGTTGCTTTGTAGCACCGATAATTAATTTATTTAAGCCATTTGTACACTTCACGTACAATGACTTGTAAATTATATATCGGCATTATACCAAAATACTACGAGAGTCATAAATAGCTCTCGATTACCAATAAATGGTATAAGATTAAAAAAGAGGGTTATGGATTTTAAAATTGTATCGAAATTTAAACCAACAGGCGATCAGCCTGAGGCGATTGAAGAACTTCGTAATGGACTGAATGATGGTTCTCCATTTCAAACTCTTCTTGGGGTTACTGGTTCGGGTAAAACATTTACCGTGGCAAATGTAATTCAGGAAGTTCAAAGACCTACTTTGGTTTTAAGTCATAACAAAACCCTTGCGGCACAGCTTTATGGCGAGTTCAAAAATTTCTTTCCCAATAATGCTGTTGAATATTTTGTTTCGTATTACGATTATTATCAACCAGAAGCTTATCTGCCTGTAAGCGATACGTATATCGAGAAAGATCTTTCCATTAATGATGAGATTGAAAAATTAAGGCTTAGTGCAACCTCAGCCCTACTTTCGGGAAGAAAAGATGTTATTGTAGTTTCATCGGTTTCCTGCTTGTATGGTATTGGTAACCCGGAAGATTTCCACAACAATGTTACGGTTTTGGAAAAAGGTCAGGTTATTTCGCGCAACAAGCTTCTCTTCGCATTTGTGGATGCTCTATACTCAAGAAACGAAGTGGAATTCGATCGTGGACATTTCCGTGTAAAAGGTGACACTGTTGATATCTATCCTGCTTACGCTGATTTTGCCTACAGAATTATTTTCTGGGATGATGAAATTGATGAAATCTATTCTTTCGATCCTATTAATGGATTAAAAATTGAAGATTACGACCGAATTACCATTTACCCAGCCAATATATTTGTTACCAGTAAAGATCGGGTTCAATCAGCCATACATCAAATACAGGATGATATGGTTGCACATGTTGCTTTCTTAAAAGAAATTGGAAAACATCTGGAAGCAAAACGATTGGAAGAAAAAGTAAGTTTCGATCTGGAAATGATCAGGGAGCTTGGTCACTGTTCTGGTATCGAGAATTATTCAAGATATTTTGATGGAAGACCTGCCGGCACACGTCCCTTCTGCTTAATAGACTATTTCCCAAATGATTTCTTAATGGTAATCGACGAAAGTCATGTTACCATTCCTCAAATTCGTGCCATGTATGGCGGTGATCATTCAAGGAAAATTAACTTGGTAGAATATGGGTTTAGATTGCCTGCTGCATTGGATAACAGACCTTTAAAATTTGAAGAGTTCGAAGAAGTAACCAATCAAACCATTTATGTTAGTGCAACTCCGGCTGATTATGAACTGGAAAAATGCGAAGGTGTTGTAGTTGAACAGGTAATTCGCCCTACCGGACTGCTTGATCCTCAAATTGATGTTCGTCCAAGTTTAAATCAGATTGACGATTTGATAGCAGAAATCAATGAAAGGACAGAAAAAGATGAACGCACACTGGTTACTACTCTTACCAAACGAATGGCAGAAGAATTATCGGAATACTTTGCCAATTTAAGTATTCGATGTCGCTACATCCATTCTGATGTTGACACATTAGATCGCATTAAAATAATGGAAGACCTTAGAAATGGTGAGTTTGATGTTTTGATTGGAGTGAACTTACTTCGTGAAGGTTTGGATTTACCGGAAGTATCCTTGGTAGCAATTCTTGATGCCGATAAGGAAGGTTTTCTTCGCTCTACCCGATCACTAATTCAGACTTCCGGTAGAGCTGCACGTAATGTAAATGGAAAGGTAATCATGTATGCAGATAAGATTACCAAATCGATGAAGGAGACAATTGATTCTACCAATCATCGTCGTGAAAAACAATTGGCTTACAACGAGAAACATGGCATTACACCACAGCAAATTGTAAAATCAAAGAAAAGTATTATTGAACAAAGTCAGAAAGCCGAACCAAATGCATATGCAGGACCTGAAACTGTTGAAATTGCTGCAGATCCTGTAGTACAATACATGAGCAAAGAAAACTTGGAAAAGAGTATTGAGAAAACGAAGAAATTAATGCAGAAAGCTGCAAAAGATATGGATTTCTTACAAGCGGCTCAATATCGAGATGAGATGTATAAACTGCAGGAACAATTGAAAGAGAAAAACTCAAAATAAGGGAAAATAAAAAAGCAGTTTCTTTCGAAACTGCTTTAGTTATCTCGCGGGAACTGTTATCCCAAATATGATTTCAATAATTTGCTTCGGGAAGTATGACGCAAACGACGAATCGCTTTTTCTTTAATCTGACGAACACGTTCACGTGTCAATCCAAATTTTTCGCCAATTTCTTCCAAGGTCATTTCTTGAATTCCAATACCGAAGAATAACTTGATGATATCACTTTCTCTCTCGGTTAGAGTAGCTAAAGCTCTATCAATTTCTCTGGTTAAGGACTCATTCAAGAGACTTCTGTCTGCGATTGGAGAATCATCATTCACCAATACATCCAACAAACTGTTGTCCTCTCCGTCAACAAACGGAGCATCGACAGAAATGTGACGACCTGAAACACGTAGTGTATCTGCAACTTTATCTGCAGGTAACTCCAAGGACTCTGCTAATTCTTCAGGAGATGGCTTTCTTTCATGTTCTTGCTCGAATTTCGAAAATGCTTTGTTGATCTTGTTCAACGAACCAACCTGGTTCAATGGTAATCGAACGATTCGAGACTGCTCTGCCAAAGCCTGAAGGATAGACTGACGAATCCACCATACAGCATAAGAAATGAATTTAAATCCACGAGTTTCATCAAACTTTTCTGCTGCTTTAATCAATCCCAGGTTTCCTTCATTGATCAAGTCAGGCAGACTCAATCCCTGATTTTGGTATTGCTTAGCCACAGAAACAACGAAACGCAAATTTGCTCTGGTTAATTTTTCCAAAGCTCTTTGGTCGCCTTTTTTGATTCGCTGCGCCAATTCAACTTCTTCCTCAACTGTAATAAGATCTTCTTTACCAATCTCTTGCAAGTACTTGTCCAACGACGCACTCTCACGATTGGTAATTGATTTAGTTATCTTTAATTGTCTCATAGTCCCTTTTCATCGAAAATATTTCGCAAAATTAGACTTTTTAATAAAAAAAGTCAAAATTAATTGCCATTTTATTCGAATATTTATATTTTTCTCGTTTGATTTCTATTCATTATCCTTAAGAGAAAAGGCATAATACTTCACGCTGCCATTAGGATATATACCAGAAATAAACACTCCGCCATCCTTAACGCTTTGCAAGGCCTCTTCAATATCTTTTACTTTATAAATTGGTGTATTGTTAATTTTGTAAATAATAAAACCTTCTCTAATATTCTCCTCTTTCAGCTTCCCACTACGCAGATTCTTCACTTTAACTCCCCTATTAATTTGAAGTCGATACTTCTCTTTAGCAGAAATTGGCTCGAATTCAGCACCTAGAAAAGCTAAATCACTTGATTTTATCACTTCCGTATTTCCTAACCTATTACGTAAAACGACATCAAATTGTTTCTTTTCGCCATCTCTTTTTATTAAAACTTCTATTTCATCTCCAGGACGATACTTGCTTACTTGCTCTTGCAGCTCAGCATTTGAATTAACCTTTGTATTATTAATCTGCAGGATAACATCTCCTTTTTTCATACCAACTTCTTCTGCAGCTCCATCTTCAGTTATTCCATTAATGAATACACCTTCAATTTTCTCCAAACCATTATCTTCAGCTAATCTGGCATCAACAGTTTGAATAACAACTCCAATAACAGCTCTTTGTACCCTACCAAATTCTTTTAAATCTGTTATAACCTTTTGAACAATTGTTACAGGTATCGCAAAAGAGTAACCTGAATAAGAACCTGTTCTCGATTCAATTGCCGTATTGATTCCAACCAACTTTCCTTTTGTATCAACCAAAGCTCCTCCACTATTACCAGGATTCACAGCAGCATCAGTCTGAAGAAATGATTCAATGCTCAGACTTCCTTCTCTCATTATTCCAATATTTCTGGCTTTAGCACTAATAATACCTGCGGTAACTGTGGAAGTCAAGTTAAATGGATTTCCTACTGCCAATACCCATTCTCCTAATTTCAACTCATCAGAATTTCCAAAACTCATTGCAGGCAAATCTTCTTCTTCAATTTTAATCAATGCCAAATCGGTATATGGATCCTGTCCCACTAACTTAGCCTCATAGGATCTTTTATCTTGTAAAACTACATTAATTAAATTTGAACCTCTCACTACATGATTATTGGTCACGATGTAACCATCATCAGAAATAATTACACCTGAACCTGAGCCCAGGCTTGGCTGTGGTTGATAGTCTCTTTTAGTATTCCCAAAAAGAAAATCGTAAAATGGATTGGATTGATATTCTTCATTCGTATATAAAGTTTTTACATGTACTACAGATTTCACCGATGATTCTGCAGCTAACGTTAAATCAACCTGACCCGTTACATTTTGTGGAAGGCTTGTTAATTGTATCGCTTTTGGCTCCTTTACCGTGATAATTTTCTCTTCTTTATCAACAAACAATACAAATAAAATAATGGCAATACCACCACCAAATAATGCAGTTAAAACTCTTCCGAAAAACATTTTAGCTTTCATAATGCAATAAAAATTTTAAGAGTGAAACTTAGGATCCATCTTATCGGCAATTTACACACCCTGTTTCGAACATAAAAAGTTACGAAATCAGATTCATATAATCAATAGTTATTTATCATTGAATTAACATTCATCAAATTCTTACACTTTTCACTTTTGGAAATAAGGGTAAAACCAATAAGATTCTTACTTTTATGCTACAATTTTAACGATATAAGTTTAGAAGTGTTTTGAATTTTAACGTATTTAACACTTATTAACAGGATTACACAAGAATGCAGATACAATTTTGGAAATATCAGGGAACTGGAAATGATTTTGTTCTAATTGATAACCGTAATAATATTATATCCCCGGATAACAAAAAGTTGATTGAACACCTATGTCACCGAAGGTTTGGCATTGGTGCAGATGGTTTAATGCTATTAGAGAATGCTGAAGGATATGATTTTCGAATGAGGTACTTCAATTCGGACGGTGGTGAAGCGAGCATGTGTGGAAATGGTGGCAGATGTATAGTTGCTTTTGCATATCACCTGGGGATTATCAAAGATAAAACATTATTCATTGCCGTAGATGGAGAGCATGAAGCCTTGGTGAAGGATGAAGATAGTTTTGTTCAGGTAAGTCTTAAAATGATTAATGTGTCTGGCATCGAAAAGGGAGAAAATCATTATTACATGAACACCGGTTCGCCACATTACGTTAAATTCATTGATTCCCATGCAAACTTTGACACCTATAAAAATGGTAAAGTCATCCGATACAACGAAAGGTTTGCAAAAGAAGGTACAAACGTAAATTTTGTTTCTTTTAACGATGAAGGTATACAAGTAAGTACCTACGAACGAGGAGTAGAAGATGAAACTTATTCTTGTGGTACAGGTGTAGTGGCATCGGCAATTGGTTCCGGCTTTGAAAAAAACAAAGAACATTTCAAAATAATAACCAAAGGTGGAAATCTGGAAGTTCGATTTGAAAGATTAGACACACAAAATATCAATAATGTCTGGCTTATTGGGCCTGCAACAAAAGTATTTTCCGGTACTGTAAATATTTAATATCGCTGTTTCGATTGTATGAAATTCATTCTCACTAAACTCTTAAACAACAAAAGCATTTCAAAAGTTTTTCTTTTTTCATTGCTCTCCATTTCAATGGGATTAATTCTTGTATTTGGTTTATTTGTCATTCAACAAGAAAAACAAAAGTTTAAACGTGAGTCACTTCAAATAAGGCAAGATTTCTTAAAAAACCAGAAAAAAACCTTACAACAGGAAACACAAACTCTCATCAATTACATTGAAAATGAAAGGTTACAAACCAGAAACCTTTTAAAGAAAGACATAAGCAGTAGAGTTTACGAAGCACACAGCATAGCCACTAATCTATACAAAAGCTATAAAGACAAACTATCAAAAAAAGAACTTCAAAAACTAATTATCAATGCATTAAATCCTGTCCGCTTTAATAATGGTGATGGTTATTTCTACATCAACAAATTAAATGGGACCGTGGTCATGGATCCTGAAAATCCTGAATGGATTGGACGAAACAAACTGCAGGTAAAAGATGTTTATGGTGTTCCGATTATTCAAAATGAAATTGAAACTGCAAAATCAGCAGGAGAAGGTTATACCGACTATTCCTGGCAAGTTGAAAACAGTCAGAAAATTCATCCAAAGATTTCCTTTGTTAAACTATTTAAAGAGTTCGATTGGTATATTGGCTGCACTCAATACGTAAATAATTACAAGCTTGAAATTCAGGAGAAAATTTTAGATAAAATTACCGATTTACGATTTGATGATAGTTTCACTATTGCAGTCATAAGCTTCGATGGAACATGCCTCGCCCACACCAATAAAGCGTTAATTGGAGAAAATCTATGGACTACATATGATGGAAATGGCAGCCAGATTGTTAAAGAATTCATTTCGAGAGGTACTGATTCTGAAGGTGGATTTATAGAATATCTTGACCCATTTGCCAACTCTAAGGATCTACCCTTGCCTAAATTAACTTATGCAAAAGCCTACAAAGATTGGCAATGGGTGATTGGTTCAGGCATTCATTTAGAAGAGTTGAATCAAACTATTAAAAATCGAAATAATGAATTACAAGCAAACGTAAATAATTATATTCTGAATGGAGTAATTCTGGTTATATTGGTTGTAATTTGTATTATCATTTTCTCGAGATATGTTGTTAAGATTACAAAAAATGGCTTACATGTTTTCACTAGATTCTTTGAAAAAGCAGCATCTGAGTCACTGAGAATAAACACTTCCTCATTACAATTTAAGGAATACAAAGAGTTAGGTGAACTAGCCAACCAAATGATTTCAAAACGAGACAATATTGAGCGACAGTTAAATATTGAAACTGCATATTTTGAGCAGTTATTCGAAAATTCACCGGAAGCAATTGCCATTACCGATATTGAAAGTAAAGGAATTAAAATCAATAAAAAATTCACTGAACTTTTTGGTTACACTTCGGAAGATATAAAAGGAGTTGTTACAGATAACTTACTGGCTGATGAAGAAAGACAAGGAGAAGCAAATAAATTAAACAGCTTAACTACCAATGGGCGACTGGTTGAAATAGAAACAAAACGAAAGTGCAAAACCGGTGAATTAATTGATGTGTCAATTGTAGGAAATCCTATTATAATTGATGATAAACCTATTGCAATTTTTGGTATTTATCGTGACATAACACAACGAAAACTATATGAAAAACATTTGACTGAGGCCAAAAACAAAGCCGAAGAATCAGATCTTTTAAAATCAGCATTCTTGGCAAATATGTCTCATGAAATTAGAACTCCAATGAATCATATTATCGGATTTACCGATATTATGACTTCTCAACACATCAATGAAAATGAAAGACTTGAATATGGAGAACTAATAAAACAAAGCAGTAACAACCTACTACAGCTCATCAATAACATTATTGATTTGTCAAAAATTGAATCGAGACAAATCAATTTGAATTGGGCAAATTACAATTTAAATGGAATTCTTACTGTTCTATTTGAGAAATTTTACGGGCTAAAAAATAGTATCAATAAATCTCATATCACACTACAAGTACAAAAGGCATTAAGCGATAAGGATTCTCTTTTGTTTACCGATGCAAAAAGATTAGAACAGCTTTTATCCAACCTACTCGATAATGCAATAAAATTTACAAATGAAGGTTCAATAGAATTTGGATATCAAACCATAGAAAATGAATCTGCAATTGAAATATATGTAAAAGATACCGGCATTGGCATTCCTGAAAATGCTTTAAAGGATATCTTTATGTCATTCAGACAAATTGATGGATCAGACACCAGACAATATGGTGGAACCGGATTAGGTCTTACAATAAGCCACAGACTAACTGAGGTTCTAGGAGGAAAAATAAGAGTAGAATCAAAGGAAAATGAAGGAACTTGTTTTTATATACAGTTACCATTTAGTTTGGAAAAAGAAGATGAATTGCAAAAGGAAAACCACTACAATTGGAGTGGGAAGAAAATTCTGATTGTTGATGACCAAAGAAATAACTTCACTTATTTTAAAACAGCAATAGAGCACACTCAGGCCCAAATATTTTGGGCTAAAAATGGCATTGAAGCTATTTCATTGTGCGAATCGGTTAAAGTTGATATTGTTTTAATGGACATTCAAATGCCAGTGATGAATGGCTACGAGGCTACCAAAAGAATCAAGCATAGAAATGCTGCAATTCCAATAATTGGACAAACGGCTTTCGTTGAGAAAGAAAATAAAACAAAAGCCTTTGCTGCAGGTTGTGATGATTACATCGTGAAACCAGTTAAAACAAAGACTTTATTGGATTCTATCAATAAGCAATTCTCAATTAATTAATCCCATTTTGTACCTCTGTCTTCTTGTTTGTAGTTTTCGATATAGGACATTGCATCTTTGAAATCAGTGGCAAAGTAGAACAATTTACCGTATTCAGGTTTAGCAAACTTTTCTTGATAAGACAGTTCAAATTGAGCTTTTAAATTCTCATAAAAGCCATTTGTATTAATAAATACAATCGGTTTATTGTGATAGCCCAATTGCTTTAATGTGATTACTTCCAATATTTCCTCTAATGTTCCAAAACCACCAGGAAGAGCAATAAAAGCATCCGATTTTTCGCGTAGCAGCTTTTTCCTTTCAGCCATATCTGGCGTAATAATTAATTCATCCAAAAAGTCGGCAGAAATTCCATAATCATTAATCAGCTTTGGAATTACTCCAAGTACTTTTCCTCCCGATGTTTTCACAGATTCAGCTACCTCGTTCATCAAGCCAACATTGGTTCCTCCATAAACCAAGCCATGATGATTTGAACCCATTAATTTTCCAAGTTCAGTAGCTTCCTTAAAATACACTTTATCCAAGGAATTGCTAGAAGAACAAAACACACAGATATTCATTACACTTAAATTTAAGTCAATTATTCAAAAAAGCCCCTGAGAAATTCTCAAGGGCTTCTGTTTTGTATTTAAAACTTATGCATCAATATTTGCGTAAGTTGCATTTTTCTCAATAAACTCCCTACGTGGTGGAACTTCATCTCCCATCAACATTGAGAATACATGATCAGCTTCAGCTGCGTTTTCAATGGTTACCTGACGTAAAGTACGGAATTCTGGATTCATTGTAGTTTCCCACAACTGTTCCGCACTCATCTCACCAAGACCTTTGTAACGCTGGATGTGCATAGAACTTTCTTTTCCTCCGCCCCACTCTTCAATCAAGCGAAGTCTTTGATCCTCGTTCCAGCAATATTCTGCATTCTTTCCTTTTTTCACCAAATACAATGGAGGAGTTGCAATATACAAATACCCATTTTCAATAAGTGGCTTCATATAACGGAAGAAGAATGTCATAATCAAAGTTGCAATATGGCTACCGTCAACGTCGGCATCACACATGATAACGATCTTGTGATAACGTAACTTTTCCATATTTACAGCCTTACTGTCGTCTTCGGTACCAAAAGTAATTCCTAAAGCTGTAAAGATATTTTTAATCTCATCACTTTCGAACACCTTGTGTTGCATCGCTTTTTCAACATTCAAAATCTTACCTTTCAATGGTAGAATTGCCTGGAATTTACGATCACGACCTTGTTTAGCAGTACCACCTGCCGAATCTCCCTCGACAAGGAAAATCTCACAGTTTGCAGGATCCTTATCAGAACAGTCAGATAATTTTCCAGGAAGACCTGAACCACCAAGAACCGTTTTTCTTTGTACTAATTCTCTTGCTTTACGAGCTGCATGACGAGCCGTAGCTGCCATAATCACCTTTTGAACAATAGTTTTAGCATCTTTTGGATGTTCCTCCAAATAATTCGAAAGAGAAGCACTAACAGCTTGATCAACCGCCGCAGAAACTTCAGAGTTACCTAATTTGGTCTTTGTCTGTCCTTCGAATTGTGGTTCTGCAACTTTTACAGAAACAACCGCTGTTAAGCCTTCACGGAAGTCATCCCCACTAATGTCGAATTTCAGTTTTGCCAACATACCTGACTTTTCTGCAAAATTCTTCAAGGTACGAGTTAACCCCCTACGGAAACCAGTAAGGTGAGTACCACCTTCGATGGTGTTAATGTTATTAACGTACGAATGAATATTTTCAGAGAAAGAAGTATTGTATTGAAGAGCAATCTCAACAGGAACATCGTTCTTTTCCGTTGAAACATGAATAGTGTCTTCAATTAAACGCTCACGAGTTGTATCAAGATATTCAACAAACTCTTTCAAACCTTCTTCTGAATAGAAAGAATCCTGACGATATTCTCCTTCTTCATTCTGTTCTCGTTTGTCGGTAATGCACAAACGAATATTTTTATTCAAGAAAGCCAACTCTCTCATTCTTGCCGCCAGAATATCATACTTGTATTCTGTGGTTAAGAAAATTGATTCGTCTGGCTTAAACGATACTATAGTTCCTGTAACATCGGTTTCACCAATAACTTTGATATCATCGTAAGGTTTTCCTTGCGAATACTCTTGCAAATACACCTTACCTTCACGATGAATTTCAGCACGCAAGTGAGTTGACAATGCATTTACACAAGAAACACCAACACCGTGCAGACCACCAGAAACTTTGTATGAATCTTTATTAAATTTACCACCAGCATGCAGTACAGTCATTACTACCTCAAGAGCTGATTTTTTCTCTTTCTGATGAATTTCAGTTGGAATACCACGTCCATCATCCTTAACCGTAATAGAATTGTCCTCGTTGATAAAAACTTCAATATTCTTACAGTAACCTGCAAGAGCTTCATCAATCGAGTTATCTACCACCTCATACACCAAATGGTGTAAACCTTTAACATTAACATCTCCAATGTACATGGAAGGGCGTTTACGAACCGCTTCCAAACCTTCTAATACCTGAATACTATCCGCGGAATATTCGGCATTTCCATTTGGTTTATTCTCTAAATCACTCATCTAACAGATCTTTAGTTTTCGAAAAAGAAATTAGAAGACAATCAAAAATAGACTCTGATTATCAATTCCAAATTCTAATATTTTTTGTGCAAAATTCAGAAAGTTTAATGGCTTGGATTTTAATTCTCGAAAATTGGAAAATGAACCATTCATACACAAGATCAAAACTCTTTAATATCAACACTTTACCAATCCACTAAAGCCAAAAAACAAAAGTTAAACAAAGATAATAAAAATGATGAATCTAAAGGCAGGAAAATCATTAAAAATAATGCACAATCGTGGTTTTTGACGAAGACAATTTAAACGCAAAAATTAGTAAAACCCAAATTAAGTTTATGTTTATTTGAAAATCACTATCTTAAAAAGAAACTGATTGCCCTCTTCGTGGTCGTTTCATTTTAAATTTGAGGATAAAATTATCTACATTCTTTCCTGTTTCGGTAACACCATATTCACGCAATTCAAACAGAGTTGTTACGTTTTTAAAACCTTTGGGCATGGCCTTCCACATTCTATAAAATACAACCTGCACATTTTCGAGGTCTTCATCATCTAATTTTAATTTTAGCACTTCTTTACCTTTAGGCATAGCATATACACTAACACCGTGCTTTTTCCAGCTCAAGGCCTCTTCTGCTACAAAAGACATATTTAAAGTATCTCTTGTGATATCAAACAAGTAGGTAACTCCAAGATCGTCTTTACCAATATCCATTAAAATCTCTAAGGGCTTTCTGTCATTATTAACAGACAGTTTCCAGCGTTCGGCCTGTTGAGCGAACACCGAGCCCGATGTCAATAACAAAGTAATTAATGAGATAATGGTGCTCCCATATCGCGAAGTACGGTTCAAATTCATGTGGTTAAGAATGTTTAATTAAAATAAAGCTAGCAAAAACTATTCAATCTACAATATATTATCGTCAACAATAACAAAAGGGATGCCAGTAATGACATCCCTAAATATTTTGATTCTTTTTAATTCTTATACCAATAACTAATTAAAATACTCATTTATTGCAATTCAATTTGTAACTGATTACAGGTTAACTTTTATTCCCAATAAGAAATTAAGTCCTTGAGAAGGATATCCATCCCACTCGTAATACTTATCAGCAAATAAGTTATTCACTTGTGCAAAAGCTGAAAAATGCTCATTCACACTATATGTAGCTCCTACATTTAAATCATAAACGGCCTCTAACTTTTTCACTTGAGTTACATCATATCTTACAAGTAAAGAAGATCGCTCTCCAATCATATTAACCCCTGCGTTAAAAGTTAAATCATCGGTAAAAGAATATTTTGCATTCACTTGCATCTCAAATTCCGGCATGTGCCATGCTTCTCCTAATTCATCCATTGAATAATTGTTGTACCAAACAGATGAATTCAATTCTAACTTCTCGGTCCATCCAATTGTTAATTCTGCTCCCAATCGAAGTACATTAACATCATCGTAAACAACTCCAAATTTATTGGAATATGGAACACCTGAAATGGTCATCCCTTGAGGAATTAAGATATTATTTTGAATAAAGAAATATTGATTATCGATAGCTGAATACTCTGCTTGTAAGGTAAACGATGAATTGGAAGACATACTTCCTCTAACTCCACCAAATAATTTATACTTTACATTGCTTGGCAAAACATTCAATCCTGAATAAATGAATCGATTTTCTTCTACAATATCTGTATAAGGATTCATCTTTAAATCTCCATTTAATCCTGCAAACAAACTCATTATTCCTTCAATTGCCTCGAAATCTACCTTTACATCAGGATAAAGTTTGGTTTCAGAATCATCACCAGTTGCCAAAACTGCATTCACTCCCAACTGAAGGTTAAAGTTTCCGGTTTGCAACAAATATTGAGGGTTTAAACTCCATTTTAAAGTTTTTCTTTCGGTAAGCCAGTTTGAATCTTCCCAATGGTTTAAACCATCAATGGCAAAATAATCAAACTCTGACTTTAAGCTCCAAAATGCATCTCCTCTTCTAATCCTGGCATTTCCTGAAATTACAATATCATTTTCTTTCGCATCAATATCATCAGAAAAGTGCTCGTACTTTAATCCCAAACCAAAATTCAATTGTTCCTCATCTTTAAAGTTAGATTGATACAAAGCATTCAAACCAAAATTGTTTAATTTTTGCTCATTGTAAGGAAATAAATTGGTAGTGCTTCCCTCTAGATCATCTGATTGTGGAAAGCCAAAATAATTGAATCCTGAATGCTTGTAAAACAATTTTCCTGATACCTTTCCTTCATCAAGGTATGCTGTTCCATATACTTCCGCCAATTGCTCAGAAAAATCAGGTTTCACCTTATCATCATCCTCCAATTTCAATTTTCCATTGGTCGAGTAATGTCGTAAATGAAAACCTATATCTGCAGTTTTTGATCGCTGATTATTAAATCGATAATCTCCAAAAAGAGTAGAATAATTTCCTCCTGCTAAAGTTAAAGTATGGGAATTCAATTTTTTTAATGGTTCTCCCACAATTTTAGCAGCAGGAATCTCTGTTGGCGAAAAACCTACATTTAAAGGTTTTGCCTGAATAAAATAATCAAAGCTTGGTGTAAACGTACTTGTATCTTTAATTACCGGAAGTTTCCCTAATCTTAAAGCCTTATTTATTTTTGGCTGATAAGTTGTTCTTACCTTAACTTCTTTATCTAACTCTCTTTGTTCTTGTGACAATGCAATTGAGTAGGAAAATCCGATAACTACAATTGCTAATAAAATCTTTTTCAACATTGTTTCTCTAATTATCATACTACTCAACTTCTTTCTCTTCTTCTAACATTTCCTGCAACATCAACCGTTCCTCATCTAATCCTAAAGAATCGCTTTTTGCCGAGTTTCCTTCGAATAGTTTTTGATTCTGAATGCTATCTGTTCCTTCAAACTGTAGTTCCACCGATTGGCTGGCAACTTCCTTCTCTTTAAGCTTTTCAGCTTCCAATAAAACATTCAGTTTTTCATGAGCGCGTTCTAAAATGCCATCTTCTTTCGAGCCATAATTGTCAACAATACTTTGTAGCGTATATTTGGCCTGGAATTCATCATTCTTTTTTAGGAAAACGTCCGAAAGCAACAAGAAACTTTCCGCCAACCAATAATGATGCGGCGAATTCATTTCAATAAAGTTGTTAATTTCTTTTTCGGCTTCATTAAATTTGTTTTGAGCAAAGTAGATTTCTGCAATCCTGAATTTTGCTTCAGCTCCTTCCACGCTTTGAACTTCCTTCGATAAGTTTTTGAAGTCTTTTAAAGCATGTGCTTTTCTATTCAGATTCAAATGAGACTTAGCTCTTTTAAAAGTCGCTTCACGAATCATCTCTTCTTGAATTTTCGGCATTTCCAACACATTGCTCGCAGCATCAATGGCCAAATCGAACTCACCCAAATTGTAAACCGAACGCATCAAGCCAACCTTAGCAACATTAATATTTTCAGGAATCTCTGCAGTTTTTATTAATCTTTGATATTGATTTTTAGATCTATCAAAACTTTTATTTCTAAAATTCAATTGAGAAGCCGCCAACAAAGCTTTTTCCGTAAATAAATTATCCGGTTGATTAATCACCTCTTCAAATCCAACAAGAGCACTTTCATAATCCTGACTATTCAAAGCTGCATCAGCCTTGTAATATTGAGCATTCAAGCTAAACATTCCTGATGGGAAATTAGAAAGATAATTTTCAAAAGCTCTAATTCCCTGCTCTGTCTCACCAGACATATACAATCTTTCTGCAGAAATATAGGTCAATGAATCCTTCTCGGAACTCCTTACCATTGAACCATTGCCTACCGATTCAACAAATGCAAAATATTCATTTACTTTATTTAAATCGACATATACGTTCTTAAGACCAATTAGTGCACTTTGCTTTTCTTGACTTTTCGGATATTCAGTAATTACTGCTTTATAATTTATAATGGCTTTATTATATTCTTTCAGATTGTAATTCATTAAACCCAATTGCACCAATGATTTTGCAGCAAAACTACTATTGGAGTGATTTTTAACCAATTCTTGATATAAATCGGCAGCTTCACGTTGCTCATTCATCTTCACTTTAGCTCTTGCCAACTCATACAATGCATCATCAGAATATTGTGATGTTGGGTATTTGGTTTTCACTTGTTCAAGCAATCTGGCTTTTTCGTTCGGTTGATTTAACAATCCCATACAAAAAGCTTGTTGATACAAGGCATAATCAGCATCCCAACCTGCTGTAGAAGCTGCTTTTGCATAAAATTCTGCTGCTTTATTGTACTCTCTATCCAAAAAGAAACAATCACCAATACGATTGTATGCATCCGAAACAAACTCGTCCTTTTCGTTGGCCTGATTTACAAACTTTCTGAACCAATCCGATGCCTCATTATATTTATCCATATCAAAATTGGCATAAGCGATATTATAATAAGCTTGTCCAAAATAATCAGAAGTTCCCGATCCTGGCGAAACCAAGAAAGTTTTAAATTGTGTAATTGCCTCTTTTAAATTGCCCAAACGATAATTTGCTTCCGCTTTCCAATATAATCTCTCGGCTGAAATATTAGAGTTGTACATGCGGTATTTCCAAGACAAATCGAAAGCTTGAATGGCTTCTTCATACTTCAGTTGTTTCATTAACTCCAAACCATGAAGGAAAGATACACGCTGATACGCCTTCTCAATTTCAGGCGTTTTGTTCCTGATTTTATCCATTGAAGCAATGGCATCCGAATAGTTTCTGGTGGTCATGTACACCTTCACCAAATAATCGTAAGCCTCATCATTTCGGTCCGAATCGGGATATTTTTGCAAATATTCATCGAAGGCCTTAATGGTTTCATTAAAAGGAGAATAAGACAATTCGTAAGTTAGCTTGGCATAGTTGAACAAAGCATCTTGCTGCATATTCTTATCGAAATCCATTCTTGCTGCACTGGCAAATGCCGCCTTGGCTCCATTTTTATTTCCTGATTTTAAGTAAGAATCTGCTAAACAGAAAGTCGCCACCTGAAGCATTTCATCATCTTCACCTCCCACTTTTTCGAACTGTGGGATGGCATCTTCATATCTTTTTTGCTTGTAAAGACAATATCCATAAGCAAATTTTTCTTCGCGAACCAAGCTCTTCTTTCCTTTTTTAAGATATGTTATGGCTTTGGCATATTCCTTTTCCTGATAATAAGCCAAGCCAATCATTTTGGCAATTTCATCCTGGCGCTTCACACTTGCATCATCCAAATATTTAGGTGCATAACTTAAAAGATCCTGATATCGTTCTTGCAAAAAGTAAATCTGGCAAATGTAATAAGGTACAATTGGAGCAAAAGTTTTATTGGGCTCCAACTTTTCAAATCCGCTTAAAGCGGTTTGGTAATTCTTATTTAAATAAGCAATGTGCGAATAGTAGTAATTTGCAGGAGCATTGTAATCACCCGATACCTCAATAATCTCGTAAAAATTCTTTCTGGCATTCTCATAATCCGCTTTTCGAAAATACGAATAAGCAATCTTAAATCGGTATTCAGTTAAATCATCATTTTTCAACAAATAAGGGTCAACCTGCTTAAACCACAACAAAGCTGCCTTGTATTTTTTGTTGCGATATTGCTGGCGTCCTAATTGAAAATAGGCCAATTGAATTTTATTGCTCTCCGGGTAATTTCTAATAAAAGCTTTCATCTCCTCTTCTGCACCAGGGCGAAACAATTCAATAGAGCAAAGCGCCTTGTAGAACTCTGCTTGAGATCTTTTATCGGAAAATTCAGTACTACTTCTATTTATAAACTCTTGAAACTCTTTGCGAGCAGCTCCAAAATTCTTGTTTTGAAACTTTTCATTGGCCGATTGCCAAATTTGAGCATCGGAATAATGATTTAAAGATTTTTGAGCTTGCGATGGATTGCCGATACTTATCAAAAGTAGCGACAAAAATATCCATAATAAATATCTGCTTCTCATGCTTTTGTGTGTAGGTATTATTGAGTGAATTAATGATTCCGAAAGTACTATACTTACAGTATTTCGTAATTTTTAAAACCAGCCTTAAAGGTAAAAATAATATACTTCTTTACAGTACTTTCAAACGAAGCTTCTTCAGAAAAATTGTCTCTTTTGTTAAGAATTAATGATGAAGAAAAAAGTGATACGAGAAATAATTTTTTAGATTTGTAAATCGACGTATTTATTACAACTCGCAAAACGAACACAAATGTCAGAATCTGCAATAATAGAATTAAAAAATGCTACTATCCGTCAAGCGGATAACATTATTCTTACCGATGTAAATCTGAAAATCGAAAAAAACGAATTTGTTTATTTAATTGGTAAAGTAGGAAGTGGTAAATCGAGCCTACTAAAAACTTTATATGCAGATTTGCCTTTATCTGAAGGTGGTGGATCGGTTGCCGGATACTATCTTCCAATTATCAAGCGCAAGCAGGTTCCGTTCTTACGCAGAAAAATTGGAATTGTATTTCAGGATTTTCAATTGTTAACCGACCGATCGGTGAAAGATAATTTAGAGTTTGTTTTAAAAGCAACTGGTTGGAAAAACAAAAAAGAAATCGAAAACAGAATTGTAGAGGTACTGGAAAAGGTTCACATGGGCAACAAAGGTTACAAAATGCCGCATGAGCTATCGGGTGGTGAACAACAGCGTGTTGTGATTGCTCGTGCCCTACTTAATTCTCCAGATATTATTCTGGCTGACGAGCCAACTGGGAATTTAGACCCTGAAACTTCGGATGAACTGGCACAATTGATGATGGATATTAGCAAGAACGGACGAACTGTAATCATGGCCACACACCAACACGATTTGCTAAAAAAATTCCCTGCCAGAACCGTGGAGTGTATCGATGGCAAGTTGGTGGACAAATCAGCTCCTGAATTTATTCCTGAATCTGCTAACAATGAAAGTGAAGTCAACCAGTAAATTATTTGAGAAAACCTGAACCATACAACAAGGAATTTGAACAATTAAAACTGAAACACAGTTTAATTTTTCCGCTCGCTTTTTTGATTCTAATTTGGGCGATTAAGATTTTTGAATGGGGATTGGGTTTAAACTTTACAAAACTGGGTGTTTTTCCATTACATATTAAAGGTTTGCTGGGAATTATCACAAGTCCTTTAATACATGGGGATTTTCAACACCTCATGGCCAATTCAGTACCTTTTCTTGTGCTAAGTTGGGGAATCTTTTATTTCTATCGACCTCTGTCATACCGAATTTTTATTCTTTGTTACCTAACTACCAATATTTTGGTTTGGATAGGTGCTCGTGAAGCCTATCATATTGGCGCCAGCGGATTGGTGTACTCATTCGCTTCTTTCCTGTTTTTTAGTGGTATTTTCCGAAATTACTATCGTTTAATAGCCATTTCCTTTGTTGTGGTTTTCCTTTATGGAGGATTTTTTTGGGGGATCTTTCCAATCTTAAAGGATGTTTCCTGGGAAGGACATCTGTTTGGAGCCATTTCCGGATTAACTTATGCTTTGGCTTATCGAAACGAAGGACCTCAAAAACCACAAGTGATTATTCCGGAAGATGATAATAGCATTCCTGAAGAAATTTGGAATTCTGAACACCTGGAAAACAAAGAAGAATTGCGTAAGTAATTGGAAACTACGACTCCAAGAATAGGTAAAGTCAACTTAAAAATAAAAAACGCAAAGGAATGTAATCCTCTGCGTTTATTCTAAATATATTTTTGTGTCCTTACAAGACTCTTATTTCTTTTTATAATACTTCATTGCTTCAGGAAGAAAAGCTTTTAGGTTTGCCACTCGAGTATCATCTGCAGGGTGAGTTGAAAGAAACTCTGGAGGTTTTTGTCCACCACTTTCGCCCATTCTTTTCCAGAATTCAACAGCTTCAGCAGGATTGTAACCTGCCATTGCCATAAAAATCAGCCCCATTTTATCAGCTTCATTTTCATGAGAACGAGAGAATGGTAGCATTACACCAACATTGGCACCAACTCCAAAGGCAGTCATCCAAATCCTTTGTGTCTCTGCAGGTTTTTCATTTAAAGCAATTGCCAAACCTTGTCCCAAAGCTTGAATTCCCATTTGTTGACTCATGCGTTCATTACCATGACGCGCTACGGCATGAGCAATTTCGTGTCCCATAACCACTGCCAATCCGGTTTCAGTTTGAGTGTATGGTAAAATACCTGTATAGAAAACTACTTTTCCTCCAGGCATACACCATGCATTTGGCATATTATCTTCTACCAAATTAAATTCCCATTTAAAATTGGCAACTCTATCTCCCATTCCATTGGCATTCATAAATTCTTCTACCGCCTTAGCGATACGATCGCCACAAGATTTAACCATGGCTACTTTCGCTTTGTCTTTCGAAAGTTTATTTTCCTTCAAAAAGGCATCATATTGCGTAAGACTTGTGGAGATCATTTCACTTTCCGGGAAAAGATTCATTTGCTTACGTCCGGTGATTGGTACAGTAGCACAGGCTGCCAATACAAATACCAATCCTGCTAATAGTACGTTACGGGTTGTTTTGCTTGTCATTATTATTTGGTTTTTAGTTTATTCTGAAATTTCTTCTTGTAACTGATCCAATAATTCCTCTACACTAGTAACGGGAATTTTACAAGTTCTATTTTTACAAAGATAAAAAGTTGTTTGTTTAGAAACATAACGATTTTTCAACAAAGGCAACTCACTCTCTGTTAAACTTCCTGAAATAAGCACATTAGGCAAAAACAAAGATTCTATTTTTTGTTTCTCGCTTAGGGCCGAGTCACCCACTACGACCAATTCGTAGGTTGAATTAGCCAAGTAAAAAAACAATTGTCCCCAATTAAAATGATAGGATGGTACTTTTAACATTCGTTCGTAAACATTGGCCAACATTTGTTTCGATCTTTCCTTGAAAGTTTCCTTATCCAGGTAGATTCCCAATACGAAAAGAGATTTTGCAATAGAAGAATTTGATGATGGAATTACATTGTCCAGCAGTTCCATTTTTCTCGCTATTAAATCAGGATCCTCATTAGATGTATAGAAAAACATTCCTGATTTTTCGTCTGAAAAATGTGCCATTACCACTTTCATCAATCGATCAGCTTTAATTAAATAATCTTCTTTAAAACTGGCCTGATATAAGGCAATGTAAGCTTCAATGGTAAAAGAATAATCATCAAGAAAAGCATTGATTTTCGAAACTCCATCCTTGTAATTTCGGAACAAATGGCCTTCTCCTTTCATCAAGTTTGTCTCGATAAAATGCATTGCTTTCTCAGCTCTTTCCAGATATTCTTGTTTTCCCAATGCCTTGTAAGCATCCACATATCCTTTAATCATCAAGGCATTCCAACTGGTTAAAGCTTTGTCATCCAAACCAGGACGAATCCTTTCTTCACGCTTTGACAACAATTTATTCGAAGCTTCCTTCACTTTCTCATCAAATTGTTTTGTACTAATTCCCAATCTCTTAGCGATCTCATTTTTATCGGCCGAAATCATTAAAATGTTTCCTTCTTCCCAATTCGCTTTTTCGCTAACACCAAAATACTCGCAAAACCATTCGGCATCTTCCTTTAAAACACTTTCTATTTCTGATTTTTCCCAAACATAGAATTTGCCTTCAACACCTTCGCTATCGGCATCCAAAGAAGAATAAAATCCTCCATTGGGCAAACTCAGTTCGCGATCAATAAAATCCAAAGTCTCCTCCATTACCCTTTTGTACTCTGTAATTTTCGTCAAGCTATACGCTTCGGCATACAAACTTACCAATTGAGCATTATCATATAGCATCTTTTCAAAATGAGGGACTTTCCAAATTGCATCCACCGAATACCTGGCAAAGCCACCTCCAATTTGATCATAAATTCCTCCTGCCGCCATTTTATCCAGTGTAAGCACCACATGATCTAAAGCTGATCTATCTTTGCTCGCATGATAATATCGAAGCAAAAACTGAAGAGAACCTGGCAATGGAAATTTAGGGGCGCGATTATTACCACCTTCAAGTTTATCGAAATCCTTCTGCCAATTTTCATAACCCGATTTCATATCATCCAAATCAAATAGTTTGAGTTCCGATTTTACTTCAATCAGTTCATTGCTCCTTACTCCTTCTGAAATCTGATCAGCCACTTTTTCAACTTTATCTTTCTCGCTTAGCCATGCATTTTGAATACCTTGCAATACTCTTACCCAATCATTCGGTCGAAAATAGGTTCCTCCAAAAAATGGTTTTCCATCGGGCATGGCAAAACAATTGAGTGGCCAACCACCACTACCCGTCATCAATTGCACAGCATCCATGTAGATCCTATCAATGTCAGGTCGCTCCTCTCTATCTACTTTAATACAAACGAAAAATTCGTTCATAATTTTAGCAATCTCTTCATTCTCGAAACTCTCGCGTTCCATTACATGACACCAATGACAGGCAGCATAGCCAATACTAACCAGTATTACTTTATTCTCATTCTTTGCCTTTTGCAAGGCTTCTTCTCCCCATGGATACCAATCAACTGGATTATGTGCATGTTGCAACAAGTATGGACTATTTTCCTGAGACAATCGGTTTGTATGTTGAACTTTCATTGCTTTCTTATTATTCTGAGAGCAAGATTCGATTGGAAACATCCCAATCAGTACGATTAGCGCTACCGTAAATCTATATCTCTCAAGAAGGTGTAACATTCATTAAAGATATAATTTATTTTAAATGATTCTAAATAAAAAAGCAGCAATACCATAATGGTACCACTGCTCTCCAAACCAATATTATTTTATTATATCTTATACCATATATAAAAAATAGAGAGCTATTTTAAGCTCTCGAATAGTTTAGGTATAATGCCGATATATAATTTGTTAGTCATTAGAAGTGAAACGTACTAATGGCTGATACAAATTAATAATCGGTATTAGCCACCAACACTTGCTGAAATTCCATACTCCGCAAATATATCTTGTGCTCTTGTCAATTCATCCTCACTTGGAACCTCCATATTTTCCACCAAATATTCCGATCCCAATTTTGTATGCTTGTGTTTTCCCACATCGTGATAAGGCAACAAATTCACTTCCTTGCGCTTCCAGGGAATTGTAGACAAGAAGTCCGCCATTCTCTCAACTGTTTCCTCATCAGCATTCACGCCTTTTATAAAGGGAACCCTGATAATGAAGTCAGCATTATTTTCTGCCAACAACTGGATATTCTTTAATATCAATTCATTATTTACCCCTGTATATTTCCTATGTACTTCCGATTCGAATGCTTTAAAGTCAACCAGGAATAAATTGGTTCGCTTGGCGACTTCCAATACAACTTCTGATTTGGCAAACAAAGTGGTATCCACAACTCTGTGAATGTCTTTTTCTGCACATTTGTCCAAAATTTCGATCAAACTTTTGTGGTGCATTAATGGCTCACCTCCCGAGAAAGTAACGCCACCTTCCGAATGATCAAAGAATATGGTTTCCCTTTCAATGATCTTCATCAACTCATCGCTCGAGTATACTTTCCCAGACATCTCGATGGCCTTGGTAGGACAAATCATGGCACACTTGCCACACAAAGTGCATTTTTCAACATCGGTTACAATGCCTTGCTTTGTAAGTTGTAATGCAGATTCCGGACAAATTTCAACACACTTTACCGAACCAATGCATTTCGATTCGGTATACATTTTTTGCGCATAGGGCGATATGCTTTCTGGATTATGACACCAGACACAGGACAAAGGACAACCTTTATAAAAGATTGTCACTCTAATGCCCGGCCCGTCATTGATTGCATATCTTTTGATATCAAAAATTAATGCTTTACTCATTAAAACGATTCATTTTCTGTTCTGTCGATTACTTCCTGCTGCAAATCTGCATTCATATCGTTGAAGTAATCGCTATAGCCTGCCATTCTTACCAATAAATCCTTATAATCTTCAGGAGTTTTTTGTGCAGCCAACAAAGTTGCTGTATCCACAATATTAAACTGAATGTGGTGTCCTCCCAGTGAGAAGTATGATCTGATCAATTTCGATAATTTGGCAATATCTTCATCACGCTTTAACAAACTTGGCAAGAAACGCTGATTCAACAATGTTCCTCCTGATTTGGTATGATCCAGCTTGGTAAGCGATCGGATTACCGCAGAAGGTCCGTGTGTATCACATCCGTGAGATGGTGAAGTTCCATCAGAAATGGATTTTCCTGCCAATCGTCCATTTGGAGTAGCTCCCATAACTTTACCAAAGTAAACATGACAAGTAGTTGAAAGCATATTCAGATGGAAAGTTTCTCCTTTGGTATTTGGTTTTCCATCAATTGCTGCAAACAAATCATTGTAAACCTTTAGAGCGATATCATCAGCAGCATCATCATCATTTCCAAAGAATGGCGTATTGTTCAGAATGGTTTGACGTAATACTTCCTCTCCCTCAAAATTGATTGCTACAGCATCCAATATGGTATCAATACTGAAGTTCTTATCCTCGAAAACATGTTTCTTTAAAGTCGATAAACTATCAGTTACCGTTCCCAATCCGGTACACTGAATGTAATTGGTATTGTAACGCGGACCAGCATTGTAATAATCTCTGCCTCGAGCAATACAATCATCTGTAAGAACAGATAACAAAGGAGCTGGTGCATATTTGGCAAACATTCTATCAATGTAATTGCTCACCCTAACTTTCTGATCAACAACAAAATTCAGTTGTTTCAAAAATGCATCGTACAACTCATCGTAAGAAGTAAATGTTCTTGGATCTCCTGTTTCGATACCAGCTTTTTTGCCAGTTACCGGATCGATTCCGTTGTTTAAGGTTACCTCAAGAATTTTAGGAACATTCAAATATCCAGTCAACACGTAAGCTTCCTTACCAAAGGCTCCAACTTCAATACATCCACTGCATCCTCCTTCGCGAGCATCTTCAATGCTTTTTCCATGTCCCAACATCTCCATGATGTAAACATCCGGATTAAATACCGAAGGATAACCATGTCCCTGGCGGATTACATTACATCCTGCTTTTAAAAATCTTTCAGGAGTTCGCGAGCTAATATGAATGGAACTTCCCGGCTGTAAAATGTGCAGGTCTTCAATAATGTCAAGCATGATATAGGAAACCTCACTTACCCCGTCGGAACCATCTTTTCTTACACCACCAATGTTGATGTTGGTAAAATCGTTGTAAGTTCCACTTTCGCGAGCTGTAATTCCAACCTTTGGAGGTGCCGGCTGATTGTTCACCTTAATCCAGAAACAAGAAAGCAATTCTTTGGCCTCATCTCTGCTTAATGTTCCTTCAGCCGATTCTTTATTGTAAAAAGGTTCAAGATGCTGATCGAAATGACCTGGATTCATAGCATCCCAACCATTCAATTCCGTAATGGTTCCCAAGTGCATCCACCAGTACATCTGAATGGCTTCCCAGAATGTTCTTGGAGCATTGGCCGGAACCCAACGACAAACCTCTGCAATATTCAGTAATTCTGCTTTTCTGTTTTCGTCTTCTTCTTTCGCTGCCAATTCTTCAGCCAAATCTGCGTGGCGTTCCGATAACAAAATTGCGGCATCACAAGATATGGCCATTGCCTGAAGCTCCTCTAATTTATCGGTAGCCTCATCATCGTTCATATAATCCAAACGATCGATATGATCCTGAATGTCTTTCTTAAACTCCAGTAATCCTTTTTTATAAATCTTACCGTCTAAAGTAGTGTGTCCGGGTGCACGTTGTTCCATAAACTCCGTGAACAAACCTGCCTCGTAAGCTGCCTTCCACTCCTCTGGAACATGATTAAAAATTCTTTCTCGTTGGGTACGACCTTCCCAGTAAGGAATTACTTCTTTGGCATAAGTATCAATTTCTTCCTGCGAAATGGTATAGCGCTGCAACTCACGAGTATTTAAAACATTTAAGTCATCAACACTATGGCAGGTTAACTCAGGAAAAGTTGGAACCGATTTTGGAGAAGGTCCACGCTCCCCTACAATCAATTCACCATCGCCAATGTAAATGGTTTTGTGCTTACATATTTCGTAGAAAGTTTTGGCACGCAATACCGGTATTGAGTATTTGCCGTAATTTTCCTTGTAAAACTCAGTTTCAATTAAAGCTCGTTCAATGGAAAGCGATGGTTCAGTATCAACACTTACTCTTCTTAGTTGCTTAATCCTTTCATTCATGCCCGGACCTTGTCCGTTGTTCTTATCGAAGTTACTTCCCGACTTTGCCGCTCTTTGCGGAATGGTTTTATCTATTGTCATTGTTTTTCAATTAATCAATTCGAAACGATGTTTTTGGGTACTGCATATGCATTCCATAAAGGAATATCAGTACTTAAAAATAAAATGTAGCTTGTGACAGCAAAGTGCACTAACACATTGCCATTGGAAGGACAATTGTTTAAGAATAGATTATTAAACAACTAAAAAGTCTGCGGTAACTGTATGTTAAAGTATGGTTCACGTACATATCAACATCTTTTAACTGAACCAAATTTACGAAATATTATTATCTGAGATACAAATCACAACTAAATTCTTGTAATCTATAAATGATCTTAACAAAGGGATGATATAACCATGCATATCATTGCTTTTTCATTAACTTACAGCTGCTTTTCATCTACTCTTGATAAAATATGAAATTACGCCAGCTTTTACTCATTGCAATTCTTGCCTCTTTTTTATTCTTGAGGTGCACTAAGCAGAAAGAACAAATCCGATATGAAGAATTGAATTTAGCTGAACTATTCAATTATTTCATGAATACTAGCGATAGCATTGAGGAACAAAAGCTTATTCAATTTCTTAATGATTCAATTGTAAAGCATCCTTATGGGATGTTTTATCCTTATGAGTTTATTGATACATTATCACACAATATAGAATTTAAACTTTGTTTTGATTACGACTCATACTTGGATTATGAATGGGTCAAAATTAAACACAGGAACGTGTTCTATGTGAACATTGATCGCAATAATCAAATAAACTCAAGAATAGGAGACAAATTACATTTAGATACTATAAAACCTCTCTTTAAGCATTTCATCTTAAACAAACATGAGAGTGAAGATCTTCCTGAAAAAAGAATCATGATTATTCCACTTCTAAATACCGTTCAGGTTAGTAAAGGAGCATTATATGTAAAAACACAATTAATTCCAGATTCAACCCTAAAGAGAACAGACTGGAAATTAATTAAAAAAGTGATTAACATAGCAAGCTCATCTATAATGGAATTAAGAAACGAAGGTGCTCAATTCTACTTTGACAAAACTTACATTGAAGCTTCCTTAAAAGAAAAGATGGCTCTCATAGAATATCATCCAATTGGAATTTGGTTTTATCCCAATGGATACAATCCCAAACCACCTACTCCTCCAGTTCCTGTATTGTCAAAGGAAGTAATTAAAATTCTTGAATTAATAGATGAAGCTGAAGAAGAATTGGAAATCCTCGAAGAGTAATTTTCTCACAAGACATTCTTTTCCAAAACATTTCGGCACCATACTTGTTTTAAAAGCATGGGAACACTATTAATACTATTACAGATGTTAACGAATGCGGACACAAAGGTATTGGCCAATTTCACCAGCAGTTCGAATCTATCGGATTGGTACATTGTAAACGATGTGGTTATGGGTGGCAAATCGGATTCAGGAATTTTTCTGAACGGTAACAATTGTGCCGTGTTTAAAGGCTATGTTTCCCTTGAAAACAATGGTGGTTTTGCCATGGTAAAGCATATTTTTGATCCCATTGAAATTGATTCTCATTCCAAAATAGTGATGAAAGTAAAGGGAGATGGCAAGAGGTATCAAGTCCGATTAAAATCAAAGGCATCTCAGGCTCATTCACACATCAATTACTTTGCAACCACCGGTGATTGGCAAGTTATTGAGATCCCGTTCAAAGATTTCTATGCCAGTTTTCGTGGCAGACGCTTGAATTATCCGAATTTTAATGCCGACCAATTGTCGGAGCTAGCTTTTTTAATCGGTAATAAAAAAGCTGAAGAGTTTCAATTGAAAATCAAATGGATTGCTTTGAAGTAAGCATCAGGTATACTTCATAAACTTCACAATCAAATCAACAATGGCTTGTGAACTTTGCTTTAAGGATTCACGGATGTCTCTTGTTGTCATTAAATCAGTGAATCCAGGTAAGGTTTTTGATTCTTCCTTGCTTAATTTCTGATATCCCATACTCCACTCCGGGAAAGATCTTTGATCAATTCTCTCCTCTAATATTTTTACAATATTGGTGTGGCGCTTATCTTTTTGCAAGAGATCATACAGCGTGAGAATCGTGTCCGATTCTCCTTCTATCACCTGAATAAAAATTTCATCGTTGTAAAGAAGTAAACCTGTTACTCCGTTTGCCAAGTTCTTCGGTCTGATTTCAGACAATAACTCATCGAGCTCCAACTCGGAAAGTTGGTTCCTTGAAAAACTTACATATACGATATGAATTAGATTAGGCATAGATTAAAGTTACAAAAGATCTTGAATCTTTTTATATGGACATCTCAATATACAAATACCTTACTAGCTCTCTTATCAAAAAAGCAACATCAATCGCCAATCTTTAATTATATTAGGCTCTATTATTAAAATCCGATAGCATGAAGATCAATTTAAAAGAGAACTTTGACAATATTAAAGATTACTTTTCACCCAAAGTGCTTGGCGAAATTAACGATGTATATGTTAAAATTGCCAAAATCAAAGGTGACGAACTGCCATGGCACGACCACAAAAACGAAGATGAAATGTTTTTGATTATCGAAGGAAGTCTGTTAATGGAAGTAGAAGGAACAGAACCTTTTATTATGAATGAAGGCGATTTGTTTATCGTTAAAAAGGGGCTTCAACATAGGGTATCATCGGCTAAGGAATGTAAAATCATGTTAATTGAAAACAAATCTACAGCTCATACAGGAGATATTAAATCTGATATTACAAAAGATATTACGGATCAACTAAAATAAAAACTGATCAGAACAATAAGAAAAGCCGAAGAAATTCTCCGGCTTTTATGCTTTTTATATAAAAAGGTTTAATCACAATTATTACATACTACAGCATGAGCTATTAACCATACACTTCCATCATCTGTATCAACAAGTGGTATATTTACAAACTCATAGAAATTATCATTAGGATCGAATTCCACGGTATTTCCAAACTGCCCAGGAGCAATCGTATTAGGTTTACCATCATCAGCAAATAGGTGAACCTCTTCCAAGCAATAGCCATCAAACATTATATAGGTAACTGTTGCTTGACTTCCATCCCAACTTACATTCAAAGTACCAACATGAACTCCTTTACCGGTATCATTTAGACCAGCTCCAGCCCAAATTTCATATTCGGTATCACCTGCCTCTGTTAATTCAATTGCCCATCCCCAACGGTTCTTGGTTAATCCTAAACTTCCCAATTTTTCAGGATTACTCTTCTTTCCTGTTGTAAACACATACTCTCCTTTTGCAAAAGCAGTTTCACAGAATGGAGCTTGAGGAGGCTTATCCCCATCACAACATACGGTATAAATACCATAATACCACCAACTATTGCCTGGTCCATCTTCTGGTCCTCCATATCCTGTTTCTGTTTCACCAACTTGATTTCCATCGCAATCATTCAACTTCACTTCGGCATGCGTTACCACATAAAGATTTAAATCTTTATTACACATATCCTCAACTCCTACCAGGTTAACTTGATCCCAAGGTAAAGTAAAAGTATACTCTGTAAGTCCTGTTGCATCAAATTGTGCTCCACCATCTTGCTGAGCCATTTGTCCTGGTGCTGGTCTACTATTCCCTCCATTGTGGATTAAGGAAAGATCATTACCAACCCAAACATGAACAGTTCCAAATTCTGCATCAACAACATCATCGACACAATCCTGATTTTGATAGTCAAGTTTAAAAGTCACATAAATATTATCAGCATCATTTGTTACAATTACTGACCCAACATCAATGGTTTGACCTGCTCGAAGATCCCATATCACCTCGCATGGATCCACCTCTTCAGTTCCGGTCTTTAATGTAATTTCCGAACTAGATTCAACAAGGGCCACCTCATTCACTTCTTTTTGACATCCTGTCCAGCAAAGGGATAAGCCCATTGCCACCAGTAAAATAAACTTCATTTTTAACTTCATACTCACAATCCTCCATTAATAATCTATTTAACTTATCTTATAAAATTCTCAATCCAAACGCTCTATGATATTAGATAGAAATAAGGAGCAGTCATCTCTGCACATATATATATCTAGGTATAAAAAACAAATTATAGGATTACCAAACCAATGGCAAGTTTATTTTATGAGTGTATAATATTACCAGTTTGATCCAAGAAAATTTCACATTAAATTTTAGTCAAATTTATTTTAGATTAATAAATGTTAAACTCCTCAAACTATTGCACAGTAAGCTTTTAAACAAAACCTCCCTTTTTTCTCTAAAATCTAATTCATCTTTTTGCTCATTCATTACAAAAGCTTCTACCTTTGCGGAATCAAATCCACACAAAACAAAACCACATGAAAAGGGAAGGTACGGCCTATGGCATTTTCCTGATGATACTATCTGTAATAGCATTTGGCATAATGGCTACTTTGGTGCGAAGCATGTCGCATGTTAGTACTTACATTACTGTATTTGTACGCTTTGCAATTGGCGTTGGCATTATTGGCATACTGGCCATGATGCGAAAAATAGATCTCAAATTTGTTCGCAGTCCTTTACTTCTTCTAAGAGGAATTACCGGTACAGCATCGGTTGCTTTGTTCTATTTGGCTATTGTAAAAATTGGTATGGGAAAAGCTTCGGTTTACTCCTACTCCTATCCTTTGTTTGCATCCCTGCTTAGTGCAATTGTACTGAAAGAGAAAATACAATCCAGCAAATGGTTGATGATGTTTGTAGCTCTTATTGGTATTGTACTGGTTTCATTTCAGTTTACCGATACTGGAAATTCGTGGAGTTTTGGTTGGTTCGATTTCCTTGCCATGCTTAGTGCCATTACCAATGCTGTATCTATTTTAATCGTGAAGAAGTTACATGGCACCGATAATTCATATGCCATCTTTTTTGCTCAATCCATAGTTGGATTCTGGATATTTCTCGTTCCCGCCAACCTTCCTGAACTAACAGGACCGATTACCAGTAGTTATATATTAATATTTATAGGTCTGGCATCGGCATGTGCACAACTGTTGAATACCGAAGGCTACCGACATGTTTCCATAGCAACGGGATCACCATTTCACATGCTCATCCCGATTGTAAATGTGATAATCGGGGTATTTATTTTTAATGAGGTATTTACCACACAGGAAATCATTGGTTCATCACTGGTAGTTGTTGCCTGCTTGGGCATTTTACGATTAAATGGTCGTATGCATACTCAAGTAAAGCAAGTATAACTTTAATTTTCCTGTTTAAGCTCTTTTCTATAAATTATCTTAAAGTTCTGGACATTGGCTCTTGGCTATTAGCAATTAGCTTTCAAGACTGATTATATAATGGTAAAAGATGGATACAGTAATTTGAATGCCAACAACTAAAAGCCAATTGCTAATAGCTTGCTGAATATGAAATCTTACTTTCAAATTTTCCGAAGACTAATATGATTGAGCTTAGATCGAACTCTCTTTAAACTACATTGGCAAATAAAAGTAAATGCCCAATCCATTGGTAAATAAAATATTCCCATAGAGTGAATGCTCAAGAAATACAGCATTTAGCGATTTATTGCGCAAATAGGTGTAAGAAAATATGATACTTCCAATAAAAGTGAAGATTAATGCCATCCAATTGCGGAATATGATGTGAGCCATGGCAAAACAAACCGCATTTACCAGAAGCATCACAACAGGATTGGTAAATAATAACTTGTACCGGTGATAATAAAAGGCTCGAAAAATAAATTCCTGTGTGTAAGCCGACCATATGGGATAACTCACAATTACGGCAACCCAAATCCAGAAATTATTACGTGGCAAGTGAAAAAACACATCTGCTCTAAACACATAAACCCAGATTGAAGTAATGATTAAAAGAATTGATCCTTTAAGTACAAAATCCTGCCATGGGTAATCGCGTTTAATTCTAAATATTTCACGATCAAAATTCTTGTCTTTAATGATAATAAAAAGACAATAGAAGAACACAAGCACAAGGGGTATTGCTTTATGGACCGGAATCATTTCAAAATAATACAATAATGGTAGCCCAATAAATAAGAATAACATTTCCGTCCACAAATACAATCTCCTCATAATACCCCAATTTTAAAAGAAACAACAAGAATAGTAACGACAATAAGAAGGATTCTTCTTATTAAGACTCGTTCTATATAAGTTACAAAAAAAGAGGCATATTTGTTTTAAAAATGCCTCTAAAATTTAGGAATGTTATGATTTTATTGACAAACGTAAATTTGTCCTAAAATTACTTGTGTTTTTGTGGATTAAATGACCTTAAATCATGATCAAAAATCATCAATTCAAGACTAATTCACATAATTACCTGATGCAAATTATGAGATTTTTTTCTGTGCTCTTCTTGCTGCAACAATCATTAAATATCCAGCAATAACTGGTCCGTATGCTAAGAAGTGATAACCTTTTAAATCGAACCACTTTAGATACAAACCCAAAGTAGCAACTCCTCCAACTATCATTAGCGCCCAACCTATCAGTCTTAACTGTCTTGCATCAAGTTTTCCAGGCTTCTTTACATCTCCGGCAAGAATTTTATTGTCGATCTCTCTAACAACACTTTTAATGGTATTCTCATCAATACCTTTGCCTTTCATTTCTTTTCTGATTTGAGAGAAATCCATCCCCTCAATCTTCTTTGCGTGATAAAAATCGACTAAGTCCTTAAAATCTTGTGCCATAATTGTTGTTTTGAATGATGCAAATCTAATCAGAGAGAAGTGATTTTCAAAATCTGCCCTGCATCATTTGCAGGTAAGCTGCCCGCTATTGCCTCTGTGAATTTGAAACTTACTGGTTTGGAAATTATTTGGTTTATCCGCGAAAGCTTGATTACAAAAAAAGCAGGCTCCTATAAATAAAAGCCTGCTTGAATATTTTGATTTGGAAATCTATTTGTAGATCTCTTTTTTACTTGCCAATAGTGTATTTTGAAGCAATGAAACAATAGTCATTGGTCCAACACCACCTGGAACAGGAGTAATGAATGATGCTTTAGGTGCAACTTCATCGAATTTCACATCTCCAAGTAATTTCCATCCCGACTTGGTTTTGTCAGATTTCACACGGTGAATACCCACATCAATAATTACAGCTCCTTCTTTCACCATATCGCCGGTAAGGAATTCTTTCATTCCCAATGCTACGATTACGATATCCGCTTGACGGGTAATTTCTGCAATATTTTTGGTTCTACTGTGACACAATGTAACGGTACAATCGCCATAAGCAGCTTTACGCGACATTAAAACACTCATTGGAGTACCAACGATGTTTGAACGACCAATTACCACACAGTTTTTACCTGATGTTTCGATACTGTAACGCTTCAACAACTCAACAATACCAGCCGGAGTTGCAGGAAGATAAGTTGGTAAACTTGCAACCATTTTACCTACGTTCATTGGGTGGAATCCATCAACATCTTTTTCCGGACGAATGGTTTCGATTACCTTGGTCTCAGAAATGTGCTTAGGAAGTGGCAACTGAACAATTAATCCGTCGATGTCATCATTCTCGTTTACCTTACGGATTTCTGCCAAAAGTTGCTCTTCTGTAATATCATCTTCGAAACGAAATTCTGAAGACTCAAAACCTACAGCATGACAAGCTTTCACTTTAGCAGCAACATAAGTTTCGCTGGCACCATCGTGTCCAACAATCATAGCAGCAAGATGTGGAGTTTTTCCACCTGCTTTTTTAATTTGTTCAACTTCGGCAGCAATTTCCTGCTTCACCTCGTTAGAAATCTTTTTTCCGTCGATTAATTCCATGGTTTGTTAGCTTTGTTATTAAAAAAAATGCCTGACCGCAGAGTCAAGCATTTCGTATTTGGTTTTTCTTATTTTCTGCGTCCCATATTGCCCATCATTCTGGACATGTTTCCGCCTTTCGACATCATTTTCATTAATTTCCTGGTCTCGTCGAATTGCTTAATCAGCCTGTTCACATCCTGAATGGTAGAACCAGAACCATCGGCAATCCTTTTTCTTCTTGAACCATTAATCAATTTTGGATCTTCACGTTCTGCAGGAGTCATTGAGAAGATAATCGCTTCAACACCTTTAAAGGCATCATCATCGATATCGATATTCTTCAATGCTTTTCCCACACCAGGAATCATAGAAGCCAAATCTTTAAGGTTACCCATTTTCTTGATCTGAGAAATCTGAGACAAGAAATCGTTAAAGTTAAATTGGTTCTTGGCAATCTTCTTCTGAAGTTTCTTCGCTTCTTCAGCATCGAACTGTTCCTGAGCACGCTCTACAAGTGATACGATATCACCCATACCCAAAATACGATCGGCCATACGTTCAGGGTGGAAAACATCAAGTGCTTCCATTTTTTCACCTGTACCAACAAACTTAATTGGCTTGTTAACTACCGAACGAATTGATAATGCAGCACCACCACGAGTATCACCATCTAACTTGGTAAGAACAACACCATCGAAATTCAATCTGTCGTTAAACTCTTTAGCTGTGTTCACAGCATCCTGACCAGTCATCGAGTCAACTACGAAAAGAGTTTCGGTTGGATCGATAGACTTTTTAACAGCTTCAATCTCGTTCATCATCTCCTCATCGATAGCCAAACGACCAGCAGTATCGACGATTACAAGATCGTTACCATTTGCTTTAGCTTCCTTAATAGCAGCTTTAGCAATTTTTACCGGGTTTTTATTTTCTTTATCAGAGTATACTGGAACACCAATTTGCTCTCCCAATACATGCAACTGATCAATCGCAGCAGGACGATAAACATCACAGGCTACCAACAAAGGATTCATAGAGCGTTTTGTTTTTAACAAATTCGCTAATTTTCCTGAGAATGTGGTTTTACCAGAACCTTGCAATCCGGCAATTAATATTACGGCAGGTTTTCCCTGAGTGTTGATATCAACATGAGTTCCACCCATTAACTCAGCCAGCTCATCGTGAACAATTTTCACCATTACCTGGTTTGGTTTCAAGGCAGTAAGTACGTTTTGTCCTAATGCTTTTTCTTTTACTGTATTAGTAAACGACTTGGCAATTTTAAAGTTAACATCGGCATCTAATAAAGCGCGTCTTACATCCTTCAATGTTTCGGCCACATTGATTTCAGTAATTTTTCCCTGTCCCTTTAATATCTGGAATGATCGCTCAAGTCTTTCGTTAAGATTTTCAAACATTATTCTACGTATTTATATTTCCCTGCAAAAATAAAAAAATATGCGTATAGCTAAAGTGAATCAGGAAGAAAAAAGTAGAAAAGTTGAATAGTTAAAAAGTAGAATGGTAAAATTTCCAAATGCATTGATTAGATGATTGTAATTTAATGAGCTAATTTGATGTTTATCGATTGGAAATTTCACTTTTAACTATTCTAATTATTGTTTAATTATAAATCCAATACAATGCCTTATTCTGTCCATTCCTTTTATGCTGATACCTCATCCCCCGCCCCCTTCTCCTTGAGGATAAAGGGAGTGATATGCAAATAATTCACCATACTTAAAACTTGGCAGTTCCGATTCCCTCTTCTCAAGAAGAAGGTTAGGGTGAGGTAAGAGATAAAAAAAAGCGAAGTCAACCACAGTCAACTTCGCCTTTTATATGTGTCTGATTGCTGTCAGCTGACAGCTAATCTCTTTTTCTACATTCTTTCCGGAACACCAATTCCTAACAGGCTCATACTTGATTTGATAATCTCTCCGATTTGCTTAGAAAGTACTAAACGGAAAGCTCTTAGGTCGGTATTTTCCTCTTTCGCGATTGGATGATCGTGATAGAATTGGTTGTACTCTTTCACTAAGTCGTATACATAATTCGAAATTTGAGCAGGACTGGTTTCTTTTCCAGCTTCTTTAATAACAGTTGGGTAATTTGCAACCATCTGAATAAGGAATGATTCTTTTTCAGAGATATTCAAATTAGACAAAGCTGCTTCTGGAATATCAAAACCTGCATCAATAGCTTTTCTTACTACCGATTGAATACGTGCATAAGTGTACTGAATGAATGGGCCAGTATTTCCATTAAAGTCAATTGATTCCTTAGGATTAAACATCATGTTTTTCTTAGGATCAACTTTAAGGATAAAGTATTTTAATGCTCCCATTGCCACTTTTTCGAATACATCTTCAGCTTCTTCTTCCGAGTATCCTTCCAATTTTCCAAGTTCTCTAGAAGTATCACGCGCAGTATTTACCATCTCTTGCATTAAGTCATCCGCGTCAACTACAGTACCTTCACGCGATTTCATTTTACCTTCAGGCAACTCAACCATACCGTATGATAAGTGTTGAATCTTGTCGTGCCATTCGTATCCTAATTTCCCAAGGATTAAGGACAATACCTGGAAGTGATAGTTTTGCTCGTTACCTACAACATAAACGTGTTCATCGATATTGAATTCATCGAAACGCTCGAATGCAGTTCCAATATCCTGGGTCATGTATACCGATGTTCCGTCATCACGAAGCAATAACTTATGATCTAAGCCATCTGCTTCAAGGTTGGCCCAAACTGAACCTGTATCTTTTTGATACAATACGCCGTCGGACAATCCTTTTTCAACAATTGCTTTCCCTTTCTTATAAGTATCTGATTCGAAATAAACCTTATCGAAATCAACACCCATTTTCTTGTAAGTGATATCGAAACCATCCAATACCCAGTCGTTCATCTTTCGCCAAAGAGCAACAGTTTCTTCATCGCCTGCCTCCCACTTACGCAACATTTCCTGAGCTTCTAACAACAATGGAGCTTGCTTTTTAGCTTCATCAGCTTCCATTCCGTCAGCCACAAGAGCTTCAATTTCTTTCTTGTATTCCTGATCGAACTTTACGTAGTATTTACCTACCAAGTGGTCACCTTTAATACCAGTTGACTCTGGAGTTTCTCCTTCGCCAAAACGCAACCAAGCCAACATCGACTTACAAATATGGATACCACGATCGTTTACCAGGTTAACCTTGATTACTTCGTAACCATTCGCTTTTAAAATCTGGGCAACCGAATATCCTAACAGGTTGTTACGAATGTGTCCCAAGTGAAGTGGTTTATTTGTATTTGGAGAAGAATACTCGATCATCACCTTTTTAGCACCTTCTGCTAAAGGAGTAAATCCGTAGTTATCTGTTTTTACAGCTTCGTTCAGTACAGAAATCCAGTGTGAATTATCAATTACCAAATTCAAGAACCCTTTCACAACATTAAATGCTGATATCGCCACGATATTTTCAGTTAAAAACTGTCCAAGATCGTTTGCTGTTTCCTCTGGTGACTTTTTAGAAAAGCGCAGGAATGGAAAAACAACAACAGTTAAATCACCTTCGAACTCTCGTCGGGTTTTCTGAATCTGAACGGTTTTCTCCTCAATACCTTGTCCGTAACATGAATTTACGGCCTCAACTACTTTGCTTTTAATAATACTTTCAATACTCATTTGGAAATTCTGTATTTCGAATTCTACTTAAATTTCATCCTTAAAACCGGACTTGCCATTTATTTGTTTTTTTCAATCAAAATCAAATCATATTAAGTCCCTCAATCTGAATCCGCAAAGATAATAGGAATAAAATGAATTGCTATCCGTAATGTAAAAAAAGTCATTCACACCTAACATTATTCTTTCTCTCAAAAACAAGAGCTTATTTAACATCAATCTGATAGGCATTGTCTACCTTTGAAATGTTGCAATAATTAATCGGTTATAACGTTTAAGTTGCAAGAATAATTTGAGCCCTTATTCTCTTAATAAACTAAACTTGGTAATTAATAAAAAAAGTATCTGAACATTCTTATGCCCCAACGAATGAAGAATTTACTCTTGTTGCTGATATGTGTTGTAATTTCAACTCACAGCTACTCTTCCCCCGATTCAGAACCCTTTGGTAAGAAGGTAGTAACATCAGATTTAAATAAATTACATCTTGAAGCTGAATCTTACTACTACAAAAACAACCCTAAAGCATTATCAACTGCAAAGCTATTGGCTGAAAAATCCCTGGCAGCAGAACAATTGGACAAATTTGCATTTGCAAATGAGTTAATGGGGCGAATTTATCTTTTCCAAGGGGACATGGAAAAAGCAAAAAATTGCTTTGACTCATCATTTGATTACTGGGAGAGTGTAAGAGATACAACAAGAATCAGTTTCCTATACAGCTACTATGGAGAGTTAAATTTTAGAAAATGTGATTACGCTAAAGCTGATAGTTTTTACAATAAAAGCTTAGAATTAAAAAAGAAACATCGCGACACACTTTCCTATGCATACAGTTATAATGCTCTGGGGAATGTACAGTTTGAAACCTGTCATTATACCGAAGCCTTAACATTCTATCTTAAAGCCCTCAACTTAAACCGAAAACACAATAACATTTCAGGCATTTGCTACTCTTTAAATGCGCTTGGAGCAAGCTATAAGGAAATTAATAATACAGAACTGGCAATTGAATATTTTAAGAAAGCTTTGCAACTTGGCGAAGAGAATAACCTGATTAAAAACATTGCCTACAGTTTAAATCAACTGGCTGCATTACAAAATTCTTTGGGCAACAGAAACACAGCTATTGAATTATTTACCAAGTCGTTGAATTTAAGTTTTGAACTTGAATCAAAAAGTGGAATGGCAAGTTCGTACATGGGGATGGGAGAAGTATTCCAATCAATGAATCAAAACGACAAGGCAATTGAGTATCAACACAAATCATTAAAACTTTTTAAAGAGTTAGAGTCAAAAAAGAACATCGCAAAGTGCTATGAAAATTTAGGCTTGATTTCCTATTCTATGCGTGATTATAAGCTTGCCATAGAAAACTACAATAAGGCCATTACTTTAAACAATCAAATAGGATATGCCAAGGGAACCGCAAATGTATTTCGACTGATTGGAAATGCACATCTTCAACTAAAAGATTTTGATTTGGCTCTTTCCAATTACCAAAGATCACTTCAAATTCAGAAGTCAATTGACAATTTAAAAGGCATAGCATCTTGTTATACCAATATTGGACTCATTCATATCAAGAAACACAATTTTAAAAAAGCTAAAGAGTATTTAAACTTATCGGTTAATATCAATAAGAGCACAGGTAACTTAGGAGGCTTAGGTTCTGTATACAATAACCTGGCTGCTCTCTACCGAGAAAAAAAAGACACCAATCAAGCCATTCATTATTTGAAGAACAGTTTGAACTTAGCAAAAAAGATTAATCGTAAGACCTTAATTGCTGAAAACTATCGCAATCTTTCTGCCATCTACGAGGAAAAGAATGATTACAATCAATCCCTCAAATATTATAAAGAATATGTAATAGTTTACAATCAACTGTATAATGCTCAGGCAGAAAACAGAATTGGTTGGATTCAAATGCAAAATGAAAAAGAAAAGAGAGAAAATCTTGTGCAGCTGCACGCCAAAGAGCAATTCCTTAAAGAAGAAAAACTAAAAAAAGAAAGACTCACAAATACTTTTCTTATTGTAATTGTTGGCTTAATCATTCTTTTTTCAGGAGTGGTTTACCGATTTTATATCATTGCTAAAAAGTCGAACAAAAATTTAAACCTCGAAATTGAGGAACGAAAAAAAGCTGAATCTCTTTTAGCTGATCATCAAAGAAACCTTGAAAGTTTAGTTAAAATCCGAACGCTTGAATTATTAAAAGCAAAAGAAAAAGCTGAACAAGCCGATAGATTAAAGACCTCATTTTTGGCTAATATGTCGCACGAAATCAGAACGCCGATGAATGCAATTATTGGCTTCTCGAAATTAATGGCATTTACTAATTCTAAAGAGAAACATCAGTATTACACAAATATTATCAATGATAATGGACAAATCCTTCTTACTCTGGTCAACGATATCATTGATATTTCTATGATTGAATCGAAACAGCTTAAAATTAAGAAGTCTAACTTCTATGTATATCCTGTTCTTGAAGAACTTCGACAAGTGTTCGATGAACAAAAAATAAAAAATGGCAAAACTGATGTAAAGATCAATTTGCACATTCCTGAAAGAATTGAGAATATCTCTATTCACTCTGATCAAATTAGGCTAAAACAAATCCTGATTAACTTGCTTCGTAATTCCATAAAGTTTACTGAAAAAGGAAGAATTGATTTCGGTATTGAAGTTATTGAGAATCATTTGAGATTTTTTGTAAAAGACACTGGTATTGGAATACCATATAAAGATCAGGCTTTAATATATGATCGATTCAGACAAGCAAGCAACAATGGAGTTGAGCATGGTGGAACAGGCTTGGGCTTAACCATATCGAAAAGCCTAACAGAATTGCTTGGAGGTAAAATATGGTTTACCTCTGATCCTGATAAAGGAAGTGAATTTTATGTAGAGTTTGTCATTGATGACGAAACCATTGTACAAAACAAATCTGTAAGCCAAGAGAACAATCCTCTTGATTTTTCAGGTAAAAATATTCTTGTTGCTGAAGATGTGGAATCGAATTTCTTATACATTAATGAAGTCCTTAAAAAAGTAAATGCCAATGTTACATGGACGCAAGATGGAATAGAAGCCGTTGAGAAATTTCAGGATGATCATTTCGATTTGGTACTTATGGATATCCAATTACCTAAGATTAATGGATATCAAGCTACAAGAGAAATTAAAAAGAAAAACCCATCGGTTCCTGTTGTAGCTCAATCTGCGTACGTTTTTAGAGATGAAAGTAATAAAATGACAGAAGCAGGTTGTGATGCCTTCATTGCAAAGCCGTATACGGAGGAAGAATTATTGGCCATTATTAAAAAGAATATGCCTAGGAAAAATTAAGGTTCTTCAGATGCAAACAGATAATCCCACACAAAAAACTAATTTAGTGTCAAAGCTTTTTTGACACTATTTTTTTACCCAAAAGAAACCAATCATGAAAAACTTACCCCTGCTATTATCAGCACTACTTTTATTTCTAATCATTTCATGTAATAACTCAATCAAAGAACCTGAGAAATTGGAATATGCATTGTGTATTCATGGTGGTGCCGGTACTATTCTTAAGAAAAACATGAGTCCCGAACGAGAAAAAGAATACTTCGACAAGTTGGATGAAGCCTTAACTGTAGGAGATTCTGTCCTGAAAAATGGAGGATCTGCACTTGATGCCGTTGAGCTTACCATACATGTTCTTGAAAATTCTCCTCTTTTTAATGCCGGTAAAGGTTCGGTATTTACTCATTCTGGTAAAAATGAACTTGATGCTTCAATAATGTGGGGTAAAGACCTGAATGCAGGAGCAGTTGCTGGGGTTGGCAATATCAAAAACCCAATTAGTGCTGCCCGAAAAGTGATGGAAAATTCTGAACATGTAATGCTAAGTGGCAAAGGAGCATCGATATTTGCCCAGCAAGAAGGGCTTACAATAGTAGATAGCTCATATTTTTTCACAGAAAGCAGATGGAATTATTTGCAACAAATCTTGAATAAAGAACGTGAAATGAAAAGAACAGACAGACATGGAACTGTTGGGTGTGTAGCCCTAGATAAAGAGGGAAATTTGGCAGCAGGCACATCAACCGGAGGAATGACAAATAAGCGCTTCGGAAGAATTGGCGATTCTCCAATAATTGGGGCAGGCACTTACGCAAATAATAAAACTTGTGCAGTATCCTGTACAGGGCATGGTGAATATTTTATTAGACTAGGAATTGCAAGAGATATTGCTTCATTAATGGAATATCAAAACTTAAGCATAGATGATGCAACAGGTATCGTGTTAGATAAATTAAATCAAATTAATGGTTTAGGTGGTTTTATTGCACTGGATAAATATGGTAATCCAGCCATGAAAATGAATACCTCAGGAATGTACCGAGGCTACGTAAACTCTGAAGGTGTTAAGGAAAAATATATGTACAAGTAGTTCGAATTAATTTTGTTGATTAATTATTTCGAATTAACTTCAGTATACAAATGAAATTAAGTCACCTTTAAACTTTAACAACATGACAATTAATTTGAACGGAAAATGGAGAAATCAGTACAATTCAGAAATGGATTTAGCTGTAGTTGATAATCGTGTAAGTGGAACCTTTCAAACTGCCATTGGCCAACCTAGTTTTGAAGAAAAGTTTGAAATCAGTGGAAAAATCAATAACAATGTAATTGCTTTTATGGTAGACTTCGGAAAGTATGGATCTTTGGCTTGCTGGACGGGACGATTTGAACTTGATGAAATGGGACCTGTAATTCATACCATGTGGCATTTATCGCAAAGTGAAGGAGGCGAAGAAGAACAAATGGCGAAAGCTATTCTTACTGGTGTAGGAACTTTCAGAAAACCCTAAGCTCAAATATGGATTAAAACAAAAAGGAGTTTGAATATTCAAACTCCTTTTTGTTTTTATTTTACCTGGATATCAAGTCCATCAATTTTTTCGAGTAAATCATGGGTTGATTTCAACAAATCATCGTAGATCGATTTAAAATGCGCTTTAATTTCCTTTGGATTTTTTCCTTTCAACCTATCATTAATTCTTGCGATATAATCATTTCTTGAACTTACTGCGCTATTCATGATTTCAAATATCTGATCAGAATTTTTGTCTCCGAAAAATTCAAGATGAATCATTCCTCTCATTACTATTTCATTAGTAAGAAAATTCACATCTTTTTTGAACTCTTTTTTACTTGCCATATGTGATATTTTTTATTTGATATATGCTAAAATACAAATTAAAGCGTACAAAATACTACCCTGTTGGTTTGTTTAAATAATTTGTTTGGAATTGGAAATACTGGCAAATAACACTTATTTTGCAATATAACTGATCTGATTAGAGGCGATAAGACTATGAGCGAATGTTTCCGATATTTATACCTACACAACGATAAACTTAAAGCATCAGAGAATTTTAAAGATTCTTACCTTTTAAGAGGAACGTCCTTGTATGAGGTGGTAAGAATTATATCTGGTAAAGCAGTTTTTCTTTGCGAACATTATTCCCGACTTACAAAATCAGCTAAAAAAGTAGGCTTGGAAATCATGTTCAGCTATAATCAAGTGCAAGATTGTATAAAAACCTTGGTAGAAAAAAACGACTGCAAAGAAGGAAATATTAAGTTGGTATTTAATTTTGATGGTAAAGACAAAAATTTCTATGCCTATTTCGTAAAACATTCCTATCCAAATGCATCTCAATATAAAAATGGAGTTAGAACTCTAATCCACCAGGCAGAAAGGCCAACCCCAACAGCTAAGGTTTACAATCATAAATTGCGTTCAAAAACCAATAATCTTATTGCTGAAGCAGATATTTTTGAAGTAATTCTTCTGAACAAACTTGGTAATATTACCGAAGGAAGTCGTTCAAATTTATTCTTTATTAAAGACAACTCCCTGTATACTTCGCCTGACAATGAAGTACTTAATGGCATTGTTCGAAGTAAGGTTTTAAAAATTGCTGAGAAGCTGGGTATTCAAATCCATTACAGATCGATAGCCTATGAGGAAATCCCACAATTCGAAGCAGCATTTCTAACCGGTACATCTCCTATGGTTTTACCAATAAATAGGATCAATTCAATAAGTTTTTCGGTAGAACACCAATTGCTTTTTGATATTTTTAAGGCTTATGACAAGTTGGTTCATGAAAACCTAAATCAAATTTGTTAAGGTATAATTACAATTCCAAGCTTGGAAATACCAAAACTGTTTTTACACCAGAAAAATTTGTTTTAGAATCAACACATTCATTTATCTGATAGGAGTAAATTTTACCATTAGTTAGAACCTTATTTAGTAATTTCATTCTATCGTTAGTTATCTGCAATGAATTACCTTTTACCAATTCTGATTCAGCTTTTGTAAGGTCTATTTTTCGGTTGCCTGATCCATTGTCAGTAATTTCACATTTTAAACACCCATCATCTTCCAAAATAAATCGAATAACTATCTTTCCAAGTCTGTCAAGTTTACTGATACCATTTCTTATGGAATGCTCTAAAAATGGTTGAATTAACATAGGTGGAATCTTAATATCCAATGAGTTTATTTTGTCATCCAAGTTAATTTGAAATGTAAATTTCTCTTCAAATCTCATTTGCTCCAGCTTCAGATACAATTTTAAATAAGCTAGCTCCTCACTTAATGATATCAGGTTTTTATTGGCATTATTAATGTTATTTCTTAAAACCATAGAGAAATCCGACAAATACTCCAAAGCTTTATCTTCATTATTATCAAGGATATAACTTTGAATTGAATTGAGCGAGTTAAAGATAAAATGAGGATCAAGCTGATGCTGTAAAGCTCGGATTTTTAAACCAATAACTCTATTAAACTGCTTAGTCCTTTGCTTTTCTTCATGTTTAACTCTTGCTTTAAAAAGCTGAATCGCATAATAAGTTAGTGCACCAAGAATACCAATAACTATAAACCAAAACCAAACTGTTTTCCACCAAGCAGTTTCAAGTATTATATCAATTGAATATTTCCCAAGCTTTCCGGAACTCAATTTCCTGGCTTCAATCTCAAAGGTATATTCTCCTCCTCTCAAATTTGAATAAACCACTTCATTCGACTTTACCCAATCCGACCAATGATTATCCATACCTACCAATCGATAACGATATCTTATATTTTCCAAGGCATCACAATACAGCATACCATAATGCAGTCTAAAATAATTCTCATTGTAACTTAAACGAATAGGGTTGTTAGGTGTTTTTGTCCATCTATCAAATTCTGATTTTTTCAATCTCCAGTTGCTATCTTTCACCTTTACTTCGAGTAAAGTTGGCTTATAAGCTGCATTTTCGTTAATGAAATTGTTCGCTTCAATTTTCATTAAGGCATAATTTGACTTCACCCAAATGTTATCGTATTTATCAACAACTGATTCTTTTCCCCTAAATTCTACTTTTTTGTTCGCATTCCAAAATCTATATTTCACAACAGAATCTGGCTGCCAGGTTTTATATTCAAACCTATGTACTCCTATATTGGTTCCGCACCAAATAGAACCATCTTTATGGTATTGAAATCCATGAACAGAAATCCCTTCCAAGCCATCGCTTTGATCAAGAGAATCTAAAATCATTAATTCATCTCCTTCACTTTTTAACTTGTAAATAATGCCGTTATTACCACCTACAATTATACTTGAATCAGGTAAAACAAGCATATCATTAACAACATTATGAATTCCAATATTATTTCGACCAAATTTCTTGACTTTATTCTCTCCAAATCGATAAATCCCATGAGTTTCTGTTGCTACCCAAATGTAGGAATCAAACTCAATTATCTTGGTTAGTTCAACTTCCTCTCCTTTTGAAAAATTCCACTTTGTATCTACAGAATTATCTCTTATCCCACAGGTATAAAACTTAGATCCGTTATAACAAAACAAATTTCCATTTGATGTTATTATGAAATTCGTCGCTACTGATATATTTTTATAGGTCAGCAAAAAAGACTTACAATTCCAAGTATAAAAACCACAATTAGTGGCAACCCAAATCATATTGCCTTTTAACTCAATATCATTAATAATAAGCTCTTTTTTCTTCTTCGATTTTGGAAGTAATTTGATAAAGTCTTTCTGGCTTATGGATTGAATTACTTTTTCATTCTTAATTTTCGCAATACCATTTCTTCCTGCTACAACTACTGAACCATCTGAATAAGAAAGCAAACCTACAATCTCATTACAATCTGGTATTAAATCTGATACATCATATAAATTAAATATTGATTGCTTCAAACTGATTAGGCCATGATTTTTAGTCCCTAACCAAATATCCCCCATTAAACTATGCTTAAACACACATTGAACAAAAACATCATCTAAATCGTTCTCCGCAAGAAGATCTACACAAATATTATTTCTGATAGAAATTAACTTTCTAAACTGCAATCCATTTTTAATGTAACGCAGCAAAACAACTCTTTCGTTCTGATTAGACAAAACATTTAATACATCACATCGAACTCTTTGACTATCTACAACTAGAAAAGCCTGTTGTCCCACACCAATTTCTCCGTAAAATTTTTTCCCAAATTCCAGTATCTGAGATTTTCCATTAACTATTTTTAAAAAACTACCTGATTCAAATTTATAAGTCTTTTGCTCCAATTTAGGAAAAATGATCACTGCATTATTATTTGATACAGCCTCTAAAACATTTAATTCTTTCGTCCCTTTTACCAAAGAAAACTCACCAAGTTTATCTGGCACATCAGACAAATAAATTCCATCTGAAGTTCCTACAATAAGTTTATTATCCAATACCTTAACCGAACGAATATCGTATAATTCATTATTTTCCTGAGTAGAAATGACCTCCAAATGTTCTCCATCAAATTCACATACTCCAACCCCCGTCGCTGCTATTAATAAGTTTCCATTTTTATTCTCCGTAATACTGGTTACCTTTTCACCCTGCAAGCGATTGAGTTCTTTTCTATATTTTACCTCAAACCCATTAAATTCGCATAATCCAGCATCTGTTGCTAACCAAATCATCCCCCTGGAATCCTCAAAAATATGATTCACACTATTGCAAGGCAATCCATCCAGTTGAGTAAAATCACCTGTTGAACTATAAGCAGCAATTCCTTTAAAAGCAGCTAAAAAAAGAAGTACAATGGTTAGTTGTGTTTTGATAATAAGGTTCATAGTACAATGATAATAATTATACTAGGAAAATTAAGGTGTCAAATGTGTCAAGTTACATTAACAGACGTCGATCTTTAAAAAAGATAAACTTAAATCGCTATAATTCAACACCTAAACAAACAAATTAACATATGTATCGTAAAAAGAATTGTTATTCGATAACAAAAACAGTATAAACTAGAATAATAGATTTAAACAATAAACTAACTTTGCCAATCTGATAACTATAACAACATTAAACATGCTATTGAACTTAGAAAAAGTAAACATCGAAAAAGCCTTTGAATTGTTTGCACATAATCAAAACTTCACATACACAGCATATCCAAGGTTAAAAACTCTTTACGCCATAAAAAAAGAGTTTAAACAAATTCCAGAATTGGATTGGAAATTTGAGTTTGATCATGTTAATATCAACAAGAACAGAGTTATCATTGAATATCGACAGGATAAAAGTGAAGATTTTTCATTCTACTATGAAATTCCTCTTTCAATTAATTTTGAATTGCGTGTGTTTCTTGCAAAATCATCGATTCATTTCCTCGACTTATACAATTTCTTATTATCAAATGGACTAATTAATGAAAATCAATTCAGATTAAAAGCTGAATATCATACAATTCCACATTTCGTTATCAATCAAAAAACAAAGCGATACAATACTGGAATTCTTAATAAAATACAGAACAATAGTGATTTTGACGGAATACCTTTAGACGACAATATAAAGAATGAAATTGATCTTGGATTTCGATTTTTTAATCCTATTTTTAATCAGATACTTAGCCAATTCCAAATTTGATTTCGTAATAGCTATATGAATTCAACCCCAAACAAAACTATCAAAAATAAAACAAGCATAAGTAGAGCCTATTTTATGCTTTTCTTAATTCTGACTATTACATTTCTTGTCGGATTTGGTGGAATTTGGATCTATACCAAGTTTAACGAATTCAACACGGAATCCAATAACCTTAAGAAAGATTACATTGAAGAACAGAAGGATATTTTGGTAAGCAAGGCAAATGAATGTGTTGATTTCATTAATTACCAAAACACAAGGTCTGAATCAAGATTAAAAAGTAGACTTCAGAATTTTGTGGATCAGGCACACTCTGTAGCCATATACATTTACAATCAAAACAAAGGGAAACTTAGCGATACCGAAATAAAAAAACGCATTAAAGAGGCCATTTCACCTTTACGTTTCACCAACGACAGAGGCTATATTTTTATCAACAATTTAAGTGGTAAAGGTATTCTTTATCCGTTCTCGAAAGAAAATGAAAACAAAAGCTTAATCAATTTCAAAGATATCAATGGCAATTACATTGTTAAAAATGAAGTGGAGTTGATGAAATACAAGGATAGTGGTTTTACAAAATATGTGAACAGCAAAGAGGTAAAAAATAAGTTTAATGCATACACCAAAATTTCTTATATCAAGAAATTTACTCCGTACAACTGGTATTTTGGAAGTTTTGCTTACTTAGATGATCTTCAACCTGAAATTCAGAAGGAGGCATTGATTCGTATAAGCCAAATTAACATGACTCAAGACAACTACTTTTTTGTTTATAAAAAAGATGGAACATGCTTGCTTCATGCCGATTCTGCCAGCATTGGAAAAAATTTTAAAGATTACAGCAACAAGATACGTCGTGAAAATGTAAAACGCTTAATCAATGCCGCCCAACTTGATGAATCAGGCTTTGTAAATTACAAAATACCAGATGCGGAAAATGCTGAAAAAATTTCATACGTAAAGTTCATTAAAGAGTGGGATTGGATTATTGGTGCTGGTTTGTACACAGGAGAGCTAGATAAAAACATTGAAATTGCCAGAGCTGAATTAAGAGGAAATGTTCGAAAATATATCTTACAAATAGTATTGTTAATTGTAATCGCAATTGTGGTTATCTACATAACATCAAAGACCATTTCTGTTAAAATGAAACAGAATTTCACCTCTATTAACAATTTCTTTAGAAAAGCATCTACACAACTATATCAGGTGAATATTGACGAACTTCATTTTTCGGAATTTCAAGATATGGGAACAACCATTAATCGTATGATTGATATTAGAACCCAGAAAGAAAAAGAACTTCAAATTGCAAGAGAAAAAGCCGAAGAATCTGATCGCTTGAAGTCATCTTTTTTAGCGAATATGTCACACGAAATTCGTACTCCTATGAACGCAATCATTGGATTTTCAGAATTATTACAAGAAGATGATTTGCCTTTTGAAACCCGACAACAGTTTTTCACTCATATTAGAAATAGTGGGAATTCACTATTGAATCTTATAAATGATATTATTGATTTCTCTAAAATTGAGTCTGGTAAGCTTAAAATTTCCAAAACTTATTACAACCTCAATCAACTATTTGACGAACTTTATCACACTTTTGAAAAGATAAAAACCAGCAAGGGTAGAGATCATATTGAACTAAAATTTACGAAAGGCCTGAAGGAATCAGAATCGATTATTTACACGGATCCTTTACGACTGAAGCAAATCATCACAAACTTGGTGGAAAATGCTTTAAAATTTACTGAAAAAGGAAGCATTCATGTCTCGTATCAATTAAATGAAAGTAAGCTAATTTTTGCTGTTGAAGATACAGGAATTGGAATCTCTCCCGAAAAGCAGAAGATAATTTTTAGTAGGTTCCGTCAAGCAGATGATTCTCATGCAAGAAGGTATGGTGGAACAGGATTAGGATTATCAATTTCTAAAAAATTAGCAGAATTGCTAAATGGTGATATGTGGGTAGAATCAACTGAGAATGTTGGGAGCAGTTTCTTTGTTAGCATTCCATACTTAATTGATGATAAATCAAACATCTCTCCGATTAAGAAAATATACAAAAACGGTATAAATAAGGATTTAACTGGTAAAAAAATATTAATTGTTGATGATTACAATGTGAACATCACATTGATAAAACAAATGCTTCAATCCACTGGTGTAAGCATGTCGTCAGCAGACAATGGGCGCACTGCTATTAAAGAATGTGGTTCTGAGCATTTTGATTTGGTTTTGTTGGATCTGCAAATGCCAGAATTAAATGGATATGATACTTTAAAATTGATTAAAAAAGAAAATCCTGAAATTAAAATTGTAGCACAAACAGCTTATGCATTGGCAAATGAGAAAGAACTAATAATGGACTCAGGATTTGACGGTTATATTGCGAAACCAATTATCAAGAAAAAATTATTAAGCTTAATAAACGAAATGATTTAAAAATGAGGACATTTAATTCTTCCTACTTGTCTTCTTCTTCTTAAAGCAATTTCCTTACAACTGTTTTTGTTTCGTCTGCTATTTTTAAACCTCATTAAAAATGAGATCTCATGAGCACCGGTATTTGTATGAATCAATTTTGAGATGGTCTTATCGTAACTATAAGCCACTTGCCACCAATCTCTCATTACACCTAGTTGCAGAATAACGGCATCATATTCCAACTCCAGATTATCGCGATACCACATCCCGACAATAAAAGATCCTTTGGACAGATATAGTCCATAATTTATTTGCTTGTTTGTTCCTTGCTGTTGATAAAGAAAATTAGGTGCTAAGCCAATATCAGTCTGATGCAAACCTCTTCTAAAGACAGGTACATTAACACCACAATGAAGAGTATATTTTCTTGGTAATTTAGAATAATCACTCTCCTCTTTATATGCTTCATCAGGCTCTGTTAAATGGTGAGCGGCAAAACCAATAAACCAATTTTTATAAGATGCTATTAAACCCGATGAAAAATCAATATAATTGCGATTCAGATGATCAATTGCACTCTCACCAGTAAATGGACTAATTAAACCATTAATATAGAATTCATCTGTTTGATCAGGAAAGGTAAAGTTTGAATCATTCAATTTCCTTTGAATAAAAGAGGTTTGAAAACCTGCTTTAATCGCCAAATTTCTTGAGATTCTCAAAGTATAAGCATACATTCCACTTATTGTGGTAGTACTAATCGTTCCGTCACCCTGTTCATCTTGCATCACCTGCAATCCTACTCCTCCTCCAAGTGGATTTACATACTGATCGTATGCAACACTATAAGTCACATATGCAGAACTGATTTCGGGCCATTGATTTCTATAATTCATAGCAACACGAGCATCAAAATCAGAACCTGCAAATGCTGGATTTAAATAAACCTTATTTGCATAGAACTGTGAGAACTCAACATCCTGTGAATAAACATTAAAAGCACTTATCATGCTTATTAATAAAACTAATATTTTCAGTTCTTTTTTAATCATTATCTAAACAGTGTTACTGTTCCGTGTCCTCTCTCTTTTCCTCCATAAAAAATAATCCAAACATATACTCCAATTTCCGCTTCTTTACCTTTATAAGTTCCATTCCACCCTTCATGTTTCAACTCATTATTGGCAACTATATCCTTTTCAAGTTTAAACACTTGCTCTCCCCAACGAGTATAAATATACATTTCAAAATCGGTTACGATTCCTTTAAAAACCGGATAAAATATTTCATTTGGACCTTTACCATTTGGTGTAAATACATTTGGTACAACCATTTTAGGCTCCAATAATTTAACTGCAATTGAAGCTTGAGCAATACAACCAAATTCATTCTCAACCTGTACGCTATAATCTCCTGCATCATCAACTTCTATACTTCTCCAATCAGATCCAGTATTCCAGTAATAAGAAGAATAACCAGATCCTGCATCTAAAGTCAAAATCTGACCTTTATACATGCTTAAAGTATCAGAGGCAATATTAACCTCTGGCACTGGAAATACCTCAACACTAATAACATCTGTTCCCATTATACCATACATATCCCAAACTTGTACGGTATAATCACCAGTTTTGTTTACGGTAATTGTTCTTGTTGTATCTCCAGTACTCCATAAGTACCTTTCCCAATTTCCTGCATCCAACATCAATGAAGTACCTTCACAAATACCAGCACTTCCTCCTAAATTAATCGAAGGTCTTGGATTAACAGCTACTTTAACTTTTCCATTTCCCCTACAACCATTAACATCTACTACATCAACCGCATATTCTCCATCCTTTTCTACTTTGAGATATTGGGAATCTTCCTGATTGCTCCATTCATATTCTACATATCCGCTTCCTGCATCAAGAAGAATAGATGTTCCCTCCGCAATCACAGTATCTCTACCCAAGTAAACATCCGGATTTTTATGCACGAAAATATTGATATCATCTTCTCCGGTACAACCAAACTCATCTGTTGTTCGAAGAATAAAATTACCTTCCTCATATACATAAATTGCCCTTGTTTCTCCTCCAGGAATCCATTCCGTATAATATCCCTCTGGAGCTTCCAAAATTAACTCCTCTCCTTCACAGATATACAAATCAGGTCCTAGATCAACGATTGGTAAATCATGCACAACAACTTCAACTGAATCATTTCCAATACAGCCATTTACATCCTGAATTCTCACATGATAAATTCCTGCTTTAGAAACTTCTCTAGTCTGTGTCGTAACACCATCACTCCATAAAAAATCAACTCCGTCACCAATATCCAATTTTACAGATTCTCCATAACACATATCTACTCGATCTGGTAATGGTGAGTTTGGCAATTGAATAATTTCTACATCTACCCCATCTTCAGCAATACACCCTTCTAAATTTTCTATTTGTAAGTTGTATCTACCAGATTCTCCAATGGTAATTGAATATTCGTTTGCTCCAGCAATATCAATTCCATCTTTACTCCATTGATATCTATAACCAGGAACATCAGGACCTTCTATATAAGTTGAATCACCATGACAAACTAAATTGGTCGTGTAAGTCAAATCAAATTCAAAAGATGGTAAAATAGTAACATTCATATCATCCGTTGCTGAACAGCCATTGCCGTCTGTTACCACTACTGAATAATTACCGCTTGTATTTACCGTGATATTCTGACTTGTTGCTCCATTTGACCACAAATAGCTGGCGCCTGCATTGCCGGCATCTAAAGTGATTGTCCCACCAGCACAGGTTTCCTGGTCTGTTCCAAGATCCACAACCGGATTTGGATGAATCGTGACATTCACATCATCCGTTGCTGAACAACCATTGGCATCTGTCACCACTACTGAATAGTTTCCTGAAGTTGATACTGTAATACTTTGAGTGGTTGCTCCATTTGACCACAAATA
>NZ_JANQCD010000059.1 GCF_026672275.1 Marinifilum sp. D737 | reverse complement strand
ATTACGTAACTTCGGCTATGCAATAAAAAATTGAGCTTCGCCACTGAAAACCAATAAGTCACTCTCGAAATCCCAGTAGGACTCTAAACAACTTCTATTTAAAAATTAATACCAACCCCTATCTTGGGTAATAATTTAAATTCATCAGCAAATTCGGTTTTAAATTCAAGTCCTACCATCAATTTAAGATTATCACAAAAAACTTTCTTTTTGGTGATATAAACAGGTAGTCTCATGTATTCATCCTCTTCACTAGAATAAGAAAAACCAAGTCCCCATGATAAATCAACACCCAAAGATTTATCAAGATTAAATTCATTTCTTAAAAAGAAAGAATAACTAGCATCTTTTAGTTGTTCACTTTTGGCTTCTACCCGAAATTCAGGATAAAATTTTTTGTTGTTGAATAATGCCAGCCCAAACTCATTTGAGTCAAAATAACTTGCTGTAATCTTTTTTTCTTGAGCTGTACTAGCAAGTACAATAAAAGCTAAGAATAACAACATAAAATTCTTTTTCATTTTTTATGATTTAATTAATATTACAAATTTTAATTTTTATTATATTCATAAGAAAATCTTTGGATAAATATGTTAATAAACATTATTAACTAAAAAAACCGGGACCTACAGGTATATCTTAATGCATTTACTATCAATAAATTCCATAACAATAGCTCTCTTTCGTAATTGTAAATTTTTGAGAAGAAAATAATTACTTTTGTGGTTCTAATATAAAGCATAGATCTCCAAAAAACGATTAATTTTCTCATCGCACTCGATGAGATTTCTCACCAAAACACTTGTTTTTTGATGAGAAAACTTAACCATTTTGGTGAGATACTTTTTGAAAAATTCAAAAAAAACAATGCAGATAAGAAAAACATCACTGTTAGCAAGTAGTAGCTAAATTCACCCAATTCTCATTGCTTGATGAGAATAAAATCAGAATTTGATGAGAAAACTCATTTGCTTAAATGAGAAAAGTGAAGCATATTTTTTTGAAAATTATGTAATTTATAATCGTTCTACACCAATAAAGTTCTTTTTTAATTAAAGTACCATATGTGTGTTTTATGATTATTCTAATTGAAGAAAGGGTTCAACTCTAATTTACTGAAGCCTGATATTTTAAGTTTCACAACTTTTCTACCTTTTGACTTTTCCAACAATTCGAGGCTCTCATAAAAAAAAAGAGGTTCTAAAAAAGAACCTCTCCTAAGCTAATTATATCCAGTATTACCATCTGCCGTGGCCTCTATGAAAACCTTTTCCTTTGCCTGCTCTGCTCATAAAGATCACCAACTGATCTTCATCAAGAATTTGGCGAACTTCCATTTGATGTTCATATCTCTTTTTTGCCAAAGCGTTTTGGATATCCGCCAAGCGGTTTACATTGGCAACCAATACCTTCTTATCTGGATTTTCATCCGTCATTAAATTTCTTTGCTTTAATCTTAGTTCTTCTGATTCATCGCGTAAAGATTTGGTATCCTTCATGTGAGCCAAACGCAATTCTTTCATTTTTGCCTGCTGATCATCGCTCAAGTCCAACATATTTCGTTTTCCTTTGCCAGCTTGCATGCCTTTTTGTGCTCCCATGCCTCTTTTACCATGCATTTGTCCATGTCCACCTTTCCCATGCATTCTGCCCTGTGCCATTCCTTTCTTTCCACCACGGCCTTGTTTCATTCCCTTTCGGTGATTTGGTCGGGCATCGGCACGCAACAATTGCTCCTGGGTTAAAAACGAACGCATTTCCATTCGCATATCTAATTTCTGAAGGTGCAACTCCTTCTTTAATGCAGTCATTTTATCGATATTGGCATAAACTTGCGATTGATTTGGTTTTTCAGCCGAAACCAAAGTTTTCTGCTTTGCTCGTAACTCGTTTAATTCATTCTTGATGTCTAAAGATTGCTTTGCATACTTGGTACGCACCTCTTTCATTTGTTCTCTTTGTGAATCGCTAAGATTACAACGCTCACCTTTTTGACATTGTACATTTCTTTGTCCGCGTTGCCCTCTGTTTTGTTGTGCATATAGGTTCGACATTCCAGCCACCACAAACATGCAAATCATTCCAACTATTACTGACTTTTTCATCTGTTTATATTTTTCATGTTAATTGCCAGATGGAACTTACCATTCCTAAATAATTATCCCTGTGTGTGAGTTAATAATTATTTACTCATGGACGTTTCATCTATCTAAAATTTTAATGTTCTCATTTACTAATTTCAGCGCTTTTTAAAATCGAATTCGGTACTTTGACTTTTGAAAAGTTGGAAGGTTTAATTGGCTTTAATTTTTTTGAAATGGAAAATTTCTTGATTAGATGAAAATCACCAACCGAAAAAAACTTTTCGTGATTTTGTTATTGTGTGAGTGTAGAATGAGAACTACTCGGCAATACTTAAAATGAATTAACTTTAGAATTTCACAACTTTTCTACTTTTTCACCATTCTACCTTTTCAAAACTTTCAAAAAAAAAGAGACTCACTATGCAGCAAGTCTCTTCTCCTATTTTGTATGATAACCTTATTCTAAAAATGTGTTTCGGCTTCTATTAAGGTTTTGTCCAGTTCCCTAATGATTGGATAAAATCCGATATCATCAATTAAATCGCGAGCAATATAAGCTTTCAATTGCGTTTCTATCACTTTACGTGATTGTCTTAATCCTTTCGAATCTGGTTTTACTCCTTTTTTATCAGCGTAAGCTACCAGGTTCTTAATAATGGCTTTGTCCTTCACAAAATTTAATACATCCTTGTGAGTTTTTAAACCTTGCATTTGCTCTCTGTACTGATCTACAAAAGAGAATGCATACTGGTAAATGATGCCTTTTCTTCTCAAATCGCGGAAATAATTTGAGTATCCCGAAGTATCAACTGGAATGAAAACATCTGGCATGATACCACCGCCTCCGTAAACGGTATTTCCGCCTGGAGTTGTAAATTTTAATGAATCATTAAAATGGATGGAATCTTTTTTCTCAAACTCTCCATGAATGAATCTAAGGTTCAAATCGTTGTAATACTCTTCTTTGCCATTGTTGTATGGTTTCTGAATACATCGGCCTGTTGGCGTGTAGTAACGAGCAACTGTTAAACGCAATGCCGAACCATCAGGCAATCGTCTCTGTTCTTGTACCAAACCTTTACCAAACGAACGGCGTCCAACAATTTTACCTCTGTCGTTATCCTGTATTGCACCAGCAAAAATTTCACTTGCCGAAGCCGAAACCTCATCAATCAACACGATAACCGGCAAATCCTGGAACCTGCCATTTCCGTTTGATTTGTAATCGGTTCTTGGTTGTGATTTCCCTTCGGTATAGACCATCATTTTATTTTCGGAAAGGAACTCGTTGATCATGTTGGTAGCCTCAGACAAATAACCTCCGGTATTTCCTCGAAGATCCACAATCAGCTTCTTCACTCCTTCAGACTCTAACCTCTCTAATCCTTCTGAAAACTCGAAATAAGTTGTTGCTGCAAAACGGCTCACTTTAATGTATCCAACTTCATCATTAATCATGTAGGCAACATCAACACTTGGAACTGGTATTGATCCTCTCAACAATTCCATTTCTAAAGTTTCATTGCTACTTCTGCGATAAACACCAACTTTTACGGGAGTACCTTTTGGTCCCTTTAATCGACTAATAATATCACTATCTTTTAATTCTTTACCAACAATGGCAGTATCATTAACGGTAACCAATCTGTCACCAGCTTTAATGCCTGCCAATTCAGAAGGTCCACCTGGAATAACGCGTACAATTGCTACCGTATCCTGGTAACGAATGAATTGTACACCAATCCCACCAAAATTTCCTTTCAAATCTTCATTTACCCTCTGTAAATCCTTAGCTGGAATGTATACGGTATGCGGATCCAGATCTTTCAGCAAGGCAGGAATTGCCTGCTCTACCAAATCTGCAGAACTAATTGTATCTACATAATCCGATTCAACCATATCCAACACCACCTCCAACTTACTTCCTGCCTTAGGCAGCTGGAAAATTGTTGATTCTCCTGTACTGTTTCCTTGAAACAGGGAGTTAATAAACATACCAACTACAATGGCTAAGGTGATTAGAATTGGTAGGAATATTGCACTTCTTTTATTGTTGTAACTCATGTATTTTGTTTTAATTCTCTTCGTTCAGATTGATATACTTTGTTTCAATACCAGCTCTCTTTAACAAATCAATTCCGTCGGTACTATGATACTCTTCAGAATAGATAACTCGAACAATTCCGGCTTGAATAATCAACTTTGCACACTCTATACAAGGGGAAGCGGTAACATATAAAGTAGCATTTTCACTACTGTTACCCGATTTTGCAACTTTGGTAATAGCATTGGCTTCTGCATGTAGTACGTAAGGTTTGGTCTTAAAGTTGTCATCCTCACATACATTTTCAAAGCCAGAAGGTGTTCCATTGTAACCGTCAGAGATGATCATCTTATCTTTTACGATTAAAGCTCCCACCTGTCTTCTTTTACAATATGAATTTTCAGCCCACACCAAAGCCATTCTCAAATATCTTCTGTCTAACTTATCTTGCTTACTTCGTACACTCACCGATTCTTTATTCATCATATTTTCAATCCATATTATGTAATTCTAACAAATGTATAAAAATATATTGGTAGTTCATTCTGATATTTTAGGAATCCTTGCAACTTACCATAATTGATTGACAGCAAAATAAAATACATTTGTCTTCAATTATTGTCTATTTGTCAATTTTTTATCTATTTTTAGTGCAATGTGTCAATCACAACTGGATAGGTAGAGTTGCATGTTTTAGCTTTTAATTTGTGTATTTACCCTTCAAATCCCTAACAAACTAAATACCAGAAAGATTAAACAAACAAATCTACTTATTAATCGTATTAATAAATTGTTTAAAATCTTAAAAAAATCAAAATATTAAAGAAGATATATTGAATTCATTTCTCATTCAACTATTTTTTCAGAAAACAATTAATTATAAGCTTAATAAATCCACTATAACCTAAATCTATTGAATGAAGCATTTCTACCCCTATCTACATACTACTCTTTTATTTGTTTACTTGCTATTTTCCAACCAATTTATTGCAATTGCAGCTCAGGTACCACCTGATAATTCGATTGACATAAGCATTGATAAATCAGCAATTTGCGAAGGAGAAGTAATAAGTATTTTTTTAGCAAGTAGCGAAGTTGGTGTTGAATACCAACTTAAAGCCGATGGTGTAAATGAGGGTGCTCCAATTAACGGGACAGGCTCTCAAATATCGTTTAACTCAAAACCAAGTGTAACAACAACATATAGCATTACGGCTACCAATACAAATACCAGCGAAAGCGTTAATCTGACAGAAACCATTACTGTAACTGTTAGCTCTGGACCTAATTTAAATTTGTTAGTGTCAGCATCGGAAACACAGATCTGTAAAGGCGAAGGCGTAATCATTTCGGTTGACAATACTGAATCTGGCTACACTTACCTTTTAAATAATGGACCTGATGACTTTCCTCCAGCAATAGCTGGGAATGGAGGAACAATCCAATTCCCACAAGTTTTTCCGGCCAGCAACACGACTTACCAGATATTTGTAGCTGGTGGTTCTTGTTACGATCAAATCATGCTAAACAATACTACCTCAATTAATGTGGCAGCTGCTCCAAAAATTGACTTGGTTGCCTACGCAGATAACAATCAAATCTGTATAGGAGAATCGGTAAACATTACCATAGAAAATTCAGAGATTGGAATTGACTACCAAATATTTGATGGTAGTACATATATTGCGGGACCATTAACGGGGAATGGCAGCAACCTGGTATTTACATTAACGCCAACCAGTACAGAGCTATATACCCTTAGAGCTTTTGGCCCTAGTTGTCTGAACTATTACAACCTGGATCAAAAAATATTGGTAACAGTCGGAACAACCCCAAGAACAGATATCAATTTAAATGCTGATGATACCGAGCTTTGTCTTGGCGAAACTGCTGTGATTCGTTTAGAGGAATCGGAAAATGGAGTCGAATATCAACTTACTGATGGAACAAACCCGGTAGGAACTCCAGTAACAGGCGATGGAAATTCTATTTCTTTTGCAGAAGTAAGCCCTAATGCAACTACCACATATCATGTTGAAATTAACTCAACAGAGTGTTCTGAAACTAAAAACCTGGATAACACCATTGAGATTAAAGTAAATCCCCAAGCCGATATCACGCTTAATGTAACTCCAAATTTTGCTGACATTTGTGAAGGTGAGAACATTTCAATATTCGTTGATGGAAGTGAAAATGATGTAAATTATCAATTGTTTGATGGAATCTCAACAATAGGACCAAGCATAACTGGAAACGGAGGAAGTATTGAGTTTAATCTTTCGCCAAATTCTTCGAAAACTTACGAAGTTCAAGCAATCAAAAACAATTGTAGTACTGTAAATACTTTAAATCAGAATGCCACAATCACAGTAAATTCAAAATCTGATTTGGATCTTGTTGTAAAGGCAAGTCCTGCTGAAATTTGTGAAGGTGAATCAACAATAATCAGTATTGAAAACACGGAAAACGATGTGCAATATCAGCTGAAGGATGCATCTGGAAACATTGGCACTCCAATTGCCGGCAATGGCAATCAAATCAATTTTCCAGCAGTTAGTCCGCTTAGCACTGCCAACTACATGGTAGATGCCATAAAATCTACCTGTTCAACCGCATATGAGTTTACCAATCAAGTCACCGTTACAGTTCATCCGCAACCAGCAGGCACAATCAATTATTCCGTTGATCCATCCGTAATTTGTGAAGGTGAAATTATTGCAGTCACCATTACCGGAAGCGAAAATGCAATCAAGTATGAAGTGATTGGTAGCATTGAAGGCAAGTTAGGAGAAGTTGAAGGCAATGGCACTGACATAAGTATCTTTATTAAGCCTAAACAATCGCAAACACTAAGTATTCAAGGGCAAAACTTATTGTGTGCCTCTCCTGTTGTTTATCCAAACACCAGTAACATTACCGTAAACACCGGGCCAAAACTCGATTTAGCCGTTACAGCGGATCACACTCAGATTTGTGAAAGTTTAAATACTCCTGTGGTAATTTCAGTTGAAAATTCTGAATCAGGATTATCTTATTGGTTAAAGGATCAAACCGGATCGGTTTTGGACATGGCAACCGGAAACAGTGGAACACTTAACTTTACCTCGGTTTCGCCAACAACAAGCACAAGCTACATTGTGGAAACCACCATGTCTGGATGTAATGACAGACTTGATTTACAAAACACATATGATTTAACTGTGGTTCCATTGCCAGTTACAACAATGGATGTTAGCATTTCAGAACCTGAAATTTGTGTTGGAGAAAACACCATTATCTCCATTGGTTCGAGTGAGGTAAGCGTAAAGTATCAACTTTTTGATGGCACCTATTTGGAGGGAGATCCTATAGATGGAACAGGCTCAGCCTTATCATTTCCCGAGTTCTCGCCTTTCCGTTCGGTAACCTACCAGGTAATTGCCACAAACGAATCTTGTGGTACGCAACAATACTTAGATGAAAGCATAAGAGTTAATGTTGGTTTACAACCTGAAATTCACCTGCATCCTACAATCGACAAACATACCATTTGTGAAGGCGAGCAAGTTATTATTTCACTAACTCCAACCGACACGAGAGTTCAATATCAGCTTTGGGAAGGAAACACAGCCATTGGATCTCCTATAACAGGTAACAACGAAACAGTCAACTTTGAACCAACAGCTCCTGCCAATTCAACCACCTATAGAATTGAAGCATTAGGAGAAAGATGTTTGGCTCCAATTGACATTCGATATACGGTTGATGTTGATGTTCACCATTCTCCTGAAATCAGTAAAACCATTTTAAGCAATCGCGATACCATTTGTGCAGGAGAAGAGGTAGTTATTTCGATAGAAAACAGTCAAGCTGATATTTTTTATCAATTGCATGATGGCAGCAAGTTAATCGAACCCAATGTAGTTGGAAACGGTGGAACCATTCAATTTCCGGAACAATATCCGAACACCAGCAGTACATACACGGTGTACGCTCACGAAATGGTTTGTACCGATCCGCTTGCGCTTGACAATACCAAATTGATCACAGTGCCTGAAATCAGTACCAATTCCGTTGAAAACTTTGCTACTCCTGAAGAGTTTTGCGAAGGGGAAGCCATTGATATTGAATTAACCAGTACAATTTCTGGCATTGAATACGTACTTCAGGATGGTGATAACATCCTCTCGGAAATTATTGGAGATGGAGGTCCAATAGTATTTGAAGATATTGTTCCAAACATCAACTCTAACTTGTTTGTAAGCATTGGAAATTGTAGTGATGAGCTAATTGCAGCAAAACCTAACTACACATTACAAAGCAATCCAAAATTGCAGATTGTTAGCACCGATGTGCACACGGGATACGATGGTAAGCTGGTAATTTCGGTTTCGGATGGAGTTGCTCCTTATACCTATATCATTAATCCGGGAGAAACTACAACAAGCGATAATCCGGTTTATGAACTTACCAATCTTGAATCTGGCACCTACCAGGTTTTGGTAGTTGATGGAAATGCCTGCCGCTCTTCTGATGCCGGACAATTGATTGAAATAAAACTGGATGAAGAACAGAAGATCATTGTTAACAACGCTTTAACTCCTAATGGAGATGGAATAAATGATACCTGGAAAATTCATTACGACCCGAGTCTGGGAAACCCGGAAGTATATGTTTTTAATATCTACGGTCAGGAAGTTTTCCACTCCAAATCATATCAAAACGATTGGAAAGGAAGCTTTAATGGTTCAATTCTGCCTAATGGTGCATACTATTATCTAATTGAATTTGAATCAGGAGAAATTAAACCTGTAAAAGGAAGCTTATCAATTCTGGGAAATTAAAACCACTCACCAATGAAACAATTTTACGTTACTAAATATATTCCGATATTCATTTTTATTCTGGTTTGCTTCTGCGGAAAGAAGCTAAAAGCGCAGCAGGTTCCCTTGCTCGACCAATACTATATCAATCCAACAGTGTACAATCCTGCTGCTGCAGGAGCCAACAATCTGTTTAATGCATACTTGTTAAGGAATCAGAAATTTGCTGATTTTGATGGCGGTCAGGTTACACATGTTTTTACTGCCGATGCAGCTCTAAAAGAGGCAAAATACGGACTTGGTTTTAGTTTGGTAAACGACAATGTTGGAATTTTTGACAATACACAAGCCCTGGCAAGCTATTCTTACAGGCTTGAAATTGCTACCGATCACTTTTTAAGATTTGGTCTATCGGCCGGAATATCTGATTTTAGGGTAAACATGAACGATTTAAGAGCAAACCCCGACGATCCTTACCTGATTAATACAGATTTTAAAAATACCGAACTCATGGCAAATATGGGTTTGTATTACACCTATAAAAATGTGGTGGTCGGCTTAAGCATTCCGCAACTTTTAAATAACTCGGTAAGTGAAAGCAAAGATGGCTCTGAATCATCATACAAGCTGGTTCGTCATGCTATGCTAAGCGGAGGTTACGAGTTTAAAATTCCACGCATAAGAGACTTAAGTGTTACACCATACCTTATGATGAGATATGCAGATAGCTCACCTGTTCAGTTTGATGTAAATGTTATTGCCAAACTTGCAGACAAAGCTTGGTTCGCAGTAAATTACAGAGACGATTTTTCGGTTGGTTTAAATGTGGGTGTGAATGTACTAAAGAACTTTGTAATTGGATATTCCTACGATATTGGCATACAAAAAACAGGAAGGTATTCATCCAATAATCATGAGTTCCTTATCGGATATCGATTAAAATCAAAAAAGAAAAGAGAACCAGAAAGGATTCTAGACAATGATGTAAGCACCTTAAAATCATTATTGGCTGAGAAATACAAAAAGATTGACCGCTTGCGCCACGAACTGGAACAAATGGAGAAAGAAGAGAAAATGAGCGATGAAGATCGGGATGGTGTACCTGATGAAAAAGACGATTGTCCGGGCACTCCTCCCTTCTATATTGTTGATGAAAATGGGTGTCCTGTAGATTCTGATCAGGATGGCGTGGTAGATAGTGAAGATTACTGTCCTGAGATTCCTGGTATTGCGGCAAATAATGGCTGTCCTGAACAAAAGGAAGAAAGAATCGAAATGGAAGAGCGATTGGAAAATATCTATTTTGCCTTCGGTAAATATGAATTAACCGAATATTCTCGCAGAAAACTGGTTACCGTTATCAAAATGATGGTAGAAAACAATTCTTACATTCTTAAAATGCATGGTCATACTGATGATATTGGCTCCGATGATTCGAATATCGAATTGGCCTATAAACGCCTTACAACGGTTAAAAACTATTTAATTTTAAATGGTGTTCCAGACAATCGAATTATCATTATTCCGCACGGAGAAAGCAATCCGGTTGTAGCTAATACCGACAATCAAAGCAGGGCAAACAACAGACGTGTTACTTTCGAAATTTACGACTATCAATAATACCGATTATTAATTAATATGCGCAATTTGTTCGTATTACTACTCACTAATTATATATCGGCATTTCAATTTAATATTTCATAGTTTCGCCTAAGGCTCACTCTGAAATTTAAATGATGTAACAAAAAAACCCGATATGAATTCATATCGGGCTTTTTAATTATTTTGATTTCTTTATTTAAAAAGAAAAACTTTTCTTTCCTGAGAACCCGGACGACCAATAATGTTTTTGATATAGTCATTCTTTTCGTTCAAAACTCCTGCTTTCTGAACATATCCTTTTCCCATAGGCATGCTTGCTCCCCAAGCACCACTTGGGCTGCAATTTTCAAAATCGGTAATTTTTACAATGGTATGTACACCTACAGTAATAATACAGGTTTTGTAATTTTTAGCAAGTTCTAATGTTTCTTTGATATTGTCTTTGGTCAAGTCAACTGTTTTATCAGCTTGCTTTTCTGCTAATTTATTGATGGTAACAATTGGCTGTCCTAAATCTGCAAATTCATCATTAAAACTAATTGAACCTGCAACAAATTCTTTTAATACTTCAAGTTTCGTATTCTGTGCACTTAATGAAAATCCAATCAGCACAAATAATATAACTATTGATTTTTTCATGGTTGGGATTTTATATTAATAAAGATTAAACTGTTAATTGTTATACAAATCTACAAAATATGTTCACTTAATTCCATATTTTGTTTAAATTAAATTTCATCCCAGCCAAAAATACTTGCGCACGGTGTAGTATACAAACCTGAGTTCGATTAAAAATATCCATCACAGAAAGTCAGATTTATTTAAGATTTGCATCAAAAAATCTGAAAGAATATCGAGATACTAAAAGAAAATTAAACTCCAGTTTTTTGGAATCCCTACAAAATAAAAAACCCGGCTGTTAAGCCGGGTAATCTATATTAAACTCCTAATCTATTATTCTATGAAAAAACCTAATCTATCTCTTTTGTGTGTAACAAATATATTTAACATTTGCGTTAACAAATGAGAAGAAGTGTTAAAGAATGTAAAAATTTACTGATCGTTGGATTTATTCGAGTTTAGTACCGATTACGAATCAATCAGTGATTCTGTATTGGCATTAACGATTGTAATAAGCAAAATACTTTTAGCAATCATTTTCTTATACAATTGGTTTAACTTGCACAAGTTTTTAGAATGCATTCAACCTGTCCTCCAACTCCTGGTTTTTTGGCAGGGAATGATCTTTCAAAGGCAGCTGTTCCTACTGTAAAGGCAACAACACCGGAAGTTTTAACTGCTTCTATCCTCGATACACTATCAATACTGCCTGCTACAATAATAGGTTTTTTTGATCGTTTACATACTTCTTTAATTAAGCTGGGAATGTCTTCCTCTGCATGGCGATAAGCCAATAAATCCAAACCATCTACTCCATCAAGACTGGTTACTTCCCTGGCTTGTGTAGCAATTTCAGTAATGCTTCCCTTCAAAATACTTGGATGATCTTCAACGCGACCTACAAAAGGATAATATTTTAATGGATGATCTTTCACCAAAGGCGCAATTAGTTTTGGTCTTGTACCGCCCAACAGGTAATCTACATTTAAATCCATGGCCACCTTTGCAGAGTTAATTTCGCTCTCCGAATCTAAACTTACCACTTCCAGATAAACCGTTACTCCTTCCTGCCTCAAATCCTGTGTTAACTCTTTCAAATCTTCAAAAGGCAAACCAACATCCTTAAAACCGATATGTTTTACGCCCTCTGCCACAATTTCCTTTACATACTTTCTGGCATCTTGTACTGTTTTATCATCCCTGGTTAGCATGAATATAAGATCTATGCTCATTTTTTTAGTAATTGTTAGTTGTTGTATTTCGTTAGTTTTTAATTGTACAAATATACTGTATCTAAAGCATTGTGATATTGGAAACTTAAAATGAAATTGATCAATCTGAAATACAAAACTCGTTTGGAAGTAATTTAAAACCCTTCCTTCTCCAACTACTTTATTGGTAATGTACTTGCCAAGTCTTCAAAGTTGCTGACCTCTCCTGGATTTGTCATTCCGTATCACAATTGCTCTTCCCATTAGCTTAAAGCAACATAATCACATTTTTATGCCATCGTCCACTTGGTTAGGCTTAATCAGGATCAAGGAACAATAATTTCAGTTTCTCCCGGACCAGTATTTACTTTCTTTGTACCATAGCCGCAATGTAATATTCATTTCTCGTGCTTTCAATAGTCTAAACAACCATATTACAACTTTCCTTCGGGGATCTTCCCAATCCCACGATTTTGGACCCTGCTGTAAAAAATCATTTCACTGAACACCTGTTTTTTTGTTGCTCTAAAAAAATCTTATCCTTTTTTTAATTAAATTTTAATTATTTGTTTATTAACCTATTAAGAACTATAATCTAAAGTTATTTCTAAAATTTGGACTTAATAAAGTACTCCGAAAAAATCAGCAGCACTTTACTTGCAAACTGTGATACTACTTATAATTATTTCTTCGTAAAACTTTAATTTGTACTTTTCTATCCGATTGTAATTTGTCACTGCTTGTATTATCATCAACTTGTCTGGCCTGTGTTTCTCCGTATGAACGAACGCTTATATTATTTACATTCTTCAGTTTTTTCTTGAGGTAAGACATAACAGCATTTGCTCTTTTTTCTGATAATTTCATATTATAATCGGCAGTCCCCAAAGCATCAGAAAAAGCAGAAAGTTCATAATGTTCTTCCGCATGTTCACGTAAAAACGGAATAATTTTATTGCTCATTATAAATTCTGCGTCCTCTCTGATCTCAGCTTTGTCAAAATCAAAATAAAGTGTAGCCTCAAAATCTTTGCTTTCAAACTCATTTTCTTTAGACGATCTTACATCGACAATAATATTCATCTTTGTCTCGTTCACTCCTGCAGAAAAATGACTTGCCAATGTATATGAAATAGTATCAAAGCCTATAAAATTAGCAGGACATGTATACCTGAACAATCCTGACTGTGAATCCTTTTCAATTTTTCCTCCTTGTGAAGTTCTTTCACTAAAATCAGATACATAAAGTTCCTTTTTAACAGCATTCAAATCATTGCTAAATGGATCGATAATAATGCTTCTTTTTTCCAATTCCATATCATAATAAACATTAGTAGTTTTTGGCAATGTTTTTAGCCCTGATTTAGAAAGGTTAATATCTTCCCTCTCTGAACTCAATCTGCCTGAAAAGAATTTACCATGCTTACTATTATTTTTTTGCAACACTTTAACCTCTACTTTTCTATCAGACTGCAAATCACTTACAGCTACCCCTTTAACAGCCTGATTAGCCAGTTTTTCACCATGTAAATAAACACTTATATTATCTAGATTTTTCAGTTTTTTCTTAAGGTAAGCCATAACAGCATTCGCTCTTTTTTCTGATAATTTCATGTTGTAACTTTCAGTTCCCAAAGCATCAGTATAAGCAGAAAGTTCATACTGTAATTCTGGATATTTACTCAGGAATGGAATAATTTTACTGTTGATTATAGATGCAGCATCCTCCTTAATATCAGCCTTATCGAAACCAAAATATATGGTAGTATTTAAATCAGGTAATTTTGTTTCTTTTTCTTTGCCCTCTACCTTAATCACCATTGTACCTTTAATTGCATCAGATTGATCAGGTAATTTGTAAGCTACTGTATACAAGACGGTATCGAATCCAATAAAATTGGTAGGAGGTATGTACTTATACAAGCCTGTTACAGAATCTTTTTCGAAGCTGCCACCTTTTGAGCTTGTAAATTTAGAAACCGTGATTTCCTCTGCATCACCTTTCAAATCATTACTTAACGGATCAATGATAAGACTGCTTTTGTCTGTATCCATAACGTAATAATCATTTACAACTTTAGGCTCTTCCGGATCCATGGTAAAATGGTAAATATCATCCTTATTCAACCTGTTCGATGTAATGTATCCCTCATACTTATCATTGATCAGTAAAAGGCCAAAGTCATCGTGTGACGAGTTAATTGGGTAACCCATATTTTGCGCTTCGGTAAACTTCCCATTCTTTATTTTTGAAACATAGATATCCAATCCTCCTAAACCCGATTTGGAATTCGATGAAAAATAAAGAGTACTATCCTTATAGATATATGGAAACATTTCATCTCCGCTGGTATTAATATCTTCTCCCAAATTGACAGGTTCAGACCATTTGCCATTTACTCTCTTTGAAACATAGATATCTGTTCCACCATAACCACCAGGCATATCAGAGCTAAAGTAAAGCTTATCTCCATTGTCGGATATACTAGGTTGAGCATAAGAGTAGTTGGAATCATTAAAATCCAATTTTTCAGCTCTTCCCCATCCCTTGTCTGTTTTTTGAGATCTTACAATTCTAAGATTATTAATTTTATGATCCCCAATTTCTTTATAAGAGGAATAATTAATGGTGTAGTAAATTGCATTCTCACTTTTGGAGTAGCTCGCAGAGCCTTCATTAAATTTCGTATTGATCTTACCCTTTAAAGGAGCTACATCACCCAAACTACCATCAGAATTTATATTTGCAGAATACAAATCCAAATACGATGTATTGGCTCTTTTGTCTTTCCGGCCAAGCCACTTTCCTTTCCTCGATGATGCAAACACAATATGCCCATCTAAATAAGATGGATGAATATCTGAAGCTCCTGAACTAATCGGACTTAATTGAATATCATATTTTGATGAATCCACTTTCATCTCCTGAATTGAATGAATTGTAAAATCAGATAATTTTGGATCCAAATTGTGTAATTCCGGGTGATTTTTATTGATTTCAAGAGCTTTTTCATAGTCTTCATTTATCTTTAACACCTCTATAAAATTGTACAAATCTATATCAGACATACTATTCGTTTTATAGAGTTTTTGATACCAAAATTTAGCATTTTCGTATTCATTAATTTCCATATATGATTCTGCTAACCTTTTCATTAAATAAGCCAGGCTATCACCCTTCGAAATAATCTTTTCGTATCGGTGAATAGCCGAAACAAATGATTCATTTTGATAGTCTTTTTCTGCTTTGTCAAAACGAATTCTGTTCATAAAACCCAATGAAGCTTTCGCTTCTTTCATTGCAGGCACATTAATATTGCCCGATCCGGCCAAAACAAATTGAGTTGCTCCCAAAATAACAGCTACAACAATGACAATTTTGTATGACATATTGTTTTTTAACTTTTTCATGACAATTATCTTAAATTAGAAGAATCTAGGCGATTTTACGATGCCATTTTTATATAATCCCAAATCAAAGGAAACCATCACCTCATGTATTCCTGAGTTGTAATTTCGTAAGCGAGATGTCGTAAAGTCATAAGCATATCCAAACCAGAATTGCTGAGCAATCCTTAATTGTAAAACAGCTCCAAATGAATCACCTTCACGCACAGCTACACCTGCAACAACTTTTTCCTTAAGCATAACAGCTGCTGTAAGATCAAAAGAAAGAGGAGCTCCAGCCACATACTTTAACATGTAGGACGGTTTAAACTTTAGATTGCGGTTAATATCCATTACATAACCACCATTAAAATAAAAATGTCTTTCAGTTTCATTAATATGATTCATACTACCCTCCCGGGATATGAAATCTCTACGCATAACCCTTGGACTCGATAAGCCCAAATAGAATCTATCAGTATAATAAAAAAGACCAACTCCAAAATTTGGCTCAAAATTACTTGAGTAATTTTTATCGTAAATTTCTTCTCTTTGTGAAGGCGTTAACATGGAAAGTTTAATTTCCTGATTGTCGATGCCGGATTTTATACCTGCGGCCAAATACCCATTAGAATTTACCTTTATTCGAGCTGATAAGTCTACATTAATAAATGAAATCTTTGTTGGACCAATTTCATCATGCACATAAGAAAAACCAAGCCCAAGCAACTTCCCCAGCAAAGGCGTATGAACAGAGAAACTTGTAGTATTAGGAGCACCCTCGAAACCAACCCATTGGTTTCGAGAAATTAAAGTAGCACTTAAAGCATCTTTTGATCCTGCATATGCCGGGTTTATAGCTTGAATATTAAACATGTATTGTGTATACATAGCATCCTGCTGAGCAAAAATTCCATTTGCCGAAAACTCCATCAGGAGAAACAAGACAATTATTTTTATATAATTTGATTTCATAGAGTTTAAGTTATCGCGTGATGTATATGTAACCTTTTTCAACTTTAGCATTCTTATCTTTTTTCAGTATATAGAAATAGGTTCCGGTTGGAAGAGGATCGTTTTGTCCTTTCATCTTCCCATCCCATTCATTTTTATATGGAGATGCTGAGTATACCTCATGTCCCCAACGATTGACAATTACAAGCTTATTGTGCGGAAACTGTAGAATACCAGGAATAACATAGTAATCGTTAATTCCATCACCATTTGGAGAAAATGTGTTAGGTGCAAACTCACATGAATCTCCAATTCCATCACCATCTTCATCACTCTGGTCAGGATTGTAAGTCACCGGACAGTTATCGTTCCCGTCTAAAACTCCATCATTATCTGAATCAGGATCTTTTCTGTCAGGCAAACCATCTCCATCACTATCTCCATCAGCTTCATCTTCATCAAGCAGACCATCGTTATCATCATCATTATCACAGGAGTCACCAAATCCGTCTCCATCGGTATCCATTTGATCCACATTAGGTGTTTCAGGACAATTATCATCACTGTTTGCAATCCCATCCCCATCAGTATCATCATTAGGATCGTCTACTGTTTTAACATCCTGAACAATTACTACCAGATCAACAGTATCCGTTAATCCTCCTTTATCCGTGAGCGTGACTGTCAGATCTATTTGCTCTTCAGCTTCAAAGTCAATTGATTTATCATCTTTCAGTTTTAAAATGTTTTTTCCATTAATTGTCACTATTTCAAATCTGTCATCACTTACATGATACAAGTGTGTATCATTTTGATCAACATCAGTCCCCGTTATTTCAGCTACAATACTGCCTTTTTCATTCTCTGGGATTGGAGAAACCGCCGAACTACTAATTGTTGGCGCCTCATTTACATCTAAAATCTGAACCGTAAATACAGTACTTGTTTCACTTTGATCTGAACTGACAGCCCTGACAGTAATATCATAATGATTTCTTGATTCATAATCGAATCCTTGTTTAGTCGTTATGACTCCCGTTAATGCATCTATTAGGAAAAGGTTGTTATCTGTAATACCTGTATCCAGAATATAAATGATTTTATCACCATCTCCTTCAACTATATTGGCCGTAATGTGAACTAGCTCTCCTGCAGATCCATTCTCCGATACCTCGTTCGCTGCTGCATCAATATCCATTATGGTTTTGCCAGTCAATACATCATCCTGGTCGGTGGTTGTATCATCAATGATGTTAATATCAAAGG
>NZ_JANQCD010000058.1 GCF_026672275.1 Marinifilum sp. D737 | reverse complement strand
AAGTAATGATAGGCTGTATGACAGAAACTTCTTGTGGAGTAAGTGCTGCAGCTCAACTTTCACCAATGGTCGATTGGGCCGATTTGGATGGAAATCTTTTGATTTCGAATGACCCATATAAAGGAGTAACGGTTCAGAATGGTAAGGTGATACTTCCTAAGCGTTCTGGAATTGGAATAATTTAAATCTAATTAAGATAATTTTGCTAATCTAAATTTAACACAATGAGAAAAATTGCATGCTTTGCGTTAATTATGCTTCTTGGCTGGCAGGTATCCTGGGCACAGGATGTGTTGGTAAAAGGTATAGTTACCGGTGCAGAAGATGGGCTAACAATCCCAGGTGTTTCGGTTGTAGAAAAAGGTACAACCAATGGAACAACAACTGATTTTGATGGAAATTATCAAATCAAAGTTAATGCCGATGCTATTTTGGTGTTTTCATACATTGGAATGAAAACGTTTGAGATGGCTGTTGGTACTCAAACAGAAATTAATGTAGCACTAGAAACTGATAATTTCGCAATGGACGAAGTTGTAGTTGTTGGTTATGGTGTTCAGAAAAAAAGTGACATTACAGGTTCTGTATCTAGTGTAAATGCAAAGGCATTGGAAGATCAGCCTGTGTCAAATGCAGCAGCTTTGTTACAGGGTAGAGCAGCAGGTGTAATGGTAACTCAAACTTCAGGAGCACCAGGAGCTGGCTTATCGGTAAGAGTTCGTGGTACTGGAACGGTGAATAACTCATCGCCACTATATGTTGTAGATGGAATATTATTGGATAATATTTCGCATTTGAATCCAAGTGACTTTAAAAGTCTTGAGGTTTTGAAGGATGCATCTGCGACAGCAATTTATGGTTCTAGGGGTGCGAATGGTGTTGTGTTGATTACAACAAAAACAGGTAATTCTGAGGATGTTAAAGTTCAAGTTGAATTGATGTCGGGTCTTCAAAAAGCTTGGAACGAACCAGATCTAATGAATTCTAAAGATTGGTTGGAGACTTATAATACAGCACAGATAAATGCGGCTAATTTTACGGGGTCAAATGCCTATCATCCTCTTGAGTTAAAATCTCCTTCTGACAATGTAAACCAAACTACCGATTGGTTTGATGAAGTTACTCGAGTAGGGAAAATTTATAAAGCGAATGCAACGATTTCTAAAGGTGATGCCAATAACAATAATTTGTTTAGTGCAGGATACTTTCAGAATGAAGGGATTGTATTAAATTCTAAATACGAGAGAATCAATGCACGCTTAAATAATAATTATACCTTAAGTCCTAAATGGAAGGCTGGAGTTAATGTTTCTCTTTCACACACAACCAATCATCAGGTTACTGGTAATGCAATAAATGGGATTCTTACTTTAGCTCAAAGAAATGATCCTTTAACACCAGTTTATCAGGAATCAGGTGAGTATGCATCAACACCTTATTCAGATTTAGGTAACCCTGTTGCTCAATTAAACAGAGATGTTAGAGAAAACAAAGCACTTTTGATACTTGCAAACTCATATTTGCAATTTGAGCCGATTAAGAATTTATTCATTAAATCTGCAGTGAGTTTAAACATTTCAAGATCGAAGAGTAAAACTTATTTACCAGCATTTGATTATGGACAAGAAATCAATTCTGTAAACAAGATTTCAAGAGGAACATCCGATTTTAACGGCTATCTTACTGAAAATACCATTACTTACACTGTGGATGTAGATGACCATAGCTTTAATGTGCTAGGAGGTTTTACTGCAGAAAAAAATGAATCAGATTATATTAGTGCATCTAGGAATAATATCCCTAATGACAACGAAGAGTTGCAATATATAAATGCGTCTACAGATATTGAAAGTACAGGTGCATGGAACTCTGGACAAGAAACTACAATGTACTCATACCTTGCTCGTGTAAATTACAATTATGCTGATAAATACTATTTAACAGCTTCGTTTAGACGAGATGGTTCTTCAGTATTTGGGCCTGATAAGCGTTTCGGGAATTTCCCTTCGATGTCATTGGGATGGAAATTAAGAAGTGAGAAATTTATGGACTTTATCCCTGAAGATGTGGTGAATAGAATAAAAGTTCGTGCAGGATGGGGACGTGTAGGTAATGCTAAAATTGATCCTTATTCATTTGCTTCAACTGTTCAAACTGGTGATTCAAGAGTTGAGTATAGTTATGTATTCGGAGGTAAGGATTATTTAACAGGAAAAGAATATGCAGGAGCCGCTCCTGTAAAAATGGCAAACTCTAAAATTCAGTGGGAAACTGTAGAATCAACAAACCTTGGACTTGATCTTGCCTTTTTAAATGATAAGATTACTTTCTCTGCGGATTACTTTAAGAAAGAAACCAAGGATATGTTAGTTAGAGTGCCGATTCCTGAATATGCAGGTTATGATGGAAGTCCTTATGTAAATGCAGGTACTGTTGAAAACAAAGGTTTTGAGTTGAACCTTGGCTATCATGGGAAAATAGGTAACGACCTTAAGTTTACAGTTAATGTAAATGCTTCGCATGTTGATAATGAAGTAACAAGCTTAGGTGGAGGTGCTCCTATTTGGGCTGGTAGTGTAAGTCTTGTTGGAAGTGTAACAAGAACTGCCGAAGGTTATCCAATTGGTGCATTCTATGGATATGAAGTAGATGGCGTATTCCAATCAGATGCAGAAGTTGCTTCTAGTGCACAATCAGGAGAACCTATTGGAGCTGGAGATTTCAGATTTAAAGATCAGTGGACTGATAAAGATAATGATGGTGTGCTTGAAGCTCCTGATGGTGTAATTAATGGTGATGACCGTGTTCAAATTGGTGATCCAAATCCAGATTTATTTTATGGTGTAAATATCGATGTAAACTATAAGAATTGGGATTTGAGTATGTTCATCCAGGGAGTTACAGGCAATGAAATCTTTAATGGATTTAAATATTATAACTATGCTGATATAAAAAGATTTGCATTGGCAGAAGATTATAAAAACCACTGGACTCCTCAGAATGGATCAAATACAATGTTTGGATTAAATGCTTCCACTGTTGAAAGAAACTTAAGGGCTTCTGATTTTTACATTGAAGATGGATCTTATTTGAGACTGAAGAATATCCAGGTAGGTTATACATTTAGAGACGTAACTCCATGGTTAGAAAATGTAAGAGTATACTTTTCAGGACAAAATGTATTTACGATTACCGATTACTCTGGCTTGGATCCTGAAATTGGAGGAGGAACACTTAGTCAAGGAATTGATTATGGTACTTACCCACAAGCAAGGATTTTCTCAATTGGTGCAAATCTAACTTTCTAATTATTGATGAAAATGAAAAATTTAAGAAATATATTAATAGCAGGACTTGTCATATTTTCAATGACGGCCTGTGATGAAGAGTTTCTTGATACCGTAAAAATCGGGGAACAAACAGCTGGAAGTTTTTATTCTAACGATGCAGAGTTGATTAAAGCTGCTAATGCATGTTATGCTCCTTTATGGGAGTACCATTACAATTGGGGACGTACTACCTTTGGTAACTCAACAACAGATGATGCTGTTGATAGAGAGGATTTGAAGATGAGAGAATACTCCTATGATGCTACTGCTTTCTTGTTCACATATAACTATAGGTATAATTATCGTGGTATATTAATTGCAAATCAACTTTTAGCAAATGTTGAAGGGCAAGATATTGCAGGTGTTGAGGATAAAGACTTGCAAAAAAGAGTAGTGGCAGAAGCTAAATTTATGAGAGCTTATTACTATTACGATTTGGTTAAAAATTTTGGAGGAGTTCCTCTTGTTACAACGCCTTTAGTAGGTGATGAATTAAACAAAACAAGAGCTACAGCAAAAGAAATATATAACCAAATAGAGACTGACTTAAAAGATGCAGCCGCAGTGTTACCATTAAAGTCTACCTATTTTGATTCAAATGAAATAGGTAGAGCAACGAAAGGAGCAGCTCTTGCAATGCTAGTAAAAGTTTGTGTGTCGCAGGCAAGTTCTGGCTATTCGACTCTAGGTTTTTACAATGAAGATAAATGGGCGGAAGCTAAGTCGTATGCTGAAGATTTGTTTTCGCTAGGAGAATATGATTTATTTACTGGTGATTACCATGATTTGTTTACTGAAGCAGAAGAGAATAATGAAGAGTCTATTTTCGAAGTGCAATTTTACGATTCTCCTAAAGATGATGGTGCATTTACCAATAATGGAAACTTCACAACATTCTTAAATATGCCATGGTTAGGTGGAGCAGATCCTTATGGTCGTTATCAGGCAACTTACGATTTGTATCTTGCTTTTGAAGATGGAGATCCAAGACGAGATGCATCCTTAATAAATTCATTGCAATATGCTGATCAATGGGTGTTGGAGGGAGAAACACCTGGAGTTGTAGCAGAAGACCTTACAGGTTTTAGTAATTACAAGCATTATTTGTCAAAAGAAGATTATAAAGCACTTGGTAACTTTAGAAATTCACCTATTAATGAAAGAATTATTCGTTTGTCGGATATTTACTTATTGTATGCCGAAGCATGTTATCATGCAGATGCTGAAGATAATGCTAGAACATATTTGAATAAGGTTCGTGAAAGAGCCAGACAGGGAAATACAGCAGTTTTACCGGATGTTACTGCATCAGGAGTTGATTTATTAAATGCAATATATCATGAAAGACGTGTTGAACTATGTGGTGAAGGTCACAGGTTCCACGATTTGGTTAGAACTGGTCGTATAGAACAAGAGTTGAAAATTGACGGTTATAAAGTAAAAGCTTCATTGACTCGTAATGGGGATGGAACTTATACAGTTTCAGATTCTGGAATTCCTGAGTACAAAGCAACAAATTTAACTTTACCAAAACATTTATTCTTCCCCCTTCCTCAAAGTGAGGTTGATAATAGTGGAGGATTAATAGATCAAAATCCTGAATACTAAATCAGGTACATTGTAGTAGTAGTGAAACAGGGGTTCGAAAGGGCTCCTGTTTTTTTGTATGATTAGCTCTTAATAATTTTTACTAACTTCATGCAAGTTCATTGCTTGTTCGATTTCGGGCAGCCTGTGTTTTGCTTTCGAACATTATGGATGTACTATTTTCTATAAAATTTTGGTTTAGTTTTTGATTTAAAGCAAGCTGAAGAAAATGGTATTTGGTTTGATACTAAAAGATATATTTTATGATTTCATATCGGTATGTAAAATGTGTATTGTTCTTATTATGCATTTGTGTTTTGTTTCCACTTAGTGCACAAAAAAAGAAATTAAGTTCAGGTGCTTTTTCTAAATACGATAAAGTTTTTAGAGGAAATATTGATGACATAAACTTGCCAGATTATTCTGATGGCCCTCATTTTTCCTGGATTGATTCAAAAGAGGTTAGGATGTGGTATGTGGATCATTCGCATGAAGAAAATAGTATTAGTATCAGAGAGAAAAGATTAAAAATAAAGTCTGATTCAGTTCAGGTAAAAGGTCTTAAGGGTGATAAAAATAGATATTGGCTCAGAAAAGGAGATTATCCTGTACAGGAGGCTGAGTTTGAAAATGTTAAAAAAATATTGGTAGTTGGAGATGTTCATGGGGAATATGATGCTTTGATTAAACTATTAAGGGGAGCAAAAGTTATTGATGAAGAATTAAATTGGTTGTGGGGTGATGGACATGTGGTTTTTATTGGTGATATTTTCGATAGAGGAGATAAGGTTACGGAAAGCCTTTATTTGATTAAAAAATTGCAGCGACAGGCAAAAGCATACAAAGGTAGATTGCATTTCTTATTGGGTAATCATGAAATTATGGTACTGATGAATGATGCCCGATATATAGCTCCTAAATATAAAAAAATGAGCAAACGTTTAATGATAAATTATCCGCGTTTTTTTAAGGAGGATACTGAGTTGGGAAAATGGTTAAGATCGCTTAATTCAGTTGTGAAAATTAATGACCTTCTTTTTGTTCATGGAGGAATTTCTCCTGAGATGATTGAGAAAGATATGACTTTGAATCAGATTAATGAAGAAATAAGGATGAGTTTAAAGCCTGACCATGGAAAGACGCAGGCCGAATTAATGAAAGAAGTTTATTTTCCAGGCAACCCGCTTTGGTATAGGGGATATTTAATGAAAACACGTAATTATTCAATAATTACTGATGAAGAATTGGATAAGGTGTTAAATTACTATAAGGTAAAAAGGATATTTTTTGGACATACTGAGGTGGAAGCAATCAGATTGTTAAAAGAAGGAAGGTTGGTTGCTATGAATGTTCCAATGGGATATGATGAAATAAAGTCACAGGTGTTGGTTATCGAAAATGATAATTATTATCGCGTATTTATTGATGGGAAGAAAGAAAGTATTGAATAAATATAATTGCAAAATGGAGAATGGGAGCGTAATAAGAAAAGGGCAAAATCTTGTTTTATTATTACTATTATTAATTTGTACGGGGAATATTTTAAGTGCAAATCCAATAACGGAGAAAGACCGGGATAGTTTGTTAAACTTACCATTGTTTAAAAATGAGGATCTGTTAAAAATAGAGTTAAAAACAGATTTGGCATTATTAATTAATGATATTGCAGAAAAAAGGAAATACCATAAAAGTGAATTAAAGGTGTTTTTAGAGAATGGTAAGACTGATGTGATAGAGGTGAAAGTAAAAACAAGAGGTAATTTTCGTCGCAGAAAACAAAATTGTAATTTTCCACCATTACGTTTTAAAATTCCCATAAAAGAAGCGGAGGGAACGGAGTTTGAAGGGCAGTCGAAATTAAAGTATGTGAGTCATTGTCAATCTTTTGTAGATGATTATGAGCAACACACCATTGAGGAATATCTTATTTATAAAATGTATAATCTTATTTCGAATCACAGCTATCGAGTTCGATTATCTCAAGTATCATTTATAGATGTTAACACTTCAGATACCTTAACAAAATTTGGTTTTTTTCTTGAAGATAAGGAAGATGTAGCCATAAGAAACGGAAAGCACATTTTAAACTTCAAGAACATGAAACAATATGAGATTTTGAGAGAGAATATGGTGATGCTCTCTTTATTTCAATTAATGATAGGTAATGCCGATTGGGATGTTGGTAGATTGCATAATATAGATGTAATGTCGGTTAGTGAATACAGTATTCCTGTTGTTGTTCCCTATGATTTTGACTGGTCGGGTATTATTAACCATTCTTATTTTACCTTATCTCCCAAAATAGAGCCAGATGCCAAATACAAAAGATTGTATAAAGGGATGAGGTGGAGTCCAGAAGAATTACAGCAGGCTTTTACAAATTTTAATGAGCTTAAACCTTTATTTTTAGAATTGCTAAATCATTGTGAGCACCTGAAAGAAACAAATCGATATAAACTCATCGGGTATATCGAAGAATTTTACCATTTAATCAATTCCAGGAAGGATGTGAAAGAGGTAATTGAGAAAAAAGCACCAAAAATTCCTAAGGCAAAGTAAAAATTACACTTCTTCTGAAAAAAAGTTAAAAATATTTGCGCAATCGATAAAAATCTAGGGTTTAACTTGGATTTTTATCGGTTTTTTTTGTGATGCACCTGGTGTAATTTATAGGTGGTGTTGCAGAAATTGTTTTTTTTATTCATTTTTGTACTGTGCAGTTGAGGGGGTGTTTTGAAAAAAAACAACTATTTTCTAAAAATACCCCTTTAAAATTGCAGATAATATTAACTATTAACTAAAATTTTTAATTTTATGGCCACCATTAGATTTCAAGCGTTAAGTGAATTGCTTTCAAGACAGCCAAAATCGGTGACGTTACCTTCTAATAAGGCGACTGATTATTATGCCGATTTAGTTTTTAATGTAGAATCCATGAGAAAGTATCTGTCTAAAGATGCTTTTAAAGCTGTTAAGGCTGCGAACCAAAAGGGAGGATCTATCGATCGAAAAATGTCCGATGGTATTGCTTTGGGAATGAAAACCTGGGCAATTGAAAAAGGAGCTACTCACTACACTCACTGGTTCCAACCTTTAACCGATGGTACTGCAGAAAAACACGATGGCTTTATTGATTATGGTGATGGTGGTAACATGATAGAAAATTTTTCAGGGAAGTTACTGGCTCAGCAAGAGCCTGATGCTTCTTCATTCCCTTCGGGAGGTATTCGTCAGACTTTTGAAGCTCGTGGATATACTGCCTGGGATGTTTCTTCACCAGCATTTATTATTGGAACAACACTTTGTATTCCAACAGTATTTATTTCATATACAGGTGAAGCTCTTGATTATAAAACTCCTTTGTTGAAGGCATTGGCTGCTGTTGATGAGGCTGCTGTTGATGTTTGTCAATATTTCGATAAAAATGTTACTAAAGTTCATGCTAACCTAGGTTGGGAGCAGGAATACTTCCTTATTGATGAGGCATTGTATCAAGCTCGTCCTGATCTTGCATTAACAGGTCGTACATTAATGGGACACTCCTCGTCTAAAGATCAGCAGTTGGATGATCACTATTTTGGATCTATTCCTGAGCGTGTGACTAAATTTATGATGGATTTGGAGGTGGAATGTCACAAATTAGGTGTTCCTGTAAAGACTCGTCACAACGAGGTTGCTCCTTCTCAGTTTGAGTTGGCTCCAATTTTCGAAGAGGCTAACTTGGCAAATGACCACAACCAGTTGGTGATGGATGTAATGAAGAGAGTTGCTCGAAACCACAAGTTCCGTGTATTGTTCCACGAAAAACCATACGCTGGTGTTAACGGATCAGGTAAGCACAATAACTGGTCGTTGAGTACCGATACTGGTGTTGTGTTAATGGCTCCGGGTAAGAATCCTAAAGGAAATATGCAGTTTCTTACTTTTGTAGTAAATACATTAATGGCTGTATATAAGAATCAGGATCTTCTTCGCGCATCCATTCTTACAGCATCTAATAGTCATAGATTGGGAGCTAATGAAGCACCGCCATCAATTGTTTCTGTATTCTTAGGTGATGAGGTTTCTAAGATGTTGAAAAAAATTGTTGAGGAAGTTGGAGAGAAGAAAATGACTCCAGATGAAAAAACAGCATTGAAATTGGGTATTGGTCGTATTCCTGAAATTATTTTGGATAATACCGATCGTAACCGTACTTCTCCATTCGCCTTTACTGGTAACCGTTTTGAGTTCCGTGCTGTAGGTTCTTCAGCAAATAATGCTGCAGCCATGACAGCTTTGAATGCTGCAATGGCGGTTCAGTTGAAAGATTTTAAAGCTGCTGTTGATAGATTAATCAATGAAGGAATTAAAAAGGATGAAGCGATTTTCCAGGTTCTAAAAAAATTAATTATTGAATCTAAACCAATTCGTTTTAATGGTGACGGTTACTCAGGAGCTTGGGTGATTGAGGCGAAAAAACGAGGACTAACTAATATCACAAGTGTGCCAGAATCTCTTTCTAAATATCTTGATGCACCTGCTAAGAGATCATTGATTGATAGTGGAGTAATGACAGAGAAAGAATTAGAGGCTCGTGTTGAGGTTGAAATGGAAAAATTCACCATGAAGATTCAGATTGAAGCACGTGTATTAGGTGATTTGGCAATTAACCACATTGTTCCTACAGCTGTTGCTTATCAAACCAAATTGATTCAGAATGTTCAAGGTTTAAGAGATATCTTCTCAGCTGAAGAGTTTGAAAATTTAGCAGGAGCAAGAAAAGAGCTAATTCGAGAAATTTCAGGTCACATCTCTTCCATTAAAGCAAAAGTGAAAGGAATGGTTGAAGCTCGTAAAGAATGTAATGTTATCGAAGATGGACACAAAATGGCATTTGCATACGATCAGAAAGTGCGTCCGTATTTGGAAGATATACGTTACCATATTGATAAGTTAGAACTTGTTGTTGATAATGAAATGTGGCCATTGCCAAAATATCGCGAATTGTTATTTAATAACTAATTCAAATAATAATATTTTTAGAAAAAGGATGTTCATATATATATGGACATCCTTTTCTGTTTTGATAGGTTGCCAATAGAATAAAATATTTATTTTTATACTTTATAATCGAACATATCATATAATGAAAATTCTTTCTTTCGCAGGATTACTCTGTATAATAGGCTTGTTAATATCTTGTTCATCTCAATCTTACGTTAATCGTGGAAATAAAATGCTGAAATCCGGCAGGTATTTTCATGCGCAGGAAATGTATGAAAAGGCATATAAAAAAGAGAAGGACAGGGAGCGAAAAGCAGAAATTGCATTTATGAATGCAAATTGTTTTGATGAGATTAATAGACCTCGAAAAGCAGCATCATGGTATCGAAAGGCTATTATGAATAGGGATAGTTTTGTGGATGCAGTGGAAGGCTTGGGCTATGCCGAGCTTAAAAACTACAATCTTGAAGAGGCGGAAGAGAATTTTTGGGAATATTTGGATTTAAAACCTGAAGCCAAAAAAACTGATGATGCAGGTAGAATTCTGAAAAGAGTTTCTTATTGGGAGGAATTCCCGGGAAGGTATAAAGTGGAATTTTTGAAAGAATTTAATTCTACATCTGGTGATTTTGCTCCTATATATATGGGACAAGATACCAATGTGATTTTTTTTACATCAAATCGAAAAATAAAAGATAAGGTGAAAAAAGATGGTGTTACAGGTGAATATTTTACAAATATATTAGAGTCGCACTATTCAAACGAGGTGGTTCGAAAATCGAGAAAGAAAAAAGGGAGAAAGGCCAAAACTCGTACCATTATTACTGATACTTATCAGTGGAGTAAACCTTCCACCGTTGGAGATACCATTAATTCTGACTGGAACGAAGGTGCAGCTTGCTTTAATTCAAGTGGAGATATTTTTTATTTTACCTCTTCACGAAAAATTAATAAGGATAATCAAGGAACAAAAATTTTTGCTGTACAAAGACAGGGTGGAGAATGGGGTAGAGTAGCTCTTCAGGAATTGGTTCCCGATTCTTTATCTGTTGCACATCCATCCATTTCTGCAGATGGCACAATTTTATATTTTGTTTCGGATATGCCAGGTGGTTATGGAGGAAATGACATTTGGATGAGCAAAAAAAGTGGAAGTGGTTGGACAGAGCCACAAAATTTAGGTAAGCCAATCAATTCTGAAAAAGATGAATTGTTTCCACATATCCGCGACAAGGGTAAGCTTTATTTTGCCTCGGATCGTGATGGAGGAATGGGCGGATTGGATATCTATATGGCACAAAGAACAGAGTCTGGTTTGTGGGAAGTAGAGAATATGAAATATCCGATCAATTCAACAGCCGATGATTTTGCAATTCATTTTCAGCCTAATAAAGAGAAAGGAATGTTTTCGTCTTCGCGTAAAAAAGGTAATGATGATATTTATCAATTTGATTATGTGCCTTTGCAATTTACATTTTTAGGACAAGTTGTCGATTCTGAATCTAAAACCCCTGTAGAAAGAGCTAGTATCAATTTGGTATCATCTGATGGAGAACAGTTGGATGTGAAATCAGATGATAAAGGAAACTTTCGATTTGAATTGAAACCTGACTTAGAGTACATCGCTATGGTTTCGAAGGATGGTTATTTAAATGGAAAAGAGCAGGTAAGCACAGTGGGAATTCAAGTTAGCAGAAACTTTAAATCGATGATAGAATTAAAGGCAATAGAAAAACCAATTGAGTTGCCGAATATTTTCTACGATTTTGGAAAGTGGAGTCTTCGCGAAGAATCGAAAGATGCTCTTGATGCTTTGGTTGAAACCTTAAATGATAATCCGAAAATTACAATTGAATTGGGTTCACATACCGATTTTGTTGGGAGTGAATCTACCAATAAGGACCTTTCTCAGAAAAGAGCACAGTCGGTTGTTGATTATTTAATTGAAAATGGAATTTATTGGGATCGTTTGGTTGCACACGGATATGGAGAATCACAACCTAGAGTGGTGAGCAAAGAAATTGCTGATGAATATGATTTCTTGTCGGAAGAAACCGTTCTTACCGAGAAAAATATTTGGCAATTTACCTCTAAGCAAAAAGAAATTGCCAATCAGTTGAACAGAAGAACAGAGTTTAAAGTCTTATCAACCGATTATGTGCCTGGACCCAATTCCAAAGTGAAACCAGGAAGTGATCCTAATCAGATTGGAAATACTCAAATTAAAGATTTAAATAAAGTGAAAGGTGTGTTTTATACCATTCAGATTGGTGCTTTTGAGAAGAAAACGGTTCCTGGAGTAATTCAAAATTTTAAAGTGGTTTTTAAAGCTCCGGTTAATCAATCGGCCGTTCGATATACCACGGGAATTTACGATAACTACAAAGAAGCTAAATTGGAATCACAAAAGATCAATAAGAAAGGAATTAAAGCATTTGTAATCGCATACTATAAAGGGAAAAAGATTACCTTTGCCGAAGCTAAAAAATTGAAGGAGTAATCTTGGTTTAAGATAGGCAAATGGTTGTGAATGTTTCGTTTGGGACAAAAATGACTTTTTACTTTTACCTTTTTACTTTTACCTTTTATTCTAAACAACCATGAGAAAAGACGAAAGATACAATCTTAGAGGCGTTTCGGCTTCGAAGGAAGATGTACACAGTGCGATTAAAGATCTTGATAAAGGTCTGTTTCCGAATGCCTTTTGTAAGGTGGTTCCCGATTATTTAACTGGTGATGATGAATGTTGCAATATTATGCATGCCGATGGGGCTGGAACAAAATCATCTTTGGCATACATGTATTGGAAGGAGACTGGTGATATTTCCGTTTGGAAAGGTATTGCTCAGGATGCCTTAATCATGAATATCGATGATTTACTTTGTGTAGGTGCAGTTGATAACATTCTTTTGTCGTCTACAATTGGGAGAAACAAGAATTTAATTCCGGGAGAAGTAATTTCAGCAATAATTAATGGAACTGAAGAGTTACTTGCCGAGTATGCCAAGCTTGGTGTAAATATCCACTCAACTGGTGGCGAAACTGCTGATGTTGGTGATTTGGTGAGAACCATTATCGTCGATTCTACCGTTACTTGTCGCATGAAACGTGAAGATGTAATCACCAATGAGAAAATTCAAGCTGGTGATGTAATTGTTGGTCTTTCATCATCGGGTAAAGCAACCTACGAATCGGAGTACAATGGAGGTATGGGTTCAAATGGATTAACTTCTGCTCGTCATGATGTATTCTCAAAATATTTGGCAGAAAAATATCCTGAAAGCTTCGATAATGCTGTTCCTGAAGATTTGGTTTATTCAGGTAATTGCAAATTAACCGATTCGGTTGAAGGTGTAGATATTGATGCAGGGAAATTGGTATTGTCAGCAACCAGAACCTACGCTCCAATAATCAAAAAAATATTAGATAAATATCGTTCTCAAATTCATGGAATGATTCACTGTTCAGGTGGAGCTCAAACCAAAGTGATGAATTTTGTTGACAATTTGCATGTGGTAAAAGACAATATGTTTGATGTACCACCCTTGTTCAAATTAATTCATGAGCAAAGTGGAACCGCTTGGGACGAAATGTACAAAGTATTTAATATGGGACATAGATTTGAATTGTATGTTCCACAAGAAATAGCTGAAGATATCATCGCAATCTCAAAAGAGTTTAATGTAGATGCTCAGATTGTTGGTAGATGTGAAGCATACGAAGGTAAGAAGTTAACGATCAAGAGCGAATATGGAGAATTCGTATACTAATCGATAATCGCAAAATAAAAAAATACCACTCAAACTTGAGTGGTATTTTTTTTTATTCTTTTATTTCGAAGCCCCATTCCTTAATCACTTTGGGTTCGTCAGGATAAACAGCAAGTAATAAATTTCTGATGCTGCGAATTTCACTTGAGATAAACTTTAAATCATTGCTCTTTGAGCGATCAACTGATTGTTTTTTTGCACTTGGTTCTGACTCCAGATCTTTAAAATTTCTGATTTTTTTAGATTTTTCAACTAGGCGATCCATGTTGACAGCTCCATTCAAAAGACTTCTTTTCTTATTGCATTCGTGTCTTTTGTTGATTTTTCCTAACAATCCCAATAATTGATCTTCGTTCCGGGGTATTCTAACTTTAACCATAAGCATTAGATTAGGCGGTGATAACTAATCGAATTAAAAATTCAAAATTTTGTTGTTATAGATAAAATTAGAAGTTGCGATTTGCTCTATTCTGCAAATGTAAAATCCAATAAAACCATTCTGGTTTAAGGGTGTTTGGTTTTGTAAATGGTTTTATTGAATTCGTGCTTCTTCTCTATGAATAAAATTAGGTTTTGGTGATTAAAAAGTAAATAGATAGAACGATTTTTTTTTCAATTTAAAATCATGATAATTTAACGTAGATTGTATAAAAAGGAGTGATTTTGGTAAGCTTTTTGTTTGTCGTTTTTTACTCTACTTTCATCTAAATTAAACAACTGATGAACTATAATTTCATACTTCAGTCTTAAAGTCGTTTTATTTTTCTAATTTTGTGCAAAATTTAGAATATTGTAGCATGAGCAATAATTTGATCCTTGATAAATTAGAGGGTGTCTTTATCAGATTTAAAGAGGTTGGTCAATTGATTACCGACCCTGAAGTGATGGGAGACATGAAGCGCTTTGTAAAACTAAGCAAAGAATATAAGGAATTGGAAGCAGTTACCGAGGCTGCAAAAGAATATAAAAATGCCGTTGATACAATTGCTGAGTCGAAAGATATCATTGCAAATGAGTCTGACGAAGAGTTGAGAGAAATGGCAAAAATGGAATTGGAAGATTTAGAAGTTAAGCTTCCGGATATGGAACAGAACATTAAATTGTTGTTGGTTCCTGCTGATCCTGAAGATTCTAAAAATGCAATTCTTGAAATTAGAGCTGGAACTGGTGGAGATGAGGCAAGTATTTTTGCAGGAGATTTGGCAAGAATGTATACCAAATACTGTGAGGCTAAAGGATGGAAAGTTTCTGTTTCAAGCTTTAGTGAAGGCACATCAGGTGGTTACAAGGAAATTGTAATGAATGTAAATGGTGAAGGAGTTTACGGAGTATTGAAGTATGAGTCGGGAGTTCACCGTGTACAGCGTGTTCCACAAACAGAAACTCAAGGACGTGTTCATACCAGTGCTGCTTCAGTAGCAGTATTGCCAGAAGCTGAAGAGTTTGATGTTGATATCAAAGAAAGCGATATCCGTAAAGATACTTACTGTTCTTCTGGTCCGGGTGGACAGTCGGTAAATACTACCTATTCGGCAATTCGATTGACTCACATTCCTACAAATATTGTAGTAACTTGTCAGGATCAGAAATCGCAGCTGAAGAACTTGGCTAAGGCAATGGTAGAGCTTCGTTCGCGTATTTATGCAATGGAGCATCAAAAATACTTGGATGAAATTTCATCGAAACGTAAAACTATGGTTTCTACAGGTGACCGTTCGGCTAAGATTAGAACTTACAACTATCCGCAAGGACGTGTTACTGATCACCGTATCAACCTTACGTTATATAATTTGTCGGCAGTTATGGATGGCGATGTTCAGGAAATTATCGACAAACTTCAAATTGAAGAAAACGCAGAACGACTTAAAGAAAGTGGTTTATAAAGATATTGGCAGTGGTTTTTCCACTGCCTTTTTTGTGTAAAACTGAGTTCGATTAAAAATATTCATCACAGAAAATCAGATTTATTTAAAATTTCTACTCAAAATCAGTTCAAACTGTAACAATATTTTTTATTCGCACTCAGGTTCTAAATATTACTAAACAACCAATTTTATTCAATATGAATTATCAGGCATTATTTGAGCAAATCAAAAAGAAGAAAAGTTTCCTATGCGTAGGTTTAGATAGCGATATCAAAAAAATTCCTTCTCACCTATTAGATTCTGAGGATCCTGCATTTGAGTTTAACAAAGAAATTGTTGATGCAACTGCAGAATTTACCGTGGCTTACAAGCCAAACATTGCTTTTTATGAGTGTCGAGGAGCTCAAGGATGGAATAGTCTTGAAAAAACTGTAAACTATATCAAGGAAAATTATCCAGAGATTTTCTTGATTGCTGATGCAAAAAGAGGGGATATTGGAAATACATCAAAAATGTATGCAAGTGCATTTTTGGAAAATATGCCATTCGATTCAATTACGGTTGCACCTTATATGGGTGAGGATTCTGTAACTCCATTCTTGGAGTATGAAAACAAATGGGTTATTCTTTTGGCTTTAACTTCGAATAAAGGAGCTTTCGATCTTCAGTTTTTCCAGGAAGGAGAACAAAAATTGTTTGAGAAAGTTCTTGAAAAATCTCAAGATTGGGGAACCAAAGAAAATATGATGTATGTTGTTGGAGCTACAAAGGCTGAAATGTTAGGTGATATTCGAAAGATTACACCTGATCATTTTTTATTGGTTCCAGGGGTTGGTGCTCAAGGTGGAAGTCTTCAGGAAGTTGCAAAATATGGTATGAACCAATCATGTGGATTGCTTGTAAACTCTTCAAGAGGAATTATTTTTGCAGATACTTCTGAGAATTTTGCAAAAGTAGCTGGTGAAAAAGCCAAAGAGTTACAATTGGAAATGGAAGATTTATTGAAAGAAAAATCAGTATTGTAGTAAATACTCTTTTAAGATATTGAAGCGACGTTTGATTAAACGTCGCTTTTTTTATTGTCTTTTATTGAGCGAATTGTTAAATTTCGAATACTTACTGTAAAAATATTATGGTATGAATGAGGAATTTCTGCAATTTATCTGGAAGCACAAGCTTTTTGAAGATCAAAATCTATTTGCTACCAATGGAGATAAAATAGAAGTATTAAATGTTGGGAGGCAAAATAAAGATGCTGGTCCTGATTTTTTTGATGCACGAATTAAAATAAATGATGTGATTTGGGCTGGAAACATTGAGGTTCATATCAAATCATCTTTCTGGTATCAGCACAAGCATCAGCTGGATTCATCCTACGATAATGTAATTTTGCATGTAGTGTATGAAGATGATGCAGATGTATTTATCGGTGAAACCAGAAAATTGCCTTGTTTGATCTTGAAATTTGATTCGACTTTGTTGCAGAATTACAACCAGCTTATGCATTCCACTCAGTGGATTGCTTGTTATGATGAAATCAGTTCGGTTGAAAAATTCTTTGTGCGAAACTGGTTGGATAGAATGATATTGGAGCGCTTGGAGAGAAAATCTGCTGATGTGAAGAAAATGCTGAAACTAAATAAGAATTCATGGGAAGAAACATTTTATCAGATTATTGCCAGATATTTTGGGATGAAGGTTAATGCTGATCCTTTTCAACAGTTGGCTCAGGTTTTACCTTTAAAGATATTGGCTCGTCAGAAGAATTCTCTTTTACAATTGGAGGCCTTGTTATTTGGTCAGGCCGGAATGTTGAATGAGTCTATAGATGATATATATTATAAAAGCCTACAGCAAGAATACTTGTTTCTTGCAAATAAATATGAATTGAAGCCTTTGCCTCTGCATCGATGGAAATGGTTGAGGTTAAGGCCAGGTAATTTTCCCACAATCCGAATTGCACAGTTGGCCGCACTTGTTCATGAATCTTCCTCTTTATTTTCAAAAGTTCTGGACTGTACATCTTCAAAAGATATTCAACAAATGTTCGAAATTCAAGTTTCCGATTATTGGAAGACTCATTATCAATTTGGTGTTGAGTCGAAATCCAAAAGTAAGCAGCTTGGAAAAATGACAATCAATTCAATCGTAATAAATTCGATTGTTCCCATCTTGTTTTGCTATGGTGATATTAATGGTGATGAGTTGATGAAAGAAAAAGCTTTAAGGTTTTTGGAAGAAATCCCGGAAGAAAAGAATTCTATAATTGATAAGTGGAAAGAATGTGGAGTGGAGATAGAATCATCTTGGTATTCTCAAGCATTATTACAATTAAAGGTGAATTATTGCGATGAGTATAGATGTCTGCAGTGTGAATTTGGCAATCGAATTATTCGAATGAAAAATTATCAGGCACATGTCAAATAAGTTTCTACGGCTATATTGTATTTAAGGATATTGATTATCTTAGATTATTATTGATTTACTCCTATGAATAGACAAAAAATTTGGGAAGAAAATATCCGTACTTTAAGTATTGCCATGTTTTTTCTTGTATTAACCGTTCTGGTTGGTACAGCTGGTTATATGTATATTAATGAGGCTTACAGTATTGTTGATGCCTTGTATATGACTGTAATAACCATTTCGACTGTTGGTTTTCAAGAAGTTCATCCTTTGTCTGAAACAGGAAAAATATTTACCGTATTTTTAATATTTATAAGTTTTGGGATTTTTGGTTATTTAGCTTCCGCAATAACAAGGTTTATTTTAGATGGCGTATTTCGTAGAAACTTAAAAGATTATAGGATTGTGAGGAAAATTGAGAAATTAAATGGTCATGTAATTGTTTGTGGTTTTGGCCGAAATGGTAAGCAGGCAAGCTTGGAGTTGATTGAACATGGTGAGGATGTTGTTGTCGTGGATTCAAATGAGTCTGCGATTGATAGAGTCCGGGTTTTTACTGATCTTCTTTTTATTCAGGGCGATGCTACCATGGAAGAGGTGCTTGATATGGCTAATATATCCGAAGCTAAAGCATTGATTACTGCAATTCCCAACGATGCAGAAAATGTTTATGTGGTTTTAACCGCTCGTGAAATGAATCCTGGTTTAAAGATTATTTCTCGTTCGTCCAATAGTCAATCCGATAGCAAACTGAAAAGAGCTGGAGCTGATAATGTAATAATGCCTGATCGTTTGGGAGGTCAGCAAATGGCAAAGTTAGTTGCTCAACCCGATGTGGTTGAATTTTTGGATAATATTTTATTGCAATCTACAAAAGGCGTAAAACTGGAAGAGGTAAGTTGTCACGATCTGTCGGGATGTTTTGTTGGAAAATCAATAAAGGAATTAAATGTACGGAATAGATCTGGTGCTAACATCATTGGCTTAAAAGATGGAGAGGGAGGATACATTTACAACCCTTCTCCTGAATTGATGCTAGAGAAAAATTATCACTTGTTTGTTCTTGGGAATAAAGAACAGGTAAGTAGTTTGAAAGAACTTTTATTGAATGGAATTTAGAAATTACACCTTTGAATAACCCCATTTTAAAATCGCAATCTTATTGCGATTTTTTTTTGTGATTGTAAATCAGGCTTTTGTGTTTTTTCTTTATTTTTTCTTTTAAAAATGTTTGGAAGTTTGGGCTTTCGTCTATTATATTTGCATCCACTTTCAACGGAGAGTGGATTTATAAAATGGTTGTTTAGTAGTATTTTATAGGCAGCGGTAGGGTGGTCGTAGGAATCTTTTTTTTTTAATTGATTATTTACACCTACTAAGCATCCAATTTTAAATTTTTAATTTTTTAAATTTTTTTTCAAAAACATTTGGAATTGTAGAAGTAAATTATTTATCTTTGCAGCCGCTTTTGATAAGGATAGCGATTCTTTGAAGCACTAGTATTTATGAGGCTTTGGAA
>NZ_JANQCD010000057.1 GCF_026672275.1 Marinifilum sp. D737 | reverse complement strand
TTTGAGTGAGAGCATCAAAACAAAAAAAGAGCCCTTGCCATTAGCAAAAGCCCTTTGTGTTTCTTTGTGAAATCCTTCGTTTCCCTTTGTGGTAAAAAGAATTATTTCATTTCCGCATAATCTCTCACCAGCTTAAAAATTCCTTCGAATTGCTTGTACGATAATTTATCTGCAGTATCAGTTGTTTCGTGGTAATCGGCATTATCGCTATGGGTATAGAAAAACACAGCTTTTACGCCTTTGTCGTGAAATGGTGCATGATCCGAAGAGGAAGATTCACCTGTTGGATACATTTTAAACACATAGTTCTTTTCCTTATTAATGGCGTTGATCTTCTCCATTTCGCCAGGTACGCTTTTACCATTAATCACATAAATCCCCTTCTCTCCTGTTGCCACCATATCGAAGTTTAAAACCATTTTGGTTTGCTCCAATGGGAACAACGGATGTTCTACATAATGCGTCGATCCCAATAAACCAGCTTCTTCGGCACTAAACAATGCGAAAACCAAAGTATAATGTGGCTTCTTCTTTTGTGCTTTAAAATATTTTGCCAGGTTCATTACCATGGCAACACCACTTGCATTGTCGTTTGCTCCCGGATACATGTTATCACCATAATATCCCAAATGATCGTAGTGAGCAGTAAACAGAACACAGGTATCTGTTTTGCCAGGAATATACCCTACCAAATTCTGTGTTTTGTAGTCCTCAATAAATTCACTCTGAATGTCATACTGAATGGTCCTTACCTTAGGGTTAATCACATCTGTTTTAACCAGTAAAGTGGTAAAGTCAACCAACTTGTTCTTTGCTGAGTATTTTAGTTTACCATTGATTAGAACCATTCCCTTTGCATCGAAAACATTCTTTTTCATCATGGCCTGTGCAAAATTGTACAATTCAGGATTATTCAAACCGGTTGAATCAATTACCAGGAAAGAGTTGGTATGATCTTTCTTCATAAACGTACCCAAAGCATACGAGTTGGTAAGAATATCCTTGGTAATCCATGTTAGTTTGGCTTCACCTTTCCCTGGTTTTGCATTCGGATTTACTACATATTCACTTGCAGACTTTAACTCCTTTCCATCAAGAGCCAATTTGGTGCTTTTTGCAAAAGTATTCACCGAAATTGAATAGGGCTGATAATAATTTTCAGTAAGAGATTTCAACTTAATCCTTTTCATCTCCTTAGAAAGATATGCAGCAGCAATACTATCTCCTTTATTCACATATCCACGTCCATGAAATTCTCTGGAACTCAATTTTTCTACCAGCTTTTTGGTGTATTCCATGTCCTGAGCAAATCCAGCACACGACATCATTAAACCTGCAATTGCAAGTATAAATTTTCTGTTCATTACCATTTGTTTTGGTCTTATTGTTAGTGAAGCCAAACCAGATCGATTTGCCTGCACGAATGTCCTGTTGTACCATTTAAATTTCAGTGTGAGCCTGAGCGAAACCGTGAAATTTTAAATTGAAATGTCGATATATAATTGGTAATCGGTATTATTTCTTCTTCAAATAAAACTTTACAACACTGCCTTTTCCGCCAGCCAAATAACCTGTTTTGCTTTTGGCATCGTAATCGAAAGTATGAAATGGTCTGTTGTCAATCTCGGTCCAATTTTCTCCATCGTTAACCGAAAGTGCAGTACCACTTGGTCCGGTAGCCATCCAAACATTGGTATCCAATTGTTTCACACACTCCTTAAATGCCAATTTTTCTGCACCCTGGGCCAATTTCCAGCTTTTCCCTGAATCATTCGAAACAATTACATTTCCCTTGCAATCATCAATCTTCTTATAATTTCCACCAACCGAAATGGCTTTGTTCTTGTCATTTATATAAAAAGAGTAGATTCCTTCTGTTGATGTCCCTTGTATAATTGGCGTTTCACTCACCACCCAATTCTTTCCCTTATCGGCCGAATAAAAAATTCTGGAGTGCAATCCTCCTGTTGCAATCCATACCTCATTATCTCCACGAGTAATGATTCCCGTACCACTGGCAGCAAAAGCATATTCTCCTTCCATTAAATCAGGAATTTTATTAGGCATCAACCTCTTCCATGATTCTCCTCCATTACTGGTAATCAGTACATATGGCTTTTCATCGATGGCATCGCTGGTCAGGATTCCATGCTTTTTATTCCAAAAATCAATCCCATTGTAAAAAGCTTTGTCATGCTTATTCTGGTGAGTCATTTTCCAGCTTTTGCCTCCATCCCTGGTAATATAGATTCTTGAATCCTCACCATTTCCACAACTCATTAGTATTACATGATGCTGGCTAAACATGTGCAGATCTCTAAAATCCAGTTTTTCAGCACCAGGTACAATTGCTTTCTGCCAGCTTTTGCCACCATTATTGGTGTAGCAATAATTTCCATTTGTTCCTCCAAGCCATACACATGAATCATCAAACACCTGAATTGATCGGAAAGTGGAAGCGGATGGTACTTTTTGATCTTGAAATTCTACAAAATGCTTTTGTGTGAACGCTTGCAAGGAAAACGTCAGTAATATTAGAGTCAGAGTTTTTTTCATAGATCATAAAATTACAAAAAAAAGAGGTCGAAGCGACCTCTTTTTTGTTATCTATTTCCTAAATCATGTGAACGAATAATACGTAAGGCTCACTTTAATTAATGTTTGGGAGGAAAGAATACTTTTCGCTGTACTCTAACATTTGCTCCATAAAATCAACAGGATAAGATATCTCAACATCCACAATTTCCTCATTTTCGATAACTGGATGATAATCCGGATTGATGAAGCCAGCATAAGCAGCAAGATTCAGCTTTTCGAATCGCTCTTTTACCTCTTTATGAAGCTCTTCATCAACTTTAACACCGTAATTCTCAACCAAAGCTTTTCCTGCTTCAAGATCTCCTTCTGATTTTATTCTTTGCACTTCGGCAAGCAATTCTCCAAATAGGCCTCTCAGTTTTTCGTAATCCTTCACCACAAAGAAAGTTTTATCTTCTTTCTTCACTTGCTCAATTGCACTCTCCCCTCTTTCATATACCCATTTTGCAATCAGTTGTCTGTTTCGCATGTGCGATTCCTCAATATCCTTACCAAATTCTATACGGGTAAGCTGAGTCAACAATCCGTTACGGATGTATCCATCGTATTCTGCTTTTGCAACATCCAAACTTGGCATCAATCCAATTTCAACCATCTTCGGATCCATCATATAGTACAGTGCAAACAAATCGGCTCTTGCCTCTTCCAATGTAGAATGGTAGTTTTTCAAAGCATCCATTCCCACACCTGGCAGTAATTGTCCTGATCCATGCCCCAAACATTCATGCAAATCGGTATGCAGATTTCCGCCTAAATAGCCATGCTCTTTGGCTCTTGCCACTTCCTCTTGGGTGTAAGCAAACTCATCCAACATTCCACTTTTCAGCGATGATTGATGATATGCATGTGTAATATTATCTATGGTTACAGATTTACTTCCATGCTCTTTTCTAATCCATTCGGCATTGGGCAGGTTGATTCCTATAGGCGTAGCCGGATGACAATCACCACCCAACATGGCAACTGTAATTACTTTTGCACTCACACCTTTTACCTCATCCTTTTTAAATCTATCATCAACAGGCGAATTATCCTCGAACCACTGTGCATTATCCGAAATAATTTCCGTACGCTTGGTCGCCTCAATATCTTTAAAGTTCACAACCGATTCCCAACTTGCTTTAAAGGCCAGTGCATCACCGTAAACTTCAATAAATCCGTTTACCACATCTACATGAGCATCCAAATCCTTCACCCAAAGAATAGAATATTCGTCGAATGTTTTTAAATCGCCTGTTCTATAAAAATCAACCAATTTTATTAATGATTCTCTCTGAAGATCACTATCGGCAACCTCTATCGCTTTCTCTAACCAGAAAACCACTTTCTCAATTGCCGGAGAATACATTCCTCCAAGCTTCCAGATTTTCTCAACTAATTGGCCATTTTCCTTGGTTAGTTTAGAATTTAAACCAATAGACAGAGGTCTCTCAGTATCCCCCTTATCAGCATTAGAGTAGAATTCTTCTACCTCTTTTTGGGTTACTCCTTCGTAGTAATTGTTCGCCGAATCGGCAATTAAATCCAAATCAGGGTTTAAAACCACTCGCTTTGCCTCAGTATTTTCCTCAAAAATTACCGGTACCAATTGATTCATTAAATCTATTATCTCTTCTTTCTCGCCCAATGGCAACAAATCAGGATTGGTATTGGCTAACAAGTCTCCAAAATATTCCTCATCGAAATCTGGCAGGAACTTATCCATCGAATAATGATGGTGAATACCATTGGAGAACCACACTCTTTTTGTGTAAACCAAAAAGCTTTTAAAGTCTTCCGACTCTCTATCTCCATCGTATGAATTTACAATGGCTTCTAAAGTTCTTCTAATTCTTAAATTGTACTTGTTATTCTGATCGAATAAAATATCACGTCCGCACCTTGCTGCTTCAGCCAAAAAGTAAATCAGCTTTTTTTGCTGTAAACTTAAATCTCCAAAGCCTGGTACCTGATATCTTAATATTTTAACATCGGCAAATTGTTCCGTCTGATATTTAAATGCATTGCTCATTAATTATACCTTTTTTATAAACAGATTTTCTTAACGGTATTACTTGTTTCTAACATCCACATCTTCCTGCAGCATCCAAATTCCCTTTTTCAACTGTAAAGCATCGTGTGTAAAATCCGGACCGTAATATTCAAATTGGTTTGCGAATTGAGGCTTTGAAGGCGACAGATGATCGAACACCAATCTCTTTTCTTTTTCCTGGTAATTGATACTCATTCGTGCTTGCTTTGCATATTCGAAAACCACACGATGAAGTTGTTTTCCCCTCCAGGAAATAATAGGCTTTCCAAACTTTATTCCCGATTTTTCAAAACTTAGCACCTCTATCAGTTTCTTATTGGTTGAAACATTGTTTCCATCCCATCCCAATAGCAAATAGCTTGCTCCACCTTTCGATTTAAATGGAATAATCTTATAATACAATGCTCCCGGCCAATTTTCCGGCTCATATCTGGAGAACATATCTCCATCCGTTTTATCGGAAAGAAGTTTCACCTTTAGTTTAGATTTCTCCTTGTATTGAAGTATTCCAAAATACTTATAACTTCCATCGGAAAGCACACAATTCCAATTGTAAATTCTAAATCTAAGATCTGGTGATGTAATTTTTCCCATGTGGTTAAGTTTGGAAAAAGTATAATCAAAACTCTCCTTTTGGGATAAAACGCGCAAAAACGAATCTTCAATTTTCTTACAAATTACAAGTTTTGTCGAATCATTGTCAGCTTGAACCAACTGTTCAAAATCACCTGCAATTTCCTTCTCAACTTCCGATAATTGTGCATTGACACCGAAGCCAATGCACAACAGAATAATTACAACACCAATAAATCTCATGCTTATTTATTTACTTTATCCATTGCCTGAATCAAAAGATTGGATGCATGATGAATTTCCTCATCGGTAATATTCAACGGAGGTGCAATACGATATGCATCATCACAGAAAAGGAAAGCATCCATTACAACTCCCAGTTCATGTGCTTCTTTCATTATCTCCAACATGATTTCTTTCGATTCCACAATAACTGCCACAAAAAGTCCCAGTTGACGGAATCCTTTCACCAAAGGATGATCTTTTAGAAGCTCTACAAACAACTCTCCTTTGCGCTGAACATCATCAACAATATTTTCTTCCAAAAGAACTTCCAATGAAGCTTTGGCAGCTGCACAACAAACCGGATGACCTCCAAAAGTTGTGATGTGTCCTAACATCGGATTAGTTTTGAATGAATCCAAAACTTTCTTGTCAGAAATAAAGGCACCAACTGGCATTCCTCCACCCATTGCTTTTGCCAAACACAAAATATCAGGCACAACATCAAAATGTTCGAATGCAAATAATTTTCCAGTTCGTCCAAAACCCATTTGTACCTCATCAAAAATCAGCAAAGCTCCTTTCTCAGTACAACGGGCTCTCAAGGCTTGAATGTATTCTTTCGAAGGAATAATCATTCCTCCTTCCGATTGTATTGGCTCCAGAATTACACAAGCCGTTTTCTCGGTGATTTGTTCCAAATCAACTTGCTTTCCGAACTCAATCATTCGCACATCTGGCAACAATGGACGGAATGAATTTTTCATTTCCTCATCGCAAAGCACACTTAATGCTCCGTGTGTACTTCCATGATATGCTCTTGTAAAGTGAATAATTTCGGATCTTCCAGTATATCTTTTGGCTAATTTAAGTGCACCTTCATTGGCTTCACTTCCTGAATTCACAAAGTAAACTGAATTTAAGCTTTCCGGAAGATTATCAGATAATAATTTGGCAAGTTGAACCTGCGGAGTTTCGATAAATTCACCATACACCATCAAGTGCATGTATTTATCTACCTGGTCTTTTATGGCTTGCTTTACCTTTGGATGACCATGTCCCAGGTTACTAACAGAAACGCCCGAAACGAGATCCAAATATGGTTTCCCGCTCGGGTCGTACATATATATACCTTCTGCTCTTTCTATTTCCAATGCAATTGGAAAATCAGAAGTTGTAGCTACGTGTTGTAGAAATAATTGTCTATTTGTAATCATATACAGAATTTTTATTGAATACAAAATTCAAAAAAATCCTGCGATAAAGAAAACTATCGGGTCATTAAATTGATATCACCCATTAATTTATCACGGTATGATTTTCCAATTGGAATTGATTTTGGTCCACCATCAGTATCAATTATCACTGAATTATCCTCTATCATCTCAATTTTACTAAGATTTACAATGTAAGAACGATGAATTCTGGAGAAACGTGCTGCAGGCATTTTTTCTTCTATGGCCTTCATTGTAAAGTGGATGGTATACTTTTCCTGGTAGGTATTCACAACAACATAATTCTCTAATGCCTCAATCCAAAGAATATCGTCGTAGTTTAAACGAACAAGAGATGAGTTACTCTTAATAAAAATTTCGTTCTTATCTTGAATAAATCCTTCGCTATTTTTATAACGCTTATTTGCCTTATTAGCTGCTTTAAAAAATCTACTGTAACTAATTGGTTTTAGTAGGTAGTCTGTTACATCATACTCAAAAGCTTCAAGAGCATATTGCTCTTTTGAAGAAATAATAATAATCTGAGGAGTTGTGTTAAGGCTATTCAGAAATTCCATTCCACTCATTTCCGGCATTTCAATATCCAAAAAGATTAAGTCTACTGGCTCATTCTTCTTAATATTATTAATAGCATCAATTGCACTTGGGTAGGATGCTCCAAATGTAAGAAAGTCAGTTCTCTCAATATAACTCTCTACAACTTTTCTAGAAAGCTTATCATCATCAATTACAACACAATTCATATAGTGGTATTATTTAAATGTCAGGAATTAGCGAATAAATTTTATTTATCTATTCTAATAATGTCTTCATCAAAAATAATAATCTTTTTACCATTTCCGAAATATTTAATGAAAATATTAGAAGTCTAATTAAACACGTCTTAGGGTCTTCCAATTATTATCATTTTCAGCCAATTCCCCAACGTCTGAATTGCTCTTCCAACAGTTCATCTCCCCTTTTAACTGATTTTTTTAGCCACTCCAATTTAAGCTCTAAGCTTTCTTGTTCCGATAACTGCCAGTTTACGCCAGTTCTGCGCACTTCTGTCGCCAAATGGTTCAACACAAGGGCTGCTGAAACCGAAATATTAAAACTCTCTGTAAAACCATACATTGGAATTTTAACAAACTCATCGGCATGATTCATTACCACATCAGATAAGCCGGTTAATTCTGTTCCGAAAAAAAATGCTGATTTCCCCTTTGACAAATCAAAATCTGGCAAAAGAACATCATTTGTATGAGGAGTAGTAGCAACAATTCTATAGCCTTTTTCTTTCAAAGAATTTATGGTATCAAGCGTATTCTCATCCTTTTCGTTGTACCGATGTAAATCCACCCATTTTGAAGATCCCATAACAACATCGGGATTTAGGGTATATTCGTTTGAGTTTTCGATTACATGCAAATCCTGAATACCAAAACAATCGCAAGAGCGAATTACAGCACTCGCATTTTGTGGTTGAAAAATATTTTCCAAAGCCACTGTAATATATCTTGTGCGGTTGTCTACATTTTCATTTATCAGATTTATGCGTTTTTCTGTTGCAAATTCTTCAAGAAATTGAATTGATCTGATCAGTAAATCTTTTTCCATCTTTAAAATTTGTGGTATAAAAAAAGGAGGTATTTTCTACCCCCCTAATTTCTTATGACTTACAATATATTTATTGTACTGAGTCTGCTAATTCTGAACCAGCCTTAAATTTAATAACCTTTTTTGCAGGAATATTGATTGGCTTACCAGTTTGTGGGTTTCTACCAGTTCTAGCGTCACGCTTAGATACAGAGAATGAACCGAATCCAACAAGGGCTACTCTATCATCACCTTTTAGTGCTTCAGTAGTAGTTTCAATAAAAGCGTCTAATGCTTTTTTAGAATCAGCTTTAGTTAAACCAGCCTTGCTAGCAATTGCATCAATTAATTGAGCTTTGTTCATAACTTTATAAAATTTTAGGGTTAAAAAATGCTTTTAAATTTGATTTCTATACAAATATAAAGGATTTCTGGACGTTTGCAAATTTCAATTACGAAAAAATAAGAAAATTCCTCTTTTTAAAATCAAAACATAATAAAGAACCTGTAATTTTCGAACCACACTGAATATGACACACACAGCAATAATTATTAAATCATAAAACTATTTATCATTGATTTTAGTTTAACCAAATTCTATTTACGAAAAGCATTTGTAAAATTCAATGATTTAAACTAGATCTACAACACACCTTCCCTTACCTCCTTATCTTCTGGTAGATATAAAAATTCACAATCGTTGATTTTTTTTCTCAACTCTTCTAAACACTTTATTCACAAGCAATTTAAACATTCAAAAAAAACCAAGCCGTTTGGCCTGGTTTAATCTTATCAACTATTGTTTTAACAGGTAATTTTTAAAATCCTGAAATTCATTCCCAATGACTACACATTTTTTTTCCTTTTGTAAACATTCTTGTAAGTAATTGGGTATTTCCACCTCTTTTTCAATTACATCTTCAACAATATCTTTAAACTTGGCAGGATGTGCTGTTTCTAAAAATATCCCAACTTGTTTTTCTTTATTAAGGTATTTGTTAAGTCCCAAATACCCAACCGCTCCATGAGGATCCAAAATATAGGTTTCACGATCAAAAACCTCTTTCATAATCACTTTGGTTTCTTCGTCAGAATACCATGCTCCTTTTAAATCTTTAATTACATCAGAGTATTTCTCCTTGTAAATCTCCATCATGCGTGAAAAGTTACTAGGTGCTCCAACATCCATTGCATTGGAAATGGTTTGAACCGATGGCTTAGGCTCATATTTTCCACTATTTAAATAGTCTGGTACAATTTTATTTCTATTTGCAGCTGCTACAAAGTTATGAATTGGCAATCCCATTTGCTTTGCCAGCAATCCTCCTGTTAAATTACCGTAATTTCCACTAGGCACAGAAACAATTACCTCCTTGTTTTTCTCTTGCAATTGAGCCCACGCATAGAAATAATAGAAACTTTGAGGCAACAGACGAGCAATATTAATAGAGTTCGCAGAGGTTAGCTTATATTCCGCATTCAATTCTTCATTTGCGAAAGCTTCCTTAACCAAAGCCTGGCAATCGTCAAATGTTCCTTCCACTTCAAGAGCTGTAATATTTTGCCCCATTGTGGTTAGCTGCTGCTCCTGAATATGACTCACTTTTCCTTTAGGATAAAGAATAATCACATTCACACCTTCAACTCCCAAAAATCCATTGGCAACAGCACTTCCTGTATCACCTGAAGTGGCAACAAGTATGGTAATATTTTTATTGCTCTCTTTTGCAAAAGCACCAAGGCAACGACTCATAAAGCGTGCTCCAACATCCTTAAATGCACAAGTTGGACCATGAAATAACTCCAAACTATATACTCCTTCTTCTACCCTAACCAAAGGAATTGGAAAATTAAATACTTCCTTGCAAATATTTTTGAGTTCCTCTTCATTGATATCTTCTCCCACAAAATGTCTGGCCACTTCAAATCCTATTTCTGCAAGACTCTTACCAGGCAATTCATTGAAAAACTGATCGCTCAGTTTTGGTATTTCTATCGGAAAAAACAGACCTCTGTCGGGAGCTAATCCTTTTATTACAGCCTCTTTAAAACTGTAACGCAATTCTTTATTATTGGTACTGAAATACTTCATTATCACTTATTTTTTTTGATTATAAGATTTTAACTCCTCCCTCACTCACTTTCGACACATATATCTTATAGTCCAATTCGGTTCTTCTGAACACTGTATCCATTGCTCCAGCAATAACATCTGCTGTATCTTTACCATTTGCCAAAGCAAATACCGATGGTCCCGAACCAGAAATACTACAACCTAAAGCACCTGCTTCCATAACTGATAGTTTCAGTTCATCAAATTCAGGAATCAAAACTTTTCTTTGTGGCTCAACAATATGATCTTCCAAGGATCGACCTATTAATTCATAATTTGAAGTATAAAGACCTGACATTAGTCCGGCAACATTTCCCCACTGACGAATGGCCTTTTTCAAAGGAATTTCAGGAGAAAGAAGCTCTCTTGATTCTTTGGTTTTAATCTCAATTTGCGGATGAATCACCACACACCATAAGTCTTTTGGAGGATCGATATGAATCACATCCAATGGATTGTATCCTCTAATCAAACAAAATCCTCCCAATGTAGCCGGCGCTACATTATCGGCATGAATATCACCCGATGCAACCTCTTCGCCAATCATGGCAAAATCAACCAGCTGCTTTCTTGAATAAGGACTTCCCAACAATTCATTGACCGCAACCACAGCTCCTGAAGCACTTGCTGCACTTGAACCTATACCACTTCCAGGTTTTATATTCTTTACAATCTCAACATCAAATCCCTGATCACTTCCCAAGTCATCCAATAATGCCTGAATGGCTACACCAGCAACGTTTTTCTTTGGGTCGGTTGGCAAGTTTTCATATCCATTCACTGGACTAATCCTGATCTCATTCTCATTGTTCTTTTTAAGAATCATTTCGTCGCCAATTCCATCAATGGCAAATCCCAATATATCGAAACCACACCCAACATTTGATACACTTCCGGGTGCAAATACTTTTACTTCTTCTGACATCTCATTCATTTTTTTACTACTGTGTTCCTTACAATAGTTTCTGATTCACGATTCAATTCTACCTCGCTTAATTTCTACTAACTCTAATTATATCACCAAAAATACCCGATGCCGTTACCTCAGCGCCAGCGCCAGCTCCTTTAATGATTAAGGGCTGATCGTCATACCATTTGGTATTTAGCGAAATCACATTGTCCTTACCGTGAATATCGTAAAAAGGATGATCAGGGCTTACTTCTTTTAAACTCACATTTGCTTTCCCATCTTTAAAGGATGCGATATATCTATACCGAACATTTTTCTCTTTCATTACTTCTCTCCATGCTTCAAAGTAATCATTATTGGCTTCCAAATCTTTCAAAAGCTCATCGGCAGAATTCCCTTGAAGGCAGGATTCTGGAATCATTGGCTGATGCTTCACTTCACCCTCTTCCAATTGGTAACCTGCTTCTCGCGATAAGATTAGTAGCTTTCTAAGAACATCCATACCACTTAAGTCAATCTTAGGATCAGGTTCTGTAAATCCTTGCTCCATAGCCATTTTAACAGCTTCGGCAAACGAACGTCCTTTATTAAATTCATTCATGATAAAATTTAAACTACCTGAAACTACTGCATCAATCCCAACAATTTCATCGCCTGTGTTTACCAAACTGTTTATGGTACTTATTACCGGTAAACCTGCACCAACATTACTTTCGAACATGAACTCAACATTGTGCTTCTTTGCAGCATCTTTAATCTTGTTGTAATTAGAATAATCAGATGATGCCGCAATTTTATTACAAGCCACAATTGCAACCGTTGAATTTAATATCTGTTCATACACTTCGCTTACCTTATCGCTTGCAGTAATATCAACAAAAATTCGATTTCTCAGGTTCGATTGATCCATTAGTCGAACAAACTCCTGTAAATCTGCTTGAACTCCATTTTTGTCCAATTTCTCTTCCCAGTTTTCCAGTAGGTTTTCATCTTCAGCAAAATACATTTTTCTACTGTTTGTAACTGCTCTAACAATTAATTGCAGCCCTTTTTCTTCCAAAAGATGTTCATATTGATTTTTAATGAATTCGAGTAGCTTCCCCCCTACATTACCAAGTCCTGCAATATAAAGGTTCACTTTTTTGTAAGTAGAATCGAAAAACTCTTCATGTATTACGTTCAGCACTTTTTTGACATCCTTTGTGCGAACCATAAATGTAAGGTTCATTTCATTTCCACCTTGAGCCATTGCTCTAATATTAACACCATTCTTGCCAAGAACGCTAAACACTTTGCCTGAAATGCCCGGAGTAAATCCCATATCTTCACCTACAATGGCCACAATTGATAAATTTTCCTCAATCAATGGCTCATTCACCAGGTTCATTCTGATTTCCATTTCGAATTCTTCACACAAGGCTTCAACGGTCAACTCAGTATCATCCTTATGAATACCAACACTAATGCTATGTTCCGATGATGCCTGAGTAATCAATACCACATTGATTTTACGATGTGCCAAACTTGTAAAAAATCGAGATGCAAATCCACTAATTCCTATAACTCCACTCCCCGAAAGGGTAAACAAGTTAATATCGTTAACCGATGACAAACCACGAACTACCGAACGAACTTCACCAGGAGTTTTACTGATTAAAGTTCCCTCATCGTCAGGTTCGAAAGTATTTTTAATTCTAACATCAATTTGGTTCTGTACTACAGGAATTAAAGTAGGAGGATAAATCACTTTAGCTCCGAAATGCGACAATTCTATGGCTTCCTGAAATGACATTCTTTCAATAGGTAATGCTTGGGAAACAAATCGAGGATCAGCAGTATACATACCACTCACATCCGTCCATATTTCCAATTCAGAACAACCCAATCCTGCAGCCAGAATTGAAGCTGTATAATCCGAACCTCCTCTTCCAAGAAGCGTCATTTCTCCTTTTGCCCCAGAAGCAACAAATCCAGGAAATAATGCCACTTCGAATTCTTTTTCCTTTATTGATTCAAGGTTTAAATTGGTTTGTTTAGCATTCAAATAAACCCCTTTCCCATTCTGAGTTTTGATGTACTCTCTGGAATCAAAATAAGCTGTTTGCAATCCGGCATTGTTAAAGAACTCCGATAAAATTGCCGAAGACAGCAACTCCCCCGAGCCCATTACAATATTTCGAACTTTCTCCGAGATATCTTCCAACAGGTAAATACCTTGTAAAAGCTCGGATATTTCTTCGAACTTAGCATTGATCTTTTCATTCAGATTGCCACTTACTCCAAGTTGCTGAATCATTTCCTGATGTCTCTGCTTCAGAACCTCCAGAACATTTTTGTATTCCTTGTTTCTTGTACTTGCCAGGCTAATGCAGCGCTCCAATTCATCAGTTACACCTCCAAAAGCCGACACAACTACAACTTGCTTACAGCTTTTTTGATTCTTTTTGACAATCTCTTTCACCCGATTACAGTTATCTGCATTGGCTACCGAGCTTCCTCCAAATTTTAAAACTTTCATGATTTTCACTTCTTCTAACGAGTTCATATCCCTACAAATGTCAACTTCCTCATTAATGATTATATAATGGTTATAGTTATTTGATATTTAGTGTTTTTAACATCGCACAAATGAATTTACGACATATTAAACAATCAGGCACAAATATTTCTATGTACTTTTTGAGTATGATAATACCCACCTTTGGTGATATGTAATAATATAGACCCCTAAAGGGTCGTTGTAGTTGTGGTGGTAGTTGTAATATCAATAATGCCCATAGCGCCTCGCATACCAATAATTGGCATGTTCATCATAGCTATGTTAATCATTTTATGCATTAGCAAATATTACTTTTCGTTGTGAACGTCAAATATAGAGATTTTTTGTTACTAAATATTCATGTTAAGATAAAATTTAATACTACCCCAGATATCAATACTACCCTTACCCTGTTGTCCACCGTATCATACCCTTGTTATCAATAGTAACATGATCAGGGGATCCATAGTAATATACCCCAGTTCAATTTTAACTCAAAATTCAAACTCACTATCATACTTCACACTCACCCAACACACCTCTATTTGCTTGATTTACTATCGTTTAAGAAATCTTAATTAGATTCTTTCCAAATAAATATCGTAAATTGGGGAATATTCACTAAAAACATATTTATCATGAAAAAGATGAGTTTAATCCTAGGCTTAGCACTTTTCTGCACATTTATTGCATTTGGCCAGGAGAAAGAGGAGAAGAAAACTGTGGTGGTAGAAAGTGTATATATTTTACCAAAACGTGGAATGTCAGATAAATTTGAGCAAGCAATTAAAGCTCACAACGATAAGTTTCATCCTGAAGGTGATTATGTAGCAGGCTTAAGAAAAGTAGACTATGGAGAAAAAGCCGGATGGTATGTTTGGATTATGGGTCCTACCACTTATGCTGCACTCGATACTCGTCCACAAAAAGAAAACGGACATCATGAAGATTGGGAAAAGAACATTGATCCATTGGTTGAGAAATACGGAGCCGTAAACTTATGGAATTTCAATGAAAAACTGTCGTTTGGTATGGACCTGGTAAAAAAATCGAAACACTACGAAGCTTGGGCAGTTGACATTAAGCGCGGACAGTATTATCGTTTTAAAGCAATTGCTGAAAAACTCATGAAAACTTCAGAAAGCTTAGGAGTTGCATTCCTTGTATTCAACAATCCACTGCACACACCTGGAGGTGCTGATGTTGGTCTGGTTTGGAATTTTGACAGTTATGATGCCTGGTCGCAGGATATTGGCTTTATGAAGGCATACGAGAAATTGTATGGCAAAGGAACCTGGCAAAATATGATTGATGAATGGTTTGATATCATGCTTGATTATAATGCCGAATTACGATCTATCGTTCACTAAAAAAAGAATACATATTTATAAGCCGGATTGAAAACTCTCATTCCGGCTTTTCTTTTTAATGAGTTCTGTTATTATTTTGTAAAACGATAATAGTGTGCAATATTTGCATTTCAAACCATACAAATATCATGATAAAAGGAGTAATTTTTGATCTTGATGGCACACTTGCCAATTCTATTGAGGACATTGCCGATTCAATGAATCAGGTCTTAGAGGAAAATAATTTTCCAACACACGATTATGCAACTTACAAAACCTTTGTTGGAAGAGGTATCAGAACTTTAGTCGAAAAATCTTTACCGCTGGAAAATAGAGACGCAAAAGAAATAGAAAAGAACTTTGATCGCATGATGCAAGTTTACGATGAAAACTGCATTGTTAAAACTTGCCTGTATCCTGGTATCAAAGATTTATTAAACACTCTGAGTGAAAGAGGTATTAAGATTTCAGTTTTCTCAAACAAAGCAAACGAATTGACCCAAAAAGTTGTTAAGGTTTTACTTGCCGATTGGAAGCTGGAGTATGTATTAGGCGCTGGCGGCGATATCCCTCGAAAACCAGATCCTAAAGGAGCAATCCTAATCAGTGAGAAAATGGGAATTGACCCTTCGGAGCTAATGTACATAGGTGATTCTGGAGTTGACATGGCAACTGCTCAAAATTCCGGAATGCATGCAGTTGGTGTACTTTGGGGATTTAGAGATATGGAAGAACTACTTACCAATGGAGCTCAAACCATATTGGAAAAACCAATGGATTTAATGACCTCATTCGATTAATGCGAATGAGGCTTTTCTTGTTTCACCAAACTTTCATCCTGGCAATATCCATTAATTTCGGGCTGTAAGGTAACATGGTTAATTTCAAAGTCATCATGAAGAATGTGTTCCACTTCACGAAGAACCTTGTTCACTTCACTTAATGGCATATCCTCTTTAAAACTGATATGTGCCTCAAAATTGATTTGTTTATCATCCAATTGCCAAACATGCACATGATGAATATTTTCAATCTCCTTAACTGATTTTACTTTCTGCTGTACCTCCTCCAAATCGATATGAATTGGAGCAAACTGCATAATGATTCTTACACTCTCAACAATTAATCCCCAACTGGAATAAACAAGATATAGTGCAATGGCAATGGATAAAACACTATCTACCCAGCTTACCTCCCACATATACATCACAAATCCTCCCAATACCACGGCAATGGAAGAAACCATATCGCTAAGCAAGTGCAAATAAGCTGATCGCATATTGATATTGTTCTTAGCATCTTTCACTACCAACAATACACTTGCTCCATTTAGAACAATGGAAAGTCCTCCAAGAATCATAACCAATCCTGATTGAATTTCCTGTGGTTCTCCCAAACGTTCTACTGCCTCTTTAAGTAAAAAGAATGCGATGACAATTAAAGAAACAGCATTAATAAGTGCAGCCAGAATTTCTGCACGTTTATATCCAAAGGTCTGTCGAGCAGTTTGCTTTCTTCCTGCCAACTTACTTGCAAACCAACTAATTACCAAAGCCAATACATCTGAGAAATTATGCAATGCATCCGATAACAAAGCCAAACTTCCTGAAATAAAACCTCCTACCACCTGAGCAACAGTTATTCCAATATTAAGCAAAATGGCAATTCCCAAATTTCTTCCTTTCAAATTCCCATGATCGTGCGTATGATCGTGTCCATGCTTTCCCATATTCCATTAATTTATTTGACTGGTTTGTAAATAAAACCATTTTTTAATAAAACTAATTATAAATAAGACTCTTTTTTTCTCTCTATCTCATCTTAAAAAATGGATGCTATAAGGCTGAAAGCATAGCAAAACAAGAGCTTCCAACAATTGTTTAACAATTTATGCAAAGGATATTATTACATTAGCCATACATACACATTTGTAGATTCGTTAATATTAATATCTTTACGATGAATAATTAAAATAACTCCGAGTTTATAAGCTCTAAACAGATTGATATAACTGCAAGATTTATAAGCCGATGGGTAAATTTGGAAACGAATTTGCCTCCCGCAGGATAAAAGTCCAAAAATTGGAAAGGAGCGAAATTGATATGAATGATAATTGATGGTACCCTATGGTACTGGTCTGTTTCAGCATACATTACCTCCAATTCTGCACCGAGTTGGAGGTTTTTTGTATATGGCAATTCAAAGAGAAAATATAATTCTGCTGGCTGGCAATGGTCAGAATGTTGGTAAGACTCTCTTTGCTTGTCAGCTTATCAATTCGTTAAAACAAAAGCATTCTGTTATCGGAATTAAAATATGTCCTCACTTTCATGAGCTTAAGCCAGATACAGAGTTCGTTGTGAAAAATACGAATTATCAGATTACAAAAGAACACCTTCAACAAGGTAAAAAAGATAGTAACCGACTTCTCGCCGCAGGAGCAAAAGAAGTATACTATATACAAGTAAAAGATGATTATCTTAAGGAGGTTCTAAGCTGTCTGAATAAAATAATTCCAAATGATCAGCTTTTAATTATAGAATCGGGAGGCTTGAGAAAAATTCTTGAGCCTGGTTTATTTATAATGATAGAAAGCAAAAACAATAAAAAACTAAAACCCAACACAAAAGAATACAGAGAATTGGCTGATCTAAATATTGAATTTGATGGTGAAGAATTCAATTTTGATTCTAACAAGCTCGATTTCTCTGATCAAAAATGGGTAATAAAGAACTAGCAATATGATTACGTTTCACGAGGCTTTAAAAACAGTAAAACATGCCACTCGAAAATTAGAGAAAGAGCATATTGATATTTCGGACTGCTTAAACCGAGTATTGGCAGAAGATGTAAGATCCGATATGGCTATTCCTCCATTCAACAAATCGGCAATGGATGGATATGCTTGTAAAAAAGAGGATTTATTGGAAGAATTAGAAGTTTTGGAAGTGATTGCTGCTGGTGTTGCTCCTTCTAAGTCTGTTGGCGATAAGCAATGTTCAAAAATTATGACTGGAGCTATGGTGCCTGATGGTGCAGATACAGTGGTAATGGTGGAACATACCGAAGAATTGGAGAACAACCGAATTCGCTTTACCAAGGAAAAGACAAAATCGAACATCTGTATCAAAGGTGAAGATATTGAAGAGAATGATGTGGTTCTGAAAAAAGGAACCAGGTTAAAATCTCAACACATATCCGTATTGGCAACCGTTGGTTGCACCAATCCATTGGTATATAAAAAACCAAGAATTGCGACCATTGCCACAGGAAGTGAGTTGGTAGAGCCACACCAAAAACCGAATAAATCACAAATTCGAAATGTGAATTCCTGGCAATTACAAGCACAACTAAAGAAGATTGGCATTGATGCCAATTACTATGGCATAGTAGAAGATTCAAAAGAGGCCACACAAAAAACCATGGAAAAATGCCTGGCCGAGAATGATATTTTGATCATTTCAGGGGGTGTTTCGGTTGGAGATTACGACTATGTACCTCAAATTTTAAAGGAGCTTGGTTTTAATATCTGGTTTCACACTTTAGCTGTAAAACCAGGAAAACATACAGTATTTGCTGCCAAAAATGGTCAATACGTTTTTGCAATGCCTGGTAATCCGGTATCCTCATTTGTGCAATTCGAATTATTAGGCAAACCTCTTGTTTTTAGATTGATGGGACACGATTACAATGCACCCATGGTACGCATGCCAATTGCAGAAGATTACAAGCGCAAAAGAACCGACAGATTAGCATTTATCCCTGTTCGTTTTAATGCCAATAATCGAGTAGTTCCTATTGAATATCACGGCTCAGCCCATATTAATGCATTCACATTGGCGGATGGAATAATGGCTGTACCCAGAGAAGTTGATGAATTTACCGAAGGAGAATTTGTTCATGTTAGACAATTATAATCGAAATATCAATTACCTAAGAATTTCCGTTACAGATCGCTGTAATCTTCGCTGCACTTATTGCATGCCAGAAGAAGGCATTGACCTCATTGCGCATGAAGAAGTACTTCGTTTCGAGGAAATTGTAGCATTTGTAAAGGAAGCCATTGCCTCAGGCATCACGAAAGTGAGATTAACAGGTGGTGAACCTTTGGTAAGAAAAGGCATTGTTGACTTGGTTCATCAAATCGCAAGCATTCCTGGCATTGAAGACTTAGCCATGACCACCAATGGAATTCTACTGGAAAAATACGCCCAAGATCTGGCTAAAGCCGGATTAATGAGGGTTAACATCAGTTTGGATACCATGAATCCTGAAAAATACAAAAAGATAACTCGCCTGGGCAATATCGAAGATGTATTTAAAGGAATTGATGCGGCTTTACAAGCTGGCTTACATCCAGTTAAAATTAACTGTGTAAGAATGCCTGATGCCGATTTGGACGATCTGGAAGCATTAAGAAAATACTGTAATGGTAAGAACCTTGACCTTCGATTCATAAGACAAATGGATTTGGCAACTGGTGAATTTTCTATTGTTGAAGGAGGAAATGGTGGCAATTGCCTTGAATGTAATCGTATCAGGTTAACTGCAAATGGAAAGGTTAAGCCTTGCTTGTTTAACCAGAGTGAATATGATTTAAAGGAATTGGGCGCACAGCAGGCCATTAAAAAGTCCATTACTAAAAAGCCAAAATCCGGAAGCAAAAACAAGAAAGGAAGCTTCTATGGAATTGGAGGGTAAAATCAATTAATAATGAATAATTAGTAATTATTAATCGTATGTACTTACAAATGAATTCCATATTAACTAGTTACTGATCATTTACAATATAAGAATGGGAAAATTCAGTCATATCGATAATGAGGGAAAAGCCAATATGGTAGATGTTGGTGATAAAATTCCACAAATAAGAGAAGCCAGGGCTACTGGTAAAATTATATTGGAAGAACAAACACTTCAACTTATTAATGAAAATGCATTAAAAAAAGGTGATGTACTAACGGTGGCTGAAATCGCAGGAATTCAAGCTGCAAAAAAAACAAGTGATTTAATTCCATTGTGTCATACACTGCAAATCACAAAAGCTGAAGTTAAATGTATTGTGGTTGAGGATGGTGTTGTTGCTAACACAAGGGTAAAATGTATAGGTCAAACTGGCGTTGAAATGGAAGCTTTAAGTGCTGCAAGCATTGCCCTTCTCACCATTTACGATATGTGTAAGGCGGTTGATAAAAATATGAGAATAGAAGGGATTAAGCTATTGGACAAAACTAAAACTGACTTGAAATAATACCGATTCGTATTTAAGAATGATCAATAAGCTCACTTCGTTTGTTATTGATCTTTAAATATCTATCGGCATTACACCCCAATAATTTTAAAATCAAAATGGCATAACATACTATGAACAAAGAAGTAAGTGTATTATCGGTTAATATTTCAGAAAAGAAAGGTACAATTAAAAAACCTGTTGAAAGTATTGAGTTAAGCTCTATTGGAGTTGAAGGCGATGCTCATTCGGGAAACTGGCACCGTCAGGTTAGTTTATTGGCCAAAGAAAGTATCGATAAGTTCTCAGAAGAAGCGAAGCGAAAAATCAATTTTGGCGAATTTGCCGAGAATATCACTACTGAAGGTATTTTATTGCATCATACTGCCCCACTCGATAGATTTGCCTTTGGCGATCTGGAACTTGAGGTTACACAGATTGGTAAAAAATGTCACGGCGATAATTGCAGTATTTTCAGGGAAGTTGGAAACTGTGTGATGCCAAAAGAAGGAATCTTTTGTAGGGTGATTAAAAACGGTGCTCTTAAAGCTGGTGATACATTAACCTATTATCCAAGGGTAATAAAAACCATGATCATCACACTTAGCGATAGAGCCAGCAGAGGTGAATATGCTGATAAAAGTGGTCCGTTGGCTGAAAAACTTTGCCAGGATTTCTACAAATCACGAAACCGACATTATAGCATCGAAAAACATATCATACCCGATCAGGAAGAGGAATTATCAAAGCTACTTGACAAAGCAAAATCGGAAGACTTTGACATTGTTTTCACTACTGGTGGAACAGGTATAGGTCCTAAGGACATTACTCCTGAAGTGGTACAAAAACACATTAGCAAAGAAATTCCAGGTATTATGGAACTAATCAGAGTGAAATATGGCATGGAAAAACCAAATGCATTGGTCAGTCGAGGAATTGCGGGTGTTATGGATAAAACTTTAATTTACGCCATGCCGGGAAGCCCAAAGGCGGTAAATGAATATTGCAGCGAAATTTTTAAGACCATCGAACACTCCTTATACATGCTAAACGAACTTGATTTGCATTAATTGAAAAAATAATTCAACTGAACATCAAGCGCTTCGAAAATAATTCGAATTTATTGCAAAAAAATGTTTGGTAGCGAATAAATTTTGTCATACATTTGCACCCGTTATCACAAGAGATGACAGAGCAACAAAAGCTCAAAACAAGTATTGGAGAGATGGCAAAGTGGTCGTCCCGATAGCTATCGGGAGCGGCGGTCTTGAAAATCATTCCTGACATATTGGAGAGATGGCAGAGTGGTCGAATGCGGTGGTCTTGAAAACCATTGTGCGGCAAC
>NZ_JANQCD010000056.1 GCF_026672275.1 Marinifilum sp. D737 | reverse complement strand
ATCTAGTTTATCAACGCCAGCTAGGTATGCATTGGTGCAGAAACTACGCCTTGCGGTGTGAGTAACAATAAGATCATGTTTAGGAATCATTTTACATCACCACATATACAATTATTTCAATATAAATTTTCAACTAAACACTAAAGGAAATGAAAACAAAATTAAATCTCAATACGCCTAATTGTCTTAATTGTAATGAAAACAGCATATCATTAAAAATCAGTCATCGCGACTTAAATACGGGTCTAAAAAGAGGAATAGGCAAGTTGTTTTTGGCCTTAGTAATGATGATTCTAGGATGCTTTCTTATTTGGTTAGGTGTTGGTACAGGAGATTTCCAAGCTGCAGTTTTTGCATTAGGAGTTGTTTTAGGTATTAATGGCCTTATAAACTTAATAGTATTTGTATCTCGTAAGAATGAAATGTACAAACAATACACTTGCTCTAAATGCTCTTACACTTGGAATAGAATTGGAGAAGATGATGATAATGAAATAATTGATAAAATCTTAAAGCCTTTGAATAGTAACGATTATAAAATAATAAAGGAAACACTACTTGTTATTTCCAACCTTAAAGATTCCAGATTTATAAATCCACTAACAGAATATCTCAACACAGATGATACAAAACTTAAAGCATATATAATTAGAACCTTAGGTGAAATTGGTGATAACCAAGTCTTAGATCGAATCATTGAGGCAACGCATGATGAAGATAAATCGATAAGGAAAAGCGCCTTATCAGCTTTAAGTAATTTCCGATTTAAAAAAATCATCAATCCTTTAATTGACGCTTTGGATGATGAAGATAAATCTGTTAGAGAAGCCTCTCAAGACTCCTTACACAAATTGTCTGGCGAATATTATGGAGATGACAAGTACGAATGGACTAAATATTGGGAAAAGCATTAGTCTCGCATTGAATTCACCAATAATTTATCGAAGTTTCGATTTTAGAAGCGTCAAATTATAATTCGTCAGGTTTTCCGTCAGGCATAAAAAACAAAACGCTTAACTTGTAATAAGTTAAGCGTTTTTCCAGAGGTCTCTGGCGTACCTAAACTTCTTAATTTAATAAAACTATTTTTAATAGCCAAATTACGGAAAACCGTAATGAAAGGCTATACAGAAGGTAAATAGAAATTAAATGGAATTAAAATAAATAAAATAATTACGGGGAAAATACGGGGATTTTATTTATATTGTCTATTGTTATGATTATTCAATATGGCTACATGTAAATTTCTAATAAAGTCAAGTAAGCAAAACCAGTACGCAACAGTTTATCTAAGATTAAGAAGTGGTAATAATATCGATTTAACTGTTGCAACTGAATTAAAAATGTATCCCGAAGTTTGGAATAACAAATCTCAAACATTTAAAAAACGTATTTCATTTACTGAAAACTTTACACCTGATGACAAAAGTGAATTTGAAAACAATCTTCGAGAAATTAAGAATTACGTACTTAAGGAGCTATCAATTGCAACTAGTAAAAGCATAATACTTAGTCAAATCTGGCTAAAAAATACCATTTACCATTTTCATCATCCATCAGTAAATCATCTAAGAGAAGTCGATTTAAATGGCTATATCGAGCTATTCATTACTCAAATAAAAGATGGAAGTAGACTTACCACTATGGGTTTAAGATACAAAACTGGGACAATTAAGAATTTTGAGGGGTTTAAAAATCAATTCTTGGAATTCCAAAATGTGAATAAAATAAAGTTGAGTTTTGACGACATTAGCCTTGCATTTTATGATTCCTTTATTGGTTTTTTTAATAGTAAAGAATATTCTCCCAATACTATTGGCAGGCATATCAAGAATTTAAAAACTATCATGCGTCAAGCGAGGGAAGAAGGTCTACATGCTAACCGAGAAATTGATCGAAACAAGTTTAAAATTTTAAAAATCCCAGCTTCAAATATTTACCTAAACGATAATGAAATAATTGCCATTGCTAGTCTTGATTTAACCGATAAACCCAAACTTGATCTAATAAGAGATGTATTTTTAGTTGGTTGCTACACAGCTCAACGATTTTCTGATTATTCTAAAATTAAGAAAAGTAATATTACAGAAAGAAGTGATGGAAGAATGATCCTTAAATTAATTCAACAAAAAACGGGAGAGGAAGTTATAATTCCAATTAATTCGAAATTAGTTGAAATCTTAAAGAAATATGACTATAACTTGCCAAAAACATACGAACAAAAGGTTAACGCTGGCATAAAGGAAATCGCTAAAATGGCAGAAATTAATTCAGAAGTATGCTACAAAGAAATTAGAGGTGGAATCATAAAAAATAGAATTGAGCCAAAATATAACCTAATTAAAACGCACACCGCAAGAAGATCTGGTGCAACCAATATGTTTAAAGCGGGAATAGCAACTATCAAAATCATGAAAATTACTGGTCATAGAACAGAAAAGGAATTTCTGAACTATATAAAAATCACGAAAGAAGAATCAGCAGTTTCGCTGCTAAACGACCCATACTTCCTATAATACTATGTCAAAAGAAAATAATACTAAGGTTAATCGTAAGCTGTCTAAGGAAGCAATAAAGGCCCAGTTAGAAGAAACTAAAAAGGAATTTATTGTACTACACAGAAAAGAAAATCAAGAGTGGATTGAATCTCATATTTCACTCCTATATCGCATTTTCAAGGTCAATCATAATATTATCGATAAAATTAAAAATGATTATATCCAGTGCTCAGATTTGCTCCTTAAAATTGCTCTTACAGATGGACGTACAGTTCCCGTTTACTTTGAAGGGATATTAGAGCTACGTTCTTCAATTAAACGCCTCATCGAAGAAGCTCAAAAAAGGGCCATTCAAGAATCAGTATCCACTTGGCATAAATTCGGCGAGGATTGTATAAATAACCCTACTCCCAATAATGCTGATATAACGGAACATTTTAAAGCTGAACTTGCAAATAAATTAACAACAGAACAAATGTTAGGTATTAAACCAAACACTTTAGATATAGGTCTTATGAAAAAGTATAAAAAACTAAGCAAATATCTAAAAAATGCGAAACTCGAACAATCCATAGATAATGCCACAAATCCTGTTTGGTCGCTATTCATTCACTATCTGGGCAAAGCAAAATATAACGATTTAGAAAGCGGCAAATTTCCTTCTAAATCAAAAGCTATTATAGCTATAGTGAATGAGCACAATAAAAAATCAAAAAAACAAAGAAAAATTCCGACTATTATAAACCATATCTGCTCTATTGGACATGGAAATAGTAGAGATATCTTAACGCCAACTAATATTAGCGCTGTCATTCCTTACTTACAAGACTATCCTGAAGCAAAAAAAATTGCAGAAAAGGATCTTAAATCCTTTGAATAGCATATCCACATGTACTGACATGTAATTTTTTTTACCAATTAACACACTCATTTACTGACACATTACAACATCAACTCTTTTCTCAGTACCGATTGATACAGTAAATCCCGTTATAATATTTGTGCATAATCTTAAATATCACAAGTTATGCATGAGACCATTTTACTGTCCATACAGAAGGACGAACTAAAAGCAATTATTAAAGAAAGCGTTAGCGATACTTTAAAAAGCATTTCTGCTTCGAAAACTGAAAACGCAAACTTACCCGTTTATCTAACCCGTAAAGAAACTGCTAATCTTCTTAGAATTTCTCTTCCTACCCTACACTCGTTGACAAGACTTCGTCGATTAAGTGTTATTCGAGTGGGAGGTAAAGTATTATATCACAGAGATGAAATATTACAAAAAGTTATTTCTCTAGGCGGTAAAAAAATGGAAAGGAGGCATTATGGAATTTAAAGGTTGGATTAAACTGTATAGAAAATTCTATAAGAGTGAACTTGCCAAAAAACCACCTTACTTCAGAGAAGTATTCTTTTACTTATTGGCTATGGCAAATCATTCGACAAGTTCCTCTTCTGGTAAAACTATTTACCGAGGCCAATTACATGTTGAATACAAGCAAATTATAAAAGACTTAAGTTGGATTGCAAGACGCACTGAAACAGGCTATAGTAAGGACGATATTTCAAATGCAATGAAATATTTACGTAAAGCGGGAATAATTACGACTAATGCAACCACGATAGGTACAATAGTAACTATTTGCAATTACGAGATGTACCAAGGGGATTATTCGATTATAACCCCAATAGCAACTTCGTCAATACAACGAAGAAACCACCTCATAAACAAGAATGAAGAAAAAGAAAAAATAAATACCTCAAAAAAAATTCCTTTTTCTGAGTTTTGGGATGCCTATGACAAAAAGGTCGGGAATAAAGAAAAACTTATTAAAAAGTGGGATAAATTATCCAAAAAAGTTCAGTTGGAAATCATGGCATATTTACCCAAATACCTGCTATCAACTCCTGATAAAAAGTATCGAAAGAATCCTCAGACATTTCTTAATAATAATGGTTGGCAGGATGAAATTCTTGGAATAGATAACAGCTGTATAGAAGTCAAATATTCACAGTATGAAATTCCAAAATCAGACTTGTTTAAATATTCAAATGAAGAGTTACTACAACGAATTAATAACCAATTATACGATTTAAAGAAATGAAAATACAATATCAAAATTATATTATGGAAATCTCTAATATAAGAGGGATACAAGGCAAAACAACTTGCCCTAGGTGCAAAGAGTTAGGCAAACAACATTGGAAAGATAAATGTCTTTCCATAAATCTTTCAAAACAAGTGTTTCATTGTCACAAATGTGGCTTTAAAGGCTATTTCGGCGAGTTAGAGGAGCGAAAAACCAATCAAACTAGTATTTCTCCTTTCGAGAAAGGATCCGAGCTTAAAGCTGAGCACATAGAGTTTTTCAATAGGCGAAAAATCTCTCTTCCTGTCATTCAGCGTAACCTTATTAAAGCTTACAATGGTTATATCATATTTCGCTATAACGAAGGGAGTGCTTTAGTAAACCAAAAATTCCGAAGTATTTCTGAAAAAAAGTTTTTTCAAAGTAAGAATTGTAAGGCTACTGTATTTAAATACGATGACATAAAAGACCAAAAGAATATTATAGTCTGTGAAGGTGAATTGGATGCCTTAAGTTGGGAAGAAGCTGGCTTTAAATTTGCTACGTCTGTAAACCAAGGGGCTCCTAATGTAAATGATAAGCACATTGATGCCAAACTTGAGTGCATCAAAAACTGCTTTGACATATTTGAACAGGCAGAAACCATTTATTTATCAATGGATCAAGATCCAAATGGGTTAAGACTTCAAAAAGAGCTTATAAAGATGTTTACTCCTGAAAAGTGTAAAATAATAAATTATAATGGCTGCAAAGATGCAAATGAACTTCTCATCAAAGGCGGAGTAAAGGCGTTACAAAGTGCATTTCAAAATGCCTACGATGTAAAAGTTGAAGGAATATTTAGGTGCTCCGATGTACTGGATGAAGTAATGCATCATTATAAAAATTCTCAACCACGAGGCACAACTACTTACTTTAAAAATATTGATGAGTGCTGGACTTGGAGGTTAGGTGAACTAAACCTCTGGACAGGATACAACAATGAAGGTAAAAGTCAAATGTTAAAACAGTTATTGCTTTTAAAATCATTGGGAGACAATTGGAAGCATGCTGTTTTTAGTCCTGAGGAAACACCACATTCAGAATGGTTCACAGATCTCATTGAAAGCTTAGTTGGAAAATCAGCTGACTCATTTCATAAAGATACCGACAACTATATGAATGAAGAGCAGTTAAAAATGGCGGCAAGAATAATAGAGAAATCCATATTTAATGTTTTCCCAGCTAATGACCATTCTCTTGATAAGCTTCTTAATCTGTTCTCATACCTTGTCAGGAAACACAATATTCAAACTATAACGATAGATCCTTACAATCAGATCCACCATAAAATGGGTAGAAATGGTCGTGAAGATCTTTATATCAGTCAATTCATGGCTAAACTCAAGAAATTTGCTGTGGATCACAATGTTGCTGTTAATTTAATTGCTCATCAGGTGACACCACAAGTACAAAAAGGTGTGAATTACCCACCTCCAAACCTATATTCAATTAAAGGAGGAGGGACATTTGCCGATAAGGCTGACAATGTTTTAGCGATCTGGAGGCCTAATAGGAATACTATTCCAACAGACACTCTTGTGAAGTTCATGAGTCAGAAAATAAAAAAGCAAAAACTCACTGGCATACCAGGTTCAACTGACCTCTATTTTGAAAGGAAAACAAATCGCTATAACAACAATGATGGGAGTCCTTTTGAAGAAATACTTAAAAACCCAGAACAGAAATCTATTACTAATTTTTAAAGCAATCAAAATGAAAAACGACATAAGAATATGCTATAAATGCAAGAAAGAATTCGATAAAAATACATTGTTGAAACTTAAACCGGAACTCGAACCTTTCTTTCGTTATTACTACTTGAGTAATCCAATTAACAATTTATGCGAGAAATGTATGCGGGATGAAAATGATGCGTTTAGAAAAACCCTATTAATCCTAAAAATTACTATGGAAGACAAGGTTCTTCCTTCTAACTTTTTATCATGTATCTTAAGAAAATTAAATTAATTTCTCTTTCGACAGCACCAAAATTCTCTTTTTTTAAGTGTACACTTCTGTACACTTTTTTTAATCGTATAAGCTAATTAATTCACCAATTTTATACTTATCTGAATTACAATAAGGGCATCTTGGTTTTGCTTCGAACGTGAACTTACCTCCACAAGAGCATATTGGCATAATTTCTTCTACTTTCCTATCGTATTCCTTCTCAAGTATCTTCTTTTCAATCAAATATTTCTCTCGCAACTCCATGATATCAGTAAAAACCACTTCCTTTTCATCTCCACACTTATTACAGTTCAATAAGTGAAATAAAAAGCCGCCACCTCTTCTAATATGAAAAGTTGAATTACATTTTTTGCATATGGCATTATTAATAGCTCCCATAACATCACTTATTATTATGGGAATTTACGCTTTTGAAGTAATAATCCCAAAATCAAAAAAAGGGAATAGGATACTAACATATTGATTTCCTACAATTCCACTTTCCTATGTTAATAATTATTAGCTTTTTCTTTCTTTTCTTTGGTTTTACTTTATTACATTAGCCAATATTTGACAAGTCATAAACAAAATAGTCATGTTTTTAGGAAAACGAATCAGAGAACTTAGAGAAGAGAAAGAATTGCTGCAGCGGCAATTAGCGGCCGAATTAGAAATCGACACGCCAATGTACAGCAAGATTGAAAGAGGTGAACGTAAAGCTAAACGTGAGCAAGTTATAAAAATGGCTAAGCTATTTGAAGCAGACGAAAAAGAGCTGCTTACACTCTGGCTGGCAGGTCAGATAAATGAATTAGTAAAAGGAGAAGAAGAAATTGCCAAAGAGGCAATTAAGGTAGTTGGACAGAACTTGTAAAATTAAATATGGCTAAGAAAAAACAAAAAACAACAGATACACTAAACCTTGAATCTATCCTGTTTAATTGCAGGGAATATTTACGAAGTAATGCATCACTAAACGATAAAAGGGACTTGCTTTTAACGCTTGTTTTTATGCGTTTTATTGGCGAGAAGTTTGAGAAGGTACAGAATGAGATGCGACAAGAGTGTCTCAACAATGGCATTACAGACGAAGAAGTAATAAAATCCTTCCTTAACAGCCCAAGCCGTTACAAAGGGATAGCTTTTGTACCAGAAAAGGCTCGTTGGGCTACGATAATGGAACAGCCTGCATCAAAATTAAATGCAGCACTTGATGATGCTATTCAAGAGCTTGAAAATAGTGGTGATGGGTTAAAAGGCTGTATTCGTGTAGGATTGTTTACGGCAATTAACCTCGAAGCTAATGTCATTAAGAAAGTTATTGACGAGGTGAATAAAATCTCACACAAGACTTTTGGTGAGGAGAAAGATTTAATTGGTCGTGTATATGAGTATTTCCTTAAGTCTTTTGCGGTAAATGCAACTAAGGAAGAGGGCGAGTTTTATACGCCACACGACATTGTTGAGCTGATAGCTGCCTTTATTGAACCATTTGATGGGACGCTTTACGACCCTTGTTGTGGTTCGGGTGGTATGTTTATTCAGTGTGCTAAGTATGTAGAAGCAAAACAAGGTGACATAGAAAAGGTAAATGTGTATGGACAAGAGCGTGACCCTGCCACCTACCGATTGGCTAAAATGAACCTTGCTATGCGTGGTATCTCACACCACCTTGGCGAACACAATGCCGATACATTTTCAAATGACTTGCACAAGGGGCTTACATTCGATTTCATTATGGCTAATCCGCCATTTAATTTAAAGAAATGGTATGATATCTCGTTGAGCAAAGATAGTCGCTGGGCAGACTACTCAGTACCTCCAGAGGGCAATGCCAACTATGCCTGGATATTGCATATGCTCTCGAAGTTAAAAGCGGGCAAAGGTGTAGCAGGCTTCCTACTTGCCAATGGTGCTTTGGGTGATGATGATGCTGTTACTATTCGTCAAAAACTTATTGAGAATGACAAAGTAGAAGCTATTGTGGTACTTCCTCGTGAACTGTTCTATACCACTGACATATCTGTAACCCTATGGATATTGAATGAGAATAAAAAAGGCGGTGCATGGCACGACCGCAAATTGCGTAACCGTGAAAAAGAAATTCTGTTTATGGATTTACGCCAGTGGACTGAAAATCCAGTGAAAAGAGAGCAGAAAAAGAAGGTGGAGTTAAAAGCTGACCAGATGAAACGAGCGACCGAAATCTACTTCAAGTGGCAAAGCGAAGGAACCGATGGGGCAAACTATGCTGAACCCGAGCTTTACCGTTCTGTTGGTTTAGCTGAGTTAGAGGAAAATAACTACTCACTTGTACCAAGTCGATATATTGAGTTCGTTGACCGTGATACCACAATCGACTATCATCAAGTATTAACAGAAACAGCATCAACTGTTTCCAGCCTACTGAATCGTCAAGAAAAGAATGATAAAACGCTTCGTAATGCACTAAAACAGTTAGGTTATGAATGTGAATAACGTGCAGACTAGAATGGTTAGACTTGGGGATTATATTGAGATTTACGATTTGAAAAATATCAAGGCTATTAACCTCCCATTTTTCGGCATAAATAAAGACAAAACCTTTATGCCAACAGTTGCAAATACAAATGGACTAGATAAATCTAAATATAAGATTGTAGAAAAAGATGTATTCGTATTTAGTGGTATGCAAACGGGTCGTGATGTTTGTATACGTTTAGCTCTGTACGATAAAGATGATTCTATATTAGTATCACCAGCATATACAACATTTACTGTAAACGATAAAGCAGTAATATTACCTCAATATTTATTCATTCAGTTTAATCGATTTCAAATGGATAGATATGGTTGGTTTTTAAGTGATGGTAGTATTCGTTCTAATCTTGATTGGAGTGAATTTTGTAAAATCAAAATTCCACTTCCCGATATTGATATTCAGCAAGAACTAGTCGATACATATAATGGGCTAAAAGCATTAGCAGAGCAGAACGAAGCTTTAATAAATCCACTTACCCAAGCCTGTCAAGCCTATATTGTCGATTGCAAAAAAAAGTACCCTGAAGATGAACTTGGAAATTATATAGAGGAGTTAGACGAAAGAAATACAGAAGGTTATTATACAATTGATGATGTTAAAGGTATAAGTACAGAAAAAAAGTTTATTGAAACAAAAGCAAATTTAGATGGTGTTTCATTGACCGCATATAAGGTGGTTAATAGTAATGAATTTGCTTACGTAGCAGATACATCACGTCGTGGAGATAAGATTGCCTTAGCTTTAAATTCAACAAATAAATCTTTGTTGATTTCTTCTATTTACACAACTTTTCGTTCGATTGATTCGGAGGTGTTATTACCCGAATACATATATTTATTGTTGAGCAGAAAGGAATTTGACAGATACTCTCGCTATAATTCTTGGGGAAGTGCAAGAGAGACTTTTGATTGGAGTGAATTATGCAGAGTGCGTATCCCACTTCCTCCACCAGATGTGCAACAAGCAATTGTAAACCTATACAACTGTGCCGAAGAGGCTAAGAAAATAGCTAGCGAGGCTCGTGAAAAAATGAAAACACTCTGCCCTGCATTGGTACAAAGAGCGATAAACGGATAGAGATATGAAACACCAAGAAGCTATATTAGAAGAAACTCACCAAACTACGGCATCATTAGAAGAAGCTATAAAAAAAGAGGCTGATGATCAGTTGGCGGAAACGATGTGGGGCAAACCTGCCAACGATATTATTACAGGCATAGCCAACAATAGTAGTGTACCTGCCAATCGCGCCATTTGGGAGTTGGTACAAAATGCTCGTGATGTATCAAAGGTAGAAGAGCGGGCAAAGGTGCGATTTACTCGCAGGCTCAACGAATTTGTTTTCCAACACAACGGCCAACCATTTGACAGAAAATCAATACAATCTTTGATATTGCAAACCAGTAGCAAAGTGCGTAATGACATAGTGCAGGTGGGGCAATATGGAACAGGCTTTTTAACTACACACAAATTTGGGTTGCAGTTTCATCTACAAAGTTCATTAGATTTAAAGCATGGCAACTATTTTTATAACTTTGGTGTTGAAAAGGATTTTCTTATCGATCGCAGTTCTAAGGATAAAATCATACTTAGTAAGGCTATTAAAGATGCCATAGATATTTCGCAACAGTGGGGTGCTGATGCTAGTCATTGGAGTTCAACTCCTTTGGATGATACGGTATTTATCTACAAACACAATCATCAAATAGAAAGAGATAATGTTGCTGAGGCTTTTAAAAAGTCTGTGGCGTTAGTCCCTTATGTCTTATCGCTAAATCCGCTTTTACAGAGTATTACATTTGCCGATGAGGTGGAACATACCACAGATATATATGAACATATTTCTACTATTCATAAAGCTGATTTTGGCGATACGCAAATGGATCAGGTTACTATCCGTAGAAATTGTGATGGAAAAGAATCTACTATTCAATTTTTGCTATTAAAGAGTAAAAGTCAATTAACAGAAGATAACTCCGAGAGCAAAGTAACTGTTATTCTCCCTTGCGTTTCTACTGATGGCACGGAAAATGTCATTCAGCTCTCCGATGATAAGCCACAACTATATCTATATCTTCCACTTTTAGGAACAGAAAACTGGGGTTGGAACTTTATTGTACACGCTCCTTCATTTACCTGCGATAAAGATACACGAGACTCTTTATTATTTGTTGGGAACGGACAGAATAATGATGACCAAGCCGAGAATAACAAGCAATTAATTCAATTGGCTGGTGGCATTATAAAGGAGTTTATTACACACCAACTCACTAATTATACTGATAGAAAGCATTTCGGACGTGTAAATTTTTTAGCCGATGGAAGCGAGAAGTTGAAAGCGTATTACACCCAACTACAAACTAAGTGGGTGACCTATTTTGAAAGCCAACCATTGGTAAAAAAAGAAGATGAGTATATAGCAGTTAGCACCATCAAGGTATTAGATAAAGAACTATATGAAGCCTGTGAAAACGACTCAAAACTATTGGATGCTCTTTACATATTGCTTTCAAAAGAGATACATAACATTACATTACCAGAACAATCGGATTTGATTTATTGGAGCCGCTGTACCGATGAATGGTATAGAGGTAATGATAATCCTTATGTGCTTACTTTATCGCAAATTTGTAAAATAGTAGAGAATACTCCAATCAAAGATGAAGATATAGTGTGGTTATTGAAACTATGTTCATATCTGAAAGCTCATCCTCACTCTGGTATTGACTTGAAAAAATTGGTGCCTAACGAGCAGTTAAAATTATCGCAAGCAGAGTTGGTAAAGCCAACAAATTTTAACTCAACGTATCGACTAGCGCTGCAAACGCTTGTGCCACAAGAGGTCGAGAAATTTATACACAATAGTTTCTATATAGTTTTAGACGATGCCAAGGAATATGGTTTTGATGATGCAAAAAATGCAATTACTGTCTATCTTACAAGCTTAGATAGCAAAAGTGTAGCACTTAAAAATGCCATTTTAGCTAACGCAAGTTGGCAAAAAGAAGATTATGAAAATGTCTATCTTAATCCAGAACAGATTAATGCTATATTGGATATTTATAAAATGTTATTGCCATTAGATGGTGATGGATTTACAACAAAAACATTCAACTTGCTGTCTCAATTTTATGAATATACACCTTCTGTTAATGAGCGTTTAGATAAAGAACTGTTTGATATTCGCACCTGCTATACGGCACTTTTAAATGATGCTTTGTATAAGTTTACACTATTGGAGGATAAGAGTTCTTGGTGTACTTGGAATTTACAAATGGTTCAAGTATTATTTAATTTCAAAGAAGCAAACAGCTTTTTGCGTAATTATTTGATATATCCCAATCAAATGGGGAAGCATTGTTACGCAAGCGAGTTAAAGAGAGAACGGACAATGCCCTTACGCTTGAAAGAACTCTATGATACTATTTGCCGTGGTGTAAAAGATGAAGATAAATCAAAAAGCATTTGCCACGAATTAGTGGCAAAGGAGTATGAGAACTTTTTTGTTGAGACAGGAGAACTTGATGGTTCAGCATTGGCAGATGAGATCCAAACCCCTTTTGCTCAGAATGAAGTACGTACAATTGGGAATCATCCTCATCAGAAACTTATTATTGAGATAATTGAGTTATTAAACGATGAGAACGATGGATCTGTTTGGCGTAATTTATTTGGTACAATTAATAGTATTAAAGCACAACTGATGCTCAGTGTTATCAATAGCCCCCAAAAACGCGAAAGTATTTTTCAAATAATGAAAGTGCAAGATGAAACTAAATTAAAAATTATTGCTGAACTCTCTATGAACGATGATTTAGTTAGAATAATTGAATTAGGAACAAGGGAGTTAGAACTTGAAATACAAGATAAAAATGACTTCACGTTTAAGAAACAGTTAGGAGAGTATGTTGAAGAGTTCTTATTGGAACAACTAAAAGAAACTATTGGAGAGAACTCATTGACAGTACATATTAACAATGAACAGAATGGGCAAGATTTAATCATTTACATTAATAATAATCCTGTATACTATATTGAAGTTAAATCACGTTGGTCAAGCAAAAACAGTGTATTGATGAGTACAGCTCAACACCAGAAATCTTTTGCAAATAAAGATCAATATGCCTTATGTGTAGTTGATATGAGTGATTACGATAAAGACTTCGTTATACATCACATATATCCTGACGTTAAAGATGTACTTAGCAGAATATCTATGTTAGAGAACATAGGAGCGCTAAATGATAGAATGAAAGATGCTGTTGATGGAAAAGAGGATAAAGATGTCTATATAGCGAGTGGATATCAAGTGCTAGTACCTCAAAAAGTGATTGCAAAACACGGGAAAACTTTTGAAGTATTTATTGATAACCTTAATCAACACATAAACTCAAAAATTCAACATTTAAATTAAATAATACTATGAATATAAAAAAGAAGCAACATTGATTGATTATGACACCATAGAATTACATCAATAACAGATTTGCAATAATATTGAAGCAGATAACGCATAAAAAGTTATATCAAACATGAAGAAAGGAAAGTTTTACGAAAGCGACTACGAAGAGGCTCTTATTGATTTACTTGAGACTCAAGGTTGGACATATAAATTTGGCGGTAATATAGCTCGAAACAATCGAGAAGTTTTACTTATCGATGATTTGACCATTTATCTCAAAAAACGGTATGATGATTTAACCGATTCGGATATTGAAGAGATAACAAACCACCTACGTCACACCAGTGGGCAAACCCATTTTGAGTTACTTCGTAACACTTACTACCTTATTCGTGATGGTTATCGTTACACACGCAGTGGCGATGGCAAAATATTCGATATCGAGTATCTCGATTTTGAGCCCAATAACTCAAATAATATTTATAGTTGTGTAAATCAGTTCGAGGTTGGATATGGCTTAAAAGCTGATAAGCGCATACCCGATGTACTACTTTTTATTAATGGAATTCCGCTTTGTATTTTCGAACTTAAAAACCCAACCGATGCTAATGCAACCATTGCCGATGCTTACGACCAAATTCATAACCGTTACAAAAGAGATATTCCGCACCTTTTGCGTTACTGCCCACTATCTTGTATAAGTGATGCAACAGTAAACAATACAAAACTAGGTACAACCTACACACCATACAATCACTACTATGCTTGGAAAAAGGTAAACAACGAGGACGAATCAGCCAAACGAGGTGTCGACCAAGTGAAAACCATAGTATCAGGTGTGTATGAGCCGAATCGCTTTTTAGAAATTATTCGTGATTATGTTTACTTTCCCGACAAAGTATCGGAGAAAGAAGAAGAGATAGTATGTCGTTATCCTCAGTTTTTTGCTACCCGAATGTTAAGAGAGAGTGTACTAAAGGCTCACTCAGCTAACAGCCGAAAGGGTGGTACTTACTTTGGTGCAACGGGCTGTGGTAAAACCTATACAATGATGTTTTTGGCTCGTCAGCTATCCTTACGCTGCAACGAACTTGGCTCGCCTACTATTGTAATGATTGTGGATAGAGACGACCTACAAACACAAGCAGGAAAACTGTTCCTTCATTCAGAAGAGTTTTTATCCTTGGGGGCAGCTAAAATAATTGCAGATAGAGTTGACCTTAAAACGGAAATGTCAATCAGAAAATCTGGAGGATTCTTTATTTGTACCATCCAAAAGTTCTGTGAAGAGATAGGTGAATTGAATACACGTAAAAACATTATCTGCTTTTCCGACGAGGCACATCGTTCACAAGTAAAATTGAACAAGCAACTAAAATTAAAAGATAAAAAGACTCAAGGAGACGATAAAAAGGATACACCTATAGGAGCATTCGTAACAAAGCCTTACGCTGAGCATTTGCGTTGTGCATTCCCCAATGCTACATTCGTGGGTTTTACAGGTACTCCCATAGAAGAGACGATTCAAGTCTTTGGTGAGGTAGTGGATAGTTATACAATGCAACAATCGGTAGATGATGATATTACAGTTGGTTTGAAATATATTCCTCGTATAGCAAATGTTACGCTCGATAGCCAAAAAGTAAAAGAGATAGACGCTTATTACAAACAGTGTGCTGATGAAGGTGCTACGGAAGATGATGTGGTTGCTAGTAAAAAGGCAATGAGTGCAATGGAGGTGATTCTTGGTGATGATGAACGTTTAGAGCGATTGGCTAAAGATATTACAACGCACTATACCAATGCATGCGAAAACAAAGCTGATGTTGTTCAAAAAGCTATGATTGTATGTAGCAAGCGTAAAATTGCATACCGCTTACTGCAAAAGTTCAGAGAGCAAAAGCCCGAATGGTTCGAAAAGAAGAAATCGCCCGACGATAGCAAATTAACGACTGATGAGTTGAAGAAACTATCGCCAATGCCTACTATAGCGATGGTTGCGACTCGTGGTAAAGATGACCCAAAGGATATGCATAAATATCTAGGCGATAAAGCTCGAATAAAAAAGCTAGATGATGCGTTTAAAATGGAGCATTCGAATTTTCGCATTGTAATAGTTGTAGATATGTGGATTACAGGATTTGACGTTCCTTGTTTATCATACCTTTATAACGACAAGCCTCTACAAAAACAAACACTTATTCAAACCATAAGCCGTGTTAACCGCAAATACACGGGCAAAAAGTTTGGATATGTTATTGACTACATCGGCATTCGTGAAAATATGATGAAGGCTATGCGTAAGTTTGGAGGCGCCTCATTTGGACCAAGCGAGGATGATGTGCAACAAGCTTTAGAGGCTCTAATTATTGAGTTGAAAATAATCAGTGATGTATTTGCTGATTTTGATATAACGCCATTTACCGATTCCAATACAACGCCATTGGAGCGCTTAGAGTGCCTATCGTCAGCTGCCGACTACATAATCACACTAACTGAGCAACTCAATCTGAGCAACGAAAAAGATAAGCCAAAAAAGGTTAGTGTAAAGACATTCTTTATGGCTCATGTAAGACGATTGAGAACAGCTTACGATATTTGTCAGCCATCTAATGTGCTTACAAATGAGCAGCTATCCTTGTCGCAGTGCTTTATGGCAGTCGCTTCTTATATCAGAAAAACATCGGGTGAGAAACACGATGCCGAAAGTATGAATCGTGCGGTTGAAAAAATGGTTGCAGAAGCTTTAAAATGCAATTCGGTAGTAAATATTCTTGAAACCGATGTAGAAGAGAATATATTCAGCCCTGAGTTTGTGGAGCAGTTGGATCACATAAAACTGCCAGCAACCAAACTTGAAGTTTTAATTAAGATGCTTCGTAAGGCTATAAAAGAGTACAAGGATACTAATAAAATAGCAGCCGAAAAATACGAAGAGTTGCTCAATAGAACGCTTGAAGAATACCATAACAGAAGAGCCAGTTTATCATCTGAAGAAGCCTCTTCCACACAGGCTGAGGCGGTTGATTCAATCATCCGAAATGCGACACAACAGGCTTTGGATATAATGGCGAAATTAGGCGAAGACAAAGAGAGTTTTAGAAAACTAGGATTGACTTTCGAGGAAAAAGCTTTCTACGATATTCTTATGCACTTACGAGACAAGTATAACTTTGAATTTGGCGAAGATAAAAAAGTAGGTAGCTTAATTATTAACGATAAATGTAAACTTTTAGCTCAAAAAATTAAAGAGCTGATTGATATGCAATCGTCGTTCACAGATTGGCTCAACAATAGTAATGTAAGAGCAGACCTTAACCAAAAAATATTCTTCCTCTTACATAAAAATGGTTACCCACCGCAGTTTAATGATGAGGTGTTCGATCAGGTAATGGAACAGGTGGAAAATTTTAAACACAAAAATTAAATGATAAAATCTGCCAAAGACTACACCGTTTCAGATATTCTTAAAATAGATGCTGATTTAAAATATGTAATCCCAAAGTACCAACGTGAATACACCTGGGGCAAATGGCAATGGGAAGCCTTGTTCGATGATATTAGCGAAAATGGTACAGGTCATTTTATTGGTTCAATTATTTGTATAGACCAGGCAACCGATGCATTATCTACACGTGAATTAGAATTAGTAGATGGTCAGCAACGCTTAACAACAATTTCATTGTTGTACGCAGCTATATATGGAATTCTGAATAAAAAAGAAGCCGAATTACCGATGGATAAGAAGGTGGAATTATTCAACCTTAAAAGGCGATTGGTATTAAAAAAAGATGATACGCTTCTGAGATTAGAACCTTCATTTCAAAATGATAACTACTTCGATTATCAGGCAGTATTAAAAGAAGCAAGTATTTTAGAAGAAGCCGAACATAAACGCAATGCAGGTAACAGAAAAATGTTTAAATCATTTCGTTACTTCAAAAACCGACTGTCAGAAACAACAACTGACGATGAAGGAAATGTAAAACCAGTATTCGACACCAAGCAGCTGTTCAGCTTATTGGATAAAATTGGAAGTGCGTGTTTGGTAAAAATTGAGGTTTACTCGCATTCTAGCGCATTTACATTGTTTGAATCATTAAATAATAGAGGTGTTCCACTTTCTGCAATCGACTTAATTAAAAACAAGTTACTTGCTAAACTTGAAAAGGAGAATGTTGAAACACTAGATAAAAACTTTAACAAGTGGAATAAATTCTTGCAGTTCTTAACAGATGATTATTCAACACAAGAACGTTTCTTACGCCATTTTTACAATGGCTTTAAGCATCAATCTGAAATAGGAATAAAAGGGATTCCTTTAGCAACACGTTCTAATTTGATTCAGATTTTTGAAAAGCTGATTGATGCTGACCCCAAAGCAATATTTGATAGCCTGCACAATGCCGCAAAAGATTACAATCGGGTAATTGCACCCGACCATGAAGATAACTCCCCTATTTTAAAAGCTGCATTGCGTGATTTATCAAGAGTTGGAGGCGCACCTGCACATGTTCTTCTCATTTATCTAATCGTAAAGAAAAAGAACATATTATCCGATGAGCAATTTGCAAAAATCATAACCATTCTGGTTAAGTTTTTTGTGAGACGACATTTAACCGACACTCCACCAACAAGGGATTTACCAAGACATTTTATTACAATAATTGAACTCATTAAGAATATGGATAACGGTGATGTAATACATGCCGCAATCCGCAAAAGCTTAATAACAATATCTGTTGATGATGATGTATTTGAAGAAAAACTGAAAGGGAATTTGTACGATGAGAATGTTGGTTTAACGCGTTTCCTATTGTGTAAGATTGAACAGAACGAACAAACCGTTGAAAATACGATTGACCTTTGGGCAAGGAACGATAAAAAGAAATTCATATTTACCGTTGAACATGTTTTCCCTCAAGGTGAGAATATCCCTGATGATTGGGTAAGCTCAATAGCCGATGGCGACAAGGAGAAAGCAAAGAAACTACAGGAGGAATACGTTCATACTTTAGGCAACCTTACTTTAAGTGGCTACAACAGCAAATTGAGTAACATGTCGTTTATTAAAAAACGAGACCGAGTAGACGATAACAAAAAGCCAATTGGTTATAAAAACGGATTATACTTAAATAAAGTACTAGCAACAAAAGAAAACTGGTCAGTAACAGACATTGCGGAAAGAACTGAACTAATAATCTCAAAAATCAAATCTCAATTTTCATATTTCGAGGATTAACAAAAAACTGTAACCAAAAACTTTGCAGAAATTTTATCGAAAGGTTGGACAATTGTTATACTTTGTCAATAATGATGTATTTAAAATCACTAGTATAGTGGTTTTATTTCATAATGATAATTACTCTCCATGTAGCTTTTATGCATTATCCTAACACCCCACTACTTTGTATCAGGTTTAAAGATCTCTTGCAACAGAAAGGAATGAGTTTCCTTCTTTTAATACTTTTAAAAGTAATCCTCTATCATCAACACAAAATTTGTTGCTCATTTTTTTAGTCATAAAAAACACCCCAAAGTTAGACACGACTTTTGAGGTGCATTTCAATAATTAATAGGTTTAAAATTGATAAATAATTCAACTTAATTGCATGACGTTAAGTCAATTGACTTAATAAACTCCCTTCCTTCACTAAAATGAACTAATCCCAAATGATGTAATCTACCAATAATCATGGCAGGATGAGTATTAAATTTTTTAGCGAATGAAATTATATCTTCTCTATTTAAAGGAGCAGCATTAATAACCTCTTGCTCCTGTTTAGCACTAAATGTCCATTCTTCAGCAAATTCATTAGCCTCTTGCTCCTTCTTAGGATCAGAACCGGAAAAATTTACCCCTTCCAAAGAAATATACTTTTTACCATGACGAAGAATATGTCCTGCCTCATGAAAGAATGTAAACCAAAATCTATCATTTTGCCTATATCTTGCGGATAGTTGAATAACGGGTGTATTTTTTATCCATCTGGTAGAACCACTAATAGGAGCTTTAGGCAATTTAGGAGTATAAAATACTTTTACACCAGCTTTTGAGCAGAGTGCCTGTAGTTGCAAAAAATAATCTTCTGGATGATTAGCCATTACTTCCTTTATTAATGGTAATAGCTCAAGAAACACTCCCTTATCATATTCAGGAACATCAATTTGTTCAGCTTGAAGTTCTCCTTGTCTTAACCAAGCTGAAACCGCCTCTGGTTCATGAGTATGCGCTAATGAAGTATATGCAGCCACTTTTAATTCACTTTTCATGTAAAGCTTATCCCAAGCTTCATGAGTAGATACTCCAAAGTATTCAAATAAATTAATCGTTTTCTCTTCTAATTTTCTTGTTTTAGGAACCCAGTTATTTTTAGCCATTTCTGCATAAGGAAAACTCTTCGTCCATTCTTCAGCATTTTCAACGTCAACTTTCCTTTTTAACCTTGCCTTATACTCATTATATCTTGCCTGTTTATTAATCCAAAAATGAGCAGGAATTTTAGTTATATTTTCAAACATAACCGCCATTTCTGAAGTAATAGCACTTTCTCCTTTTAAAACAGCAAATATTGTTTTTTCAGGTTTTCCAGTTCGGATAGCAAACTCCTTCTGAGTCATTCCCATTTCCTCTAACTTCTCTTTTAAAGTTACGCATGGGTGTAAAACTTCTTGTGGATAATATTCGTTTAAAGTTGCCATAACTCAACCCTCCTTATGATAATTATTTACCTCGATTATTTCTAAGCTTTTTATCTCAACCAGCATTTGTTTTCCATCTCCATCTTTCGGAATTGGTTTTTCTGCTGGTTCAAAAACCAGTCTATATGGATGATCTAAATCGCAAGCCCACTTATCTTTTAAATCTCCGTTCAACTGATGATATCGACCTGGTAAATATTGTAAATCCTCAAAATTTTCAGCAGCAGCCAAATCATCAAGCCTTCTTTGGTATATCTGTGACCGTTTAGGTCCCATTTTTCTATCTGCCAAAGTTTTATTATTGGCATACTTTTTCAATTTATTATCGGCAAAAGTAATAATCATTTCAATATAAATAAAATTTTAGTTAACAGCAAGTGTTAATTAAAACAATTCTAATCTAAATTACATTAATAAAAAACTTAGCTACAACAATAATAAACATCCTCCTAGAGCAAGAATGAATTATGATTAGGCATTAAATTTAATGATTATTATTTTCTTATCAATAAATTATTCTGATACTTATAACATGAATCGTTAGTTAATTTATAATTGATAGAGTAACATCATTTTTAACTGATTCTCTTTTAATAAATATCTTAATGCAAGTAAAACTTAAACGTGCTAAAAAGTTACTTTTTTCATTTTACGGGGACAATACGGGGAAACTTTTAAATAAAAAAACCTCAATCCACTATATGTAGTGTAATTGAGGTTTTATTTTGAGGTCTCTGGCGGACACAAACAAACCTAAATACACCCATTACACAAACATCAATATTTTAAGCTAATCAGTCCACACCTTTAATGTTTACTGATACTACAGATCATTTTAGAATTAAGACTAGATTAGATCAATTTAAATAAGGTTAAGAAAATACGGCAACAAAAGCGGCAACAATCAAATTTTAACCTACCTTTGGCAAGTAGAATTAAATGCACCTTGATATGTCAAATGTTCGCTTCACCTTACGCTCTCCAAAACAAGAAAATGAAACCCCAATACATTTAGTTTACCGACTTAAGGGGGCAAAATTGGTTTACCCTCTAAAAGTAAAAGTTGTTCCTATTCATTGGGACAAAGCAAGACAAAGAGTTCGAAATGTCGCAGCGGCTAAAAACAAACAAAGCATTAACAGCCTACTCAATGATCTCGAAAATAAAGTTACAAGCTTTATAGATGATTGCATTGTAAAGCCTACACTTCTTTCAAAAGGTTCAATAAAACAGTTTTTAGATGATTACTTCAACCCTATTAGCGAGGAAGAAAAAAGCCTTTTCAGTTTTATCGATAACTTAATAGAAAAAGAATCTACACGAGTAAATCCAACTACCGGAAAACTAATTACTAGCGGTACAATTCGAAGTTTAAAAGGCACGAAAGAAGCTTTAAAGAAATTCGAAAGTGTTAATTACACTCTATCTTTTGAAACAATAACACAGGAGTTTTATAATGATTTTGTGAATTGGTGCAACTCCAAAAACTACACTTTGAATAATACAGGAAAACACATTAAAAATCTAAAAAAATTCATGGGTGAAGCCGTTGAATTAGGCCTAACTAACAATATGGCTTTCCGAGGTAAATATTTCATTGTTCTAAAGGAAGATGTAGACAACATCTATTTAAACATGGAGGAACTTACTCGTTTGTATAAACTGGATTTATCCGAAAGCCCGAAACAAGAAAGAGCAAGAGATTTATTTTTAATAGGTGCTTTTACAGGGCTTAGAGTTTCCGACTTTAAACAATTAACACCAGATAACATCATTAAGAGAGTTGGATCAGATGTTATGTTTCAGGTAGAAACCCAAAAAACAGGACAAAAAGTAATAATCCCTCTCCACCCTATTGTATCCTCTATTTTACAGAGATACGACGGCAAACCTCCTAAAAGCATGCCAGAACAGCACATTAACGATGAAATAAAGAAAATAGGTAAGCTCGCTGAAATAAATGAGAAAATTAGAGTAGCTAAAACTAAAGGAGGAATGAAAGTTAGTAAAATGATTCCTAAACATGATCTTATTGTTACTCACACCGCAAGGCGTAGTTTCTGCACCAATGCATACCTAGCTGGCGTTGATAAACTAGAT
>NZ_JANQCD010000055.1 GCF_026672275.1 Marinifilum sp. D737 | reverse complement strand
TCTGTCTTGAAATTTCCTCAACACTTTTAAGCTTCATTAACTTTTGTTTAAACCATTTAGCAAATTTCCATCCTACATTTGTAATGTACAAAACAGAGAAGTTTTTTCATAGGTTAGATTTAGGTTAGTAAATAGTGGTTAGAAGAAAATCCCGGACTGAACAGGTTCGGGATTTTTCTTTGGTATAAATTCAAGCTCATATTTTGAAAAAAAGACTTTTTAATCTTTATTTGTAATGAATTTAAATAAACAAACTAAACTATGGAAGAAGTAAAATCACCATGTATAAAAATATGTCGTCAAGACAGCAATGGAGTATGTTTTGGATGCCAGCGAACTACAGAAGAAATTGGAAACTGGTCGCTTTACAACGATGATGAAAAGAAAGAAGTACTAGAAAAGGCCAGAAAAAGAACCAACGCACCAGATACCGCATCAGGCGTATTCTTCAGATAGACCTTTACCTAGCATAAACTATTTTGTTCTTTTTTATAACTTTACGGTCCTTTTCAAATCACAATATCAGAAAACAAGCCAAAACGGATGAAACTAAAATCAACCTTTTATGTAATGATTATCATGCTGATGATTTCGGCATGTGGACAAAAAAAAGCAGAACAATTACAATTAAAAATATACGGAACCAGTGATGTTCACGGAGCACTATTTCCTTACGATTTGGTTAACGAACGAGAAACTTCTACCTCGTTGGCTCAGGTTTATGAGTATGTAAACGAGCAAAGAAAAAATGCTGATGCTGAAGTAATCTTGCTTGACAATGGCGATATCCTGCAAGGCGATCCTTTAGTTTACTATTCGAATTTCGAAAAAACAGAAACCAAACACATTTGTGCCGATGTAATGAATTACATGGGATACGATGCAGCTACAGTTGGAAATCATGACATTGAGCCAGGACATGCCGTATACGATAAAGTGGTAAAGGAATTTGCCTTTCCTTGGTTGGCAGCCAATGCAGTTAAAAACGCAGATGGCAAACCATATTTCCAACCTTATACCATAATCGAAAAACAAGGTGTGAAAATTGCAGTTTTGGGTTTAATCACCCCTGCAATTCCGAAATGGTTGCCAGAGAAAATTTGGTCGGGAATGCATTTCGAACCCATGCTTGAATCGGCACAAAAGTGGATGAAAATCATTCAGGAAAAAGAACAGCCTGATTTTGTAGTTGGATTATTCCACTCGGGCGCTGGAGAAGAGCATGAAAATGAAATGAGCCATGAAAATGCTTCTATACTGGTTGCCAAACAAGTTCCAGGTATCGATATGGTAATCTGCGGACACGATCATCATGAACAAATCGCTTGGTTCGAAAACATTGATAAGGAAAAAGTTTTGGTGATCAACCCCAAAAGCAAAGCTAAATTTTTGGCCGAAGTTGTGGTTGACTTAAGCTGGAACAATGAAAAGAAAGCATACGATAAAACTTTAAAACCAAATTTGGTAGAGATTTCCGACGTTCAAAAATCGAAAGCATACGTAGAACATTTTACACCTTTATTTAAAGAAGTAGAGGCTTATGTATCAAGAAAAGTAGGAAGCTTTAAAACAAGCATATCAACAAAGGATGCCATGTTTGGCGATTCTCCTTTCATCGATTTAATTCAGAACATTCAAATGGATTTGGCAGATGCTGACATTTCATTTGCTGCACCTTTATCTTTCAATGCTACAATTGACTCTGGAGAACTACAGGTACGTGACCTGTTTAAGCTGTATCGATTTGAGAATTTGTTATACACCATGAATCTTACCGGGAAAGAGATTCAAGATTTTCTGGAGTTTAGCTACAACAACTGGTTTCAGCAAATGAAATCGGCAAAGGATCCGATGCTATACATTTCAACTACGGATAAAGGCAGCCGACTAACCACCATGTTTTTCAATTACGATTCGGCCGAAGGAATTGATTACACCGTTGATGTATCGAAGCCTTACGGGAAAAAGATCAATATTTCCGGAATGAGTTCGGGTGAAAAATTCGATGAAAACAAAACCTATCGCGTTGCTCTAAATTCTTATCGTGGAAATGGCGGCGGTAATCACCTGACCGAAGGTGCTGGCTTAACGAAAGAAGAATTAACCAGTAGATTGATTAACTCAACCACCAAAGACCTTCGCTACTACCTAATGAAATGGATAGAGAAAAAAGGAACGGTTGACATTGAATGTGACAACAACTGGAAAGTAGTTCCTGAAAAATGGCATGCTACCGCCAGTAAAAAAGAATATGAGTTGCTTTATGGTGAAAAGTAATTAACCACAAAGTACACACTAAGGTTTTTCACGAAGTCTCACAAAGGTATATTTAATCCTTTTGTGAGACTTTTTTTCTGTAAAACCTTGAGCACTAACAAGTCGCTCTCAATTCACATTCTCACAATGACGAATAGTTTTCATTTTTCTTTGTGATTCTCATTTTATGATGAAAGTTCTTTATTCTTATTACTTTGTGCTCCTTTGTGAAGTACTTCGTTATCCTTAGTGGTTAAAAATCAACACTCATAAATGATACGGAATATCTCACGCAAGCATTCTTGTCTTTGCTCAATAAATCCCATATGTCCTGATGTTTGCAATACAAATGGAGTTAAATGATTCTCTTTGGCAATTTGTCCTGCCACCTGAAAAGGAATAAAATTATCCATTTTTCCAATGATACTTACCTTGGGCATATCCAATCCTTTCACAACATGATTTCGATCAGGTCGATTCATCATGGCTTCCAGGGCAACCACTATTCCTTTATCGGAAGTCTGACAGGCTATTTTTGTGATTCTCTCAATTTCGTGTGCAAATTTTTTCAGGTTGCTATTCGAAAAAGTGTTAGGAATGCTGGTTTTACAAATCAGTTCCTTCTTCCCTTTTTTTACCAGTTCAATTTCTTTTTGCCTATTGGCTTTTTTCTCTTCGGTATCCGGATTTGGCGATGAATGAAACAAGCAGAAACTTTCCAGTTTTTCGGTAAATAAATCTGCGTAAGCCAATGCCACGTATCCTCCCATGGAGTGACCTATGATGTTGATTCGCTCCAAATTCAAATGTACAACCAATTGATTTACCGCTTCTGCCATCTGATCAATACTGCATGAATCGCTTTTTAACTCTGAATGTCCATGCCCTGGCAAATCAACGGTAATTACTCTGGCCAATCGAGAAAGATCATTGGCAAAAGTTTCGAATGTCTCTACAGATTCCAGGTATCCATGAAGAAGAACGACTGTATTTCCCTTCCCATTATCTCTGAATCGTAATCGGCAATTTTCCAGTTCTAAATACTGATCCATATGTAAATTTGAAATTTCAACAAGTAACACGCAGCAAAAGAGCAAATTGTATTCTTATCGGATAAAACAATTTTTTGCAAGTTTTAATGACATTCTAAATTAGTAGAATATCAAAAAAGCTTGTTCTATAACATACAAATATTTAATAAATTGCATCGTTTTGAAAAAAATCATTACGGAAAATATTCCTTAATTGGTTTATAGTTAGAATTATACCTAGTTTTACAATTCTAATTTTCTAAAAACCTGAATCATAGGATTATCCTAGAATCAATCTAAATAAATTGTATATGTTCCTAAATATTGTTTCAGCCATGGGGAGCGTCTACATTTGCAAGGAATTATAGTAAAAGCTTATAATAAACAGTCTAATTAAATCTTTAAACTTATGAGCAGTTTTTTAAGTTCATCTATTGGGAAAAAGTTGATAATGAGTTTGTCAGGTCTTTTCCTTGTGCTATTTTTGTTGGTGCACTTGATCTTGAACTCCTTCTTGATGTTTGATAGCACAGGAGAGTTATTTAATGCAGGAGCACACTTTATGGCAATGCCGGTAATCCGCTTTGGTTTACAACCAGTTTTATTTGGTGGTTTTATCGTGCACATCATCTATGCAATCATCTTGACATTGCAAAACCAGAAGGCTCGTCCTCAAAAGTATGCTTCGCAGAACTTGGGTAACAGCAGTACCTGGTCTTCAAGAAACATGTTTGTTTTGGGTGGTCTTGTGTTGGTTTTCATTGCAATGCACTTGATGCATTTCTTCGTGCCAATTCAGATTCAAGGAAATGTACATGACGATTATCAATTGGTAAAGAACCTATTTACTAATGGATCAACAGGCCTGGTATACACTGGTCTTTATGTAGTTGGTGCAATCTTATTGGGATTACACTTGGCTCACGGTTTCTGGTCAGCATTCCAGTCTATTGGAATGAGTAATATTATTTGGAGAGCACGTTTGGAAAAAGCGGGTTACATCTACGCAATTATTATCTCTGGCGGATTCATTATTATTCCTTTGTATTTACACTTTTTTGCTTAATTGTTAATATTTAAACGGTTATGACAGTATTAAATTCGAAAATTCCAGCCGGACCATTAGCTGAAAAGTGGTCGAAACACAAAGCTGCTATTAAAGTAGTTAGTCCTGCGAATAAGAGAAAGTTAGATATTATCGTTGTAGGTACCGGTTTGGCCGGTGGATCTGCTGCCGCTTCTTTGGCAGAGATGGGATACAACGTAAAAGCATTTTGCTACCAGGATTCAGGCCGTAGAGCTCACTCTATTGCTGCTCAGGGTGGTATTAACGCTGCTAAAAACTATCAGAACGATAATGACTCTATTTATCGTTTGTTCTATGATACAATTAAAGGTGGTGACTACCGTGCTCGTGAGGCAAACGTTTATCGTTTGGCTGAGGTAAGTGGTGACATCATCGACCAATGTGTTGCTCAAGGTGTACCATTTGCACGTGAGTATGGTGGAACTCTATCTAACCGTTCATTCGGTGGTGTATTGGTAAGTCGTACTTTCTATGCTCGTGGTCAAACCGGACAGCAGTTGCTATTAGGATGTTACGCTTCTATGAACCGCATGATCGGACAAGGTAAGATCGAAATGCACGAACGTAACGAAATGCTTGACATTGTTACTGTTGACGGAAAAGCTCGTGGTATCATCACTCGTAACCTGGTAACTGGTGAAGTTGAGCGTCACGGAGCTCACGCAGTTGTAATTGCAACTGGTGGTTATGGTAACGTATTCTTCTTGTCAACCAATGCTATGGGATGTAACGGTGGTGCTGCTTGGCAAGCATACAAGAACGGAGCATTCTTTGGAAATCCATGTTTCGTTCAGATTCACCCAACTTGTATTCCTGTTCACGGTGAGCAGCAGTCTAAGTTAACTTTGATGTCTGAATCACTTCGTAACGATGGTCGCGTTTGGACTCCAAAGAAAAAAGAAGATGCAATTAAATTGCAAAAAGGTGAAATGGGACCAAATGATATCGCTGATGAAGATCGTGATTTCTATTTGGAAAGAAGATACCCATCATACGGTAACCTAGTTCCACGTGACGTTGCTTCTCGTGCTGCTAAAGAGCGTTGCGATGCTGGTTTCGGTGTTAACGCTGAAGGAAAAGCCGTTTACCTTGACTTTAAATATTCTATCGAAAGATTAGGACAGGATGTAATCGAAGCTCGTTATGGAAACTTATTCCAGATGTACGAAAAGATTACTGATGTAGATCCTTACAAAGAGCCAATGCAGATCTATCCTGCAATCCACTATTCAATGGGTGGAACTTGGGTTGATTATAACTTGATGACTACTGTTCCTGGTTTGTATGCAATTGGTGAAGCTAACTTCTCTGATCATGGTGGTAACCGTCTTGGTGCTTCTGCTTTGATGCAAGGTTTGGCTGATGGTTACTTCGTATTACCATATACTATTGGTGATTACTTAGCTGACGAAATTCAGACTCCTCGTATCGATGTAAATCACCCTGAGTTTGATAAAAAAGAGAAAGCTGTTAACGAACGTCTACAAAGACTTTACAATGTTAAAGGTGATAAGTCGGTAGATTCTTTCCACAAGCGTTTAGGAAACATCATGTGGGATTATGTAGGTATGGCACGTAACGAGAAAGGTTTGAAATATGCTATCGAAGAGATTGCTAAAATCAAAGCTGATTTCTACAAAAACGTACGTATCCCTGGTGATTTCGATGCAATGAATATCGAATTGGAGAAAGCAGGTCGTGTAGCAGATTTCCTTGAATTGGGTGATTTGATGGCTCGTGATGCTTTGAATCGTAACGAATCTTGTGGTGGTCACTATCGTGAAGAATCAGTAACTGAGGAAGGCGAAGCAAAACGTGACGATGACAACTTCACTTATGTATCAGCTTGGGAGTACAAAGGAGAAAACCAAGAGCCTGTATTGCATAAGGAAGATTTAGTGTTTGAAACTGTAGAATTGACACAACGTTCATACAAGTAAACCATGGCAGATAAAGTAATTAAAGAATTAACTATAAAGGTTTGGCGTCAAAAAAACGCTAAAACTGCAGGTAAGTTTGAAACTTACAAAATTAATGATATTTCAGGAGGTACTTCTTTCCTTGAAATGTTGGACATTTTGAATGAGCAATTGATTAACGATGGACAAGAGCCTATCGCTTTCGATCACGATTGTCGTGAAGGTATCTGCGGTATGTGTAGCTTGTTTATCAACGGACGTGCTCATGGACCAGATGATGACATTACAACATGTCAGTTGCACATGCGTAAATTCAAAGAAGGCGAAACAATCACTATTGAGCCTTGGAGAGCTGGTGCTTTCCCAGTAATCAAAGACTTGATTGTTGATCGTACTGCTTTTGAAAAAGTATTGCAAGCTGGTGGTTACATCTCTGTAAATACTGGTGGTGTACCTGATGGTAATGCAATTCCAATCTCACAGGATGATGCAGAAGAAGCAATGGATGCTGCTGCTTGTATCGGTTGTGGTGCTTGTGTTGCTACTTGTAAGAACTCTTCAGCTATGTTATTCGTTTCTGCAAAAGTTTCTCACTTGGCTAAATTGCCACAAGGACGTGTTGAAGCTTCTCGTCGTGCGAAGAACATGGTAGCTAAAATGGATGAGCTTGGTTTCGGTAACTGTACCAACACTGGTGCTTGTGAGGTAGAATGTCCTAAAGGAATTTCTATTGCAAACATCGCTCGTTTGAACCGTGAGTTCTTAGCAGCAAAAATCAAGGATTAATTAGACTGAAATCCAAATATAGTGAGCGCTATCCTTTAGGGTAGCGCTCTTTTTTTCTGAAAGTCTTAAAAATCTTAATAAACTAGATAGCGGTACTCTGTACCTTTAGATTTGATAATTTGTTAAATGTTCTACAAATATTAAGGTGCTCTGCACCGAACTAATGTTCATTCTACATTCACCTGAATAGCAGCAGAGCTGTGTAATCTTTGTAGTTTGAGTCTTAGATATTACAAACGTACGAACACCGTAACTTTTATTACTGTTGGTGTTTACCTTTATTAATCATGAAAGTTTTTATAGACACTTATACTTTCTTATATCGAACTTTCCTAATGTAAAGATGAAGATAATGATTGGTTCGGAACAGGTCTCAAAACTGATTTAACTCTAATGTAATCCTCATCCTTTATATGGATCGAAACCCGAACACGAAAAATCCCCTCGCGTAAACCTCCCAGTTGTTTTGCGGCTTCTTTGGATAAATCAATAACCCGCCCTTTTACAAATGGACCTCTATCATTAATTAAGACGATTACAGAGCGTTTATTTTCCAGATTGACCACTTTTACCAAAGTTCCAAAAGGAAGGCTCTTGTGAGCTGCGGTGTACTTCCATTGGTAAAATATCTCACCAGAACTGGTTTTTCTTCCTTCAAAATAGTCCGAATAGAAACTTGCTTTGCCTTCTTCAGAAGGATCCTCTTTCTCCTGAGAATTTACAGAGGAGAAAATGAAGTTCAGAAATAAGGCTATACAAATTGTCTTCATCCAGATTATTATTACGATGGTGAAATAAAGATGCACAAAAAAATCCGACCATGTGGCCGGATTTTAATCTGTATTGTTTAGCTGAAATTTATTCTCCAGCTCCTTCACCCATGTTAATATCGTATGCTTCCTTTGCTACTCTGTCTACCAACTTGTTTACAAAGTACATATCGTGCATCGAGCTAAAGATCTCGTCAAGTTGTTCAAGAGTTTCCTCACCTATTAATTCTGAAAGTATTACGTCCTCTTGAGTACCATCTTCATTTGTGAAAGTAATTTTGATGTCAAGTCCACCTCTACAGAATGCATGATCTGATTCATCTTCTTCTCCCTCGCCTGTGGTTGTATCTTCATTATGAAGAACAGTAATTACAGCATCCTCTTCTAATTCACCATCACGGTATACCATGTATTCTTCACTTGAAGAATTCTTCACAATCTTGATATTACCAATTGTCAGAGCATATTCATATTCTGCATTTTCTTCACCATTACCTGGAGTAAACGAAACCTCTTCCATGAATAACACATCATCATCTTTCTTAAGATTGTAAGCAAACTCAATTTCTTCTCCAAATTCAAATTCGTGACCAACAGAATATCCGTTAGGGAATCCAAATTCCGATTCATAATCCCAACTCATATTTGTTGACATGTTCATATCCCAGTCAACAAAAATACTTCCTGCAGCTTCTTCTTCAATGGTAATATCTGCATCTAATAAATAATCGAATTCAAAGCCTTCATTATTCATTACTGTTGAAGAATTATACTGAGAGGCGGTAATATTGAAATCATTATCCATTTCGCTTTCACCTTCCATTTCCTGATGAAGCATCCAAGGGTTCTTAGCCTTTTCCTGAGGTAGGTTAATTACGAAAAATTCACTCTCTTCTGCTTTTTCAAATGCAAACTCTCTTCCCCACATTTTAGTGCTGCTCCCTTCAGATTCACTTGTTGGAAGGATATAGTTATATACTCCTTTTATATCTTCAAGAGTAATTGTTCGAGTAAATGAAAATCTATCATCAGATCCATCTTCAGTTCCTTCTTTTGTACTTTCACTCAAAGTAATCAATTTATATCCTTCTGATGTCGAAATTTCTTCCACAGCAGTAGCTAATGATTGAGTTTCACTGGTCAAGTTTTGTTCTAATGTTTGATCTTGTCCTGGTGTTTTATCATCAGAACTTGAGCAACTCCAAAGTGCAGCTGAAAAAGCCAACAACATTCCTACGGCAACAATGTTTCTTTTCATATCCTTAAATTTTAGTTGATAATCCTCCAAATGCTATTTCCCAATATTTTTACATCCGGATTTGATTAAAAATCTTGTTTAATTTCTCATCTTAAAAGCTTTACAATTAAAATACCGAAATTGTATAGGTGTACCCTACCCCAACTTGCAATTTTAATTAACACCCTGTAAACGTAGAAGTTATATTTTTTGTTACAAAAAGACTAAAAATGGTTGTAAACGGAAAAATCTATGAACTGTAGAATTTAATGGACAAGTTGTGTGGAATTGTTCTACAGTAAAAAACTACCCAAAAAAGAGGTAGTTTTTATTATCTGCTTAATCTGGACTATGCTTTTACACTATTTTACCATAGCTGAAAGTTAATTGGAGCTACATGGTACAATTTAATTGGCTTTCCATTCTTTATTGCTGGTTTCCATTTATCACATTTTTTAATGGCATCAATAGCTGCCTGATCAAGATCAGGATCTACTTTCTGCAAGACATGAAAGTCCACTGGCTTGCCTGACTCATCAATTGCAAATGCCAGCAATACACAACCTTTTATCCCATTTTCCTGACATATTCTTGGATATTTAACGCTACGTGACATATGCTTCACGTATCGATCAAATCCACCCCTGTATTCCGCTAAAGTATCAGCATTTGCATAAATATTATTGGGTAGCTTAATATCCTTACAAATGGTGTACGATTGAGTCATTAACTCTTCTTTAAAAACATCTATTCCTACAAGTTTATTATTGAATAGATTCTGCCACTGCCCAACTCTATATAAGGGAAACATCTTTTTGCTTAAACCTTTTTTTCTAATTTTCCCTTCGTGGTTATACTCCTCTACCTGATAACCACCACTAATCTTTTTATAAGATCTGATAATTTTATTGCCGTCACAACTAATTTCATAACGTCCATCTTTCGTTCGCTTTATGATCTCTGTTTTTTCGTACTTCCATTTTTCTTTTTTTAACTCATAAGTCATCATAATCGACTTCATGTCATTCTTTTTTTGAAACACTATCATATGGTCTGCACCATTCTTTGTTGGATAAGGCGCATGACTCTTATAGTAAACGATTGTATCATTTTGAGAATATAAAGCTTGAGTACAAAGCAGAGCAAGCAACAAAATTACTGTATGTTTCATAATTATTATTTGATTAGAGCATAAAAGTAGCATAATTATTCTACGATTAATTTTATACTTGAAAAAAGATGAAATCTTGTTTGCGAACGGTAAAATAGCAAGCTATATTTTTTGTATATTCGCAAATCACAATTCCTATATTGCTTAAACCAATTTAATTAATGCCTTACCGCCGATTACCAAATACCGACTCGGCACGAGTACGTGCCCTTAAAGCTGCCTTAAGTATTAGCATGAGAGTCAATCGTTTTGACTTGGCTTTTTCATACTCATTGTACCAAAGAATAGAAACCTTTTTACCTCATTATGAGCTTGCAATAAGAAATCACAGGCAAGCCTTAAGTCAACAATCGAGTAAAAGCAAAGAGTACAACGAGAAACTGAGAAAAGCTCGCTTATATGTATCTCATTTTATACAAGTTTTAAACTTTTGCATCATTCGAGGTGAAATGAAACCTGAGGTACGTGAATTTTACGGCATTCGCAAAAATTCGAAAGCCACTCCATCCCTATTAAAAGATTCGAAAGTAATTGAGTGGGGAGAAAAATTGGTTAAAGGAGAACAGGAAAGAACCAGAATGGGTGGAAACCCAATTTACAGCCCATCTATTGCTTTGGTACGTGTTAACTGTGAAAACTTTAAACAAGCATTCAATTATCAAAAAACACTACAAAATAACACCCACCGCTTCTCCGAAAAAGTTGCAGAGTTTCGGGAAGATGCTGATAAGCTAATTCTTGATCTTTGGAACCAGGTTGAAAAGAAGTTTGGATCGCTAAGTGATGAAGAAAAGCGTGAAAAATGTTCAGAATACGGCGTTGTATATGTTTGGCGAAAAGGTGAACGTGAAAAATTAGAACAAGTTAAAATGGCCGAGAAAGCTTCGCTAAGCCTGCCTTTTACAGATGCTTCTGAAAACTCGTAACAACAACAAAACAATTGCCACTGAAATTAAGCCTGTGAACCAATAATTTTCGTTCGCTCCTATGGTTTCCATTTCTTCAGGAATATTTCCTTTACCGATATAATACTTGGTAATAACAGCCATGCCATTGTTTACCAGGTGTGCAATGATTGGTACCCATAAACTTCTTGACCAGATTAATAAATATCCAAAAAGAATTCCCATTGCCATACGCGGTAGTAATCCGTAAAATTGCATGTGAAGTGCTGCAAATAAGAATGCTGTAATGATAATTCCCCAATGAATATTATTGGTAAGTTTTCCAAAAATCCCCTGTAAAACCCCACGAAATAAAAGCTCTTCTCCAATAGCCGGAATTAATGCAATTACCACAAGGTTTACAAGTAAGTCGGAGGTAGAATTCATTACCAAAAACTTCTCGGTTACAACTTTTGCCCGTTCTTCATTTTCCATCATCCAGTTTTCAATACCCGACATGAATTCCGGTAAACTTAAATGGGAATTCACCTGAGCCAAAAGGTTAATCATGGGCAATGAAAAAATAATAATAAATGTTGCCAACAACACTTTTGAAATATTGGTACCTTCCGCCAAATACAAGTATTCTCGAACCTTCTTACTAACCAAAAAAGCAACAATAAAAGGAGGAATTATAAACATCCCAATTGAATAAACTGATTGATAAAACTTTAAAACCGAAAGGTTTACCAAATCACTGTTAATATCAATGGCTTGCAAATCTGTAAAGATGTTAATATCGAAAAACACCAGTGCCAATACAGTACCTACAAACATCGCTAACAGGAATGATACAACTACAGCAAGCAAACTAACTATCAAATGGGTAAATGGGCTATGATCACTCAAAGATCCTTTTAACATGATTCTTTTTTTAAGTTGAAACACAAAAATAGCAACAAAAGGCAATTATCAAATTTAAAATCTAAAATCAGTTCGTACATAAAATTCAAATCATGCATAATACTGTTTGACTATTCGACTATTAGACTGTTCAAGACTTTATTATATCTTTGTGCACTGATTTTTACCGAATATAAAAGAAGCTGAAGTGAAGATAGGAAATTTGGACTTAGGAAAACAGCCAGTTTTATTGGCTCCAATGGAAGATGTTACCAATCCTCCATTTAGAGTGTTGTGTAAGCGTTATGGTGCCGATCTAATGTATACGGAGTTTATCTCATCAGATGCATTGATTCGATCGGTAAACAGAACCATGAAAAAGCTTACCATACTGGAAGAAGAACGTCCTGTAGCCATTCAGATTTACGGAAAAGAGGTTGACCCAATGGTTGAAGCTGCCAAAATTGTTGAGGAAGCCAAACCTGATTTTCTTGACTTGAACTTTGGCTGTCCGGTAAGAAAGGTAGCTGGTAAAGGTGCAGGATCAGGAATGCTTCGAAACGTACCACAACTCTTAAAAATTACCGAAGAAGTTGTAAAAGCGGTAGATATTCCGGTAACGGTTAAAACCAGGTTGGGTTGGGATGCTGATTCAAAAATTATTGTTGAGCTTGCAGAGCAACTTCAGGATGTTGGAATTGCAGGCCTTACCATTCACGGAAGAACTCGTTGCCAGATGTATAAAGGTGAAGCCGATTGGACTTTAATTGGCGAGGTAAAAAATAATCCAAGAATGCATATTCCAATTATTGGGAATGGTGACATTACAAATCCTGTAAAAGCCAAAGAAGCATTCGAAAAATATGGGGTTGATGCCATTATGATTGGACGTGCTGCCGTTGGAAAACCATGGATTTTTAGAGATGTGAAACACTATCTGAAAACCGGAGAATTGCTTCCTCCTGCAACCGTGGCTCAACAGGTTGATATGCTAAAAGAGCAAATCGATGCTGCTATTGACTGGATTGATGAAAGAAGAGGAATCTTACACATGCGTAGACATATGGCCGGCATGTTTAAAGGTTTGTACAATTTTAAGCAAACTCGTATCGATATGCTTCGTGCGAATCATTACGATGATTTGATGCTTATTCTGAATAAAATTGCTTCTGAATGGGGAGAATTACAGATTGAAGAAGATTAAAGAATATGATATCCGAAATAGATACAAAAAACGCAAAGACATCTCATCTTTGCGTTTTTTCGTTATTCTTTTGCCCTCTTAAGCAAACATTTATTTTAATATTTTAGGCAGCTCTTTAATAAAGTAGTCCGGATTTATAACATTGTACGTTTCTGTTCTCCTTGTCCACTTCATACTTGAGTTCAGAATATATCCCTTCTGTAATTTTCTAATTTGATCATGATTTAATTCTAATTCTGCAGAAAAAGTTGTAAATCCATATTTGATGTACTCTTTGGGTTCAAAAGAGCCATTGTACGGTAAAATTACAATCTCACCGTTGGATAATTCAAAAGAGAGAAATGATTTCTTTGTAATAAAACCAAAAAATCGAAAACCTTCTTCATCCATTAACTTCCAATTGGTTTTTAATACCACCTTATTGTCCTTTGATAGGATTTGAAAAGCACATTTTACAGTATTCAAGTCATCTTTAAACTTAGCGATTTTAGCACTTTCCCCCTTAATTACAACATGTTCTTCAAGAAGAGTATCCTTCAAATTAATTTCTTTTGTCACTATTTCTTCAGCTTGAAGTGGCACAATATCTTTTATCTCTTCCAGTTTTATCTTTTCCTCATATTTCCAAGTACCATTATTAAATAGCAGAACATACTTCCCTTCAGGAGTTTTCATTCTAATTTGTGCCTCAACCAAGTTCATACCACAAAAAAGAAGTATTAAAACAAGCAATACGTTTTTCATCATTCAATGATTTGAGGTAATGATTTTATAAAATATGAAGGCGTAACAACTTTGTATTCTTCCGTTCTTCGGCTCCAAGTCATATGTGCTTTATACACGATAGAGTTTCTTAGCAAACGTATTTGTTCCTTACTTAATTCCAATTCTGCAGTGTATGTAGAAAAACCATATTTTTCATATTCTTTAGGCTCGAAATCTTTAGTATAAAGCAAATCTATTTTTTTACCTCCAATTAATTCCAGGCTAATCTTACTTTCGTCATTAATGAAGCCAAAATAAGAATAGGCTTCACCATTCATGACTTTCCATTCTGTTTTCAATATGGCTTTTCCATCTTTCGATGTTAAGGTAAAATCACAACGAACAATATTTTTATGCTTAAAATATTTCGAAAGTTTTTTACTCGGACCTTCAATAAATGCCATTTTTTCAACAACACCATCTTTCAAACTAACAGGAGAATTATCTACAACAGGTACATTTGTTGGCACGCTAACTTCTCCAGCTTTCTTTTGCACCTCCTTGGCATTTGCATTGGGAAGTTTTACATCGGCATAGGTCCAGGTTCCATTGTCGTAAAGAATCACCACTTTTCCATCGGAAGTTAAAGCTGTTTGCTGTGCATTTGCAACAATTGAAATTCCAAATGCAAGCATGCAGAATACGAAAATCTTCTTCATTTCTGTAATTTTTAATAAGTTATCGCTATTAGAAATCAACATGATTTCTATTCATTAATCGGTAGTGGGAAATACTTATCAGTTAAACTGTAAGTATCTTTTGGTAATGTATTGTACAGGAAAACGCGAAGCGAAGTACCCAATTAATACAACCGTTATAAAGATGATAAAAATATCAGAAAGATGCACATTTACCGGATAAGAGTTCATAAAGAAACTTCCGGCAGCCAATTTTACGAATCCAAATTTAATTTGCAAATAACAAACTATAATGCCAAGAACTACACCTAATATAGCTCCTGAGAAAGAAATCAAACAACCTTCGATTAGAAACAATTGTCTAATGGTCTGCTCATTTGCACCCAAACTTCTTAATGTGCTAACGTCCTCTTTTTTATCCAATATCAACATGGTTAATGAACCAATGATATTAAAGGAGGCAATTACCAAAATAAATGCTAAAATGAAGAAAACTGCGGCCTTTTCTGTCTTCATCATTTTATAAATGACATCATGCAATTCGTAACGATTCTTTACCTGGAAATCATCACCAAGCATTACCTGTATTTCAGATTTCACCTCTTCAATATCTGCAGAATCATTTATCCCTAGTTCTATTGCACTTACTTCATTTTGATAACTGAATAGTTTACGTGCAAAACTTAATGGAACCAAGGTATATTGCGTGTCAAAATCGGCTTGAACCTGAAAAAATCCCGATGGCCATATAATCTCAGTATTAAAGGCATTCATAGGATTGTGTCCAACTTTAGCATTGCGCTTAGGCACATAAAACTTAATGGGATCTACAAAAGTTAAGCCTACACCCAAATCTAATGCAACTCCATATCCCAACACGGCAAACTGATACTTATTTGTATCCAACACAAAGTTCCCATCTGTCATCATGGTATCAATGCCAGTCATCAGGCTAAAGTTTTCATCAACTCCTTTTACAATTGCAGGACGTTGACGATTGCCATATTTGAGAAGCGCATTTTCTTCCAAAACTTCGGAAAAGAATACTACCTGCTCCATGTTTTTAATTTCTCCAAAAATTGAATCGGGAACAAATGTTTTGCCTTTTGCAGGAAGTATTTTTAAATCGGGATCGAAACAACTAAACTGCTGATCGATAAATTGATTTAAGCCATTAAAGGCCGACAACACAATTACCAAAGCCATGGTACCAACCATAACACCAACTACTGAAATTAGTGAAATGATATTGATAACATTCTGTTTTTTCTTTGAAAACAGGTATCGCCTGGCTATGTGAAAAGGTAAATTCAAATTCAGCGGAAGAGTTTATGACAATAAGTTGTCGATATTCTCGATATAATCCAAAGAATCATCAATGTAAAAAGCCAATTCAGGAACTACTCTTAATTGCTTACCAACTTTGGTTCCTAAAATTCTACGGATGTTCTTGGTGTTCATTCTAACCACCTCAAGTGTTTCTTCCGACTTGTCTGATGGAAAAATACTAAGGTATACCTTTGCAAGTCCCAAATCCGGGCTAATTCTTACAGTAGTAACCGATATCATTTTTCCTCCAAATAGATTTCGTCCTTCCTGCTGAAAAATCAATCCTAAATCCTTTTGTAATAATCTTGAAACTTTGCTTTGTCTTGTGGTCTCCATATGTATTTTTCTAAATTTTATACAAAGATATAATAAAGTCTTGAAAAGTTTTGAAGAGTCGAAAAGTCGAAAGGTTAAAAAAGTACAAAAGTCCAAGAACTGAAAAGTTAAAAGCTGAGTTCGATAGGAAAGCATTTGCTTTTTATACATTTGCAGCATGGCTGAATGGATAGAATATGGATATTGGGGATTGTTCCTGGCAAGTTTTTTGGCTGCAACCATTCTCCCATTTAGCTCAGAGGCAATTCTTAGTCTTTGCGTTTATTCTGGTTTTGATATCAGCTTGACTGTAGCTGTTGCAAGTTTAGGCAATTGGTTGGGCGGATTAACAGGGTATTACCTGGGATATTTGGGCAAATTGGAGAGAATTGAAAAATGGTTGAAAATTAAACCTGACAAGGCGATTAAATCCAAAGAGTTTCTCAGAAGCAAAGGAAATGCATTCGCTTTTTTTGCTTTTCTACCATTTATAGGTGATTTAATTCCTATTGGATTGGGATTATTACGAACCAATCCGTACTGGATGGCCCTGTTTATGGCGGCTGGAAAAGTTTGTAGGTATGTAGTTTGGGCTTGGCTAACATTACAAGCTTTGTCTTGAAAATTCAAATATCAAATCTGAAAAATCAAATTAAATACTCAATCACAATAGAATTATCTAATACTATTTTATTTATCGGATAGGTTTCATAATTTTGTCGAACTAAAATTTTTAAGTATAAACAGCTCATATTTGAGCGATTAATGAATTGAATGATGAAGACAGTAGTAAGTGGAATTCGATCTACAGGTAACTTACACCTGGGAAATTACTTCGGAGCAGTGAAGAACTTTGTGCAAATGCAAAACGATAACAATTGCTTTTTCTTTATTGCTGATTGGCATTCCCTGACTACACACCCAACTCCTGCAGATCTTCATATCAACGTAAAACGTGTTTTGGCTGAGTACCTTGCCTGTGGAATTGATCCTGAAAAAGCAACAGTTTACGTACAAAGTGATGTGCCGGAAATTCCTGAATTGTATTTGTTGATGAACATGAATGCATACCTGGGAGAGTTGGAAAGAACAACTTCGTTTAAAGATAAAGCTCGTAAGCAACCAGAAAATGTAAATGCTGGTTTGCTAACCTACCCTGTTTTGATGGCTGCGGATATTATTATCCACAAGGCAAATCAGGTTCCTGTAGGAAAAGATCAGGAGCAAAACCTGGAGATGGCTCGTAAATTTGCACGCCGATTCAACAACATTTATGGTGAAGAAACCTTCCCAATTCCTCAAGCTTATTCGTACACCGGTGAGTTTATTAAAGTTCCGGGATTAGATGGATCGGGTAAAATGGGTAAATCAGAGGGTAATGCAATCTGCTTGGTTGATGATCCAAAAGACATCCGTAAAAAAGTAATGAAAGCAGTTTCAGATAGTGGTCCAACTGAAATGAACCAGGAAAAACCTGAACCAATTCAGAACTTGTTTACTTTAATGGATATCGTTTCTACAAAAGATACCTACGATTTCTTTAACGACAAGTACAACAATTGTGAAATTCGCTATGGCGATATGAAAAAGCAGTTGGCTGAAGATATTATCAACTTTACAAGCCCAATTCGCGAACGCATTTTGGATATCATGCAAGACGATGCATACTTGCACAAAGTAACCAAATTGGGAGCGGAAAAAGCACGCGAAAGTGCATCTAAAACTCTTGAAGAAGTTCGCAGATTAATTGGTTTTAGAAAATTCTAAACTCAATATATTTAAAAGAAAATGCCAGCTTACAACAAGCTGGCATTTTTTATCTTTAAACTTTTTCCAGAAAATTTTCAAAAATACTTTCTACTTTCTCCAAAGATGAATTCAATCTATGATCGCCTTCAATTAGATGCAGCGTACATTTCGACTCTTTGGCATACCGAACCGAATGTTCGTAAGGTATTACCTCATCCGATATTCCGTGAACAACATGAATATGCTTGCCATTAAGTGAGTATTCCTGTTTTTCATATCCTTCTAAATATAAAGCCGGAGCCATCAGAAAAATGGCTTTTGGATCAACCTGCTGCGAAGCTACCAAAGAAACATATCCACCCATACTCGAACCAACCAATATATAATCCTTCTCCTCACCTTTTAAATAGTTTAAGAGTTGATTTACCCGATCATCGGGATTTGAATAGGCACGATAATCCAAACTATCCACCTCGAATCCATTTCGCTTAGCTATTTCACTTAATCTCTTTATTTTCGTTCCCCAAGGGCCACTTTCTTTACCATGTGAAAAAACAACTTTCATTTTAAGTTTCTACTTTAAGTTTTCTAATATTCCAATGCCAATTCTTTGCCATCAATTACGCGGAATGCTCCTTCAGCCAGTGCTTCCATTTCATTTTCTCCGGGATATACAAAGAATTCCGTTAAACCACCAACATAATCCTTCAAATCTGCAATAAAACGATCGGAATAGGCAATTCCTCCGGTAATAACAATTCCATTTGCTTTGCATTTCATAGCAGCATGGTAAGCCCCAATTTCCTTGGCAATCTGGTACACAAAAGCATCATAAACCAAGCGTGCTTTTTCATTTCCTGCCTCAATCAGTTTAAAAACATCACGCAAATCATCAACACCCAAATATGCTTTTAATCCACTATTTTTACTTAAAAGTGTTTCCACCTCTTTTCGTGGTTTTGAGTAACACAAATCCATAATGCCACGCGTAGGAATTGCACCTGCACGGTTCGGAGAAAATGGCCCCATTCCCATCAAAGCATCATTTACGTCGGTAATCTTTCCTCCTTCAACCGAAGCTATGGATATTCCTCCTCCAAGGTGTGCAATTACATACTTGGCATCTTCGTAGGCAATGCCTTGCTGAGCCGCAATTTTCCTGGCTGTCATTTTCATATTTAAGGGATGTCCTCTACGATTTCTTTCAATGCCTGGAACACCCGAAATTTGCGCCTTATCAATAATATTTCCAGCCGAAACCGGATCAACGGTATAACTTTCATCTAATCCATGATGTCTGGCCAATTTATTTGCCAACAAGCTTCCCAAATTCGAAGCATGATCTCCATATTTTCCAGTTCGTGCATCTTCTAAAAACTCATTACTAATTCGATAGGTTCCTCCTTCCAATGGCTTTACAATTCCACCTCTACCAACAATACCTACAACCGAATAGCCCTTGCCATTCAGCATATCATTCAAGCAGTCTTTTAACATTTCAAAACGGTATTCGAACTGATCGGTGACACGATTAAACTGATCCAAATCTTTTTGCAAATGTCTCGCTACAAAATCTTCTACCAATCCTACCCGGTTGTAAAGTGCTATTTTGGTTGAAGTCGATCCCGGGTTAATCACAACCACTATTTCATTTGAATTCATAATTATCTGCTTATTCTGTTTTTCACTTTGGTCCATTCATCAGTTGCCAAAAAACTCTCGTCCATATTGGCAATCATATCAAGCATTTTTTTCATTGGAATCGCCAAACTCAAAGTATTGGCAGGCACATAAGGACGTGCAGAAACATCAAACATTCCAAGGATGGCTTTTGGATTTTCTTTTTGGCTCTCTTGGTACGGGAAAGTAATAATTGAGCCACAACCTGAAGAAAAAGGTACAATTGTACTCTGCAATTCACTTTGATCATAGTTCGATAAAGTAAACAAACCCGACAAAACATCCGGTTTGGCAAAAAAGATTATCACTTCGGGCTCATCCTCTTCCAATAATTGATCCCACCTTTTAAAACTGATGTATTTGGCAGGAGCATTATACACAGGAAACTGATTGATCACTTTTTGGGCAATTTCCGGATTCTGAAGATACCTTTCCTTTCCGGTAGATAGAAAATCGGCCAAACCTGGCATAAATTCTGAAAAACCACAATAAGTTTTGCCTCCCCCACAGCTTACCGAATCAGCAGAGAAGCTTAAACTCTCCCCTTTTCTTATCCTGTTTAACTGCCCAATAATACACATCCAGTTTTTCGGTCGTATCTCTTCCTCCTGTAAGGGATCATTACCATACCAAAAGGCAATGGGAAGATCGGTTTCTTCCCCAAAATACTTCCCAAACTTTTCAATAAAACTTTCTTTTACATTGATATTCATTGCAGTTGATTTTAGGCTCTTATAAAAATATCAATTTTGATCTCAAGTTCATCACACAAGAACAATTAATTCCAATAAAATAAATTGGTAAAAAAAGATATCTTTGTATGAATAAGGCAAAAGAATTTTTCATGAACAAAGAGCTCTTAATCGAAAAGTACAACGTTCCCGTACCACGATATACAAGTTATCCAACCGTACCTTTTTGGGGTGATGACAAACCAGACTCAAAAGACTGGTTAAAAGTAGTTAAACGCACTTTTGATGAATCGAATTCAACAAAAGGAATTAGTATTTATGTGCATTTGCCCTATTGCGAACGCTTGTGTACTTATTGTGCTTGCACAAAAGTGATTACTCGCGACCATGGAGTTGAAGACAAATATATTGATGCTCTGCTTCAGGAATGGAAAATCTATCTGAATACTTTTGGTGAAAAGCCAATTCTTCGGGAATTGCACCTGGGTGGTGGTACTCCCACTTTCTTCAGTCCGGAAAACCTAAGGAAACTGATCAACGGCATTAAGGAAAATGCCATTTTGCATGAGAATTATGAATTCAGTTTCGAAGGGCATCCCAACAATACCACAAGAGAGCATTTGCAAGCTTTGTATGATGTTGGCTTTAGAAGGGTAAGCTTTGGAGTTCAGGATTTCGACCCTGAAGTACAGCGTGTGATTAATCGCAAACAAAGTTTCGAAATTGTAAAAGAAGTTACTGAAGCTGCCAGAGAGATTGGCTACCAATCGGTGAATTTCGATTTAATTTACGGATTGCCAAAGCAACAAATTTCATCGGTTCGCGATACATTCGAGAAGGTTTCGGAACTGAAACCAGATAGAATTGCCTACTATTCGTACGCTCATGTACCATGGAAAACCAAAGGTCAGCGCATGTTTACCGATGCCGATATTCCGGATAGCGCAGGAAAACGTGCTTTGTACGATCTGGGAAAAGAAAAATTGGCTGAACTGAACTACAGCGATATTGGTATGGATCACTTCTCCTTGCCTCACGACGAACTGTTCGTGGCCAGGGAAGAAAAACGCCTGCACCGAAACTTTATGGGATACAATACTTCCCACACCGAATTGTTGATTGGCCTGGGTGCCTCATCCATTTCTGATGCAAAGTATGCCTATGCTCAAAACCCTAAGGAAATTCATTTGTACGAAGCAGCCTGCGAAAAAGGCGAATTGGACTTGGTGAAAGGTTATTTCCTTACGGATGAAGACTTGACTGTAAAAAGCGCTATTCTTGACATTACCTGTCGTCGTGAGTTGTTCTTTACCGATGAATTACAAAAATACCTGCCTGAGAGCATTACCGAGGAACTGAGCGTAATGAAAGAAGAAGGAATTATTGAACTGGACGAAGAAAAACTAATCGTTACCGATTTGGGTATGATTTTCCTTCGAAACATTGCCAAACCATTCGACAACAAACTGCGCTACTCACAAAAAGGTGGCGATAAAATGTTTTCAAAAGCGATATAAAATGAAAGGCTGCCAATTTTGGCAGCCTTATTTAATTTATAAAGTAGTATACCATAAAGTGTTTTACTCAAAATCATCAAAAACAAAAGCTGTTCCTGAACCAGTTGAACCTCTATAAAATTTAACTACTGGATTAGTTATAGTATATGTTTTTCTACCATCCATGTTTACATATCGATTAGCTGCATACAAATGAACACGATCTTTTGTATTATCCATTGCGGACACACTATAATGAGTTTTCACTAAACCTGACGAGTTAGTATATGTCAATTTGGTACACTTAAATTCTAATCTATTATCACTCTTATGATCTTTCCAATTATCTCTGTAATATTTACTTTTAGCACCTACACTTGCTCCAATATCCCCATAAGTTTCAGCATAAAGCTATATCTTTACTTTTCTATGACTACTATACATTTATAGCTTGAGGATTACTTAACCATTCTCCAGATTTTGTAATTACAAGATCATTATTCGAAGGACCTGTGTATCCACCTCCTCCATCTACTTCTCCAATTTCGTAAGGACGATCATACTCATCAATCATTCTATAATCTTCCCCTTCTCTCTCATACTTAGTGATTCGATCTGTTTCAGCAAGATATACATTATTACCAACTGCTAAAACACCATTTGAATTAAACTTCTGAGCAACTACAGGATCACTAATGATAAGTTCGTATTCATCATTTCCTATTGGCCTTAAAATATCAGCATGTATTTCTACAGCTTGTTTATATTCTGCTTCTTTTTCTGGATCTACTGAGTATTCAATAATTTCTTGATAGGCATCCCACATCGTTTCAACATTAGCATTTGCTTTTGTTTTTCCAGAGGCTGTCATTACATCTGTATTGTTTGCAAATGTTATAAATGCTGATGCGTTTATTTTATTAAGATGATTTTCATTCTTGACAGATTCAACATTATTACTATCATCACAAGCAGTAAACATCGTAGCAGCGGCTACTGCAATTAAATAAAAATAATTTCTTTTCATTGTAATTTATGAAGTTGTTTAAAGTCCTCCTGAAAAACTGCGAGCAACATCTTGATTCCATTGGCATCAGCTAATTTTTATTACGTAACTTCGGCTATGCAAT
>NZ_JANQCD010000054.1 GCF_026672275.1 Marinifilum sp. D737 | reverse complement strand
GAATGAGTGAATGAGTGAATGAGTGAATGAGTATGCAAAGTTCGAAAATTGAATTTACAAAACGTAATTCGTAATTGACAATTCGTAATTTTATTCCTATTGAATGCAGATGCTGACAGGTTCACAAATGCTTTCAAGTAAAACTACTTGAAACATTCAGCTACCCGCTGATAACTGATAACTGATAACTGATAACTGATAACTGTTCATTGATCATTGTTACACCTCTCCAAGCAACAAAAGCAGTAAAAAGAAATAATCTTTCAACTTGGCTCTTAGTGTTTTAAGAGAATTGTATTTTAATGTTTTTACCGTATTAACCGAAACATCAAGTCTTTCTGCAATTTCCTGATTTTGTATTCCCTGTAAACTTAACAACATTACCCTTGCACTTTTCTTGGGCAATTCCTCTATTGCTTGTTGAAGAATTCTGTAGGTCTCTTCTTCTACAATCTGATTGTTAAAGTTCAGAAAATCCTCTTTGATCAAACTTTCGGTATACTGATTCCCCAGCTTATCTCTTTTTAAATGATTTAAGCTTAAATTCTTTACCACTACATAAAGGAAAGATTTTAAAGAAGAAATGCTGTCATACTTATCACGAGAGTTCCAAAGTTTTATAAAAGCTTCCTGTGCAATATCCTCGGCAAGACCATTGTCTTTTACGTATTCTCGTGCGACTACACACATCGAAGGATACAGTTGATTAAAAAGCTCTTCGAATGCTTTTACATCTCCTAATTTGATTTGATTAAATAGTTGAGTAGTGGTCATAGTTAGTGGTTCTTCGGATTCAAAAATAGAAATTGATTCCAACAAATCAAATTTGCCAGTTAAATCGAATATCAAATAAATAAGTAGAAAAAATACTTACCAAAAGGATGAAAGGAAAACTTAGCAATGGCCAATTAACCCTAAGATAATGATAAAAAACAAACCTATTATTATTTATAAACATTGAAACTGTCACTACAAAAATCAATTAAATAATTTTAATTTTTCTCAGACCTTATAATATTGAAAAGGAGCAAACACTATCTAAAGTGCTCACTCCTATCCAATCACAAATTAAACCAACTAATCTCTCAAGATTTTACCGACACACATTTCACAATACCTTTTTTTTGTGATGCCAAATACAAATTATCATTAGCGTCAACAGTCATAGGAATGTATGTACATCCTGTTACTAACTCTTCTATTCCCTCAATTTGTTTTGCTCCTTCTTTGCTATAAATCTTTATCCTTGTAGGATCTTTCTCCACAGTTACAATGGCACCGTTCGAAAGACTATTTACGCTTACTGGATTACAACATCCATGAAAATCGTTTAATTCTTTTCCGCGTTGGCCAAATGCCAATAATTGTTTGCCTTCAAAATTGAATCCTTCCACTCTAAATGCTCCCAGGTTGGCAACTAATATTTCTTTTTTCTTATTCACCGAAAAATCCAAAATTCCACAGCATGTTCTCAATCTTTCAAGCGAAGCCGTTTTCTTACCATTTTTGGCATCAAACATTACAATATTTTTATTTTGACAGTCAGCAACCATTAAAGTACCATCGCATACTCTTGCTCCGGTAGCTGTTTTTAGTCCTTCTAAACGATATTTGTTAATCTTTTCACCTTTGTCGTTTAATACAGTACACTCTACTCCAACGGCAACCATTCTATCGTATGATTTTCCCCTGTACTTTTTACGAACTTTTTTCTGTAGTGTAGCCAACAAGTATATTGTGTTCGACTCACCTACTGCTATAGCTGAAGCAGCTCCTTCAAATTCAGGTTTCAGGCTTTTTACTTCCTTACCATTGGGTTTTACTATTTTAATGCTTCCATCTTTTTGCAAAACACAAATGTTATTGTTTGTTAACACACCTAAATAAACAACATTTCCGTAACCAGCACCTTTAAATTTGGTATCAACCTTGTATGATACGTTACTAGCATTTGCCATTAATTGATCCATACCCACTTCAAGCGATTTCATTTCATCATTTTTTGCCTTAAGCTTAACGATTAACGGATTTTTCTGTAATTGTGAATCTAAACTATTTAAGATTTTATCAGCTTCCGCTGCACTCTTTCCTTCAATTTTGCTTTTTACCAATATTGCAGAATAATAAGAAGTAGGATTTTCTTTAATAAACTTTGAATCGAACTCTTGTAATTCTTCCGTTCTTTTTTCTAACTCTTTTTCTACCTCTTCTTTTCTTTTCTTTGTTGTATTTTTATTGTAGTATTCATTTACCAATGGCTGATAACTTTTGGATAAATCCAACTTTAGAGACTTATATCGATCAATATCTTCTTGTGTTTTACCACCAGTAACTTTCGAATTACGAAAATCTTTCGCCGTTCCTGTTACTAACATATTACCATTTTCTACATATAAGGATAACAAGTTATTAACACCCTCAACACTTAAATATGCATGGGTTGGTTCTTCATAATTTCCTTTGAATGTAAATGTTCCTTCTTTTACTTCAACAGTATCCTGAACAGCTCCCGTTTCAAAATGACTAATCAAAATTGCCTTACTATTTGAAACCCCTTCTATTTTTCCGGTTAAAGAAAATTTCGATTCTTCCTGCTTTTTTGGTCCGCATCCTACAAGGATACCAATCATCAGCAAACACATTACTGAAAGTTTTAGTCTTAAACTCATTTTTCTGATTTTTGTATAATTATTAATTGCCTTTGAATTCATATGATATGCTATCAAATTCCATTTTTATATATTTAACCAATTTGAAATTTATAGACAACATTAATTAAACACACTCTATGTACTATTAGATGAATCTTATTAAAAAAATAGATTTATTTATATAGATTGTAAATAGCCAATATTATGGATGCCCCACGTTTGTATATCGAAACATGAAGACTATTGTATAAATAACATTGATTTTGGATAGATACTTAACGAGGCTGTTCCATAGTAATGAAACAACCTCGCTCTTCAACAGCTGATATTGCAAGATATTAGTAGTACTCCATTAAAATAGTCTTACCATTACTTGTAGTATTCGCATTATTGTTTTCATCATTTAGTTAGAATATTTTAGCCCTTTTTCAACCTGTTGATCTAACTTTCCCGATGAAGGCTTTGGTGCGAATGCATCAATTATTTTTTGATTCTTTCCTATCACAATAAATCTGGGGACAAATTTTGTTAAGAAAGCAGCATCCATTTTTGCTCTTTCTATATTGACAAATTCAACGTTTTCAGTATCATGATGTTTTGAACAATACTTCTCCCAAGCTTTGGAATCATCTACAGATACTGCAAGAAACACAACACCCTTATTGTCTTTATATTTCTTAGCTAATTCTGCAAAATGCGGTTTCTCTTGCATACAAGGCCCGCACCACGTTGCCCAAACATCAATAACAACAATTTTACCTTTGTATTGTGCAAGCTCAATCTCTTCATTTTCTGTATTTACAAATTTTAAATTGTCCACCAATGCTCCTGGCAATACTTTATCGTACTTTGCAAATGCTTTACTTATTACTTGTTTGTATAATTTATTTGACACTTTTGCCAATACTTCATCTTTTCTTTTTACTAGTTCACCAGATATTCCAGCGGATTGCAATTCTGATAACAATGCTGATACCTCTTGGTATATTTCTACTTGCTTTGTTGTTTCGATCTCAACTTCTATGTGCTTTAACACATTTGATGAAAGAATTGCTCTATCAACTTCAGAATCTACACTTTTAATCTTTATTTTTCTTGGAATCTGTTTTTTTACTACCTCATAAAATGGCGAAACATCTGTTCCCTTATTAAATATTGAATAATACTGTGGGTAAATTGTTAAAGAGTAATAGTAATGCAATTCTAACTTTCTTGCATACTCCTTTTTAAAAGCTTTTGGTGCTTTTAAGGCTTTTAGTTCGTTTAAGTATTTTGTTTTTTCGTTTTTACAAAATTCTATAAACTCTTCTATGGTTTTATACTTTCGCACATTCATTCCCATTTGGCACCACGATCCCGATTTTGTATACAGTGCATGGTCATTCACAAAGTTGTTTACCTCTGCATTATCTCCTTCAAATGTAAATTTCGATCTGTTATTCTCGTTGCTCTCTACTATACGAACGTTATCGCCAGGTCGGGCTTGAAAATTTACAAAACCAAGGTTCAGCATTTTTGGCTCCTTAAGATTAATTGTGATCTCAAAACTGCCATCCTCGTTTAGCTCTACCAGAGTTTTTGCTTCTGTTAGTTTATCTTGCGTAGTTTGTCCCTTAAGGTACAGGTCGTATTTGTATGCTTTCATACTCCCTGATATTATTACTGCTTTTTGCGCATTTACATGTATTGTTACAAGTAATAACAAACTTAATATTATTGTTCTAACCATCTTACTATCGTTTTATATCGTTATTATTCACAAGCTTCCTTTACGTGTCTCTCAAGCCATGCTTTGCGTAAATTTACTCCTAATATTTTTCCTTCTTTTGATATTAGTATCTCTTTTGGCACACCGGTTACACCATATTTATGATGTTCTTTTCCATCCCATCCCTTTAGCTCTGATGTATTAACCCAACTTGATATTTTATGCTTTTCAATTGCTTTCTCCCAGTATTTTTTCTTTGAGTCTAAAGAAATTGCATACACTTGAAAACCTTTTTTCCCATATTTCTTAGTCAATTCCAATGTTTCTGGAATACTTCGTACGCAGGGTCCACACCATGATGCCCAAAACTTGATTAATACAATTTTATTTTTTGCTAATACTTCTGATAGTTTTACTGGGTTTCCATTTAAATCATTTGCCACCAAATCGGTATATTGGTTCCCTACTTTTGTTAGCTCCTTTTGTTTTTCAGATTCTAACATTCCCGTAAAGCCTTCCACCAATTTTGCAGTAAAATCTGATTGTTCTTTTGCATGCACATTTTTCGCTATTTGCACTACTTTTTCGCCTGAACATACATCATAAATGTATTGACGTCTATTCTTCATTAAATAAATACAAAGTGGTAAACCTTCTTTGCAACTAAATGCCAATTCAGAAGCAAGAGCCTTAGATTCTTTCAATGCCTTCAATCGTGCATTTTCAACATTAATCCATTCATTTGTAATAGCCTTGCGTTCTTGGCTATTTTTATCTTTTATAGAAGAAATTCTCTTCTCTATTTCAATTTTTTGTTTACCTAAATCCCGTATTTTATTTTGTAGCTCTTTATACTTTTGCGATTGCGTAATGGCTTTTTCAACTTGTAATATTTCATCATTTATTTTTGATGAGACAACGATATCCTTCCCACGTGTAGTAATTTTATAAGCTCCCTTTTCGAAATAACAATATGCAGAGCGATAATCGGCAGATAACCTTACCGACACCATATTTGGACTCTTGAATTCTTTTGTCCATTCAAATTCCAAAACGTTATTTGTCTTGCTTACATTTCCAGATATCAATGTATCTTTTTTCGCCACCAGTACAAATGGGCCTTCATAATCATTAAAGGTAAATGTGGTTTTATTTTTATTGGTACATCCAATAAATCCCATAATCACTAACACCAATATTACTGTCTTTTTCATATGTCTATAATTTTTTCATTTGCCATATGGAACAACCATGAATGAAATAACCACTCTCCTATGTGAGTAATTATTCCATCATAGACGTTTCAATTTTTATTAATTCCTAAAATTCTTTTGATTTCTATTTTGAATCAAATCAGGATCACTTTTCTGCTTAGCTTCCTATTATTTTTTAACCTGTTGCAGATTTAGTTTTAGAGAAAGAGCCGATTTCGCAATATCACCAATAGCCTAAGTCGAAGTTATAGCCTCTTTAGTGAATAACATAAGTTGGATAAAACCCTGATATTTCCTGATTAAATAAGAGTACCAATCTATTTTTAGAATGAGATGAACTTTGATCTATTATTCCTAACAAAACAATAGAGAAAGAGTTTCTTTATATTGTAAATTATACCACATTACAAACAAGTAAGGAAACTCCTCTCTGCTTTTTGAAAACAAACTAATAAGTTACTTACTTCATCTCAATTCGATTGAGATAAGTTTTTATTTAATAACAAACTCTCTTACATTAAAGTATAGGGTTAAAACTGACACCTTCCTTAATTAAATCAGCCCATACAGGTTCATTTGGATAATTGGTCCCAGCTGGATAGTTTACAATAGTGAAACCCGTATTTTTATAGGTAAATGCACTTGCTTTTAACACCGTTAAATCGCCAGGTGTATTTCTTTGAATGGTAATTTCTTGCAAAGAATTTGAGCTAAACCAAAATACAAATCCTTGTATTTCCTTAACGTATGGTGAAAATACAATCGACTTTATTGACGAACAGTCTCTAAAAAAACCAGAACCTATAACCTCTTCTTTCAACATTGAAATATCAATCGACTCCAAGGCGCTACAACCACGTAAAGCAGATCCTGATGCGTTTGGCATTGATTCTAATGTTGGTGGAAATTTAATGCTTTTTAAACTGGAACAATTTCTAAATACTCCATCGCTAAATCCACCCAACAACACTTTTATTTTTGTTTTAGATAGGTCAATACTTTCTAAAGCACAATTTTGAAATGCAGCAGAAGATATAAAGCTTACTGTTTCAGGAAGTATTATTTGTTTTACTGCACTTCCTTTAAAAGCATTTTTACCAATGCTCTCCAATGGCCAACTTGATAAATCAAGTGTTTCTATATCCTGATTATTCTCTAAAAAGCTCTCTGGTATTGCTGTTAAAGACAAATAATCGATTAAGCTCGCTAATGGGACCTGTGTGCCTTCCACTGCCGTTAAATCAATCTTAACTGTAGTTCCATTCAAATTAATACTTTGAAGATTTAAACAATTTGCAAACGCATTTGGGGCAATTGTTAATTCACCTCTATTGCTTAAGTCTATGTCGGCGTCCATTTTTTCACATCCTTCGAATGCCCGATATCCAATATATTTGATTTCATTAGAAAAAGGGCTACCATTCAATTTTAAAATCTCACATCCAAGAAATCCGCCTCGACCAATATTTTGAACTTTTTCAAATCCTGTTATTTCTTCCAGACCTACACAATAAGCAAATGCAAATTCGCCTATTTCTCTAAGGTCTGAATTCACTTCAATAGATTTAACAAGCTTATCTTGGTTGGATGCATCCTGATTAAAGATACCAACCTGAATTTGTCCATTTCCTTTAACTTCTATAACTGGTTTCCCATTTATCTCTGCTGGAATTTTTATTACTTGGCTTAATTCACCTATATATTCTATTAATCGTATGCCCCCGTCTACTTCAACATATTTCCAGTTATCTGATTGATTTGCAGTTTCACCGTAAAGCTCATCTTTTTCACACGAAATGAATAGACATGAACACAATACGATCAACAAAAAGTATTTATATATGTTTTTCATATCTTATTATTTGTAGATGTTTTGTTTGATATTAGAGTTTAATCTTAAAATTTTTAGTGGTATTGGTAAAACAAAGTGACTGTCGTCATCGAGTCTTCCTGATTCAACCCCTAATTTATTTGTTCTAATTATCGGTTTTGTATATTCTCCTAAAGCTCTATATCTTTTAATATCATAAAAACGGAACCCCACTCCGATAAACTCTTTTCTACGTTCTTCTTTTACATCATCTAAACTAACAGAAGCTGCATCCGTATAGTTTTCATATCTGTTTGCTTTAAGTTTATTGAATAGTGGCAGAGCTTTGTTTGCTTCATTATTTCTAATGTATGCCTCCATTAAGTTTAAATATACTTCGGCATTAGTTAGTCCAAAATTAAGAAGGGTCAAAGTCTCGAATTTCAATCCAAACTTCATGGTTGTTCTTCCTAAAGTTTTTTCTGCATCAGAATAAGTATATACTCTTCTCAAGTCGTTATCAGCGAGCTCTGCCCCTGGAGTAAATACAAGAAAAGGATACCCACTAATATGTGTATTAAGGAGCAAGTTATACTGGTTCTCCACCTTTTCCAACATTCTATTCATAATCACTTCTCTGTTATTAAAGACTACAAATGTTGCTTCATCCAAATCTTCACTCAGATTGTAATCATAAAGGAAATCATCTACTTGAAGTATTTCTTCGCCTAATTTTATTACTTCATTATAGTACTTAGTATCTACAACCGCTTTATCCAGATAAACTTTCATTAACAGTGCCTTAGCTGCAACTATTGATCCTCGGTAGGTAGTTGCTGCATTTTGCTTTTCTGTCGACAGATATTGCATTGCACTCTTAATGTCGTGCTCAACCTGAGCATAAACTTCTTCCACACTTGCTCTTGGCAGTTCTGCTTTTGAATCAAAACTCAAAGACAAAGGAACTCCAGGATTTAATTCAGCATTTGCATTATACTGAATACCATAATTTTTACATAGCATATAGTGACTATAGGCCCTCATCAAATAGGCTTCCCCTTTTACCTGATCTCGTAAGACATCATTACTTCCCTTTACATGATCTATATTTTCAAGCACTACATTTGTATTCCATATATCCTTATAGGCATTTTCCCAATAGGCATTCTCTACTAATCCTTCTTTTGATTTATCATTTTTTACAAACTCAAAAGAAGCCATATAGTAGAGTTCAGTAAGCTTATTGCCTCTAACACCATACATGTTTTCTACATCAAGAATTTCATAATCATCATCTAAAAGGTAGGTATATATTCCTGAACTTTGCTTCATCCCATTTAGGACATAATCGCATTGTTCTAAAGTCTCCAACAAACTCAATGTTGAGTCTGTTTTCTCGTCGAGTAAACTGTCGAAATAAGAACAGCTACTTAAAGAGAAGCCTAAACACAGCTGTAATAGTATATAGTTTATTTTATTTCTCATTTGTGGTATATTTTACTACTTGTTAACCTTTGGTTCGTTCTAAAATTTAAGGTTTACTCCTAACGAATATTCTGTTGGATTTTTCAAACCTCTTTTGCCGCTAAAATTATATCGAGGATCTATTCCCAGATCGTTTGCAAGCCAAATTGGACCCAAGTTTGCAACCTGTAGATTCAATGATGCTGATGCAATTTTAAGTTTCGAAACCACATTTTTAGGTAACTGATAGTTAAGAGCTATGCGTCTAAGTCTAATATTAGAAGCATCTACATAATTATCACTTCCATCGTTGTAGAACCTACTGGAATATCCTCCTTTAATATCGGAATGAGAGATCAATTTAGGAATGTTAGTGTTTGTATTGTTCGGAGTCCATCTGTTTTTCAAAAACTCCGGGTAATATGCTCCCTGTGTATAGTTGATTATGCTTCCAAATGAATTCGTATGCATTACATGTCCAAATTCATAAATAATATTTACCCGTAAACTAAGCCCTTTATAAGAAAATGTATTGTTAAAACCTCCTGTATATTTAGGTATGGTCGTTCCTACATTTACCAAATCATCTGCACTCAACACTCTATTAATGTCAGTAATCACCTGATCTGAAGATACAATTGCACCATCTTTTCTGCGTATCAAAGCATAACCATTTTCATCTAAACCTGCATAATCATATGCGAAAACAGTTCCCATGGCATATCCTTTTCTCATAGCTGTCCCTAACAAGACGATGCTATCGGCTTCCGCTCTTTCGAATTTCAATATTTTCGATTTTAAATGAGAAAAATTCAGGTCACTCGTCCATTTGAAATCACCATCCAAAATTCTTCCTCTACAGTAAATATCAACACCTTTATTCGATAACTCAGCATTATTATTAAGCATGCTAGTAGCTCCATTGGTAGGATCAATTGCCACATTATTTGCCAAGTCTACTGTATGTTTGTTAAAATACTCTACACCTCCAACTAAAGCACCTTTAAACAGAGAATAGTCTACCCCAATATTGGTGTATTTGGTTTCTTCCCATTTAAAATTAATGTTTGGATAACTTAGAGAGCCATATGGAACTTTATTATTCTGAACTTGATCTGATCCATAAATACCAGGGTACATTTTCACAGTCAAAGCTGTTTCTCCTTTATTAATTTGCCCGGTAATTCCATAAGATGCTTTCAAGTTAAATCGGTCAATTATCTTAGAATTCAAACCTTTGAAAAAATCTTCCTCATGAAGATTCCATGATGCGCCTAAAGACCAAAGTGGTTTGTATTTGTTTTCTGAATCTTTACTATAAATATTTCCTTGATCTACACGAACACTTCCTGTAAAATTGTATTTACTTTTATAAGAGTAGGCAAAATTCGAAAACAATGATAAAAACTGTCTGGTATACAATTTATCAGTATTTTCATCTCTAACACCTATTGGTCTGTTTTGAATTCTATCAGGAAAGAAAGGTGACTGCCAGGAAGTATTATAAAGCTCGGACACAAATCTCTTTGCCCCGTTGTTTGTATCAAACAAACTATTTGCAACACTTTTTGCATCATCTTCTCTAATACTATATTCAAATCCACCTAAGGCAGTGAAATAGTGATCCTCTTTATATAGCTTTTTAAAGTTTAGTACCCCTCTAAACAAATTAAAATCAACTTTATTATTGGAAAAGGAATAACCACTTAAGCCTTTGAGAACTTGATTATAGGAACCATCACTATTCACAATTGTATTATTATTAATAACTCTTGCTTGATCGTAATTCTCTGGAGAAAGTAGTCTCAAGTTTCTACTTTTTGCAGATTCATTCTGATACATTAATCTTAGATTCAAGCCTTGTATAGGCTCATAATCCAATTGAACCTGATAACGATTTAAATCGCTGTTTTGTACATTGTCTATCGTACCTATTTGGGTTATGGGATTATAAAATGCATGACTCTGTTGAAATAAAGGATTATCTTTTATCAAGGATAAGTAAGGATATCCTATTCCTCCTACTCGCTGCAGTTGTCCATTATTTTTTAACAATTCGAAAGGATGAGCACCATTTACGTAATCTGATGTATTAAAAGGTGAATTATTGGTATAGTCAGTTTTGTTAACACTAATCCCCAGAGCAAGTTTTATTTTATCAGAAACATCAAAAGAGTACTTACCATCAATGAAGTACTTATTCCCAGAGTTATATTTTAATCCGGAAATATCTTTATCGGCTTTTAAAGAAAGTGAGTAATTTGCATTATCGCTAGCTCCTCTGATCGACAAATTTGCTTGTTGGTAAACAGCTTTTCTTAAGAAATAATCTTCGTATTGTTTTTCTACTGCATCATTGGGAATTGCTCTTAATTCTGCCTCTAAAGCTAGAGCTTCTTCATCGGTTAATCCCTCAAATTGTTTTCTGTATTCAATCTCTGCAAGTTTATTTAGATAGTTTTTACTATCAGGTGTCATATAAATTGAATAATGCCCTTTATCTAATAATTCTTTTTGAAAATCTATGGCTTCACTCGTGTTCATTCTCTCCAACCCTCCTAGATCTTGCTTATTTTTTACGGAAAGATTGTAAGTAAAATCAACATTTAATTGTCCTTTTTTTCCTTTTTTAGTTGTTACTACAATAATACCATTTGCTGAATTAACACCATAGATTGAGGCAGACACTGCATCCTTAAGTACAGTTACTGATTCTATATCCAATGGGTTGATAGACTCAAGTCCACCTTCAATAGGAAAGCCATCAACAACAACCAGAGGTGTCGTATTACTTTTGAATGTAGAAGTTCCACGAACAATTATATTTCCTTTTTTGTCAATATTAAGACCTACAACATTTCCTTCCAATTGATCTGTAATTGAAGGCGTAATAACTTTTTCAAAGTCTTCCGATGACAATTTTACATACGAACCTGTTGCCCGTTCTTTTGATATAGTCTGAAATCCCGTAACAACAACTTCTTCCAAACTTGCCTCATCAGAATGCAGTACCACATTAATAACCTCTTGCCCCTTATAGATTACTTCTTTTGTCTGAAGTCCTATGAAAGAGTACACTATTATAACTCCATTCTCAGGAACTTTTATAGAGTAATATCCATCTACATCAGTTGTAGTACCAATACTCGTCATATTTATATAAATGGAAACTCCAGGTAAAGGAATTCCATCTTTATCAGTAACTTTCCCTTTCAGTTCTTTCTTTTCCTGTTCAACTTCGATAACAGCTTCCGGTTTCTTGTATGAAACAATTACCACATCATCCTCAGTTATATATTCAAATGGCAATTCATGAAGAACAGCATTCAAACATTCCTCCAAAGAAGCCGATTGCAAATCAACTGTTACCTTATACCCTTGTACATCATCATAAGAAAACACAAAGTCATAATCTGTTTGTTCTTCAATTTTTACCAATGCCTCGGATAGGTCCACCTCCTGAAGCTTTAAATTAGAGATAATCATTTGTGAGTTTACACGTCCGTACGAAGTCAGCAAACTCATCAGTAAAATCATTTTCAATACAGTAAGTCTCATAAGCCACTGTCGGGTTTTCGCTCTTCCCCAATTATGGAAAAGAGTGGTTAGATTTTTTTTCATAAATTTGTAATGAAGATTAAACAATTGCTCATTGCTCCAACAATGAGCGGTTATTTGAGGGATAGCTCCAACTATCCCTTTTATTTTTTTAGTGAATGAGGGATTTACAGCTCCAACTGTCCTATAATTCTCTCAAACAAAACTCAAATATTCATCGATTTATATTTATTCATTCCAAGTTCCCGATTTAAAAAATCGGGGCAATTCATTATTCACGACTTACGTCGGAAACAACAATTACATTTCCATTGATTTCTATGGAGATTCTGCCAGTCTGCTCCAACCTACTGACAATATCTTTAAACTCCTGGTCGCGATCGGCACGCATTTTAAACAAATAATCCTTAACTCCCGGGTTTTGATAAAATACTTTAAAATCGTACCAACGCTCGAGCTTCAAGAGAATATCCTCTAACCTTTCTCTTTGGAAATAGAAGTATCCATTTCTCCAGGCAATGTATTTGTTCACATCCACTTTCGAAACTGTAATATCATCTTCTCCAAGCTTCTGATTGGCATTCTCACCTGGCTTCAAAATGATGGTTTCTGCTATATGAGTTTGCTGTAAGGCAACACTCCCTTCCACCAAAGTGACATTCAATTCTTCCTTAGGGTAAGAGCTAACATTAAACTCCGTTCCTAACACTTTTGTGTATACTCCATTGGTTTTTACGATAAAAGGATGGTTGGGATCTGACTTCACATCGAAATAGGCTTCTCCTGATAACTCCACAACTCTCTCCTTTTGATTGAATTGCACAGGATATTTTAGTTCCGATTCTGAATTAATCCAAACCTTGGTACCATCAGACAATACAATTTGATATTCACCCAAACGTGGCACTTTTAAAGTGTTGTATTTATTTGCCAATTTCGGATCTGACATGGCAAGTGCTTCACTGGTGTATTGTACCACGTTGTTCGAATCAGCCTGAATGACAACTCCATGTTGATCGGTAATGGTTCTATTCTTGCCTTCTTCCAGACTGTATTCCTGTCCTGAAGAGGTGATTAAAGTCGCTCTGGCATTTCCTTTTTCGATATTTACCTGTGCCATTTGACTTGCATCATTCAAAAAGAATTCTAAAGTTAGCAAAGCTGAAATGGATGCTACCAACACAACACTTGCTGCAGCCATCCACATTCTTAGTGTTTGCTTTTTCTTATCCAATTTGGAACTGAACTTGCTCCACTCCCAGTTTACCTTTGTTGGATTAATTTCTTCCAGTTTCAATCCAGCCTCCTTGTATTTTCTTAATTCCTCGTACAAATCCAGCATTTCTTTGTTGTCCTTGTATTTGTTCAAGAAATCAGATAAATAATCCTTTGGAGCCTGAAGAACCTGAATTACCTCTTCTATTTTATCGTGATCGTAGTTCATCTGTGTATCAATAGTATTAGTCTATTTTTGTCCTGATTACACTACTAACACAAGAAGATTTTTAGATGGGTGAATGAAAAGTAAAAAAAATTGATTTTTATTTGGACGCTGATTTTTATGATTTAAATTATTTGGGTCGTACGAAATATCTCCTTGTTGCTAAAGTTTCATTTTGTAGTGGTTATATGCATAGCATGAAAGATAATTTATGATCTGGCTTGTATGGCACTTAGCTATGCACCTTAATTAGTTGTGACTAAAATTGCAAAAACGTAATTCATAATTAGTCAATTGAGAATTCGGACAAAAATTGGAGTCATATCAAGTTTATTATTTAGACGCTGATAAATTTAATCTTGCATCCTCACTCCGAATTGGCTCTTACTTTTCTCATCTAAGGAGAAAAGTAAGCAAAAGAATCAAGTCAATCGAAAGCTGTTCGCCGTTTCTTAGCATCTGACTAACCCGAATGGCGCTCTACTGACAACTCCCGCGTTAAATACCAACCCCATAAACACCTCAATTCCGAAACAATGGAATACATAAACCGACTTTCTGTTATTGTCTCATTTTTTTGAATAGAATCTTAAGTAGTGTAAATTTATTTATCCTAAAACCCAATCTTACAGGAATCAAATCATAAATTATCATTTGTGTCAAAGTTAAGGCTATTGCGATTTATATTCCTTGTAGCAAACGATCAAGTTATAGCTAACAACAAGTTTAAAATCATAAGAATCTGCGTCTAATCATTCCCATTCCTGAATAGAAGGAAAAAAAGCAAAGAGTCTTTGTCCAGGTCCTTGCGCAATCGCTTTAGCGAGTTGACCACATGTGTTTTGATGGTATTAACTGAAACATTTAAATCTTCAGCAGCTTCTTTATAACTTAGGTTCTCTATAAAGCATTTGGTAAATACCTTTCTTCCTTGTTCAGGCAATTGCTCAATGGCCTTCATGATTTCAGCCATTACTGGTTCATAGTCTTTGTATTCATCCAGTTCTTCCGATATGCTTTGCTTGCTTCTATCGATATATTTTCGTTCCACTTCCTGTTTTTTCAAATGATTCAAACACCTGTTTTTTACCATCCGATAGAGGAATGATTTTAAAGAGTAAGAAATATCCAATTTATTTCTTCTGTTCCAGATTTCTTCGAAGGAATCGTTTACCATGTCTTTTGCCAGTTCATCATCGTTTACAATGCTGTAGGCATAGTAATACAAACTGTCGTAATGCTCCTTAAACAGTTGCTCAAAATTGGTTCTATTTAAAAGTAATCTGGACAAAATAAATTGTGAGTCTATTATTTCTCTTCAAATTACACAAGAAAAATCCAGAATGGGTGAATGAATTGTATTTTTTTTCCAGAATTGATATTTTTCTTAAAATAATTGCCAAATTAAATAACTAGCAGAAAAAGAGCAAGCATCACAATGGATTGAATAAGAAAACTTTACAAACCCTTCTTTCCTTTGATGGGCGAACTTGTAGTTGGTTAAAATGAATGAGGTTGTAAAAAAAGTAATTGTAGTAAGCTAAGGTTTTTTCAAAATAAAAAAGGAGCAAGCCACAAGCGGCTTGCTCCTTTTGTTATGTATCTATCTTTTTCGATACTTCGGCTTCATCTTTAACTCAGTAGGACGACTTGAATATTCCTTTTTGCCCAGGTCAGGAGTAGTTTTGAAGTTCTCGGGAATCTCTCTCCCATTTTTCGAACTTCTCTCAAGCATCATTTCCAGGGCCAATGCATAATTGTAATGTATTCTGGCATCATCTCTTGTTGTATCGTTGTATGCAATATAGCGCAAATACTCTACACACTTGTAAAACCACTCATCAGGATAATCTGTTCCGTAACGTTTGTTAAGCCTTACCATGAACTTTAATCGATCAATCACCTTTTGTTTGTTAAGCGTGGAATCGACTAACAATGCATCAATCGATTTTATGGCCTGCTTATAATCCTTTTTGAAATAAATGTTATCAGAGATTTTCTTCAATCGAATATTAAACTCTTTTCCTTCAAAATCACATAAGGTGCTCATTACTTCTGCACTGCAATATTGTGTTTCTTTTGCCAATTTCTTATCTACCTCTTCTTTCCCGAATAGTTCAACAAACTTGTTGTAATTATCGGAAACCTCCTTCAAATATGGATTGTCATATCCTGAAATGCAATCATTATACAGTTTCCATATAACAAGTTCGGTTAATTTTCCACCATTTTTAATGATTTCATCGAAACCTGCCCTAAGCGCATCCCTTTTGTAAATTGATGACATATACCTTACATACTTGATCATGAAATCCTGATCTCGATTCCCCTCATCATATTGTGAAAGGATGTATTCCGAAGTTGTTTGTGGTTGTAAGGCCGCTTTTCCCACGGTAATAAATTCCTCTAAAGATTTTCTCCCTCCACTTCTGTGGATTATTTTTTCATTCTTCGGATTTATAAATGCATAAGTTGGGTAAGATCTAACTGCATATTTCTTTGCCAGCAACTTACCTTCTCCTGTTTCTGCATCTATCTTCAGACAAACAAATTTACTATTGTAGAATTCCCCCACTTCGGGCAATACAAACACCGTTTTAGCCATATTCAAACACGGTCCGCACCATTGAGTGTAAAAATCTATGAACAGTAATTTATCTTCTTTTTGTGCTTTTATCTTGGCCTCTTCCCAATTGCCATGAAAAAACTTAATTCCATCTGTTTTTTCAGCAAATAAACTAGTACTTACAAATAGCATCAAGGATATTTGCAATATTTTTATTTTCACCATTATCTCTCTGTTTTATTGCAATGATTCTCCCTATTTTCAGCGATATCACCACCAGGAAATTAACTACTAGATACAGTCCATCTCCAGTCTAAAATAAGGATAAGGTATGCAGCACTCTACTTAAACTGCATACCTTATAACTGTTTGAATTCTTAATAACCAGGATTTTGCTCTACTGGATTACCATTCGTTTCACTGGATGGAATTGAGGATATTCTAAAATCTTCAATACGCTGACGGTATTGCGCTTCAGCATCGCTTCCCTGCGCAATGGCTTTATCTAATGATTCTCTTAGAATATCATTTCTTTCCAACAATTTTTCTGCTCCAAAACGTCTTAAAGCAAAATATTCATGCCAGTTTTCAAATGACATTTCGATTAACCACTCGTTACAAATTGCTGTTTCTATTTCCTCTTGAGTTTCATGAGGAACAGGATTGGCTCCGGCACGAGCTCTAATCGCTGCAATCGGTGCATAAGCATCACTATAAGAACCTCCACTACGATAGATAGCCTCGGCTTTCAATAAATAGATTTCTGCTGTCCGCAAATACATTAATGGTAAATTATTGGATGAATTAACAAGTTTTTTAACGGTTGGATTTTTATAAACCGTTCCCGATGATCCGTAACGATAATCAACTACTACGGTATCACCAATAATTGCATTGTACCTTGGATCATCTCCCAATAAACTGATATAGTTTGATGATGGTCCCCATTTTCCAGAACTAAAAGAGGTAATTCGCGTTTCAAGACTGGAAGCATCTGAATCTCCAAATACTCTACCAAAAAGTATTTCGCCTGTACTTTCCCAATCAGAGAAAATTGTAGAATAATCAGGTGCTAATGCATTTTCTGTATGAGCCAATACTTCATTTGCCATGTTTATACAGTCGGAATATCTCTCCATCTGAAAAAGCACTCTTGCTTTTAAAGCTTTGGCAGCCACTTTTGAAGCTTGCGAACATTCTGAATATTCAGGACATTTATCTATTGCAATCTCCAACTCTTCCAAGATCATTTCATAACTCTCAGCAACGGTAGATCGGTCTTTCTTCACATTTTCAATTGACGGCAATTCGTTACGAATAATTAAACCCAACTTACTGTTCATATCCCAATGCTGTGTAAATCGTAATAGTAATCGCTCGTAGGCCAAGGCTTTTAAGAAATGTAATTCTCCAACAATTTCTTCTTTTCTGTTTCCTTCAAAATCATCAATTCCTTCAATAGCAGACAACAAAAAATTGGCATTCTTTATTAATCCATAATCAAATGACCACTCATTACCTCCATTACCATACAATACCGGCCAGTAGCGTTCATAATACCAAACAGCATTTCCTCTTGTCCACCATTCCGGTTTTCTCATGGTACCTGCTTTAAAACTACCTTCAACCATTATATCTCTTGAATAATAGGCATCTGCAGATAAATTTGCATATACACCAATTAATGCCAATTCTACTGTATTAGCATTGGTGATGGCTCCATCCAAATCAGCCTCATACGGAGGTAACTTTTCTAAAAAATCATCTGTTGAACAACCAAACAGCAAAATACTGATTAGTAGTATATTTATATATCGTTTCATAGAATTTTCATTTTATAAGTTTAACTTCAATCCAACTGAATAAGTTCTAATTCCAGGATAACTGGTTTCATAATTTCCTCCAAAATTACCATAAGCGTTAACAGTTGCCGGGTCGGTTCCTGGATAGGAAGTAATTGTGAATACATTCGTTCCCGACACATAGACTTGTCCACTTACAGGTATACCTTTAATTTCTGGAATATCATACGAAATCCTCAAATCCTGTAATCTAAAATAAGAAGCATCATGTAAACTCATTTTAGTCAATGCAGGAACTCCCTGTCCCAGGTAAATTGCTGGAATATTAGCATCAGTATTCTCTGGTGACCAACGATTGTAAAGGTTATAATCAACCAGTCCGGCCAATTGGCTTGGCACATTCTGTAGTGTTTTACCATAATACTTCAAGCCTCCAATCTGAAAACCAAAATTAGCTGTTAATGACAAACGCTTGTATTTCATGTTGGCATACATTCCTCCAAACAAATCAGGATCAGGATTTCCGATAATGGTCTTGTCTTTACTATCTACCTTCCCATCACCGTTTAAATCTGTTAATTCAAGATTACCTGGGTATAATGTTCCATAATAGGAAGAGTGTCCATTGTCTACAGCATTTGCATTCAACTCATCAATTCTATCCTGATTTTGAATGATACCATTGTATTCATATCCAAAGAAAGAACCCATGGCATGTCCAACTGCCAACACCTGTGATCCTGTTCCCTGAACAATGGTTCCACTAGAATTCTCTACTGCCCCCTCTTCTTCCAGTTTTCGAATCTCATTCTTATTGGTTGCCAGGTTTAGTCCCAAATCCAACACAAAATCCTTCCTGTCAATAAGTTTTGCTTTGATATTGAATTCAAATCCCTGATTTCTTACACTACCAATATTGTAATACATATCGTTAACAGCCATACTCGATGGGAAAGAAAACTCACGAATCAAGTCTTCCGTATCTTTTCTGTAATAGCCTATGGATCCTGTCAATCGATAATTGAACAATGCAAAATCCAATCCAGCATCGTATTGAGTTGAAAGCTCCCATTGGATGTCTTTGTTACCAATCTGTGAATGCTCAATACCAGGCTGATCGTTATATTTGGTAGCCCTGTACAAATCTCTGTTAGAATAACTATCTAAATTCTGAATACCGGTCTTACCAGCTGACACCTTTAATTTTAGGTCATTTATAAAGTCAACATCATTTAAAAACTCCTCTTTGTTAATTCTCCAGGCAATTGCTCCCGATGGAAAGAATCCGTAACGATTGTTCTTTCCAAACATAGAAGAACCATCGTAACGAGCAGTAACAGTGAAAAGATACTTATCCTTATACTTGTAATTTAAACGAGCAAATGAAGAAAACAGAGACCTTCCTCTCTTACTATCTGATGAACGATCAAACTCAGTTCCTGCAGAAACATTCGTATAGATCTCATCCATTGCAAAACCGCTCTTTGCAAGATAACCAGACTGGCTTTCAGAATCCTCGTAAGAAACACCACCAACAAAATCAATATCATGAACTTCATTAAATGTTTTTGCATAGCTCAAAGTATTATCTAGCACAGTATTAAAACCTCTGCTTTCAGCCTTGCTTGCCGATGCTTCATTGTACCAGCTCAAATAACTTGGTGAAAATTGATAATTGTAATTCATGTATTGATTCACCGAGAAACTGGTTTTAAACTTCAGGTCTTTCAATACTGTTAGTTCTCCGTAAAGATTACCGGATAGCCTGTATTCATCTGAGTTGTTGATCTCGTTTGATTCTGCTACTGGATTCACATCGTAATAAGAAACTCCATCCTCACCATATACAGGTAAATCAGGACGATGTCCCTGAGCTGAGAACATAGAGGTACCAGATCGGCTCTGATCTGTGTAAGACAAATTGATTCTTGTCCCGATCTTAAATTTAGGATTGATATCAATATCCAAATTCACACGACCTGAATATCTTGTCAGATCATCATGAACCACCATCCCCTTGTGATCCATTAAGGAACCAGAAATAAAATAAGAGATATCCTTACTTCCTCCGCGCACTGACAGGTCTACATTCTGTCTGTTTGCTGTTTGTTTTACCAAATCAAACCAATCGGTGTCTGCGTCACCAACATATCCACCATCCGGATCAAGAATGTTCTCTGCCGTTCTGTTTCCCGGATCTACTACCAATGTTTGGTTGGCCAAATCAGTTAAAAAAGAACGGAACTCATCTCCGTTAAGCATCGAAAAATTTTTAATCTGAGAATCCGTAGAGTAATTGTAGGATACAGAAAATTTAGCTTTCTCATTCAATCTACCTCTTTTGGTAGTGATCATCAACACACCATTTGCAGCCCTTGATCCGTAAATAGCTGAAGCAGAAGCATCTTTCAACACATCAACCGAAGCAATATCTGACGGAGGAATGGAATTTAAAATCTCCGCATCATCTGTAGGCACACCATCAATCACATACAATGGCTCATTACTACCTGTAAGGGAAGTAGCACCACGTACTCTTACTCTTACCGTTTCGCCCGGACGACCTGTATTTCCGCTTACCATTACCCCTGCTGCCATATTCTGCAACAATGAGATAGAGGATGGAACATTTTTCATTTCCAACTCCTTCTCTGAAACACGTGCTACCGAACCTGTAAAATCTCTAACTGCTGTTGTTCCATACCCTACAACAACAACTTCTTCCATTTGCTCTGTATCCGAAGTTAATGTAATATTTTCTACCTTCTGTCCATTGTAAACAACTTCCTGAGGCAACATTCCCACAAAAGAGAAAATCAATACTGCATTTTCATCTTCCATTTCCAGAGTATAGTTTCCATCAATATCGGTAGCAACTCCTGTACTGGTTCCTTTGATCACAACAGAAACTCCTGGCAAAGGCTCCCCATATTTATCGGTAACTTTACCTTTCAGCTCTTTCTTTTCCTGCACTTCCTTTACAACCGGAACAGGATCTTTTTTGGTAATAATTACAAAATCCTCAACAATTTCGTACTTTACAGGTGCTTGCTTGCAAATTTCATTCAAGACTTCTTCCAGACTGGCATTTTCCATATCCAGCTGAACTTCAATCTCATCATCTATTTCATGCACATTGTACATGAAATAGGTACCAGTTTGATTGTTCAGATCTTCCAACACATCAACCAATGATGTTTTGGCCTGAACACTAACTTGTTGTCCGAGAAGTACAGATGCAGAAAGCTGCAAGCTGCCAACAAGAATTAAAATAAAACTTAGCTTCATAACAAGCAGGGTTTTTCGAATGGTAGGTGACATACACCTCCACATAAGGTTTTTTTTCATAACTTTATGGTCTAGATTAATACTACCATTGACACAATTCTCAATGGTTTGTTATTTGTAAAACAGGGAATGTGGCCGCATTTCCTGTTTTTTTATGTGCTTTGGGGTGGCCGCCACAAAAGCACAATATTTTTATTCAGGTTTCCCCACAATTATTTTATCATCTTTAATGGCAAACTGTACATCAGCCATTTTTTCTATCAAATTCAATGTAAAATCAAGTTGTTTGTTTTTCTTGGCTGCACCGGTAAATCGATACTCACGATACTTGTGATCCGTAAAGAAAAATTCAACATTGTACCATCGGCTTAACTGATGGCAAATCTCTTCCAATGACTGATCTTTATAACGGAACACTCCATCTTTCCATGAGGTATACAAAACTGTATTTACCCTTTCTACCTTAAATCGATTGTCTCCTTTTTTTACTGTAGCCTGAAATCCTGGCTTCAACAACTCCATATTGCCCAAACAGCTAAGTTCTACGCTACCTTCAACCAATGTAGTTGAAATGTGCTCCTCATCATCGTAAGCTGAAACATTAAAGCTTGTTCCCAGCACCTTTATTTCGGTATCGTGCGACGCTATAATAAATGGCATATCTGGATTATGACTTACTTCGAAATAAGCTTCACCAGTTAACTCCACTTTCCTTTTGTTTCCTACAAACTGCACCGGATACCTAAGGCTCGACTCCGAATTCAACCATACCTTTGTTCCGTCGGCTAATACCAGGGAATACTCTCCTCCTCTTGGAATTTCAATCTGATTGTAAAGCACTCTGTCTTTAGCGGAAGAAGCATTATCATATATCAATTCGCTGTCAGCATTCTTTTGAATCAAAGTTCCATCTGCCTCAGTAATCAACTCCTTGTCATTTTCCTCAAGGTTCACTTTTTGTCCATTTTCAAGCGTCAGTACAGCTTTTTTTGAACCAATGCTTGATATTTCCGCAAAATTGTAATCCTTTCCAAAATCATAATCCGTTCTTACCTGCTCAATCATGAAATAACTTACGGCAAATAAAACCACAACCGCTGCGGCATAAGGCAACCAGGTATATAATCTTCTTACTTTCGTTTTCTTTTCAGGCTTCGATAGAGATTTGCTAATGTTCAACCATGCATCTTCTTTTTGAATTTGATCCAAATTGCTCAAAGCCCCACTCTCTTTAAAAAGAGCCAGGTATTTGGCAAAATCTTCCGAATTGACCTCATCTTCTTTCAGCCACTTCTGAAGTTTCTGAATCCCCTCTTCAGAAATTCTTCCTTGTTGATATTCTTGAATTAGCTCTATAATATGCTCTTGCGAAATGCTCATTTCATCTGTTTATAATTTCATTTTTTTTATCAGATGGAACTCTCGATGAATTTTAATCATTCTCATGTGTGTATTTTAGAATGCTAAAATTCATGTTCGTTTCTTCCATTGTTTAAACCTATAAGTGTGTTTTTTGAAAACGGGTGACAAGTTTTTTCAACTTTTTTAAAAATATCTTTTAAGGTACAGAACAATTGACAATGAACAATGAGTGAATGAGTGAATGAGTGAATGAGTGAATGAGTGAATGAGTGAATGAGTGAATGAGTGAATGAGTGAATGAGTGAATGAGTATGCAAAG
>NZ_JANQCD010000053.1 GCF_026672275.1 Marinifilum sp. D737 | reverse complement strand
GTACTGCAGAAATGTGGGAGAGTAGGTCGACGCCAACCTTTAAAAGAGTCTTATTCCAAGAGGAGTGAGACTCTTTTTTTTTGCTCTAAACTTAAGGTGACCGGAAATTTAAAACAACTACCCACAGCTAACAGACTTACTGCCCATACCGAGCTATCAGGCCATAGCGATAGAACCTAATGAGTAAATTTAGGATAGCACTTGCCTGGCCCTATTGCAATACAGAAGGTATTACAAAATCTAATTATAAGGTGCGTTAATTTGTAATAGTCTAAAACCACTCCCATGTATGTTTTCAATGGACAAATCAGCATCGGCTTTTAAGTATTTTCTAAGCTTTGTAATGTATACATCCATACTTCGTGTCGTGTAAAAGTTATCATCGCCCCAAATGCTTTTTAAGGCAGTTTCACGAGGTAGAATCTGATTGATATTTTCAGCTAAAAGTTTTAATAATTCTGCTTCTTTGGGAGACAGTTTCTGCTCAATATTGTCAATACTTAAAATTCTAAGGTTTGAATCAAAACTAAATTTACCTATCGAAAATACTGTTTTATATGAGGATGAATTACCATTGTTTCTGGATAAGATCGCCTTTATCTTATAAATTAATAATTCAGAATCGAATGGTTTGGTTATATAATCATCGGCACCTATGCGATATCCTTGAATGATATCTTCTTTAAGTGTTTTAGCAGTTAAGAATATTATTGGCACATCCGCATTTTTGAGTTTTATTTCTTTTGCTAATGTGAATCCATCCATTTCTGGCATCATAACATCTAAAATGCAAATGTCGAATTGATGTGATGTAAATGCTTTAAGACCTTCTTTGCCATTAATGCATAATGTTACTTTAAAATCTGAAATCTCCAGATAATTTTTCATTACTGCACCAAAATTCGTTTCGTCTTCGACAAGTAGTATTCTAATTGGTTCTACCATTATATTTTACTTAGAGGTAAGGATAACTTGATACTTGTACCTTGACCTGGTTTACTTTCAACATCAATTGATCCATTATGACGATCAATTACTAACTTCACATAACTTAATCCCAAACCAAATCCTTTAACACTATGAATATTTCCTGTTTCGGCACGATAAAATTTCTTAAATATTCTTTTTATCGTTTTTGAATTCATTCCTATACCCGAATCTTTGATTGTAATTAAGAGGGATTCATTATTATTCTCTGTGCTGATTTCAATTTTAGGTTCTTGGTTCGAGTATTTTATTGCATTATCGAATAAATTGAAAAGCACATTTAGAAAATGAACTTCATCAACATTCGTAATATCATTAATGGCATTAAGACTTGTTGTTAAACTGCCATTTTTCTCATCAATTTGCAATTGGATATGCTCAGCAGCTTTTTGAATGATTTCATTCAAATGACAGGCCTGTAGGTTCAGTTTTAATTCATGTTTTCCGAATAATGATAGTTGAAGAATGTTTTCTACCTGTTTGTTCATTCTAAAATTCTCATCCTTAATGATACCTGTAAAATATCTGATTCTATCCGGATTACCTATTACTTTTGGATTATTAATAGAATCGGATGCCAGGCCAATTGTAGCAATTGGAGTTTTAAATTCATGAGTAATATTATTGATAAAATCTGATTTAATGTCACTAATGCGTTTCTGTTTTAGGATTAAAAATACTGCGTTGACAAATGTTACAACAATGAAAATTGTGAATATTCCTGATAAAATAAGAAGTGGTAATATTGATTTGTAGATCAAGCTAAATCTATCAGTAAAATCAAGGGATAAAATCTGATTGGTAAATACAATATCATTTGGGAATAAGTTGATTTGATATTCCGAGTTTTTTAAAATTTTATTATAACTGCTATCCGAAGAATGAATTAGGTGTAGAGGCTCACCTGAAAAAATTGCAAAATTGAAATCGGAATTAATATTGTAATTTTTCAACTCAGAATTGATTAAGTTAGGGAGTTGTTCAAAATCTATTCTTTCATTAATAGAAACATCCTTGTTTTTGAATTCATACATTACTTTGCTGAAGATGTTTTCTATGTGCTTTTCCTTGCGCTTTGCTCTTATTATGGTATCTTTTGTTTCTATATGAATATCTATTTTGAAAGCAGAATCCATTTTATGTTTGGGATGCCAGAGATTAAGATTTGCAGATTTGGATTGCATCACAATTACTTGAGAATCGGCATCTATTTTATAGGAAGTTTTCCCATTTATTGTTTTTCCTGTTTTAATTTTGATCACATTTTGACCAAGTTTTTTCCCTGATTCAAGAAAGTGCTTGAACTCCCGAACTTCAATATTTTCATGAGAATTATTTGGTAAACCCTTTGTGAGAAATATAACATTTTCGCTCTTTTCAAGCTTGTCAACAATTTTATGAAGGGCCTTATTAATATTGGAATCAAAGGTTCTTTCTTCAATGGAAATAGCATTTCTTATCCAAAGAATTTGCACTGCAATTATTCCGAGTAAGGAAATACTCATTAAAATGATTAAACCTGTAATTAGCTTTTTACTCATGAGCTTTTGTAATTGTATTTGAAGATACATTACAAATTTACAATCTGCAAAGAACGAAGGTGGTTAAGGTCTCACTAATAATCCTTAAAGAAAAGTTAAAGCATAAAAAAGGGACTATAAAAGTCCCATTTTCTTAATTCGTTCTAAATCTTCTGGTGTATCAATACCAATTGATTCATGTTTGGTAATATCTGTTTGAATCCAATATCCATTTTCTAGCCAGCGAAGTTGTTCCAATGATTCCGAAAGTTCTAAACTACTCTGTTCAATTTGAGTAATTTCTTGCAGCACCTTACTTTTGTAGGCATACATTCCAATATGCTTGTAAAATGTTCCACTGTTTAACCACTCCTCTTTTTCTACACCTCTTTGATAAGGAATTGGAGATCGACTAAAATATAGAGCTTTCTGATCTTTACTAATTACGGCCTTTACTTTATTGGGGTCGAAAATATCTTCTTGACTCGAGATTTGTTTTACCAATGTGGCAATTTGAGTATTCGGTGAATCAAAACATGCTTTTACAGATTCTATTTGTTCAGGTTGAATAAATGGCTCATCTCCTTGAATATTGATCACAACATCATATTCTTGTTGATTCGATTTGGAAATTGTAGCAACAGCTTCTGCAATTCGATCTGTTCCACTCTGATGTTCAGCAGAGGTCATTACAACATTTCCACCAAATGTTTCTACTGCGGTTTTAATTCTCTCGTCATCTGTAGCAACCCAAACTTCATCAATTGCCAATAAAGTTTGTTCATAAACTCGTTGAATCATTGTTTTGCCATGAATATCGGCTAAAGGTTTTCCAGGGAATCTGGTTGAAGCATATCTTGCTGGAATAATTCCTATGAATCTCATTTACTTTTTTGTTATAAATTATTTAGGCAAAGTAAATAAAAATTCAGAACCTTCGTTCAATTTACTTTTGGCCATTATTTCTCCACCATGACCGTTAACAATTTTTTTTGCTATGGCTAATCCTAAGCCAGTGCTGCTTTCATTGGCCGTGGTTTTAGCACTTGTAGTTCCGAATTCAGTAAAAAGTTTCGATAATTCAGATTCAGGAATCCCAACACCTTGATCTTTAACGCTGATTTCGAAATTTGTGACCTGATCCCTAATATCAACAGTAATGGTAGTATGAGGAGTAGAATATTTTATAGCATTACTTAATAAATTATGTAACACTTGCTCAATTTTACTTTTATCTAAACTAAGCTTTGAATCTTTTACTTTTACCTTATTGATAATGTTGATGTTCTTTTTTCTCGCAAAAACCTTATTGATTTTTACAACATCGATTACAATTTGTGAGATGTTCTCTTCATTCTTATCCAGACGAAGTTTACCTCGTTCAATATTTGAGATATCAAGTAGCTCGTTTAGCAATTGAAGAGAGAACTGACTGCTATCCTTAATCAATGTCAATAACTCTTCTTTTTCATCGGAAGGAAATTCATTTCCTGACTCTAATAAAATTTCAGAAAAAGAACTAATTGCTCCAATTGGATTCCTTAAATCGTGAGCAGCAATTCCGAGAAATTTAGACTTTTGCTCATTCAAACTTTTTAGGGTTTCGTTTTGCTCTTCAAGTTGTCTTCTTTGATTCTCTAATTCTGTGTGATCATCAACAATGACAAGTGTATATTTTTTTCCATGAAATTGAATAAATTTTGTAGAATAAAGAAAATGCTTTGAATCTTTAGTTTGTGAGGTATAAAAATCTCGGCTTAGTTTATTTCTGTATGTAGGAACTTTCTTTGACATGGTTTTGAGAATATCCTTCCGCAATTTACAATTTGAACAATTACTTGTTGTTCCGCAATCTTTGCTTTCTTCAACTGCAAAAACACAGCCTAAGGCATTCCCGCACAATTCTCCCACAATTTGTTCTTCTCTTTTTTGAAAAAGAATAGAGAAAGAATCGTTCACATTTTCAATTTTAGCTGATTGATCAACAATAAAAAGTGCAGAGGTAATATTGTCAAATAAAATATTTAAAAACTCATTTGATTCTTTAAGATTTTCGAGTTGTAAAGCCATCGTACTTGTATTTGTAATCCAATTATAAGCTTATTACGTTCCGATGTAAAAAAGGATACTAAAATTAACATTCTTTAGGGATATTCAGAATGATTGTAGATTAAACTAAAAGTAAAAAATTGTAATTTTGTCAGGTAGTATGAAAAAATTTCATGCTGTACATTTTAATTTCAAGAATTGAGATTTGATGGAAGTACAAAAAATAAAACAAAGATTTGGAATAATTGGGAACTCTTATGCATTGAATCGTGCAATAGATATTGCCGTTCAAGTAGCACCTACTGATCTATCTGTGCTTATTACAGGTGAAAGTGGTACTGGTAAGGAAGTATTTCCTCAAATTATTCACCAGTTCAGTTCAAGAAAACATGCGCCTTACATTGCAGTAAACTGTGGTGCAATTCCGGAAGGAACAATAGATTCGGAATTGTTTGGACATGAAAAAGGAGCTTTTACAGGTGCTTTATCCGACAGAAAAGGATATTTTGAAGTAGCCGATAAAGGAACTATTTTTTTGGATGAGATTGGTGAGTTGCCTTTATCAACGCAAGTAAGATTATTGCGTGTTTTGGAAACAGGAGAATTCATAAAAGTTGGTTCTTCAAAAGTTTTAAAAACCAATGTAAGGGTAGTTGCTGCAACCAATGTAAACATTCCAAAATCGGTAAAAGATGGTAAGTTTCGCGAAGATTTGTATTATAGATTGAATACGGTTCCTATTTCGATGCCGCCTTTGCGAGAACGTCAGGATGATATTCACTTGTTGTTTCGAAAATTTGCACAGGATTTTGCAGAAAAATACAGAATGCCACCGCTAAGGTTAGATGAAGGTGCTCAACAAATGTTGAAATCATATCGTTGGCCTGGTAACATCCGACAATTGAAGAATATTACTGAGCAAATTTCAATTATTGAGAAGGAAAGGCAGATTAATGCTGAAAATTTACAGACTTATCTTCCAAGGAGTGATGAGCAAATGTTACCGGCTTTATATACTGAGCACAAAAAGCAAGAGAAAAGCTTTTCCTCGGAAAGAGAAATTTTGTATCAGGTACTGTTCGATATGAAAAAAGACATGTCGGATTTAAAAAAGTTAGTGTTTGATTTAATGCAAAAGGGTGGTGATTCTTCAGATTTACAGAAAGACAATGCCATGTTGATTCGTAAACTGTACGAAGATCAGGAAATGGATATTGTGCAGCATCAGCCTGTAAAGCAGCCGACGGTTAATATTTCTACTCCCGATGATTCAGTAATTCAGGATACAGAAGTTTTTGTTGAAGAATCATTATCATTGGAAGAAAAAGAAATTGAGTTGATTAAAAAAGCTTTGGATAAGCACAATGGAAAGCGTAAATATGCAGCTCAGGATCTTGGAATATCAGAGAGAACATTGTATCGTAAAATCAAAGAGTACGATATTGGTTAATTATTATAAATTATTGCTATTTTTATTTTTCATATATGAAGTTTATTAAAATATTTGTTTTAAGCCTTTGTGTTGCTGTTTTAGCCGTGGCTTGTAAGGTTTCTTATTCGTTAACAGGTGGTACATTGTCTGAACATGTTAAAACTTTTTCAGTTCAGTATTTTCCAAATCGTGCTCCACTGGTAAATGCAAATTTAAGTAATCGATTTACAGAAGAGTTAAAGGAGAAATTTAGAAGTCAGACTTCTTTGGATGAAATTGTTGATGGAGAAGGACATCTTAATTTTGAAGGAGAAATTACAGGCTATAGAACGCAAGCATTGGATATTAAGGCAGGTGAAATTGCAGCTACAAACCGATTAACGGTTACCATTAAAGTGCGATTTACCAACGAAATTGAAAGTGAGAATGACTTTGACAAGAGTTTCTCTGCGTTTGCCGATTATGATAGTACAAAGCAATTAACGGATGTTGAAGAAGGTCTTCTTGATGATATTTTAGAGCAAATTATTGATGATATTTACAACGAAGCGGTTGTAAACTGGTAATGATTATGGAACAAAGCACAATACAAGATTGGGTTAAAGATTCAAAAACAATGGATAAATACAGCCACAGAGAACTAAAGTATCTGGTGGAAAAATATCCATTTTTTGAAGTAGCTCATTTGTTACTGCTTAAAAATCTTAATGATAGCCAGAGCATTCGATTCAAGGAAGAATTAAGAAATTCATCGCCTTATATATCCGATAGAAGGCAACTGTATCTGCTTTTAAATGACAGATTGAAACTGATTCCATTTGAAAAAATTGAATTGGTGGAGATGGCCAGAGAACAGGAAACGACAGTGGAAGTTAAAAGTGAAAACTTGCAAGAAGTTGTTGCTGATACAAGTATAGAAGATCCTAATGAAGAAGAACTTTTTGAATTATCATCCGAAGTAAGTATCGTTGAAAACGAAGCGAAGGATATTTTAGCGGATACTGATCATCTTGCCAATGATGAGATTCTTGAATTGAATGAGCCAGGAATTGAGCCAAAAGAGATAGAATCAAAACCTGAAGAAGAGAATAAAAAGGAAAAATTGGATTCTGATTTGTTGGTGGCAGCAACCGAAGTGTATCATATCGGTTATGGTGGCAATTTGTATACCCTAAAGGAGAAGGAAGATCAGGAAGAAGAGAAATCGATAGACAAAAACCACAGTTTTACCGATTGGATGGAGGTTGTTGATAAGGGCGATGAAATATCAAAATCTGAGACTGAAAAAACAGCAAAACCTAAGAAGAAAAATTTTGATCTTATTGATAATTTCATCCAAAATGAGCCATCAATTCAGCGAAATATTAAAGTAGCTGATAGACAAGAGGATATTTCTGCGGATAGTGTGCGTGAAAATGACAGTTTTATGAGTGAAACTTTAGCATCTATATATGTGAAACAGAGGTTGTTTGATAAAGCAATTGCTGTTTATCGTAAATTAGAGTTGAAAAATCCCGAAAAAAACGTTTACTTTGCGAGTCAGATTGAGAAAATAGAAAAATTAAAAAATAGTAAATAAATAAGTATGTATACCTTTGTTTCAGTATTGATTTTGATTGTTTGTGTACTTCTAATCTTAATTGTATTAGTACAAAACTCAAAAGGAGGTGGATTAGCGTCTAACTTTTCATCTTCAAACCAAATTATGGGAGTTAAGAAAACTACCGATTTTCTTGAAAAAGCTACTTGGACTCTTGCAGGAGGTCTTTTATTCCTTTGTCTTGTAGCTGCAGTTACTATTCCTCGCGAAGAAATTCGTGAAGACAAGTCTCAAATTGAACAGCAATTAAACGAGACTGAAACTACTCCTGAAATGCCAGCATTCCCAACTGATGCTGCAGCAACTGAACAGGATACAGCAAAATAGAAGAAAGAAATTTTCTTATAATATAGAAATGTCAGTATGTCATACATGCTGACATTTTTTTATGCCTATATGTTATTGCAATTCAGTATATTTATTCTTTCTATAAGCAATTGCAGAGATTCTTTTCAATCTATTCGGAAATATTGACAATGAAATTGATTTGGCACAGATTGTGAAAGAAAAGAATCCGTAAAATTTGATAATAATAATCTTAAATATTTTGAAAAATGGCAGAATTGAAAGGTAAAATTCTTGCAGGAAAGATCTTAGTTGAACCAGTAGCAGCAGAAGAAAAAACTGTTAGTGGTATTATTATTCCTGACTCTGCAAAAGAGAAACCATTACAAGGAAAAGTTGTTTTGGTTGGAGCAGACAAAAAAGATGAACCAATGGAAATTAAAGTAGGCGATACTGTTTTCTATGGTAAGTATTCGGGAACGGAATTGAACATCGAAGGAGAAGACTATTTGCTAATGTCTCAAACTGATGTTTTATACATTGCTTAATCAGTAATCAATTTTCAAAATTAATTAGAAATGGCTAAAGAAATTAAATTTAATATTGAAGCTCGTGACCTATTAAAGAAAGGTGTTGACGAGTTGGCAAACGCGGTAAAAGTAACATTAGGACCCAAAGGTAGAAATGTAGTTATCGATCGTAAATTTGGCGCACCACACATCACTAAGGATGGTGTTAGTGTTGCTAAAGAAATCGAATTGGCTGATCCTGCAGCTAACATGGGTGCGCAAATGGTGAAGGAAGTTGCATCTAAAACTGGTGATGATGCTGGTGATGGAACAACTACTGCAACTGTATTGGCTCAGTCAATTGTAAATGTAGGTTTGAAAAACGTTACTGCAGGTGCAAATCCAATGGACTTGAAGCGTGGTATCGATAAGGCTGTAGCTGCTGTTGTAGCTAACATTAAAGAGCAATCACAGATTGTTGGTGAAGATTTCGATAAAATTCAGCAGGTAGCGCAGATTTCTGCAAACAATGATAAGAAAATTGGAGATTTAATTGCAGATGCCTTTAAAGCGGTAACCAAAGAAGGTGTAATTACTGTTGAAGAAGCAAAAGGAACCGAAACTCACGTTAAAGTAGTAGAAGGTATGCAGTTCGACAGAGGATACATTTCTCCTTACTTCATTACTGATGGCGATAAAATGGAAGCTGACCTGGAGAATCCATTTATTTTGTTGTATGATAAGAAAGTATCAACAATGAAAGAATTAATGCCGGTATTAGAGCCAGCTGCTCAGGCAGGTCGTCCGTTGATGATTATTGCTGAAGATGTAGAAGGCGAAGCATTGGCTACTTTGGTTGTAAATCGATTGAGAGGTTCATTGAAAGTTGCTGCTGTTAAAGCTCCAGGTTTTGGTGACAGAAGAAAAGAGATGTTGGAAGATATCGCTATCCTAACTGGTGGTGTGGTGATTTCTGAAGAGAAAGGAATTAAGTTAGAGCAAGCTACTTTAGAAATGCTTGGTCAGGCTGAAAAAATTACTATCGATAAGGAAAATACTACTATCGTAAACGGTGTTGGCGATAAGGCTGCTATTGATGCTCGTGTTGCAAATATCAAAACTTTAATCGGTAACTCTACTTCTGATTACGATAAAGAAAAGCTTCAGGAAAGATTGGCTAAATTAGCTGGTGGTGTTGCTGTACTATACGTAGGTGCTGCTTCTGAAGTTGAAATGAAAGAGAAGAAAGATCGTGTTGATGATGCATTGTCAGCAACTCGCGCTGCCGTTGAAGAAGGAATCGTTCCTGGTGGTGGTGTAGCTTACATCCGTGCTACTGCAGCTTTAGAAGGCCTTAAAGGCGATAACGACGATGAAACTACTGGTATCGAGATTGTGAAGCGTGCTATCGAGGAGCCATTGCGTCAGATTGTTGCTAATGCAGGTGGCGAAGGTGCAGTTGTAGTTGATAAAGTAAAAGCTGGCGAAGGTGACTTCGGTTACAACGCTCGTTTGGATGTGTATCAGAACTTATTTGAAAGTGGTGTAATCGATCCTGCTAAAGTATCTCGTGTAGCTCTTGAAAATGCTGCTTCAATCGCAGGTATGTTCTTGACTACTGAGTGTGTTTTGATTGATGAGCCGGAAGAAGCTCCAGCTATGCCAGCTGCTCCGATGGGTGGCGGTATGCCAGGTATGATGTAAGATCATTACAAAACAATATATGGAAAGAGGGTGTTCAATGTTTTGAACACCCTTTTTTATTGAAAATTTATTTTTTTGTATAAAACGGGGCTGGAATAAGTTTTTCTTTAATTAGCTGTTTGTGCAGTTTTCTACACATGTTGTTGTAAAGGGAGTACTTGCCATCATAGCTTGTACCTGATGAATCAAATCTACCTGCCCAAATGGTTTCATGAGTTTTGGCATCAATCAGGTAAGTGAAAAACACTCCTCGTGGGCGCTCTTTGGTTTCAATTCTTCCGTTACAATCACTTTCAATGTATTGTGTATAGAAAAAATTGGATTGCTGGATGATTAAAATGGCATTGCTTTCCAATTTTGATATGGTTTTATTGAATTGATTGTAATCGATATTTTTATTCACAGTGAATACATCCTGAGAAAATTTTACTTGTATTCTGTTGTTATTAAAATTATTAATCACTTTCCTTTTCATCAACTTGCGAACAGCAATTGCACTAAAATCATTCATCTGTTCCATAATTTGATTGTTATATGATTCTTCGTTGAACTCCCTGAAATTAATGGGATCGAAAATACTAACAACAAATATTCGGTTGTAATAATTCTGTGAGTTTGTGATTCTTTCTGAAGATAAATACGAACTGGCGCAGCTGCTCATAACCAAGGCAATGCAAATGATAAAAAAATATTTCATGTATTTTGATTTTAGGGGGTTTCTATCAATAAGACACCTAAGGAAAGCTGATCACTTATTGTTATGTTGTTAAAAAAGGTTTAGGTTTCTTAAGAAGTTTAAAAAATTGATTGGTTTTATCTAGTCTCAACAAGCTTGTTTGGTTAATTTTGAATGAACAAATATTACCTACCTTGCCTGTAAATCAGAATTAAAAGTTTGTTAATGTGAAAAAAAAATGGCTATGACTATCTAAATAGTTGTACGACTATAAAAATAGTCATATATTAGCAACATGAAAGAATTAACTAAGGCAGAAGAACAGATTATGCAATACCTATGGAAGCTTGAAAAAGCTTTCTTAAAGGATATTATTGAAGAGTTTCCACAGCCAAGACCCGCATATACAACCATATCAACTGTGGTTAGAGTTTTGGTGAAAAAAGGTTTTATAGGTTTTGAAACCTTCGGAAAGGTGAATCAATACTATCCTTTAGTAAGTAAGAAAGTGTATACTCGTGATTTTATGAAAGGAATGATTAAAAGTTTCTTCAACGACTCGGTTGGAGGATTTACCTCATTCTTTGCCAAAGAGCAAGATTTATCCCTTTCGCAATTAGAAGAAATGAAATCATTAATTGAAGAGCAAATAAAAAGTAAGAAAGAAAATGATTGAGTTTATCCAATATTTAATTGAAAGCTCAGTATGCATGGCTGCCTTTTATCTTCTGTACAAAATCTTTTTGGCAAGAGATACTTTTGTGATGCGTAATCGGATCTACCTGCTTTTTTCGGTTCTTATTTCTTTGCTAATTCCAATTTTTTCTTTCACCATTAATCAGGAACCAGCTACCATTGTAAATCAATTTGCATTGGAGCCAGTTTATGAGTTCAAAACCGATTTGGTTGGAGGAATGGAAGTTGTGAAGGAATCTTTTCAGATTGAAACCATAGCAGTTTTATTTTTGGTTTATCTTTTGGGAGTTGTGTTTTCATTTGTTCGCATAAGCAAACATTTAATCAGAATCTTAAAAACGATTTCTGCCAATGAAATTGAAGTAAAGCAAAATTTTAAAATTGTATCTGTTCAGGAAAATACTTCGCCTTATTCTTTCTTTCGATATGTTTTTCTGAATCCTAGGTTTACAAGTGAATCTGATCAAAAACACATTCTTCTGCACGAATCGGTGCACGTTAAACAATTTCACTCAATAGATTTAATATTTGTTGAGATTGTAAAAGTACTGATGTGGTTTAATCCTTTCATTTATTTTATTCAGCGTTCCTTAATTGAAATGCATGAATATTTAGCAGATAAAGCTTGTATTACCTCGGAGAATGATAGAATAGAATATCAGAATACACTGGTACGAAACATCGAAGATCGTATGAATTTCGCTCTAACCAGTGCTTTCAATTCATCATTAACATTAAAGAGAATTAAAATGATCAAAAAAATAAAAAGCTCCTATTTATCTAATTTTAAATTACTTGCAGTAATTCCGGTAATTTGTCTTTCCATTCTTTGTTTTGGATTTAAAGACATGAATATGGAAAAATCAACTTTCCTAAGTGTAAAAAAGTCTGACTATAAATTCCCGATTGAAGCAGGTAAGAATGTTAAAATTACTTCGGTTTATGGAAAAAGAATGCATCCGGTTCATAAGAAGGTGAAGTTTCATAGAGGAGTAGATGTTGCTGCTCCAATGGGAACTCCAATTTATGCTGTTGCAGATGGAGTGGTGAAAAAAGTCAATTTACAATTCACGAAAGGCAAAGGCTATGGTCGTTTCATTATTATCGATCATGCCAATGGAATTTCAAGCCTGTATTCACAAATGGCTTCTTATTCGGTGAAAGAGGGAGAGAAAGTGAAGAAAGGTGATAAAATTGGGACTGTTGGAAGTTCAGGAATTTCTACAGGACCTCATTTGCATTTCGAATTTAAAAAAGATGGAGAATATGTAGACCCAATGAAGTACTTGAGTCCACAAATTGCACAATAAAAGAGTAGGGGATTTTCAGAATCCCCTTACTTTCTATTTTTATTTATTTTCTCCATAATAACATCCTGTACCGGGCGATTTTCAATTTTTGCATCCAGCCACGAAATTAAATCCAAATACAAGAATGCTCTCTTTTCATAAGGATCGTTCACCCACTTTTTAAGATCTCTTCTCGATTTTATTAGTTCATCTTTCAATTGATCAGGACTAATTGAGCTGAGCTTTCGCAAGAATCGTAAAATGTATTTTTGTACCTCTTGTAAGTCATCCATTTTGGCCAAGAATCGATAAGTAGAACGAATTTGATACTCGAGCAATTCCGTATTTTCCAGTTCGTAATGACTGATTAGGTTTAGAATTCTTCCAAAGCAATGAATGTCTCCACGCAGTGAAGTATCTCTCACATCCGAAATGCGATTCAAATATTTAATAGCTTCGCGATATTGCCCGTTTCCAAAGTATAAACAAGCTATTTTGTAATAAAAAATTAGTGCTCTGTGATTATCCATGCCTACTTTGTTCTCTTCAAGAAAACTCTCAATTTTTGGAACCAGGTGTAAGCCTTTATCAAATGTTCCTTCCATAAAGTGGCGATTAATTCTGTGCACAAATAAAAACATGTGCAACAAAATGTTCAAGTTGGAATTGTGTTTGAATTGATCTTCTTTTTCCAATTTTCTTAGCAATCGCAAGTGTTTCTTAAAATTGCTTACATGATTGGTATAGAAAAGAGCTACCAGCACATTATTTAATCCTTTTAGATATAAATCCATATGAATGTTAATCATCTCAGGATTTAGTATGAATAAGTCTACCCATTTCTTAGCATACTTGTAGCACATTAAAAAATCCTGAATAATCAAATAGTACCATACATAGGATTGAAACAGGTATAATTTCTCAAAGAAACTCAGGTTTTCAACATCATGAGGAATCAAATTGGTATTGAAAAACTCCTTTACCATTAAAAGATCTTTTTCGTTTCTCACATAACCAACTTTCAGATACAATCCATACAGACGAATAGACATGTTTGAAAAATACACTATACCATCCATCATTTTACTGATTTCGGTAGCTTCTCTTGTAATTTCTTCAGCCCTGTTTTCTATGCTTTTGGTAACATATTGCGACTCTATAAGCTTCTCGAACTGAATGATCTCGTAAACCAGGATGTTTTTCTTGTTTTTACGAGCCAAAGCTTTGGTTTTATCCAGTATTCTTAAACTTTGCTGGTAAAGACCTTTGTTGTATAAAACCTTGGCATGATCGATTTGTTCACGAATACTAATACTGATATCGTGGTTGATCTGTGTTAACCTTAAGCTGGTAAGCAGTTGTTTATACAAGTGAGCCTTTAAATTTGGCAATTGCGATTGTTTGATGTCTTTCGCTTTTTTCAGAATAATGGTTTCGTTGTATTCATCCATCTTATCCAAAACATCAAAAAGCTGCAAAAATTTAGTCTCTTTATCGCTGCTAATTCTGTTTGCATATAGCTTAAAATTTCGTTTCTCAGATTTCGAAATCGATTTAATTAATTGAAACAGAGGGTCTATTTGTTGTTTAGGCATTGTAATGGATATATGAGTTAACTGTTTGGTAAACAGTAAGGTTTATAATCTTCATTTTGTTTGAACTTCGTAGATTGTAATGAAAAACGATTTTCAAAAACTCGCCATCGAGCGTACTTTTGAAATATCAAATCAAGAGAATGATAGAGTAAAAACAATCTTGGAACGGAACATGAATACAACAAATCTGTTATCAAAATTAATAAATTCCGATAAACTTGAAACAGTTAAGGGATTAAATCAAGCTCTTGAATGCATTGGAGTTGATCAGGATTCACAAAAAATGAATCAAAATCAGGTTAATGAAATTAAGCGTTTCATTATTCAAAAATTTACTGATTTGGCTGATCTAAAAGGCTTGGTAGAATCGATTAAAGATTCAATAAGCGTTGAAGAAATGGAACTTTTTAAACGTGATCTAAGCTTAAAAATGGATAATGCTTACAGTGTTACCCAAGCTCCGGTTTACGGGAAAAGAATTGAAACACTAAAGAGTTGTTTCGAAGAAGTTTCCGGAGATAGCGTACTTTGAAACCATTTGTAATTGTTAACTCAATTACTTCAAACAGTGAGTTAGAAGCACTATCCCCCTTGTGCTTTTAAGGATCTGACTATTAACCAACATGAAGAAGCTAAGTTGTGACGGTAAAGCGATGAAAAATTGATTTCTTTTTGGCTTGTTTGTAAAACAAATAAACCAATCCGTTAGAATTAGTAGTTTAAAAGTAAGTTAGGTGTGATTATACTTTTTTAAGAAACATTCAATGTTTTATCAGAACACTTAGATTCTTCTTGTTACCAATTTTGACCATCTTTTTGATTATGTTTTAATATTTAGTTGTGATTACCGGGTTAGATTCATAGTCTAACCCGGTATTTTTTTGCCCTAACCGAATTACATTACGTCATTAGCCTGGTGTAGATGCCAAGTGTCGATATTACTTCAAATGATTAAATTGTAATTTTAAAGTACAGCCTAATTGATGATGGAACCGATTCTGTATACACACTAATGCTATTAATTTGACTCAATGGAACCCTTTCGAACGATTCGTAGGTTAAGTTTTCTTTGTCCATCACATTGTGCAAAAGAATACCAATTTCGGATTTTATTTTTTTGTGAGAGAACTTATAAATTAAAGCTGCATCCAGTCGTTGGTAGTCAGGTTCGGACTTGATGTTGTTATAACCAGAATATATCGGAAATCCGGAACCAAAAATGTAGTTAGCCGATAGGTAGAATGGCTTTAAGGACAGCAAGCCAGCAGTTTTAATTTCATGTCTCTGATCATGCAAAGATCTTAAATATTCTCCTTCCTCTCTGAAATAGTCGAAGGTTTCGGATGTTTTGCTTAGGGAGTAGGAAACCCAAAATGTATGCTCTCCAAAGTCTTTCTTTGCAAAGAAATCGAGTCCCACACTTTTACTTTTACCCAGGGAAATATTTCCCTGATTTCTCCAGCGGTAGTATCTTGTGTGCCCATTTGTTCTTTTGTGGTAGGCTTCAACACTAAAAGTAAAACCATTTTTATGATACGAACCACCAATAACATTGTGAACAGATTCTAAAACCGGTACAGTTTCTTCGTCGGCACCAACCCAGATGTATCTGTACTTACCTGATTTGCTCAATACCGAACTTTTTGAGATAAACTGTTTGTATAGTCCCCAGGCTCCATTAAACGATAGTTCATCGGTAATTTTAAAGCTCATTGATATTCTCGGTTCCCAGTATAGTTTTTCCAGGTTAATTGGATAGTTTACTTGAAATCCGGCTTTAATTGTAACTCCATTGCTTACATTAAGGATGTTTTGAAAATACCCGCCAATTTTATCCAGTTTCGAATTCAAATGCAGAATATTTATTCCAAGCGAGTCTTCTTTCAGGTCGACTACATCATTCGTATACTGCAAACCAGCTTCAATAATTTGATCTTGATTTAAAACAAATCGATTTTGGAATTTTGTGCTGTACTCGCGAATGTTGTTATATGATCTGTCATCTCTGCGAACATTCATCTCGGTAAACCGGATACGTTCAATAATTGTTTGTTCGGTTGTATTTCTATCGAGTTCGGATCTGGAAACCGAAAGGGAGCTTGAATTACCACTTTTCCATACCTTGCTGTATTTTAATGAACCTCCATTTTGGTAACTTCCTTCAAAATTATGCTTTCGCGAAGTAGATAATAATTCATTGGAAATATCGTAGGAATACCTGTCCTCACCAGCCATTATGCTGATGTTCAATTGATCCCCATTATTCCATTTTGTAGAGAATTTCAGGTTTGCATCCCGGAATCGATAATTGGGAGTTACATCCAAATCTACATATTCAGGAATAGTACCTTCAAGTTCATCGGTATTTACATTCGAAGTGGCATACTTTATTTGATCATCTTTAAACAAAGGGTAATAGGTATGACGAAATGCAAACAAGAGAGATGATTTTTTACCAATGGGTTGCTCATACGATCCACTAGCGGTGATATTATTTAAAGCCAAATTTATACTTGGTTTCACTTTGTTTCCATCTTTCCCTGTTATGTGTACAATGCCACCAACTCGTTCCCCATATCTGGCATCGAAACCACCTTTTAATACTTCAATATTTTTAACTACCAAAGGGTTTACAGCACCAATATCATCAAAGTAGTTTTTTAATCCCCACAAGGTAATGTCATCAAAAAGCACTTGACTTTCTCCTTCGTATGATCCCCAAATTATCAGATAATCCTTTTGTTCGCCGGCAGCAAGAATTCCTGGTTGTAAGCGTAAAAGTTCAAATACAGAGTTGTCGTTGTTGGTTGGTAAAAAACCTGCTATTTTGTGGTTCAACTTTAGGTTCCCGGCCTGGTTACTTTCTTTTATAAAGGTTTGTACAACTTTGTCGGTAACGGTAATTTCTTCCAAATCGGTACTTGCTGCAGTCAATAGCAACTTGTGAGTTTTATCGCTGCCAACAAGGGTGTCGTGAATAAAATATCCCAAATGAGAAGCCAATATCCTAAAAGTACTGTCGGTAGTTGATGTAAACGAAAAATTCCCAAGCTCGTCGGTAGCCATGGGATGATCGTTAATGGTGATATGTGAAAATGGAAGAGGTTCCAGGCTTTCTTTATCGAGAATTTGCCCTAGAATTCTGTATTGAAAAATTTTCTCTTCGGGATAGATAATGTATACATTATTTGATATCTCGTAGTTTAAAGGGAACTTCCTTAGTAAATATATTATTGCACTTTCTTTATTGGAAAAACTTTTATTTATACTAATGTTATAACTTGCCAATAAGTTTGTGTCATAAGAAAACTGGTAATTGTACTGATCTTTTAGCTCAATTAAAATATCATTTAAAGCTTTATTGTTAGCTTTAATTTCTACTTTTTGAGCAAGTGAGGTCGTAATTACTAATCCGAAAAAAAATATAAGGGCGATATATTTTTTCATTCGTTTAAAATTTTATAATTGTCGGTTAATGAGTTAATTCAAAATTTGAAACTCATGGAACCGCTTCGTTCTCTCATGATTTTTTTAATCATACTTTTTGGGATTTAATGGTTAATAGAATCATGATCGTTTCACTTATTGCTTGTTTGAGGTTATAATATAGTTTTTGCGAGAACTTTTAACAAAATTAAGTCCGTGTGCCTTGCAAACTTTGTATAGAACATCATCAACTGACATTCCTTTTCCAAAATTCCCTGTATAAGCCTTATTAAATTTACCTTTTTCTACAATATGAATGTCATATTGTAACTCTATTTCTTTAAAAACATCTTTTAAAGGTGTAGCGTTGAATAAAAAGAAATGATTACGCCATAAGACTTTATCTTTTGCCTTTTCGTCCTTAAATACTTCAAGCTTGCCATTTTTATTTAGGAAAGCATGATCATTTGGCAAAAGTAGAATTTTATCGGCAGTAAGGGTTGATACAACCTTAACTTTTCCGGTATAGCAGGTTACCTTGTAGTCATTGCCTCTTGCATAAATATTAAAACTTGTTCCCAAAATGAAAGTTTTACCGTATTTCGATTCAATCTCGAATTTACTTCCTTTCGTGATATCGAAAAAGGCTTCTCCTTTGAATTCTACTTTTCGAGAAAAGTTCCACATGTATGGTTTATAGCTAATGCTTGAGTTTGCGTTCAACTCTACCTTCGAATTATCGGGCAAGATAACACACATGTGCTTTCCTTTTGGACAATACGTAGTGCTGGTATAGAAGTAGGTAAATCCTGCAAATCCCATTAGCAAAAGGATACAAGCGGCGGCTGCATACCTTATCCACGAAAGTGATATCACTTTGGCTTTTGGTTTTTCAGCAGTGATTATTGTAGAAAGTTCCTTCCAAACCTCTTCTTTTGACTTTGAGTAAGTCACATCAACTTTCGGAAGTGAATTGATGAAATCCATTTCCGAACCAGGGGTAATATTTTGATTATTTTCTTTCATTATCTTCCTAAAGCATTTCTTAAATACGACAATGCATGTGTCATTCTTTTTTCTACAGCTTTAACGCTGAGTTCCAGTCTATCTGCTATCTCCTGGTATTTTAGTCCTTCGTTACGACTCATCAGAAATACTGTTCTTTGTTTTTCTGATAAGCTGCTTAGGGCCAATTCATATTTATTTTTTAGCTCTTCGTATTGCATTTGTTCTTCAGGCGAGTTTTTATCGACTGATGGCTCCAATTTTGCCAAATATTTCTGAGCTACTTTGTCTCTTCGGTATTTGCTGATAAAAATATCGCTGGCAATTTTGTACAATAATGATTTATTGGGTTTTTCTTCGTAGGGTAAATTTTTCTCCCACACTTTCATAAAGCTTTCCTGAGCTATGTCAGTAGCTAATTCTTCATCACCCGAACGATAGTAAATATAGTTTCGAATGCTATCGAAGTGCTTGTCAAATAAGATTTTAAATTCTTCTTGTGTCAAGGCTAGAGGATTGATTTAGGTAAAAATAATGGTTTTGTGTGAATTTAGGGTGCAGGGCAATCAAATACTTTCCTGCACCCTATAGCATTTTTAACCTGATTATTTTTTAGTTGTTACCGTTCTTTTTGTTTCTTTTGTGCTTGCCAATCTCCACGCTTTCAGTTACTTCTTCTCCTTCAGGAGTTGTATAGGTATATGTAGCGATATTGTCACATTCACCATCACCATAATCGAATTTGGCAAACTCTTCTCCATTTTGTGAGTAGATAACTGTTCCTTGAACAATTAACCTACAAGTTCCAATTCTAATTAAAGGATTTTCTTCATCAATTTGTTTGGTATATTCATTTTGTTCCGTATCAACGCAAGTTACCTTTCCTGTAATCTGAATTTTATCGTCGGTTAAATCCCACTTGGTATCTAAACCTGAAATCCACTCCCTGGTTCTTTCGGCCACTCGGCTTAATTCAGTTCCATCAGGATAAGTAAAAGTAATGTCACTAGTGATTTCCCATTTCTTGCTCACTCCTCGTTCACCTGTAAATTCAATTCGTTTGGTACCGTTAATTTCAACCGAATCAATTACCAAATCCATGGTAATTTCGCGCACTGCACCATTGGTCCAGGGAGCTGCTGTCATTACAATCTTTATAACACCATCAATAATTTTGTCAGTATTATACAGTTCTATTGAATCATATTCAATTGTAATTGTCATCGGGAATCTACCATCTTCTCCAAATTCAATAGAAATGTCTGGTATTGTTTCGCCTTTGTAACGCTGCCATTCTCTTGCAAAATTACCATAGTAATTGTGGGTTCCTTGTTTCGTACTTGTTGTAGGTTCAGTATATTCACTTTCCATAAATGAGAAAAGGTCTACTTCGTAATCAGCAACTTCCATTACATTTTCCGATGCTTCTTCTGTTGTGATTACCGTCTCGATATCGTTGTTCAATACAACTTCCTCTTTAGGTTTAATCACATCAACATCATCATGATTGTCACAAGAAAAGAGCGACATTGCCAATCCAGCTAGTAATATAAATGATAGTTTTTTCATTTTGATATTTTTTAGTTTCCATATGTTCCCGATTTCTTTCGGGATTAGCATTCGCAAATAATCATTCTTAAATATAGGAGTGAACAACTATTCGCTCAAACTAGTTTTGTAATGGTAAATTTATAATTCTAAAGTTTAATTTTCTGAGCTCATTTACTTCTGAACCGATATTTTAGATTTTTACCCTACCTTTTTATAATGCACAATGAGTTTAATTGTACTTCCAAGTGTTTTGTGTTTAGAAATCAATTAAAAGTAAGGTTTTTAAGTTAGCTAATTTTTTCATTTCTATTGAATGATACGTAAATACGAACTGGAATTACATGTTCATAAAACTGAAATGCCGTAATCATAAATTATTTAATTTTTTTTAACATTTTTTTGGGTTACTTTTTTACCTCTTTAGGAATAAACTAGTAGAGATTAGAAAAAACTATAGCAAATACTACACAACTATTTCTTATTAATACTAACTATCAAAATCAAATGGTAAAGATTTTAAAAGTGGTAGAGCGATTGATGTTGTTAGATCGATTGCTAAAAAAAGGAGAGACAGGAAACGCAAAGCAATTGGCATCTAAATTGGGAGTGTCCCGTAGCCAGGTGTTTAATCATTTTGATGAATTAAAAGATTTAGGTGTAAAGGTTAGATTCAATAAGTCAAAATCATCCTACGAATATTTTGGCGATTATGAACTTGAGGTTCGGTATCCTTTGAAAGTGATTCTTAAAGATGAAGAATTAAAAGAAAATTCTGGAGGAACTTTTAGGCAGAGTCCAAGTTTATTGGACTGTTTCCGCTTAACTTTGAGCTGAAAAATCAATAAACTGAGGGAATTGTTTAATCAATTGCCTCAGATTTTTTAGAAGAAATCCAGATTGAATGAAGGAAATTTTTCCCAAAGAAATTATAGCTCAAACTGTCGAATCGCATTTTGCAAAATTCAATTCGAATGTAAAGATCATATACCAGCTTGTGTTGCTTCTATTACTATTGATAGTGGCAATATTACCTGTGGTTAAAGTTACTATTACTCAGCAAGGCAGAGGTACCATACGGTGCCTGGAAGAGAATAATAATGTTGTAGCTGCTATTTATGGGCAAGTTGCAGAAAATAGGTTACATGAGAATTTAAATGTGAACAAGGGTGATACACTATTGATTTTAAATGAAGATAAAGTGGATCAGGATATTGCTTCAATAAAGCAAAGATTGGAATTGAACCAGCAGTATCAGGAAGATTTAAAATTCCTTTTAAAAGGAAAATCCAAAACAATAAAAACTTTTCTCTATCAAAATGAATTGGCAGAATACAATCAGAAGCTGATAGAATTGGATGCTGAAATAAAGCATAAAGCAAAAGATTATCGCATTAATAAAGAGTTGTTTGATAAGGAAGTTGTGGCCAAACTTGAATTTGAAAAATAGAGTATGCCTGGCAACAGTCTTTGCAGAATAAGCAATTGTATATCAAGCAGAAAACCTTAAAGTGGCAAAGTTCTCTGCGTGACTTGAAACATGAAAGCATAGAATTGGAATCTCGTATTGCTCTAAATACAAAAGAGAAAATCAACTATGTAATAACAGCTCCTATAACAGGAGTCATTACTCATTTTACAGGAATTCAACAAGGAAACTTTATTGCTCCAGGACAAAGTATTGCGCAAATTTCACCTAATAGCGAACTGTTGGTTGAATGCTACTTGTCTCCATCAGATATTGGTTATATCCACAAGGATATGAATGTAAACTTCCAGCTGGATGCATTTAATTACAATCAATGGGGTCTGGCAAGTGGAAAAGTATTGGAGATTTCTCCCGATATTTTTCAAATTGAGAACAAGGTGTTTTTTAAGGTAAGGTGTAGTTTGGATCAAGATAAATTAATTCTAAAAAATGGATATGAGGGAAATTTAAAGAAAGGCATGAGTTTAACAGCTCGTTTTAATGTTACAGAACGAACTTTATTCCAATTGCTGTATGATAAAGTAGACGATTGGTTAAATCCACGTTTGTAATCTTAATTTTCTCAAATATTGCGTGTTACATCTCACATCTAAATAATGAGTATAAAAATAAAACAACACGATATTACCGATTGTGGAGCGGCATGCCTGGCTTCCATTTCGGCACATTTTAAATTAAAATTACCAATCTCACGAATCAGACAAATGGCAGGTACCGATAAGAAAGGTACCAATGCTTTGGGGGTGATTAAAGCTGCAGAAAAACTCGGTTTTACTGCCAAAGGAGTGCGGGGAGAGCTGGATAGTTTATCAAAAATCCCCTTGCCTGCCATAGCTCATGTGGTGGTAAAAGAAGTATTACAGCATTATGTGGTAATTTATAAGGTTACTGACAAGTATGTGGAGGTAATGGATCCAGGTGACGGACAGATTCACAAGAAAAGTATCGCTGAATTTGAAAAAGAGTGGACCGGAGTATTGATATTGATGGTTCCCAATGAAAGCTTTGTGAAGAAAGATGAAAAAGTTTCGAATATTTCTCGATTTTTCTTTCTTTTAAAACCCCATAAAAGCATTTTGTTTCAGGCTTTGTTTGGAGCAATTGTTTATACGGTATTGGGTTTGTCTACCTCCATTTACATCCAAAAATTAACCGACTTTGTGCTTGTTGATGGCAACAAAAATCTACTTAATTTATTGAGTATAGGTATGGTGGTTTTAATCATCTTTCAAATATTCATCGGAACATCGAAAACGGTAATGGTCTTAAAAACGGGACAGTTGATAGATTCCCGCTTGATTCTGGGCTATTACAAACATTTGTTGAAATTACCACAACGCTTTTTTGATACCATGCGAATTGGTGAGATCATTTCAAGGATTAACGATGCAGTGAAAATCAGGGCATTTATAAATGATACAGCCATTAGCCTAATCGTAAATGTGTTTATTGTGTTCTTCTCTTTTGCCTTGATGTTTATTTATTCATGGAAATTGGCTTTGGCAATGGCTTTAATAATTCCCTTGTATGCTTTGGTTTATTTTATTACCAACAGACTAAATAAAAAACAGGAACGTAAGGTAATGGAGCAAGCGGCCGAATTGGAAACACAATTGGTAGAATCGCTCAATTCTGTAAAGACCATTAAGCAGTTAAGTCTGGAAGATTTTGCCAATTTGAAAACGGAAACCCGCTTTATCAACCTGTTGCACACAGGTTACAAATCGGGATTGAATGCAATATTCTCAGGGAATTCTTCCGAATTTTTAAGCCGAATATTTACCATTGTCTTACTTTGGTTTGGTGGATATTTGGTAATCGATCAGACCATAACTCCAGGTGAATTAATGTCCTTTTATGCCATTATTGGATACTTTACAGGACCTGTTGCCTCTTTAATAGGCATGAATAAATCGGTTCAAAATGCTTTGATTGCCGCTGATCGTTTGTTCGAAATTATGGATTTACAGCGTGAAGAGGAAGAAAATAGGTTTGAATTGGAGAAACAACATCAAGGCGATCTCGTTTTTCAGGATGTATCCTTTAGTTACGGTACACGTGTTGATGTTTTCGAGAAATTCAATATGCATATTCCACATGGAAAAATTACGGCCATTGTAGGCGAGAGTGGTTCTGGCAAAACCACCATTGCAGCTTTGGCGCAGAATTTATATCCTTTAAATGAAGGTAATATTTACATTGGAAATGTAAATATCAAATATGTATCGAACGAAAGTTTGAGAAGTTATGTGGGCATAGTTCCCCAGAATTTAGATTTGTTTGCAGGGAATGTAATTGAAAACATTGCAGTGGGCGAGTTTCAGCCCAATATGGAACGCATATTGGACATTTGCAAGCAGATCGGCATATTGGATTTCATAGAAGAATTGCCCAATGGTTTCCAAACCTGGTTGGGCGAAAATGGAGCATCTCTTTCGGGCGGGCAAAAACAACGTTTGGCAATTGCAAGAGCTCTGTATCACGATCCACAGGTATTGATTCTGGATGAGGCAACATCCTCATTGGATTCCATTTCGGAAGAACAAGTTCAAAATTGCATTAGGGGTTTAAAAGAACAAGGAAAAACCATTGTATTGATAGCTCACCGTTTGGGTACTGTACTGCAATCCGATAAAATTATTGTTTTGGAGAAAGGAAAATTAATGGAAGAAGGATCGCATACTGAACTATACGAAACAAAAGGGAAATATTATGACATGTGGCA
>NZ_JANQCD010000052.1 GCF_026672275.1 Marinifilum sp. D737 | reverse complement strand
AACAAAGTGGAGCTCATGAACGATAGTGAATAACCCAAAAATGAAAAGCCCATCCGGCTTGAGGATAAAAAACAGCCCGTCTGGCTTGAAGACAATACAAGTATTTCATTTCCGTCGCAGTAATCCATCTAAACCAATCAACAAAAACAGTTGCGACGAGTTATTGCAGAACCCAGTAACCCAGGGCGGCGGTCGCTTCGCGCCCTTCCCCTGGGCTAGAATGATCTTTGCCCTTCAGGCAATATTTATAGAAACCAACTCCAATTTGTTGCAGTAAGTGTGACATCCAAAAATTTGTTGGCCCCCATAGATGAAAAAGTCGTTAAGAACAGAATTCCATGAACGAGGTACGAGTGAATATTATTCTGTTTAGACTTTAAATCGTTATGGGTAACTAAATTTTTGGCGTCTAGATCTTTTGGTTCTTTTATAGCAATGATAAAAGAACAGCCCGTCTGGCTTGAAGACAAAAAACTCTATTATAGCCCTCTCCCTATCGGATGCAAGAAAGCTTTTTTAAGCAGAATTAAAATCAATCTGAAATAAAGAAATTAAAACAGGAACTAAGAAACACTTTAAGTTTTGATTTTCGAACCTTTTCTACTTTTTCACTATTCAAACTTTTTAAGACTTTCAAAAAAAAGCCTGACCAGTAAACTGATCAAGCCTTATTTTGAATTGATGTAATGAACTACCTGTTAAGGCATTCTTATTGATAAGCCTAAACTAATAAAAAAATCCGGGGAAACCTTACTCAAGCCAATTCCAGTGGAGAAGTCCAATTGTAAATCCTCTGTAACTGCATAAGTAAGTCCTCCATCCCATCGATGATCATTTTTACCTTCTCCTGGCAAATAGCCATACAATTCTGCATATGCTCCAAGCTTATCTGATAAAGTCAAACCGATAACTGCGGCATACATCCAAACCGCATAATCTTGTCCTTCCACACCACTCCAGGTCACACCAAGATTACCACCGAGAGACATAGCATCGTTTATGCTATAATCTGCATTCAATCGAATATCTGCTCCAAGGTTTTCATGCTCAAAAGCCGAAGCTCCCGATTTGGGAACCGAAAAAGTAGAAAGAAGCGCCAATTGAGGATGATTGCCCTCACTCTCTTCAAGTAATAAGAATTTTCCACCTAGTGTTAATGGACCAAAGCCTGTTTCATCAATATCCAGGCCATCCATGGAATAATAAAAGCCTAGATATTGAACCCCTAGTCTTAATTCAATGTTTTTAACCAATCCATATCGCAACAAAGTGCTGTTGAAAGTGACAAAATCAATATCGGAACTCACTTTTTGGAAAGCAAATCCCGATTCTATCTGAAATCCTCTTATGGGCATAACACTCGCCGATTCAGCCTGACTTGGCCTATCAGTCACCATAGGATCTTTTTCCTGGGCAATTAACATTCCACTCAACATTACGAATAATGTTAATACAAATATCTTCCTCATTAAAATAGAATTACAATTGGTCAACACCTCTAATCTTCCTGAAAACTTGCAATGCAATTTCGAGCCTTTGCTTCATGCTCTTCATCCACAAAAAGATCTACATTGTCAGGTGTTCCACCCATTCCTACCAATGTACCGGAACTAAATTCATCTTTCCACAAAGAAGGAATCCCTACTTCCTCCAACCTCTCCTTATAATATTTTACATCAACTAATGATCCGGTAAATACGCAAACTAAATTATTTCCATCAGTCATAAGCTTAGATTTAATTGTTATGTTTCTTTCTAAGATAGAGAAATTCCCAATATGATCCTATTTTAATAGACTGAAAAAATTAAATATCAACTACTTTTTGGAATCGAAAAAACAACAAATCCGAAACAATTAAAGCTATCAGCACTAATTACCACAAATCATTTTTATGAGAAACGTACATTTTACATTATACCTATCAAAAATTCACATTTTTAACCAATACTAATTATAATCCCTTCTGGTTTTTATTTATTGTGATTAATTAAAGAGTTGCAAATAAATAGGAGTGATTTCTCATCTCCTAATTTATTATAATTTTATGCATATGTAAAAAAGATATTCGTCGATTAAAAAAACACAATAATCAAGCATAAAGCATCTTTTAAATCCCAAAAACAGAAACTGTTCAAATTCTTAAAGAATTTTTAATTAATATTTCTTTACATCAATCAGAAAAACTATTTTAGAGGGTGAATAAACAACTCCAAAATGAGTAAACTCAAAAACAAAACAATCCTGGTTGTAGAGGATGAAGAATTTAACCGCATCTACTTCGAAGAATTACTTCATCAAATTAATTGTAAGGTAATTGTTGCAAGCAATGGTGTGGAGGCAATTGAGCTGTGCCAAAAGAATGCAAAAATTGATTTGGTGTTAATGGATATTAAAATGCCATTGATGAATGGTTATGAAGCAACAAAAGAAATCAAAAAAATAAGACCAAATCTTCCAATTATTGCTCAAACTGCATTTGCTTTGCTGGGTGATAAGAAGAAATCATTAGACAATGGTTGCGATGATTACGTTGCCAAACCAGTAAAAAAAGATGTTCTAATTAAATTGATTAACAAACATCTTCAATAAAAACTCAAAATCTACAACAATTTAAGATTTTATAACATTCTTACTCTTGTAATTCAGACAAAAAAGTATTTTATTTATTTACTGTCTGAATTTTAAGAGCTAAGGGTGATATGAGAAGAAAGATTAAAAGCGTATTTATAGTGTTGAGCATAGCAATTGTGATTATTGCAGGTGCATCAATCTTCCTTCTCCAAAAAATGCGATCTACCTTTAATGATCAAAAAGTAATTGACGAATTACTCACTCAAAATGTTATTCCAAAAACAGAATTTGTAAGTTTTGGGAATTACTCCATCCACACCAAATACATTGGTGACTTATCACTTCCAAAAGTATTATTTATTCATGGCTCTCCTGGATATTGGTTTGATTTTAAAAAAGTATTTGCTGATGTCGATTTGAGTAAGCAATTCAGTCTGATCTCATTCGATCGACCGGGTTATGGAAAAACAAGTGTTCCTGCCATGGGAAGTTTGTCAAACCAGGCCAGAGTAGCTGCAAAAGTACTGGAGCATTACCTGCAAAAAGATAAAAAGTCAATTGTATTGGGGCATTCGTTTGGAGGTGCTGTATTGGAACAACTTTTAATTGATTATTCGGATAATATAAAACACGCCATTTACGTAGCACCATGTTTGTCTCCTGAATATCAGGAAGCCAAATGGTACAATATCTTGGCTACAGGAGGTATCCCACAAAGAATATTACCTCACGAATTGAAAAACAGCAACAAGGAAATGCTGGACCTATCGGAATGTCTAATAAAAAATGAATCGCGTATTTCAGCGATTGATATTCCAACAACTTATATACAGGGCAAGAAAGACATTTTGGTTCCCTTTAAAACCCTGCATTATTATCAAAAATATCATAGCAATATCAATTCCATTTTATTGGAAGATTTGGATCACTTCGTACCTTGGTCACGACCCGATCTAATTGTTGAAACCATTAAAAATGTGAATCAGCAAACAAATTAGTAATCAAATTGAAAAGATATGAAACAAGCAATAATATTAATTGGTATATTCATTTTTACAGCACCTAAGCTAAACGCACAAAAAGCAATGACAAAAGACAAATACAACACCCTTACCGAAGCAGAGAAAAGGGTAATAATTCATAAAGGAACGGAATATCCCGGTACGGGAAAATATTTAAAGAATAAAGCTGAAGGGGTTTACACCTGTAAGCAGTGCAACGCAGCATTATACAATTCATCCGATAAGTTTGAGTCGCACTGTGGCTGGCCAAGTTTCGACGATGAAATTGAAGGTGCTGTGAAAAGAATTCCTGATGTCGATGGCAGGAGAACAGAAATTGTTTGCGCCAATTGCGACGGCCATTTGGGACATGTTTTTCTTAACGAAGGATTTACAGAAAAGAATACGCGCCATTGTGTAAACAGTATTTCATTGAATTTCATCCCCAAAGAAGAGTTAAAAGAGAAATAAAAAATACGGAACAGTTACATGGAAAGAGTTTTCTTCGGAAAACTCTTTTTTTTGTATCTGATTAATGTAAAAAAAAACATACCTTCGCGAAATGAAATAATATTTCACACCATCATCTGTTTGTTGTGAAATTTTTAACTTTTAATTGTCGGTATTCATACATATTTTCCAATTTTCAGTCTAGCTTGATAATAAAAATATTGTAAGTTTACCATTAACATTTTACTATTAACCAATTAAACTCTATTGCGATGAATCTAAATTTTCTTGAGATCGTTTCCGCCTCTATGGTACTTTTTGCAGTTATCGATATTATCGGATCTATCCCAATTATATTAGATTTAAAGAAAAAAGGTGGACGAATTGAAGCTTTAAAAGCAACCCTGGTAGCCTTAATCGTATTGATCATCTTCACATTCCTTGGAGAAAAACTTTTGGGAATTTTTGGTGTCGACATTTCAAGTTTCGCCATTGCAGGTTCTATTATTCTATTTATTATGGGAGCCGAAATGGTAATGGGAATTGAAATTATAAAATACGATGGACCAAGTGGTGTTTCAATTGTTCCCATTGCTTTTCCTTTGGTTGCAGGTGCAGGATCGTTTACAACGGTTTTGGCATTGCGTGCTGAGTATGCTGTGGAAAACATTGTTGCAGCCATTATTCTGAATCTGGCCTTTGTTTACCTGGTACTAAAATCAACCAATCTGGTAGAAAGAGTTCTTGGTGATGGTGGAATTCACATTCTTCGTAAAGTATTTGGCATTATTCTTTTAGCAATTTCTGTGAAACTATTTATGACAAACATAGCCATTCAAATTCACACCTTATTCCCATTTCTAAAAGAAGCTATACAACATCCATAAACAAGTTTTATTAATAATGTTCTTCTGCTAACTTTGCAAGTGATAATGACTGAATAACTTGCGAAACAATGCATGATATAACACTTATTCAAATTGTACTTTGCAGCATTGTAATTCTATCTGCAGCATTCATTAAAGGGATGACTGGTTTTGGATTTGCACTACTTGCTGTTCCTTTTCTTTCGTTGATATTTCCAATGCAAGTTTTGGTTCCGGCAATGAGTTTGTTCAATCTGATAACCAGTCTGGTCATTCTATTCAAGCTACAGGAAAAAATAAAGGCAAAGCTGTTTATTCCAATGTTTGTGGCAAGTTTGGGAGGAATTCCACTGGGAGTTCATGCCCTTGAATTTGTAAGCAGTGAGAACTTGCGCTTGATTACTGGAATTTTGGTCATTATTTTCTCAATTAGAATGTTGGGTAAAGTACGCTTAGCCAAACGCTTTCGCAGATATCCAATTGTTTTCGCTGGTTTCGTAAGTGGAATTCTTGGCTCTTGCATTTCGGTTGGCGGGCCTCCGCTGGTAATTGCCATGAATCGAAAAGGTTACTCCAAAGATCACTTCCGTGGTGTTTTTGCCTGGTTCAGCACATTCTCTTCTTTCTTTACCACTGCTGCTTTTGTAATGAAAGGAATGATTGAAACAGAATCGGTAAACCTGGCTTTGTTTTGCTTACCGATTCTATTCTTTGGATCACATTTGGGCTCAAAATTTTCGGGTAAGGTAGAGCCTGAAAAATTTCGAAAAATGGTAATTGGAATCAATATCGTTACAGGAATATTTATTGTGGTTTCCACATTAATTCACCATTAATACCGATTATTAATTTGTATAAGCCAATAGTGCGCTCACTTCTAATGCCTAACAAATTAGATATCGGCATTATACCAAAACTATTCGATAGCTTAAAATCGCTCTCTGTTTTTTATAAATGGTATAACAATCCAAAGCTGACAAACTATTCTGCAAGAGAATAAAGCAATTTGATTTCCTCTGCCCAATTGTCTGAATCTGGTGTTTCAAGAACCATTGGAATCCCATCAAATCGACTATCATTCATTAAACATTTAAAGGCATCCAAACCGATGAAGCCTTTTCCAATTAGTTCGTGGCGATCCACTCGAGTTGCCAATTCCTTTTTAGAATCATTCAAGTGCATTCCTTTTAAGTAGTTAAAGCCGATGATTCTTTCAAAATCATCAAATACTTTTTGAAAACCTTCTGCCGAAGAAATATCATAACCTGCAGTAAAAGCATGACAGGTATCAATACAAACTCCTACCCTTTCCTTGTCTTCCACTTTATGGATGATTTCTGCAATTTGCTCGAATGTAAAACCCAAATTACTTCCTTGTCCTGCTGTATTCTCAATCACAGCACAAACACCACTGGTTTGATTCAAGCTAATATTTATCGATTCTGCAATGGTAGCCAAACACTCATCAAGCGATACTTTCTTTAAATGACTTCCGGGGTGAAAGTTTAGTCGATTCAATCCCAATTGCTCACATCTTTGCATTTCATCCAAAAAGGCAGCTCTTGATTTCTCCAGTGCTAAAAGATCCGGATGACCCAAATTGATAAGATAACTGTCATGCGGAAGAATCTGCTCAGGACCAAAAGCATACTTTTCACAATTTGCTTTGAATTCCTGAATATTCTTCTCTGTGAATGCTTTTGCATTCCACTGTCGTTGGTTCTTGGTGAACAAAGCAAATGCCTTTGCTCCTATTTTATTAGCATTAATGGGTGCATTTTCAACACCTCCCGCTGTACTTACGTGTGCTCCTATGTATTTCATCTCTTTCCCTTTCATCTTATTTTTCCTAAATCACCACAAAATTGCATAATACCGCAATGATTTTGAAATTAAAATGGCATAAAAAAACTCACGAAAATTAATCCGTGAGTTTCTTCTTATATCAGTTTGTTCTACATCTCAAAATCTTCGGTATCAACTCCTCCGTTGCTCCCTCTCGAACCTCTCTTTTTCTTGTAGTTATTAATCTTGTAACTCAAGTTTAAACGGAATGATGGATAATCCATTTTGAACTGAGAAGATGTATAGAAGTCAGGTCCAAACACTTCGCTTTCATGCTTGAATGTTCCAAACAAATCTCTCATTGTTAATGTTGCTGAAAGCTTACGTTTGAAAAAATCTCTTTTGATTGCCGCTGTTGCCATAACAAATCCTTCTCGCTTTCCCTGGGCCCAATCGGTTGGAGAACGGTAGTTAATATTTAATTGAAATCTTGTTACCGGATTAATAATAAAAGTCATATTATTCCTCAAACTCCAATTGTAACTCTCCGTTGAGAAATCCTGAACCACCATCTCTCCCTGGGTATTTTCCGTAGTAAAATCACCTTCTTCCTTATAATAATAGACGGTACCAATTAAATCGTTTTTAAACCATTTGGCAAAAGTCAAATTCAATGTAGCTTCCAAACCGGTAGAATAATCTTTACCAACATTTTCAGGAGTGCTAACCATTATACCATCCTTATCCAATGCTTTTACCCTTTCCAATTTGTTATCAGTACGTTTATGATATATCTCAAAAGAAATAGCCTGATCACCAAATCTCTTCATGTATCCTAACTCATATGAATCAATGTACTCCGGCTTTAAGTCCGGATTACCTGATCTTGCATTAAATGCATCAGTATTTGTTCTAAAAGGCTCCAGATACCATCCACGTGGTCTTTGAATTCGTCTTGTATAACTTGCCATGATTTGATTCTTTGAACCCAAATCAAACTGCGTATGGATAGTTGGAAAGAAATCCCAACGTTTTATTGTGAATTTATCAGGATTGTTGTCAAAGGTAATTTCACGATCAGTATACTCCGTTCTAAATCCCAGCTGATATCCAAACTTACCAACTGTTGAAGCATAAGTGGAGTATACACCATGAACTCTTCTCTTGTAGCTTACATCATGATTGTTAATCAATTCATACAAACCGTTATCCGGGTTAAAGTTTTTTTGCATGGTTATGGCATCACTAGATCTTATCTGACCTTGATACCCCATTTCAAACTTGCTGTCTTTCCCTAATGGTAAAGTATAGTCCGATCGAAATTCCCAACGTTCCCCGGGCCCCTCTTCAGTAGAAATTTGTCCACTCATTAGCTCAGTACCCGTCTTTAATTCATTTGTAGATATCTCATCACCACTTCCTCTGCGAGAAAAAGTTACCTGATTTGCCCATTGATGTCCTTTGCCTTTAAACTTCCTGGTATACGATAAATTGGAATTGATAAAACTCATATCACGACTCCAAAAATCTTTACTGTCATAAAATTCAGAATCTTCCCCTTCCAGGTATTCTTCATAATCCAGATTAGATTTTCGTTCCATTTCCCTGTTACCCAATCTAAATCCAAAAGAAAGCTGGTTCTTCTCATCAATGTCATAATCAAAGCCTGTACGAATTCCATATGCTAATCTCTCTCGCTGGGTATCACCATCCGACAAAATATGCTTCGTAATTCCATCAATCGTATTTCTTCTTACCGACTCGGTTGATCCGTTAAAACCTCGTTTCCCATAATCAATACCAAAATTCAGATTCAGTTTTTTCTTTCGATAAGTAAGTAGAATGTCTCCTCCATAATTGTTTTGAGTCCCTAAATTTAAATTGGCTACTCCGGCAATTCCATTGGATTTGTTCTTCTTGGTGATTACATTGATAATACCCGCAGTACCTTCCGGATCGTACTTGGCAGAAGGGTTGGTAATGATCTCAATATTTTCAATCATGCTGGCAGGCATTTGTTCTAAAATATCCGCAGCATCCAGAATGGAAGGTTTGCCATCCACCAATACGGTAAAGTTCGAACTTCCACGCAAGCTTACATTTCCTTCTATATCTACACTAACCGATGGAACATTCTCCAACACATCAACGGCATTACCACTTGCTGCAGTAATTTGTCGGCTCACCGGAATTACTTTCTTGTCGATTTGATATTGAACAGGAATTCTTTCCGTAGTAACGGTAACCTCATCCAAAGCCTCGGTAGACTGACGAAGAGAAACCGTTTTAAGATCGATCACTTTGCGTTTTTTACTAATGGGGATATTTCTAACCGCAGCTTTGTTGTAACCAATAAAAGATACTTCAATAAAATAGCTGCCTGGTTTTAATTTCTTTAAGGAGAAAGCTCCTTTTGCATCGGTAATGGTACCATCAATTAAAGTTGAATCTGTCATGGAGTAAACCGATACGGTTGCATATTCTACAGGAATTTCCAATGCCTGATCTTTCACAACTCCTTTGATAATTCCCCCTTGAATTTCTGGTTTTACAGCAGGTTCAACTGCTTTTGAAAACATTGCCAAGCAAACAAAGCTTAACAATAGTAATAATCTATTCATGTTAGTAGGTTAAGTTTTTTTTATGTCCAAACAAACATACGATTCCTTAGCGGATAAACATGCACTCATCTAGTTTTTTAGATATTTATTAACATTTACCCGACGAAACAAATGCCTGTTTCGACCTTATGTCGAAGTATAGACACACAAACTACCAAAAGGTTTAATCTACCTTTTAAAAAAAAATGAGATTTTTTTTGAGTAACTGATAACTGCTAACCGACAACCGAGAACTGATAACTGATAACTGATAACTGATAACTGAAAAGAATCTCACCATCTTCCAATGGCTTCCATTCCTTGCTCTTTGCCAAGTTTGTAATCCTTATCCAGAATCTCTTTGTCTTGAGTGAAACGCTTGGTAGAAAAAGAATCTGCCGGACAGATATCAATAATTTCCACACCTGCAGGAGGATGATTGATCAACTCAATGGTTTGATTGTAGGTATCAGGGCGTTTTTGAATGGCTTTTGCCAAACCCGGATGTTTTCTGAACAGAAATCGTGACAACTTATTTTCATTTCCATTCTTCATGCGATAATCACTCTTTCTCGATCGGATGACCATGATTCTGCTAGCACCCTTTTCAATGGCACGTTCAACGGGAATGGGAGCTGACACTCCTCCATCTGCAACAATTTCACCATCCACTTTCAGAAAATTACGATAGAACAAAGGTACAGAACAACTGGCCTTCATCACATCGCTCAAATTCTCGGGAGTAGCTTGAATAAACCTGGAGCTGCCATCGCTATTGCGGGTAATTCCGATTTCGAAGTCAATATTTCTTTTGAAAAGCGAATCTGCATTTATGGGCAATTCCCTTCCGGTGATATCCCAGGACCAATCCAGATCCATTAAATGTCCACCGCGCAAGAATTTCTTCCAGCTAATGTATTCCGGTCGCAAAGAGTAATCGGTAAAAACCTTATAGTTTCTTCCATGCTGATTTGCCAGATAGGCAGCAGCATTAATCGAACCTGCCGATACGCCAATCACCATATCGAAAGGAAGAAAGGACTGCTCCATGAAAGCATCCAATACACCAGCGGCAAAAATACCTCTCATGGCTCCTCCTTCAACTACCAAAGCGGTTTTACCAGAATCTTTTTGCATCCTACAACTGATTTAACTTCTTACGAATCACTTTTTCTGCCTCATCAGTAATCTCAGCAGCCGATTTCCCTTCCGTTTCAATCGGAGTCAAAATGCTGTATTTTACTCTCTGTCCAATGCAAAGCGGAAACATTCCCCTGCGCTCTATCTTGTAATTTCCATCAACGGCAAAAGGCACAATCAGCGCATTCGGAGCAGCATCAAGAAGGGTTTCAATCCCTCCCGATTTGAATTTTCTCATCTTCCCGGTTTTGCTTCTGGTTCCTTCCGGAAAAATACAAGCAGCATAATTCTTCCTGGCAATCAATTTACCCAATTTGTGAATCTCAGGAATTGCCTGTGCCCGGTTCGTTCTATCAATTAAGGCAGCACCACTATGACGCAGGTTGTAGGATACACTTGGAATATTTTTGGCCAGCTCTTTTTTGGAGATGAACTTTGGGTGGTACTTTCTAAAAATCCATGCAATGGGAGGAATATCGTAGGTTCCCTGGTGGTTTGATACAATGATTAAGGGACGATCAGTAGGCAGATCTACACGTCCCTCGTAGGTAATTCTTACCCCAAGAATGCCCACCAAACGCATCAGGAAAAAATTAAGAACATCCACAGAATTCTTGTGCGCTTTGTAGCCAAACAGCTTTAAACTAATCACCTGAATTGGGTGAAAAATAACAAGCAGCAAGAAAAATAAGATGTAGAATATTGTAGTTAGGATATATGATAAAATCTTGGTCATTGTTCTGTGTTGATTAAAATTCACCACAAAAGAACAAAAAAATCATGAACGGATGAATATCGCTTTAAAGTAATTCAACCACAAATTGCACCAATTACACAAATGTAAATGCTACAATTTTTCATCCCAGTAGGAATTATACTTGCCAGCCACTAAAATAATATCCTTCCTAAAGTGACATATTCACGATCTCCACCCGGCTCATCGGGGCATTGAAAGGGGAAGCTTCGCACCGAAATAGAGTTTGTAAGCATTTGAGAAATAAAAAGTTGGAACCACACCACTTGAACAAAGTGTTGCAAAGGCAAATAGTCACCCCATGACAAACCAAAAAACCATGGAACACAATGTTTAGATCGAGTCCTCCATTCTCTCTCTAAAATTGTAGAATCCATGGTTAAATATCGTGTACGATAAATCTTACAACAGCTCGAAGCGCAATTGCACCGAGTATTCCAATTTTATCTTCTGGAAATCCAAATCAGGGCTTTTCATTTTTGCCAAAGAGGAAGTTCCTCTAATTCTTATGGCTGTATTGGCATAATCATTTCTGTAATGAGTGGTATTTTCGTTGATGTAAATGGCCTTACCCACCTTCTGTCCAATGGCTTCGGCTAATGCTTTGGCCTTTTCTTTTCCGGCTTTAATGGCATTCACCTTTACTTGCTGGCGGTACTTTTCAATCTCAGAATGATCTACTCTAACAATATTGACATTGGAAATTTTAATCTTCTCCAACTCTACATAAACCTTGGCAAGGGTATGAGAATCGTGAAGCAAAAGCTCAAACTGTTTTGCTTTAAGAACATTTGCTCCTTTAAAAAAGTGAAATTTTAAATTGCTGCTGAAATCGGAAACCGAAAGTTGTTTTTCAAGATTTACACCTGCTTTTTCCAGAGCTACAAACATTTTCTGCTCCAGTTGCTCAATGCTCTCCTTGTTTTTGGTATCCTTCTCGTTTAAAACAATATTCAGATAAATTTCATTGGGAACAACTTCCAATTCGGCTACACCCTTTACCTCTATGTAGTTCTGATCGATAAAATTCTTTTGGGCCTGTGCACTTAAATTAAAGCCAATAAACATGGCAAAAACAATAACAATTATACGTTTCATGTGCGTTGTATTTTATGTGAGTTTTTATTTTTCAATATGGCTTACACATCACATATTGTGCCAAACAAGGAGTAGTTCAGCATCAATTTGAAGGTGCATCGTGAAAAAAACCACCAATAAAAGACCAATTTATCTTTTATTAAATTTTTCGTATCTTTTTGATACCAGTATATCAACCATCTACCAATTGTATTCGACATGAAAAAAGCCATCATTTGTTTCCTATGCCTTATTGCCATTCATTTCACATATGGACAAAACCAAAATCTTTCTCTGGAAATTGTAAATGGAATCAGTTTGCCCCATGGCGATTTTAAAGATCTAGTTGAAGATGGATTCAATAACGAATTGTCGGTTAGCAAGAGTTTTTGTCCCAAACTATCATTGGCAATGGGGGTAAAACATTCCTCTTTTAATGTTAAAGAAGAGTTTGGACAGACAGGAGGCAGTCGCAAACAATTCAGAAGCCTGGGTTTCGACCTTGGTCCTCAGTTTAGTTTTGGCAGCGATAAACTATCGGTAATATTATATGGACGAACAGGTATAAGCGTAAACAGCACACCTGAAATTGCACAACAACAGCCCAATACCGATATCACTACCTGGAGTCTGAAACAGCAAAGCATTAAAGCCTTAAGTGCACGTATTGGCGCAAAAGTGAATACCGAACTTTGCAAGGGAATACAGTTGTTTGTGAGTGGTGAATATGCCACTGCATTAAATGGAGATGTAAACTTCTACGCCAAAGACATTTCGAAAGCCACGGGTGCCGATGGGAGAATTGATCCTGATTTGGCAAGCGAAATTCCCACAACAAGCAACAGTTTTAATTTCAACAGCCTGAATGTGAATTTTGGTGTAAGCATTAGCATTGGAAAACTGGGCAATCATCCCAATCTAAGGAGTTCAAATCCTTTGTACCAGGGCAATCAAAACAAAGGAGAAAATCCCATGTACCAGGAAAGAGGACAAAACAACAATCCATTGTATGAGCAATCGGGACAGCAGGGAAATAATCCCATGTATGAAGGGGGAATAAGTGGTGGCGGTGGTCATGTCGGGCAAACATCGGGAAGCAAAGCACAGGACTACAATTCGAGCCGTAGCAATATCTCAACTGTCAAAGAAGACAAGAAAGAGGAAGATGACCAAAAAACGGTAGATGCTCAGGATTACAATTCAAGCAGAAGCAATAATATAAATGCTGCCGGAGGTGATCCAAACCAGGGAGCTACACGAGCGCAGGACTACAATTCGAGCCGTAGCAATACTACTTCCGCCAAAGAAGACAAGAAAGAGGAGGACGACCAAAAAACGGTAGATGCTCAGGATTACAATTCAAGCAGAAGCAATAATATAAATGCTGCCGGAGGTGATCCAAACCAGGGAGCTACGCGAGCCCAGGACTACAATTCGAGCAGAAGCAATACATCCTCGGCGATGGATGTTGATGATGCCATTCGTGAATCGATGTTGGCAAAAGAGAAAAGGCAAATCAAGCGAAAGCTCCGTAAAGAAGAAAGAAAAAGATTGCGGGAAGCAAAAAAGCGAAGAAAGCTACAAGCAAATAAAGTTTACTAGACGACTTTTTGGTTCTTGTGTGTTATTTTTCGTGCCTTACTTAAGTATGGTGAAAAAGATATTGAAATCATATGAGCAATGACAGCCCTGCTTGCTATCGGCAGCAAGATCCTTTTTGCCATTGCTCATACAAAATCTTATGCCGGCTTATTTATAATCATCTTTCTTTTTAAAGCAAAGGGCTTCTCCTTTGTCTCCATTTTTTAAATCGGTCATCTCTATATGAAAGATATTGTAATTCTTATTCGCTGCTTCTGATGGCAGATCCACATGCAATAAATAAGCATAACAAATTCCATCAGAAACATACTCTTTCACTTTTTCCTTCATGTTCACCTTAACAGGATGTCCGTTTATCTTTACAATTACCTCTAGCTCCTCGGGAGGCGGACAAAGATCTACGAAGTCCAGATCCTTGCCTGGTTCAGAAAAGCCTCTTGTTAAACTCATAGGTCTGCAGTAAATGGTATAGCCAGGATGCGCTCCTTGAACCCTGAAAACATTTACTCCATAAACTTCAAGTCTGTGATATTTAACATTTAAGACCATATCTTCCTCGGCAATAAGATTCCATGCCCAAAACTCCAATCTTTGATCGTCTTTTGGTAAAGTGGATCCTGCAACCGGATACTCCGACATTTTTAATGAAGCCAAAGCAAGGTACTTCCCTTTCGAAACTCTTAAACAGTAATGTCCATTCTTATCGGTTAGGGTTTCGTAGGCAGTTTTAAAATTCGGGTGTTTTATTTCTACAAGAGCACCGTCAACAGGCTGATCTTCAAAATCGCTTACCATTCCTGAAATGGTAATCGAATCGCTTTGAGCATTCCCCTGCAAATAGATCAAACAGAATAGAAATAGAAAAACAGATATCTTTTGTCTCATACTTATTGTTATTTAACGTGAGTTCCATATTATGACGCATAAACCATCCACACAGTTACACTCAATGCAGCATAATGTTTAAATAATTTCAATATGATGTAAAAATCACTTCTCTTTCCGTTTTCTGTAAATTCATGTTCTGCTGATTGTATATTCCTGGAATTCTGAAGCATCAAGCTGCAAGAAGGGAATACAATTGAATTGCAAAGCAGCATATACTTGGAGCTAAAAAACAAAAGGTCGCTCCCCAGCGACCTTCATACACAATAACCCAAATGTTAAATTGAATGATTTAAACATTTGTTTCTTAAAATAATAACAATTCAAAATTAAAAAAAATTGAACATTATAAAATTAACAATTAATAGATTAAAAATCAAGACATAATACAATATATTTTAGATTTGCTCAAGCTATTTTTAAAAAAGCCTTAAGGATATAGTGGATGTTGAAATAACAGCCCGCTACTGCAGCAGCAAGCAGTTATATGATCCTGATATTTTATGGTACCACAAAAGATACAGCATTAGCTGAAGTAGCATTCAAATTCGGAAAAACTTTCCTGTTCAAATCAGGATCATCATATTCATTGCTCCAAAATGAATCACCATATGCTTTCACATAAACGGTTTCACCCGACGAAAAACCAGCACTGATTAAATCACTTTTACTGAGAGTAGTTTCAAAGGGATTTATTTGCGAAATAAGTCCCGGAGAATGATAGGCATAGTTTTCATTGCTAACATTTGAATCGCTACCAAGAAAATACCGAACATATCGACGGTTGCCATTACTTCCTGCAGGATCTGTTGTGATGGCAAGAAGAATGTCTTCTCCACTTGTGTTTACTTGCAGATCGGTAATTTGTGTGCTGGAAACTTCTCCCAACGATGGTGCTTCTGTAATTATTGTTGAAGAACCTGTGTTTCTGTGTTCGATACCAAACTTTTTAAAGGTTCCAAAGCCTGTTTTCGTATAAACAAGCGTGTAGGTTCCAAAAGGAACATCTGCCAAAGTATAATTGCCGTTGACATCTGTATTTGTAGAAATAAGAGGTGAGCTGCCTTCAATTTTTACAGTCATATCTGAGTTATCAATTTGCCTTACTCCTTCGTCATACAAATTGACAGAGCCAATGATATTCGCATTGGTAATAGGTTCCGGAGTTTCATCACTACTTGAACTACAGGAAGTGAATGCCAGTAAAACAACTAAAGTCAAATAACTTAATTTCATAACATCTCGTTTTTAAATATGCTTTTAGGTAAGGGTTTGGTAGTAGATCTTGTCACTAGTCTATCAAGATGTGAGCATGTATTCTCATCTGTTGGGCTATGAATACCATTAAAGATAATGTATTTCAGATGATTAAATGAATTATTCATTTAAATTTTTCATGTTCGTTTCATTCTCCTGCATTGTCTATCTTCCTGCCAGGGAGCTTCTTTTTTTAAATGGAATACGATAGAATCACACCAACAAGAAAGCACAAGGCTTATACATTAGCCTGTTTGGTTTTAATTCTCTTCCCATTTAGATATTCAATAAGTCTTCCAAAAATGAAAACAAAAAATGCTATGATTCCAGAAAATATCAATCCGCTTACAAATGAGAAATTCCTGGCTGTATCAGCAATCACTTTGTGCATGGCTTCTTCCTGTTCAGGCGTGATTTCTTCTCTGCTAAAGAATCCGTTTCCATTCAAGTCATATTTTTGCAGATCCAATTTTAATGAAATATCAACAAAAGTTGATCCTCCAACAATCAGAAGGTAAAATCCAAAAAAGATACTTACACTTATCCAAAACCATTTCCTTTTTCTATTGGCAAATAACGCTTTGCGCTTAAAAATTATTATGCCCAAAATCAAAATGGAAATTAAACCTGGAACAATTAAATGATATGGCAAACTTATTTCGTTCATTTTCTTCAGTTTGTTATTCTCACACTCATCAAAATATATGCTTGCAGATAGATTATATGACAGTTCCTTTTTTAGGAATCGTACAGCAGCAGAACTTATTTATTTTTATTATATAATTCCGTAATATTTTTAGAACAAATCAAATCCATATTTAATTTTATCTTTTCAATATTCCAATTCCACCACTTAAGCTCTAATAACATAGCAACTTCTTCTTCAGAAAATCTTTTTCTTAATGGTTTAGCAGGATTTCCACCAACAATAGTATAAGCATCTACATCTTTTGTTACTATCGCCCCTGTCGCTATTACTGCACCATCTCCAATATTAATTCCTGGCATTATAATCGCTTCCGCACCTATCCAAACATCGTTACCAATAACTGTATCTCCAACTTTTTTATATGCATCTTTCGCTCCTTCAAAACCTTGGTAAAAAAAAGGAAAAGAGCTTATCCAGTCATACCGATGACCTTGGTTTCCTGCCATCATGAATTTAACACCATCAGCGATTGAGCAAAAACTACCAATTCTCAATTTATCTACATCTTCTCTATCTGGCATCAGGTATCTGGCACAATCATCGAAGGAATGTCCACTATAATAACCAGAGTAATAACTGTAGTCGCCTACAATTATATTTGGGTTAGTAATTTGTTCTTTAAGCTGCTTACCCGCAAAAGGGGATTCAAAAAAATTATTTTCATTCATACCTTCTTAAATTAATCTATTTTAACCCCGACCATTATCAAAAATCACACCAGAATTACAATTAATAATATTTTACTTTAATAACAATAACGATTGGAATTAGTGATGCTAGTAATACCACACAACGAAAAATTGTGTGACCAGGCAGCTTGTATTATAATTCTTGCTTAAGTAATGGAGCGTATAGAATCGTGTTCCAACAAATCTTATTTTGTGAATTCTTTGATAATCTCAGCTTTTGATTTATCCTTAAACTGATCAATAAGCATTGAATAATTCTCATAATCTCTTAATTCTTCAAAATCTTTCACATAGCTCTGATCCTTGACAAATTTCTTAGCCAATGCTCGATTTAACTTGTTGGCATTAATGTATTTTTTCTTTTCCGGATTATTAATTCTTGCCGTGTAAATGGCAATGCTTTTCCGATAATAGCTCATTGCTTTCTTACGATTAGCTTGTTGTTCGTTTAAAAGTCCGGCAAAAAACCAGGCCTCAGCCAAATCAGGCTTTTTCTTAATTACAATCTCACTTTCGTAAAGAGCCTTGTCGTATTCTTTTTGATGCAGATAAATTTGAACTTTATTGGAGTGTGGCACATGATACCTTTCATCTATCTCAATTGCTTTGTCATAAAGAAGCAATGCACTATCATATTTACAATTTAGAGATAAGTTTAAAGCTTTTTCATTTAGCTCTATCGCCCTGGGATTGTATTCTGACTTTGGTTCCCCTGAACAACTGATTAAACAAACCGCTATCAATAATAAATAGAAATATTTCATGTTTGCTATTTTATATTTAAATCCCCCTGGCACGCAAAAGAATGCGCGGTAGCCGGGAATATTATCTAGTCCAAATACTTATCTCTCAATAGAATTGATATCCAGAGGATGAATGTCATCCGAAGTATATGGAATTCCATCCAGGCCAACAGAGAATAAGTCAAATCCACCTTCTGATAATTTATAATAGAACAAACTATCACCTTTATAATCCTCCACCATATGCAATATAGGATCCTTAATGGTCAAGTGATTATTGACCAACAAAACATCATTTAAACTTTCAGGATATTCTCCATATTTGCATTCATAATGATTAATTTCTCTTTCAATTTCACTCAACAGGTAATGATTCGTCTTTATTCTAAGCTCATCATATACACCTCCCCTATGCTCAAAACCAAAATAATAGAGAGAAGAATATGTGATTATTGTGAACAAGATTCCTGATAATCCAAGAATGAATACCAATTTTAATCTTCCGAAATTAATTAAACTTATTAAAATCGATATTGTACCAAACAGTACTCCAAACATTGGTATGAAACTTAAACCACTAAAAATAACAAGTCCTATTGGAGCATTTTTCTTTGTATATGTTGCCTTATTGTCTATTTTAATTTCGTTTTGCATCTTGCTGAATATTCTTATTTCACGTCCATAAAATCAACCACCAAAGCTCTTATTCTAGGGTGTATAAGGCAATGCATTTACCGACTTGGAATTTCTAATAAATATTAAGGCATCATACCCCTCTGAAAGTTTTCGCTTGCAATAGTTCAAATCGGAATTGTTATCTTTTACATATGCACCACCTGCCCTTCTAGACCAGCTTGTGTTATTAAGCAATGCTGCCAGTTCTTCGGGTAGTTCTTTATTTTTAAGATTTAAAACAAAGTTTTCATAAGGAGCACCTGCAAAAGTGCGATCAATACAATCATTTTTGGGCATACCCGCATCGCAAGGGCAGGATTTCTTTTTTTCATGATCATATGCGAAATATTCTCCTGTAAAGAATCCAAAGCCAAACGTATAATAATGATCCGCAAAATAATCCTTTAGATGTGCTCCCATGGGCTTCTGCTTACTGTTATCAGAATGCTCGGCTATGTGTTGGTTGTGAGCCCATACAATCATTTTTCTTCCTTCCAGCTCCTGAATTTTCCTACAATTTTCGGCCATATACCGATCACGCTTCCCTGAAAATGAAGCCACAATTTTACTTGTCCACGTAACATCCATACACTGCTCCAACACCCGGATGGTAAACTTCAACCTGTCATTAGAAGAGTTCAGGGCAATCTCATTCAAATGAGCAAGTAAGTGCTTCACCTCTTTTTTCTCACGCTTGCTCATTTTCTTTCTTACATTGTAATTAATCAAATCATCCAGAGTCTTTTCTGTCTCATCATCCAGCAGATTTGATTTTTTTAATTCGGAACGAATATATGTGGAAGAAATACGAGCCCATTGCATATCACATCCATAAACTTTTACTTTGTCGCTATCACTTCTATTCTCATTAAATGATTTCATCCATAGTAACATATCACGCACTTCCTGAGTTCTCCATGCCCCCAGCCAATTTCTTGATAAAAGGGTTTCAATAGAGTGCTCGCTGTTTCCGGCTACGAATTCATTAATCAAATGCGTACTTGCATAGTCATCTTCAATTACAAATACCCTAAAATCATGTTCTTCTACCAAATATTGAATCAATCGATGTTTGGTGGTAAAAAACTCCCTGCTTCCATGAGTTGCCTCTCCAAGTGCTATGATCTTTTTGTCCTGAATCAGATTGTCAATTGCAGACAGGTCTGAATTGTTCTCACAATTTGCTTCCGTTGATAACAATTCTGAAACAAAAGGCGTAAATGTATCATCCCATTTTATTTGGGATTTTGCTGTTATCAATAAACAAAAGTATGCGATAAGGAAAATTAGAATTCTTCTCATTTCAATATTGGTTTAATCTATTTCACAAGCAGTAAAACATCAATCAAGGACCTACTCTTTTACAAACGTCACAATTCCCTCTATAAGTCCGGATTTCAAAGGCAATTCTGGATTGTTATAGGTTTGAAAATTCTTCATTCTATCGGCTTCTGCTTCTTTCAAAACATGATTCATCCCTTCAACAATCAGTTTTTTGACTTTAGGATTTGCTTTTGCCAGCGCCTCAACATCCTCCACTTTTACCTGAATATCTGTGGTCCCCTGCACCAATAAAACAGGACAACTTACTTTTGTGATTTCCACGCTTGGATCGTACTTCATCCAGGATATCATATAAGGCTGAACACTTGGGCGGAACAAGGCAGCTAAAAAAGCCGGAGTATCCTCAACCAACTCTCCTTTTTCCAATTTTGCCAGTATGGGTTCCGCCTGTTGCAGTACAACGGGTGGTTGTGCCTTTAATTGCTTTCTGATGATATCGCCAGCAGCAAATCCCGGACCCGCTACAGAAATGTACTTGCCCACCTTCATGTCCTGAATTGCGATCATTCCAATGGTTGATCCTTCGCTATGCCCCAATACAATCACCTCCGAAAACCTGCCATCCTTTTGCAATTTGGCAATCCACTCTTTCACATCCTGTATGTAATGCTCAAAACGCAAATCTGCCTCACTCACCATGGCGCCTTTGCTTTCGCCAACTCCTCTTTTATCGAAACGCACACTGGCAATGGAATGCTTAGCCAGGCCCTCTGCCAACATTTTCAAAGAATTGTTCTGCATCATGGCATTGTTCCCATTCCTGTCGGTTGGTCCAGAACCTGAAATCATTAGTACCACAGGAAGCTTTTGATCGCTTTCAGGCAAGAGCAAACTGCCTTTAAGCTCACCGGTTTCAGTTTGTAAATTGTAAGCTTCCTCTTTTTGTTGTGCCGACAATTGCAATGCAAATAATATTGCAAGAGCGATGAATTGTAATTTTTTCATTGTGTGTTTTATTGTTGTATTTTATATGCGATTGCCCCTTCCAATACATACACTTACCTTATAGTGATGGCCCGCAATAGAATTGCCCACCAGTAGGGAGAACTAGAAATTTACTGATTTCTCTTTCGATAATTATCATAAAACTTAGCAACTGAGAAAGTAGAGCTTAGCATGAGAATGTAAAAAATCAAATGTTCTTTTCTCCAAATGATTTCTGTAAATAAATCCGTTATTACCATCGTTAGCAATACCATTGAAAAAATCCAAATCCCAACAATTAGAATCACTTGCTTTAATGATGGATTGTAAAAGAAATTGTCATTCCTCATTTTCATATCATTCATTTTTACTATGTGTGATTGCATTAAAGCCAACTTGTATCTAAATACAAGCAGTTGCATTTATTTTTATATTTTGATTTAATCCTCCCGCTACTCCATGAATGGAACACGATGGTATCCATTACTAGTGCGAGTTCACCTCCAGTGAAAATTTAATCGCATCGAGTCTTAAGGCTTGGTTCTGCTCTGTGATACCGATTATGAAATTACATTTGCATCATATTCACCATCACAAATTTGCTCTCCCGCAAAGCTTTAACTGAACAATTGAAAGCCGGAGAATCCACAATGAACAAATCACCATTGCTTAGGGTGGCTCCATTAATTTCAATGCATCCTTTGTAAAGGAAAATGAAATTGATTTTTCCATCCATATCAATTTGTTGTTCGGTATTTTCCGAAGGCTTAAAGCCTTTTACTTTCCCTTTGCTGCCCGATTTGCACATCAGGTTAAAATCGGTACATCTCCCTTTCGATAGAGTGTTCCACTCACCACTAAAATGATCCGAATCCAAGGCTTCCAAAAGCTTGGTATGATGATTTTCATGCTCCAGTTTCATTTGCCCATCAAGCACCATCAGTATGCGCTCCACTCCCGGCAATGGAGTAAAGCTAGATTCTTCGATTTCTACCGTAGCACTTGATATCCTAAAAAGGAAATCGCCTTTTTTGTACTCAGAGCCCTCTGGAAAAATATACAATTCGGTAGTCTCTCCTCCAGCCCACTTGCTTGTGAGGTGCTCTTTTTTAATTTGATATTGATTCACTTTACGTTCTTTTAAATCCTTGACTAAAAACACTTTTTTGTACTAATCCCTTCATGTGACTACAGTAGCACGCGAAAGGTTCCGTACAATAGCTAGAGTTACCCTTTCCCAATCAACTCTTTTATCAATAATACATTTTCTCTATTCTTCCCATTGTCGAACATTGTTGTTTTTAGAACAGGTTTACTTTCTATTTTTATATTTTCTCCCAAGTCGCTTATTATGATTTTTTCTCCCCAAGATGACCATGAAGTTTTAGTTTTTCCAATAACATTTGAGCCTTTGATTTCAATTTTCCATTTATTGATTGCTTCATGATGATTCATTAAATCATAAATTTCCTGAATAGAATTTTCTTTGATTATGTAATCGCATTGAGAAACTTTGAAATCCTCTTCTGTCAATTCATTCTTTCCATATTTTCTCATTGCTCGTTTGTGCGCTGTCACCGTTGCCCATGACATAAATCCTCCAAAGAAAACTCCTTGAAAAACTTGTCTCCATAAATTTATTTTCTCTTCATCAATATATTCCCACAAGGTCATAATTAAACCGAAAATAATTCCATAAATAAAAAATGATTTCAAATAGAGCTTTGTTGTTACTTTCATATTATTCAATTTAGTCCATTTGTTTATTTTCTCCTTGCTCATAACGGCTGGCAATATGCGGAGGCTGGGAATGCGAAGCAGTCTCCTGTCGAACCGTTGTGATTCTGAGTAAATGTACAAAGGCTTAAATTGGCTACATCGCCCAGCTTACGTATATTGCGTGTTGTAGGGCGTTTTTCCTTAGTCATCACTTGGTTTACTTAAATCAATCACGTGATTATCTATCTTATAAGTTTGTTTTCGGAATATGTATGTAAAATATGATATTATTTTGTCCATTTCCTTATAGTAATTTTCAATCCGTTTGTTTTCTCTTTTCCAGTATTTCTTTTCTTTTATTTTACACCTTATGTTCCAAAAGCGACAGTTAAATGTTGCCATCGAGTGTCCTGTAATATATACAAACATTGGAATTTCACCCAAATCTACTATTGGTTTATCATTGGGTATGTTGGTTATAAATAAGTCATAATAACTTAAGTAATTAATTTTCAATGTGTCATTTGAAGTCAAATCTGAAATCCTAATTTCAAAATCGCCATTATTATCAGCAACACAATGATTATCCTTGTCAAACCAAATTTCGGTATGTTCCATAGGAAATAAAGACTGGTAGTCAATTATTTTCCCTTTAATCAGTATTTCTTGCGACCATGATTTATTGAATAAACAAAAAAGAATGATAGTGATGAATAATTTAATTCTCATAATTTGGGTCTTTTTATAATGTTTTCTTAGTCCCTTTGCTTTTTTATTTAATGCTCTTGTATAATTCTGAATCACTTATAATATTTTCGATAATGATCTTGTCAACCGTTTTTAAATCAGTCATATTACTACCAGAATCAATCCACTTAATCAATTTTTCTCCATTGAAATAAAATCTGTTCTCAAGTACTTTTTTATCAGCCCCATTAAAATCGTCTGACCATTTTGGATTTTTGTAATCAATCTGGGTTTTAAAGACAAAAAACAATGAGTTATTTTTATAATAATACTCTGAAATTAAATCTTGTCTATCTCCATTAAAATTCACAACTGCTTTTTTAATCTCACCATTATCATAATATCGAATCAGGTTTATCATTGCTAATCGATATATATCTTCGCTCTCATAAGAGTAATTATCTGGATTTAAATCTTTGTAAACATTAATATCATTATTCTCAACCTTTGTATAAGAATCAAGCGATTTGTTTATCAAATTATACTCATTTCGTATCTGCTCAATCAAATCCGTGTTTGAAAATCCAGTAAATAATAATATTGATATTAGAATCAGTTTCATAATCGTTTTTTATGTGCAGTATGTTTCTTCAAATGCCCTACAACTAATTAGCATCAGCCATATTGTTGTTATTTTTCTAATATCTTTTCAAAAGTGGTTGTTATCACCCCAATATGGCAGGATAACAACACTTATTATGATGTATCTCAAATCAACTACACCATTTTCATTGGTGATAAATCAAATTTATAAACAATTATCTTCAATCAAAATATTTTACAGTAATAAATTTTAAGGGAAATAATCATCCTTTATTCCTGTGCTGGTGTTTGTGGGCTGTTCAAGGAAAAAAAGAGTTAATACTCGCGGCTTTCGCTCTTTTCAGGATCGGTCTTTGGTCGTACATCAAGTGCTGGAAGGAACAATTGTTTTGTTCCGTGTTGTCAACTGTCCTTTTTGTGTCATCCCCGACTTGCTCTGTGTCAAAAACAGACCTTTCTGTGTCATCCCCGAACCGTTTTGTGTCATAAACCGGGCTCTCTGTATCGTCCCCGCACTTTTTTATGTCGTC
>NZ_JANQCD010000051.1 GCF_026672275.1 Marinifilum sp. D737 | reverse complement strand
TCTGTACCTAAGTAGACTCTTAGATGATCAAACTATAAATCTTACGCAGCTCTGCTGCTTTTCTGATGAATTTGAATTGAGTATTACCTAGGTGCTGAGCACCTTGACATTTATAGATAACTTGATAATTTTACGAATATTAAGGTACAGAGTACTGTTATCTATTTCATTAAGATTTTGAAGACTTTCAGAAACAAAGGACACTTTTTACAGTGTCCTTTGTTCTTATCTCTTTTAATAAGCGGTATTAATTCTTTTTCAATTCATTATCTAAAAATAATTTCAGATTATCGATATCGAGTCGCTTTGCGATTATTTTTTTGTCTTTATCGAGTAGGTATATAATGGGTGTACTATATACATCGTAAAAGATTCTAAAATTGGTTTGAAATTCAGGATCATAACAATTGATAAAATCATAAATGTCGTAATCGTGAATGGCATTTTCCCACATTTCTTTCTGATCTTGAGTACAAACTGCAAATACTTTTAGGCCTTTGTCTTGGTATTTGTCTAAGATTTCTGTTTTTAATTTGGGAGTAACCTTCTTACAGTGTCCACAATCAGGTTCCCAAAAATAAAGTACGGTTAGTGGAGCTTCAATCTCGTGTAGTCGCACAAATTCACCTTCAGGTGTTTGCATGAGTAAATCCTGCGATTTCATTCCAATCAAATTGAACTGAGTTTTGATAACCCGTTCTCTGATATTGGCCATTAGAGTGGAATCGGCCCAGGTGGCTTGTCCGCTTAAATAATATCTTTTTGCCAGGTTTACAAAGGCAGCATCCATACCCATTACCTTACTTTTTACCGTGTAGTTAAGGGCATATTGAGTTAAATACTGGAAAAAAGTTGTATCCGGACGTGCATTTTCAATCAGTTTTACCGATTCCTTTACAATGGAATCAGGACTTTGAACGAGTATTTTTTCGTAAAAGAAATCCAGCTTCTTTTTTAATATAGGCGTTCTTAGGTACCTGTTATCAGTAAGGTTTACATGATCGAAGTAATGATCTTTATTGTATATATAGGATTTGCGCTGAATTATTTTGTCGCGATCAGGAGTGTTTTCAGGAACTTCACTTTTAAAATCAGGAATTTTAGGAGACAAAGTAAACTGGGCAAATTTCTGAACAAATGAATTTTCCGGGAATTCAGATTTTAACTTTTCGATGTAAGCTCTTACTTCGATATCGGTATTTTTAAATTGTTTTCTGAATTTTTCCTTTTCAGTATCTTTACTTGCCTTTTTGTATGCTTCTTGTATGGTTTTTGATTTCTCATTCTGAGATTTCATAAACTTTTGAAAGTTATGAAATCCATCAGTTTCTTTAGATCCATTTACCGATATACTACCAATAAAATCTTTTGGATCGGCTGAAATTGAGAACACCTGATCTTCTCCAATTAATAAATCAAAATATTTCTGACTTGGCAAATAAATTACATAAATCCCTTGATCCAGAACTTTATCTTTTGAAAACTTTCCTTTGCCATTAATCAATTGTGTTGTGTCATCGGCAAAAATTCTTCCATCGAAATAATGGGCAAGATAAGCAGTGGAATCATTACAATTTAAAAGTTGCACTGAAATATCGTATTTCTGGGCATTTAAATTTGTAGTTGTAAATATGCAGAAAATCAGCGCACAAAGAGAATAAAAAATATTTTTCATTTGTAAATATCTATTGATAAGTATAAAGTCAGCGAAAATTACAAAACTTTTCCAATTGAATAATCATTTTGGATTGCTTAAATGTTTAACGAAATCTTAAAAGAAATGTTAGGCGATGGAGTTAATTGGTTAAATTAACTAATGTTTTGGGTTCTCATCTTGTCCTTACAATATAAACTTTCATGATAAAAAATAAGAATCACTAAAAAAATGAAAGGTTTTATCTTTCTGAGAATGTTTAATGAGAAGTACTCAGTAGTGCTTAATTTGAATTGGCTTTGGAATTTCACAACTTTTCTACTTTTTCACGATTCAAACTTTTCAAGACTTTCAGAAAAAGAAAGCCTGTCAGACTAATCTGACAGGCTTAGGTTTGTTAAACTAGCGTTAATGCTAGTGAGCAATCGGTTCCTTTCTTAGGATGGTATTCCAAATCTCTTCTTCTTTCAGTTTTTTAGTACAGAAAAACCAATCGTAGCATTTTATATCTTCTTCGGTATTTTCCATTCTGTCTTTAGCTACACCACATGATCCGGCAGGAGGGACTATAACTTCATCTCCTGGCTTCCAATCAGCAGGAGTGGCAACAGAAAACTTGTCGGCAGTTTGCAATGCCACTAGCACTCTGTAAATTTCATCGAAATTACGTCCAAGGCTAAGTGGATAATATATAATGGTTCGTATAATGCCATGAGGATCAATGAAAAATACAGCTCTTACAGCTTTGGTACTATCTTCGCCAGGCTGAATCATTCCATATTTGTTGGCAACTTCCATTTTTATGTCTTCAATAAGAGGGAATTGTACTTCAATATCTTTCATGCCTTTGTATTCAATTTTTTCCTTTATGGTTCTCAGCCAGGCAATGTGACTATACAATCCATCTACCGATAGTCCAACCAAATCACAATTGGTTTGATTGAATTGGTGTTCCATTTTTGCAAAGGTCATAAATTCTGAAGTACAAACAGGAGTGAAATCAGCAGGATGACTAAACAGAATTACCCATCTACCTCTGTAATCGTCAGGAAAGTGTATATCGCCTTGAGTTGTAATTGCTCTAAATTCAGGAGCCTTATCCCCAATTCTTGGCATGTTTACAGCTTTAAGTTCTGAATGTTCATTCATATCGTAAGGTTTTGGTGTTTATTGGTTTGAGTTGATTTTGAACTTTTTTAACCTCTTATAGAGTAAGAATGCTCCCAGTGATGAAGCATTAGGGAATACAGATTAAGCTAATGATCTGCCGAAGTATATTAAAGTTACTTCATTGACATGCAGATGTCAATAGTTAGGTAGGTGTAATTACTTAATTTTAAATAAGTTTTAATTAAAGGGAAGTGTTCGGAATATTATTTTTTCACATGAACTGGATCTATTTCTAGCCAGTTTAAAGCTTCTTCTTCTGTATAAAATACTTTGGCATTCTGAATTCGCACCTGAATTTCGAATAGCATAGCCATGGGAGTGTCGTAACTGTGGCTAACAAGGATTGCACATTTATTTAGAATGGGACTGTACTTTTCATACTCATCAATATAATCATCTAAATCTTTAATATTCAAAAGTACTTTGGCTCGGGTAAAATCAGAAATTACATTGTAGGATTCATTAAATAATTCATCCTTTCGAGTGCTTAAGGTATGATGAATCAAATCATTCCATTTGAAATAACCATAGTAGTATTCTTTTATGAGTTTTAAGTCAGGAAGTATTTCATATTTGAACTTCATACCTTTTGCTGTTTATACTTTTTAAATTTCAAAGTGAGCGTAAGCGAAACTGTGAAATATTAAATTGAAATGCCAATATATAATTAGTTTGGCATTTGGAGAGATACGAACAAATGGCAATACTAATTAATAATCGGTATAACTAAAGATAATAAGATCAATCAATCCAAGCAAAAAAGTTTTATACCATTTATAAAAAATAGAGAGCTATTTTAAGCTCTGGAATAGTTTAGGTATAATGCCGATATATAATTTGTTAGTCATTAGAAGAGAAGCGTACTAATGGCTTATACAAATTAATAATCGGTATTATTGATGGTTGGTTTCCAGGCTTAGATTCTTCTGTTCTTTTGAATTTGTAGGAGAATAATGTCTGGTTAGCCACTTGCTTAACCCATCCATTCCTGGAAAAAGAACTCGTTCGTTAATGTTTACCTGGTCCAGTTTGTCACGAATTTCCCATTTCATAGCGGCCGGAATTCTTATTCTAAAATACAATTCAGGCTTGTCCATTAACCATGAATTTAGTATTGAACTAGAATGCGACATGAAGGTAAATATGCCATATTGATTTACAATTCGATCATCCAGTGATGGAGGTTCAAATGCCACCACGAAATCGCTCTTTTCTTTCGATAGTTCTCTTAAATCCTGATAAAGTTCATGCAGCATTTCAATGGTAAAGCTATTGGAGCCAATTTGATGCAGTTTGTATTGCAAGTTTTCAGGTAGATAATTCTTTAAACTTTCGTAGTTCAATGCCCAAATCACACCATCGTGATGATACTTTTCAATCTCGGTGGTCGCAAAATGCAATGCAACGTAAGGAGAGTAGGTCCAATCCAAAAGTCGTGTTGGAAGTCCATGGTGTTGTGCTAATGCCAGCCATTCCCAATCTGATTTGTTATTAATATCAGGTCGGAAAGAGTACTTTTTAAAATTACGCAACAAGTGAAACTCCAATTCTTCATAGGGTCCTTTCAGTCGAATCAATGAGGTTTTCAATTGATAATCAAAGGATGATAATCCACGATAGATGTATGGAGAGCGTACTCGGTTTATTTTGTCGTTATAAGAATCGGTAAACAATACTTCTTGTAATTCGGACCAGGATGTTGGAATAATTTCTTCTTTAAGCGCCATTGAATCGATTTTAGATGTTCTAAATCTAAAATTGCAAATAAAAATGGAACAATGGCGTAAACTTAAGCTTAAATTTAAAAGAATGAAAAGATAGGTGGGGTATTCGTTATGGTTTAATTAAACCATAACGAATACCCCAAATGATCTTATTTTCTTTCGTATTTGCAGCAAGAATGAAGCTTGTTATACACTTCATCTTTTGCCTTTACCTTTTCGGTGTCATATCCCACTTTAGCAATTGCTTTGTGAATTGCATCCAGGCTGGTTTTTTCAGTATCAAAACTTACTTTTATGACTTTTGTTTTCTTGTCCCAATCTGCCATGCTAACTCCATCAACCGATTTTGCAGCCTTTTCGATTGTCTTTTCACACATGCCACAGTTTCCTGAAACTTTGAAGCTTGCCTTTTTGTTTTCTGCTTGTGCAGAGTATGAAAGGGTAATCATGGCTACGATTCCCAATAGTAATAACAATTTCTTTTTCATTTTGTTCTAATTTAAATTCGACTTGTTTATTTGTGTTTAATGATGATGTCCCTGCTGCATTGATTTTGGTTCTTCTTTGATAAGTGAATCGCTTACTTCACCACAATGAAGCATCATGTCTCCGAAATAAGGATTCATAATTTTCTCCTCTAAACTTAACCAATAAGCTCCTGTGTCATTGTCGGCCATAGGACAATATTGTATGTATATATTCTTTTCACCTGTGCCCAATGATTTTAAGCTGGCAATCAGGGCTTCATTAAATGGTTTGAATGCTTTTCGTTGCAATTCCATGTCTTCGCTGCTGGTAATCTCCGAAAGGTGATCATGAAGTAATTCATACTTTTCTTTCCAAAATTTCATTGCTTTTCCTTTCAAATCGAGATTGGAAGGCTTCATTTGCATTAAAGCTTTCATAACAGCTTTGGCTGCCTGCTTACTTTCTTTGGCTTTTGTTTCCACCATGATGTCTTTCATTGCCAGGTATGATTTTAGCAAATCTTTCATTTTGGAATTAAATGCCTTTGTGGCATAGTGCTGAAGCATTGGAGCGCCAGGTTTACTTGCAGGACGATTCATCATGCTGTACTTGTTGTTCAGTTGTGCAGCAGCATCAACAGTAAAAGTTCCTTTGCTTACAACCTCTTCACCTTCTTCAATCCCTTCTTTTATGATATAGGATTCTCCTAATGATTCTCCAATCTCAAGATCGCGCATCTCAAAACCTCCATCAACTTTTACATAGGCAATGGAACGTTTACCTGTCCACATTACTGCAGATTTTGGAATGATCAATTTGCTTTCTTCATGTTTCATGTCTGCATAGATGATTCCATTGGCAAACATTTCTGGTTTTAGAAGGTGATCAAAGTTGTTGACTTCAGTTCTAATTTGTACGATTCTTTTTTGGGTATCAATAACAGGATTGATATAGCTGATTGTAGAATGGAAATTCTTTGAAGGAAATGCCGAAATCGAAAACTCTATTTCATCACCTTTATGGATGAATGGCAAATCCTTTTCATAGGCATCAAACACAATCCACACTTTGCCAAGATCCGCTATTTCAAATAGAATGCTTCCTGCTTTAGCATAGGCACCTTTAGCTATATTTCTTTTAATAACATATCCTGATGCATCTGCTTTTATTTCAAAGTATTCCTGAATTTTTCCGCTATTTTTGATTTGTTCAATTTCATTAGCGGTAAGCTTCCAGAATTTTAGTTTTTGCTCTGCTGCTTTTGTTAATTCAGGGTAACTATCATTGGTTTTTAATGCTTGAAGTAATTCTTCTTGTGCACTAATCAATTTAGGAGCATACACTGTTGCGAGAGTTTGACCTTTACTAACTTTTTCTCCTTCAAAATTCACAAATAGCTTTTCAATTCTCCCATCGAAATGAATGGCCTGAGAGCTAATTTTTCTCTCATCAATACTAACTTTACCATTTAATAAAATTTCTTTATTGCTCCGACCAGATTCTACCCTTGTAGTTTGCACATTGGCCAGCTTTATGGCATCTGCATTCATTTCAATAAGGGCAGGCGATGAACTTCCTCCTGAATTATCCATAGGAATCAAATCCATTCCACAAATTGGACAATCACCTTCATTGGGTTGTTGAATTTGAGGATGCATGGAGCAGGTCCATGTTGTAGATTCTGCAGCACTAGCTTCATGCTCATGTTGATGTCCTTCGTGTGAATGATTGCTTTCTGTTTTTCCACCAAATATCAACCAGCCCAATAGTAATCCAACAAGTAGGATGATTAATTTTTGTTGCCAGTTGTTTGATATGTATTCTAGTATATTTTTCATGATATTTCAATTTAGTCTAAAGTCCCAAGTATAGACTGTTCGACATTTTGACTCTTTTACTTTTCCAGACTTTGATTTGCATCCAGATATTTAAATTGTGCCAGACTCTTTTGAACTTTGATTTGTGCTTCAACTTGCTTCTGTTCATAGATCCAAATCTTTTGCTGCATATTTAAAACCTCCTCGTATCGTTTTACAGAACTTTCATAACTGCTCGACAAGATTTCGTAAGATTGTTTTGCTTTCGTAAGCAGCTTCTCGTACAACTTAAGATCTCTGCTTCCGGTTTTATACAATTCAAAAGCTTGTTGTTTTTCCAATTGCAATTGGTTTAATTCCGAGATTTTTAATTGCTGATATTCCTGCTGTTTCAATTGATTGACTTTGATAGTAGCTTTGTTTTTTTTGCGAAAAATTGGAATACTTATCGATAGCATTGGCATTATTGCATCCTGACCATTGTCTGATATATCCATATCATTTCGTTTGGATAGAATTGCATAATCCAATCCTAAACCAAATTTGGGAAGAGTGCTGAGCTTGGATGCTTTCTCACCAAATTGAGCAGACTCAATCATTTGATTCCAGCTTGTAACTCTGTTGTGGTTGGCAAATATCAAATCTTCATTTGGGATCATGCTTGACAACAAGAAAGAATCATCCATAGGTGTGTTTACGTACATGCCAAGATCCCTGTTCAGGATTTTGTTGAAAGCTGTTTGTTGCGTAGTTCGCTTATCCTTGAATAGTTCCAACTTGGAAATTAACTCCTCTTTCAGCATTTGAATGTACAATACATTCACCATGTCGGTTTGGTCACTTTCGTAACGTTTTAAACTCTGCTTCTCTAATAGATCCAATACTTCCACTCTTTTTTGTGTGAAAAGTATCTTCTTGTCAGTCAGGATTAAATCCAACCAGGAGTCGGTAACTTTCAGTTCCAATTTTGAACGTGCATCCAAATATTTCAGATAGATAGCATGTGCCTGTAAACTGGCTTGCTGTTCCTTGGCACCAAGAGTTCCAAACCATGGAAACATCTGTGAAATGGATAGCTTGGCTTTCTGTGCACCTACACGTGTTTCTATTGGTTGAATAAATACACCCGCAGAGAATGTTGGATCAGGTAAAGCTTTAGCTTGTGGAATCTTTTCCAATGCCTGTTGGTATTTCAGATCCATGGCTTTTAAATCAGGATTGTTTGCAATAGCATATGTTATATGATTTTGTAAATCTATATTCACTGTTTGAGCTACTATTGAATTTGAATTGAAAACAAATATTAATAGAACAAATAGGTGTGTGAAAACTATTGAAATAACAGCCTTTCGCCTGTCGGCACTTTCCCTGGAAGGGAAAGATGTATTATTCAACTGTAGATACTTATTGTTTGACATTGCAATTGATTTTGTATTCTCCCTTTTTAGGGGAGATGTCCGATAGGAAAGAGGGGTGTTTTGTAAAATGAAATGAATTGTTTTCATGCCAAACCTCCTTTCTTTAGTTTGAATTCTTTGTACATGGCATACAATACTGGAACAACAAAAAGTGTGATCAACTCAATTGCCATTCCTCCAAATGCTGGAATTGCCATTGGTATCATTACATCTGAACCACGGCCTGTTGATGTTAAAATTGGCAATAGTGCCAAAAGGGTAGTGGCCGTTGTCATTAAACAAGGACGAATTCGTTTCGATCCTGCTTCGATAACTGATTGTCTGATTTCTGCTTTTGTTTTTGGATTATTCTTTTCGAATATCTGTTCCAGATAGGAAGCCATGATTACCCCATCATCGGTAGCTATGCCAAATAGGGCAATAAATCCTACCCAAACGGCAACACTCAAGTAGATTGGATGAACCTGAAATAATTCCTGAAGATTAATTCCAAAGATGGAAAAGTTCAGAAACCAGTCTTGTCCATAGAACCAAATCATAATGAATCCACCGGCAAAGGCAACGGCGATTCCACTAAATACCATTAGTGTAGGAGCGATGCCACGGAACTGGAAATACAATATCAGGAAGATGATTACCAAAACCACTGGAATGACAATACCCAATCGTTTTTCAGCGCGAATCTGGTTTTCGTAGTTTCCTGTAAACTTATAGCTCACGCCTGCAGGGACTTTCAATTCACCACTTTCGATTTTATCTGCCAGATACGATTGTGCAGCTTCTACAATGTTCACTTCAGAATATCCCTCCTCCTTATCGAAGATTACATATCCTACCTGGAAAGTATTTTCACTTTTGATTACCTGTGGACCTTGTACATATTCTATTGTAGTTAACTCCTCTAACGGAATGGATTTACCCATACTCGTTGGAATCAAAATTTTCTTCAGTAAATCCGGATCATTCCTCAATTCACGAGGATATCTTACCCGAATTGGGTATCGTTCTCTACCTTCAACAGAATTGGTTAATGTCATTCCGCCAACTGCAACCGATAAATGTTTTTGTACATCTTCTACCTGCAATCCAAAGCGGGCAATGGCTTTTCTGTCGATTTTGATTTCCAGGTAAGGTTTTCCGACCATTCTTTCTGCAAAGACAGATGCATCATTCACGCCAGGAACATCTTTTACCAGCTTCTCAAGTTGCAGACCAAAACCTTCAATCTGTTTTAGGTTATTACCCGACACCTTAATTCCGATAGGTGCACGCATACCGGTTTGCAACATTACCAAACGAGTTTCTATGGGCTGTAATTTTGGAGCAGATGTCACACCTGGTATTTTAGTGGCATTTACGATTTCCTGCCAGATATCATCAGGAGATTTGATGTGCTCTCGCCACTGTCGGTAAAATTCTCCGAACTCATCAGGAATCAATTCACCTCTCTCATCTTTTAGGAAATTGCCATCGTCATCCACGGCAAAACGAATCTTTTTACCATATTCATCCGTCATGTATTCGCTTTTGTAGTTGATCACATTCTCATACATGGAAATAGGAGCAGGGTCCAGGGCAGATTCTACACGGCCCAATTTTCCAACCACCATATCTATTTCAGGAATGTTGGCAACTGCCATATCCAGAAGTTTTAATACTCGTTTGTTCTCCTCAATTCCTGCATGAGGCATTGATGTTGGCATCAGTAGGAATGAACCTTCATCAAGGGCTGGCATGAATTCTTTTCCTATGCCCGGATATTTATGGTACATGGTTTTCCAAGCGGAGCTGGAGGTAATATTGAGTCCTATTTTATCCAATCCTCTGGCTACAAATCCGAAAGTGTTTCCAAAGCCCAACCAGATGATTATTCCCCATAGCACAAGGAAAGAAGGAATAGATAAAAACAGTAATTTGTGACGTAATGCCCAGTCCAGAATTCGCTGATAGAATCTAATGAATGCCAGGAACACTGCCAACAGAAATGAGATGCTTAAAATTACAAACAAGAAGTTCGCAAATATGGAATTGGATGCACCCAATGGCAACCATTCGCGGGCAAGCAGGAATGAAACGGCCAAAGCAATCACAAACAGATTTGCTTTGAATAAATATTTTTGATACTCCTGGTAAAATTGACTTGCAAGATTTATTCCGCCTAAAATGATTAGGGTGACTCCCATCCATGCAGAAGATGCAAAAAGAATATAAATACCAATAATTATTAGTAATGTATTGAGGGCAATTTTAATTTTTCTTTTTTCCGTTTTAATGGCAAATAACCAATGTGCCATTGCTGGCAGAATGATTACCGCAACCAAAAGGGCTGCAAACAGTACGAATGTTTTTGTGAATGCCAATGGTCTGAATAGTTTACCTTCGGCAGCTTCCATGGTAAATACTGGAATAAAACTTATAATGGTAGTCAGTACTGCAGTAATCACTGCTGGAGCAACCTCAGTAGTTGCTTCGTATATTACTTGTCGGAGGTTCTTATCAGGATTTTTCATTTCCAAATGTCGAATCATGTTTTCCGAAAGCACAATTCCAACATCAACTATGGTTCCAATAGCAATGGCTATCCCCGAAAGGGCAACAATGTTAGCATCAACATGAAAATAACGCATGGCAATGAAGGTCATCAGCACTGCTATGGGTATCAAGGCTGATATTAAGATGCTGGCTCTTAAATTCAGGACCATGATGATGATGACAATAATGGTAATAATGATCTCAAGAGTTAGGGCGTCCTCTAATGTGCCCAGTGTTTCGTGAATCAATTGCGTTCTGTCGTAGAAAGGTACAACTGTAAGTTTGGAAATGGTGCCATCAGCCAGTTCCTTTTCAGGTAAACCAACCGAAAGTTCCTCTATTTTTACTTTCACATTGTTGATTACCTCCAATGGATTGGCACCATAGCGAGCTACTACGACTCCACCTACCACTTCAGCACCCATTTTATCCAATATGCCTCTACGATCGGATGGACCATAGTTTACTTTGGCTACATCTTTAATTCTAACAGGTGTATTGTTGGTCATTTTTACAACAGCCTCTTCCAAATCGGCCAATTGTTTCACATAGCCGATGCCACGCACGAAGTATTCTGCCTGGTTAATTTCGATGGTTCGTGCCCCAATATCAAGATTGGATTTCTTTACAGCATTCATCACCTGCATAAGGTTGACTCCATGTGCTTGCATGGCTGCAGGATCAACATCCACCTGGTATTCCTTTACAAAACCACCTATTGATGCAACTTCCGATACTCCATCGGCGGAAGCCAAGGCATACTTCACCTGAAAATCCTGAATGCTTCTTAGTTCCTGAAGATCCCAACCGCCGGTTACTTCACCTTCAGCTGTACGTCCTTCAAGCGTATACCAAAAAATCTGACCCAAGGCAGTAGCATCTGGCCCTAAAGTGGGTTGAACACCATTGGGCAAAAGATTTTGTGGCAAGGAGTTCAATTTTTCAAGAATTCTTGATCTACTCCAATAAAATTCAATCCCTTCATCGAAAATGATGTAGATACTTGAAAATCCAAACATGGAGGAAGAGCGTATGGTTTTTACACCCGGAATTCCTAGTAAGGATGTGGTTAAAGGATAGGTGATTTGATCCTCAATGTCTTGTGGTGAACGCCCCATCCATTTGGTAAATACAATCTGTTGATTTTCTCCAATATCAGGTATGGCATCAACTGCTACCGGATCTTTGGGCAAAAAATCAACCTTCCAGGGAAATGGTGATGTAATTATTCCCCAGGCTATGAATACAACCAAAAGTATGGTTGTAATTAATTTGTTCTCTAAAAAGAACTTTATGATTTTATTCAACATGAATATCCGTTTTTGTACCTCATCCCCCGATCCCTTCTCCTAAAGGCGAAGGGGAGTGTGCAACAATTAAGCTTTAGTGCTTCCCTCTCCTCGAGGAGAGGGGTAGGGTGAGGTGATTAACTATGAAATAATCAATTACGAATTAGCAATTGGTTGGAATTACAAATTGTCAATTACGTGATGTGCCAGAGATGATATAAACCTTATATCAAGTCTATTTGTCATTTAACTCGTAATTCGTCATTGAATTTTCATAAACGGAACACCTGATTCAAAATGCATAAATCAGGCAAGGGTGGAGGGGGAAAATCTCCAATTGGGAATGAATTTGTTGAATCTTCTGTTCTTACAAACTGCAGCAATACAGGAATATTTGCATATAGCATATTCAGTTGTACTACATCATCTAATTCGAAAGAGGAAGCCAAATAATCAGCTTCAATCTTTATGGTTTCAGTTGATTCATCGCAACATCCACAAGGGGTTTCGCAACAAGAATCCGCTTCAACAAATATGGCAGTAGAGAAGAGTTCTCCGCCAGAATAATGCTTATTAATGCTCACCCCAGCTGTTGAGATCAGCAGGAGAAAAATCAAAATGATATGTCCGATTTTTTTAGATAGCATACAGTTAATTGCATTAATCAATACAAAACTAGTTTAATTTACAAAAAACAAAAGAAATATATATACTCTTAACAAAGTGTTAACTTTTAATAGGATTTATTCTTCTGTTGAATGCCTTTTGGTTCGAAAACGTTTGAGTGTTAAATAAGCTTAAACAGTCCCATTTTTTTGGGTTGAACTTGATGAATAGTAAAGGATAATAATTAAAATTGTTGACCATCCCACTCAAAACATTTTAAAGTACACACAAATTATAAAGTATGGAAAAATTAAAAGCACTTGTCAGATGGACAAGAATAGGCTTGTTGGCTCTATTTGTAATTGCAGTAGTAATGGAGTTAAGTTTTGGTATTTTGCTTAGCTACTACGATTTTGAACCTCCATTTCTGATTCAGGAAAGTGATAGGCTTTGGTTTACTATGGCAGGAGGAGTAATAATATTGCTTGAATTGTTAGCAGGCTGGATTTTGTATCGAAGTAAGATCAAGTACATTCAAATTTTAGATCAATTAGAAGAGAAGCTGAAAATATTTGGTAGAATTTATTCCTTACAGTTGCTTTTGATTAGTGCAGGAGGTGTTACGGCTTTATTCATATTTGGGATAACTCACGATATCCTTTGGTATTTGCCCTGGTTGATTTGTATGTATATTATTGGTAAGAACTTTCCGTTTAAGTTAAACCTTTTTCATGCTATGGGAATTGAGGAAGAGGAGGAACGAAAACTATTTTATAAGGAATAGATAATTATCTATTTCCATTATTTCATCACTTATATTTCATCATTCTAAATTGTTTATACTATTTTTGCAGCCAATTTAATACGAAAAGCTGTGGAAACTTTTAAGGAACTAGGTGTAAATAAGAATATTGTTAAGGGATTAAACGAATTAGGAATTGTTAATCCTACTCAAATACAATCAGAGGTAATTCAGGTTTTGTTGAATACTGATACCGATTTAATTGGTCAGGCCCAAACTGGTACGGGTAAAACTGCTGCCTATGGTGTGCCCTTGTTGCACCGTGTTAATCCTAAGGTAGAAAAAGTACAAGGATTGATTTTATGCCCTACACGTGAGTTGGGATTGCAGATTGCCAAACAGTTGTTCAAGTTTACGAAACATTCCGAGAAGACTTTTACAGAATGTGTATATGGTGGGGCACCAATCGAAAAACAGATTGCCAATTTGCGTCGTCCTACACAGATTATTGTAGCTACACCTGGTCGTTTAATCGAGCTGGTGAAGAAGAAAGCGGTTGATTTGACTCATGTTAAAACGGTAATTTTAGATGAGGCAGATGAAATGCTAAGCATGGGTTTCAAAGATCAATTGAATGAAATTCTTACTTACCTTTCACGTGTTGAGAACAAATGGTTGTTTTCGGCTACCATGCCTGAAGGAATTAAACAGATCATCAAACGCCACATTTCTAAATCGGCTCATCGCATTCAGATTAGTGGAAAGAATGTGGTGAATAAAAATATCAAGCATCAATTCGTATTGTGTGATGATCAAGAGAAGTTATCTGTATTGATGCAATTCCTAAAATCGGATACCAAAGCCAGAGGTGTGGTATTTTGTAAAACCAAAGAAGCTGCTCAGAAATTAAATCAACAATTGCAATCGCAGAAAGTAAAGGTTGATGCCATACATGGAGATTTGAAACAGATTGAGCGTAATAAGGTAATGCGAGCATTCAAAAATGAGAAGCTCAGAGTTTTGGTTGCAACCGATTTGGCTGCTCGTGGTATTGATATTGAAGGATTGGCATTTGTTGTGCATTATCAGTTACCAGATAAAGAGGAATACTATACACACCGTAGTGGAAGAACAGCTCGCGCAGGAAAAGAGGGGATTTCTTTATCCTTGGTAAACCACAAGGAGATGAAGAGTCTTCGTTATTTCCAAAAAACATTGAATATCGGTTTTAGCCAGATTCGTGCAAAAAGACAGTAATGCAATGAACAATTAGCAATAATCAGTTAACAATTGATATTGCTCTTTCATAAAATATACAACCCATCGGAATTGATTTCTGATGGGTTTCTTTTTTGTAGTAAAATAAAAGTTATAAACCGATAAACCTCAAAGAAAATCAGTGTTTTGTAAATTATTGTTAATAACTGAGATTGCTCAAAATCATTTTAATTCTTAACATTGTTTTGATTTATAGGTTCCGCAAGGAATAATAGGGAATCACGTGTAATTCGTGAGCTGTCCCCGCAGCTGTAAGTCCGTATGGTTTTGATTGACTATGCCACTGTTTTTTCTCAAAAAGAATGGGAAGGCCAATCAAAACGAAGGATGAGCCAGAAGACCTGCCTGTAATGAAGTTCGTAGCTTTCGGGAGAAAAAGCAAAGAATAGGTGCGCGATTATACATTGTGTACTATCATTCTATACTTTCCTCAGAAGCTATCATTTTTTCAAAATCATTAAAACATTAAGTAAGAATGAAAAACAATGGTAGTGCATCCGATTATCAAATTCGGAAAAGAAGTGGACAGATCGCAGGATTCGATTTGTCTAAAATTCGTGAAGCCATCAGTAAAGCTTTTCAGGCAGTGGGAGATGAGCGCATTGAATTGATTGATTTTTGTGTTAATCAGATTGAAAAAGAGCTTGACTTTTCAGGGATTCCAAGCGTAGAAGAAATACAGGATTTGGTAGAAAGAACATTGTTTCGATACGATTTGTTCGACGTTGCCAAAGCATTTATTCTATATAGAAAACAACATCAATCAGTACGAGATACCAAGGAACTTTTCTCAAACTTAAATTTGGTTGATGATTATCTGAATTTACAAGATTGGCGCGTTAAGGAAAGTGCCAATTCATCCTACTCACTTCAGGGCTTGAATCAACACATCTCAACCATTGTAAGTTCACAATACTGGTTGAATAAAATTTATCCGAAGGAAATTGGTGATGCTCATAAAAAGGGAGCTTTGCACATTCATGATCTTGGTTTTTTAAGTGTATACTGTGTAGGTTGGGATTTGCAGGATTTAATCATGACAGGCTTTAAAGGAGCATCGGGTAAACTGGTGAGTAAACCGGCAAGACATTTTAGAACCATTTTGGGACAGGTTGTCAATTTTTTCTACACCATGCAGGGTGAAGCTGCAGGAGCACAGGCTTTTTCGAACTTCGATACCTTGCTGGCTCCCTTCATTAGATTTGATCAATTGGATAGAAAGCAAGTGAAGCAAGCGCTACAGGAGTTCATGTTTAATGTAAATGTACCTACACGTGTGGGCTTTCAAACCCCTTTTACCAATGTTACAATGGATTTAAATGTTCCTTCTTTCATGAAAGATGAACCTGTTGTAATTGGTGGGAAAGCACAAGATTTTACCTATGGGGAATGCCAGGCAGAAATGGATCTCTTTAACGAGGTTTTTGCAGAGGTAGTTGAAGAGGGAGATGCCAATGGTAGTGTATTCTCATTTCCAATCCCAACTTATAATATTACTCCTGATTTTGATTGGGACAATCCACGATATGAAAACATTTGGAAAATCACAGCCAAGTATGGCATTCCGTATTTTTCAAACTTTGTAAATTCAGATATGTCACCTGATGATGTGAGAAGCATGTGTTGCCGATTGCGTTTAGACAAAAGAGAGCTGGCTCGTAAAGGAGGAGGATTGTTTGGAGCCAATCCATTAACAGGATCAGTAGGCGTAGTCACCGTTAATCTTCCTCGTTTGGGATACGAAGCTGGTAATGAGCAAGAATTCTTTAAGCGATTAGGTCAGCTTATGGAAATGGGCAAAAATAGTTTGGAAATCAAACGAAAGGTAATCGAAAATCTTACAGAAAAAGGTTTGTTCCCATATTCTAAATTTTATTTGCGTCATCTTAAAAACAAGAATGGAAAATTTTGGCAGAATCATTTCTCAACCATTGGCATTGTTGGTATGAACGAATGTTGCCTGAACTTTATTGGAGGTGATATTGTATCAGAAGAAGGAAATGCTTTTGCTCATCGAATTTTTGATTTCATGAAGCAGAAATTGGAAGAATTTCAGGAGGAAACAGGAAATATTTACAATTTAGAAGCAACACCTGCAGAGGGAACCACATATCGTTTGGCAAGATTGGATACGAAAGTTTACAATGATATTATTGTTGCCAACCAGGAGGCTTATAAAACAGGTGCAGCACCTTATTACACAAACTCTTCACAGTTGCCGGTTACCTACACCGATGATTTGTTCGAGGCTCTGAATCTTCAGGATGATTTGCAAACCCAGTATACAGGCGGTACCGTATTTCATACATTTATTGGTGAAAAACAATTGTCAATAGAATCGGTAAAAATGCTGATTAAAAAGATTACCGATAACTATCGATTGCCATACATTACACTATCGCCAAGTTTTAGCATTTGCCAGGAGCACGGATACATTTATGGTGAGCATCATAAATGTCCGAAATGTGCCGATATGGGTAAAGAAACAGATTGTGAAGTGTTCTCTCGTATTGTAGGTTATCTGCGCCCGGTTCACCAATGGAATGATGGAAAGCGTCAGGAATGGGAGGATCGCAAGTTATTTGATAAAAAAGCTCATATGAAAAAAGATTTGCAGGAAGAATGTGTTCTTGCCTAATGTTAAGCAATTATATATGCTAAGCATCTCTTTGCATGGCATGTTTATTTTGTATTAAAACTTTCCATGTCATGCTAATATCTGGTTTTATAAAAAACAGTTTGATCGATTATCCTGGCAAGATTGCTTCTGTAATTTTTACCCAGGGATGTAATATGCGTTGTAAATTTTGTCATAACCATGAACTAATTCCGATAAATGGAAGTTACTCCAATTATTCCGAGGATGAAATTCATTACTATCTGAAAAAGACCAAGGGGTTTATCGATGCGCTTGTAATAACAGGGGGAGAACCTACACTACAATCTGATTTGGAAGATTTCATTCGAAGCGCAAAACAATTGGGAATATTGGTAAAATTAGATACCAATGGAACTCATCCTAAACTGTTGAAGAAATTGATTGATGAGAAACTAATTGATTATGTGGCCATGGACATAAAGCACATACTTGATTTATCATCTTATCGGGAATTGGTAGGCAATCAGTTCAGTGAGCATCAGTTAGAGAATGTAAAAGAGAGTATTGCATTGCTTAAAGAAGCTGATATTGAGGTTGAATTTCGAACAACACTAATTCAAGGAAGTCAATCGGCTGATGATGTTCGAAAGATTTGTGAACATCTGCATTGCTCTAACTTGTATAGTTTGCAAAAGTTTAATCCTTTACAAGTTCTCGATCCATCTTTTGCAAAACGATCGGCTTTTAGCGATGAGGAAATGTTTTCTCTGATGGAAAGCAACAAAGATATCATGCCCAATATTAGGATAGTGAATGCTGATTAAATGAATGAATTCAAAAAAAATCCCATTGCAGAGCCAAAACTCTTTAATGGGATTTTTAATCGAACTCAGCTTAATATAAATATATGTGTAAACCTAACTAAAAAGCAAAACCAATACTTGTGCCAGGAGCACTCTTAAGAACATTACCAAAGGATAAACCGTTGCATATGCTGTTGATTGAGCCTGAACGGGTGCAATGGAGTTCGCGAATTCCAGAGCTGGAGGATCGGTCATTGAGCCAGATAGCAAACCACAAATCGATAGGTAATTTAGTTTCATGATTCGGGCAATGATGGCAAAAATGATGAGTGGCACAAAGGTGATGGCCATACCATAAAGCATCCATATGTAACCTTCGTTTAAAAGGGTTTCAACAAAATATTTACCCGATGAAAGTCCTACGCAGGCAAGGAAAAGAACAATACCCAATTCGCGAATAAATAAGTTTGCACTGGGTGTTATGTAAAAGTCCATCTTGCCAATTCTTCCTTTATGACCAAGAATTAAAGCAATTAAAAGTGGACCCCCAGCCAATCCTAATTTTGCAGGAGCGGGCAAACCAGGAATGTGAATTGGAACCAAACCAATCAATACTCCAAACAAAATTCCCATAAAAATAGGAAGGATGTTAGGGTGCGAAAGGTCTTTAATCGAATTACCCAGTAAGTTGGCAACCTCTGGCAAAGCGGTTTTCTCACCTACAATACGTACGGTATCACCAAACTCAACGCTATCCTCTTCGGTAGGCATTAATTCCAAACCATTACGATAAATTCTTGTGATATTTACAGGGAATCGGCGTGAAATACCAATTTGCTTGATACTTTGTCCAGCCAGTTTTTTGTTGGTAATTCTAAGCTGTTGCATGCCCAGTCGACCTGAGATTTCCTGTTCCTTGGTTTCATTAATTTTTCCAAGGTTCAGCTCGATGTTTTTGAAATTCATTGGAGTGGAAACGCCATACAACTTGTCGCCTTGTTCGATGATGAAATCTGAATCGGCAGCTAAGAACTCTCCATTTCTTTCAATTCGTGAAGGAACAAAAGCTTTGTTGCAATTGCCAATAATAAATTCAATGCTTTTGCCAATCAGGTTTTGGTTGGTAATTTCAATATTAATGGCAATTAGTTTTCCATCCAAACCGGTTATTTCCTTGCGATATTGATCTTCTTCTTTTTTCACATTGATTTTATAGATGACACGCAGAAGAATCATGGAAATGATGATCCCAAAAATCCCGAAAGGGTAGGCAACTGCATAGGCCATACCAACGGTTTGAGAGTTGGCAGCAGCTAAATCGGCATTGCTAACAATATCACCAATGGTTTGTTGAGCCGCACCAAGAGCAGGGGTGTTGGTTACCGCACCACACATAACACCAGTGATTACTGATATGGGCACATTAAAAATAAATTTTATAGCTACGGCAGTTAAAAATCCTGTAAACACAATTCCAGATGCCAGGAGGTTAATGCGCAATCCGTTCTTCTTCAAAGAAGGAAGGAATCGTGGTCCAACTTCGAGCCCAATGGAGTAAACAAACAAAATTAAGCCAAACTCTTTGATAAAGTGTAGAACATGTGGATCGGTTACTGCACCAAAATGTCCTACCAGTAAGCCTGAAAAAAGAATTCCGGCTATGCCAAGCTTGATTCTCAGTAGTTTTATTTTTCCAAACAGAATGCCCAGTACTGCTACAAGGCAGATAATAATAATGGTAGAAGCAGTACCAGGCTTTGTTAATAGTTCAATCAAATTCATGATAAGTGTTTATAGTATTAAAGTGTTTTACCATTTAAGAGTGCGGCTTCCCTAGATTAGAAACATGTCTGAATTATTTGGGATTGCTCATGTGAACAATGAAACTGATATGGTAGTTGCAATGAATACATCCATCTGTTCACAAACATGAATTGCAAAGCCAAACTGAGAAGTCGCACTCACTGATATTGATTTCGAGGGCTAGTCAGTAATCAATATCTAATATTTTAACATGATATTTTAAGCAATGAGGAGTTAAGGAGAAGTATCGAAAACTTCAACTCTTAGGTGGTAACCAAGCTTCGTTACGCGAGAAGCAGATGTAATTTTAAGCATTGCAATAATAGTTTAAGTATTTACAATCATAAATACTTTGCGAATAGACAAATCAAGTGATACCGAATTGTAACATAACAATTCAAAAGTAAGGACCTGATTTTTTGCTTTATTTCGCGAAAGCATTCATCTGATTTCGAACAAGACAGGTTTCCTGGCTTTCCAATTTGTAAGGCCTTCCCATTCCTCATTTTGGATCAGTGGCTTCTTTCTTACAAACTTTTAGTTTGGAATCACAGTTGCGCGTCAGCTCATGATTTTCACACGATTCCCTATTAAATCCCCTTACGGGATATCTTATCCGTTAACGGTCGCAAAGGTTTGCATTTTTTTTTGAACTATCCAAGCAATTATTTAAAAAAAATTATGAAACATTAATGCCAGACTATTATTCACCTCATATTGGTATGATTGTATTGGTATGATTATTCTGACAATCAAGATTCGGTAATTTAACATTGTTTAAGTTGGCAAGAGCTAATGGGGGGATGGTTTAAATTGCGAACAATAAAAAAACACAATAAAATGAGAATCATAACAGAAACGAAAGCTTTTCGTTATTGTGTGATTTTGTTGTTGTGTTGAATGTGGGATGAGAACTACTGAGTAGTGCTTGAATTGCATTGAGTTTTCACAGCTTTTCTACTTTTTCACTACTCAAACTTTTCAAGACTTTCAGAAAAAAAGCTGCCTCAAAATGATGTTGAGGCAGCTTTAGACGAATCTACTTAATTATTAACGTTTGATCAGCTTCTTGGTTTCACTGTTTCTTTCATCCTCAAGAATGATGATGTAGGTACCCGAAACAAGATTTGATACATTAACTTCAGTAATGTTAGACACGACTGGGATAAGTTTAACCAGATTACCATTCATGCTAACAATTTTAATTTGACCACTTGCGCTTATGGTTTCGATCTTTACGTACTCACGTGCTGGATTAGGACTAAGTTTTAGCAAATCAGTTGGTGCTTCATTGCCCAAAGGATCAGAAATTGTAATGTCGTTATACTTCACCGATGCAGAAGCATTGGTAATGTTCACAGTATAATCTTCCACTTCGCCATAGTTAAAGGTTTCGCAAGGAGTGGCAGCAGCATTGTATTTCATGCTAACACGCATTCGCGTTGTTCCCGGTTTTGCATCGCTCGGAACAGTAAAGTTGCCCGACAAAGTACCACTACTACTTGATGATCCACTAACCATTTCTTCGTTGGAATCGAATGTACCATTTTGATTAAAATCGATCCAAACATGCCAGAACTCGGTATAACTTGTGCTTCGGAAACCAGCACTAATGTAAATGGTTTGTGAACTTCCCGGGTTCAAATCAGTACTCATGCTTGTATAATCGGCGTAGCCACCGTCGTCACCAGTACTGTTATCAATATTGCCTAATCGAACCAAATCGATCCATTCGTAGCTCGAATTGCTTCCTTTAGAAGAGCAGTAGTTCAGGCTGGCAGCATTTGTTGTTAAATTGTATGTGCTTGAATAGTTGCTCGATCCAAAACTATTGTTGGATCTCAACCTGTATTCGTAGGTAGTGGATGCATTGGCACCTGTATAATCGTAACTGCTTGCTGTAGTATTAAACGTACTCCAGTTGCCACCTTGTTCTCTGATATCGATATCGTAAGAGCTGGCAGTAGAAACTGCATTCCAATTGATTGTAAAAGAATTGGTCGTAATGTTGCTCGCAGTAATTCCATCAGGAGTTGGTGGAGGCGTTTGAGAAGCCGCTTGAATGTTTACGGTATAATCTTCTACTTCGCCATAAGAGAAGGTTTCACATGCTGTTTGAGCTCCGTTGTATTTCATACTCACACGCATTCTGGTTGTACCCGAAGCGGTAGATGGAATGGTAATAGAACCGGTAACAGTAGTTTTACTCATCGAACCAGCATCAAAAGCCAATTCATCAGCATCGTTAAAAGTACCATCCTGATCATAGTCAATCCAGATTTTCCAATATTCATTATAGCTTGTTCCTGAGAAGGACGGGCTCAATGAGATGTTGTACTGATTTCCGGCATCCAAATCGATAGTAGTAGATGTGAAATCGGAATAACCTGCAGCTGCTGAAGTTTTGGTAAAGCCTCCAATTGTTACTTCAGAAATCCACTCGTAATTTGAGTTGTTTCCTTTCGACGTACAATATTCTATCGGCGCATCAGAGGTTGTAGTGCTAGCAATTGCTGAGTAATCACTGCTTCCTGCATCGTTATTGGAACGAAGCTGATATTCGTATACAGTAGAAGCTTGCAGACCTGTTACATTCTGATTGGTATTAGTGGTATTGTAATTGGTCCAGCTTCCCCCTTGAGGACGCACCTGTACATCGTAATCAACAGCATTGTTGGCAGCATCCCAGGTCAGACTAAAAGAATTGGAAGTAATGTTGCTAACTGTAATGTTTGCAGGAATGTCAGGAATAGGAGGTAAGGCAAGGGTAGTAACATTTCCTATTGTGGTATAGTTACTACTTCCGGCACTGTTGGTAGCTCTAAGCTGGAATTCGTAAGTGGTTTCGGCACTTGCTCCCGTGTAGGAGTACGAGTTGCTTGATGCAGTATAGGTGTTCCAGCTTCCTCCGCTTTCTCTGATTTGAATGTCATAGGAACTTGCTCCCGAACTAGCATTCCAGTTAAGATCAAAAGAAGTAGCCTTTACATTACTTGCTGCAAGACCGGTTGGAGTTTCAGGAGGATTTCCATCAGAAAGAGCAGCAAAAGCATTCATTCGCCCGCTTCCCAATTTGCCTATGAAAGTAGGAATGGTAGCATCAATATTGTCTGTTGTATTTACCAATTTATCCCAAACTTGCTGAGGAGTAATATTGCCATAGTATTTAGATACGATTAAAGCTGCAACTCCAGAAACATGAGGACATGCCATTGAAGTCCCCTGCATTACACCATATTGATTGTTGGGAAGGGTTGAATGAACAGCTGTTGGATCGGTATTCGAAGAAATTAATTCTCCTCCCGGTGCAGAAATATCTACCCAGGTATCATAGTTTGAATACCAAGCCTTTTCATCCTTACAATTCACAGATCCTACGGCCAATGCACTCTCGTAACATCCCGGATACCATAATCCCGAGTCATCATCATTACCTGCTGCGATAACCACCAGGCCGCCATTCATTGCCTCACCAGGACCACCTGCATTGGCGATAAAATAATCGATCGCATCCAGTACAGCCTGATCGTAAACGCCTTTGTTGCTATATCCCCAACTATTTTGAGAGATTACAGCACCATTGTCAGCCGCATAGGTAAAAGCTTCGGCAAAACCACCATTTGATGCATCCGTAAAAACAGTACATGACATCAGGCGAACGCCATTGTTGCTTCCATTACCACCAGCAACACCAGCAACACCAATACCATTATTGGTTTCGGCAGCTACGGTTCCTGCGACATGTGTTCCGTGATCTCCAACGGTTATACTTCCCTTATTTTCTGCAAAATTGTATCCGTAAACATCATCGATATAACCATTGTTGTCATCATCGATACCGTTTCCTGCAATTTCTCCGGGGTTCACCCACATGTTTCCGGCCAAGTCTTCATGATCCCAATCAACTCCACCATCCTCGATGGCAACAATTACATTGGGATTCCCCGTTTCAATTTCCCATGCTTCCAATAAGCTGATGTCAGATCCTGGTGTACCACCATTTTGACCTGTATTTTCGTAATGCCACTGATCTGAAAAACGTGGATCGTTAGGGGCTGTACTTAAGCTTGGAGGACTAGCCTTTGGCAATTCGGGTAGAGGAGTAATGCTGTGCGAAACCAGCTTTGCTTCGGGAATTGCTTGTGCCATAGAAATTTCAGTAATGTTACTATACTGAGAAATCAATTGCTTTACAGGAGTAGAGGAATTGAACTCAATGTCGTACCATAGGTGCAAACCAAACTTACGATGCCTGGCTTCATGTTTACCTGCATCGCGAAAAACACGCTTCATTTTGTAAGCCATGAACTTTTCATTCAGCTTATCAACGGCCTTCATGTTGGTTACAACATAGCCATCCTGAGGTCGAGCTTTTAGCTTGTGACCTTTTTCAAGATCCTCAGAAAGTACATCCACTTTCGCCTGAATGGTTTCCGAGAATTTTACCCGGATAACACCTTTGTAAAGGCCTTCGGAATTAACAGCACGCTTTTGTGCAAAACCTACCTGAAAGATTAGTAGTAGGACAATAAAAAATGTAAAATTTTTCATAGAATTAAATTTAATTGTGATTGGTTTTCGTTGGGCAATTGTGAATTTATGACATTTTTTTAATATGACGAAAAATATTTATTGTCTAATTGTGTGTTTGAGTGTGAAAATCTTCTGAGAAAAATTCTGTAAGCCTGATAAAATAAGCGATTGATGGATTTGAAAAATTATTAGGTTAATGTTAAAATTTTTACAAACTGAATTTGACATTCAAAAAAAGTCATTTAATAATCAAAAAAGATTCGTTAGTCGTTGTTGTGTGTTTTTTGAGCGAAAGGTAAATACTAATCTGAAAAATCAAGATTGCGAAGGGTAAAATCTTAAGGAATGTGATATTTTATGGATTTTAAATGCTTGAAAGATGCGTTTTTTGTAAGATTGCATTTATTAATATGTTTATATGTAAGGGTGATTTTATTCTGTGATGCCCGTAAATACAAGTAAACGATATCTTGTTGCTTTTCTTTAGCCTCTTGAATGTCTTTCTTCCATTTGAAATGAGAAATCAGACTAGCAAAATGTATTCCGCAAGGTGTTTTTGTATCCTTCTACCTTTATTGAAAGGGATTCAATGTTTTCCTTGGGCCAATTGTTTTTTTCAGAAAGATCTTTCAAGAATGTTTTACACCAATCTACTCTGGTAGAAAGGTGTAAAATGTTTTCCTTGGACCAATTGTTTTTCTTAGGAAGATCTTTCAAGAATGTTTTACACCAATCTACTCTGGTAGAAAGGTGTAAAATGTTTTCCTTGGACCAATTGTTTTTCTTAGGAAGATCTTTTAAGAATGTTTTACACCAATCTACTCTGGTAGAAAGGTGTAAAATGTTTTCCTTGGGCCAATTGTTTTTTTCAGAAAGACCTTTCAAGAATGTTTT
>NZ_JANQCD010000050.1 GCF_026672275.1 Marinifilum sp. D737 | reverse complement strand
CTTGTTGCTCCATTTGACCACAAATAGCTAGCGCCTGCATTGCCGGCATCCAAAGTGATTGTGCCACCAGCACAGGTTTCCTGGTCTGTTCCAAGGTCCACAATAGGATTTGGATGAACCGTGACATTCACGTCATCCGTAGCTGAACAGCCATTGCCGTCTGTTACCACTACTGAATAATTACCGCTTGTATTTACTGTGATAGTCTGACTTGTTGCTCCATTTGACCACAAATAGCTAGCGCCTGCATTTCCGGCATCCAAAGTAATGCTTCCTCCAGCACAGGTTTCCTGGTCTGCTCCCAAATCAACTGTTGGAGACATATTGACAATGATATTAGCATCATCCATTCCAACACAGCCATTAACATCTGTTACAACCACAGAATAATTCCCAGCAATTGAAGTCGATATTGCCTGAAGAGTTTCTCCATTACTCCATACATATGATGAACCAATATGACCTGCATCTAGACTGACAGCAATTCCTTCGCAAGTTACTTGATCAGGTCCCAAATCAACAACAGGGTTGACATTTACCTTAACATCTACATCATCTGTACCATTACAACCGTTAATATCAGTAACTATAACTGAATAATTCCCTGCAGTTTTTACAACTATAGACTGACTTGTTTCTCCAGTATTCCATAAATAAGTTCCTCCTGCAAAATTAGCCGTTAATATTACCGAATCTCCCTGACATAATTCTCTATCCAAACCTAAATCAATGGATAAACTTGGATTAATATCCACGCGAAGTGTATCCAAATCGGGTACAATACATGGAGCAATGGGTTGAGCTCCTAATTCAAGATTAACATATCCGTTGGCTATATCGCTTAAACCTGGAGTATAGTTTGCATTTAAATTCTTGTTGTCATCAAAAGTACCATCTCCTAAAGTTCTCCATACAAAAGAAGACTCATTTTGAACTGTACCATTTAATGAAACTGTTTCTGACTCACAAATTGATAAATCATTCCCCGCATCTGCATCAACATTCTGAACCACAGTAACGGTAACATCTAATGGCAATTCTGCCAATTTAAACATACTTATCTCATCGAGAGCATAACCATTTCCAACACCAGAAGTGCTCACATTATCAATCGAAATTGTCAATTGTGTTAATCCATCAGTGTAAATCAAACTCTTAAACAGATCCCAATCACAAGGCTCATCAGTATAAAAATGATCAACTCTTACCCCATTTACCATCACTTCAAATTCATCATAACTATTCGAGTGTAGGTTAGCGATATTCACTGAGAAAACATAGTAACTAGCAGGATCAACATTTATCGTTTGTTCCCAGACGGTGTAATTTGCTTCGGCTCCCTTAACTACCATTACATTATCAGGATCATTTCCTGTCACACCTGTACAATCATGGAAGCCTCCACCCAATATTGTTGTGTTACTATTGATGGTATATTTACTTTTTTGCTCTTTACAATCTTTAGCAGCAGGATCAGAACAGAAATAGTAATCACTGGTGAATCCCACATTTCCCAGATTAAAGTTTCCGTTTTGTACCATTTCAATGGTCTCATCAATATAGAATGCTCTTAAATGATATGTTTGTGTAGAATCGGGACTAACCATAACTCGACTAGATAAACCATCTACATCCCAGTTGAATAAAAATCCTTCACCTGCAAAAAGCTCTACTGATTCCCCTCTACAGATAATGGTATCATTTAAGTTAATTTCAGGTACCGAACCCGCTCCTCCTGAAACATTTACCATATCCATAGCTGAACATCCATTCGAATCATAAACTCTAACAGCATAAAGGCCAGGTTTATCTACATCCAAATATCGTCCATTATAACCATTATCCCATATATATTGTGCATGTACTCCAGCATCCAGGCGAATCACATCACCTTCTATTAATTCTTGATCGGGACCTAAATCAACTACAGGTAGTGGAGTCAGATTAACATTTACATCATCTGAATCGTTACAACCATAACTATTTGAAACTGTTACCGAATAGTTCCCAGCCGAATACACTATGATTTGCTGTGTAGTCTCTCCAGTACTCCATAAATAATTGGCATTAGATATTCCTGCATCCAATACTACTGCTTCCCCTTCACAAACAGTAATGTCAGGTCCCAAATCAATATTTAAACTTGGCACAAAATCGACATAAACATTATCTGTTTCAACACAACCAAAACTATTAGCAACTATAACTGAGTAGTTTCCTGATCTAGTAACATCAATTGTTGAAGATCTTTCTCCCGTACTCCACTGGTAAAAAACACCTCCTCCACCAGCATCAAGAGTTACAGGACTTCCATTACAAGAAATCTGAAGGTCTCCTAAATTAGGATCTGGAGCAGGATTTATAGTTAGAGTCAAATTATCGGTTACTACACCACAAGGTGAGTTGGCATTTGCCAATGCTGTTAAAACAACCGATCCTGTAGCAATATCGTTATCGCCAGGTATATATTTAGAATTAAAACTATTGGGCTTTGTAAATGTTCCATCACCTGAACTTGCCCAAGAAAATCCAGTATAATTGGTAGCAGTTGCAGAAAGTGATGCTCGTGTGTTTCCACATATCGTTTGATCAGAGCCAGCATTTACAGTAGCAGGATCTACTACATTTACCGTTCTTGAATCAGGAACTTCTACCAATGGATTAAATGAAATACCATCCAAGGCATAGTCATTACCACTTCGAATTAAATTCTTATTTACAATTGAAATTTCAATAGATGTTTTCGAACCAGAATACCATAGTGAATAAAATTCCTCCCAATTACATGTTGATCCAGAACTTGGTTCGATATAGTCACCCATAAGTACTCCATCAATCATGAACTCAAGGCGAGCGGGGTTTGTTGGATGAACGTTACAAGCCCAAGTAGAAAAAGCGTAATATTGGTTTGGATTGACTGTAATGGTTTGACTCCATACAACAACATTTTCATCTGGTGCACCATTTACAATTAAGTAGTTGTCTGGACTATTTCCTGAATGACCTCCACAAGGAGAAAAATTTGCATGATATTCATTCGGATTATCGTCTACTGCATACCTTCCCTCTTCCCATAAAGACTGTGGATGTGAATGATTGGAAGAAGATAATATCGGATCTGGACAATAAACATACTCACTAAAGAAACCTATATTTCCAGAATCGAAATCACCATTTGCAATTAATTCCGTCTCCCTATCAGGAATAAAAACTCTAAGAGAATAAGTAGTAGTTGTAAGGGGTGATACAGTAATATTTTTTGACAAATCTCCCGTATTCCAATTGTACATATAAGAGCCTGGAGCCGCCTGCAGAATAACAGATTCTCCAACACAAATAGTGGTATCACTTTTTGGACTTACAATTTGCGCAGTCCCAAAATGATAACCAAATATAAAAACGCACGTAGAACAAAGCAGTCGTAAAAGTTTATTCATTTCTCCTCCTCTTTTTACTTTGGCTCACAAGTCTCTCACAATAATCCATTTTTGACGAATGATCACTTTTATTTCTTTAACTACGTAAATTTAGTGATTAAAGTTTGTAAAAACTTCAAATTAAAGCTAAGTTTTCTTAAACAAAAACTCATCTCATTGATAATGAGAAGTTTTGTACGGTAAGATTATTTTATTCAAATTGAGATTAAATAATAGGATTACAGCTAATAAAAAGATCTGTTTTTAGCCGAAATAAATTGAAGAATGTAACAGGAATAAGGGTTCTAAACGAAAATTTTTAAATTAAAATCCATCATGTGTTTTTTGTGAATCTTCACACAAAATCAACAAATCTTTAAGCTCTTTCTTCGTAAAAGAGCGATATTTTCCTGGCTTTAAAGTTCCCAAATCAATATTCATGATTCTAAGACGTTTTAGCATGGTAACGTCATAACCTAAATATTCACACATTCTACGAATCTGGCGATTCAAACCTTGGGTAAGTATAATTTTGAATGTATGATTGTTTACCTTCCAAACTTTACACTTTTTGGTAACCGTATCCAAAATTGGAATTCCATTACTCATTCTTCGAATAAAGTCGTTGGTAATTTTTTTATTTACACGAACAATATATTCCTTTTCGTGATTATTTCTTGAACGAAGAATTTTATTCACAATATCACCATCATTGGTCATAAATATTAATCCTTCACTCGGTTTATCCAATCTACCAATTGGAAATATTCTTTCCGGATAATTGATATATGAGACAATATTTCCCTTAACTCGGAGGTCGGTTGTACATGTAATTCCAACAGGCTTGTGAAATACAAGGTAAATATTCCGAACAGTTTTTGTTACAACCTGACCTTTTACAGATATTTCATCTGAATTGGTAACCTTTAACCCCATTTCAGCAACTTTGCCATTCACTCTCACCTTGCCCGTTTCAATCAGCTTATCCGCTTCTCGACGTGAACAATATCCTGTTTCTGCAATTGCCTTATTTAGTCGGGTATATTCCATTCCTTAAATCGCCTGTTATTAATATTAAAAGGTTGACAAAAGTAATGGAATATTTTTTACCATCACTCCTCAATCATGTACATTTTGTTGTTATCAACATTATAAAACAGTGGTGCCACAATAATATTTGGATACTTTTTACGCAATCTTTTTGCTTCCAAGGCAACAAATTCAGCAGCATTTCCGATTTCGAACATTGGGGCAAAATTGTTAAAATGCTCTTCCGCTCTCTCTTTGCTCCAACCTCCATTATTCACCAATCCATCTATAAATTGCCCTTTCTTCGAAACCAAATTAACCATTCCACAATTATTGTGTCCAATCAATGCGATATGCTTAATTCCACCTACCGAAATGGCATATGAAACTTTAAACTCACTGTATCTAAGATTAGCTCCTCCCGTACGAATGATATAGGAAAAATTCTCAGGAATATGAAGATGTTTTCTATGATCCATACACATTCCTACCAACAACTCTGCTTTGCTATAATCGGTAAAAGGCTTTTTAAGGTTATGATATTCCAATAGTAGAGCAATAGGGGTATTCTGATACTTCGAAAGGATATCTTCCGTAGAATTAATTTCAATAAGTTGATTCATGGTAATTTTGATAATAGTTAATGTTTAGAATGGTTCTAAAGATAACCAATTGAATCTCTTTTGCAAATACCAAAAATTAAAATATAGATGATTCAGTATAACTAGTAAACTCTTCTAAAAATCTCATGCCTTTATTTGAATTGCCTTTTTTATTTAATCGTGGACTCCAAACTACCATGCTGTATTTTCCAGGGTGCACTACGACAATTCCACCACCTACTCCACTTTTCCCAGGCAATCCAACCTTAAATGAAAATTCACCAGCCTCATCGTACAAACCACAAAGTTGCATTACTGCGTTAATTCGCTTCGACTTACTAGAACTAATTATTTGATTGCCGTTAATTGGATCTTTACCATAATTGGCCAAGAACAAAAATGTTCGTGCCAATTCACTACAAGTCATTTCAATAGAACACAAATCAAAGTAAAAATCTATTACTTCATGAATATTATTCTCGATATTCCCAAAAGACTTCATCAGGTTACATAAGGCTGCATTTCTATACCCTTTCGATTTCTCCGATTGTGCAATACGATCACAATAATCTATTTGATTGTTACCAGACAGATGTCGAACAAATTCAACAAAGTCTTCCCTAGGATTTTCCAATTTACTCACCAACACATCAGAAATAACGATCGCTCCAGCGTTAATAAACGGATTTCTAGGAATTCCTTCATCATATTCCAACTGAACTAATGAATTAAAGGGATTTCCTGAAGGTTCCACCCCCACTCTTTTCCAAAGTTTATCCTCTTCTATTTCAAAAGCCATTGCTAATGAAAGTACTTTAACAATACTTTGAATTGAAAACTTCTCTTCTGAATCCCCAAAATGGTAATTCATTCCCTCAACAGAACACAAATGAACACCAAATTTATTTGGTAATACTCTTTGCAATTCAGGAATATAAGATGCAACTGCTCCATCATCCTTATAAGAGCTCAACTTTGCATTAATATCGGTAAAAATCGTATTGTAATTCATTAAAAAAGTCTGAAATCAATTTGCCATAAAACTAGAAAATAGATTTCCTTAATCCATAATCTACACGTAGTATTTTCCTAATAATTGCAAAATATTCTTCTTTTGTAAAAAGTTGGAAATATAATGATTAAATCCTCCTCTAATACCTCAGTTATTCATCACTTTCCGTTACATACGGTAAGGTGAAATAAAAGTTAGTGCCCTGACCGAGAACAGATTCCGCCCAAATTTCACCGCCCATTTTTGTAACAATTCCTTTACAAATGGCTAAGCCTAAACCTGCTCCACCGGATAGTTTGGTGGTTTCTACTTCTGCTCTTTCGAAACGATTAAAAATCCTTTTAATCATATCGGGATGTATCCCTAAACCTGAATCCTTTACAAAAAACAAAAGGTTTCTATTTTGTAGTTCAAAACCAAATTCAATCTTCCCATGAGAAGTAAATTTCTTCGCATTACTCAGAAGGTTATCCAATATTTGTTTTAACTTAACCTCATCAGTGATAAGCTCTGCATCTGCTATAATTTCACACTTTGTAACGGTTAATTGCACACCATTATCAAGTGTTTCGATGTGAGAAGAGAAAACCTCATCAAGCAAATTGTTCAATTTAACTCTTCCTCGTTCTATCGTAACATTTCCAGTTTCTATTAATGACAAGTCCAGAACATCGTTAACCACACCCAGTAGTTGATTCGAACATTTATGAATGATATCCATATATCTTTCTCTTTGCTCTTTACTTAAGTTTTCACTCTTTAACAGCTCCACAAAACCAACAATCCCATTCATAGGAGTTCTAATTTCATGGGACATGTTTTGTAAAAATGCAGATTTTAAGGATTCACTTTTTTTTGCTTTTTGCTCTGCTTTGCGGATTTTATGAAGATTTCTTCGTAAATAAGCATAGAACAAGAGTCCCGAAGCCAATACATAAAACCAGCCTTTATATGTTTGAATTACCGTTAAGTAATTAATATCATATATTAATGATTTTAATGCTCGGTCGGAAAATAATATCCACAAACCACCAATGATCAAATAGCTTAATAAAAATTTATACTCGAACTTTATTTTCTTATTTTTCACAACCTTAAATCAAATAACAGAAAAATCTCTACATAAAGTTCACAAAAATAAATAATCCAACAACATTAAACAACTGTCAATTAGATCATAATAACTAAGCTCAGGACAAAAGTGAAAATTACATCACTTCACTAATCTTCGAATATATTGTATTTGGCTTTTCTTTCTTTCCACCTTTCCTTGGCATATTGTTGCATATCCACAATTTTATCTCTCTCATCTATAATTTCCAGTCCAAGTAGTGTTTCAATGATATCTTCCATGGTAACAATACCATCCATTCCTCCATATTCGTCAACCACCAAAGCAATATGTTCTTTTTCACTTAACAGTTTATCCCAAGTATTCAGAAGCGTTTGAAATTCAGGCACCACAACTATTGGACGAATCAGATCTTTTAACTTCAAATCTTTTTGCCCCTCTGCCAACTTCTCAAATACAGTTTGTCGAAACACATAGCCTGTAATATTGTCTTTATTTTCCTGATATACAGGAATCCTAGAATAATACAGATATTTCTTTTTCCCCAAAAAATCCTTCAACAACATATTTTCATCAGCCACTTCAACAACCACACGAGGTGTCATCACTTCCGTAACATTCAAGCTTTTTAACCTGATTAAATTTTGTATGATTCTGTTCTCCTTTTCTTCGAATACTCCTTCCTCAGTCCCAATTTTAGCCATTGCTGATATTTCTTCACGACTCACAGAAACTTCATCTTCGCCACGAGAAAATATTTTTGAGATGTAACCAGTTAAAACCACCAAAGGATAAGTTAGAAAAACCATCCCATTAATAATCAAACCTGAAACAATAGCCAGATTTCTCCAATACAATGCTCCTATAGTTTTAGGTATAATTTCGGAGAATATCAAAATTAGAAAAGTTAATACCGCAGAGATTACACCAAAATAAACCTCGCCAAAAAGTTTTGTAGCTTCGGCACCAACTCCAGCAGCTCCAATGGTATGGGCTATTGTATTTAGGGAAAGAATTGCAGACAAAGGTCTCTCAATATTCTCTTTTAGTTTGATAAAAGTATTGGCAGACTTTACTCCATTTTCCTTTTTCACATTCAGAAAAGAAACTGGCGTAGAAAGAAGTACCGATTCCATTACTGAACACAGAAAGGAAACAAAGAGTGCTAAAAAGAGGTAGAAAAACAGAAGAAACATGTTGATTTTTTTGTTATAGCATTTTATAAATTAACATTCTAACAGTATAATGCCGATAGATGATAAAAACTCAATTATAAACAAAGTGCAACAATTGAGTAATTTTAACTACTAATCGGTATTACAAGTTATTTTGCCCCAAAATACTTCTTTTTACTGATTTTTAATCAGCATAATCCCGAATTTTAGTAATTCAATTGATGTTCTTGTTTACCAACAACTTGAAATCGTTTGGACAGAGAGTTTCCTTCCTCGTCAACAAATGTTATCAAATGCTTTCCTTCTCCCGGAGCAATTTCTAACTGATGATTTCCACAAGTTGTTCCAATAAACTCTCCATCCAGATGCCAATAAACATTTGCATTAGGATCATGATGGGCAATTTCAAATACAATTTTCTCTCGTTTACCATCCAAGCCAATTGGCACAAATATCCTGTTATTCGATTTGGGATAAATTAATTCCATAGCTTGCAATTCAGCGACTCCAACACAATCATCCCTAAATGGCGGTAAGGGCCTGTACAATGGATTTCTTTTCTTATAATACCATTCCATTGCAGGTGGCAAAACAAACCATGATCTGTGTACCATCTTATCCACATTTTCACAATCCGAATTTACACGATATCTTTTTGTAGCATCCAAATGAACTTGTTTGTGGTATGGACACACATCTGTTTCCAAGCCAGATCTTCCTATCCAAACCGTATCAACCTGATCGCACCATCTTCCAGCTCTGTATCCACTATTTCGACAAATTGGCACCAATTCCATCTCATCAACAGGTTGTTGAAACCATTCACTTTTCGGTAATAAATCAAATACATCAAACATTATGGGTGCAGCAGCTCCAACTCCTGTTAAGCCGGGCCTTCCTTCTCCATCAGCATTTCCAGCCCAAACTCCAACCACATAATCCGATGTTACACCAATGGCCCATGCATCTCTAAATCCAAAACTAGTCCCTGTTTTCCAGGCAATTTTTTGCGATGAAGAAAAAGCCCTCCAACCACTTTCCCCATCAGGGCGATTTACTTCCAACAATGCTTCGAATGTTTGATAAACAGATGATGCTTTTAAAAATGCCTGCGAATTGGGATTTTTCCATTGAATTGAATCCTCAACAAATTGAAGAGCTTGAAATTCGTTTGAATAATATACTCCATCATTTGCGTTGTAATGATTCAAAATTCCAGACATGCTGGCATACATGCCACACATGTCCCAAAGACTTCCCTCTGCACCACCTAATATTAGCGATAAACCATAATGACCAGCTGGTCTGTTCAAACTGGACATGCCCATCTTTTTTAAGAAAAAATGAAATCTTTCAACTCCATAATCTTTAAGCATTCTCACCGCCGGTACGTTTAATGATCGAGCCAATGCTTTTTGAGCAGGAACTGCTCCATTGTATCTAAGATCAAAATTTTTAGGTGAATAACCAGCAATTTGAGTAGGAATATCTGCAACCAAAGTATTGGGTAAAATTTCACCTTCGTTTAGCATGCTGGCAAATAAAAATGGCTTTAAAAGACTACCTGTACTTCTAAGTGAACGAATAATATCAACCTGATTACCATGCTTTCTTTTTCCTGTATTTTCAGTATTTCCAACATAAACCAAAGTCGATCTGCTTTTGGTATCAACTACCAAAACAGCCATATTGTAAATTTGATTTGCCTCAAGGTTCTTTTGGTGTCTTTTAACAATTTCATTTACCCTGTTCTGCAATCCAAAATTGATGGTAGAAACAACTCTCTCCCCTTTATTCTTTTTATGCACCTGATCCAATAAATGAGGTGCAACTCTTGGCAAATGGTGAATTTGGCGCGGAATATCTTCTAGTTTTGCCAACTCACAAGTTGTTGAATCAATTTCACCAATTCTGTATAGTTTATCCAATAATCCATTTCGTTTCCTTTGTAATATCTCACTATTTTTTCCCGGATAAATCAAAGATGGCGCATTCGGTAAAACAGCTAAAGTTGCAGCTTCTGCCCAAGATAATTCATCGGGAGTACGCCCAAAAAATCGCCAGGATGCAGCTTCCAATCCAACTACATTTCCTCCAAAAGGAGCATGAGAAGAATACAAAGCCAAAATCTCTTCCTTGGAATATCCTATTTCCAATCGGAATGCCAAAATCATTTCCAGAATCTTACGAAACACCGTTCTCGATTTGCCTTTCTGGGAAATTCGAATCAACTGCATACTAATGGTACTTCCCCCACTTACAACTTTCCCTGCTTTTAAATTTTGAATGAGCGCTCTTCCCATCGAAACAGGATTCACTCCAGGATGAGAATAAAAGTATTGATCCTCGAAAGCCAATAGTGATCTCTCAAATTTCTTTGGGACTTCTTTTATTTCAGGAAATCTCCACTGACCATCATCTGCAATTCTGGCTCCCAACAGTTTACTTTCCTTCGAATACAAAATTGTTGAGTACGGATCATGAAAAAGTTGCTTTGGCAATGAAAACCAAAACAAAATCAATAGCAGAAAAAATGCCAACAATAAAATGCGGCATTTTCTCGATTTACAATATCTTACTTTCAATATTTTCATCAGAAATAAACCTGTCAGTACTACATATCCTAACAGGTTTTCTTTTGATTTTATTTTACAACCTCAACCCATTGACCCGGTTTGCGGGCATTAATGTTATTATCATACATTGCTTCACAAGAAATAGTTGGCAAATAATATTTACCTACATAAGCAGCAGTTAAAGCAATGGTAAACGTTTTGTCCTTATATCGGTCCAAATCGAAATAAGAGTAAACACGATCATCTCTGATATCCTGATAATCCGGCATATCGTTTTCATTTACCTGATCCACTTCTCCAAATCGAGTATTCAGAATTTCCCAACCTGATGGGAAAATTTGTGTCAAGGCCATTTGCTCATATTTGTTTACACCAGGATTTTCGATTGTCACCTCTGCTTTAAAATCTGTTCCTTGCTGCAACTTACTTACATCAATAACTTTTCCTTGCATATCCTTGTACACAATTCTTAATTTCAGATTCTTCTCAACTGCAGTACTATCACCTGCAACAGGAATTCCGCTGGCAATTACTCTAGTGTAAAGCACTGCATCTGATAAATTCTCAATCTTCACTTTTGGTTTACCAGATTTCACGTCTATTGGAATCTGTTTTACAGGGCTGTAACTTATCATCTCTTCCCTTTTACCATTTAGGGTATAAGAAAATGACATTTGACCTGGATTTTCACCTCCTGCAAATTCGGCCATAGCCACCAAACAGTAGGCTGTGGTTTGGGTACTCATCCAAGAATCACTGGATAGTTTTTTAGATATTTCCTGAACCAATGGGAAAGCTTTTGTTCTCTGATCCAAAAGGCTTAAGGTTTCCAAAATCATAGCCTTATCACGCAATGAAGAACCAAAACTACCAGAGTGCTCTCGGTACGATTTTACTTCCGTGCTCAAGCCTGAGATCAACTCTTCTGCAACTTCTTTTTTACCTATAATTCTATAGCTTGCAGCCAATCTCCATTTTGCATCATTCGATAAATTGCTTTGCTCTCGCAATCTATTCATCGATGCCAAATCAGGCACATCTGCCAATGCCAGAGTATACAATCTATATGCCTGAAGAAGATCATTTCTTCGGTAAGAATAACCTTCGTAAGTAGATTTCTTCCATGATTTGGCAGCTGATTTTTGATACTTCAACCACGATGATTTTAATCCGATAGGAAGCGTATATCCTTTCTCTTCAGCCATCAGCATAAAATGACCTGCATAACTTGTTCCCCAGGAACTTGCATAATTTCCTCCCGGCCAATAACTAAAACCACCATTTGCCATTTGGAACTTCAACAATCGGGTTAAGCCAGCACGAATATTCTCTTCAATTCTTACTTTTTGGTCTGCTGTTAATTCAACAACTCCATTCAAATACATTTGCGGGAATACCGAAGAAGTAGTTTGCTCAATACATCCGTGAGGATAATCAATCAAGTATTCTAACCTACGACCAAAATCGATAGGAGGAATATTTGAAAGTTCTAAAACTGCCTTGTTGGTTCCTTCCATTCCCGGCAAATCAACCGCCATTTCAAATGTTTTTCCATTGGTCAGTAACGTATCAGTAACATTAACAACTCTAGGATTCGGATTACGAACATCCAACTCAATATCATATGTAGCTTTTAAATTACTACTTTCAGCTATTACTTTAACTCTTGCAATACCAAGCTTAGCAGCAACTTTTAAATCAAAATTAACCACTTGCTCGCCTGTTTTTTCAAACACAATGGCTTTCTCTTTGCCATCCTGAGGAATCAAGTATTCATTAGGCTGAATCCTAACTTTTACATCTTTCACCTTTGGATCCATAGCAAAAACAGTAACTGGTAATTTCACGGTTTCATCCGGACCAACCACTCTTGGTAAAGTTGCCAATACCATTAATGGTTTGCGAACTTTCGAGGTTTTCTCCACATTCCCATAAGCACCCTTGTTTCCTGCAACAACCATGGTTCTTACAGAACCCACATAGTTTGGCATTTTAATCCTGTGCTTTTTAGAATCTCCCGAGTGTAAAGTAAACGGACCGTAAAACATTACCACAGGCTTAAATCTATTGGCCTTGGCCTGCTTCTTGCCTTTCAAATCCTCATCACCACCAATAGCAAATGCATTCTCTAAACGAGCTCCGAATGCTCCCATTACCAAATCGAACATATCCCAAGTTTTAACCCCAAGTGCCTCACGAGCATAAAAGGTATACCAAGGATTAGGAGTTTTGAATCGGGTTAAATCCAACAAACCATCATCAACAACAGCAATGGTATAAGTCATTGGTTTACCATCTTTTTCCGATACATTTACAACAAACTCCTTCTCAGGCTCCAGCACTTCTGGCATATCAATTTGAGGATTCAATCGTGTAGCAGGATCTTCCACCATAATAGGAATTACACCATACATTCTGATCGGTAAATCATTCTCAACATTAGCATGAGGTTGAATTAAACTTACATTCACATAGGCGTTTGGTGCCATATCTGGAGTAATATTAAAGCTAAACTTCGACTCTCGAGAATCGGTTTCAACCCAAAATGCATCCAAAACCTTAGCTCCAGTTTCGATACTCACCAATGCTTTTCCTGTTTTCGATGAAGGAATTGTAATTGTTGCTTCCTCTCCAACTTCATATTTGTCTTTATCCGAAACAAACGAAAGCATATTTGCATTGCCTGGCATTCCTTCCGGTGATCTTCCATAATATTCTGAGAAATAAGCCGTAATTCCAGTTGAGTGACCACTCTCCTGATCGAATACCTGAATCAGATAACGTCCATAATCAGTCCAGTCGTTGTATTCAATATTCAACTTATAGCTAGCTTGTCCATTTTTGGTTGAAATGGTTTTATAATCAACAATGTGAGTGGATGATCTTCTGATATAAGATGCCAAATTTTCTTCGCTGGAATCCCACCACCAGCGCCAGCCAATCTTGTAAACCTTCACCACAATTTTTTTCCTATCCACAGGATTTCCTTCTGCATCAACAGTAGCTATTTTTAATTCATGATCTGTATCTGTAAGGTACCAACCTCTTTTCGATTCCGGCATTTTCATCCCAACAAAAGAATTGTATGGTGCAAATTTCACCCTCTGCATGTCGATACTAAAATCGCCACCTTCTTCAAATACTCGGGTAACAAAATTCGCATTCAACATCCCCGGAGCCGATTTGTTTCCTTTCAGGTTGAGAGGAACAACAGCCTTTCCATTCTGATCCACCTTACCGTCGAACACCACTTGCTCATCCGCTTCAAACTCTTTGGCAGGATCATCGAAAATGTATGATTTGTATTTTTTGAATGATGTTTTGCTTGGTGAAAATTTAAGGCTAACATTTGACTTTAAATTGCGTGCAGTAGCACCATGCAACCATTTCACCTCCATGTCAAGATTTTGACCTGATGCTTTTGATTTTAAAATCTCACTTCCAAAATCCAAATTAATTTTCAAACGATTTGGTTTTACCGTCTCAATTTTAACTTTTTTGGTAAAGTTTGCTCCTCCAACTTTTACTCTTGCCATCCAGTTTCCTGTTGGAGCCTCAGCATCTGTTTCGCAGTTGAATGAATAAAATCCATTTACCCCACTTGTACTCACCCTATGCACAACAGTTTGTCCATCCGGATTCAACAATTCAAAGATTACAGGATGATTCTCGGGTAAAGTTTTTCCTGCATCTTCCAATACAAAAGTAAGGAACAGCTTATCTCCCGGTCTCCAAACCCCACGCTCTCCATAAATATATCCTTTAATTCCCTTCTGAATTCTTGCTCCACCAACATCAAAATTACTTAAGGACAATGACGAACCATCATCAAGACGAAGGTATCCTCTTTGCTTAGCTTTCTTGGCTACCAAAAGGAAAGGTTTTCTATCCAATTGTACAGTAGCGAATCCCTGATTATCAGACTTCACTCTGGCCATTAGTTGCTTCTGATAATTGTAAACCTCCAACTCAACACCGGTTTCAGGTTGTGCTGTAAGCAGGTTGGTTACTGCAAAAGTGATTGATTTATTGTTTCCAGCCTTTGCAATTAAACCCAAATCAGAAGCAAATATATTGCGGTTAATAAATCTTCCTGATCGGTAATAGGAAACATGACAAGGATTTTCTCTTTCATTCCAATTGTATCCTCTTGGATAAAAATAATCATCGTACCATCCTGGTTTATCCCATTGCTTCATTTCATTTTCCAACTCCTGCTCAGCAATCATTTCATCAACCGATGCCAAATTGTCCTCTTTTTCTTTCTCATCTTGGCATCCATATAATGAGTATTCTTTTCTGAATCGAAGTTCCAATCGGTAGATTGCTCCTGGATTTACATCAATAAAACTGGCAACATCAATGGTATGAGCATTCCATTTTCTTAGGTCAATGGCTTCATTTTTCCCCAAGTCAATACGTTTTTGTAAAATCAATCGACCAACTCTTCTCAACCTTTCGTGTCCACCCATTCTATTATCCTGCAGGAACTGATGAACATTGTTTTCGAAAATTTCGATTACTCTTAAATCCAATGCCTTTAGGCTAACTGCCTCGAATGGCAAAATCAATCCCTGTGATGAAGGAGAAATAACACCTTTCCCCAACAGGCGAACTGCAGGTTTAATGTTTTCAAAAATCAACTCTAACTTCTTGCTCTTTGTCAAAGAGTAATCCAGTGCATTCTTAATTCCCTCCTCAATATTAATTGTTCTTCTGCCTGCCAATCTGTATTGAGGGTAAGCTCTTACCTCATTTCCATCAATAATAAATCTGAAAGTTGATTGAGCATCAATACGAATTAATCCTTTCAGATTTTGATCTTTCTTTAAAGGATCCGAAAAGCGAAGAGAAACATATTGCTCAGGTTGTTGAATCACTGTTGCACTCATCAATTTGAACACATTCAGAGCAGGAATCTCTACCTCTTCTTTTCCCTTCTCATCAACAGCAATTCTATTTCCATCCCATCGAACTATCAACTCTCGTTTATCTTCGGTTCTTAACAAACTATCCACTACAAAATGGTGAATTTTGCCATCGCCAGTATGAGTCCAGCTAATTGGCTTCTCTTCTCCATCCAAACTTGCAGTTAACACTGATTCAATTTCATCGTCATTAATTATATCTGCAGTAGTAAGATATCCTTTGTATTTCTGCGACTTCATATCGCTTTTGTCGTAGGATTGTAAGCCCTCGCCCGTAAAGCTGAAGCTTTGCTTAATTACCTGAAAGTTAAACTTCAAATTGTTATACTTTTCAGGCACCTCCATCAACTTCCCAATTTTCACATTTACATTGTAAATGCCACCCGATTTCATTCTCGAATCGGATCTAAACTCAATGGTTCTTGGGTCTTTCCAGTAAGCTTTACCACTCAACTTTGGAGTAAGCGTAAAAATTCCAGCTTCTAACTCCTGTCCTGGCTCAATCGGATTTTTATAATCACTCACCAATCGAACTTCAATAATCGATTCTGCAGATATTACTCCCGAGGTAAATGCAGCAATATACTGTCCAAATCCAGGATCGACTTTTCTTTTGCTTACTTTTTTATTTTTACAGGAATTGACTGCCGTTAAGAGAATTAACGGCACAATTAGAAGGCAGAAAATTTTTCTCATTTTATAAATAGTTGGGATTGATAATTCAGCATAATATTAGCAATTGAAAATGACTAATCAAATAAAAACACAATCTTATTGTTTTTAAAAGGCATATTATAAAAAAAGATCGAACAGATTTCTCTATTCGACCTTATTATATGCAACTTAGCAATTAGTAAATTTTATTTGGACAGCTATTTCTTTTTGATCTTTGTGAGTTCCATTTTACGAATACGAGCACGAACAGCTCCTTTGGTTCTCTTCAGCTTAATGGCCATTTCGCCAACAGGTACACCATCAAAAAACAAGTTGATTAATTCATCGTCATCTTCTCTGTTCCAAGGCTTATAAGCTTCTTTGTATTCCTTTTTAATCTTTCTGATTTTGTCGAAATCTTTCTGATCCATAGCTTATTTTTTAAATGATCTTTTCTTACCCGACCTTTTTTGTGATCCCGATCCGTTTTGAGAACCAGACCTGCCTTTTGAATTAGACCTTCTTCTCCAATCCTTCTTGCCAGAACCATTAGGCTTACCCGAACGAGATCTTGGCTTTTTCTTCTCGCTTTTCTTCTCTGTATTCTTTTCCTCCTTCGGCAATTCCGGCATTTCCTCTGCCAGATAAGGATGATCCTTAATTACCGGAATAGTCTGCTTAATTAAACGCTGAATATCCTTTAAATATGGCAATTCATCCTGACTGCAAAAAGATAAGGCCTCCCCACTTGCACTGGCTCTACCCGTTCTACCAATTCGGTGAACGTATGATTCCGGAATGTTTGGCAAATCATAATTCACTACCAAAGCCAAACCTGCAACATCAATTCCACGTGCTGCAATATCGGTTGCAACCAACACCTTGGTTGTTCCCTCTTTAAAATTATTCAAGGCCTTCTGTCTCGAATTCTGCGTTTTATTACCATGAATGGCCTCTGTATTGATATCGGCTTTTCTAAGAATTCGTGCAATTTTATCGGCTCCATACTTGGTCCTCGAGAATACCAAAGTAGATCCCAACTCTCTTGATTTTAGCAAGTGTGTTAGAAGTTTTGACTTCTTACTCTTGCTGGTAAAATAGATGGACTGCTCAACCCTTTCAGCCGTAGTTTGCTGTGGCTGAATGGTAATCTTCTCAGGGTTTCCCAAAATCTGCTTCGAAAGACTTACAATTTTTGGAGGCATAGTAGCCGAAAAGAATAAGGATTGTCTACGTTTTGGCAGTTGATCTATAATTCTTCGGATATCGTAAATGAATCCCATATCCAACATCTGATCTGCCTCATCCAACACGAAATACCTGATCTCTCGCAATGAGATAAATCCCTGATTAATCAAGTCCAACAGTCTGCCTGGAGTAGCTACCAGCACATCAACACCCTTGGCCAATGCCTCGGTTTGTGCACCTTGCTTTACCCCTCCAAAAATTACTGTATTTTTGATATCTGTATGTAGACCATATTCTGTAAAACTATCACCAATTTGTATGGCCAACTCTCTTGTAGGTGTAACCACCAAAGCTTTTATTTTTCGTTTTACCTTTCCGTGACCATCTTCCAATAAATTCTGAAGTATTGGAATGGCAAAGGCTGCAGTTTTCCCAGTTCCTGTTTGGGCACAACCTAAAAGATCTCTTTTTTGTAATAAAACTGGTATTGCCTCCGCCTGAATCGGAGTGGGATTTGTATAACCTTTCGCCTCTATCGATCTCAATATCGGTTCTACAATATCTAATTTGTCAAATGTCATATGTCTATAACCTGAGTTTGATTTAAAATATTCATACAGAAAGTCAGATTTTTCAAGATTTGATTTAAAAATTAAGAGAGAATACTGGACGTATTTTGATGAATTTTTAAAGCAAAGATTGTTTGAAGATGACTTTTCTTATTGATTTCACTATTTTTTGAATAAATCATTCCATATTTTCTTGTATTATCCCAATGGTACTTCTAAAATCTGTAATAATTTCTCCTAAAAAATAGTTGAAACTGTATGCATATTTTAAACCGAACTCAGGTTAATAAATGAGCGTCAAAGGTAGTTTAATAGTTTGGATTAACAGCATATTAACAATATTAGTTCTAAATCAACCCATTAGAAATACAAAAGCCGCAATTCCTTGCGGCTCCACATTATTACTGATCACTGTTTACTGTTCACTGATCAATGTGGCTCCAATTGAAAACTCACCATCCACTGAATACCAAACTTATCGGTAAGCATCCCAAAATACGATCCCCAAAATGTTTTATCCATTGGCATGATTACATTTCCACCTGCAGAAAGTCCAGCGAATATACGATCTGCTTCCTCTGTTGAATCTGTATCAATTGATAAAGAAAAATTATTCCCTGGAGTTGGAAGAGGTCCGAATGCCTCTGAAGAATCACTCCCCATTAGCACGGTTTCCTTACTTATTGGCAAAGAAACATGCATAATCAAATTCTTATCTTTTTCTGCAACTGGCGGACAATTATCCGAAGGAGGCATTTCTCCAAATCGAGCTATATGAGTATATTCTCCACCCAAAACCGATTTGTAAAAGTCGAAAGCTTCCTCGCAATTTCCATTAAAATTAAGGTAAACATTAAGTGTTATCATGATTTATGTATTAAGGTTTGTATTAATACCGATTATTAATTAGTATGAGCCTTTTGTTCGTATTACTCCAAAAGACTAACTAATTATATATCGGCATTTCAATTTAATATTCCACAGTTTCGCTAAAAGCTCACTCTGAAATTTAAATGGTATAATTTACTTTTCAGTATGAATTGAAAAGTTCTACTGAAATTACAGAAGATTAATTGCAAAATCAATAACTTACACCAATTTAGAAATGAATTTAGCCTTGGTTTATCACCTACTCTCCTCCAACACTTCACATAAAAATTACGACTTTCCAGCATAATGCCTTCTGACTACAAAATAATAACATAAGACACCTGTAAGAGTAGATAATAAAATAAATCCTACGCCTCATGTTATCTTTTCAATTAAACCGATTTCATTATTCTTCACAATCATATACAGACCTATAACAACATATATAAGGCTTATCCCAAACGCTATCCAATACAACTCAATAGCAAAAGGATAATGCATAATATTAAAAGCACTAGCTATCAACAGAAATAAGAAAGATAGCATCAAGCTTCTTTTATATATTACTTTTAAATTCATTAACTCTATTTTTTCCTAAATCTCCTTCGGTTATTTAAACAATATTCCTCAATCATTTCAAAATACACCTCCTCCTCAAAATTTTTACCCAGCAGTTTTTGTTTTGATAAACCATCAGGTAATAATTCGCCAACCTGTAATGAAATATTCGGATTGTACCTATAACCATTATAATTCGTAATTAACCATGGCAACATAAAAGTACCACTCCCTCCTGTTTTATATGTAATGGTATCGGAACTGGTAATAATTTTCATGATTATGGTATTATTTTCACACAATGCATGAGTTCTTATGATCTTTTTGGCTTCTTTATTTATAAGATGTTTCTTATTTAATTGCTTTAAACAAAACACCTTCTTTTCCTCATTTAAATCTCTTTGATCAGCTAAGCTCAAATACTTATTCAAATATTCAGATGATTTCTCCTGATAAATATCCCAAGTATACCCCAATTCTTTAAATACCGAATGAGATGGAATTCTTTTTAATTCATTCAATAATTGAACTATTTTATCTTTTGACACCTTCCCTATTTTCGTAGGTTTCCAATAATAAAGTTTGTGATACTTCTTAATCTTTTCACTAAACTTACTTATAGAATCAGGTATTAAGCTTTGCAGTTGAGTATATTTGTCGATATCCTCTTTTTTGATTCTATCCATAATTACAGGGCCTTCCAATAAGTGCATATCGTAAATTACCCATTCCAAATTCTGATTTTCTATTTTAAATTTATTTCCAGAGTAATCTAAATCCAACTCTATTGCAATAGGTTGACGAAATCCATAAACAGGCTTCAACTCCACACCTTTATATAACACATCAGTAATCTCAATTTTTCTTATCGAATCAATATGAACCTGAGAATAAAGATGACAAGGAATTATTAGAAGTAACAAGAAAAATGCTTTCATAAACGATATATTTATAGTTGTCTTTTTAATAAAGGGTTGTCAGTATCGCATAAACAAATTTAAACCTTAGCTCCTGTAATATTGCCATTTACAGGTTTGGAGTATAGGATTTTTAATCTGACATCTAACTATAGAGTAAATATTCTTAAATTCCTGATTACAAATCAGAAATAACAACCTTTTACTTCTTATAAGAATAATGACCAATAATGGTATACTTATTCAGCAAATCTTCCACCACCTGTCCTGCTCCAATGTTGTGAACAAACAATGGTCTTTTCCCATCGCGAGACATCAGATCAATTACAATTCCAATATGAGTTATTCCACCACCCAAGTCCCAGCAAACGATATCACCAGGCAAGTAATCTTTTGGATTTCTGTTTTTGGTTTTGATCATCCCTTTGCGCTCGAAAAAAGTCATCAAATTCGGCACTCTTCTGTGATCGATGTTTTTATCAGTGGTTTTCAGCCCCCAATTTTTAGGGTACAGTGCAAAGTTCGCCTTCATATCCTCATGCACCTCCTTTTGCAAATCGATTCCCAACAAGCGATAAGCACGAATTACTACATCAGTGCATACTCCTCTATCTGATGGAACATCACCATTGGGGTAATCAATTGCAAAATAAGATGGATCGTAAACCACATGCTGCCTGGTGAGCTCTTTTGCCGCATCAGACAACTTTTGATTAAACTCTTGCGCAAAGACCGCAAGGGAAAATGATAGAATAAAAAGACTTACAATTAATTTTCTCATATTTTTTTGTTTGACCCTTACGGGAAGATTAATATTCTTTTTGCACCTGTAAATTTGCAGATTCGGAGTTCTGGATTTTTAATCCAGATATCTTTCAAAAGAATGAATATTCTTCACTCCATAATCCCTGATTACAAATCAGTAATAACGTACACCCAAACAATTTACTTAATAAACAGAACAATCTAAAATTTATTGCTAAATGCAAAGCAATGACTAACGAACAAAATTTGCAAAACTTATTGGACGAAATCAATGCCATTGACAAAGCAAATATCAAAAAGCCTGCCATACCATTCGAAATATACATTTATGGAGCAGAATTAATGCACACAAGGGCTACAGAAGATTTACCAAAGCTAACTGCCATACATATGCCCACCAACCATGTTGATAAATTATGATTGCAAGCTAATGCACTAAGAAAAGCACAGTTGAACCGGGTAGAATCAAACAGCGATAGAAAAAAACAAATGCTGATTGGCAAGCTTCAAAACCAGAATCACTAAGGCTTCACAAAGAATTAATTCAAAGCTTTCAGTTTGCCTTTAGAAACAACCAAATTACTTTGCAAAAATTATCAAAGATCAAGAAAGGCAGACCTGTGGATTAATCTTCAAATGAATGAGTTTCCTCACTATCGGGGACTTGCAACAAAATCATAGAAGTCATTGCCGAAGCAAGTATGAATTTAATATCGGAAGGCAAATCGGATCGCAGCCAAACCGTTTTTTTGAACAATCCTAACATTCCCCCGCTATGATATTGAACAGCGCACAGAGATTTTCCATTCTCGATAAACTCATATCCTAAGGCAGGATACATTTTAGGTCTATCACCAGCTTTGGTAGAAATAACAGGAACAATCTCGATCTTCCTTGTTCCATTGCTTAAATAAGCTTTGCTTATATCTTCAACACTGCTCCCATACACCAATTCCATTGTTAACAACCAATATTCATTCCCTTTGATATTTGTATTGATTGAGGACGACAAGAAGTGAGAGTGCCTTCTTATTTTATTATTCCCCAAATAAAAATCTACACCCCAACAATCTTTAAGTATTCTTACAGCCCTATTTTCTTTCGTTACAATATTGGTAATTCCAATAATTCTGGCTGAATCTAAATCACTAACCAACAGGAAAGAAATCTCATTTTTCACACTAGTTTCTACCTTTGATTCTAAAAAGTTTGAACTTTCCTTAGGCTCAGAATCTTCCATTTCAATTTCGAGTGCATAGTAATCTCCAAACCTAACACCCCACTTCGATTTTTTAAGATTCAATTTTACTTTCAACACATCAGCACTGGCCACAAGCTCATCACTAATGATAATATTCTTTCGCTGCGACTCTGCAAAAGAAGTACTTACCAAGCAACCTGAACAAGCTATATTTAAAGCAAAAAACACGATATACAAGCAGCAGATTTTCATGACTCTACATTTAAGTTTTCGCTCTATACAAAGTTACGAATTCACAATAGGGCTTTCAAGAAAACACATCTTTAGATTATTGAAAATCAACATCTAATTCAATCCTCAGACTCATATCAAAAAAAATCTCCCTACTCATTACTGAACAGGGAGATTGCAATTAAACTAATTATATGTAGTTGTTGTAAGCTAACTATTACATGAAACCACCGCCACCTTGCGTTTCGCGATTGTCTCTACGCTTACGTTGCTTGGCTTTGTTTTTACCACTACCAAATCGGTAAGAGAATCCCAGGTAAGCAGTTCTACTTTCCCAATGGAACTCACCATTTTGACGGTATGGTACTTCCGAATCAAACTTGAACTTCATTCCTTCAAAAATGTCATTTACTCTAAAGGTAATGGTACCTTTTCCTTTCAATATACGATAGCTTGCACCAGTATTAATCATCCACATCGGATCAACTTCGAACTGCAAGTCTTTTCCGCCACCACGATACATGGCAAACAGCTGAAATCTCAACTTTTTGGTTGCAGTAAAGCTATTGGCAACACGTACATTGAACGAATTGTTGGTAATCTCTAAGTTCTCTCCATTCGAAACTCCTGTTTCTTTCTGAATATACAAATCGGAACTTGCATTCATCGACCACCACTTAAAGAATCGGTAATTTGCCGATAACTCCAAACCATAACGATCGTTATCATCGGTGTTATAGTACGACATCTCTACCTTTTCAATATCTTGCGGATCTTTATTCAATACTCGTGAAATGTTTCCGCTTACACGGCGGTAGAATACTCCAAACGTTGCCGATCCTTTCTTTAATCCTTTTGTGTAATTGAACTCAAACGAGTTGGTAAACTGAGGATCCAATTCTGGATTTCCAAAAGAACTAATCAAAGGTGTACTCCACTCTCGAATAGGATTTACCTGTCTAATTGAAGGACGATCGACTCTACGACTGTAGCTCAACTGAAATTGATTTCTCTCGCTTGGGTTAAAAGTGAAAAATACCGAAGGATAAACCGTAAATCTGCTATCGGTATATTTTGCCTTTTCGTCCCCTTTGATAAAATCTCCATCCACTTCATACTGCTCCAATCTTGCGCCTACTTGCATCGAGAATTTATCAATTTTATGATTCAAATTCACATATCCTGAGTAGATACTTCTGTCGTAACTAAATGCCGAATTATCAACTTTTGTATTGGTAAAATCATATTGATCGGTTACTCGTAAGTTATCGGTATCATTCAGTCTTAACTCCAAACCCATTTCCAGTTTTGTATTTTCTGACAAAGGATTTGTGTAATCTAAATTCAGAAGCGTATTGGTATATTCATTTTCAATATTATCTGAGTAATTGGAATTGCGATCATCCGGATTTAGCAATTCTCTATAAGATGCATCTTCAGGAGCATCACTCGTACTATAGGTAGCTTCAAACTCCAGGTTGTGTCCTTCTTTCTCAAAATCGATTTTATAATTAACATTATAGGTTCCTGTTGAATTATCAGTTTTTGAATTCATCAAATTGTGAAAGTCCAAACTATTACCTCTGTAAATCTTGGTTGTTCCTTCAAAATCACCATTGCGAAAGTTCTGAGTTGTGTAAAAAGAAAATGTATTCTTTTCGTTCAAATAGATATCAGCACCTACTTTTAATAAATGAGAGTAATTTTCACTATCGAAATTAAATTTCTGATGAAGATCATCTGATAAAATTGCTTGTCCATTTTCGTCCAAAGCACTTCTTAAAACATCACCATAATTATTTCGTTTACCACCGTTTGCTCCATAATTTAGGAAAAAGTTCACTTTTCCTTGCTTGTAATTCATATCAAATGAACCGTTGGCACGTGTATTTTCACCACGAGTTACACCCATATTTACATTGGCATTAAAACCAATATTGGCATTCTTGTTCAAAACGATATTAATAATTCCACTCATTCCTTCAGGATTGTACTTTGCCGATGGATTGGTAATTAACTCGATACTTTTAATTGAAGTAGAAGGAATTTGCTGCAACAACTGTGCGGGACTAATATTGGTAGGTTTACCATCAACCAAAATCCTTACATTTTCGTTACCTCTTAAGCTAACGGCACCAGTCTGACTATTCACACTTACCGATTGCACATTATCCAACACCTCAGAAGCAGTTGCACCTGCAGCAGTAAGATCTTTTCCAACGTTTACCACCTTACGATCGATTTTCTGAGTAATGGTAGATAGTTCAGCTCTAACGGTTACCTCACCCAACATCTCTGTATCCTCTTCCAAATGAACAGTGCCTAATTTGTGCGCCTTTGTTTTAGAAAAATCCAACTGTCTTGTATAAGGTTTGTACCCCATAAATTGTATTTCAACCACATTTTTACCTTCAGGGATTTTCTTAATGATGAATTTTCCTTCAACATCAGTAATCCCACCGGTAAGAATTTTCTCATTGGCATCACGTATCACCACATTTACATATGGCAATGGTTCTTTAGTTTTCTGATCTAATATTACACCCGTTAATGAACCGCTTTTTACCACAGTTGTAATTTCAGTTTCTGCAAAAACTGAAAAGCTCAACAACAACAAAACAACTATTAGTAGTTTTTCTTTCATAATACTTTTTAATTTGTTAGTGGGTTTAAAAATTAGACTACATCAAATCAATCATCACATCTACTTGTTATTTACCCCAAATTTCGTTTCGATATTTGTATTAAAACGCGTAGTCAGTTAGTAAATACGAACGCCTTTTTTAGCCATTCTCCACAATACAATCAGAGATAGTGCCAAAAATCACATATTGCACATTTTCAACCAGTAAGATTACAGATGTTTTATTCTAATGTTCGATAACGGACAGATTGATGTACGGTTTCAGATAGGACATTCAGATTCCATCTACAAGAAAACACTTCTCCTAAACAGCATTTCCAATAAACATTAAACGAGCTTATTCACAAGAAAATTAGAATAAAAAAAGGATGGCAAATTGCCACCCAAGTATTTTAAATGCTAAAAATGTCACACAAAGAACTCGGGCTCTTTTCTTTCTGAACAATTCTTAAATAACATATCTTTTATTTGCCCCATAAATGAAGTATCAAATAATCTTGCATCGTCTGGACAAGATTTCACACAAGCACAGCAGCAGATACAATCTTCGGCATTCGTTATTACAGACTCTTTAATCTCAATAATATTCATAGGACAAACATCTGCACAAATCCCGCACAATGAACAATTCTCAGCAATGGTTCCAGGTGCCATTGCCGGAGCTTGAGGCAATTCCTTATAAGGATAATTACCAGGGACCTTCACCTGGCTTTCATCCGAATTCTGAATTTTCGCAACAACTTTATTGGCAAATTCTTTTGCTTTCAAGATATCTTCACAATCCGGACGATTATGAGCAATTGGTTTATCTTCGCTTGAATATGAATGCTCACCTATGAAAGCTGCTGCAGCAATTGGCACAAACCCTAATTCAATACTCAAATCTTTTAATTCCAACAATGCATCATCAAATTCCCTATTCCCATAAACAATCACTATAATCACCGGAGCTTTATTTGCTTTGCACTTTTTTAATCGGGCAACAGCCTCTTTTGGCAAACGTCCTTTGTACACAGGAATGGCCATTAGCGTCAATTCATTTTCAAATCTCTTGTTTTCCAAATCTGTAAGATCTGGCTTTGTAATATCAAATTCACTGATGACTTGAACATCTAATTCTCGTCCAATATACTGGGCTATTTTTTTACTAGTGTTGGTCGGAGAAAAGTAGATTAGGTTAATTGATGACATATTCACATTCACTTTATTGCATAAAAAAAGCACCAAGGTTTTTCAACCTTAGTGCTTATATTCTGCGGAGAGAGAGGGATTCGAACCCCCGGTACGTTGCCGTACAATGGTTTTCAAGACCACCGCATTCGACCACTCTGCCATCTCTCCAATATGTAAGGAATGATTTTCAAGACCGCCGCTCCCGATAGCTATCGGGACGACCACTCTGCCATCTCTCCAAAATTTGAGCGGGAAACGGGACTCAAACCCGCGACCCTCAGCTTGGAAGGCTGATGCTCTATCAACTGAGCTATTCCCGCAAAATATTTTCAAAGATT
>NZ_JANQCD010000004.1 GCF_026672275.1 Marinifilum sp. D737 | reverse complement strand
TCCTTCGTGGTACAATTTGTTATTGCCAAGTTTGCTAAAGCCAAGTCGGGCGCAATGTGTTTAGTCGTAATTCGCAATTCGTCATTCGTAATTTTCTGAAATCATATTCCATCCTTTCCTCCATTCCATTATTTTACTTTTCTACCATTCTACCATTCTACCATTCTACCATTCTACTATTCTACCTTTCTACTATTCTACCTTTCTACTTTTCTACTTTTCTACCATTCTACCTTTCTACCATTCTACTTTTCTACCATTCTACCTTTCTACCATTCTACTTTTTGCCTTTTTATTATCAAATCTTTAAATTAATATGTTATATTTATGCTTTGATTAAGGTAGGCCCCCTTAAGTTCTTATTCTTAATCAACTCAATTATTACAACTTAAACCCCTTCAAATAAAATTTAACAATGAAGAAACATCGTATTCTTATCGTTGATGACATCCCTGAAAACATAAAAGTTTTACAAGCAATTCTTTCTGATTCTTCTTATGAAATTCAATATGCACTGAATGGTAAAGATGCTTTAATGCTTTGTGTAGCGGATAGTTTTGATTTGATACTGCTGGATATCATGATGCCCGAAATGGATGGATATGAAGTTTGCAAGTATCTTAAATCAAAAGATAAAACCAAAGATATTCCAATCATTTACCTTACTGCTAAGGTAGATAGCGAGGACATTGTAAAAGGATTTGAAACGGGAGCGCAGGATTATGTCACAAAGCCATTTAATCCTCAGGAGTTGATTGCACGTGTAAACACACATCTCGAATTGAAGCATAAAAATGAATCTTTAAAGTTCATGAATTTGCAATTGGAAGAGCGTGTAGCTGCTCGTACCATGGAGTTGCAAGAGGCCAATGGTGAATTAAAAGAGGCAAACCTTCAGTTGGCAAAATTGGAAGATGCCAAGAATGATTTCCTTTCTTTAATGTCAACAGAATTGCGTGAACCATTAAATGGGATTGTTGGATTTGCGGATATGTTGGAGTTTTCCATCAAGAACAAAACCAACTTAAAATATGTTCGCTTTATCAAGCAAGCCGTAGAAAAGTTGATTGGCGTTTCGGATATTGCCTTACTACTTTCGGCCCTACGATTCGAACGTTATGAAATGAAAGTGCAAGGATTACCGGTACATGAAATCGTAAAAACCAGTGCCGATAAACTGAAAGGCCTGATTACCGAACGCAAGATCAAATTGAAGATTGATATTCCTAAAAACTACATCATTCGCGGTGATGAGCGTTTGTTATTGGTTTGCATGGAGAAAATTATTGAGAATGCAATTACCAATACACCATCGCGTTCCGAAGTATATGTAGGAGCCGAATTGATGGGCCAAAAAATTAAGGTATTTGTAAAAGATGCAGGAACACATTTTGCTGCAGGAGAGGTGAATTATACCTTCCGATTCTTCGATTTGGAGAAAAACGAACGTACCGAAGAATTTAAAAGATTTTCACCAGGCTTGGTAGCCGTTAAATTGGTTATGGATTTGCACAAGGCCAAAGTAGATGTTGAAAACCTGGATGAGGGTGGAGTTTGTGTTTCATTCCTGCTTCCGGAGTATTAAGGTAAGAAAGTAAAAAGGTAGAATAGTAGAATAGTAGAATAGTAGAAAGGTTGAATAGTTAAGGCCTTTGTTGAAGTTTCTTAATCAGGTTTTGTATACTCCCTGAGATTTTCATGCTTGTTGCTCTTAGATCTTTTGCTTCGTCTTGACTGATATAATTCAGATCTTCTGCTACGTATAACATACTTCTTACTTCAGCACAAGACGATTTAGCAATCCGAAGGAATTGAACAAATTCTTTATTTGAAAATCGTTCAAATCCTTCAGCTATATTGTTCATCACAGAAACGGAAGCTCGCTGAATTTGATCCTTGAATCCATAATCTTTTTGTGAATCGAAAGAAGTGTAGATTAATTTTACAAAAAACCTGGATTCCTGCCAGATTATCAAGTCCTCAAATCGATTAACATTTGCCATATTTATCTATAAAATTTACCTTTCTACTATTCTACTATTCTACTATTCTACTATTCTACTATTCTACTATTTCACTGTTCTACGTTTAAATCTTCTTCAAAACCAACTTCGCCTTATCAGCTCGAACTACTGTTTTTTTGTAATTTCTTAAGTCATCGTATCGTTCTGCAGGCAAATCAAACTTTTTGTATTCCACTTTACGGATGTAAGTTACTTTCTTGCCATCTTGTTTGACTTCGCTATAGTAGTTGCCAAAATCCGATTCAATTACTTTCTTTTCAGGAATACTTTCCATTTCATAACCATCCGGAAGGGTGAATTGTATGCTATCGGTATCGCAATATTCACGCTTATAGTAGATTCCTGTTTTACGATTCCTAACTTTTTTAGGTGCTTTATTGGTTCTGTTGATCAAATTAAGCGGAATAAATAAGCGATCACCCGATTTGGAAGCATAGTTTCTAATGTCCAATTCAAGTTTTAAAACCGAACTGGGAATTCGAGTTAATTCTTTCGATACTTCATGATTCTTGATTCTAAAATCAGGAAGCTCCAAATCACTATAGATTTTCTTTTTCTGATCTTCGGGACTTAGGTGAGAAAGTCCGGCCAGGTATGAATATTGCAAACCTCGGCACTCTTCTGTAATGTTTGCACTAGCGGTACCATCGGCATTAATAATAATTTCCCCACTTTTATTTTGGGTATTATCTTCCATTTTGTAAACTGGCGTTCGAACCAAGTGTCCACCATTTTCATTAATGGCAAGTACTGTTCTGTCATCCGTACTCGAACTTAAAAATCCACACGGACTAAATTTATTGGTACATTCCAGCCAAACGGTATCCTTTTGCAGAGGAACCATTAGTATGATGTGGTTTCCAAAGTTTTTAACGAAAGTCGTGTCAAGATCGCGTCGTTTGTTTGCTGATGTGATAATGGTGTAGTAGGATGGAATATCAACTACCTTAAGAAGGGTCTTCATGTAATTCGATAAAGCCTTACAATCGCCATATGATTTATCCTGAACATCTTGTGCAGGAAATGGTTGTTGACTACCAATACCAACCTGAATACTAACATAGCGGGTTTTGTTTTGTAAGTATTCATAAAGGGTTTTCACCTTCTCAAAATCCGTCTTGCAATCTTTTACCATTTCTTTTACTTCAGCAATGGTATTTTCATCCAAAACATCTCTACCATGATTTAGTTTAGAGAACCATTTTGCCAATTCGTTCCATGAGCTTGTATTCCCAGCAATTTTATCGTACTGAAATTTTGTAGGAGCACAAATTAACAATGGTCCTCGCATTGAGTAAGGCGAAGAATAGGGTTCATATTTGTATGCTTTTAGATTATTTACTTTCCAGCAAATTGATGTTTTGCCTTTGACATTGGTTTCTTCGGGTTCTATTACCGGACCGTATAATTTGTGTTTGAAACAAGATGGATCACTGCTTATTACTGTATATGTACTTGCTTGTACAGCGCATCTGTAACCATCGTAAGGGTACCAACCAGCAATGCTTGTGTATTCGTTTAAGCTTTGATTGTATGAGTATACAATGGTGTAAGGATAATTCTTTTGAACGGTTTCATATTGTTTTACCCTGTTATCTGAAAACATCGATTCACCAGAAGCACTATAGTCATTAATTTCGGAGGATTTTACCTTCTCAATTAGCATTCCATCTCCATCGTACAAAGCAATCTGCAAATTGCTTAAAGGCATCGATTTGTCATAGGAGGCAAGCACCTCAGCATATTCATCGCCAGACTCATTTAGAATGGTTATGGCTCTGTTATAGGAGTATTTTAAATTATAGATCGAATTGATTTCAACAATCGTCTCATCAAGTCTGATTACGGCATCTGCATTTTCTTTTAGTTCTTCTGGTATTTCACTTACAGGGAAAACAGGAGTTTTTTTTGCGGATAGTTGATTTGTACATAGAAATGTCAGGAGCAACAAATAAATGTATCGAAATTTCATAGTATGGATTAAGATTTTAAAAATATCATAAATTAACAATGAACGGCAAGCAAAGATCAATGGTCAAGTTCATTCAAAGAATTAAACCTACTGCGAATCGGTCTCTTTAAAAACAGATCGCAGAAATACGACACTTCATGAATTCTTTGCTCTGCTGTTCATTACTTTATTAATAATTCAGCAATTGTAATTATTAAAGAGAATGCTACATTCGTTTAAGAACCAACATTTCTGCATGCTTGGCTACAATCAGGTTGTAAAATTCTTTTAGGTTAGGATATTCATTAAACAAGAAGGTTCGTTTGTTAATTTTAAATCTGCTAACCACCATAATTTTATTCCCATTCTGACTTGCCGAATACATAAATTGACCTGATTTTTCAGGAAGATTGATTCTTGCAGGAGCAGGTTTGCTCTCTAGAGTATATCCATCAGGAACGGTAAGTTCGAGCATATAAGTTCTGTCGATAGGATATGTGAAATCAACAGGATATTTTCTTTCTTCCAGGGTAAAAGGATTCTCCTCAATTTTATTCACGATAAATGGGTTGAAATAAATAAGATCGTTTACGCTTTCAACTTCTTCGGTCATTTCAACTTCCATTTTTGAAATAACATTTTTTTCAACCTCTTTAAGATTTTTAACTTCAACACTTTCTACATCTATTAACTTATACGCTTCATCCATGGTTTCACGCAGCTCTTCTTCACTTTTATCCTGAATGGCATCTCTAAATTGTAAAGCAGTAAATCCATTTAGCGATAAATCCAGATTACCGGAAACAAAACCATCTTCATCAAGTTTTAGTTTTACAATGGTTGCTGATTTTGAAATACTACTTGACTTGATATCTACAAAGTAAGATCCCTGGCTACTAATCAGTCTTCCTTTATCATTGATACAACGCTCAGGAAGAAGATTACATGGGCAGTTGGCATCGGTAGCATCCAGATAAATTCTATTTTCCCCAACTTTACAACTTGCGATTACATAGTTAAACTTGGATTGACTAGGAGAGAATAAACTCAGTAAACCATTACCTCTTGTGCTTAGAATTACAGGATCAGTCTTAATACCTAATTTATTTAGCAGAACTACTAACATTAAATTGATATCAGCAACATTCCCTTTTTTCTCTTTAAATGCAGAGCGTAAAGAGGAAGTAGTATATTTACCATAGTAATCGTCCCATTTCATATTGGATTTAATGTAATTGAATGCAGCCAGAATTTTTTCTTCATCCGATTCTGTTTTACTGTTGATTTCAGCAACCACATCTTTCAAAAAACCACCTGTTTTTAACTGTTGACCAAAACGTTCACTTTCCATTAGTGATTTATTGATCTTATCCCAGTTGCCAGTTAAATTCTTGTAAACACCGTAACTGTTTTTAGTTCCGGCAATTTCAAATTCAATAGCCGACATGTAATTTTTTCTGGAAGTTGTATAAGGTTCTTTTTTGAAAGCAGGCACATCTTTAATGACGAATCGATATTGGTCTATGGAAAAAGCTTTACCACTCTTAAAAGTTCCATTCCCATAATTGTGCTCGTTAATATCAAAACTTAAATATCCTTTTGCATTTTTTTTGTAGTCAAAGTATTCGGGTAGATTAACTCTAAACTCACTCCAAATGGTTGGAACACTTCTTTGAAAATACCAGGGACCGATATTCCAGGGAATATCAGATGTTATTTGATACATGAATTCAACCACAGAACCTGGCTTAACATTCTCACAAGCCAATTTATAGGTGTAAACATCGTCAGAAGATTTCTCAAGAATTCTATCTTTGGCGCTAACTTTTGTTTTTACAATTTTTCCATTTTCCAAATTGTAAGTACATGCCTTAACTGTTCCTACATTCGATCGGGTTTTATCAAACGAAAACTCAAGATCAGCGTAATCCAGACCTTCATCTTTTAATATTTTTATTCTGATGATTCTGGTGGAGCTGTATTGGAAACCATCGGTGCTCGACACATATGGAATTTCACTTACTCCATAATCACACAAGTAAACAGCAACGGCTGTGCTGTCTTTTTCATAGGTCTGCATTTTTAGCTCATCAATACTTACCTTTCCGAATTTAATAGGAGCCTTAGCTGCATAGCTTACATTACTAATAAAAAGAATTATTAATCCCAGAACGATAGTTCTAAGAATCGTAAAGTTTTTCATAGATAAATTGGTTTAGTTTACAATTCGGATAATATAGTAAACTAAAAATTAAGAATGAATATAGATTAATCTGATTGATTTCAGTTAATTAGAAAGTATATTGGAATTGTGTTGGTGTGTACTGTATTTCTATTTGTAATTCAGTAAGATGCAATTGTTTCGAACAGAAAGGGCTGAAGAGTTTAATAGTCGTGTATATTGTACTGTTTAGTTTGTATGCTTTACCTGTAATGATTAATAACTCACAATAAATGCCAAGTAACCAATCATGATTTAATTCCATGGTTATGAAATTGGTCGAATTTTACATCGAACTCACGTTATTTGCACTTACAGTGAGATAAGAAGTATTTCTTAAGGTTTTTTTCTTTTAGGAATTGAAGTACCTTTTTGCCATAGGTGGTGAAGTAGCAATGATCTTTTAGGAACTCAAGATTCTTATCGCACCAATATTGTGTTGGTATTTCTGTTGAAGTCACAGTTTCCAGTTCTTTTCTTAACGAAAAACTTCTGGATTCATAATCATCCAGGCTGAGGTGGTACATGTCTGCATCGCAAAGAATTTTTTCCAGCTCATTTTTAGGTTGAGGAGGATAGTGCGTAGCTAATATGCAGTTGATAACCTTATGAATTTTGGAGGCAGGATAATGTAATTTACTTAAGAACTCTTTTGCAATTTTAGTTCCGGCCTTTTCGTGTCCAAAGTAAGTAACAGCATGACCGGCATCGTGAAACCATGCTGCAATAATTACAATTTCCGTGTCGCTTGTCGAAAGACCTGAATTTTTAGCGATCTCTTTACATGCCCCTACAACCTCCTTGGTATGTTTTAGGTTGTGGTAGCATAGGTTTTCGGGCAAGTTACACAGTAAATCTGTAACAAACTCTTCAACTTTTAATATGTGGTTTTTACTATTATGCATTTATTGCTTAATTCTGCAGCTAAATAAGTTATGAATGAGCAAATAAAAAAATGTTTTCTATTAAAAGATGTTATTCTTTGTTAATCTATAAAGAAAAGGTCGTTCGATAATTGAAACGATATTTGGTGAGTTTTGTTTTACAAATCCTGAACGATTTCGTTTAAGAATCGATTTAGCGGATACAATGCTTTGAAGGCATTATCTATTTCTCTTACAAAATGATCAGAATTGACGATTGGATCATCAATCATTTTGGCAACAGCATAGTGCTTGTAATTAAGCAAGTCGATATGTGTAAAGTCTTTTGGAAATCCTCTTGGAGCTGTTTTTAGTTTTTCTCCGTACAATTCCGGAAAGTGTTTTTGAAATTCAGTATTCTCAATAATTCCTTTAAATTCTTCAGGATGATGAAAGATTTCTGTTCGAATGGCTTTTAGAACATTCGAGGCAGGCATATAGCATCCTCCACCCAGGAAACATTGTTCAGGCTCGATATGTATGTAATAGCCACCATAGCGACTTTTTCTTCCATTCCTGGCGATAAAAGCTCCAAAGTTCGTTTTGTAAGGCCTTTTGTCTTCTGAAAAGCGAACATCTCTGAATATTCTAAAAAGACAATCTTTTGCATTTAAACCAGAAACACTTGGATCAAAAGTTTTGATTTGTTCTATGCTCAATTCAACGAAAAGTTGAAAATCCTTTTTTGCAGCTTCATACTTTTTTTTGTTGGCATGAAACCATTCTCTATTGTTATTCTCTCTAAGTTCAAATAGAAAATCAAATACAGATTTGTTTAGCATTTTAATACGATTTAGAATGTAATCACTTTATAGTCTGCCTGTAAATATTGGCTTAATGGTTTCCCCATGTATTTTACCTCAATTCCAATTTCCGAGAGCTTATCCGAAACTTTATACATGTCAGCACAAGCCTTGCAAGCATACACCTTTATTCCTGCTTCTTTCATTTTCCTGATGTAATCTTGCAGATCTGTGTCTTCGCTCAGAAGTTTTGATGATGGTCCCCAAATTATAAAATTTATTTCGTCCCACCATCCGAATTTTGCTGAATTATAGGCATACATGAAAACCATTTTTTCAGCAACTTCTTTATCAGCACTTGTCCAAACTACAGCTAATTTGTTGTTTTGATTCATTTTAAGGTTTGAGGATTGCGATAGCTTATTCTTTGCGCTACAATTTACAAACGAATTTGTACTGAAAAAAACTACCAGAACGAAAATCAATAAAATCTTATTCATGGATGATTAAATTTATTTAATAAATCAAAAAAAACAGTTCAAATAAAAAAAAGTGTTATTTAAAAAACACACTGGTGAATTAAATAGGAAAATAGGCATTATATGGATTAAATAAAAATACTTATCAAAAAAGTATAACTTATTCATCGTACTTTCCGTTATAAGGGTGAATAATAAGTAATTTTAAAGTAAAAATCGAATGTGGAAGCTAGTTCGGGTATTGATTTTTCTCATTTTAATTATTCCAGTGATTTCGTGGATTGTATGGAAAACTGAAAAAGAGATACCAATAAGTTTACTTGTAATTGATAAAACAACTCCGGAAAAGAATTTCTCGGAGCATTTGTCTTTTTTCTGGGTAGCTAACCAAAGTAAATGGGTTAAGCCTGGCGGAGAGGAGTATGATTATGCGAAAGATTTTCTTGGTTTTCATCCAGATGAAAAAGGCGAGTATGTAATAAAGGATTTAAAAGTATATGGGAAGGAAAATAGCGCAAAGCTAGCTGATTCATTAGATGTTGTTTTTTTTGCTGATACATATGGTATTTACAATTCCAATTGGAAAGATCATCCGGATTATGGCAAAGATACCATCTCACTTTTTTACGGAGGACTGCAGGCCGAGGAATTTAACCTGCTTCGGGAATTAAAAAGAAAGGGGAAAACCATAATTGCCGAATTTAACCTGTTTGCATCTCCTACATCTTCGGTGATTAGAAAGCAAACGGAACAGCTTTTAGGTGTAAAATGGAGCGGTTGGGTTGGAAAGTATTATCAAACTTTGGATACCTTGATGGATCCGGAAATACCAAAGTGGGTGCCAGATTTGTATCGTAAAAACTATAATTCAGAATATCAATTCCGAAAAGGTGGAATTGTTTTGGTAAATAACAAGGAGCAGATCATTATTCTGGAACAGGGTGAATATTTAAACGATAAATTTCCAATTCTAAAATCATCCCTGAGTACACAATTGGAATACAATGTGCCAGAGAAAGTTTATTATCCGTATTGGTTCGAGATTAATGAAACGGATGAACGAAACCATGTGCTGGCAAATTTTGAGATTGATGTGAATGAAAAAGGGAAGCATTTGTTAGATTCATTAAAAGTACCTAATAAATTTCCTGCTATTATCGAGCATGATGAGGATTATAGATTCCTTTACTTCGCTTGTGATTTTTCAGATAACAAAATGGGCATTTATTCCTCCTATTTCCGTGGAATTGAAAATATGAGTGGAGCTTTTTACAGCCCTCACCAAGTTAAAGACAGGAAAATGTTTTTTTGGAAATATTATCGACCATTTATGTCGACGGTAATGGATAGTATTAGTGCGAGGCAGGAACGCAAAAAGAAATATTTGGATTGAAATTCTTATAGGATATAACTGAATAAATTAAATATGATTAAACTTTTATCTCTCTCATTGGTGATTTCTTATGCATTGGTGTGTTCAGTGAATTTGAACGCACAGGAAATTGATACGCTTAAGTCAAAGAATTTTTCAGAAGAATTTAAGGAAGCGCAAGGACTTGCATTTGATGGCAATAGAGAAGAGGCCCGAAAACTTTGTTATGAGATACTAAGAAAACAGCCAAATTTTCATGATGCCAGAATTCTAATTGGAAGAACATTTGCATGGGATAAAAGATATGATGAAGCAAGAAAGGAATTGCAATTGGCCTTAGATAAAGATTACGATAATAAAGATGCAATATCTGCTTTTATTGATTTGGAAAAGTGGTCTGGAGATCTGTCAAAGGCATTGTTTTATTGTGAATACGGACAATCTTTTTATCCCAGAGAGGAAGGTTTCTTAATCAAAAAAATTAAAATTCAGCAAGAAATGGGTTTGGATGCCAAATCTTTACAAACCATAAATGAGCTGTTGGAAATCAATCCTGGTAATGAAGAGGGAATCAAACTTTTTAAGGCTTATAAATCAGCAAGCAGAAAGTATGCCTTAACGGTTAAGCATGATTTTGAACATTTTCAGAAACCTTATGTGAGAAGATGGCATGTGAGTTCGTTTCAGGTTTCAAGAAGAAACGCCTGGGGAAGCCTTATAGGGAAAGTAAATGTTGGCGATTTGGTAAAGGAGGGAGAAGGTTTGTGGTCGAATGAAATTTCAAAGCAGTTTGAAATTGATGCTTATCCACGTATTTCAGCAAGCAGCTATATGTACCTGAACTATGGATACTCTCCCGATAATTTATTTCCTGAACATAGAGCTGGAGCTGAGTTTTATCAAAAATTACCTGCGAAGTTTGAAGCATCAGCAGGCGTTCGTTTCTTAAGATTTGATGGAAGCGATGGCTACAAAAATGTGTACATCTACACAGGTTCCATTGGAAAGTATTACCGAAATTATTGGTTTTCATTGCGAGGATATTTTACTCCAAAGGATAGTGATGTTTCAAGATCAGTGTTCTTTATTACCAGGAGATACTTACGAGATGCCAAGCAATATATTGGATTGGAGTTGGGAACGGGAACATCTCCGGATGAAGCAAGAGGAAATGTGTCGAATTTTGATACCTATAAATATGATAGCTGGAAAGTTCGATTGGCCTATCAAGATCAGTTAATTGATAAGAGGTTAACCTATTTGTTGCGTGCTGGTTATGAAAGAGAGGAGTATGAAGTGAGTGAAAAACGACGTATTCTTACTTTCTCAGTGAAATTGTCATATCAATTGTAAATGCAAATGATGAAGTCTTTACTCATATTGTTGTGCTGTGTTGTTGTAAGCTCTGCTTTATTTGGTTCAAATAATCAGGACAAGGATAAAGTTGTGGCTGGAGATGAGATATTTGGCGGTGAAAAAGTTCATGAGATAAGAATTAACTTTTTGCAATGTTCTGCATGGGATTCCCTGGTAAATCATAAAGAAACTCGCGACTCTTTAAATCTGAATAGGTATTTGCAGGGAAATGTAGAGGTGAATGGAAAGAAACTTTATGCTTGTGGAGTAAGAATAAAGGGAGAGTCGTCCTATGATTTCTATCCGGGAAGGAAGAAATCTTTGAAAATAAATTTTGGGAAGTACATTAAAAAGCAAAAGCTGGATGGCTTAAAAACCATTAATCTGAATAATGCTTTTAAGGATCCCACTTTTATGAGAGAAAAATTATACCTCGATTTTATGAGATCGGAGGGATTGCCTGTTCCAAGATCGACTTACGCAAATGTATATGTAAATGATGAGTTGTTTGGTTTGTATGTGTTGGTTGAAGAAATCAATAAAGGTTTTGTAAAAAGAAATTTTGGTAACAAGTCTGGGGCATTTTTTAAAGGAGAGCCCAATGCAAGTTTGCTTTATATAGGCGATAATCAGTTGGACTACGAACGATCTTATAAGATAAAGTCAGATGATAGAAAAGACTATCAGGTATTGATGGATTTTATTAAAACGCTCGATGGCTGTGTTAAAATGGATCAGGATGCTTTAAAATATATAGAAGAGGTTTTTGATGTATATGAGTGCTTAAAAGTATTTGCAATCACCAACTTGTTTATGAATGTTGATGCTATGAATTTGTTGCATCGACATAATTACTATTTGTATAAAAGTACTTTAGATCACCAGTTTAAGTGGATTCCTTATGATGGCAATTATGCATTTTGTGCATTTAGTTCAAAGTTTACGATGCATGAGGCGGAAAATTTAAGTGTTTATTATAGGAATGACAGGTATGAAAATACCTTGATGAAAACTGTTTTTGGGATTAAAAAATACCGTGACTTTTATACAAACTACATAAAGGAGTTACTGAATGAAAAGTTTACTGCTGATTATTTAGAGTATAAAATTAATAGGCTTGCCATTAGGCTAAGAAAGCATGTTTATCAGGATACAATAAAGATGTATAGCAATGCAGAATTTGAGAAGAATTTGATGATGCATTTGGGAGATGAGTTGGATCCGGGAGCATTCATTCCAGGGTTAAAGATCTTCTCCAGGAAGAGAATTCAAGCAGTAAGGAGAGAGTTGAATATTAAAGTAAAGAACAGAGATTAAATGTTATTATTGGATCAACATATTATTTTATTTTACTTTCAGGAATTGGTGAGTTCAGTTCCGGATCTCTTGTTTATTGTCTTCGATTTTTTAGGTAATACAATAGATCGGGTACAGACTGTGATCAATTATGTTTTTGAAAGATTGCCTTACAATGCATTGAATCGCTTGATTGTATACATGATACTGGTTTTCTTTGTATCCTTGATTATATTACTGCCAACAATTATAATCTCAAAATTATACCTGGCTTATCAAAAGACAAGATACAATCAAGTTTATGTAAGGTATTCTCAGGCTGTGATAGCTTACTTAATAGGAAATAAAGAAGTCAATGAGATCGGTGATAAGGATAAGCTAAAATCAAGTCGCTTCCATCGAAACGTAATGATTGATGTTTTAATGGCAATTGATAAAGCTGAAAATAAAGTTGTAAGTGATGAGATAAGAGCCCTGTACATAGATTTAAAATTGAATAAGGAATCAATTCGAAAGTTGGATAAGTATTCCTGGAACAAAAAGATTTTCGGAATTCGTGAATTGAGTCACATGAGAATAAAGTCCGAGAATCAGAAAATTATTTCTTTTCAGCAGAAAAACAATGATGTATTGAGAATAGAATCACAAATGGGATTAATAAAGCTCTTGCCTTTTGTTCCTTTTGCATTTTTGGATTCGCAGGAGAAACCTTTTACGGTTTGGGAGCAAATTAATGTGTTTGACTTGATACGAAAGAAAAGGATTGAAATTCCTGAGTTTCATTTGTGGCTGGATCATTGGAATGATTCGGTGGTAATGTTCTGTCTGGATATGATTAGGGTATTAAAACAAAAGCAAGCAGCACCAAAGGTTTTGGAATTGATAAATCATGACAATGACTTTGTGAAAGGAAAAGTGATTAAAACATTAATTGACCTGGAAAGTTATGAGGCAATTGCAAAGCTCAAGGAAATGTATCATTTGGAAGAATTACCAAATCAATTAAATATTCTTAAATCCATTGGACAGTTAAAAATGGATTCGGAAATAAATTTTTTGGAAGATAAACTGAAAAGCGATGAATTTAAGATTAGGATGGAGGCATGTAAATCAATTGCCAAAATTGGAGAAACAGGTGTTGCCAGGCTAAATGTTTTATCTGTAAATGCCGATGAAGAATTAAAAGGGATTATCAACCACGTATTAGATCCTAGAATATGAATTACGATGAGTTAATAAGGTTTATTAGTTATTTTTTGGATAAGATATTCATATCTTATGCATTCTTATTGATATTTAGTTATACAGCACTAAGTATTGTTTCGGGTATCGCCTTAAATTACTATTTGAAGAAGAATAGTTTTGTGGATTATAGTGTAATTCTCGATTCTCCTCTTGCCCCTTCGGTTTCAGTATTGGTGCCTGCTTTTAATGAAGCAAAAACCATTGTCGATAACATCGAATCAATATATACAATACATTACAATAACTTTGATGTAATTGTTGTTAATGATGGAAGTACGGACAATACATTCGAAGAGCTGGAAAAGGCTTTCATGTTGGAACGTGTTAATTTTGCTGTAAATCATGAGATAGAAACGAAAGAGGTCCGAGGAGTTTATAAATCGAATCTTGAGACCTATTCAAATCTAATAGTTGTTGACAAAGAGAATGGAGGAAAGGCAGATGCTTTAAATGTAGCGATTAACGTTTCTGATAAGGATTTGTTTATGGCTATTGATGCTGATTCGATTTTGGAGCCAGATGCAGTATTAAAGCTGGTTAAACCATTCCTTGAAAGAACGGATAGAAGAGTGATTGCCGCAGGAGGTGTTGTTCGCATTGCAAATTCGTGCGTAATTGAAAATGGAAGAATAACAGAGGTTTCTGTGCCAAAGAATTTGCTTGCCAGAATGCAGGTTTTGGAATATACCAGATCATTTTTAATGGGGCGAATGGCTTGGGCCAAATTAGATGGTTTAATTATTATTTCAGGTGCCATGGGAATGTTCGAACGCGATGTTGTGGTGCAAAGTGGCGGATATGCTCATACCATTGGTGAGGATATGGAGCTGGTGGTACGAATTCGTCGATACATGTCTGAGCAAAGAGAGAAATACAAGATAGAATATGTGCCCGATCCTTTGTGTTGGACAGAGGCTCCTTCGGATGTTTCAACTTTTGGACGTCAGAGAAGCAGGTGGACCAGAGGTACCATAGAAACCTTAACCGACCATTCAAAAATTTTCTTTTCACCAAGGTATGGAGCTATGGGAATGCTGGGATATCCATTTTGGTTTTTGTTCGAATGGCTGGCTCCTTTGGTCGAAGTTCTAGGTATCCTCTATGCAATTATTCTATATTTTACTGGAAATCTAAGCTTGAATTTTATTCTGATTACCTTCTTGTTTGTGTACACTTTTGCCTTGTTTTTTACAACTTGGGCAATTCTCTACGAAGAATTGACTTTCCATAGGTACGAAAAGAAAGGAGATGTATTCCGATTGTGGATTGCAGCTCTTCTTGAGCCATTTGTATTGCACCCGATATCTTTATTTTTCTCAATTAAAGGTAATATTCAATATGCCAGAGGGAACAGAAAGTGGGGTAAAATGGAACGTAAAGGTTTTAAACACAAGCAAAGATCAAAATCAAAGGTTTAAATTCTTGCCAATAAGAATTGATCTATTCTGTTTAACAATTGTTCTGGATTTAAAGGCTTTGGAAAAAAGTCATTGCAACCTGCTGATATGGCTAATTTCTTATCGTTTTCGGTAGCATAAGCAGTTTGTGCAATAATTGGTGTCTTCTTTAGATATTTTCTGATTTCTTTAGTAGCATCCAGTCCATTCATTTCAGGCATCTGAATATCCATTAAAATCAAGTCTGGCTGATATCCCGATTTGCATAAATTTACAGCCTCTTTGCCATTTTTACTTATTGTGATATTTGCACCGGTATTATCTAGTAATTCCTCCAGAAAGCTAATGTTTATGTCCACATCATCCACAATAAGAATTTCCTTTCCATTCCAGGAAAATCTAAATTGTTGATTATTGTTTTCATTTTCTTCGATTTCTTTTGCTTGTATCGGAATATAGAATTGAAATTTAGAGCCTTTATTTTTGTTGGATTCCAGTTCCAATTTTCCATCCATAAGTTCAACAATTCCTTTTGAAATTGGCAAGCCTAGCCCGGCACCTCCAAACTGCCTGGTGTATACATTTTCGATTTGTCCAAAGCGTTCGAATATGATGTCATGCTTTTCTTCAGGTATTCCTATTCCAGTGTCTTCTACAACGAAAAATAATTTCGATTCGCTTAAATTAGCGCTAATTTTAATGTATCCTTCTTTTGTAAACTTCAGTGCATTATTGATTAGATTGACCAAAACTTGCTTGATCTTGCCAAGGTCAGACTCGATTTTATCCAATTCTTTTGGAATGTTACAGGTAAATGAAATTTCAAGATTTTCTTTGTGATATTTTGGTTTTTCAATTTTAAATAATGTATCAAGGTCGCTAAAGAGTTTTGCAATCGAAAAAGTACTTTTCATTACTTTCAATTGATTGACCTCCAGGTATGATATGTCTATGATATTGTTGATGATTTCCAGTAGCTGTTTGCCATTTTGATTCAAAATATCAATATACAGTTCCTTCTTGTCTTGCGATAGATTTTCTTTTAATAACAATTGACTAAAGCCTAATATTCCATTCATAGGGGTTCTGATTTCATGACTCATATTAGCTAAAAAGGCTGATTTCAATCGATCACTTTCCTCTGCTTTTTCCAGCGCAGCTTTTAGTTTGTTTTCGGCCTGTTTCAGAGGAGAGGTATCCATTAGAAATGCCAGGAATTCGTCATTGTTAAGTTTAACCGCATTAATAAATGCTGGAAAATTCCTGTTCTTAACAGACCTTATCATTACTTCACCTTGAATTTTTCCTGTTTCCAAAAGTTGTTGCATCATCTCAACATTCTTTACAAGTTGTAATGGAGAGAAGAAATCTTTTATATGGTAATTAATCTCTTCAGATTCAATGATGTCCAGAAGTTTTAGAAAAGCAGGGTTTGCAAATTTTACTTTGGTATTTTTATCAAATATTACAAGGCCGTTTGGCGATTCGTTAATATAGGTTCTGAGTTTGTATTCGCTGGCAATTAAAGCTTGTTCTGTCTCTATTCTGTTACTAATGTCATTCATCAACCAAATTTCTTTACCATCGAAACGATAAGCATGGAATTCAACTTGTTTTATTTTTCCTGATTTTGTGGTAATGGAGGTGATGGTTGGATTTTTAAAATTTTCAGATTTGCTATTCATGTAAATCTGATGGTTTACCTCTTTATGATTCTTGTAAAGGGTAGTAAACCAGGAGTTAATGTCTGGAGTTTCTTTGTTGGTATATTCGGTTATTTCATGAGCCTTTTTATTGGTAAACAATACATCGCCCTCAACAAGAATTGCTCCCGAAGGCAAGTTTTCAATCACCTCTCTAAAGCGTTTTTCAGATTTTATCAATTCCTCATTCTTTAGGCTGATGTTAGCAGTTTGTCTGTCAACAGCTTTTTTTAATTGTTTGTTAAAAATATAAAGGTATAATGAAATGATAACAGCAATAGATATGCTTATCATTGATATGATTAGTGCCCACTTTAACCATTTTGGCGTTTTAAATTGTTCTTGCTTGTAAATAAAACCACTTAAATCGTAATTGGTAGAAACCATGCCCATTTGGGCGCAAATTCTTGCTATGTTATCCAGTCTGCCCGGATTAATATGACCAATTTCCACATAATCATTTAAAATTAACTTTTGAATTTGCTTTGCTTCAAATTGCAGGTGCTTTTTGCTTTTTTTTACTCCATAGCTATCAATGAGTATATCAATAATTTCATCTTGATTTTTTAATGCATATTCCCAACCCTTTTTGGTGGCCCTAATAAATGCATCAACACGTTTTGGGTTACTTTTAATTTCTTTTTCCGTAGTAAATATTCCATCACCGTAAAAATCAATTCCATAATTTTGAGGATAGATAATGGTATAGGCGATTCCTTGCTCATGCAGGAAGTATGGTTCGTTTGTTGAATAGGCATTTAAAACATCGGTTTTACCGGTAATTAAATCATTAATATTATAAGTTGTTGTGAGTCGATTTATATTGTCTAAAGGGATTCCCTCTGTGTAAAAAATGGCTAATAGTTCGGGGTCTCTGTACTCATCAAGAAGCATGATTCGTTTGTTGATAAGATCATGTGCTGTGTTTATGCCCGATTGTTTTAAGCTAAGGAAAATAGATGGTGAACTCTGAAAGATGGAGGCTAGTAGTACAATGGGTTTTTTGTTTATGCGTTCAATCAAAATATCATTAGCACTTACACCGTATTCTGCATCGCCATTTAAAACAATTTCCACTGCGTTAACGGTACCGCCTTCTAAAAGTTCTACATCTAATCCTTCATTTTTGTAAAATCCTTTATGTAGAGCAGCGTAATATCCTGCAAACTGAAATTGGTGATAATATTTTAATTGCAATCTGATTTTATCAAAGTGTGGAGCTTTTTTCGGTTCGCTGGCTTTAGCATTAACAGCAAGCAAAAAAATAGCGAAGGTTATAATCAGCTTAAAAGGGAGGAATGGTATTGGCGATTTGTTCATGTTAACAGCATTTAACGTGCTGTCAATAAAGTTACATTTATAGTATGGAGCATCAAAATTTTGAGAAAGAAAAATCCCCGACTTTCAAGAGTCGGGGAGGATTGTTATTTCATTGCCCAATTGATGGACTTGGAATTAACCTGTTCTTTTATTAGTGCTAAATCGTAGCTGTTTGGATTAACCTGAATTTTCTCACCGTTTGGTTTATAGATTTCGATTAAGTTAGCTTCTTCGTCGAAACATACTAACTTTTGTAATTCCTTGTCACCATCCTTTAGGCTCCAGCTTGAACTTGTTGGATCATATACCAATTCTGCAAAGTTTCCTTTGTTTGGACCTTTTAGTTGTTCGATGTGAAATTTGTTTTTTGTAGCTGTAATTCGGTATTTTTTTCCATCTTTTTTCACGATCTGAACATCTTTTTCACCTTCCTTCATTGCTACAGGATTATCGCCAGACCAAAACTCAATGGTGTTTAAAACTAAACCGTCAACCAAAACGGCAACTTCGTAAACCGGAATTACTACAAATGCAAAAAATACCAATGCATTTGTAAATTTATCGCCTACGGTACCATTCCATTCATGAAGGTTTTTAGTCAAACGAAAAGGACCGTAACATCCTGTTTGACCAATGCTAAGAGTAAAGAATAGGCAGGCTAATAAGAAAACATTAATCTTTTTCATGTTCATTAATTTAAATTTATTACTATGTGTTTTTTAAAATTTTATCTTTTGCAAAAGAACGCCAAATAAAGTCAATTATTGTCATTCAATTTGTTTTCCTCACATGAAATTACAAACTATTTCTAACAAAAAAAAGATGATGGAAGAATCTTACTTCACATCACCTTTATTGAGAAACGAGTATTTGTTTGGTAATTAATGGTATGCTTTTTCGCCGTGCTCGTATATGTCCAGACCTTCTTCTTCAACAATTGCCGGCACCCTTAAACCTATAGTCTTATCTAATAATTTGAATAAGATATAAGCAGTTCCTAAAGCCCAGGCTGCAATAGCTATGACACCTAAAGCTTGAATTCCAAGAAGTTTAAATCCACCTCCATATAAGAGACCACCATCAGTAGCAAAAATTCCTACTAAAAGAGTTCCTAGTGCTCCATTCACACCATGAACTGTAATTGCACCAACAGGATCATCAATTCTGAGTACTTTATCAATGAACTCAACTGAAAAGACAAGTGTTATACCTGCTAAAATACCAATTACGATTGCAGCTTGAGGTGTAACAATATCACATCCGGCAGTAATGGCAACAAGTCCCGCCAATGCACCATTTAAAGTTAAGGAAAGTGTGGGGCGTTTATATCTCATCCAGCTTACTGCAAGTGCTGCAAGAGTTCCGCCAGCTGCTGATAAGTTGGTTGTTAAAAAGATATGAGAAATGGCAATGGTATTATCCGACCCAGAGGCAGCCAGCTGAGAGCCAGCATTAAATCCAAACCATCCGAACCATAGGATAAATACTCCGAGAGCTGCAAAAGTTAAGTTATGTCCTGGTATTGCATTTGCTTTCCCATTGTATTTACCTATACGTGGTCCGATAAGGGCAGCGCCTACCAATCCCATCCATGCACCAACAGAATGAACAACACTTGAACCTGCGAAGTCGTGGAAGCCAAGATTACTTAACCATCCGCCTCCCCATACCCAGTGCCCGGAAATAGGATAGATAATAGCTGTGGTGATTATACTAAAAAATAGATAGGTTTTAAATTCCGTTCTTTCTGCTACTGCACCTGATACAATTGTTGCTGCGGTGGCTGCAAATACAGTTTGAAACATTAGAAATGAATAGTCAATTTCAGGACTTGATTCTTCCAGAAAGGGAAGCTTTCCAATGAATCCTCCTATATCAGAACCAAACATTAAAGCGTAGCCAATTAAGAAAAATGAAATGGAGCCAACACCAAAATCCAACATGTTCTTCATTAGGATGTTTGCTGTGTTCTTTGCTCTGGTAAAGCCAGCTTCTGCCATTGCAAATCCAGGCTGCATAAACATTACTAAAGCAGCAGAAAGTAGTACCCAAACTACATCTAATGAATGACTCGTTGCTGTAACTGTTGACTGTATTGTGTTTAAACTTAGAGTTTCTTCCATGATAATAATTTAATTTCGTGAATAATTAATGCTAGCTCTATTCTTCATCATATAAGGAGCGATCGCCAGAATCTCCTGTTCTGATTCTGTAAGCATCAAGAACTTCATAAATGAAAACTCTTCCATCTCCTATTTCACCTGTAAATGCATTTTCACGAATGCTAACAATACAGCTATCTACAAATTTGTCTCTTACTATAAATGATATCATAGTTCTTTCGATACTACTGGTATCATATTTAACGCCTCGGTATACTCTTTTTTCCACCGATTTTCCTACACCTCTTACATCCCAAAATGTCAGGTAGTCGATGCCTATTTCGTGTAGTCCTTTCTTAACGTCTTCAAATTTAGTTTTGCGAATAATCGCTTCGATCTTTTTCATAAATTTTTCTGTTATAAGATTTTAATTTCATTGAGTCTTCTAATTTGAAACACCGAGGTTCCCCGGATTAAGGAGCCTCGGGTTTCGTATTTAGACCAAGCGTAAATTCGACTATTGTCGAAAAATTGAAGAAATTGACAGTTTTTGATGTCTTGAGAAAAGCAGGTATGCTTTGTCATCTGAATTGCGAAAATTGATTTTCATGTGGTTAATAATGGTTTTTAATAATAGTTAGTAATTTCAGTTTTTTTCTTAAGCAACTTTCATTAAAAAGGGGGGGTGTATTAAATAATTGTGGTTTTTTAATAAATACACCTGGTGTTTTTAGGGGTTGCTTTTGTAAAAGTATTAAAAATTTCATACTAACAAATAAAAACAAGGGGTTCTTTTCTCGAAAAGTGCATTTTATTTAATTATATCGTTTCCGAAGAGGGGGTGTGTTGAATTATTTTGTTTTTTTAGAGAATAACCTAATAAAATAATAGGGGGTGAGTTTGAAAATAGAGAAATTTGTGTGATGTTGTTTTAGAATAGAATCTATGTTGCTAAATCGTTAACTTTTCAATATTCTTGAAAAAAAGATTTGTCTGAAAAAAAATAAATGCTAATCTTTGCTCCACACAAAAAGAACAAAAATGAAGTTTATTGCATTACATCATCGTCATCATCATTTTACTTACCCGCAGGTGAGCTGACGATGTTATGCACTATTCCGAAAAAGATATTTAACTAACATTAAAAATGCCCACCTGATTCAGGTGGGCATTTTTTTTACCCATGATGGATCAGGTGGTCTCAAAATTTTAAATCATGGGTGAAAAATTAAAAATTGCAGTTCAAAAGTCAGGAAGACTTAAAGAAGATTCTCTTAAAATCCTTAAAGAATGTGGAATTTCTATTGATAATGGAAAAGATCAACTAAAGGCAAGTGCCTTTAACTTTCCATTGGAAGTTTTGTATCTTAGGAATTCAGATATTCCTCAGTATGTGGAAGATGGAGTGGCTGATATTGCTATAATTGGTGAAAATGTAGTAATAGAAAAACAAAAAGAACTTGAAATATTACAGAAGCTTGGTTTCTCGAAATGTAGGTTGTCAATGGCTTTGCCAAAGGATATTGAATACAATGGCCTGGAGTATTTTAATGGTAAAAGGATAGCTACTTCCTATCCAAACTCTCTACAGCTATTTCTTGATGAGAATAATTTGAATTGTGATATACACGTTATTTCTGGTTCGGTTGAAATTGCTCCAAATATTGGCTTGGCTGATGGTATTTGCGATCTTGTAAGTTCAGGAAGTACTTTATTTAAGAATGGATTAAGGGAAGTAGAAGCCATTCTAAAATCAGAAGCTTGTTTGGTTGCCAATAAAAATATTTCTGGTATAAAGCAAGCAATTCTGGATAGACTAATATTCCGATTGAAATCGGTTTTGGCAGCAAAAAACAATAAATATATTCTTTTGAATGCTCCAAATGAGAAGATCAATGATATCATCGAAGTATTACCAGGAATGAAAAGTCCTACAATTATGCCATTGGCCAAGGAAGGATGGAGTTCTTTGCACTCTGTAATTAATGAAAATGACTTTTGGGGAGTGATTGATCAGTTAAAGTTAAATGGTGCCGAAGGTATTCTAATCATCCCAATTGAAAAGATGGTACTATAATTTAAATCGTAAAACTATTAATCACAGAATATTTAATCATGCAAGTAATAAAATATCCCGATAAGAAAGACTGGAAGGCGATTTTGTCACGTCCTTTGATTGATAATGATGATTTGGAGGATGTGGTAAACCAAATTTTTAAAGAGATAAAAGTTGGTGGAGATCAGGCTCTGAAAAAATATACCTGGCAGTTTGATAAAATTAAAATTGATAAGCTTGAGATTACTCAGAAGGAAATCGATAAAGCTGAGGAACTGCTAAGCTCTGAATTAAAAGATGCTTTATTGGTTGCTGCCAATAACATTAAAAAATTTCATGCTGCTCAATTTCAAAAAACTGAAGTTATAGAAACCACAAAAGGGGTTGAGTGCTGGAGAAAGGCTACACCAATAGAACGAGTGGGATTATATGTTCCTGGAGGAAGTGCTCCTTTGTTTTCTACTGTCTTGATGTTGGGGATTCCGGCAAAACTTGCAGCTTGTAAAGAGATTGTTTTGTGCACACCACCGGGTAAGGATGGCAAGATTGATCCGGCGATTCTATACGCCAGTAAATTGGTTGGGGTAGATAAAGTCTTTTGTGTAGGTGGAATTCAGGCTATCGGGGCTATGGCATTTGGAACAGAAAGTATTCCTAATGTGTATAAAATTTTTGGTCCGGGAAATCAATTTGTTACTGCGGCAAAGCAGAGGGTAAGCAAACTGGGTGTGGCAATTGACATGCCAGCAGGCCCTTCTGAAGTATTGGTTTTAGCAGATGAAAGTGCGAATCCGGAGTTTATAGCTTCCGACCTGTTATCACAAGCGGAACACGGGGCAGATAGCCAAGTGATTTTTGTGACCTGGGAAGAATCCTTGGTTAAGGAAGTTCAATTGGCAGTTGATAGGCAGTTGAACAAGCTTTCTCGCAAAGAGATTGCCGAGCAGGCCTTGCAGAATTCTAAAATTATTTTGGTTTCTTCATTGGATGAAGCATTGGACTTGAGTAATGAATATGGCCCTGAACACCTTATTATATCTGTTAAGGATGAAGGAAAATGTGTAGACAATATATTGAATGCAGGTTCAGTGTTTTTAGGAAATTATACTCCGGAGAGTGCGGGTGATTACGCTTCAGGAACAAATCACACATTACCAACCAATGGATTTGCTAAATCCTTTTCAGGCGTATGTCTTGAATCTTTTATGAAGAGTATTTCATTTCAAAAGATTAGTGAAAAAGGTTTACTTGAACTGGGACCGGTAATTGAGGTGATGGCAAAAGCTGAACAATTGGATGCTCACTGCAATGCAGTAAGTGTACGTTTACAAAAACTGAGAGAGGAGGTCAAAGGATGAATACAAGATTTACACTTGATAATTTGATTCGACCGAATGTGAAACAATTGGTTCCATACTCTTCTGCTCGCGATGAATTTTCGGGCAATGGTTCTGTATTTCTCGATGCAAATGAAAATCCATACGAAAATGGAGTCAATCGTTATCCTGATCCTTTGCAAAATCAATTGAAAAAAAGATTAACTCAATTAAAGGGAGTTCCCCCAACAAGAATGATTCTTGGAAATGGAAGTGATGAGGTAATTGATCTATTGTTTAGAGCATTTTGTGAGCCTAATAAAGACAATGTTGTAATTTGTACACCTACTTACGGAATGTACGAGGTGGCAGCCAATGTTAATGCAATTGAAATTAAGGAAGCTCCTTTAGATAAGGATTTCCAGCCCAATATTGATTTGGTAATGGATCTCTCGGATGAGAACTCCAAGATGTTGTTTCTGTGCTCACCTAATAATCCTACCGCAAATTTGTATAATGAAGATAGGATTGTTCAACTGTTAAAATCTTTTCCAGGTATTGTAATTGTAGATGAGGCTTACATAGATTTTGCTCCCGGGAAATCAGTCCTGGATAAGTTAGATGAATATCCAAACCTTGTAATTCTTCAAACTTTGTCGAAAGCCTGGGGCATGGCAGGAATTCGATTGGGAATCGGTTTTGCATCAGAAGAAATTGTAGGAGTGTTGAATCGCATTAAGCCGCCATATAATGTAAATAGCCTAACACAAACAAAAGCATTGGAATTGCTTGATGATGAGGCGAGGTATTTAAATCAGGTGAACGAAATTTTACAAGGCAGGGAACTGTTAAGCAAGTATCTTTCCGGTTTATCATGTGTGGAAAAGATTTATCCATCAGATGCTAATTTTATTTTGATTAAGGTGGATGATGCCAAAAAACTATACAATTACTTATTGGAAAAAGGAATAATTATTAGAGATCGTTCAAAGATTGTTGGCTTGGAAAATTGTGTAAGAATAAGCATTGGCACCCAGGAAGAAAATAAGCTATTGTGCGAATCATTAAGCGAATACAACTCTAAATTTTAAGCTATGAATACAAAAAAGAAAGTTCTTTTTATTGATAGAGATGGTACTTTAATACTTGAACCTCCCGTAGATTACCAAGTGGATAGTTTAGAGAAGCTGGAGTTTTATCCGGCTGTGTTTAAAGGCTTATCTAAAATTGTTGATCAATTGGAATATGAGTTGGTGATGGTGACCAATCAGGATGGTTTGGGAACCGATTCATATCCTGAAGAAACATTCTGGCCTGCACAAAAAAAGATGTTGAAGACCTTCTCAAATGAAGGAATTGAATTTAGCGATATCTGCGTTGACAGAACTTTTCCTGAAGAAAATTCACCTACCCGTAAGCCGGGAACAGCTCTTCTGACCAAATACTTTTCGGAAGAATACGATTTGGCCAACTCTTATGTGATTGGTGATAGGTGGACGGATGTGGAATTGGCTAAAAATCTGGGATCGAAAGCCATTTTTATCACATCAAGTGGAAATATTGGAGATGAAGAATTGACGGAATCTAAAAATGATCTTCAAGCATGTATTGCACTTGCAACTGATAGTTGGATAAAGATTTACGAATATCTAAGCTTAGAGGAGAGAACAGCAAGAATAGTACGTAATACCAAGGAAACTCAAATCGAAATCAAATTGGATTTGGATGGAGAAGGAAAGGGAGAATTTGATACAGGAATAGGCTTCTTCGATCACATGTTGGATCAAATTGCCAAGCACGCAGGTGTTGATTTATCGGTAAAGGTAAAAGGTGATTTGGAAGTTGATGAGCACCATACCATTGAAGATACTGCCATTGCTTTAGGAGAAGCTTTTAATAAAGCACTAGGTTCAAAATTAGGCCTTGATCGTTACGGTTTTTCTTTGCCTATGGATGATTGCTTAGCACAAGTTGCCCTGGATTTTGGAGGAAGAAATTGGTTGGTTTGGGATGCTGAATTCAAACGCGAAATGATTGGAGGTATGCCTACCGAGATGTTTTATCACTTTTTTAAATCATTTACCGATGGAGCTGCATGTAATTTGAATATTAAGGCAGAGGGACAAAATGAGCATCACAAAATAGAAGGCATTTTTAAAGCCTTGGCCCGAGCCATTCGTATGGCCATTAGAAGAGATGTAAACTGCTTGCAATTACCATCAACAAAAGGAAAGTTATAAAGAATGAAGAAGCAAAATATTGTAATTATAGATTATGATGCGGGCAATATTCAGTCGGTAAAATATGCCTTTGAGCGATTGGGAATTACTCCAATAGTTTCTAAAGATAAAGAGGTGATTCGTAATGCGGATAAAGTGATATTTCCCGGAGTAGGAGAGGCCTCATGGGCAATGAATTCTCTAAAAGAAAATGATCTGATTGATTTGATTCCTGACTTAAAGCAGCCAGTATTGGGAATTTGCCTGGGAATGCAATTAATGTGTGAAAGTACTGAGGAAGGGAACACCAAGGCTCTAGGCATTTTTCCTGTATCCGCAAAGCGTTTTACCAATGAGCAAAAGGTACCACATATGGGCTGGAATCAGCTGGATGATTTAAAAGGAGGATTACTGAATGGCATTAAGACAAGTGAATTTACCTACTTTGTGCATTCTTACTATGTGCCACTAATAGAGGAAACAATTGCCAGTTGTGATTACATTGTACCCTTTAGTGCGGCCTTGCAAAAAGATAATTTTTATGCATGTCAGTTTCATCCCGAAAAATCGGGTGATGTTGGAGTAAAAATTTTGGAAAACTTTATCAATTTGTAAATCGAGTTTGATTAAGACTTAAAATCCGTAAGGATAGATATAATGGCTTTGCGTCCCGAAAGCTTTCGGGATTTACGTGACACTTAAGCAATATACTTGCGATTTAAAAGAAAAAAGCAATGGCAAAAATTAAAATAATACCAGCAATAGATACCATAAAAGGAAAATGCGTTCGCTTAACCAAGGGCGACTATAATACCGAGAAAGTGTATAGCGAAGATCCTTTGGAAGTAGCAAGAAATTTTGAAGCATTAGGAATTACAAGATTGCACTTGGTGGATTTGGAAGGTGCAAAATCAGGACACATTTGTAATGCCGAAGTTTTGAGGAGGGTAGCGGAAGGTACCAATTTGAAAATTGACTTTGGTGGAGGAGTAAAATCCAATGAAGATATTGAACTGGCATTTAAATCAGGTGCAAACCAGGTTACAGGAGGAAGTATAGCTGTATCGAATCCGGAACTAATGGAAAGCTGGCTCGATAAATATGGAGCAGATAAAATAATTCTGGGTGCCGATGTTAGAAATGAAATGGTTTCCATTTCAGGATGGCAGAAAGATTCGGACTATCACCTGTACAAATTCCTTGAAAAATATCAGGCCAAGGGAGTAAAGAGTATTATATGTACCGATATTTCTAAAGATGGAATGCTACAAGGCCCGGCGGTGGATTTATACAAAGGTGTCATGAAAGAATTTCCGGAACTCAACTTGATAGCCAGTGGAGGTGTGAGTAATATTGAGGACGTTCGGGTGTTAAATGAGATTGGATGCTGGGGAGTAATCATTGGTAAGGCGATTTACGAAGAGCGAATTGATGTGAATGAATTGGTTAACGAATTTATATTGTAAGTTATGCTATCGAAAAGAATAATACCATGTTTGGATGTGAAGGATGGCAGAACGGTAAAGGGAGTTAACTTCGTTGATCTTCGTGATGCCGGTGATGCGGTTGAGTTGGCTGCTTACTATGCAGAACAAGGAGCCGACGAATTGGTATTCCTTGACATTACAGCCACCCACGAAAAAAGAAAGACTTTGGTTGAATTGGTACAAAAAGTGGCCAGAGAATTGAATATTCCGTTTACCGTTGGAGGTGGAATATCAACACCTGAGGATGTAGGAGTTCTTTTAAATGCTGGCGCAGATAAAGTATCCATAAACTCAGCAGCTGTGCGAAATCCGCAATTGATATCCGATTTGGCAAAAAGATTTGGAAGTCAGTGTGTGGTTTTAGCTGTTGATGCCAAATGTGTTGATGGCAATTGGGAAGTGTTTCTGAATGGAGGTCGACTTTCAACGGGAATCGATCTGTTTGAATGGATTGTAAAGGCAGAGCAGCTTGGTGCTGGTGAAATTCTTTTTACATCCATGAATCACGATGGTACGAAAAATGGTTTTGCCAATGAAACATTAGCCAAGCTGTCTGAGATGGTAAATATTCCGGTAATTGCTTCGGGAGGCGCAGGTAATATGGAGCACTTTGCCGATACTTTTATCGAAGGAAAGGCTGATGCAGCCTTGGCGGCAAGTGTTTTCCATTTCAAAGAAATTGAAATACCAGAACTGAAGAAATATCTGAAAACTAAAAATATCCCGGTAAGAATTTAAATGTATTAAATAGGAGAGGATAGTCTGAAAAAGCCTTGATTCTCATATTGCAAAATGTAATAAAAAATGAATTTTAAAGATCTAACAAACCAAATTGATTTTAATAAAGGCGATGGCTTGGTTCCTGCCATTATACAAGATGTAAAAACCCAAAAAGTATTGATGTTGGGTTACATGAATAAAGAGTCCTACGAAAAGACCATAGAAACTGGAAAAGTTACTTTCTACAGTAGAAGCAAACAAAGATTGTGGACCAAAGGAGAGGAGAGTGGGAATTTCCTAAATCTAAAAGACCTTAGTTTGGATTGCGATAAGGATACATTATTAATAAAGGTTGATCCTGTAGGACCTGTTTGCCACAAAGGAACAGATACTTGTTGGGAAGAAGCCAATGAGGCAAGTTCCATCGATTTTCTTTTGCAATTGCAGCAAGTGATTACAGAAAGAAAGAAGAATCTATCAGAGAAATCTTACACGGCAAGTTTGTTCCAAAAAGGGATTAACAAAATTGCTCAAAAAGTAGGTGAGGAAGCCGTTGAGTTGGTAATTGAAGCCAAAGACGATAATGAAGATTTATTCATGGGCGAAGCAGCCGATTTAATGTTTCACTATCTGATATTGTTATCAGCAAAAGGATATAGTTTAGAGCAAGTTGTTGCCTTATTGGAAACAAGACATTCTAAATAACGCGAGTTTGACGTAAAATAATTAAACTGGATGCTTTGAGAGTATCACTTTAAGTGATGCTCTCAATTGATCAAAATAGGTGCTGTGTTTGAGTCTTACCTCCTTGTTTTGTTTAACGAATTGGAAGCGTGAAATAAAATGAAGAGCCTTCTCCATATGTTGACTTTACCCAAATTTGTCCATCCATAATTTGTAATAACTTTTTGCAGATATTTAGGCCTAAGCCTGAGCCTCTATATAAAACAGTCGTGTCAATTTCAATTTTTCGGAATCTATCGAAAATATAGTTTAAGGATGATGGTTCGATTCCTATACCTGTATCTTCCACGCAGAAAAACAATTCGCTATCGCTGTTATAATTGACAAATATGGTGATCGTTCCACTTTCGGTAAATTTTATTGCGTTTTCAATTAAGTTGTTAAAGATTTGCTTTACTCTTAATTGATCTGCTGTAATATTAAACGCATCTGTATTTAACTGATTGACAAAGCTAATTTTAAGATCCTTTTTCTTCTTCTTTGGAATGTTTTGTGTTTGAACTGCAATGATGTCTTCAATAAGTTTTACCACATTAAATTCTTGATAGTTTAAATTGATTTGACCTGACTCTATAATGGATAAATCTAGAATCTCATCAATTAAATGCGTTAAATCATTACAATTCGTTCTTATAATATTGGCAAATAAATCAGTTTTTTCCTGATTTAAATCCTTTGATGTTAAAAGCTCTGAAAATCCTTGTATGGCATTTAATGGTGTTCTGATTTCGTGAGACATATTAGCTAAGAAAGAACTTTTTAGCGTGTTGCTTTCTTCGGCTTTTTCTTTTGCATTTTTTAGTTCGCTTGTTTTTTTTGCAACATTTTTTCTTAGGGCTTTGTTCCAAATCCACATCAATAGTAATCCTAATGCAAATAGTAGTAATGTGGCTACTAAACTTCCCCAAAAAATTGGTTTCTGCCAGAAAGGACTAGAATTAATCTGAATGTAATGATTATAGATTTGGCTTTGTTCTTTCGGACTTATTTCAGCTAATCCTTTTGAAATGATTCTTGCCAACATTGGCTGATCATTTCTTATGGCAAAGCCAAGTTTATTGTCGTAATTCGCATTGCCAACAATTTTAACATTTGGTATTAATTGATTGTGTATCACCTGAGCGCCATATCCCTGCTGTGTAATTACAACATCTATTTTTTTTGCCGATAATTTAAGTAAACACTCTAAATCACTTTTGTAAGGAACCAAATTGATTTCCGGATACATAACTTTAAGATGTTCTTGTATCGCATAATTATCCACTACTCCAACATCTATATTTTCTAATTCTTCAATTTTGACATTTTCAGGAGCATCATTTCTCATAAAAATAACATGGGGAATGGAAATGAAGGGCTCGGTAAAGAAGAAGTGTTTCCTTCTGTCAGGGGTTTCCTGAATCTCTAAAATGATATCAACATCCTTGTTTATTCCTGCCTGGAGTATGTCTTTCCATGTGAGATATATTACTTTTTTAAATTTATAATCAAGTTTTGTTTCAAGTAATGAAAGAATATCTACAGAAATTCCAATTGATTTACCTTCTTCATCGGTGTATTGAAAGGGAGGAAAAACGGAAGATACTGCTATGGAAACATTTGGGTGTTCTTCTAACCATTGTCTTTCTTTATAAGTAAGAATATCATATTCTTTTCGTGAGCAAGAAAGAATTGTAAGAAATGAGAGTAGAAGAAAAAATAAGTATGTTTTACGTCCCATGCAATAAACGAATTTTAAGGACTTAAAATAATTAATTTAAATCAAAATTCATATAAGAAGTCAAATGATTTGTACGAAAATAATAAAGCTTGTAAAAATTTAATATTTACAAGCTTTACATTTTTTTTAAAAATACCATTAGAAATGATTTCGATGGATTTTTTCTCTTTTTAGAAAAGATTTATCTCTACCTTCCTTAAGTCCATCTTTATGTCCAATGCCAATAATAGCAAGAACCTTTTGATTTTTAGGAATGCCTAATAGTTCTTGAATATATTCTTCGGCAGAGAAATTCTCCTTATGCTCGCGACCTCTTATTTGTACCCAGGTAGCGCCTAAGTCTTCTTTTTCGGCTTGCAGCAACATGTAGGCGGCTGCAATTGAAGTATCCTCAATCCAAACGTCGCTTTTTTCTTCGTCTCCTGTTATTACAATTGATACGGGAGCATATTTTAGAAAACTTGCCCCACCAGGTTTGCTTTCTGAAAGTTTTAGGTTAAGCTCTGGCTGATCACACACTATGAATTCGCAAGGGTATTTGCTTTTTGATGATGGAGCCAGTAAGCCTGCTTCCAGAATTCTGTCAATCTTTTCCTCTTCTACTTTTTCGGTTGTAAATCTTCTTACACTTCTTCGTTTGTAAAGTATATCTAGCATGATAATTTTTCTTTTAATACAATTTCAAAAATAGGAAATTATAACTAAACCAGTTTAGTCCTGGTGGTATGTCGCTAATATGTTGTTCATACACTTTTTGTTTTGATACAAGGATTCCTCTTTGCTTAATTTATTCATTACTTTTATGGGTAAAATCCACAAAAAAGTATTGTTATGAAGAGTATGCTTACGTTTTTTTTGGTCTTGCTGGCATTTTGTGTAAGTGCTCAAGATTATCCTGAATCTTATATGTGCTATCAGTCCGGTGCCGATATTGTTATAGATGGTTTATTGTCGGATGAGGAGTGGGGCAAGGCCAATTGGACCAGTAAATTTGTAGATATTGAGGGAGATAAAAAGCCAAAACCAAAATACAAAACGCGAGTTAAAATGCTGTGGGATGAAAACTACTTTTATATAGCGGCAGAATTGCAAGAACCGCATATTTGGGCTAAACTAAAACAACGAGATACAGTTATTTTTTACGATAATGATTTTGAGGTTTTTATCGATCCGCAAGGAGATAATCATAGGTATTATGAATTTGAGATAAATGCCTTAAATACCATTTGGGATTTAATGCTTGCCAAACCATATCGTGATGGTGCACCTGCTATTAATGCATGGGATATAAAAGGATTAAAATCTGCAGTTAAAGTATATGGAACATTAAATAATCCTAAGGATAAAGATAAAAAGTGGACCCTGGAAATTGCTTTTCCCTGGGAGGTTCTGAAAGAATGTGCATACCAGGGAAGAAAACCAAAGTCGGGCGAGCAGTGGAGAGTAAATTTTTCAAGAGTAAATTGGGAGGTTGAGCATAAAGATGGAAAGTATCTCAAGAAAATTAATCCCAAAACAGAAAAAGTTTACCCGGAATACAATTGGGTTTGGTCTCCGCAAGGAGTAATTGCAATGCATCAGCCGGAAACATGGGGATATGTTGAGTTTACTGATGAAATTGTGGGTGGAAAACAACTTACTCCTCGAATGGATCAAGATTATCCAGCCAAAATAGAATTAATCAGACTTTATAGTTTAGAGAAGAAAATGTATAAAAAGTATGGCAAATATTTCAACAAAATAACTTCGAACTATCCCGTTTTAATTGAAACAACCAGCAAGCAGTTTTTAATTTCAATTCAATCTGCTTCTGGTAAAACATGGTATATAAATCAGGAAAGCAAACTGTGGACCGAATAAATTTTAAAGAGCTTGTATTTGCAAGCTCTTTTTTAGATACATAAATTTATCCTTTTATTTTTCTAAATACCCAATACGAATCAAATGAATCTAATAAAAACTCTCTCGCTAGCTTTAGCTGTGCTCTTTTTAATTGCTTGTAATCAAAAAAAGGTAGTTCAAACCAATAATGTTTGTAAAAATGGTGTTGTTGTAACAGCGCATTTCTTAGCATCTGAAGTTGGATCGGATATTCTGAAACAAGGAGGAAACGCTTTTGATGCGGCAGTAGCGGTACAATTCGCCTTGGCAGTTGTTTACCCAAGAGCAGGTAATATTGCGGGTGGAGGTTTTGCCGTGATTCGAACGGCTAAGGGCGAATCGGAAAGTTTAGATTTTAGAGAAAAAGCTCCTAAAGCTGCTTTTGAGAAAATGTATCTCGATGCAAATGGGAATGTTATTGAAGGATTAAGCCAAACAGGACATTTGGCTGTTGGAGTTCCAGGTAGTGTTGATGGAATGGTTAAACTACACCAAAAATATGGCAATTTGAGCTGGGAAAAATTGCTGCAGCCGGCAATTGATTTGGCAAAAAATGGAGTAGTACTAACCAGGTTGGAAGCGGAGAAGCTAAATGCTTATCGTGAGAGAATTAATCAGGCAAATGCTGGTAAAACTAACTGTTGTTATATAAAAGATGCAGATTTCATAACTGGTGAACTGATTAAAAATCCAGAATTGGAAAATGTATTAATACGTATCAAGAATCAGGGAAGAAATGGATTTTATGAAGGAGAAACAGCTGAACTTATCATTTCCGAAATGCAAAGGGGAAAAGGCTTAATCTCGAAAGAAGATTTGAAAGAATACCAGGCTGTTTGGCGTCCTGCTTTGATTGGAAATTATAGAGATTGTAAAGTTATTTCTATGCCGCCACCATCAAGTGGAGGAATTGCCTTGATGCAACTTTTAAAGGGTGCCGAAGAGTTTAACTTGGGACAATATCAATTCGGATCATTGGAACATATCCATTTAATGGTTGAATTGGAAAGAAGAGTGTATGCCGATAGAGCAACTTGGCTTGGAGATCCAGATTATTGTTGCGTGCCTATGGAAAAGTTGTTAAGTGATGAATATTTAACGAATCGATATTCTAATATTTCCTTGAACAACAAGTCGAATTCGCAAGATATAAAAGCAGGCAATGTAGAAGTAATTGAAAGCTTTGAAACAACTCATTTTTCTATTGTAGATAAATGGGGAAATGCGGTTTCTGTAACCACTACATTAAATGGGAACTATGGAAGTAAGGTGATTGTTGAAGGTGGTGGTTTCTTTTTAAATAATGAAATGGACGATTTTAGCATTAAGCCAGGCATCCCAAATCAGTTTGGTTTGGTAGGCGGAAAAGCAAATGCAATTGAACCGGAAAAGAGAATGCTAAGCAGTATGACTCCAACGATTATTGAGAAAAATGGGAAGTTGTTTATGGTTACAGGTTCACCCGGAGGCTCAACCATTATTACATCGGTTTTTCAAAATATCATTAATGCAGTTGAATTTAAAATGAATGCTCAAGAATGTGTAAATGCTCCAAGAATCCATTCCCAATGGTTGCCCGATAAAGTATATGCCGAAACAGGAGCAATCTCGCCTGAAATAAAAAGTAATTTACAAGATTTGGGGCATGTAATTCAAGAACAATCCAGGATTGGCATGATGGCCAATATAGCTGTAAACGATGATGGATTATTGGTTGGAGCTGCTGACAGCTTACGGCATAAAGATAGTAGAGCAATTGGATACTAAAATAAAAGAGGCATTTCTTATTGAAATGCCTCTTTTTATATATGGTATTTGGGTTAGAATCAAAATTAATGGGGAGGCCTCAATACCTTGTTCAAGTAAAATTAGCGACCATTTGATTTGAATAAGATACAAGCTCTTTTTTAGTCAGGATAAAAAATATCGAGATTGGCCATACCCATCGTATTTGCTTCGGCACTAAAAGTAATAAGTTTTTGAAATAAACAAAGCATTGCAATCGATTTAAAAGCTAATTTGGGATGAATCCAAATAAAAAAATAAGATAATATGTCAATGAATTTACCGTTTTCAAAAGGAAATATTCTAAAATTAAACAGTTAATTATTGGCATTCAGATAACATTAAGTTAGTTTTGTCGTTTTATGATATTTTATTCAATTCAGCTTTGTTTGTTACTGGCATTGTTTTTGAATTGGAAGTTTGATTCATAGTAAATCGTTTAAGGTATGGCACCTACATTTCCAGAAAAAGTAATTCGATATTGTCCAAAATGTGGTAGTAGAGATTTTGTTTACCATAGGGACAATTCCTTTTTGTGCGGTTCATGTTCATTTCACCTCTATATTAACTCGGCAGCAGCAGTGGCAGCTTTAATAGTAAATGAAAAGGGGGAGTTGTTATTAACGCGTCGTGCAATTGAACCACAATTAGGCATGCTCGATTTGCCAGGAGGTTTTGTAGATGTAATGGAAACGGTTGAAAATGCAGTCCATAGAGAAATTAGAGAAGAGTTGAATTTGGACATTAAAGAGATGAAATACTTTATGTCATTTCCCAATGAATATGTTTTTGGAGGATTATCGGTCTTCACAACAGATTTGGCTTTTATATGTCAGATAAAATCATTTAAAAATATTAAGGCCGAAGATGATATTTCCTCCTTTGAATTTTATAAACCGGAAGATATTCCATTGAATGCGATTGGATCGGTATCAATAAAAGAAATTGTAAAGTCATTTGTAAAAAACAATAATAATTAAAATGAAGTATAGGGGATTAGTATTTATTTTAATGCTTGCATGTCAAACGCTTGTAGCTCAAAATAAAAAGGTAAATTATGAGGCAGAACTATCTACTCAATTTTCTTCAGAAAGTAACTTGCCATTTTGGTTGGTCACAAACAAATATGGGATTTATCCAGACGAGAATAATGGAACATTAAATTTTAGAATTCACAGTACTCCTTCGAATAATTCAAAGAAAATCGATTTTAATTATGGAACCTCCTTAGTTGGCAGTCAAGGAAAATCAAGTGATGTTTTCATAGATGAATTGTATGTGTCAGCGGATTGGAGAAAAATTGGAATTAATGTTGGAATGCAACACAGAGCAGTAAAATTTGATGGATTGTCTCTTACCAATGGGGACATGCTTTACTCTGGTAATTCACGTATGTATCCGGAAGTGAAAATCGAGCTTAATGATTTTATTGCTGTACCTTTCTCAAACAATTGGTTGTGGATTAAAGGTAGTTTTTCCAATGGAATCATGTTGGATGATAGATTTGTTGATAATGCAAATGTACACCACAAGAGTGCTTTCCTAAGAATCGGTAAAAAACAAGGCTTGTCATTTACAGTTGGCTTGGATCACTATGTGCAGTGGGGAGGAGATTCTCCTAAGTGGGGTAATTTAGGTGGATTCGATGCTTTTATGGATGCTGTTTTGGTTAGAGAAGGAAAAGTGTTGGTGGATGAAGATGGCAATGAGTCAATAAATGAGAGCTATAACAAATCAGGAAATCACATAGGCCAAAATACTTTTGAGTTGGCATATTCTTCACATAAAATAGAAAGTGTTTTGAGCTTGAAGAATATTTATGAGGATAAATCGGGTGATTTTAGACATTTAAAAGAGGTAAAGGATTGGAATCTATCTTTTTATTTGAAATTGAAAAACTCGAAGCTGATATCTTCTTTTATTTATGAATATTATTATACCAAGGACCAGGGAGGTTATATGATTCGTCCGGATCATCCCATTGAACCTGTCATTGGTTTTGATAACTATTTTTCAAATTCAGTATTTCAATCAGGATGGACTAGTCACCAAAGAACAATAGGTATGCCTTTGTTTACGCCATCTTACAAGGATGGAATTGCAAATGGAATAAGTAATAATGCCGTCGTAGCCCATCATTTTGGAATTACAGGTACCATAGGTAAGATAAGGTATAAAACCTTACTAACATTTTCTGATAATTATGGTAGGGTATTACTTGTGAATGATGGCCAAGGCAAGTTAGAAGAAAACTATTCTAAAAGTTATAGCTACCCAGATGGTCTTTCACAGCAATCCTATATGCTGGAGCTAATATTCCCAAAATGGAAAAAATTTCCATTCGAACTTTCAACAAGCGTAGCTGTTGATAATGGTAAATATTTGCATGACAATGTTGGTTTTCAAATCAAATTGTTGAAAAAAGGATTGCTATCGAAACAAGGAAATTAAATACTAAATAACTTACAGAATGGTTTTATCTTATTATGTGATTAAGTTTCCTTATAGACTGGTTTGGAACATTCTTAATTTATTAAAAAAGAGAAAAGAAATTGTATTTTTTTGTGCGAATGAGCTCGATTTGGAAATATTTAAAAATGTGCAAAGGCATTTGAAACCGATACCAATTGTAGCAAAGAATAGAAGCATACAAAAGAAGTTATTGGAAAAAGGAATAAAAGCCAGAATTATGCCTGTATTTCCAAAGGGAGTGATTATGTGCAGGCAATCTTGTTATTTGTTCCCGGAACCTAAAATTGTAAAGATCGGAATAAACCATGGAGCATACCATTTTAAGCCTTTTGCAAATGTAAAAGGACATAACATGTTCGATCAATTTCATTTTACAAGCTCTAAAGAAGTGGAGGAGGCAAAGGCGATCGGAATTGTTTCAGGTGTTGGCTTGGGTTATCCAAAAATGGATGATGCTTATAATGGAACTTATTCGGAAGAAGTTTTAAATCGTTTAAAAAAGAAATTAAAACTCGATGAAAATAAGAAGACAATTCTGTTTTCGTCTACATGGGATGGGTCTCAAATGTCTGCTGTACACAAGTGGTATGATCAGTTAAATGATTATACGGAGAAATACAATGTACTTGTAACGCTTCATGTTTGGATTTCAGATAAGTATAGGGATATTATTAGAGAAACACCAGGAGTAAAGTATATAGATACTCAGAATGTAACGCCATATATTATGATTGCAGATATTTGTGTTGGTGATACCAGTTCAATATTGTCTGAAATGTGTGCTTTGTATAAACCAATTATTACTTTTAAGGTACCTGTTGTTAGAAGAACTGTTCCTGAGGTACGCGAAATAATTAGTTCCATTAGTTTTCAAATTGACTCGCAAGAAGAACTGGGAAAGATGTTGGATTATGCATACGAGAATGCCAATGAAAAAAGAGATGCTCAGCAAATCGCAAACCAAAGAATGTTTGAATCTCTTGATGGTAAAGCAGGAGAACGTATCGCAAATAAGATTATGGAGGTGTTGCCCGAACTTGAAAAGGAGAAGTAAAGATGGTATTCGAGAAAAAAAAGCGTTACACGGTTAATTCTGAATATGAGTTCGTTGAGGATTTCGTTAATGATTTACCTCATATTTTTGAAAGTGAAGGCACTTCAATTTATAAAGGGCGAAATGAAATTAAGGTTTTTGACTATGAAGGAGTAAAACTAAATGTTAAATCTTTTAAAATTCCGAATTTCATAAATAAATTGGCTTATGCATGGCTAAGAGGTTCAAAGGCCAAGCACTCATACGAATATGGAATTGAAATTTTAAGAAGAGGAGCCAATACGCCAGAACCGATCGCTTTTGTTGAAACTTTAAAAAAAGCTCTCTTTAATAGAAGTTATTATGTCTCGGTTCACCTTAAATATGATTTTACCATTAGAGATTTAATCGGTTTTGAATTTCCGGATAAAGAGAATATTCTGAAGCAGTTTGCTACCTATACATATGGCAAGTTGCATAAAATGGGTATTCATCATTTAGATTATTCAAGAGGCAATGTATTAGTTACAAAATTAGAAAATGACAAATATGATTTTTCTATTGTAGATATCAATAGATTAAGATTTGAGAAAATTGATTATCTAAAAGGATTAAGAAATTTTGCACAGTTATGGGCATCCAAATATGAACTTGAAATTATTGCAAAACAATATGCTCAATTGAATAAACGGGATGAAAATGAAGCTATTAAGCTTTTGCTTCAATTTGATAAAAAACACAAAGAGAAGATCTATAGAAAGCATAAATTTAAAGCCCTAATAAAGGGTAAAAAATAGTTTGTCTAAATCTGAAACTACAAAATAAAAATATTACTAAAAAAGGCTTGATTGTATTTTACAGTCAAGCCTTTTTTGTAAGTTTCGATTGATATTTTTTCAATGCTTACTTTTTATCCGCAATTTGTGCCCCTTGCAGTAAATCTTGCTCAAAAGTGATTTTGATATTGGATTCTTCACCTTCAACAATGTGAATGGCTTCATTTGGAAGATATTTTAAAACAACACCACAATCATCAGTTGCCACAAAATTGGAATCGTTCATTGCAATATCATAGGCTTTTTTAATGGTTTTGTATGAAAATGCCTGAGGAGTTTGGGCTCTTCGCAACAAATTGCGATTGGGCACAGATTCAATGGTTTCATCTTGATTCAGGCTGAAAATGGTATCGGTTGTTGGAATTGCAACAGCTACTGATTTTCCCGCTTCCAAAGCATTAATTACATCGCTAATAATACGCTTGGAAACGAAAGGACGTACAGCATCATGAAAAATCAGGTATACATTTTGTTCTCGTTCATAAGCTTTAATTGCAGCAAGGCTGGAATCACTCCTTTCTTTACCACCACTTAATACGTATTTTACCTTCCTGTATTTGTTATTAGCGATCAAATCGTTAATTTCCTCGTGGTAGTCAGCATTAATAACAATACAGATTTCATCGATATTGGGATGAAATTCAAAAGCCTCAATTGAGTGTTGGATGATTGGTTTATCTGCAATTTTTAAAAATTGTTTAGGGAGTGAGGTTCCCATTCTTTTACCGCTTCCGCCAGCCAATAGAACTGCAACGTTCTTCATAGTTTAAAGTTTAGTGATGAGCTAAATTAATACAAATTCTTTCATTGCGAAAGTGAAAAAAAGAACCGTCCCAAATTTTATTTAAGACGGCTTATATTCTATTAGTCAGGAAATTTCTTTATCTGAAGATTTCGTAATCACCAACATCAGTTAAAATTTCGTACCCATCTTTTGTTACCAAAATGGTGTGTTCGAATTGAGCAGATAATTTTTTGTCTACAGTTCTTGCAGTCCAGCCATCATTCTCATCAACAACAGCTCTTGCTTTACCCAAATTGATCATTGGCTCGATTGTGAAAACCATTCCTTCTTTCATTTTTGGGCCTGAGTTTCTTGGAGCGATGTGTTCTACTTGAGGATCCTCATGGAACTCTAATCCAATACCGTGTCCACAGAATTCATATACTACACTGTATTTTTTTGCTTGAGCATAACGTCCAATCATAAAACCAATATTACCAAAATAGTTGCCAGGTCTTACTTGTTCAATTCCTAAGTATAGAGCATGTTCCGTATCTTCTACTAATCTTGCAGCTTGGTCGGTAATATCACCAATGGTAAACATGGTGCTAGTATCGCCATAATAGCCATCAAGAATTGTTGTAACATCAATGTTAAGAATATCTCCTGGTTTTAAAATGGTTTTTTCATCAGGAATACCGTGACAGATTACATCATTAAGTGAGATGCAACATGATTTTGGAAAACCATGATAGTTTAAAGGAGCTGGAATTGCTCCATTATCACGGATGTATTCTTCAATTAATTTATCAAGATAGTGAGTGGATACACCTTCCTCAACGTAATTGCTAATATATTTTAATGTATTTCCGGCTAACTGTGAACTTTTTCGAATTCCTTCGATTTGTTCCGGTGTTTTAATTACAATTTTACCCATAATTTTGATCTATTCAGATACCGTTTTTCAATCTATAATTAAGGAGGCAAAGGTCTGCATTGAAAACGACTTTTGCAAATTCAAAACGAGATATCATTTAATGTTAATTAAAACATCTGTAAATTAATTTTGTTTACAGTGTATTAGTTTGGTATTTTAAGGCATTCAAAATAAAATGGCTATTTATGATTAAAAGATTGGCATTTCTAGTGTGTTTTGTTCTGGTATTTGCGTCAGGATATTCGCAATATTTTATTACAGGGCAAGATCCTGCCTCTATCAAATGGAAACAGATTAATACCAGGGAATTTCAAATTATTTTCCCGCAAGAATCAGAAGAAAAGGCACGCTATATTGCAGCTTTGTTTGAGGATTTGTTGCACAAAGGAGGGAAGAGTTTAAACCGGGTGCCTAAGAAGTTTTCGGTGGTTTTGCATACACATTCAGCCAACTCTAATGGATTAGTGGCCTGGGCTCCTAAACGAATGGAGCTGTATACCACTTCGGCTCAGAATAATGATGCGCAAATTTGGTTGGACCATTTGGCAACGCATGAGTTTCGGCATGTGGTTCAAATGGATAAAATAGAGCAAGGATTTACAAGAGTATTGAATTATGTATTCGGGCAACAAGCTACTGCCGTAGTAGTAGGATTATATTTGCCACCATGGTTTATGGAAGGAGATGCCGTTTGTTTGGAGACCAGTATGAGTGAGTCGGGAAGAGGAAGGTTACCAGAATTTGAACAGGAATTAAGAGCTCAATTGCTTGAAAAAGGTGAGTTTTCATACGATAAAGCAGTTAATGGTTCGTATAATGATTATGTGACCGACAGATACAAATTGGGTTACCATTTGGTAGGTAAAGCAAGATCCAACTATGGTGATAAAATTTGGGACAATACTTTAACAAATGTGGCCCGACACCCATTGGGAATTGTGAGTTTTTCAAATGGAATAAAGAAAAGCTTATCTGAAAGTAGAAAACAGGTTAAAATTGAACTTCAGAAGAAATATGGAAAAGCAGGAGATGTAGACTGGGAGAAGGTACAAGGAGCGAAAAAGTATTCTGATGGGAAGCTACTGCTGTATTTCGATACCATGCAAGAGTTGCTTTGGGAGTGGAAGAAACAAGATACTGAAACGGATAAATCAGCTTATCAGTTGGTGAGCGATAGAGAAAAATACTTTACCAGTAAAAGAATCCCACATGTAACAGAGCAAGGAGATTTAATCTATCTGAAGCACGGTTTATCGGATGCTTTGTGTTTTGAAAAGTTGGATGTTAATGGCAATACTGATAAAGTTTTGGTGCCAGGCTATTTGTCAAATATCGACTATGATTATCGCAATGGATACCTGGTGTGGGCAGAATCAAAACAGAACATTCGCTGGGAACATGCAGACAGGAGTATTTTGGTGACTTACAATATCAAATCAAAAGAGAAGAAAATGCATCGCTTCATGAAGTCATTGTTTGCGCCATCATTTAAATCAGATGCAAGTGAGATCGTTGCTGTTTCTTCAGATCAGAAGGGAGATAATAGTCTTGTGATAATTGATCATGAAACAGGATTAATCAAACAAAGAATTGCTGCGGGGAAGAATGAGTATTTTCAAACACCTCAATTTATGGATGATGAGAATATTGTTTTAATTGTTTTGAATGATAGAGGGAAGCAGATTGTAAAATTGAACCTAAAATCTGAAGAAAGAGAAGAACTTTTCAACTCTGGATATGCCGACATGTCGCGTCCGGTTCCTTACGGAGATTACTTGTATTTTAATGCTTCATTTACTGGCATTGATAATGTGTTTGCTCTCGATTTGAATACCAAGAAAGTATACCAGGTAACGTCTTCAAGATTTGGAGGCAGAGATGCATATGTTACCCCCAATAAGAAACTGTACTATTCTGATTATACCTCAGATGGTTACCTTTTGGCAAAGGCAGCTATTGATAAAGAAAAATGGAAGGAGTGGCAGGGCGATTATAATCAATACCCTTTGGCAGAACAACTATCCAATCAATTGGGAGAGAAGTTAAATGCTGATACTACCAATCTCGATCGATTCGAAGTAAGGAACTATTCGAAACTGGCCAATTTGTTCAGCTTCCATTCCTGGGCTCCAATGTTTGTTGATGGTATTGATGGTAAGGCAGATGTAGGGGTTTCCGTTGCCAGCCAGAACAAGTTGAGTACTTTACTAACAACAGTAGGTTACAAAAGGGAGGAAGGATTTGATAATGGTCAGTTTTATGCCAATCTTTCTTACAAAGGGTGGTTTCCAATATTAGATTCTAAATTCACCATAGGAGATAGGAATACTACTTATGCTACCGTAGCACAGCGCTTACAGCCTGAACAGATGGACACTTTGCTGGTTAATACCGGGTGGAAACAATGGGAATGGGAAAATAGTATTAGTTTGCCATTTAATTTATCATCGGGACAGTATACACGAAAGTTAATTCCGAAACTTACCTATAGTATGGTAAAGTTTACAGATTTAAATACAGTAGCCTTAAAAACTACGGTTAATAACTCGCTTGGAATAGGAGAGTATGATTTTGGTGATGAATCCTTTAGTCAACAGGTTATGGAATACCAATTGTTTGGATATAATATTGCCAAAACAGCACCAAGAGATGTACAATACCAATGGGCTCAAATATTCGAGTTGAACTACCGTGATACTCCTTGGGGCGATAGAGATCTTGGCAATACCTGGTCGGCTGAGGGGCATTTGTATTTCCCTGGATTGGTAAAACATCATGGAATCAAATTGTATGGAGCTTATCAATACCGTTCGTTAACTGATTCTCGCTTTTCGAATATGGTGAAAAGTCCTAGAGGGATGAGTGATTTATATGGAAAACACATTGCAACTGTAGGAGCAGATTATGCAATGCCTCTTTTTTATCCGGATTGGAACCTAGGCCCTTTGGCCTATTTTAAGCGCATTAAAATGAATGCCTTTGTGGATTATGGATACGAGAAAAAATACCTGGAAAATGAAGAAGGAGATGTTTTCCCATTTAAAAATGATTATTTCTCAGGAGGTATTGAGCTAAGATCCGACTTACATGTATTAAGGTTTTCGGCTCCGGTAGACTTAGGGGTTCGATTGGGTTACGAAAACCAAACCAATAACTTATTTGCCAATTTTTTGATTTCTTTTAATTTGGCCGCATATTAAACATACAACGCATCATCAAATAGCCACAAATTCGATAAGAGTTTGTGGCTTTTTGATGCGATATGATCTTGTAGGACGAACTTACAGAAAAGAGGGAATGAATTAATAGGCTCTATTTGTAAAATGCTTGCTGATCAAAAATTAAGGATGAGGTTTTACATTCAGCTACAGGAAAATAAAACTTTACTCTTTTTGCTTTTAATATCAGTGTGAAACGCAATTTGCCTTTTACCATATTCTTTGGTGCCAGGCTTGTATTTAAAATGGCTTCGTTTTGAAGGTAGTCAATGGTTTCATCGCAGCGTGTTACTATTTGGATACGATCTTTTACCCAATTGGCCTCCATTTCTTCACGAGATTCGTACTCGTCGTCTTCATTCTCTGATCCCGAAAGGGATTCAAAAAATCCGGCAACCAAGGCTTCTGTAATAATGGAGGAAGTAGTGTAATTTTCCTTAGAGTATGGGTTTTTGGCATGGCTTAGTTGTTGTTTCACCTCGAATGCCTTTTGCAATAAACTATCAGAATTAATACAAGAATAGCTTTGAATATGGTTGTATGAGTTAATTTCAGTTTTTCGATAAGCCTTGTAGTAAAACAAACTGGGATCAATAAAAATAGTATCCTTAGAGGTGTTGGTGATTATTGCCTCAAAGTCAATTTTATCTTCTTTTCTGCTGATATACTTCAACTGAATTTTGTATTTGTCAGCTGTGTATTCTGAGTATCCCGAATGATATTCTGACTGTAACGGATTTACATGAAATTTTTTTAGAGTATAGATATTCTTATAAGAACAGGAGCAAAGCATTGTTCCCAAAATAATACCAAGGATAATTTTATTCATCTGTTTATAATTTTGATTCTGCATGATTTATAATGGGTAATTATTTAGAATTATCATTACTGGTTCTTATTTTGCTTCACTACCCATGGTGGGCATTGGAAGGTCAAGCTGCTTATGTGCAGAAAACTTTTAGAAAGACGGGAAAGCTGAGAACTTGTTCGAAGATCATCCCGCCGCACTTAAAGTTTTCAAATATCAGTAGTTTGATCTTACGCGCCCTTCCCGAAGCTTCGGGATTGTTTACTTTCTCATCAATGGAGAAAGTAAAAGCCATGCGGCTTGAGCAAATTAAGGCTTAGGTTATAAATAATATTCTCATTAATGCACTACTATTAATTTTATTACCCACGGTATTTCATATAGAGACATAATTTTCTTATTAAGGTCAGATGATCTTGATAATTATCAGGTTAATAGTTATTTATTCGTGGGTGTGTCATTCTAATTATTCTACAAATTCAACAAGTTCCCAAATATTTCATAAAAAGGATTACTGTCTAATACCGTGTAATAGAACAAAGCCCCTAACCATCCATGAAAGATTCCCAGAACATACAAGTTTTTTTCCTTCAAATAAACGTATCCATAGAATATTGCCAGAATAAAAGTACCACCAATCAACCAGTAATCGGGATAGTGAACCAAAGCGAATAGGGTAGCTGCAAACAGTACAATAATGTGCTTGTTAAGTTTGCGATTGGGATTGTCGTACAGGTTTCCTGCCACCAAACCAATTAGTAGGAATTGTTGAATGCTGCCCCAAAGTGGATAAAACAACAATACCGGAATAATGTGCCATGTTGCATTAATGGTTCCTTGAATGCCACCAATTGTAAAAAATGCAATTACTGCAGTAAGTCCAAAGGGGAGAACCACCTTTAATACGCTTCTGAAATTGTCGGTTCTAAATCCCCAATATTTTAAGATTCCTTGGTTGATCTTCTTTCTGTACCAAATGTAAGCACACCATAAAATGGTAGCACTTAAAACGAATGGAAATCGCCAGTTTAAATAATCCATAAACAGGAATTTACCCAATACGGTAAGTATAATCGCTGGTATTTCGAGGGATTTATTGTATAATATGGTTTTACTCACTACTAAAAAATAAGATTTAGAGGATGTGGTTTTATTCCTTTCTTTGTTCCACTTTTATTAATTTGCTGGTATCGTAAGCTCTTGCTTGTAATTGCTTCAGTAGTTTGGAATACAATTGATCATCCATTTGTGGATTTCGAGATAGGATCCAAAGGTATTTATCGGTATTGCTTCCAACAATGGCCCATTGGTAATCTTCATCCAATTCCAGAACAAAATAGTCGCCATAAAAAATCCAGAAGAAGGAAACTTTCAATTTGGAAGGAATGTTTGGGTTGGGAATTTTTGCTTTGCCAATGGCTTCCGATCTCTCTCCATCCAGGCTCCCTTTGTATCCCGAGTTCACGACCTTTATTTTTCCATCCTCACGCATGGAATAGTGGGCTGTAACCCCCACCAAACCTCTTTCAAAGCTGTGATCGAAGCGAGCAATTTCGTACCATTTTCCCAGGTAACGATCAATATTCAAATCCTTCACTACACTATTATCGATTACCGATTCTTGTCCTTTGCACGAGCATAATAGAACAAGAGAGGCAAGTAGGATGTTGAGCTGTCTTTTCATGATTTATGGTTTTACCTAAAATTACAATTCTGTATGGTCATGGTCAACTCCTACAAAATACAAATCAAATCCCCCTTTTCCACCAGTTCGGTTCGATGAAAATACCATCATAGTTTGCGTGTAGCTAACGCCTTCATCTATCAAAATAGGGCGATATTCGTCGAATTCAGAATTGATGCCTTCTCCAAAGTTGATCGGCTGACTCCATTTCCCATTTTCATAAATGCAGTAGTACAAATCGAAACCACCATAACCACCTTCTCGGTTCGAGGCAAAAACCATTTTGTTACCAAAAATAAATGGACACTTGTCATCGGCTGTACTTGATAGTGCTTCTTCTTTGTTGATTTCGTACTCAGCATCATCAGATAAAAGAGTTTCCAAATCCATTTCAGGATCTACATTAACCGAATAGAAATCAAAATTATCCTCCTGGCGGTTCGAGCAGAAGTAAATCTTGGTATTGTCGGAATTGAAACAAGGATACAAATCATCAAATTCTGAATTCAGAAAAGATACTTCCTTGGGATCGCCAAAGTTCGCTTCGCTGAGGTTAGAGATAAAATTGATCTGAAAATCGCCCGAAATATCGCTTGCATACAAAAGTGAGAAATAAGTATCATTAAAGTCACGTGTGATGATAAGGTTAGGTCCAAATTCATTTCCGAGGGTTTTTATTTGATCAACACCAATATTAATAACGCCATATACTTCCTTAAATGTTCCCCAGTGTTTGGTTTCGTTACTTACAGTTAATTCTCCTGTGGTTTTGTCGAAATTCACACTCATTGGTTGATAGATTACATCAAAATCATTTCCCTGGCTATTTCTATTAGTCGAAAAGCAGAATGGAATCAGATAGCCCAATGTAGGAGCAGTAGAGTTATAATCATCGTACTCGGTATTAAAGGCTTCCAAATTAATGGGAGTTTCAGGAAGACTACCTGTATTGTACTTGTATCCACCAGGACTGTTATTGTCGCAGGCTACGGATAGAATTAATAAGATAAGTAGGAAAGATAGGTTTAGTGTTTTCATTTTTGTGTGATTATTGTTAGAATATATTGGTAAGATGAAATCATTTTCAGATGGTTGCGTGGTTTTGTTAATTGGATGATAGTGTTTTGAACGCAGTTTAATTTTGTGGGATAATATAATCCCATGCTATCCCATATTCTTGAACAATGAAAGTGTGTCTTGAAAAAACGGTGTCTATAGCATTAATGCTCGAATCGGCTTCTATATCAAAAATTATATATCCACATGAGTAACCCGCATTCTGTTTTTCTTTAATATCAGAGATTAAACAATCAAGTTCAATTTTTGTTTTTTCACTGTCAGCTTCAGCCAGATCGTAATTGTTTAGTAGTCTTAGAATTTTGGCATTGTCGTTAATGATTTCCAGTAATTCAGACTTCTCCTTTTTGATTAAGTCAATTTCTGAATTGAGTTGATTCACTCCCCAAAAGTTTTTGGTAATCACTATTCCAATTATAATGCCTATTAGAAGAATGGCTATGTTGATTAAGTATTTTAGCATAGTTTATAATTAGTGAAACGTATGTGTAAAGTGCAATATCTAGCTTATCAGGATCTTAATCTAATGACATTGAGCTTGAGCCAGCGATAGGCTTGCGCGAAGTAATTTATTCTGCATTTATTATCTCATCATATAACTTCTGAATATCTTCATTTTCGTTATTAATATTCCTTGCTTTGGTAATTTCACTTTTCGCAGCATTTATCTGCTTACTTTCTTTGTATGCACGCGCCAGATTATAAAAAGCTTCCCAGGAAGCAGGATGAATTTCTGTATTAGCGGTGAAAATTTTTATTGCAATGTCATTTTGATTGCCTAAATACATTTTACCTACTACATTAATCATATTGGCTTTGCCTTTAAACAATACCTTGTTTGATTTCAACCAGCTAATTGAATTATCAATCCCGTCTTGTATTATCCGATTAAGTAATTGTGCAGCAATGTTATAATCAGTATCGTTCTTTTGAATTAGTTTATTGTTCTGTATTTCAAATTCTTTTGAATCTTTATTTCCTGATTTTAACTTGTCATTAAAAAAACTAGTAAGGCTCTTGCATAGCACAGTATAACTTTCGGTTGTGTTATTTGCCTTACTATCCTTACCGCACATGGCAAATTGTTGCCAATAAGATATGAATCCGTTATGGCCTATTGCAGTCATTTGATACAGATGTTTATCCTCTGTAGAAATTGAACTGTAATAAGGGAAAATTGAAAAGTCTTTGTACTTATTGGCAATCATTAGATAAGGAGTATCTGCTTTATCAATAGTGAACTTCTCAATTTTATTTAATACAGAATATAATCCGTATTCATGGCTTCCATCCAAACTAGCTACAGCCTTTACCTCAGGGTTTTGCATCTGGTAAATTATTGTCGCCATACCTCCAGTACTAAACCCGAATAATCCAATATTAGAAAAATCTAATTTCAATGAATCACTAATGTATTTTACACTAAATTCCATATCACGAACTTGTGCTACAGTAGCTTTTCTTTGGTCGTATCGTTTTAAGGATTCATGTCCTGCAGAGCCAACTGAAACAACACAATATCCATTGCTGGCCAAATACTCACACATAATATGATTTTGTACTGCTGACTTACTATTGGATGGAGCATATATGATGAGAGAAAATTTATTATCAATTGGTTTTGCATTGAGTATTGCTTTAACCGGGCTATTTAGCACCTCTTCTGTTGTTATTGATGTGTCAATTCCAAATTGCTGTTTTGAAAATCCCAAGTAAGCATTAACAAAGTTGTTAGAGATCTTATCAATGTCCTGCTGTTCTCTCTCAAAATCTTCTCTAATTGCTATCAAATCAATATAATCTTTGAATGACATACATTTTAATTCAGGATTATTTTGACTGGGATACCAAAAATGAATCAACATGGGGCGATTTACTGTATCATGCCCAATAATATAATTTCTCGAAGTGTCTGTCGCCTTAAAATACTTAAAACCCACATTGTATCTATCTTTTCTATCAACCTGACAGTAACTAGATTTAACTGCAAGAAGGAGTAAAAAAATTAATATTATTTTCTTTTGCATAATGTTTTTCGCAGGATTTATTTAATTGTGTTTGGTTTTACGGTATTTAAACAACGTAAGAATAACATCATATTGATGTTATATCACTTGGCTGTTGTGTAAGAGCTTAAAAGTCAATTTCTATTAGTACACTAAATTTAATCATAAATCGCATACAGTATTGTTCTGTACACTAATTCATTATCAATAAAAATAAGAAAGTTGGTTTTCTCGCATGCTTGTTTACTCTATTCGTGAGGTTAGGAAAGGTTCTCGCAAGTTTGTTTACTCTCTTGCTAATGGCACGGAGGCTTCTTGCGAGCATATTTGTATGAACCGTGACATTAGGGAGGATTCCTGCATGCTTGTTTATTCACACTTTAATGGCAGGCAAGCATCCTGCAAGGGTGTTTATTGCTTTCTTAAACGCTTGGAGCTATCTCGCAACATTGTTTGAACCTTCTGTAAATGTAAAGAAAGGTCTGGCAGGCTTGTTTATATGTCCGTTGAATGTGTGGAGGACTTAGACAAGTTTGTTTGGGCAATTCGTAGTGCATCGAAGATAACAAACAAGTTTACAGGAAGGTAAAGCAATGTTGCGAAAGGAGTAAACAAAGATGAAAGTACCATCCCCGCAGTTGACGAATATATCGGTAAGGATTAAAAGAACATCTTCAAAATTTAGGAGTGGAGGGAACAAGAGTGTTTGTTGTTGATAATGGCTTGTAAGTGAATATTTGGGCCTGTGGGGATGTGAGAATACTTTTTTATGTATGTAGAATTGATTTTGTATTAATGCCTGATTTATAAGAGAAAGAAAGTGGGAGATAAATTGGGAAAGAAGTCTTGTAGTACTTGCTTTATCTTATCACTAAAAGAATTGTAAATTGTATACAATATACATGTATTGTGTTTAAGGAAGTTTGTAAATATCTAAAAAACAGATATAAGAATCTCATAAGTGATTTGTAAAATAATCAAAATATACTTGACATTGGGTAATGGACTTCATAAATTAGTTTAGTAAAAATTAAACATACAATAACTAAAATTTACAATCATGATCAGAATTCCTATGTTTTATCGTATGCGAATTGCCGAGTATTTGACTTATTCTAATCGTATCTTTAAGTTAATTGAGAATGCTGTAACAGAGGCAATCAGTTTTGAACCATTTAAAACCAGAATCGCTAATGGTATCGAAAAGTTGGAAAAGAATACCGAAAAGGTAAACACTCAACTTTTAACCCTTACGGTTGCAGAATGCGATGCTCAGCGTGATTTGGCATTTTCGGCTTTGGAAACTTTTGTTTTAGCCTGTTCCAAACGGTTAAATGCTGAAATTAGCGAAGCTGGAAAAATCATTTTGAATGAAATTGATAGTTTGGGTTCAGGTGTCATTCGTAAGCCAATGTTGGAGGAATCGGCCATTATCAATGGAATGGTTGAAAAGCTGAAAACCAATGAAAGTTTAAATGGTTCTCTGAAAAAATTGGATGGTGAGGTTTGGTTAACAGAGCTAGAGCAAGCTCAGAAAAATTTTGAACAAGCGGTGGCAGAACGAGGTGATGCTAAGACAAGCAGAAATGAAGGTCAGAGCGATGCGGTTTGTAAAGAGTTGAGGAAGGAGTTGGAGGCAATGTTTAAATATCTTGATGTGATGTGTGACATTGAAACAGATGAGGCCTACAATAATTTAGCGAAAGAACTGAATATTGTAACTGAAGAAACCAACCGCTTAATTGCCCAGCGTATGGGGCGTTCACAAAACGAAGAAGAAGTGCTTAGCGAATCTTCAAGCAAGGAGTCGTAATTCATTACTTACAATCGATTATATTTTACCCCATGCAGACTAGTTTTGCATGGGGTGTTTTATGACTGAATGTATGGGATCTAATTCTGATAAAGAGAATGTTAAGAGCTTGTGATGTAATTATTGAAAATAAATGAGAGATTCTTACACATAATTTCTTATTTTAGTGATAACGCCAATACCCAATGTGCGAACTGGTTAATTGTTGGGAGTTACCAAAAGTTGCAAGGTGTTTGTTAGGCAACATTATACTAACATTAAAACATAAGAGTATGGGAAGTAGAGAGATAGATGGAATTATACAATGGCATTCCGATTTTGAGACAGGTATTGCGAGAATAGACTTCGAACATAAAATCTTTATAGAATTGTTGAATTCTTTTAAGTATGAAATCAATTTAAAGCGTTCTGATGATGAGTTGTTTAGAATTATGAATGAAATAGAAAAGTATGCAGAATTTCATTTTATTAGTGAGGAAAATGCCATGCGTAGAATGAATTACCCTGCTTTTAAAGAGCATCAAATTGAACATTTTGAATTGTTGGAAAAATTTAACCTTGCAAAGTTTAAAAATTGTAATTTTGATGGATTTCATGAATTTCTAAAAGAATGGTTTCTTAGGCATACTGTTGAATCAGATACAAAATTGAAACTGTATATGTTGGAAAATAATATAAATTTGGAAGATTTTTTCTACGAACTAAAGATCTAAAATGAATACATTAAACGTTATCAAACTCTTGGTAGTTGATGATAAACCTGAAAACCTAAACCTGATTTCAAGCTTTTTTGAGGATTCAAACTATTTTGTGCGTACTTCAAGCTCATATGAGGAAACATACGAACTGTGTAATGAAATTGAGTTTGACCTTTTGTTAATCGATATTAGAATGCCACGTGATGGTTTTGCCTTTGTTGATAAAATAAGAGTGAGTGATTTAAACAGCAATACTCCTGTTATTTTTATGGCTGAGAAAACCGACCAGGAGAATATCTCCAAAGCTTTTAAAGTAGGGTGTAGGGATGTAATCACAAAACCTTTTCAGTTGGAAGAGTTGCTTTCAAAAGTATCTACACATTCCTTATTGCAAATACAGCATAAGCAAATTCATGAATTAATGATTGCCAAGGATAAGATTTTCTCCATCATTGGTCATGATTTAAGAAATCCCTTTAATTCGTTGATTGGTTTTTCGAAATTATTGCTTAAAAATTTAGAAGCAAGTGAAGATAAATCATCTAAAAAATATGCAGAATTGATTTGCAATATTTCCACAAAAAATATGGAACTATTAGATAATTTACTGGTGTATGCACGTGATCTGGAAAAGCAAGCTGAATCTACCTTAGAGAAAATAGATGTACACAAGCTAATATCAGAAGTGTTACAAATTGTTCAACCTACTGCAGCATTAAAAAAAATACAGTTGGTGCAAATCTTTGGAGAGGCAAAATCTACTTTTGGCACCAAAGATTTAATTGCTACGATGATTCGGAATATTTTAGGCAATGCCATTAAATTTTCGCGTCAACAAGGTTTTGTTACCGTACAAACCAGGGTGATAGGTAATATGATCGAAATTGATATTACGGATACGGGAGTTGGAATGAACGAAAATCAATTGAATAATTTGTTCGATAAGGAGCATCCTCAATCTAGTCTTGGTACTTCGGGAGAATTGGGATCGGGATATGGTTTACTTCTTTCGAAAGAAATTGCAGACAAACACAATGGTGAAATAAAGGTGGAAAGCCATGTGGGTAACGGTACAAGTTTTAAAATTAGGCTTCCAATATATGAAGAGTCAAAATAGAAAAAAGCTCCAATTAAAATTGGAGCTTTTTTTTATGCCAATTCCACCACGGTAATTTCGGGTGGCATACCTATTCTTCCCGGGAAACCAATGTATCCAAATCCGCGATTTACATACAGGTACTGATCGCCTTCGCGGTACAATCCGCCCCAGCGAGGGTATTTGTACTGAACCGGACTCCACTTGATTCCTGCACGTTCAATTCCAAACTGCATGCCGTGGGTGTGTCCTGCAAAAGTAAGATCGATATTTGAGTTTTTAATCACCTCCTCGTCCCAGTGCGAAGGATCGTGACTCAATAATATTTTAAACGGAAGATGTTCTGTGCCTTGGGTAGCTTTGTTTAAATCGCCATGCTGAGGGAATGGAGGTTTACCCCAATTTTCAACTCCTACCAAAGCAATTTCTTCTCCTTTCACATTAATGGTTTCGGTTTCGTTCAATAACAATCGAAATCCCATTTGCTTGTGAAAATGTTTGATTGCTGCAAGATTTTTAGCTTTGTCTTCTTCTGATCGCCAATAGGAGTAATCGCCATAATCGTGATTGCCCAGTATGGAGTATTTGCCAATTTTAGCTTTCATTTTTACCAGAACGGAAGCCCAACCATCGGTTTCTTCGGCAAAGTTGTTTACCAAATCGCCGGTAAAAACAATCAAATCTGGTTCTTGTTCATTAATCAGTTCAACGGCTTTCTCCACCTTCTCGAAGTTCTTGTTGAAACTTCCCAGGTGCATATCCGAAATCTGAACAATTTTTAAACCCTTAAATGCTTTCGGAAGATTGTTGAAACGAATGCTCTCGCGCATTACTCGGTAGTTGAATTTTCCTTTGGTTACTCCGTAAAGGATAGATGCAAACGGAATGGCAGCCAATACCAATCCCATTTGGTACAAAAACTCGGATCTCTCCATCTTTCTCTTCGAATTAAATTGTGGTACACTTTTATTCCTTCTCTCTCTGAACCATGCTATGGTTCTCCTAATCGCCCCTTGTATGTCCTTTATTAAGACGAAAAATATGAATACAAACTTTGGAAAATAAAATAACGCAAACCCGGCCACCAAATAGCCGGAATAGATGTAGGCATCGGCTTTTTGTACGTGCTTAATACCAAACATGAATGTGGTAAAGGCAGCAAAAATAAAAACTGAAATGCTCCAGAATAAATACGTTAATGTGTGTCGTGCAATTGAATTGTTAATTCTTGCAATCAGAGGTTTTATGCCACGGTAGGTGTAAATGTCTACCAAAAGCATAAATAGTAACAGAGGTATTAATAAATAAACGCTTGCTCTCATTCTTATTTCAAAGATTCTTAAATCGGTTTTCACCGATTTGTATTTATACTATCCCAAAAGAATTTTGTTTCCATCAGGATGTAAATTTTCATTAACACAATACCTTTTTGAGATATAACAATTTTAGTATTGAATTAGGCACCAAATATATAGAATTAAATACTGCCAAGTCCTTAATAATTGTTAAAAAAGAGTTATATTCATTTTCAAACGCCAAAATACAAGCACCAAATCCCAATCTTTGGAGCTTGGGATTTGGGATTTGATATTTGGGATTTGGGATTTGATATTTGGGATTTGATATTTGGGGCTTGTGAAAAAAACTTTAAACCAATACATATGGCACAGATACACGAATTAATCGATAAAAGATGGAGTCCGAGAGCTTTCGCCGATCAGGAGATAGAGGAGGACAAGATTGAAAAATTGTTTGAGGCGGCTTCTTTTGCTGCATCATGTTACAACGAACAACCTTGGCGATTTGTATATGCTACCAAGGACTATCCTGAACGATACGAGCAATTGTTTTCTTGTTTGGGCGAATTTAACCAGATGTGGGTAAAAACGGCTCCGATGATCATTTTAACCGTGGTATCCAAAAAATTTGCTCACAATCAAAATCCCAATGCACATGCTCGTCATGATTTGGGTTTGGCCATTGGTAACATGTCCATGCAAGCCATGAGCATGGATTTGTACATGCATCAAATGGCTGGTTTTTCGACTGAAAAGGCTCGTGAGGTTTTTGATATCCCGGAAGATTTTGAACCGGTTACCATGATTGCTATTGGTTACCTGGGAGATGCGGAACAATTGCCCGAAAGCATGCAAGAAATGGAATCGCCTAAACGAGATAGAAAAAACTTGGCCCAATTATTGTTTGATGGCGATTGGGATAAAATGAAATAAAATCATACATGCTAAAAAAGGCTCCCGCCAGGAGAGCCTTTTTTGCTGATAATTTACATTGATAACTTAGACCATTTAAATTTCAGTCCCGATAGTTATCGGGAGTGCTTTAAGCGAAACTGTGAAATCTTAAACAGAAATGCCGATATATAATTCGTTGGGCATTTGGAGTTATTCGAACAAATGATTTCTACGAATTAATAATCGGTATTATTGCAAGTAATCGTTCCTAAATCAAACGTGTTTTGAATTTAAGAGGACGCAAGATAGTTAAAAAAGACTAAATTATCTTTTAATTAGGTGTGAATTTTTTCTCTTTGTTCGTTAAATATTATAAGAAACAGTAAATCAATAAATTTATAATTATGAAGAAGTTAATTCTATTAGTGGCGATCCTTATAACAGGTGTATGTGTAAATGCTCAAAGCACTTATCCTACTTTAGATGTAAAAGGGGAAAGTAAGATATTTCAAGAGCCGGATATCGTTGAGATATCGTTGAATATAAGCACCAAGGCAGACGAATATGAAGCTTGTTTGGACAAAAATCTTTCTGATATAGATCGTTTAAAGAAATCATTGAAGTTGGCAAAGATTGAGAGTATGAAAATATTTGATGTTGGTCAGCGAATTAATGAAGAGAAAACCTATTCATCGGGAAAACAGATTCCTGATGGTTACCGTGCCAATTACAGCATTAAGCTAAAGTTGGAAGCCAAACCAAAAACCATTCACGCTTGTCTTGAAGTATTAAAATCGTCGGATGTGGACTTGAATTACAATGCCAACTATGGTTTAAGTCCTGAGTTGATTAAAGCTACCGAGGCCAAATTAATTGCAATGGCTGTAAGTGATGCCAAAACCAAAGCCAAGATATTGGCAGAATCGGCAGGGGTTCAGCTTAAAAGCATACAGAATATCAATTACGGAACAGTTAAAACCATATACGGACCAAAGCAGCACATGGCTGAAATGAGAGTGAGCAAGGCTGGATATTCGGGTTCACAATCGTTTACCAATCCAGATCCAATTGTACTGACTGATCATGTTGAAATTACCTATATGTTGTCGGAGTAAAGATTTTAATCAAGAAAACCGGATTTTCTATGGCTGCATTCATACACAATTATGAAACGGTAAGCGCAGTGTTTTGTGCAATTTAACCATGGAGTACACCGAGTAAATAATGACAAATTAGACCTCTGTGTTACTCCGTGTATTCTATGGTTATAAGATAGATCAAGGCTGCCTTCCAATATCTTGAAATTGAGCCAAACTTGTCGTAACTTGATTAGTGAGTTTTGTACTCAGGACAAATTGAACCTAAGCGAAAAGAAAACGACGATGAAAGCTATAGTAATGAGAAAATATGGTTCTCCTGATGTGTTGGAAATTACCAATCTGGATCGACCGAAGATAAAAGAAAATCAAGTGTTGGTGGAGGTGTATGCCTCCTCAGTTAATCCTGTTGACTGGAAAATAAGAAAAGGTCTGCTAAAGCTATTTATGAGGAAGAAATTGCCTTGTGTTTTAGGCGGAGATATTGCTGGTCGTATATTGGAGGTAGGTAATAAGGTGCAGTTTTACCGTGTAGGTGATGAGGTGTACGGGAAAGTAGACATTATCAAAAATGGAGCCTATGCCGAATATGTGGCAACAACTCCCGATCATTTGGCCTTAAAGCCTCAGAACATGAATTTTGAAGAGGCAGCTACTGTTCCTTTGGCTGGATTAACTGCTTTACAGGCATTGCGCAATATGGGTGGAATAAAGGCAGGAATGAGTGTGTTGGTTAATGGCTGCTCGGGGGGTGTTGGTTCTTTCGCTTTGCAATTGGCTAAAGCATTTAAATGTAAGGCAACAGGGGTTTGTAGTACACGAAATATTGAATTTGCCAAAGAGCTGGGAGCTGATAGAGTGATCGATTACCAGAATGAGAATTTATTGGAACTTCAGGAGGAGTACGATATTTTCTTCGATGTGGTTGGGAACCTGGAATACAAAAAAGTGAAGCACTTGTTGCAACGAGGTGGAGTATATGTAACTACTTTACCATCTTTTAATATTCTTCTGTTGGGTTCAATTCACAATTTAGTAAGCTCTAAGAAAATGAAAAAGATCTTTGTGGAGGAAAGTAAAAAGGATCTTGAGTTGTTGGCCGATTTTATTGATGCCGGATTACTTAAAACCTACATCGATAAATCTTACGAATTGGATGATATTGCAGAAGCACATCAATACAGCGAATCGGGAAGAGTTGTTGGAAAGTTGTCTTTGAAAATTACAGAATAACTTTTAATTATCAATTAAGAATTAATAGAAACACAGCTAATTAACTCAGTAAATTAGCTGTGTTCATTTATAATTAATCACTTATAATTAATCACTTATAATTCATAATTTAAATTTATCCTTTTGTTTTAATGGAGCAACCAATTGCTTTTGTGTAAGTTACTTCTGGCTTTTTATTCATTAAAAGAGAATTAATGGCATCTTCAACATATTTGGTGCTCACTTTCGAAGCATCTTTATAGTTGTTGTCGATGGTACCAATATATTCTACCTTAAGATCTTTACCATTTTTGCTTAAAATGTAAACATGTGGAGTTTTGGTAGCTCCAAAATTCTTGTACACTTCTTGTTTTGCATCAAAAAGATAAGGGAAAGTAAAGGCTTTTTCTTTCGCTCTTTTTTGCATGCCTTCAAAAGAATCTCCTGGAACCACTGCTGGATCGTTCGGATTAATAGCAATTACCGGAAAACCTTTCTTCTTGTATTTTTTATCGATATCAATAATTCTGTCTTCATAAGCCACGGCATATGGACAATGGTTACAGGTAAAGATCACTACAAATCCTTTTGCATCTTTATAATCGGCAAGAGAGATGTGTTTGCCATCGATATTTTTCAGCTTAAAATCTGTAGCTGAATCACCTACTTTATATCCTTGAGCATGAATTGCTACTGCTGATATTAGCAGGAAACTTAGGAATAATATTTTTTTCATCATCTAAATAAATTGGTTATTATCTATTCAAATTATCAATTGTCTCTGCTAGTTCAGAATAAGTTACTTTCCTGGCAAAGAATTTTCGTTGCTTCTTTTTATATATCACTGTAGCTGGCAATGCACCATCCCATTTGTCATCCACTTTACCAATCCAGGAGTTTGCATCCGGATCATCTAGAATTACCACCTCAGCATTTATATTTTTCTTGGTAAGAAATCTGCTCAGGCGTTCTTCTACTTTTGCTCCAAAGTCCAGGCTTACCAATAGGACCTTTACTTTTTTATTTTCGTATGATTTTCGGATGTATTCAAATTCCGGAAGTTCCTCAACGCAGGGTTTGCACCACATGGCCCAAAAATTAATAACATAGGTGGTATCGTTCTGTAGATGGAATGTGGGTTCTAGTTCCTTAAAATTTAAGGTTGTAAAGTCCTGGGATTTAACTGTCAGACTGATTGCAATCAGTAAGGAGATCGAGAATAGTATCTTCATTTTCATGATATGGTACAAATAAGACTTATAAGTATTAAATATACCATTAATCGTTGTAACAGAATAATCTGGCTTGTTATTGATTTGTTAATGTGCATAAAAAAGCCTGTCAATTTTCACTGACAGGCTTTTTTGAATTTTATTTGTTTTAGTCTTGTAAGAGTTTTTCGTCGAATTGATAATCTTTATAATTCACTTTATAGAATACACTATATAGTGCAGGTATAAAAATTAAGGTAATTACCGTGCCAAAAAGTAATCCTATCATAATAGAAGCTGCCATTGGTTCCCACATTAAACCTCCGCCCAGGTACAATGGAATTAATCCTAAGGAAGTTGTAAATGTGGTCAACAGAATTGGTCTGAACCTTTGCAGGCAAGCTGCAATTACTGCATCTTGTGGTGTTCGTTTCAATTCGGAGAGTTCAATTTCAATCCGGTCAATCAATACAATGGCATTGTTAATTACAATACCGGCAAGTGATATTACACCCAGGAAAGCCATAAAACCAAAATAGGAGCGAAGTGCAATTAATCCAATTACTACCCCAATAACTCCCAATGGAATGGTACTTACCACCATTGCTGTTTTTCTAAACGAATTGAATTGAATGACCAGCAATAGCAGAATTAGAAATGCAGATAATGGCAGGTATGCGATTACCGCACCCATATTTTCAGCAGTATTTTTACTATCACCACCAAGTTCGTAATCGTATCCAGTAGGCCAACTTTTCACATCTTCATCCAACCAGGGTAGCACTTCATTCATAATTTCAGAAGCATTCCCATCTTCTGTGATTTCGCTCGAAACATTAATGCTTCGAATCAAATCAAGGCGTTTAATTTTTGCGTATTGCCATTGAGGGATAATGCTGGCCACTTGAGAAAGAGGAACGCTTCTTCCTGAGCTTTGAGAGAAGACATTCATGGTCTCGATCTTTTCATAGCTTTGATTTTGGCTTGCGAAACCTCTTAATAGTATCGGAATATTTTTATCATTCTCGCGATATTCGCCTGTTTGAAATCCATCCAGTACTGTTTTTAATGATGTAGCGATATCCTGATTGGTAATGCCTGCAATTTGTGCATTGTTCTGATTGATATTAATCACAAATTTTTTGGTTTTTGGCCCCCAGTCATCCTTAACGTTTTTGGTTCCTTGTACTTGCGATAATTTTGATTTTATCTTCTCCGATAGGTCAGCTAAAATATCTGGATTATCTCCTTTTACCTTAATCTCAATTGGGGTTCCGCTACCTCCCGAACCTAATGCTGAAACCTTAATATCTGCATTAGCGAAATGTTTAAAGCTGAATTCATCCAATCGACGAATCATTTCTGCATTTTCTTCGAAGGAGCTTGTATTTACGAGAATGTGAGCATAGCTCGAGTTTGCTTCATCCTGCGAATATCCCAAGTCATAAGATTCCGGTCCTTGTCCAATAAAGGAAGACCAGTCAATGATTCCCTTTTCTCTCTCAGTATTTACCTTTAATTCTTCAGCAATGTGTTTTTCAATCTCTTTTACCACCTTTTCAGTTTGTTCTATTTTTGTTCCCAAAGGCAGATTAATGTCAACGGTAATCATGTTTCTATCACTATCCGGGAAGAAAATGAATGGCACCAAACTAAATCCTTTTAAGGATAAAAAGAATAGTAGAACTATTCCTCCAATAACAATGCCTTTGTGATTTAAAGCGGATAAGATGATGGATTTGTAATATACTTTTAATGCATCAAAAATACGATCCATGAAGTTCGGTTTAGCTTCTTCTTTTGGTTTCACTTTTAGGAAGTAAAAACACAACATGGTGATGATGGTAAGAGAAATGATCCATGAAGATACCAAGGCCAATGTGATAACCACGAAAATTGGTCCAACAATATCACCCATGGTTGATTCTGCCAAATAGAACGATAGGAATGCAACCGAAGTGGTTAAGGTTGAGATTAATAAAGGGACTATTAGCTCGGAACAAGATGAAACAGCAGCATCTTTTACGGTCATTCCTTTCTCCATTTTAACCATTATCGATTCGGAAACTACAATGGCATTGTCAACCATCATTCCCAGTGCCATGATTAATGCAGCTAATGTAACTTGATTTAGTCCCATGTTTATAAGTCCCATTAACATTAGGGTCATGATGGTTACAATAGGAATCAAACTGGAAATAATCAAACCCGTTCTCAATCCCAGGAAGATTAGCATTACCACCAATACAATCACGATAGACTGAACCAAATTGCCAATAAAATTATCTATACTTTTATCAACATAGTGGTCTAGAGAAGTTAAGCGTTGTATATTTAAACCAATTGGTAATTGTTCATTCCATTCAGCCAAAACTTTATCTACATCTTCACCCAGCTTAATAATATTAGCGCCATCCATTAAGGAGATAGAAAGTGAAATTGCTGGTTTGCCATTTACATGAACAATGGTGCTGGCAGGTTCAACATATGCTTTGCGAATGCTGGTTATGTCTCTTAATTGAACCACTTGACTTCCATCCCCTATTGGAATTAATGTATTCTCAATACTTTCCAATGATTCATAGTTGCCCGTTGGTTCAAGAACTATTCTTTCCGATTCAAGATTAACTTCTCCACCTGAATCTAAAATATTGGTAGATGCAATTATACTTTGAAGCTTAGATGAGCTTAATCCATATTCTTTCAATTGTGATTCGTCAAACTCAATAAAAACTCTTTCATCTTGCACACCTCCAAGTTCAACTTTAGCTGCGTCCTCGAGTTTAATTAGAGCATCTTTTAGTTTATCGGCTGCTTCTTTCATTTCTACATAAGAATAGCCATCACTTATTAATCCAACCATAATTCCATACACCACACCAACATCATCATCATTAAGGTTTGGTTTTACATTTTGAGGCAGATCTCTAAGACTATTTATTTTTCTTCTGAGCTTATCCCAAATTGCCTGAAGTTCTTCAGGAGCAACTTCGTCTTTAAGCTTTACTGTTACTACGGATAAACCAGTTCTGGATGTACTATTAATTTCTTTTACTTCAGGAATTTCTTGCGCTTTCTTTTCTATCTTGTCGGTAACCAAAAGTTCAACTCTTTCTGGTCCGGCTCCAGGGAATGAGGAAACAACGGTAGCTACTCTAACGGTGTATGGTGGCATACTATCTCTGGGTAGTGTTTCGTATAATGCCAAGCCTAAAATCACCACCACGGCAAGCAGAGTAAAGGTTATTCGGCTTTTTTCAATAGCAAATTTTGTAAGGTTCATAATTGCTTTGTTTGGAGGTGAATACTATTTTAAACTAACTTTCTGTCCGTCAAGTAGTGTTTGTAAGCCAGCAGTAGCCACAATCTGACCTGCCTTTAATCCACTCTTCACTTCAAATCCAATAGGAGAAAGTACGCCTACTTTAAAGTGTTGTTTTTTAATTACACCAATATTTTCGTTTTCTTTTTCTATAATGAAAACAAAGTTGCCTTTGCTGTCTTCACCCACTGCTGAAATCGGAACAATTAAGCTTTCACCATTATTAGCTTCGGCAAATTTAAATTTGATATGTGCTGCCATTCCTGACTTCACTTCAGAAGTTTCGCCTAATAATTTTATTCTTACCGGATAGGTAGCGGAACCTTCACTTATCGAAGGAGATACTTCGTTTACTACTCCTTGATATTCTTTGCCCTGAAGAGCAGGAAATGTTGCTGTTACTTCCATTCCTTGTAGTACTCTGTTGATTACGTTTTCAGGTAAACCAAGACTTACCTCCATAAAACTACCAGCGTTTAGAATTGCAATAATTTGTCCTGCACTTACATTCTCATTGTTCTCTACATTTTTAGCCGCAATAACTCCATTGGAAGGAGAGTAGATAATTCCATAGCCAACTTGTTTTTGTTGTATTTCAACACTTCGTTTCGAGGATTCATAGTTTGCTTTAGCCGAAGCGTAAGAGGATTTTGCATTTTCATAATCGCTTAATGAGGCACTTCCTTTCTCAAACAGGGTTCTGGTTCTATCCAGTGTTGAAGTTGCTGTGTTTAAGTTTGCTTTCGCACTGCTAAGAGCTGATATTGATTGTTCCAAGGACAATTGAGCTTCAGAATTATCGATCCTTGCCAATAAATCGCCTTTTTTAACTGATTGACCATTGGCAATATTTAAAACAGTTAAAATACCAGAAGTTCTAAAACTTAAGTTGATTTCTTTATCAGATCTGGCAGTTCCATTAAATGATCTAACTTGTCCTATTCCTGAGTAACTTACCTCTTGAAATTTTACTGGTCGGTATCGTTCTTGTTTTTGCTTTTCGTTGCCATTGCCACAAGATCCAAATGCAAACACGAATAAGCTTAATGCTAAAATGTATAATGGTTTCATATTGTACTGGTTTAATTATTGGTTAAAAGATAGGTTTGAAGATTTTGAATGAAAGTTTGATTTTCTTCATCCGGATTTAGGAAAAAATAATAGGATAGTACTCTTTCCATTTGTAACAGACTTAAATAAAAGTTGTAACCTGCACTTGCTTGTTGTTGCTGTGCTTGAAAGTATGCTTGCTGTGCATCAATTAAACTTGTAATTCCTATCGCTCCATTCGAGTAAGAAATTTGCATAAGTTCCAAACTTTCTTTTGCTGTTTTGGTGGTAAGTTTTGATAACTCAATATTGGTATAAAGATTCAATATGGTAAATACAATATCATTTACATTTTTCTTTATAAGTGTTTCAGTATTTTCTTTTTGAATATTTAGTTGCTGTTGTTGAATTAATGACTTTTGCCTGTTTAAACTTCTCTGATTTTGATTAAATATAGGCAGACTTAATTGTACACCAACATTGTAATATCCATCTGGAGCACCTACAATTCCTGTAGGATATGTACTTCCTTTTCCATCTCTTGAAAAGGTATAATTGTATCCTCCTTGCAAGGCAATGCTTGGAATGAATTTACTTCTTTGATATAGTTTTGCACTTCTCTCTGATGCTTCAATATTAAACTGTAAAGATTTCAGTTCGTGAGCATTTTCAATAGCAACTGTCTCCAAATATTTTAACAGTTTACTTCTTAAAATTGGATCATCAATCAGTGCGATTAGGCCCTTGTAATTAAATTGATCTTCTGTATTCTCATCTACCAAAGAGTGTTTGATGTCAATTTTGTAGTTGATGGGATTATTTAGAAGTTGATTGATGGCATGCATTGCTTGAATAAAGTTGGTGTAAGCATTAACGATATTTTGAGTTGCGAGTGCCAATTCACTTTTCCAACGCAGAACATCTCCTTTCCCAGTTTGTCCAGCCGAGTAATTTTGCTTTGCGATTTCAAAATTCTTTCTGGTAACCCTTAGATTTTCATCATTAATTAGGTAATTGGCTTTTGCAATTAATGCATTGTAAAAAGTAACACCCGCATCTAATATTGCATCTTTTTCAATGGCATTGTAATTCTCTTGGCTTGCAGCTGCCAGTGTTTTCTGAATTTTGATATTTCCACTGGCTTGTTCCGAAAATAGAAGTTGTTCAATATTAACATTACCACTTGTGGTAAACTCGGGATTCGATCCGTTTGAAACCTTGGCTAAATCAGGATCAATATGAGAACCGGTTACCGAACTTGTAAGATTTGGTAGGTATTGACTGTTTGCCAACTTTACCTCTTGTTGGGCCAAATTAATATCAAACTTACTTGCTTTTAAGCTTAAATTCTTTTCCAGAAGTTGATAAACAAAATCATCTAGGTAATACTTCTTTTTATAAGAGAGCTTATTGGCATTTCCAATAATATTTGTTTTAATTAAAAAGCTGTATTTCAGTGGGAAATTAATTTTAAATGAGGTTTCGATATTTAGAAGAAGTTTGGTTTCAACGTCTAAATAAATTGGCAAATCCGATAAATCATTTCCCAATACTGCAGCTTCAATGTTTAGAGCAATTCTCCTGAAAAACTGATCTAACTCATTTATAGGTTGTGTATTAAGGAGTACTCCTAGTGAAGAAAATTCTTCATCTAATGAAGTGAAGGATGGCAAGTTTCGATTGTTAATCATATCAATCATTCTTTGTCTTTCCTCCTTAGAGAAATATAGGCCTCCGGAAATATATACAGCATCAATATCTTCAAGCTGGCTGTCTAACTCATCAGCAGATGATATTGAGATAAGTTTGTACTCCGATTTGATCTCGCCAAGAATTTTGTCTAATGTTTCTTTTACAGGGTAGATTTCGCTTAAATACTCATCTAAAATTATTCCAACTTTCTTGTAAGGATACATTTCCTTAAATTCAGATAAGTCTTTTTTGTATGATTTAGGAGTTAAAATATAGGTCAGATTTTTAACCTGCGATGTGTTTTGACCTTCAGGAAACTCTATAAAATCATCATTAATAACACCAAATAAAATAACTGGTTTCGGAAATGTTTTGTTTTGAGCAATCACAAAATTGTTAAGAGAACCAAAGGATAATATCAAATCAACATCATCGGTGTTTACAACAGTTTGATAATTTTCTTTTGCCATTTTCTGGCTTAGTTGGTTCATTAAAAAGTATTTCTCCTTAAATACAATTGTAGCTTCCTGAGATACAACAGATTTAATTTCAGCTTTCAACCGATTTAAGATGGAGTCTGTTTCGTGAATATATTCATCACCCAAAATGGCAACCGAGTATTCCTTGGTATTTTGAGCATTTATCCACGTTGCATTCAATAAAATAAATGATAGCAGGATGAGTTGTTTCATGTGGTTTTCTCTTAAAGAATAAAAATCAGTTCAAAAGATATTAAAAAACATCGAGAAAACTTAGTTGTACCCTTTATTATTGCATTAAATTATGTTGTTGAAATTGAATTGATTTAATATCAAATCATTATTTTAAAATTATTTTTTTAACTTTGAGCTGTACAAATGATTTACAAACAATGAATAGAGTTCACACAAATCGATTTTTTTTCTTTTTTAGCATGTAGTGCTGAAGAGGTTTTGTGTGATATAAAATATTAACTGAGCCTTTTTCGAAAGGCTCTTTTTTTTTACGATACGATGAGAACCATATTTTCCTTTAGCTTCTTTTTTAGCTTTTTCTTTTTTGGAGACGAGAAGGACAGGATTCTAATGGTTTAAATTACAAATGCATTAAAAGAGAGTCCTGATTATTCAGGACTTTTTTTTTGAAAAAAATCTAATAAAACCAAAACAAAATGGACAAGAGAAGAATTGTTATTCAAGGAGTGGAAGGTTGTTTCCATCACATCGCGGCAAATGCATATTATGGTGAGGATGTAGAAATTATTCCAGCTGAAAATTTTGCCAAGCTTGTTGACCTTGTTAATGATGAAAGTGTTTGCGATGCAGGAATAATGGCCATTGAGAATTCAATTGCTGGAAGTATTTTACAAAATTATGGCTTGTTACAAGATTCAGGTCTTGTTGTGGAAGGAGAGATCTTTTTACGAGTTAAGCAAAACTTGATGGCATTGCCGGGACAGAAAATTGAAGATTTAAAAGAGGTTCATTCTCATCCAATGGCTATCAATCAGTGTAGGGCATTTTTTCGTCAATATCCACATATCAGATTGGTAGAGATGGAAGATACAGCATTAAGTGCTAAAAATATTCGTGATAATGAACTACATGGTGTAGGTGCAATTGCTGGTGATTTACCTGCTAAGCTCTACGATTTAGAGATTTTGGAGGAGGCAATTGAAAGTATCAAGAATAATCAAACTCGATTTTTCTTGCTGAAAAGACAAAAAGATGTTGGTGTTAATGGTGGATTTACAAAGGCTTCGCTATACTTTAGTACAAATCATGAACCTGGTAGTTTATCGTATATTTTAGATTGTTTTGCTCAAGAGGGTATAAACCTTTCTAAAATCCAATCTCATCCAATTCCTGGTGAGAATTGGCAATATTTCTTTCATGTCGATTTGGAATTTAAAGCTCCAATGCAATTTAAAAATGCAATGAATATGATTTCTCAAAAGGTTAGAGGAATGCAAATTTTAGGGACATACAATAAGGGCATTGAAATTCGATAAAGTTAATTAATTGAATCAAATATCTTATCAATCTGCTTGGCTAACGAAATGTCTTTCTCGGTGATTCTTCGTTTGGAGTGAGTTGTTAATGTTACTCTGACATTTTTGTATTTATACAGTTTAATGTCAGGATGATGATCAACTTTTTCGGCATCTTCGGCAATAAGATTGATAAATTTAATGGCATGGGTAAAATCAGATAACACGTAATTTTTAATCAGCTTACTATCTATTTCACTCCAGCCTTGTTCCAATAAAATATTCATGATTTTCTGCTTTTTGATATATAAAGTTAAGGAAAGAAAATTGTAATGTAAACAAAAAGGATTGCCACAGGCAATCCTTTGATTAACTAATTAATTTCAGACAAGCAAAAGGCTTATAATGAAATTTCTCTATCCAGTTCTTCTCCCATAATTTTTGCTCCACTATACAAAACAGATCTTTCTTCCGCCTCCATGTAAACATCAAAAGGTAACGAAATGTTATAAGCTGTTTGTACCAATATGGCAATATCGTCTTTGGATCCTAATTGGTTTCTCCAGTTAATTTCGGTTTCATCCAATAAATAGGCATAAACAGGCCCGGTGAAATAAGCAAAACAATCAGCGTACGATTTGTTTTCCCACAAACATTCAAGCTTTGATTGCAAAAATGATTTAAGTTCTGGTTTCGATCTACATATTTTTTGAGCAGTATATTCGGCCATACCTTCATGAATTTCAAAGCGATTTTCACATCCATCGCAATCAGAATATAAGGCCCTACGATACTTTCTAAAGCAAATTGCATCAATGATTGCTTGTTTTCGGTCTTCTCCTTCACTATGCAATGCAAAATCCAGGGCTTTCCACTCAAGTTTTAACCATACTCTTGCTTCCATCTCTTCCATATGACTGTTGTTATATGGCAAAGGTTTTAGGTCTATTTGTGGTTGTAAACAATGGAATGCCTCATGCAAAATAACACACTGTTGTTCAATTTTGTTTTCAGGCAAAGGTAGAGGTATAACAGCCCAATTGCGTTTGTCAATTTTTTGTGGTCCTTTTTTCACTCTTATAAAATCAGGAAGTTTCCCTATGTAAATGTTATTTTTTTCTTCCAGGTTTAGTTTAGAGCTATTCTTATTTGAGTACACGATTTCATTTTCTTCATCAACAAAGAGAATTGGAACATCCAAACTATGTCCCCATAGCAATCCATTATCATTTGAGCAAAGCTCTTGAGTTTCATCAAGAACAGCTTTGATAATTTCAGGAGAATAATTTTGATTATTTGCCTTTGTATTCACAATGCAAATCATCAAAAAAATGACTCCAACGGTTAAAATTCGTTTGATCTTCATTTTAAGTTTGGTTAATAGGTTCAGTTGAATTGTAACAGTATTTGTGCCGTTCTTTATAAGTGGCAGTATGTCAACGATTAGCGATTGGGTTTGGTGTGGATGGAAAAGGAAATGATGTTACATTTCGTACAGTAAGTGTTCGTATCTGTGCAGACTTTACAATCATTTAACAATGTTTGTTGGTATTGGAACTAATAAGAGAATTCTGTATCTTAATTACTAATACCTAAACAAATTGCTATGATATGTTTTATATCAATTGTTTTGGGCAAACATTAAAATTGAACCGAATGAATGAATATCTTGAAATATTAATGGTCTTAATGAGTTTTCTGATTATTGCAGTTGGAGCAAATAGAATATCGTTGTATTTCCCAAAAATCAAGTTACCTATAATTACTGGCCTTTTATTTATAGGGATGTTATCTGGTCCTTATGTATTGAATCTTTTGCCTAAAACTTCAATCGAAAAGCTAGGGTTTATAAATGAAATATCATTGGCATTCATTGCATTTGCAGCTGGAGCCGAATTGTTTCTGAAAGAGTTAAAAGGAAGAATGAGAAGCATTAAATGGATGACGTTTGGACAACTTGTATTTACATTTGGGATTAGTGTTTCTTTTGTTTTGTTGATTTCGGAAAGAATTCAGTTTTTATCAGAAATGTCATTCGAATACAAGTTGGCTATTGCCTTATTGATTGGGACTGTGTTTGTTACCAGATCACCGGTTTCAGCAATTGCTGTTATTAATGAAATGCGTGCAAAAGGTCCCTTTACACAAATGGCAATTGGTGTTACAGTAATAAAAGATGTATTGGTAATTGTTCTTTTTACCATTTGTTTTGCTGTCGCAGATGCATTGATATCAAAAATTCCATTCGATTTTTGGTTGGTCATCATTTTGTTTGGCGAGTTGTGCTTATCCGTATTTTTAGGTTTTGTATTAGGAAATTTGTTAAATCTAATCTTATCTATTCGCATATATACGCAACTTAAGGCTTTTATAATTGTACTTACCGGATACAGCGTGTATTTGTTAGCAAGTTTGGTTCATAATCAAAGTTTAGAATGGTTTGGATTCGATTTATACATTGAACCATTGCTGATTTGTATTCTTGGAAGTTTTGTAGTCGTTAATTTTGGTAAAAACCGAAGAGAGTTTAATCGAATTATCGAATTGGTTGTTCCATCTATTTATGTATTATTCTATACATTAACCGGGGCATCAGTAAAAATTGATATTTTACAAGATGTATGGTCTATTGCCTTGATATTTTTTGTTGTACGATTAACCAGTATGGCAATTGGAGCATTTATTGGTGGAAATTTGGGTGGTGATCCAATGCGTTACAATAGAATTTCGTGGATGCCATTTGTTACTCAGGCTGGTGTTGCCATTGGCTTGGTATCAGTTGTATCGGCAAAATATCCAACTTGGGGTTCCGAGTTTGCTACCATACTTTTGGCTGTAATTGTATTAAACGAGATATTTGGACCACCATTATTCAAATGGTCTATTCTTTTGGTTGGCGAAAGTCATAAACAAAGAGAGTTACAGCACGAAAATAAAGTACAAAAAGCACTTATTTTTGGATTGGAAGGTCAATCGCTGGCATTGGCAAGACAATTAGCAGATAATGATTGGAAAGTACAATTGGTAACTCGAAATGAAGCGAAGGCAAAATTAGAATATCAAGGAGTAAATGTTGTACATGTTCCCGATTATAATTTGGAAGAACTGAGGAAGATTAAAGCTCACAAGGCAGATGCTTTGGTTCTTTTAAATAAAGATGATGACAATTTAACGGTTTGTGAATTGGCTTATGAGCATTTTGGTACCAGGGATATTGTGGTTAGAGTTCATGAAAGAAGTTTTATTCAGAAATTTCATGAATTGGGAGCATTAATTGTCGAACCTTCTACTGTGATGGTGAGCCTTATGGACCATTTGGTTCGTTCACCAATTGCAACCTCATTATTGCTTGGGATGGAAGAAAATCAGGATACTGTTGACATAGAAATGCAAAATCCGGAATTACATGGAGTTGCAATTCGAGATCTGCAAATACCTACTGATTTGATTATATTGGCTACCAAACGAAATCAGAATACTCTAATTTCTACTGGATTCACCAGATTAAGATTAGGTGATGTATTGACTGTAGTTGGTTCAATTGATAGCATTGATAAATTGAGACTTAAATTAGAGAATACGGAAGCTCCTGACTATAAGAAAATAAGATTTGCAGGAAAAACGATTTCTTTTAAGCGAAGACCAATACAGCCCGATACAGATTTACCAGGTTAAAAATACCGTTGTCCAGAAGGCCAGAGGAACTACGGTATTCCAGATTACTTCCTCTCGATGTCGTGCTCTTTGAAGTCTTTCATTTTCGACTTGTAATCGCAAGTAATTTAATTGCTCTTGGTTTTGAATATAGGCCAACTCCTTTTCCTTTTGGATGTTTTCAAGATAAATAATTGCTTCTCTGCTTTTGGAAGGATTGGAGTTAACTACAGCTACCAAATCTTGTTCTGATTCATATAATCGGTTCAGATGGTAGTAAGCCATACCTCTCTGTAATTTTACTTCGCTCATATATGGTTTTTTAGCCAGTACATGGTTAAAATCCAATATGGCTTTTTTGTAGTTTTTTAGTTGCATGTATGCATATCCTCGGTCTTGAAAAATTGTCGGATAATAGGGCATAATGTTAATGGCAGTGTCCAGGTAGTGGATTGCGTTATCATATTTGCCTTCCAGAATGAGCATTCTACCTTTGTCATGATATTGCATATAGCGTTCCACATTTTGAGATTGAGCAAAAAATGAGAATAATATACCTACGATTAAAGCTATTGATGTTTTCATGAGTGTTTCAATATTTATTGATTTAAAATTTCAACGCTAAACATGCAACATAAATTGTACCAAAACACATAAAAAAACCCTCCGGTTTTTCGAAGGGCTTATCTCTTGCTTGATAATAAATTATGACTTTTTCTTGCTTTCTTTTTTGCAATTTGAATCACATTTTTTCTTTGCGTTGGCTTCTTTCGAACATGATTTTTTACATTTTGAATCACATTTTTTTGCACTAGCTTCTTTTTTAGAACACTCCTTTTTGTCTTTGCAACATGCTTTTTTCTTAGAGCATTCTTTTTTAGAACAGTCTTTTTTCTTTGAACAACAAGCTTTTTTATCAGCTTTAGCTTCTTTTTTTACTTTCTTTTTATCTTGTTTTTGATCCTGATTCTGATCTACATCCTGAGTAAGTACAACATCGTTATCAGTAGAAATGTTAACTGGTTGAATTGCGAAACTTACCGCGCTAATTGCGAAAACAAATAATAGGCTCAATAATAACTTTTTCATTGTTTTAAATTTAAAATGTTAATTAATCCGTTTTGATTTTATTGAATTGTATCATAAAGAACGTAAAAGATCTTTTTGTCTGCTGTTAATGAATTGTTAAAGAAATTTAATTTTTTAAAAATTAAACTACCTTTGGATTGATTAATATACCCATTATTAAAGGAGTACAGAAGATATTAGATGATAAAAAAAGTTCAAAAATTAATTAACAGATTAAGTAATTATAGAATTCAGATATTCCTTGGCATATCAGTAGTCGTTCTAATTACTCTTCTATTAATACAGATAAGGTGGATAGGTAGAGCGCGCGATTTGAACGAAGAACAATTTAACCATAGGGTAGGTATGGCTTTACACGAATCGGTTGACGAATTTATGAAGGACCGAGAGAGATGTGAAGCTATGAGTGCATGTATGAATAAATCGAGATTTGATGCCAATGATAGTGCAAAATTAGAAAGTGAAGTGGAACGTTTGGATTCTATCATTAAGCAACAATTTCAAAATTACCAAATTCAATCAGCATACACCATTGAGGTATTATCTTCTGCTGATGAGCAGCCAAGAAGTAAATGTTTCTACTATAGTTTGCGTAAGGCATTAAGTCACGATAAAGCTGTACTGAATGTCTATTTTAATAAAAGAGAACAAAGTTTAATGGATAGTATGGGCAGTATGTTTATATTATCAGTAATGCTGATATTAATACTCTTTGTATTTTTTGGATTGACTGTTTTCTCATTTCTTAAGGACAAGAAAATTTTAGGAAGAACAACTGACCTTATCAATAATATTGCTCACGAATTCAAAACCCCAATGGCAACCATTGCTTTGGCTGGAAAGATGCTAGGGCGTGAGAAGGTTCATTCTCAATCGAATCAGGTAATTCATTATGCCAATATGATTACTTCTGAAAATGATAGACTAAAAAAACAAGTTGATCAGCTTTTAAAATTGTCATGTATTGATAGAGGAGAGTTGCAATTAAATTCAAATCAATTTAATGTGCATGAACTACTAAAAGAATGTATCGATTCTTTATCAGTTAGATTATCGGAACGAAAGGGAGAATTGATTATAAATAAAACAGCTGTAAATGATTTAATTACAGGTGATAGGGAGTTGATTCAAAATGTTTTTGTAAACCTTTTGGATAATGCCATAAAGTATTCTTCAGGAAAACCTGAATTGAAATTGGAAACCAAAAACAATAATGGAAGTTTACTTATTTTGGTTTCCGATAAGGGAATTGGAATGAGTAAAGAGGAGCAAAAACATGTTTTCGATAGATATTATCGAGCGCCAACAGGTGATCGTCATGATGTTAAAGGGTTTGGAATTGGTTTGTCATATTCCCGAATGATAATTGATGCTCATAAAGGTTCGATAAATGTTTGGAGTAAGAAAAATTATGGTAGTACCTTTACTGTTAGAATACCACAATCTTAAAATTTATGTCTACACTTGCAACAAAAAATATATTACTGGTTGAAGATGATCCTAATCTTGGGGAGGTTTTAAATGCTTTTCTTGAAATGGAAGGCTTCACAGTTAGCTTGGCTCGAGATGGGGAAGAGGGCTATGAAAAATTTTCCAAATCAAAATATAATATTTGCCTTTTGGATGTGATGTTACCAAAATTAGATGGGTTTTCTTTAGGTAAAAAGATTAGAAAAATAGACAAGGACATTCCTATTATTTTTCTCACTGCAAAATCATTAAAAGAAGATAAATTAAAAGGTTTTGATTTGGGAGGTGACGATTACATTACCAAACCATTTGATGAAGATGAGTTGGTTAGAAGAATAAATGCAATATTAAAAAGAACAATTTCTGTTCAGAATACTTCGGAATTATCTTTCAAACTTGGTAATTTTGAATACAATCATGTAAACCTAAGCCTAAGAATCGACGGGAATGAGTCTCGAATAACGCAAAAAGAAGGAGAGGTTCTTTACATGTTGCTTCAATCGAAAAATAATGTTGTCCGACGTGAGGATATCCTTGTAAAGGTTTGGGGCGAAAATGATTACTTCATGGGAAGAAGTTTGGATGTGTTTATTACAAAATTAAGAAAGCATCTTAAACCAGATCCACAGGTGAAAATCGAAAATGTTCATGGAGTGGGATTTATCCTGTCTGATGATAATTAATTTAACTTCAAGGTGAGACTTAAAACCGAAAAGTTGTAATTTTGAGTTCTAAAATTCAAAACTAGTATTGGTATGAGCATACCTCAAAAAATAGAAGAAATTAAAAAATCAATTCCGGAGAATGTAACTTTAGTTGCAGTTTCTAAAACAAAACCCAACGAAGCAATAATGGAAGCTTACGATGGTGGTTATAGAATTTTCGGAGAAAATAAACCTCAAGAGTTAACCAGAAAATTTAACGAATTGCCCAAAGATATCATTTGGCACATGATTGGTCATTTGCAAACCAATAAGGTTAAGTATATTGCTCCATTTGTTAGCTTAATTCATGCAGTAGACAGTTTAAAGCTATTAAAAGAGATTAACAAGCAAGCCTTAAAAAATGATCGTGTAATTGATTGTTTATTTCAGTTTCATATTGCTGATGAGGATACGAAGTTTGGCTTAGATTTAAACGATGCAGAGCTTATTATAAATTCTGAGGAATATCAGAATATGCAAAATATTCGCATTGTAGGTGTTATGGGAATGGCTACCTACACTGATGATGAAAATCAGGTACGTTCGGAATTTAGCAACTTGAAATCTATTTACAGCGAACTTAAATCGAAGTTCTTTTCAGGCGAGGAGAATTTTAAAGAAATTTCGATGGGAATGTCCGGAGATTATAAACTGGCTATTGAAGAGGGAAGCACAATGATTCGTGTTGGAAGCACCATTTTTGGAGCTAGAGATTATTCAAATAAATAACATTTGCCACAAAGTCCTTCGTTGATGAACCGAAATTATTTATTTAAATGATTATATTTGTTCGTCAACGATTGAAATTCAATAAAATCAAAATACTATGATAAATCTTGAAACCACTTATATGGGATTGCCTTTAAAGAATCCTGTAATTGTTAGTAGTTCTGGTTTAACCAATTCGGTAAGAAAGATTAAGATTATCGAAGAAAAGGGAGCTGGTGCTGTTGTATTAAAATCTTTATTTGAAGAACAAATCACTAACGAAGCCCGCCATCTTATTAGCAAAGATCCTACAAATGTTGGATATCCTGAAGCTGAGGACTATATCCAAAATTACATCAAGGGTAACTCGGTTTCAAATTATTTGACATTAATTAAGGAGGCAAAAGAAGCAGTTTCGATTCCTATTATTGCTAGTATTAACTGTGTATCGTCATCGGATTGGACTCATTTTGCCAAAGAAATCGAAAAAGCTGGTGCTGATGCCATTGAATTAAATGCATTTATCGTTCCAAACGATAGAAATATGAGTTCTACAAAGTATGAAGAGCTTTATTACGATATTTTCAATGCTGTTAAGAAAGAAGTAAATATTCCTATTTCGATGAAATTGGGTATGTACTTTACAAACCTGTTTTCTGTAGCAAATCGATTAAATGCTGATGGAGCTGATTCTGTGGTTTTGTTTAATAGATTCTACGAGCCAGACATTGATATTGAAGATTTGAAAATCACTAGTGCAGAGGTATTAAGTAATGCGAGTGATATTCGTAGATCTTTACGTTGGGTAGGAATGTTATCCGATAAAATTAAAGGTCTTGATATTTCTGCATCAACAGGAATTCACAGTGGGGAAGCTGCAGTCAAGCAGTTGTTGGCTGGAGCAAAAACCATTCAAATTTGTTCTACAGTTTACGAACATGGATTTGATCAGGTAACCAAAATTTTGGAAGAAATTTCGGCATGGATGACTAGAAAAGAATTCAAATCAATTGAGGAGTTCAGAGGGAAGTTGAGTTATGGAAACATTCCTGATTCTGCACTATACGAAAGAGCTCAGTTCATGAAATACTTTTCGAATAATGAAAAAGATGTAATGATCTAAAATAAAAAGGCTGAATCATTTGATTCAGCCTTTCTTTTTAAAATTGATCAAGAATGTGAATACATTCATGAATCATTCCTTTAATTTCTTCAGGAGCATTTGGAATTGCATCCTTTAATTTATCTTGTTCTTCAATTTTTATATCCGATTCAATTTTTCCAGTAAAGTTTTCAATTACTGTAAAAGCTTCAAAAGCAGTTTCAAAATCAGATTTGATTAATAAATCGGTAAACACACTTACATGTTTGGCAAAATCGATACTAGATTGCCAACAAATACCAGCTAATTCTTTCTGAATTGATTTGTACTGGTCATTAAGGATTGCTTCAATAAAAATCAGATCAGCATTTTTATCCTTAATGTCAGCCAAAAACTTTAAAATGGTATTTTTAACTTCTTCATCCGTGCTTTTTACCAATAAATCAAACAGAATTACAATATCTTCCAATTGTCCTTCTTCTCTTAGTTGATTGATCGATTTAGTAACAATTTTAGAATCTGAAGATTGTAGTTCCGATACTAATTTATCGTGTAATGCTTTTTTTGCTTTATCCGTCATTTTGTTTCCATTTGTATTTTGCAAAATTAATAAAATAAGCGATGATTAGTAGTGTTTGATAAAAATTGCTTTTTTAATAATAATTAAACTTATTTCTTGTGTCAGTATGTTTTTTTGTGGTTTTAAATGTTTTAGATATCCAGTTTTAGTAGATAAAAAATCGTATTTTAATTGGGCCTATAAATATTAACTCGTTATTGTATTTTATGAGAAAGATCTCTGTAGTTGGATTGTTGTTATTTTTATTTGCCTCTTGTAGTTGGAATTCTGCAGGGAAAAAGGAAAAAGAAATTCAATCTGAAAATTTAGAATATCAGCTAATGGCTGAAAATACAAGTAAAATGAAGAAGATATTCTTTGTTTTACCAAGTCCTATAGAAACTTCATTGCTAATTAACAAATCAGGTATAGTTTTTCAGAAGGATTTACTAAACTCCACAGAGAAATTGGCAGGTTATTCCACTAGTACTTCCAGAGCCATTGCCTTGGGAGTTTATTGTGCAGATTTAAGTTATTCAGGTATAAATGAACAATTTCAAACATCTATTGAATATTTAAATGTCACCAGAAATTTGGCCGAATCTTTAGGGATTTTAAGAGCTGTTGATCCTAAGAAAATTAAATTGTTAGAAGAAAATATAACGAACAAGGAGTTGGTGATTGATGTGATTTCTGAGGTGTATATGGAATCGCATGAGCAATTAAGGGAACAGGATAGGTATCTACTTTCATCTTTAATGTTAATAGGAGCTTGGGTAGAGAGTTTGTATTTGGCTACCCAAAGTGTGAAACCAAACGAGGTGAGTCATCAAATTTTAATTGAACGAATTTTAGATCAACAGCTGTCCTTGGAAAGTGTAAAATCTGTTTTAAGTGAAAACCAATCGAACCCGGTAATACAGCCAATTTATAAAGATTTATTAGATTTGGAGAGATTATTCAAAGAGTCGACTATATCAAAAAATAATGAGATGGATTTCTACGGTAGGGTTAATTTAGAAGCTTTTGAGCAACTTATTTTAAAAGTTAACGCTATAAGAGATTATATAGTCGATTAATAACTGATTAAATTTCATGAGGATTTTATTTACTATTTCCGTTTTATTTTTTCTTGCCAATACCAATTTGGTTTATTCGCAGTGCAAAGAATTTGCCAAAAAGGACTGTAAGCCTTTATTGGAAGATTATATACATGATGGAAACTATAATGGAATTGTTTTAAATGTTGATGAAGATGTTGAACTTCATAAAGCATTTTTTAGTGGACAAAAATATAGATTGGTAGTTTGCAAAGAAGATTTTCTGCCACCAATTCATTTTAAACTCCTAAATTCCGATTTTGAGGTTCTATTTGATAATAAAGACAGTGGATACACGAATAAATACGATTTTGAGCTGGAAGAATCACAAACTTTAATCATCTCGATGAAGTTTTTGGATGAAAATGAAGAATACGATAAAAGCATGAATGGTTGTGTGGTCGTGCTTTTCGGATTAAAAATATAATACCTAATATCATAAAAAAGGCTCCTTAATTAGGAGCCTTTCTTTTATAGTTTTTCTTTTAAGTATTTTCCCGTATAAGATTGTTTGCATTTGACTGCTTCTTCAGGAGTTCCCTCAAAAACAACCTTTCCTCCATTGTTTCCTCCTTCAGGACCAAGGTCAATTAACCAATCAGCACTCTTGATAATTTCCATATTGTGCTCAATAATAATCAAAGTATGTCCTCTTGCAATTAGAGCATTAAATGCATCCATCAATTTATGGATATCATGAAAATGTAGTCCTGTTGTTGGTTCATCGAAAATGAAAAGGCAAGGTTCTGCTTTTTCTTTGGCAAGAAAAGAAGCCAATTTTACCCTTTGACTTTCTCCGCCACTTAAGGTACTCGACGATTGACCTAATTTAACGTATCCTAAGCCAACATCAACCAATGGTTTTAAACGTTGTGCAATTTTCTTCTCGATATTTCCTTTTGACGCACTAAAAAATTCAGTAGCCTCATTTACGGTCATTTCCAAAACATCGTGGATGTTCTTACCATTGTATCTAATGTCTAAAATGTCATCTTTAAACCTTTTGCCTTTACAGCTTTCACATTGAAGGTAAATGTCAGCCATAAACTGCATTTCAACCTTTATAATTCCTTCTCCCTGGCACTCATCGCATCTTCCTCCATCAATATTAAAAGAGAAATGTGAAGCTTTAAAACCGGCATATTGTGAAGCTTTTTGATCGGCGAATAGTTTTCTGATTTCATCATATGCCTTTAAATATGTAACAGGATTCGATCGTGAAGACTTACCAATTGGATTTTGATCAACAAACTCTATGTTTTTCACCAACTGTAGATCACCTTGAAGTAAATCAAAATGACCGCTCTTATCGGAGTAACCTCCGTAGTGTTTTTTAAGAGCTGGATATAAAATTGTTTTCACCAAAGATGATTTACCAGAACCACTTACCCCTGTAATCACAGACATTACATTAAGTGGAAATTTGATATTAAGTCCTTTTAAGTTATTTTCTCTTGCGCCAATAATTTCAATGTAATTGTTCCATTTTTTTCTGTTCGAAGGAACCGGAATATTTCTTTCTTGCGAGATGTATTGTGATGTTAAACTTTCGTTTGATTTTTTTAAGGCATTCAGGTCACCTTGAAAAACAACTTCACCGCCAAGTCTACCAGCATGTGGGCCAATATCAATTACATGATCTGCAGCCAGAATAATGTCTTCATCGTGCTCAACCACTATAACCGTATTTCCTAAATCTCGGAGTTGTTTAAGAACTTTAATCAATAAATCGGTATCTCGCGAGTGAAGACCAATACTTGGTTCGTCGAGAATGTAGAGTGATCCTACCAGACTACTTCCCAATGATGTGGCCAAATTGATTCTTTGAGATTCTCCACCAGATAAACTACTTGAAAGACGATTTAGGGTAAGATATCCCAAGCCAACATCAGAAAGAAACTGTAGACGGTTTTTAATGTCTACCAAAAGCCTTTTGGCAATTTGCTCTTCGGTTTTGCTTAATTCTAAATTCTGAAAGAAACTATTTAGTTCGGTGATTGGCATTAACACCAAATCCTGAATATTTTTCCCACCAATTTTAATATAGCCAGCTTCTTTCTTTAATCGAGTACCTCTACAATCTGGACAGGTGGTTTTACCTCTATATCTCGATAGCATTACACGATATTGAATTTTATATTGCTTAGATTCCAGGTATTTGAAAAAAGCATTCAATCCTTTAAAGTGCTTGTTACCAGTCCACAATAAAAGCTTTTGTTCCTCACTCAATTCAAAATATGGTCGATGGATAGGAAAATCAAACTTATCGGCAGCATAAATCAATTGATTTTTCCACTCCTGCATTTTTTCTCCTTTCCAACAAACTACTGCATCATCATAAATGCTAACTGTTTTGTTAGGAATTACCAAGTCTTCATCAATTCCAATTACCTTCCCAAAACCTTCACATTTCGGACAAGCACCAACTGGATTGTTAAAACTAAAAGTATGTACATTAGGATCTTCAAACTCAATTCCATCCGCTTCAAATCGATTCGAAAAAGAATGAGTTTCTCCTTCAAACATTACCAAACATTCACCTTTTCCTTCGTAAAACGCAGTTTGCAAGGAATCCGCTATTCTGTTCTTCGTATCTTCGTCGGAAGAGACTCTTATTCTATCAATAACGATATGAATTGGCTTATCTGCAGGAATGATTTCTGGTGCTTCTAGAGCATCGAAAATTTTGTGAATTTTGCCATCAATTTCAATACGCGAAAATCCTTGCTTCGAAAGTACTTCAAGTTGTTCTTTTTTGCTTCTGTCGCCATTTAGCATTTCTGCCAATATCATCACTGGCAAATCTTCTTTCTGCTTCAAAATAAAATTAACAACATCACTGATGCTATGTCGTTTTACCAAGGAATTTGAAATTGGCGAATAGGTTTTACCAATTCTTGCAAAAAGTAATTTTAGGTAGTCATATATTTCAGTAGATGTTCCAACTGTAGATCTTGGATTTCTAGTATTCACTTTTTGCTCAATTGCAATTGCAGGCGGAATTCCTTTAATAAAATCTACCTCAGGTTTGTCTATTCTACCAAGAAACTGACGAGCGTAAGCTGATAAACTTTCCACATATCTTCTTTGGCCTTCGGCGTACAAAGTATCAAATGCAAGTGATGATTTACCTGATCCGGAAAGTCCGGTAATTACAATGAATTGATTACGATGAATCTTTAAGTCAATGTTTTTTAGGTTGTGTACCCTTGCACCTTTTATATGAATAAAATCTTCTGAAAATTTCTCTGCCATCTGTATTTTAATCTGCTCCTAAATGGAGATGAATTTATATCTTGAAATCGAATTTCCAAAGTTATTTAACTTCTAAAGATTTTCAAATCTCAGGAAAAATTAGTTTATTGCATACTGTTACCAATTTATAAACCCCAAAAAAAGGAGATACTGCTTATAGAAAAACTTTTACGCTGTTTAAAAACTAAATAGTTGTGAATTTGAGACAAAATAATCCTACCGATTATGATCTCGTGAAGCAGTATATTGATGGTAATCATGAATGCATTGATACATTAATCAATCGTCATAAGGATAGAACTTATACCTATATCTATCTTATTGTAAAAAATCATCAGCTTACCGAGGACATTTTTCAGGACACTTTCATAAAAGTGATCCGATCGTTGCGTTTGGGCAAATATCAAGACAATGGTAAATTTCTAGCTTGGGTTTTACGCATTGCACACAATTTAATCATTGATCATTTTCGAAGAGAGAAACAAAGTAATACTTTCTCGAAAGATGATTATGAATTGGATATATTTAACTCCAATAAGTATTGTGAGGGCAATTGCGAAGATGAATTGATTCGTGAGCAAATACATGATGACATAAGAGAGTTGGTTCGGGAACTGCCCGATGATCAGAGAGAAGTTGTGATTTTAAGGCACTATAAAGGATTAAGTTTTAAGGATATTGCCGAACAAACCGATGTAAGTATTAATACTGCATTGGGTAGAATGCGATATGCATTAATTAATATGAGAAAGATTATCGAAGAGAGAAATATGACTTTAACCTTTCATTAGTTTTTTATTTGATTTTAGTAGGCCGGAAATATTTTCCGGCTTTTTTTGTTTTTGGAATACTAAATGAAAATCATAGGCGTTTTAGAATAAAATAAATTAGCCAATTATGCCTATGAATGAAATTTACGCTTTGTTACAACATGATGTTTTATTTTCACCTGAGGAAATGCTTACTCTACTTGAAAGAATTTCGGATTTAAACCTGTTTGATTCATCAGATTTATACAATTTACTCGATGAATTTAAGGTGAAAGCATCAGGTGAAATAGTCGAACGCATAAAAACATTTAATCAATCAACGGTTAATGTTGATTTAAAAATTCCTGATATAAGGGAGTTAATGTTGAATTAAAAAAAATCGGAACAATCACTGTTCCGATTTTTTTTATGCCTTGTTTTTGTTAATTCTAAAAATAATTGTAAATTGATATCAAAATAATATCAAAAAGATTCAACTATGAAACAAGAACAAACTTTTACGGCCATTTCGGGTTTTGCAATGTTATTTGTATGTCTTCTTCTTCTTGCTGGAGGGATATTGGGTACTATATTTCTGCGAAACCCATTTTTTATGTTACTCATCTTCGTATTGATGATCTGTCTGCCGGGATTTACAGTGGTTAATCCAAATCAATCTGCTGTGTTGGTTCTTTTTGGAGCTTACAAGGGTACGATTTTAAAAAATGGATTTTTCTGGGTAAACCCTCTATTTGTAAAAAAGAAGATATCTTTGCGAGCAAGAAACCTCGATAGTGATCCCCTTAAGGTGAACGATAAAATAGGTAACCCAATTATGATTGGAGTTGTATTGGTATGGAGAGTTCAGGATACTTATAAAGCAGCTTTTGATGTGAATAATTACGAAAATTTTGTTTCCATTCAATCTGAAGCGGCAATTCGACATATGGCAGGTGCATATCCTTACGATAACTTTGAAGATGAAAAGGCTGAAATTACTTTAAGATCTGGCGGAAATGAAGTAAGTGAATTGTTGGAGCAGGAGTTAACGGAACGATTGGCGATTGCAGGAATTGAGGTTATGGAAGCAAGAATCAATTATTTAGCTTATGCTTCCGAAATTGCAGGGGCCATGTTACGAAGACAGCAGGCCACAGCGGTGGTAGCGGCACGCTTTAAAATTGTTGAAGGTGCTGTAAGTATGGTAGAAATGGCATTGGAAGAACTTGCCGATAAAGATATTGTAGATTTGGATGAAGATAAAAAAGCTACCATGGTTAGTAATTTAATGGTTGTGCTTTGTTCAGATAAAGATGCAACGCCAGTATTAAATACTGGTAGCCTGTATCAATAATAAATAGAATATGACTAAAAAGAAATCATTTGTTCTGCGTTTGAGTCCTGAGATGTTTAAGAAGTTGGAGAAATGGGCTGTTGATGAATTTCGCAGTACTAACGGTCAAATTGAATGGATATTAAACAAAGCGCTTAAAGAATCGGGCCGGTTAAAAGATGAAAAAAAGAGTGATGATCACTCTGAATAAATAGTTAATTCAGTTATGCAAAGACCATCTAATATAGATGGTCTTTTTTATTTGTATCCATTTAAGAATATTATTTTAAATTAAACAAAAAGTATTTGCTCAAATTTCATTTTACTAATTTTTTGATTTTGTGTATCTTGTATGTAATTGATAGGGGACTTATACTATAGATATGAATAAATTAAGCACGTTTTACAAGAGAAGATTTGATGCATTTTTAATGCATCTTACAGAGGCTAAAAGTCTGAATGAGGATAATGTACACAAGTTACGTGTTGACATTAAATATATGAGAAGCTTGCTTTTACTGGTGGAGGCACTTCACTTGGATACGATTATTATTGGAAAGTTGTTAAAGCAATTAAGACCTGTTTTTAAGTATTCAGGTCGTTTAAGGACTATTCAGGTTTGTAAAAGTTTAGTCTTGCAACACAATGTAAAGAATCAAGAGAAAGTAATTCAGATTTTAGAAGAGAATCAGTCGAAGATATCAAATGATTTTGTTGTAGCATTAGAAAAATTTAAGCTTGATAAATTTAAAAAGCGGATGGAAAAGCTTTATCAGGTTTTGGAAAGAACATCTAGCACAGAATTAAGAGAGAAGGCTGATAAAATTATTCTTGATGAGTTAGATTTAATATACAAACTATGGGCTTCTTCGAGAGGAGAAGAGAATTATCACGATATTCGTAAGTTTTTCAAAATCATTAAATCCTTACTCCAATTATTAATTGACGTAGAGAGTTCTGAAGATCTGGAAAGAGAATACAAAGTTGTAAATGAAACAGAATCTACTCTTGGGAACTGGCACGATCGAGATGTTCTGGATAAGAAGTTAGCTAAAATTCAAAGCTTTGCTCCAAATCCAGAATTTAAATCATTGGTTCGTGAAATAAAGAATAAAAACAGAAGTGAAAAGAATACTCATATAAAAGAATTCAAACAACAAATGCTTACTAATTTTTTAAAGCGCTAGTCTTTGTTTTTCTTCTTAAAAATATTCTTAATCCTTTGGTAAATTGATTTTTTCTCGGCTTTTCTTTTTGCTCTTCTGGCTTTGCGTTCCATGAGTTTATCGCGATCCTTTGCTTTAACGCCAAAAATATTCTTAAGAAATCCTGAGTCTTTAGGCATGTAGTGTGGGATACTTAACTGAGCCAGAATATCACTATCAGGTTTGCGAATTGAGGCATAACTGTAGTTAGAGAATTTGCGATTACGACTTAGTTTGTGCATGAATTTACCATATATTGGCAAAGCCATACTTGCACCTTGTCCTAAAGTTAAGGAGCGGAAGTGAACACGCATGTCATCGGCTCCAACCCAGGCACCAGCTACTAAATTGGAATTGTAACCAATGTACCATCCATCTGCATGTGAATTTGTAGTTCCTGTTTTACCAGCCAAATCGCCTTCGAGTTTATAAACATTTCGTAGTGTTTTACCAGTTCCGCTATTTACAACCGCCTGCAGCATGTGATTAATGATATCTGCATTCTGAGGAGATAACACAAATCTATTTTCATCTCGTTGTTTAGATAAATCAGCAATTAAATTTCCATTCTTGTCCTCAATTTTTACCAGGTAATAAGGATCAACATGTACACCTCTGTTGGCTAAAGTTGCATAAACTTGAATCATTTCGAACAGGGAAATATTGGCAGTTCCCAATGCCAAAGATGGAACTTTAGGCAGGTTGCTATCTACTCCCATTTCTTCGGCCAGAACAATTGCATCCCGAATGCCGGTTTGCAAAAGTACATCTACTGCAATGGTGTTTACCGATTCAGCCAAAGCACCTTCCATACTGTAGCTGCCCTCATATTTGTTGTCGGCATTTCTAGGTGACCAATTATCGTACTCTTCGTAAACTTTTCTTTCGTTAGGTAAATATACAAATGGAGATACTCCTTCTTCCAGAGCAGCAGAGAAAACAACAGGTTTAAATACAGATCCTACTTGTCTTTTTGCAGTAACATGATCGTATTTGAAATGATTAAAATCGATCCCTCCAACCCAGGCTTTTATTTTTCCTGAGTGTGGTTCCATAGCCAAAAAGCCTGTGTTTAAAAGTTGAACGTAGTGTTTAATTGAATCGTTAGGCGACATGTTTACTTCCTTTTCACCAGACCAGGTGAAAATTTTCATGTCTATTTTTTTATTGAAAATCTTGTTGATTTCTTGTTCCGATTTACCAGTTTTTTTCAACTTCTTGTAACGATCAGACCTGCGTTTGGCATCAGTAAGAATGTCTTTTTTATTGTCCCAAGGTTTAGAACTTCCCCAATGCTTGTAAAACAAATCCTGAAGTCTCTTTAAATGTTCACTTACCGATTGTTCAGCATATGCCTGAAGCTTGGAATCCAAAGTTGTGGTAATCTTCAAACCATCTCTGTAAATGTCATAATAGCTTCCATCATCTTTAGGGAAATCAGCTAATATTTTATTCGCTTCAATTCTAATTTTTTCTCTTAAGTATGGAGCTAAACCACTTTTCGAAGCCTGATTATTATATCTTAATCCCAATGGCAAAGCTTTCAGTTGCTTTGACTGTACTTCTGAAATATATTCATATTTTGCCATTTGATTCAAAACAACATTACGTCTTTGTTTTGATCTCTCAGGGTGCAATCGAGGATTGTAGTAAGTTGGAGCTTTTAGCATTCCGATTAATACGGCACATTCATGAGTTTTTAAAGCGGAAGCTGGTTTGCTGAAAAATTGTCTGGATGCACTCTCAATTCCAAATACATTTTCGCCAAAAGATACAGTATTTAAATACAGTTGTAAGATTTCCTTTTTGGAGTATATTTTTTCTAGTCTCGATGCAGTTATGGCTTCCCTGATTTTATTAACAGGCATGGTTAAGGCACCAAAACGTTTTCTGGGATATAGGTTTTTGGCAAGTTGTTGACTTAGTGTACTTCCTCCACCAGAACTTCGATCTCTCATGATCAAAGATTTTACCAAAACACGTAGCATACTTCTTTGATCAACACCTTGATGTTCGTAAAAGCGAGCATCTTCGGTTGCAATTAATGAGTTAATCACATTGGGAGAAATATCCTTAAAATTGACATTGGTTCTGTTTTCGGCATAAACTCTACCTAGAATAGCACCGTCTTCAGAGTAGATTTCAGAGGCGTCAGCATTTTTAATGTTTCGCAAAGTATAATAATCTGGCAGTTTTCCCCAGAACCCCAGGTATACCGTTGAAAACAGCAAGCCAATACCAACAAGAGCAGATCCTATTGCCAATAATCCCAATCGAATGATATATGACTTAAAACTTCTTTTCTTTGCTTTTTTCTTTGTAGAAGTCTTTCTTTTGGAATTTGTTTTTCTGCTTGTTGTTTTCTTTGCTTTTGCCATATTTAAAATTCTTGATGCTACTATTATTCAACGAATTTTCACAATAAAGATTATATCTTCTTGCAAAACATTACTCATTGGAAGTTCAAAAATAGTGATAAAAACTAATTTTTTGATTAACTTATGTAACAGACTTTGCTGTGAATCGTATTAAAATGTTGACGAATAATTTAAAATTCACTATTAAGTGGAATTCTACTACCTATTTACACCTATAGTATGAAAATTGATAAGCTGAGAATTAATTCAATTGATGAATTGCCGAATATTAAAAATCTACGTATTAAAGCTGACCTGATATTTGTTTTTGGATATCGAAAACTAATGTTGGATGAACCATTTACATTAGCATTGAAGAATCATTATCCAGAGGCGGTTTTATTTGGTTGTTCTTCTGCTGGTGAAATCTCCGGAACCGAAGTGATAGATCATTCTGTGGTGATTACTGCAATTGAATTTGAAAATTCGACGGTGAAGTTAGAATCCATTCAAATAGAAGAGAATTCTGATAATACACTGTTAGGGACTAAGTTATTGGATAAACTGGATAAGAACGGTTTAAAGCATGTTATGATTCTTTCTGATGGATTGAATATAAATGGTGCTGAACTGGTTGATGGAATAGAAAATACATTGCCTGGAAATGTTACGGTTACCGGAGGTTTAGCTGGTGATGGTAGTGATTTCAACGAAACGGTTGTGTATGATAAATCTGGTAAGCCAGTGTCAAATTGTATTGCAGCCTTAGGCTTTTATGGCGAAAAGATTTCTGTAGGTTATGGTTCAAATGGAGGATGGGACAGCTTTGGACTGGAAAGGTTGGTAACCAAGTCGAAAGGAAATATATTGTATGAATTGGACGGAAAACCTGCCTTACAGCTTTACAAGCAATTTTTAGGAGATAAAGCAGAAGGTTTACCAGCATCGGGTTTACTATTCCCTTTAAGTTTACGAGAGGATGGAATTCAGGAACCAGTGGTTCGTACCATTTTAGGGGTAAACGAAGAAGATCAATCGATGACTTTTGCTGGATGCATTCCTGAGGGCGCCTATGTGAGGTTAATGAAAGCCAATGTAGACAGGTTAATTAATGGAGCCGAAAATTCTGCGATAACTACTACCGAAATATTACCAAAGGACATAGCTGAAATAGCCATTTTGATTAGTTGTGTAGGTCGTAAATTGGTTTTAAAGCAGCTGATCGAAGAAGAGGTGGAAGCAGTTTCGGATGTAATTGGTAAAGATGTGTGTATTACTGGGTTTTACTCTTACGGAGAGATCTCTCCATTTCGCAAGAACACACCATGTAAGTTGCACAATCAAACCATGACAATTACTACAATTTCTGAAAAATAAAACAATGCATCGACTACTTAAAAGACAAATCAGGAAATATTTATCAGAAGAGGAGCAAGAAAAATTCAAAGACTTTCTTGATGTGATTAATGATGCATATGTTGACTTTGATTCTGATATCAAGCAAATTGAAAATATTCTTGAAGAAAGTTCACAAGAATTGTTCAATGTAAATCGTGAGCTTAAGAAAAATCTGGAAAGCAAATCAGCCGAGGTTAAAACAACAAGCTCAAGACTGGAGTCGATTGTTGATAATATTAATGAAGTGATTTTCCAAGCCAATATCGAAGGTGAATGGATGTATTTAAATCCGGAATGGTCGAAAATTACTGGCTTTGATTTGTTGTCGAGTATTGGTACAAATGTTTATGAATTTATTCATCCTGATGATATTGAGTTGTGCAGGTTGAAATTAAGATATTTGCTCGAGAATAAAGAAAAATCCAATCATTTTGAGGTTCGTTTTGTTACCAAATCGGGTAGTTACAAGTGGTGCGAAATCGAAGAGCGATTAATCATAGGTGAAGATGGTAAAGCAACTGGATTATCGGGCTTTATAAAAGACATTTCGCAACGAAAAAGTTTAGAAGAAGAAAAGAATGAAACTGATGAAAAATTCAGGATGATATTTGAAAAATCATCGGTAGCATATCTGATTATTAAAGAATCGAGATTTTTAGATTGCAACCAGGCTTGCTTAGATCTTTTTGGAGTGAAATATCGAAGGAATTTCATTGGTAAATTTGTAAAAGATTTTTCACCGGAATTTCAAGCTGACGGTTCCAGATCATCCGATAAGGCAATGGATTTTATTTACCAAGCCAGAAAAAAGGGTTTTAATAAATTTGATTGGATTCACATGAAGGAGGATGGAATGGAATTTCCTGTTGAAGTAATTTTGAATCCTGTACATTTGGCCGAGGATAATATTCATTTTGTTGCACTTCACGATTTATCAGAAAGAAAAAGAGTAGAATCGGAATTGATTGCTGCCAAAGAAAAAGCCGAAGAAGCTACAAAAGCCAAAGCGCAGTTTCTGTCTACCATGTCACATGAAATACGAACGCCAATGAATGCTGTTATTGGCGTTACACATTTGTTATCGGAAAATGACCCGAGAGAAGATCAGTTAAGTAACCTGAACATTTTAAAACTGTCGGCTGATAATTTAATGACATTAATCAATGACATTTTGGATTTCAGTAAAATTGAAGCTGGTAAGATTGAGTTGGAGAAAATCGACTTCAATTTTAGAAATTTTATCAATAATGTGACTGCCGGATTTTTTATGAAGGCAAAAGAAAAAAGCTTGGAATTTCTTGTTGAAATAGATCCTAAAATTCCTGCTCACCTTACTGGTGATCCTACTAGATTATCTCAAATTATAACCAATTTGTGTTGTAATGCCATTAAATTTACCGACGAAGGTAGAGTGCATTTAAAGGCTGATTTTAAAGGAGGGTCAGACGATAAAGTGAATATTCAATTTGAAATTAACGATACCGGAATTGGAATTCCGACGGACAAAAAAGATCAAATTTTCGAATCATTCTCGCAGGCAGATTCCAATACCACAAGATTGTATGGTGGAACCGGATTAGGATTAGCCATTACAGGTAAGTTGATACAACTAATGAATGGTAGCATTGATGTGGAAAGTGAAGCAGGAAAAGGAACCTCTTTCTTTGTGAATGTTAGTTTAAAAATCAGCTTGAAATCAAAACCTAAGCTTAGTTTTTCCGATGAACACTTTACAGGTCGTGAAAAACTGAAAGGGATGCATGTGTTGGTGGCGGAAGACAATCCTATGAATGTTTTAATTATAAAACAATTCCTCAAGAAATGGAATGTTACCTACGATATTGCCAAAAATGGTAAAATTGCTTTTGAAAAAGTACAGGAAGTTGACTATGATATGGTGCTTATGGACTTGCAAATGCCAGAAATGGATGGTTATGATGCTTCTGAAAACATTCGAAAACTAGAAGGTGAAAAGTATCAGAATTTGCCAATTATAGCTGTTACAGCATCTGCTTTTAACGAAATACGAGCTAAAGTAATGAGTGCAGGGATGACTGATTTTGTAACCAAGCCAATAAATCCTGAAGAATTGTATGTAAAGTTGGAGAAGTATGCTGATTGAAGCTTCAAGCTCCAAGTCACAAGCCTACTAAGAATTTCATCTCTTTGTGAAGTGTAGATGTATATTTGTTTGTTCGGACTGCGGTAGGGGCATGGGAAGGACAAGCCGCTTATCCGCAGGATAAATTTTAGTAATCCCGAAAGCTTTCGGGAGGGGAAGCTGATCCCGAAATAGATTTTGTAAGCATTTGAGAAGCAAATGCAACAAAAATCATAATCGGGAGAAGATCACTCCGCCGCACTTAAATTTTTCAAGTAGAAGTGGTTTGGGCTTACTCGCCCTTCCCGAAGCTTCGGGATTGCTTACGTTCTAATCAATGCAGAAAGTAAGAGCCGTGCGGCTTGAGCATTAAATGATGATAATTGTTTTTTGAACACAATATAGTTTTTAACGGTTGTGATAATTAAACCTATAAAAGGAGAGCTAAACAAGAATCCAGTCTTTCAAATCCATCATGATACACTGATTGGATAAATTTTTCTGTTCTAAAAAGGGATATTTAATTTCTGATAGGTACAAGCCCTGTGGATATGCCAAATTCAATGGGGAAGGCGTAATTTGTTGGCTCAATTGCTGTTCAAATTCCTCTACGCTCATTTTACCTTGTCCAAGCTCAAGCAGTTGATGAACAATGATTCGAATCATTCCTTTTAAAAAGCGATTGGCAGTAATTTCGAATCGCAAAGAACCTGTGTCAGCACTCTTGAAAACTTGTGCTTTGCTTACTTTGCAAATGGTATGATTGTGTCGATCGGGCGTTTTGCAGAAGGCACGAAAATCCTTTTCGCCAATTAAGAGTTGGGCAGCCAATTGCATTTTCTTACTGTCCAGATCAAGAGAATAAAGCGAGGAGATATCGCTCAAATACGGATTCTTACTGGTGTGAATAAAATAATTGTAAGTACGCTCACTGGCGCTATGTTGTGCATGATTTTGTGGCTCAACCAACTGAAAATCGAAAACAGAAATATCGGGCGGAAGCATTCGGTTAATGGCAAACAATAGATTATCATCAATCTGGTGACTCACATCGATATGGAAGTAATATTGCGATGCGTGAACGCCGGCATCGGTTCTGCCGCAACCCATGCAATGTATTTTTTCCTTCAGAAACTTGCTCAACACATCCTCAATGCTTTCTTGCACACTTGTAGCGTTAATCTGCTTTTGCCAACCTCTGTAATTACTGCCTTTGTAGGCGATATGAAAAAAATACCTGTATTTCGACATGAATTCTTGATTTATTCTATACTCTCACGATCTGCTAAACTTGGATGTGCCCAAAGGTATGAATAATTACAATGACAGGATGAGAAGTGTTGAATGTATAGGATTATAGATATAGTGAACTATTTGTAATCTCTATCAGCTTTAGTTGAGTACAAAATATTACCAAAGAAAAATCCCGAACCTGTTCAAAGTTCGGGATTTTCTCTAAGCACTATTTACTAACCTAAATCCAATTCTATGAAAAAACATCTCTGTTTTGTATGTTACAAATGTAGGGTAGAAGAGTGCTAAATGGATTGAATAAAAGTTAATGAAACTTAAAAGTGATTAGAATATTGTGATTCATATCACGGTGCGCTGCACCTCATTAAATATATAAATGTGTAGTTCTATAAATGTTTCGCAGCTCTGCTGCTTTATTCTTAAAGAAATTTAGGTACGGAGTACCGGAATATTTATAGAAAAATTAGAATGAAATGAAAAAAGGTACAGCGTACCGTAATATTTAGTTTGCATGAACGTCGCACCAACTATTTCCATTTATTCCAAGCTTAAGTTGAGGGCAGAATATTATAAAAGAAAAATCCCGAACCTGTTCAAAGTTCGGGATTTTCTCTAAGCACTATTTACTAACCTAAATCTAATTCTATGAAAAAACATCTCTGTTTGTATGTTACAAATGTAGGGTAGAAGAGTGCTAAATGGATTGAATAAAAGTTAATGAAACTTAAAAGTGATGGTTATGCTTCGAAATTTTGCAAGTATCTGCAACAAGTAGGGTGATGTACCCATAAATGCATACTTGTTTAAAAGCATTATCAATCATTTTGTTGTACAATTGGAAGAATAATGAGAATAAATTACTTTTAGAGCTCAATTTTAAAACTGAGGCATACATTTAAACAACAAACACATGAAAAAGTTACTATTAGCAGCATTTGCCATGCTTTGCATATTGCCGGCAAGTGTTGTTGCACAAGGAGTTTTAGATCAGGTAAACGATCCGTTTTTTGGAGAGAGTTGTACCAGTATCATGGTGGGTAAAAAGGCATCAACCGATGGATCTGTAATTACAAGTCATACCTGTGATGGACGATACAGAACCTGGTTAGAGGTTGAGAAAGGACAGAAGTTCGAGAAGGATACTACCATGGAAGTTTACAAGGGTAGCTTGAAAACTGAAACTGCTTGGGATCGAAGAAAAATGAATGTTGTAGGTACCATTCCACAAGCGAAAGAAACATACGCATATTTAAATACTGCTTATCCATGTTTAAACGAAAAGCAATTGGCAATTGGTGAAACTACCATTGTTGGTCCTAAAGAATTGGTGAACGAAAAAGGAATGTTCCTGATTGAAGAGTTGGAACGAATTGCTTTACAGCGTTGCTCTACTGCTCGTGATGCGATTCAATTAATCGGCAAGTTAATCAAAGAATATGGTTACGGCGATTGGGGTGAGTGCATCACCATTGCAGACAAGCATGAGGTTTGGCAAATGGAAATTTTTGGCGAAGGTCATGAAAATATCGGAGGGGTTTGGGCTGCTCAGCGTATTCCTGATGATCATGTTGGCGTATCGGCAAATATTTCAAGAATTGGCAAGATCGAGAAAAAGAACAAGGATTACTTCATGTATTCAGATAATGTATTCTCTGTTGCAAAGAAGCTTAAAAGATGGGATGGTAAAGAAGAATTCAAGTTCTGGAAAGCATATGGTAAGGTTGATAAACCATTTAAGATTCGTGAGTTTTTCATTCTTAATGCTTTGGCTCCATCATTAAAATTGGATTTTGAAGCGGATGAATTGCCATTTTCGGTAAAACCAGATCAGAAAGTTTCTGTACGCGACGTAATAGCATTGTATCGCGAAACCTATGAAGGTACTGAGTATGATATGACTCAAAACCTAAAAGTGGTGAAGAAAAAATACAACGATAAGAAAGAGGAGATTGGTGCTGATACCATTATCGCTCCAAATGCTCACCCATGGCCAACAAGAGATCACAGAAACTTACGCAATTTCCTTAAAGAGGGAACCATCGAGTATCAGAGAACGGTTGCTGTTGCATGGTGTTCTTATTCTCATATCATTCAGTTGAGAGATTGGTTGCCTGATGAAATTGGTGGTAGAGCTTGGTTCTCTTTCGATAATCCAGCACAAAGCCCTCGTATTCCAATTTATTCAGGAACTACGAAACTTCCTGAGAGCTTTAATTTCTGTGGTCAAAAACGATACAGAGAAGATGCTGCAATCTGGCAATACAGAAAGGCCAACAAATTGGCTACTTTGCAATGGCAAAAAACCAGAAAAGGCATGATGGAAGAAGTGGCTTACTTTGAAGACAAAGGCTTTAGCGATGCGGAGTATTTTGAAGCTAAAATCAAGAAGTTATTAGAAGAAGGCAAGAAAGAAGAAGCAACCACACTTCTAAATAAATTCACCAAAGACTTTACAGGAGCTACAATGCTGCGTTGGAAAGAATTGGAGAATGAATATTGGGGAAGATTTGGTTTGGGATTCTAATCAAATAAAAGAATATGAAGAAGCCATTTACTTATCGGTAAATGGCTTTTTTATTACTGTTCTTCGGCAAACTCCTTAAACATTTGCAGGTATTTTTCGGTTTGCTTTTTAAAGGCTCCAGGCATAAGCCATCCAAATATTTTTATCAGCCCTTTCAGTTGAAATTCCTGTTCGCTTAGGTACTTTGTTTTGTGATCGCCTAAAGGCAGAAAAGTGGTTTTAGCCAAATTGTAAACCCCTCTTGCTTTATAGCTTGCAATAAACTCTTCAGGAAGATTTAAGGTGATTACTGTTTCAAGCATTTCCATTTCTCTTTTCCCTTGTTTGAAAATCATTTTTGAAGTAGAACCTTTTGTTCCAGGTTCTCCCGTTAGGTGTTCTATACTCTGCAGACCTTCCATCCATTTAAAAAGGTTATCCTTACAATTGAATAATTTTACGACTTCATCAATAGGCTTGTTAATTTCTATTTCAACGGTATACTTCATTTCAATTCTGGTTTAAAGTTTATGGAATATAGAATATACGAAAAATCATTGAAATGATTTGTATAGAGCATTGTCAGAAATATTTGCTTTGGCCTTGTCAACTTCGCAAAGAAGCAATTCCAATAGTGGCAACATTCGTTTCAAACCTCCTGTATTGATGATGAAATTCCATAGTGGTTCAAATTTTTTCCATCCGCCGGTATAGAATAAATGTTTTAGTTGATGGGTAAGATGATCATGAGCGAAAGAGGATTTGAAAATGTTCTGCCAGGAATAAAATTCCTTATAGGCCCATTCATATCCATCCTCCAATTCTTTTGCGCTTAAATTTTTGCTTTCATATACCGTGTGTCTTGTGTCGTATAAATCCCAATCTCTGGTAAGAATACGATTCTGCTTCTCTAAATCCTGATAGAGCTTCGTGCCCGGATAAGGTGTTAAGATATGATATGTTGCTGTGGTAATTGAATGGTTTACTCCCCAGTCAACCGTTCGTTTAAATACATCCTTATTATCATTGTCCAATCCAAAAACAAAACTACCATTGATCATGATGCCTAAATCGTGCAGTCTTTTAACAGCCAACTCATAGCTTTGTTTTAGGTTCTGATTTTTATTGCTTTGGCGCAAATTCTCTTCCGAGAAGGTTTCGAATCCTACAAATACGCTTCTTAAGCCTGCTTCGGCGGCCAATTCTAATAAATTGCCTTTAAGAATGGATTCAACAGTAGCAGCTCCTTGAAAGACTCTGTTCATTCCCTTCATCTCACGAAATAGTGTGGCAGTCAATTTTGGATCGCCCAGAAGATGATCATCCAAAAAGTAGAGATGCTTTCCTGGAAGTCGATCAATTTCAGCAAGAATTTCATCTACTCGTTGTGTGTAAAATGATTTTCCACCTTTAAAAAAGGCATCCTTATAGCAGAAACTACAGTGATGAGGACAGCCTCTTGATATGGATAGAGAGTTGGGGACTAAGTACTTTTCTCGTTTGATCAAATCTCTCCTGATTACTGGTTGGTTTTCAATGGTTCTTCCATTATTTGCATGATAGAATTTTTTAGTTCTTTTCATTTTAAAATCTTGCAGAAATTCAGGAAAGGATTGCTCTGCAGGTCCTAGAATCACAGTGTCTGCATGTTGGATTGCTTCATTTGGCAGTGAAGTAACATGTAGACCTCCCAAAACTACAAATGCCCCACGTTTTCTGTAATGATCGGCAATTCTATAAGCTCGCTTTGCATTGGTAATATATACTTGAATTAGGACCAAATCGGGATTGTCATCGATATGTAATTTTTCTACATGTTGATCTACGAGTTCAATTTCATCCTCTGCAGAAAGGTAAGATGCTAAGGTTGCTAAACCAAGAGGAGGGAACAAGGAGTATTTAATTGGACGCCAAAATGGGCTCTTCGCCTCGGTGAGTGAAGGCAATACGAGTTTAACTTTCATTTCTGTAGGATATGAAGGATTTAAAAAATAACGATATGTAAAAGCAGATACTTAGGGCATTAACTTGCCTCAATAATTAAAGGCATGCTGTTTTCTGTAAGATTTTCCCGTTTAAAGTTTCCGTAAAATAAAATACTTGAAAAACCTGCTTTTTGCAGTAGTTCTTCCACTTTTGATTTTCTGAGCGCCAATAAAGCAATGCAATTTTGAATGCTGTTATTATTTTCTTTAATACTTAGTATGGTTTCAAAATCAACTTTTCCCAATGAGGAATGATACTTGTAGTTGCGTTCAAATTTTATGACCTCATTTTCAATGGTAGGCAGGTGATCAATCATCTGATCGATGATTCTGTCGTAATTGATGATTTGAAATAGTAGTTTACCATCTTCCTTTAAAACGGCTTTGGCATTTTTAAAGAATTGCAAAACTTCTTCATCTGAATTCAAGTGCACCAATGTATTTCCAAAGCAGGCAATGATATCGAACGAATTTGATCCAAAGGCAGTATCAAGCTCCAGCATATTCTGCAAACGGAATTCAAGATTTTTGTAGTTCTTTCCTTTGGTGATTGCCTTGTCAATCATCCCTTTATCCAGATCTATGCCAGTGACCGTCTGATAAGATTTAGCTAGTTCCAATGATAAATCACCTATGGCACAGCCAATATCTAAAACGGAAAGTTGATCTTTAGCTTGAGGATGGCTTTTCCCAATAAAATCGAGCTGCATTTTATTCAAAGGAAAAATATAATGGTAGTATTTTGAGATGCTTTGATAGAAATTCATGTTTTAAACCTTTTGTAAAAAAAAGAGTGTTTGTTTGTATTTTAGAATGATTTAAACGTTAAAAAACTTTGATCTTTAGGATGATAGAAAAGTTTTCAAGATGAGTAGTGTATGCCGGTGCATTATTTGTAAGATTTCTTTTTGTATAGTATCTAGCCTCTATACTTCCTAAGTTTTTATAATCGTAACCTACTCCAAAACCAAAATTATAGTTAGGTTCGAACTCAAAAACCGCTTGACTAGCTGAATATTTAATTTCTGAATTAAAATCATTATTATAAGAAACAAGTCCATCGATATGTACTTTCGATTTGTTAAAAAAGAGATAGTATCTTAATCCAACTGGAAGTCCTAATGATTTGTAATCAACTTTTGCAGTTTGTATGGATATCTCTTTTGTTGCATTATAATTTACAAATGATGGAGCAATAAAAACACTCCATTTGTTATTATTGAAAGGAAGAATATACTCAGCTTCAAAACTTAGTTTAATATGAGATTTATTGCCAAAGTTTGTAGTTGAATTTATACTTTTAACCGAAAGAGATAATTGGTCAATGCCTGCGATTAAATAAAAATTAAACCTGTCCTTTTCTTTCGGAATATTAACTGTAAAGTTTGGGTCATGCTTTATATTATATGCATTAAAAACTGAAGTTAAATCTTTCTGTTTGTAATTAATCTTGTGAATACTTTCTCTTGTAAGAATAGATGATTTAAAATTTTGAAGGAGTTGGTTTTTGTATGATTTGTTGTAATGGATATACTTACTATTGCTTAAGTACTTTTTATATACGAGCTGTGTTGGATTTGAATGATTAATCGAGTAGAAAAACCTTATAATATCCTTGTCTTCATATTTATATAAAGTTGCTTTTCCTGTAATAATTATTTTGAGAAATAATGTTTCAAGATTGTATTTTGGTTCATGATTGGAACTTAATTTCCCTAGAATTTCAGAAGATCTATCAATATTAACATCATAACGAATAAAATGAACTGATTCTGTAATGCTAAATTCTTTCACATCATTTATGTTTGCAGACTGTACTTCTGCAGTTTCATTGATTTTGTAGTTAAAACTTGTAGGATTGTTTTTCCATCCAACATCTTTTATTAAACATTGAATTGTTTTTCCATTATTATCTATAAAATAGCCTGATTTAAAATTAATTTGTGCAATTGAGATTAGACTCGTCAGCTGAATGATCAGGATTAATAGTATTTTTTTCATTGGGAATAGGGGTTAGTAATGATATAAATTTATTAATACATTAAATATAATGCTTTTACAATAAATTTAACGATTCAATTATTAAATTATTTGTATATATCATTAACCCGACAAGGAAAGCAGTAATCGCACTAATTAATACTGCTGCTGCCGAAATATCTTTTATTTTTTTGATCTGCTTGTGACGATCCGGATGAATATAATCACATAGATTTTCGATCGCTGTATTAAATAGTTCTGCTACTATAACAAACCCGATTGAGAAAAGCACTGCGATGATTTCTATTTTTTTTAGTTTCAAAACAGCAGAAAGAACGTACATGATAATGCCAATCCCCAAATGAATTTTGGCATTGTCTTCTTCTTTAATTGTAATTTTTAAACCTCGCAAAGCATGTTTGAAACTGTTTAGCTGAGCCTTAATGGAGAATTTGCTTTTTTTATTCATTTCTCAATCGGATTTTAATAGGAATTATTCAGCACTCACATGTAGTTTGTACCAATTGATATTTCTGGTAAAGAACATGGTGATGGCAAGAATAACTGTTAAGCCTATACTACCCATTAGCAATGCATAGTCAGCAAGTTGAAGGGTAACAAAAAGGAAAGTGTAAATTCCAAGAATTGTTGATGACAATATCGCTGTAAACTTTAATGAGTTAAAAACACTTGTGGAGTAAAGAGAGATGAGCAAGGAACTAACTCCTGCAGAAATAAAATATGCGATATTAAAATTAGTATGTTCCGAAATTGATATCAACAGAACATAGAAAAGGCAAAGTGCTAAACCTACCAAAGTATATTGAAATGGATGAATTTTTTTCCCGTTGAGAATTTCTACCAGGAAGAATACCAGGAAGATTAAAGAGATTGTCATTGCAGCATACTTAGCCGATCGAGTGGCTTTTTGGTAATCATCTAAAGGCATAATTAGGTCTACACCAAAACTGGAATCCTGCATTCTGTCTGCCATATTTCTATCCACCCACGATTGAGGGTAGTTGCGATTAAGTAATAAGGCTTTCCATTGGGCTGTAAACCCCTTATTGCTAACTTCACGAGTTTTAGGAATAAAGTTTCCATTAAAACTAGGAGAGGACCATGGAGACTCTAACTCAACTTGTGTGCTTCCACCAACTGGTATAAAGGAAAGATTTTGACTACCCTGTAGGTTTAAATCAAAAGAAAAGTTAACTGTTTTGGTAAAATCTTCTGCCAAGTTCGGTACATCAAGACTTACACCAGAAGGCATCATATTGGGCAGTCGTGATCCTGGTTGAACCGATACTTTATCTTTCCCCCAGTGGAGTTGAATTTGATCCTCTATTCCCCTTAGGTCAGAAATACCAATGCTTATGAATGCTTTGTCGAATTGGATTTCCTTTAGTCCACTTTGATCAATTTTTGCATTTAAATCAAATTGTCCCGAAACCTTCAGTTTACTGCTGTAAACAACGACCTCGTAAATACCACGCTTCAAAGTTTTGGGTTCGATATTTCCATTAACATTTAATTGGTCTGGTAAAATGTGTAGGTGTTTGGTTTTATGAATGGTTTCATTTTCATTGTTTAGATATTCATATACCAAAGGAATAGTCAATATAGGACCATTTAATTGTTGTTCATTGGCCCATTTGGAGCTTACTTCGCGGAGTACCGATCTATTTTGACTTTCTCTTTCGTGAATGATGGATTTGATCATGCTTGCAGGAATAAGAAGCAAAAGCATAAGAATGGTAATAGTAGAAAGTTTTAATCCAACGGATTGTTTTAGCCAGCTGCCTAATTTTTCGAATGGTGATTGTTCTGTGTTCATATATTGTGTTTTTAAAAGTACTTTGAAATGCAAAGTAGAATGATAAAAAAAATTATTTCAATAGTTGCTCAATGGCTTTTATGTGTTTTAGGAATGCTGCTTTCCCTTCATTTGTTGCACTATACTTGGTATTTGGTTTGCGATCCAGGAATTCTTTTTGAACGCGAATGTACTCGGTCTTTTCCAAAGACTTTAGGTGGCTGGCCAAATTACCATCAGTTACGCCTAAAAGGTTTTTTAAGGCATTAAAATCCAGGTAATCGTTTACCACCAAGGCCGACATGATTCCAAGTCGAATTCGGTTCTCAAAAGCTTTATTTAAATCTTTTAAAATATCTTTCACGACTTGTATTTTACCTCCATAATAATACCATACACAATGTGTAGGATTCCAAATCCAATGCACCAAAATATCAGGCCATACCCTATAAAATAAGTAGCAATTAATCCTAAAATGATTTCTAGAATTCCCAGGCTTCGAACTTCGGTTAGGGTGTATTTACTTGCATTTACCAAGGCCAAACCATAAAAAATCAAGGTTAAAGGAGCTATTAAACCTATGTAACCTTTAAGTAATATCAACAGGCAAAATACTCCGCCGCTCAAAAGGGGGATAAGTAAATTGATTAGCAATATTTTGGTTTGTGAATCCCATATGTTTTGCTTGGTCTTTTTGGTTTTTAGTCGAGTAAAGAAAATTCCAAAGCCAACTGCAAGTAACAATGTAATTACACCTATGCCTATTAATTGTATAAGTTGTTCCCAACTTAACAGAGCACGATCAAAATTTTGGTAGCCAGTTTCAGAATAGATGTTGATCCATGCAAAATAGGCACCTGCTAATGCGATAATTCCTGCCGAAATTCCTGATAAACCACTCAATGAAATAAATTTGGATGATTTGTTCATCATCTCTTTAATTTCATTTAAATCATCAATGTATTTTTGTTGCTTCATAAAAAGTACTTTGAAATTCAAAGTAAAAGTATGTAAATTTTTTTATTCTCCAAAAATAATATCGATTATTAATTCACAATTGTCATTTGAGTGTATCACTCAAAACATCTAATCGATTATATGTCAGTGATTAAGCTTGGTGTTTCACTTGTGCTCACTATGAAATTTAAATGGTGTAATAATCGAATATGCATTATTATTTTTAATTAGTGGCGTTTAAAAAAGACTATTCAAGTCGTTATAAAGAAACACTTCGCTTGCTTTTGGAGAATTTTCAAACGAGTGTTTGCCTCGCAAAGGGTGAACTGTATGTGCTATTAAATTTGTTTGGGAAGATTTGATTAAGGATTTAATTCTATCCATATCCTTTGAATTCGATGAGGTATGAATCCAAAGGTCCGCATTATCATCGCTGAGTATCAAAGGCATTCTTGATTCGTTAAGCCTGGGATTGTTATGAATATCTGCCATAAAAGGATTGGCTTTTACCGTTACAATGGAAAAAGTTTTCAGAATTTCACCAGTTTGCTTGTTTGTCCAATTGTTCCAAAGTCCGGCAAGATTCATAGGTTCTCTATTTTCAATCTGGATGAAAAAGGGAAATTTTTTTCCATTCTTATGATGATGTTCATAGAAGCCATTAACGCAAATCAAACAACGATGATATTGAGCCGATTTTCGAAATGAAGGTTTCTCAAATATGCTTTCGCCCCTGGCATTAATGGTTTTTCTTCTTAAATCATTGGCTTGATTTTCATTCTTAACCCAATCTGGTATTAACCCCCAAGATGCTATCGTTGGTAAATCAGAGTTTCGTTTGTATAAATGATCAAATTGGGGTGAGCAAATCCTGATACATGATGCCAGTTGGTAATATATGGTTCCAGTTCGGTCTCCAATTCGCGAATGACTTCAGCCTGATTTAACCTTCGAGCTCTTTTTAATTGAGCCTCTAATTTTGCTTGTATATCGTAACACATACATTGCCTATTTGATTCATTTAAATTTAAGGAAATTAAATAAGATCGGCTAGATGTTGGGAATGAATGGTATTTAAGAGGAATAATAATCGAATTGTAATAAGGTACAGGATAAAATTCCATTTGTGATTTATGTTCCACCACTTTATTATTTCTTACATTTGGAATTCTGATTGTACAGATACCACATAATAACAACACTATGAAAACGATTTATTCTATTTTATTTACGGCACTGGTATTGCTAAGTGCTTGTAACAATCAAAAATCAATAAATAAAGAAATTGCTTTGGGCGATACCATTCAAACGGCTAGTGGTTTAAAGTATTTCTATCTTAAAAAAGGAGAGGGGCGAAAGGTTGAAACCGGATGCAAAGTAGGCGCTTATTTAAGCCTTCAGGTTGATGAAAAGGTGGTTTGGAATACCAATGAGTTGCCTGATTCATTATTTACTTATACAGCTGATTATTCTCGTTTGATTAAAGGTTTTACCGAAATAAGCATGTTGCTTCGTGAAGGCGATGAGGTAGTTGCGATTTTACCGGATTCTTTGGCGTATGGTTCCAAGGGAGCAGGAGATGTGATTCCTCCAAATGCCACTTTGGTTTACGATCAGTTTAAAGTGATAAAGGTAGGAGCTCCTAAAAAATTCCTGTCGGATTTACTGTATGCCGATATGAAAGAGAAATCGCTTGAAGATGCCATTGCAACTTATCAACGAGTAGTTGAAGGTGAGGAGGCAAAGCAGTACCATACCGATAGCGAGCAGGTAAATAGAGTTTGGGAAATGCTTACCAAAGAGAACTTGCATGAGAAGGCAGCTAATTACGCAGGAAAAATTGGCGAATTGGCCAAGGATGATAGACTAAAGTACAGGAATGTATTGTCTTTGGAGAGTATGGAAGAATACCTTACTGCCAAAGATCAATTGGAAATTCTTTTGAAAAGTGATCCTGAAAATAAAATGATGCAGGAAAAAATGATTGAACTTTGCAAGAAACATAGCACTAAATAAGCAGAAAAAAGACATTTGTAGTGAGCTCAACCTTTTGGTTGAGCTTTTATTTTGTTAATTGATTTGATACAGTTAAATTCAGACTTTATTAAACCTAAACAAAAAATCAATGAGTGTTATCAAACAAAACTTTAAACAATACCTGCGTGGACTAAATATCATACATGGAGCATTATTGTTTGGGCAAATTACTTTTGCAGGCATAACCATTTTCATAACTCAAATGAATGGAGCAACTGCTCCCGATGCTGAATTGGAAGATATATTTTTCATTCTCGTGCCCATCTTTTTTATTGGATGTTTTATAGCAAGTCAGATAATTGTACCTAAAAGATTGGAGGCGAGCAGAAAAGAGAAGGATTTAAACTCGAAGTTAGGTGTTTATCGATCGACTCAGATTATAAAGCTTGCAATGATTGAAGGTGCAGCATTCTTTGCAATTATTGCCAATTTACTATTTGCCAATTTTCTGTTTATTGGGTTTGCTGTATTACTAATGTGCTTATTTGCTACCTATTTCCCTACAAAGGAGAAATTAATCAGGGAGTTGGAATTGAATAGGGATGAACAGAATCTGTTGGATGATGCTAATGCCATAGTATTCGAATATTCACCACAATAAGTAGAAATCAACTGTAACGAGTATGTAACTTTAATCGTCTAAAAGCATGTGTAGTAAGATGATTAAAGTTATATTCTAGGAGAACAATAAACATTCAAAAATACATCCGTATGAAAAGGCTAATTCTATTTCTGGTTTTATGTACTTTGTTTACCAATTCGCAGGCTCAAAAGCAATGCAAACTTACCTATGTTTCCAATGAAGGTTTTTTATTGCAAACTGGTGATAAAAAAATCATGTTTGATGCCCTGTTCAATCATATTGATGGTAATTGGTGCGATTCTCCCAACGATAGTACCTTACATGCATTAAAGCATGCCAAAGCACCATTCAATAATATTGATTTAATTGCTGTAAGTCATAAGCATCGCGATCATTTTAATGTGGATGTGGTAGTAAGCCATATGTTGCATAACAAAAAGGCTTATTTGCTTTGCCCCGAACAAGTAGGAGAGATATTGGCAAAGAATAAGAATTACAAGGAATTTTCAAATCGAGTAACTCTTTGCACTCCTGGCGAATATTGCGATGAGAAACTTACAGTCAATGATATTCCGATACGTATTTGCCGATTGGAGCACAGTCATTATATGGAGGAGGATACGATTAATGGAGGAAAAATAAATCGTCATCGAAATATCGAGAATTTAGGATTTGTATTGGATATAGATGGCGTAAAAGTCTTTCATTGTGGGGATACCAATCCTTTAAACGAAAAGGAATATTCAACTTTTAACTTACAAGATGAAAATATCGATATCGCTTTAGTGGAACGTTTGTTTTTTGCTTATGGAAAAGCAAGTATTGATATTCTGAACAAGTATATAGCTCCCAAACAAATGGTTCTGATGCACATTAATCCGAAAAATAAATCTGCATTCACAAAGCATTTTAAGGAGCTTGATCATGTTACAATTTTCCAAAATAAGATGGATTCAATTGTACTCGAATTTTAGCTTATCTGAAGAGCTAGCTATGCCTTTCCAATTCCATATCACCAAAAACTTTTGAGGATACAAACAGGTGGCTGTCTTTCGATTCTAAACTGAATTTACTGGTGAATAAATTGCTCTGAAATTGCAAGGCATGACAGTCTTCTTGCTGTTCTTTGCTCAAGTATAACTTTACGAATTTATGAGAGTCGGTTTTGCCAGCTTTTTCACCTGATATGAATTTAATATTTATGGATTGATCTGGTTCAGTCCAAAAGAATGAGCATACCTCTTGCGATTCCACATTGCGCCATTCCCCATTGGTAATTAGTTTTATAAATTCCACGTAGTTCATCTGATTGTTTTATTGATTATTGACCAATTATAAGTTACAAAAATCAGTGCATAAGGTCAATTCTCTATTTTGGAATCTATCATTTTTCCATAATGGTACATTTTGTTCTAACAAATGTTTATTACTTGCGTAAGTATGATTTTACGGATTAAAATTGACTATAAAATAATTGCTATGAAGAAATTTACTTGGAGCATTTTATTGTTCGTAATGTTTTTAGGATTGTTTTCCTGCACACCTTCACAGGAACCAGATAAGCCCCCGGTAGATCCTGTATCAGATAATACCTTATTAGGGCAATTGAATATTCCCGATCAATTTGATTTTAAAACTACCGGAGAGCTAAAGCTGGAGATAAACGATTCAGATGATGGAGCCTATTATTACATCTACTCATATGAGGATGTAATTGGTTGGCAGGAGATTGAGTATGCCGATGATGAGGGGAATACCGTTAGCAATGAAGTGCCTGTAGCCGATCATTATAATACCATTGAATTGGGCGTGGTTCGTGTAGCAGGTGGAAAAGCAAATGTCTCTTTATCCGTTCCAACCAATGTAAAGAAATTACTCCTAAAGAAATATTACAAAGGTGCATTTGCCAGTACCTATACAAATGATATTACCGAAGAACGTCCTTTAAGTTTGACCTTTAATGGAAGTAATTTGAAAACCAAGTCCAGACCAAAAATCACAACAAAAAATGCTGGGTTGGCAAGTGATATTCTTTGGTGTGTAAATGGTAGTGGACAGCTTTTTACGGTGAATCCAGAAGACATGACGACAGTTCGTAAGCGTGATTTGGCTGAAGGTACGTGGACTGTAGCTATGGATTTTCACAATCATCAGTTTTATACCATAGGACGTGGTAAACCTTACAAGTTGTATCGTTATGATGTAGATGTTGAGAATGATTATGCAGTGTCGGAACCAACCATTATCAATAGCAATTTGGGTTTTGGTGGTCCTCGTTTGGAATATGCCAATGACGAAGGCTTTTTGTACTTTTCTAATAAAGACTACATTTATAAATTAAATCCTACTGATGGAAGTGTATTGGAAACATTTAATATTGATGATGGATTGAACAATACAGGAGGAGGAGATATTGCAAAAGGAAAAGATGGAAACTGGTACATGTCGACCTTTGGTGGTTTATATGCTTTAACTTTTAACGAGGGCTCGAACGAAGTGAATGCAGTTCGAAAAAGTGCGGATAACTTGCCTTTTACACCAACTTCTTTATGTATCGATACGAAACAAACTCCGGATATTTGGGTTGCTGATAATTTTACACCTTCAAGTTTGTATGTAATGGATACGCAAACAGGAGGGTATGATACCCGTGATCCGGATAATGAATTGGCAATTAATGACCTTACAAAAACACCTTTGGAATACGAGAATGTTGGAGATTCTGACAATGATGGTTGTCCTGATGACATCGATGAGTTTCCCAATGACCCTGAGGTGTGTCTAAAAACGGTTACGCCAACAAAATATGGATGGGGAAGTCTTGCTTTTGAAGATTTGTGGCCATATAAAGGAGATTATGATTTTAATGATTTGGTGGTAAATTACAGGTATACCATGATGATTAATCTGGATAACAAAGCAGTTCGAATGGAGGCTAAGTTTTGGGTGAAACATGTTAAGGGAGCTTCATTCAATAATGGCTTTGGTATTCAGTTCGACAATTTATTGCCTAAACAGATTGAAAGTGTTACCGGTACTGATATCAGATCAGATTACATAGATGTACAAGCCAATGGCTTGGAGGCAAACCAGGAAAAAGCTGTAGTTATTGCATTTGATCAGTCGCAGAATTATAGAAATGAAACCAGTGAACCTGATCCAGATTATAATGAGCTAACGATTAATATACGATTCACAGAACCTTTGGATTTGGATGAAATTGGAACAAGTCCTTTTAACCCTTTCCTGATTGTGAATGGAAATAGAACAAAAGAAATTCATTTGTCAAATCATAGTAGAACTTCATTGGGAGAGCCCTATTCCAGTCAAAGTGTAACCAACCTGGATTCAGATGGAGATTATAGATCACCCAAAGGATTGCCTTGGGCCATTGCAATTGCTCACGAATTTAAATACACAAAAGAGAAGGTAGAGATTATCGAAGGCTATAATCATTTTGCCAAATGGGCCGAGAGTGGTGGAGAATTATATCCTGATTGGTATAAGGATAATGCAGGATACAGAAATACGGATAAAATTGAATAATGATCATTAGATTATAAATGCAAACACCCCAAATACAATCAGCTATTTGGGGTGTTGTTTTTTGCTTCTTTTACCTTCTCAGGTTTCCAGCTTTTCAATTTTATCAAATCTGGAAACGCTTTGGGTTTGTATATCGATTTTTCCTCGAAAACCCTTAAACATTCCTGTACTCCTTCACTAATACTTGGGTGTGGATGAACATTTTGTCGGATGTCTTTTAAGGTTCCTTTTTGAGTGATTTGGTAGGCTATGGAAGTAATTAATGTAGAGGCCTGTGGACCAGCTGCTCTCATTCCTAGAATTCGATCATTACCGTCATCACTAACAATAATTTTAATAAAACCATCAACTGCTCTCATGGCAATAGCTCTGTTTATTAGTGAATTTGAGTAGGTAGCAACTTTATAAGGTATGTCTCTTTTTTGGCAAGCTTTTTCGTTTAATCCAACTGCAGCAACTTCGGGCTTAAAGAACATTAAAGTAGACATGTTGGAATAGTCTAACGGATAATCCAGATTTCCATACAATGCTTCCACAATATATCTTCCCTGTAGTTCACCTACGGAATAGAGCTGTGCGTGACCTGAAACATCACCTGCAGCAAAAATATTACATGCCTTAAAGTCGTCGGTTGCACAAACCTCATTGATATTCAAATAACCTCGGTCGGTTCTTTCAATACCTACATTTTCAAGACCGATATTGTCAAGATTTGGAATTCTACCAATGGCTACCAACGCAACGTCTACTTCAATTACTTTTGAATGGCCATCCTGGTAATCAAGCACTACTTCCAGAAAATCTGGTCGTTTTCTAATGCATCTTAAGTTAGCTGTATGGTGGATAATTACACCATTATTCTCAAGATTTCTCGACACAAAGCTACTTAAATCATCATCTTCGTATGGAATTACCTTGTGCTGTCGGTCGAGTAGGTGTACTTCTGTTTGATTGTAATTGGAGAAAATGGTAGCGAATTCACAACCAATAATCCCCGAACCTAAAATAATCATCCTTTCAGGAAATTCTTTTAGATTCATAATTCCTTCCGAATCAATAATTCTTTCCTGATCAATTTCAACATCAGGCATTGGGCGTGGTCTCGATCCCGTTGCAATAATAAAGTTATCACCATGAACAAGCTCTGTATTTTTTGCAGATTTAACCTCTACTGTATGCGAATCGATAAATTTTCCCCAACCATACTTTAAAGTGATATTTCCAAACTTTTCAGTTGGTTCTGCATAGGTTTCAATCTGAGAAAGCATTTGCAATTGCTTTTGTTTAGCTGCTTGCATAATGGTTTTTTGTACCTGCTTGTAATCAACATTCAAACCAGATGCTCGGTACCCCCTCATTACTGATGAGGCAATGGAATAGTCTCTGGATAGTTCCCACATTGCTTTTGAGGTAAGAGCTCCGTTCATAATTCCAGCTCCACCAAGATGTTGTGCCTCGATAAGACAAACAGATTTGCCAAAATCAATTGCACGCATTGCTGCCGAGAAGCCTGCAGGACCACTTCCCAATACAACAAGGTCGTATTTTTCTATACTCATAAAATGCTGTTGTTTATTGTTTTTTGCTGATAATATTTTGTTTGCAATCCAACCTCACATAGGAAAAACTCAGCGATTTTATATACACCTATGCATTTAAAGCATTAAGATAGAAAGAAAAATTCAACTTCAGTAACTAATGATATGTTTTGCAGATAAAAAAGTCTTTTTTTATGAAATGAACTTGCTGTATACAAAAAGAGACGTATGAATTTACGTCTCTGTATTCTAGTACATCAGCTTTATTAATAAACGAATTCTCCTTTTTTCAATTCCTCATAGGTGAATTTATACAGTATTTTATGAAGTAGAAAGGCTTCATTTAAGTTTTCATTGGTAAATTCCTGATCGTGTTCAATCATATTTGCCAACTCCAAAAGAAACTCATCATCACGTAGGTTTGGATAATCTTGTTCAATTAGGTAGATATCTGAAAATTGCATAAAAGGCAAACGGCTTAGAACAGCTTTTCTTTGCTCGTTGTAGGTATCCAGATCGGTGGCTTTATTATCTGCGAAATAGAAGTTTTGTAAACTCTCTACGAAGAAATCATCGAAGCTTTTCATGATGATAATTCGGTCCTTTCTTAAACGAAAAAGTTCGCATTTATCACTTTCTGGCTGTATGTTTTCTTCTTTTTCAATTGCCTTGCTAATATATAAATATGCAAGGTGAGCCAATCCAATATTTTCGTCTTCATCATCAATCATATCCCAATGAATCATCATGATAATTGCTTTACCCAATTGAGATACATAAGAGTCTTCCCATAGCAGAAAAGGATTATTCTTAATGGAGGAATAAATATTGCGCAAAGCTGATTTACAAGCCTTAATTTTTCCATTTTGTCCATTCTCTATTGCAGCAGAAATCAACTCTCTAAACTCTTCTATATTTTGTATCATAGTTAATGATCGATATTATAATTTGCTGCAAAGGTAGAAAAATAAAAAAAGCCCACTAGGGGCTTTTTTAACTAACAAGAAAATCACAATGCAATTAAATGATTTCAATATGCTTGTGATCAGTAATTTTTTCACAATAGTGACACTTTAAAGTAATAGGAGTTTTTTCAATTACCTTAAATCTGGTTGTGACATCCTCTACATTTGTAATACATTTTGGATTCATGCATTTTGCAATACCAATCACTTTGTCAGGCGACTCAACAATTTTCTTTTCAACTACCTGGTAGTTCTTGATGATGTTTAGTTTTGCATGAGGAGCAATCAATGAAATTTTATTGATTTCGTCATCTTCGAAGAATTTATCAGCAATTTTGATGATGGCTTTTTTACCCAATATTTTACTTTCAAGATTGTTCCCGAAGGTTACAGAATTATCACAATTGTCTAGTCCAAGTATATTAATTACCTGAAAAAGATATTCTGCTGGAATGTGGTCAATTACAGTTCCATTTTCGATCGCACTTACTTGTAATTCTTTTTTTGCGTTCATATTTTGATGTTCTTTTTAGCGTGAAAAATGTGATTATAAATCAAGAGCCTTTGCAATAATTGCCTGTCGTGCATAGACACCATTAAGAGCTTGTTGGAAATAGTATGCTTTAGGATTTTCATCTACATCAACAGCAATTTCGTTTACTCTTGGAAGTGGATGAAGAATTTTCAGGTTATCTCTGGTATTCTCAAGCATATCATTCTTTAGGATGTACACATTCTTCACTTTCTCATACTCCAACGGATCGGCAAAGCGCTCACGCTGAACACGAGTCATGTACAAGATATCAGCATCATTAATGATGTCGTTGAACTCGGTGTGTTCATGATATTTAATGTTGTTCTTGTTCATGAAAATCTTGTACGCCAAAGGAATTTCCAATTCTTTTGGAGCAATAAAGTGGAAGGTTGGGTTAAAATGCGACATCGCCATTAACAAGGAGTGAACGGTACGTCCGTATTTTAAATCTCCTACCATAAAGATGTTAAGGTTTTCCAGAGTTCCTTGTGTTTTGTAAATTGAGTAAAGGTCAAGCATGGTTTGTGTAGGATGCTGATTTGCTCCATCACCTGCATTGATTACCGGAACATCGGATACTTCGGAAGCATAGCGAGCTGACCCTTCAATTGGATGGCGCATAACCACCAAGTCGCAATAATTACTTACCATTTTGGTGGTATCTTTCAAAGTTTCACCTTTGGTAACACTTGACGAAGAGGAATCGGTAAATCCTACAATCTTACCACCCATTCTGCTAATAGCAGTTTCGAAACTTAGTCGAGTACGAGTAGATGGCTCGAAAAAAAGCGAAGCAACAACTTTACCTTCCAATAGGTTGCAGTTTGGATTTTTTTCGAATTCGGCAGCTCTGGCTAATACTTCCAGAATTTCTTCTTTTGTGTAGTCGTCGATCGATACTAAACTTTTGTTATCCATTGATTAAAAATTAAAAGTGTATATAAAATGCTTGTTTATTATTCTGCACAAAAAAAAACCAACAATTACCGAAATTAATGGTAATGTTGGTTTTTTTGAAAAATATTTTTGAAGGGGATTACCCAAATAACAATCAAGAAAATACGCCTTGTTATTGCGTTTACATCGAAATAAATAATGGAAAATGTGAGTGAAGAAGTAATGAAACTTACTTCTTTCAGATATAAATGCGGCTCTAGATTGAATAATTATGTACTCCATTCTAGATTACAAATATAGGTATAATTTATTCGAGAAATCAAATGAAAACTTGATTAATTATTAACAAATTTTTAATCTTGGCATTATATTGATTATTAAAAATAGTCTATTGGATTGAGAGATAATAAGCTAGGTAGTACGAATATATTCTGCTTTTACGCTGGTAATTTTTTCAAATTTTTGAATTAATCTTTCCACTTCACTTTGGCGAATGCTTAGAGTAATTTTGCAAGTTAAGTTAAAATCCTGCCCAAGTTGTTCTGGTTGCTCATCCTTTATGATTTTCATGATATCATTCATTACCAGGTAATCGAAATGTATGTCATAAATATCATTTACTGTTTTGTCTAAAATTTCAGCATTTGAAATGGCATCGGCTGCTGCAGTTTTGTAGGCATGAATTAGTCCACTGGCTCCAAGTTTCGTTCCACCAAAATAACGTACGACTACGATAAGAATGTTGGTAAGATCATTGGATAGAATTTGCCCTAAAATGGGTTTTCCTGCAGTTGAAGAGGGCTCTCCATCGTCGTTGGCACGGAAGTTTTTCTTATCTGCGCCAAGCATGTATGCATAGCAGTGATGACGAGCATCGTAATACTCTTTTTTTAGTTTGGCAATGTGTTCTTTGATTTCTTCTTCGGTGCTAACCGGATAAACATAGGTTATAAATTTACTGCCTTTTTCTTTGTATAAGCCTTCGCATTGTTGGCTAATGGTTTTATAAGTATCGTTACTCATCAATTCAATAAAACTTGTTTTTTAATTTGTAAGGATAAAAATAGCAATAATTGCGAGTACTATTCCCAAAAGGTTTATTTTGTTTAGTTTTTCTCTGAAAATACCTATTCCTATTAAAACGGAAACTGCAACAATTCCAATATTGATGATGCTAAAGACAACGGAACTATCGAAGCCTGATTTGTTCAATGAGGCGATTAAAAAGTGCAGAGAACCAAAGTTAACCAATCCCAGGAGAAGACCTCCAATTAATACTTTTGCTCGAAATAGTTCTTTGAAATTTTGCTTTTTAACGATCAAAACAACAAAACCTGAAATGGCCGCAATAGCGAAGAGTAGGGTAGAGAATATTTCCTGTCCACCAGATGTAAGGTATTCTTCCTGTGCATATTTTACAAGAGAGTCAACAGTTCCTGCAACAAAGAACAGTAGTATTGGCAGCCACAAATATTTGCGCTGGGTGGCATCAGATTGATCTTTATAAATACTTAAAAGTACAGCACTAATGGCCAAAACAAATCCGATAATTTTTTGTGTAGAAATTGCTTCCTGATAAAATACAATGGAAAAAATCATTGGCAATACAAAAGACATTTTACTAGCTAATGTTGTAATGGAAATTCCTGCTTTTTGAGTTGATCTCCCAATAATAAAAAAGGCAGCAATAAAAGCAGTTCCAATTATAAACGAAATGTTAAACCATGGCTGGTGAACAATTTGTGTGAAAGTAATATTTGAATCACTTAACAGAAATCCACAAACAGATGCTGTGATGTAGTTAATTATAATGGCAAGCAGAATATCTACTTTATATTTTTCCAGATATTTAAAGCAAACAAAAATTCCGGCTGAGGATAGTATGGCAAAAAGTAAGTATAGCATTGGTTAAAATTTTGGCGAAAAATAAGGAATGAAACCCAAAAAGAAAAGCAGATCCAAAATGAATCTGCTTCTCAGGGTAGCAATATAGTATAGTTAGTAATTGAACTACATTTTTAATTTTTTGTCAATTTCATCAATTTGAGTTTTGAATCCTCTATCGGTATCCATTAAGTTGTTAACTGTTTTACAAGCATGCAATACTGTTGCGTGATCTTTGTTACCAATTTGCGATCCAATTGACGCCAAAGATGCTTTTGTTAAAGTTTTGGAAAAATACATGGCAATTTGTCTGGCCTGTACAATTTCTCTTTTTCTTGTTTTTGCCTGAAGAACATCAATAGGCAATGAAAAATGGTCACAAACAACTTTTTGAATGTAATCAATAGAAAGCTCACGTTTTGTATTTTTAACCAATTTGTCAATAATACTTGTTGCCAGCTCTAGATTCAATTCTTTTTTATTTAATGTAGATTGAGCCAATAAGGAAATTAATGCTCCTTCCAACTCTCTTACATTATTGGTAACATTACTTGCAATGTATTCAATAACATCCATGTCAAGAACGATACCATCTTTATATGCTTTTTGCTGAAGAATTCTAACCCTTGTATCATAGTCAGGATTCTGAAGATCAGCTGATAAACCCCATTTGAATCGCGATAATAAACGGTTCTCCATACCTTTCAGTTCAATCGGAGCCTTATCAGAGGTAAGAATTAACTGCTTACCTGATTGGTGCAAGTGATTGAAAATATGGAAGAATGTATTCTGTGTTTTTTCTTTACCTGCCAATTCTTGAATGTCATCAATAATTAGGACATCAATCATTTGATAGAAGTGAAGAAAATCATTCTTGTTATTATTGCGAATAGCCTCAGTAAACTGCGTTTGGAATTTATTGGCACTTACATAAAGTACGGTCTTATCCTGATACAATTCTTTGGTTTTAAGACCAATTGCCTGAGCCAAGTGAGTTTTTCCTAAACCAGAATCTCCATATAAAACCAATGGGTTAAAAGCAGTTCCTCCAGGATTTTCAGCAACAGCCACACCTGCTGATCTAGCCAACCTGTTACAATCACCTTCAATAAAGTTCGTAAATGAATAATCAGGATTTAACTGAGAATCGATATGTAATTTTTTGATTCCTGGAATTACAAACGGGTTTCGAATGGTTTGTTCTTCCTTATCTGTTGGCATGTTAACCGGGCGATTTTTTGTATTCGCAGGATTATTGCCAGGAACAACAACTGAAATAGGCTTAGCATTAGCAATGTGATTATTCTCCATTACTACATTGTATTCCAATTTTGCACCATTACCAATTTCTTTTCGTAATGTTTTTCTAAGAATATCAATGTATTGCTCTTCCAAATACTCATAAAAGAAATGACTTGGTACTTGTAAAGTCAAGACTTGATTCTCCAAGTTCAAAGGTACGATTGGTTCGAACCATGTTTTGAAGCTAATTGGAGGAACATTGTCTTTTATTACAGCCAAACAATTATTCCAGACCTGGAAGTGATTATTATTCATTTCTATTTCAGTGTTTTAAAAAATTAGGGTGTGTCAATTTTTGCTTATGCAAGATTGTGAAAAAAAAAAAGAAAAAAAAATTATTTTTCTATTGATTTTTTAAAAAGAATGTATAACCTACTATAAATCGACGATACAGAAATGAAAAAAAAATTAAATTAACTAAGTATCAGAAAATCAGAAAGATAAGAAATGTAATTTTTTAAAAGCCTGACTTTTAGCAGGTTTCCATATCATACTTTTAAGTCTTAAAAGCTTGTTTAGAATTAAACAATAATAAAACATAATGCGTTGGTTGTTAAAAAGAATTTAACAGATCCTTATTACATCAACAAAATCAATAGGTTAATCGATTTAAGTTTAACCATAATGGGAATGGTTAAGTGAATAGCTAATCCTCGGGTGTTATTTTAATAATAAAGGCATCCGGGAAATCTGCTTTAATTCTTTTAAGTTTTCTTATAATTTCTTTATAGTTCTGAGTGTCATCTAATGTGTATTTATACAGTCCATTATAATATACTTCTTCAATTTTTTTGTAGCCCTTAAAAATTGGGTCATTCAGATCAACTTGTGATTTGGATGAAAGAATTTGAACTCTATAATGGGTTTGTTTCTCCTTGTCTAACTTCTTTTTGGTTTTATTGGAATTCATATATACTGTTTTCCCTGTATCGAATAAGGAGAAGTGCATGTACTTTTTAGGATTGTTTTTTAAGTCGATTAACAAATTGGTCAAGCTATTCGAAGCCGCCTCCAAATTCATATATAAGGTATCATTGTTAATCAACATTCCCATTGATCCTTGACCAGAATTGATTTTCTCTAGTATTTCGTTGGATTGTTTTAGAGTTAGCTTTGCATTGTTAATGGTTTCTGCAATTTCTACTGCTTTTAACGAATCACTAATCGACGAGAAGTTGGTAAGGATATTTGAGATGTTCTTATTGTTCTCCTTTAAGTTTGTGGTTATGGAATCAACATTTGAAATGATATTTTCCATATGAGTTTTTTGTCCCGTAACGATTGTGTCTAAGGTTCCAGATGTGTTTTCAAGTTTCTGAAAAGTTTGCTCTATACTGCTAAAGCTACGAGTAAGATTTTCGCGAGTGTCTTTATTGAAGATGTATTGTATGACTGAGAGAACAGAGTCAACACTAGACATTAGGTTTTCTGCTTTTCTTTTTAGAGGAAGCATTTGCATACTCACCTGTTCTTTTAAATCACCTTCCATACTTCCCAATAGAGTATCTCCGGTGCTTAAAGTTAATTTCGATTTACCAGGGAGTAATTGTATCTCTTTTGTTCCCATAATATCCGAGCTGACAATTCGTGCTTCGGTATCTTTAGGCAATTGAAATTCGTCCGCAATAGAAAATTCAACAATTAGATTATCTGCCTTTGAACTAAATTGAATGGATTTGATCTGTCCAATTTTGTAACCTCTTAGCGTAACAGGACTTGATTTTTTTAATCCATCAACTCTTTCGTATTTGGCACAAAAACTTTGTTCAGGTGATAGCATGTTAAATCCTTTTAGGAAATTTATGCCCCAAATTAAAATTGCAATTGCACCTATAACAACTAAGCCAATTATTGAATCTTTTGAAATTTTCATACAGACTGTATTATATAATAGATATTGTACGTAGCAAAAACAGGTTTGTTTAATGTAAAACTAATCATGTTTTTTGAAGTTCTTTAGCTTTTGAGAGAGAAATTCGTTTCCCTTTATAGAAAGCCACTACAAAACAGTCCTTTATTTTTTTACGTACTGTCTTTTGTAAATTTACGATTTCAGAATAATTCGATGTAGAACCTATGGTGTATTTATAAGATCCATTTATTTTTCGTTCCGTGATGTTTTTTAAATTTTTAAAAACTCTAGAGTTTAAAGGAATCTGTTTAATAGATGATTTTAATTGAATACAATACTCAACTTGTTCTGTAGTGTTTCCTATTGTATTAATTTCATTTTCGATTTTCTTTTCATTTTCCTTTTGCTTATGAAGAACTACGCTGGTTTGTTCTACTTTATCTTTATAAGCTCTAAAAGCTCTAAAGATCGCACTAGCCAAATAATCTTGTCCTTTTGTAGTTTTTAGAAACTTTTCTTCCGTTGGATTCGAAATAAAGCCTACTTCAACCAAAATAGAAGGCATACTAACTTGCTTTAGCACCCAAAAACCAGCTTCTCTAACACCTCTGGAGTGACGGCCCACTCTGTTTTTAAATTGATGCTCGGTTAGTTCTGCCATACTAATGCTTTTGTCACGATTTACACCTTGCATCAAATTAAAAATAATATACGATGCGGGATTGTTTGGATCGAAACCTTCATATTTGGTAGACCAATCGTCTTCGTATTGCATAACAGCGTTCTCTTTCATCGCTACTTCAAGGTTCTCTTTTGTTTTGTGCAATCCTAGTGTGTAGGTTTCTGTTCCCCTAATCCTGGAATTGTTATTTGCATTGGCATGAATGGAAATAAACAGATCTGCTTTGTGCTTGTTTGCAATCTCCGATCTTTTATTTAAAGGAATAAATACATCCGTCTTTCTAGTATATACAACATTTACATTTGGGAAATATTTCTTTATATATCCACCAAGTTTCAGCGAGATATTTAAAACGATATCTTTTTCACGAGATGATTTACCCAATGCTCCAGGATCTTTTCCTCCATGGCCGGCATCAATCACTACCGTTTTAATATGGTAAGATTGGTCTTGGGCATATATTCTATTTGCAAAACTAAATGTAGTTAGCAATAGAGTTAATGCAAGTGATGTTCTTGTAAATAATCGTGTTATGATTTTATAGGAGTTAATGTTCATTAGGCAAATTTCATAAAAGAACTTAAAAAATGTTTTCAAGTTCGTTTCGATTAGGGATTATAGTACTTTTATTTGTATTTTTGGCGACTTAAGCACAAACTGCAGTTTAACTAGCAGAACGAAATTAAATCAGAACTTTTCACAAAAATAACAGATATAAATTGCAATTGAAATTACTACAAAAGGTTTTTATTCTTTTCATTGGAACGATAATGCCACTGAACATATTTGCTATTGAGAATTTTAATTACAAAAATTCTAATGGCAAGTTACATGCCAACTTTAGTTCTTATGCGCTAGAAAAGATTTTAAAAGAGGATGTTAGACTACAAAAGGATACCTTAAAGCTTGTTCAGGATAGTTTGGCGGTTGATTCAACTCAAGAGAAAAAACCACTTTTCGAAACGGTGGTTCAATACAATTGCGATGATACTATTATTTTTTCGCTAACCGGGCAGCAGGTTTTCCTTACTAAAAATGCGTTTGTAAAATATGGGCAAACCGAATTGAAAGCTTATTATATCGAACTGGATTTAGAAAAGAAGCAGGCATATGCTTATGGTATTCAGGATTCGACAGGCAATTATGTTTTTACACCTGAGTTTAAAGATGGATCTGAAGAGTTTACCTGTAAAGAGTTGAAATATAATTTTGATACAGGTAAGGGCCTGGTTAATGAAGTAATTACAGAACAAGAAGGTGGATTTGTTCATAGCCAGATCACCAAGAAAATTGATGATAAGATATTTTACTTGAGAAATGGTAAATATACGACTTGTGATCATGAGCATCCTCATTTTTATGTGAAGATGACAAAGGCCAAAATGATAAAGGATGATAAAATTGTTTCAGGGCCTTTGCATTTGGTGTTGGAAGATGTGCCGTTGCCAATTGGTTTGCCATTTGCCTTGTTTCCATTTAGTTCTTCTTATTCTTCTGGTATTATTATGCCTAGTTATGGTGAGGAACAACGCAGAGGATTTAATCTTCGTGGAGGAGGATACTATTGGGCAATAAATGATTATTTGGATTTGTCGGTTACTGGTGATATTTTCTCTAATGGTTCTTGGGGAACCTATGTGCAATCGAAGTATAAAAACAGATATCGATATAGCGGAACTTTGCAGACTGAGTATCATTTTAATAAGTATGGAGACAAAGGTCTTCCTGATTACTATGAAACGACAGACTTTGCAATTCGTTGGAATCATACACAAGATGCGAAGGCAAATCCATACAGAACTTTTTCTGCTTCGGTTAATGTTTCAACCTCCAATAACGATAGAAATAACTCTACATCCATAAGGGAGATTACCAATAACCAAAAGCAATCGAGTATTACATATAGTAAAAAATGGGCGGATAGTCCGTTTAGTTTGAATGCAAGTTTACGCCATGCGCAAAACAGTCGCGACACTACCATTTCGCTTACCTTGCCTAGTATGTCTTTAAATATGACTCAGATTTATCCTTTTAGAAAGAAGGGGAAGAGTTCAAATTTACGTTGGTACGATAAAGTAGGGATTAGTTACTCATCCAAATTGGAGAATAGAACTAAAAGTGGTTTGAAGGAAAGTGACTTGATGAGTTCTTCATTGCAAAAAGATTGGGTTAATGGTTACGAACATAGCATTCCAATTACCACCAATTTTAAATTGGCGAAAGATTTAACACTTTCTCCAACCTTAAATTATCGAGGTGTGTTGTATACAAGATCCATTAGAAAATCATGGGATCCGGAAGCAGATGGAGGAGATGGAGATGTGCGTATTGATACCATACAGGGATTCAGGTATGCTCATAACTATTCTACAGGAGCTTCTCTTTCCTTAAGTCCTAAGATTTATGGTATGTATACTTTTAAGGAGACATCAAAAGTGGCAGCCATTCGTCACGTAATGACACCTTCTGTTAGTGTAAGTTATACGCCGGAAATTGGAGTTCCAAGAAGTAAATATTATAGGACTTATTACGATCCAAATAAAGAAAAAGATGTTGAGTATTCTATTTTTGAAGGAGGAATATATAGTACACCAACAGGTGCTCAGGAATCAGGATCAATTAATTTGAGTTTGGATAATAACATTGAAGCGAAAATTAGAACCGCTAATGATTCTACTGGTCTTGAGGATATGAAGAAGGTGAAAATTCTGGAGAGTTTGAAATTTTCGACTTCATATAATATGTTTGCCGACTCCTTGAATTGGTCAAATATAAGGATGTCAGGGAGAACCAAGATATTTAATAAAAAATTAGATCTGAAATTCAATGGTACTGTTGATCCCTATAAATTGAATGCCAATGGGACTCAAAAGATTGATGAATTTGGCCCGCGTTTAACACAAGCTTCTATTGATGTTGGTTTCAGTCTTTCTTCAAAGGATTTGAATCCCAATACCAAAGGTAATAGTGGAGAAAATGATGATAGTCAGTCAGAGAAATGGCGCGACCCTCGATATGTAGATTTTGATATTCCATGGTCGTTTTCTATTGATTACGGATGGACTTATTCAAAACCAAGAAATAGAAAAAATATTTCTCAGAATTTGGGTATAAACGGACAGTTTAGCCTGACTCCAAAATGGAAGGTTAGTTTTTCTTCGGGATATGATTTTGATGAGAATGAGGTTACAGCAACTCAATTTACAATTACAAGAGATTTGCACTGTTGGAAAATGTCTTTCAATGCTATTCCATTTGGAACTTATACATCTTACAATTTCATAATCAATGTTGATTCATCAATATTACAAGATTTGAAATATGAGAAGAAACAATCTTGGCAGGATGTTCAGTTCTAGAAATTATAAAGTATAAAGTTGGAGTCGCAATATTGCGGCTCTTTTTTTATCCAAGAATCCAGTTTTTCAGCATTAAATTTCCTCTTTCCGTCATTATGGATTCCGGATGAAATTGTACGCCGCATAAATCCAAATCTTTGTGTCGTATCGACATAACAACCTCATTTTCATCGGTAGAGGTGATGCTTAAGCAATTTGGAAATTGTTCTCGTGAAACAGCCCAGGAGTGATATCGGCCTGATTTAAATGTGTTTGGAACGTTATTGAAAAGAATTTCAGAAGGTTCTGTAATGTGAGTTGCTTTAGGTATACCGTGAATAATTTCAGGTAAATTGTAAATGTTGGCACCGTAATATTCGGCAATGTACTGCATTCCCAAGCAAACTCCCAAAATAGCTTTTTGCCCGGCATATTTCTCCAGAATTTCTCCCATAACCTTCACCTCCGATGGTAATCCAGGACCCGGAGAAAAAATAATACGATCGCATGTGTCTAATTCTTCCCAATCAACCTGATTGTTTCTCATAACAATGCACTTGTCGCAGTATTGCTCAACGATATGAGATAAATTATAAGTGAATGAATCGTAATTATCTATAATAGCTATTCTCATTAATACTTTTTTCTTTTAACTTTGCGACCGCAAAATAAATGAATTTTTAACAAATACTAATTATTAACTGAAATGAAAAAGTGTATTAATTCAGAAAAAGCGCCTAAGGCAATCGGACCATACAGCCAGGCAGTAGAAGCAAACGGAACTTTATACATCTCAGGACAGCTACCTGTTGATGTTGCTACCGGTAAATTTGTTGAAGGTGGTGTTAAAGAACAAACGGAGCAAGTAATGAAAAACATCGGTTACATCTTGGAAGAAGCTGGTTATAGCTTTAAAGATGTGGTTAAATCAACTTGTTTGTTGAGTGATATTTCAAACTTTGCTGTAATGAATGAAGTTTATGGCGAGTATTACAAAGAAGATTGTCCTGCACGTGCAGCCTTTGCTGTTAAGGATCTTCCTCTGGGTGCTTTGGTTGAAATTGAAACCATTGCTGTGAAGTAATTCAATTTGTCAAGATATACAAAGGCTGCCAATCAACGATTGGCAGCCTTTTTTTATGCCATTTAATTTCAGACTTAGCCAAAGCAAAACTGTGAAATATTAAATTGAAATGCCGATATATAAATAATTAGGCAAATTGAGTGATGCGAACAAATAGCGCATGTAAATTAATAATTGGTATTAATTTTAATCTAATGCCACATAAACCGGCAAATGATCAGATGTACCACCATGATAAGTGTGATAAGAATAAGTTCGGTTGGGTTTGTATATTCCGGCTTCCTGGTCGAAATATAACAAGCTTTTATTGCCATGAATGGTTAGGCGAGGGCTTGTTATTTTAATTCCTTCTCCCTTTAGCATTCCTTTGCTGATAATGATTTGATCGAACATCAGCCAATGTTTTTTGGCAAACAAACTGCCCAGTTTCTTTTCGTAAGGAATTGTAGCAAGATTGTAAAACTCGTATGTGCCAATATTTTTATGCGATTTGGCATGTAAATGTTTACTAATGGATTTGCTAACTGGCAAATCGTTAAAATCACCCATGATTACAATTTTTGCATCCACATCCTCGCTAAGAATGACTTTTGCCTTTTGATGCAAACATTCGGCAGCTGCAATGCGTTTTGGGTTCGATGCCAAAATACCTTCGCCTCTTGATGGCCAATGATTCACAAAAAAATGAATGATATCACCTTCTATTTTGGTTTTTACATACAAAATGTCTCTTGTGGCAAAGTGAGAATTGCCATTCAGCCTAACTGGTATATTTTCGGAAGCTAAAATTTCTACTTCTTTTTGATTATAGAGTAGGGCTACATCAATTCCTCTTCTGTCGGGACTGTCGAAATGCACAAAGCCATATTCTCCTTTGAATATAGGCTGATAAATCAGATCTTTTAAAACTGTAGCATTCTCAATTTCGGCAACGCCAATGGCAATTGGCAAGCTGTTGTCTTGTATAGATGCAATGGCTGCTGTAATGTGTTCAAGTTTGCTTACATAGCGATTCTCTGTCCAATGGTTGCTGCCATTAGGCAAATAATCATTGTCGTTCTTTTTCGGATCATCTTGAGTGTCGAAAAAGTTCTCAAGGTTATAAAATGCAATGGTATGTTTTTCTTTCATCGTTTGGTAATGTTTTTTTTTATCGAAATCAGGTTGTTAGGAAAATCTTCTTTTGCCTTTCATGAACTCTCTTTTGTTCTTCTTTTTGGTCAGAAAATAAATGATTGGGCCCAAAAGAGGTGGGAAGAAAGCCAATAATAACCTGAAGGCTCCATTTCTCTCACTTGCATTTTTAATGGCATCTATCAAGGCAAAAATGTGAAGAATGCCAATTAGTATGGTGTAGATAATGTTCATTGTCGAAATGTTAAGATAATGTGATGTGTATTTTAATTATGTCGTCCTTTTAGGGAAGTAATTTTTAATAGGGTTTCTTAATAAAGCAATTAAACTTAGGAGAGAGAAAAATGCAAGTAACTCTGGGCTTGATAACCACTTCCAAATTTTAGACGATGAATAGAGACTTTTCATTTATATATATAGCTGTTAGCAATAAATAACCTTTAAAATTAAACATTATTTTGTCATGTAGATTCTATAATAAATCCAAATTATGATTTGTTTTAGATTCAGATTGTTTATAAAGGAATCAAATAAGTGAAACTCAAATTAAAAACCAAGTAGCTCCAATGGAATTCTTCAACCGAGCAACTGAATATGAGTACACCTTATCACTAAATACTAAAAGGATGGCAGAGAGACGGTATGGAAGCCGATTGTTGCAATCATTTAGGAGAGAGTGTAAATCGTTGGGTGTGTCATATTTTTTTAAGATTGGCAGAAAGCAATATCATGGCAATGAATTTTAAAATACTTAAGGTAAAAGTTTACTTGTAGCCAAAAGAATCTATACAAGTATTAAAAATCATGAGATATATAATGTAAAGCATTAAGAAATTGCTATAAAATTTAACTCAAGCTTGAAAATATAATCATGATTCTGTATAAATAGTAATTATAATATAGGATTATTTTGTTGTGGTTAAGCAAGGGTAAAATGCCAGTGCTTATAGGGTGTAATGTTTAAAAATAAAGAAAATTAGGAAGAAAAGAACTTGTGGTGATTGCAAAATAAAGATTAATGTTTAAAAATAGTTGAAGAATAATTTGGACATAATAATAAGAGTGTTTAAATTCATATTGTAAATAAAACATACTTAAATAATATTATAATACGACTATTGCTACAAGACTTTGCAACTGCTCCGATGCAGTTTTATTCGTTTTTTCAAGTCAAACCAAAAGTGTGGTAGAGCAACAGAGCAACAGAGCAACAGAATAACGAATAGAAACTTTAAATGTGTTGTACGAAAGTTTGGCGCAGTATATAATAGTTGCAAAATATATTTACGAAGGTAATGATGAGATAATGAAACGGTATAAATTTCCGGTTACGGCTAATAGTAAAAAGGATGAGCCTACGGAATGAGTGGTTAATGATGAATGGCTTAAAGGATGATGCTCTGTGGTTCAGCATTTTTGGCATGGTTGATTGAGTGCTGAATCCAAACCCCGACTTGGTAACTCGGGGTTTTTCTTTTATAAAAAAAATCCTCAAACTCCGAAGAGAATGAGGATTTCATAAAGATCCCGCCGTAATTATTTCTTGCTTAAAGTATCTTCAACTTTTCTTGTATAGGTTAACCTGGCCTGTGGTTTCCATGTTTTGCCTTCGTCGGTTGATACTTTGTTTTCAACCGTAAATTGGTTGTTGTCTATTTTTGTATAGGTAAATTGACGGCACATTCTCGTAGCATTTGGTTTATTGGAGTAGCTTATCTGTGTATCTTCCATTACCAATACATTGTCTTTTAATTCACCTTGGAACATGTCGAATGTTGATGTAAAATCGTTGAATGCGGCAATTCTGTATTTCTTGGTTCCAGCATCGTAGGTGAAGTTAATGCTTAAGTTGTTTGGGAAACCATTTTCGTAGCTAATTTGCTCTTGCAGCATGTTGGTAGAAGCAAATTTAATGCAAGATTCAGTAGTTCCTCTTTCTCGATAGGTACCACGACGTCCCATAAACTCAAGTTTTACATCCCAGTCGCCTTCCATAAAAGTCAATTTCGAAATTTCTTTGCGTTTAGGCATTGTAAATAATGATTTATCGATCTTCGGGTTAAGCTCGACACTTTCGATTTGAGTAATTCTGTCGCGTTGCCAAAAGGTACGTTCAATAAAGAAAGGAACAGTGATGCCATCCACTTCTCTAAAATCATCGAAATACATTTCGGCTGGCACGGGCTGTGCAAAATCAACCCAAGGTGCTTCACACTTGTACTCCAAGTAGGTTTTGGTGTTTAGGTACCATTTTTCCGATTTACCATCTTCACGCGTAAGTTTTAGCACAAACATCTCCTCCCCATCAACATTTTCTTTCCCGATGTATTCAACTTTATGACCTTTCTTTTTATAGTTTAAGAAAGGAGTAAAGAATTCTGCTTTTTGTTTGAAAACATTGGTTTCGCTTGAATTGATATTTCTGGCATATTCAATCTCTTGCCAAGGATCAATGGTCCAACCACACTTCCCATTAAATCCTTCGAAAACATGTTGCTCGCCTAAATACAAATCCGAATAATAGGCTCCGCATTTTGTTTTGTAGCTTGTAAAGTCTTTTTCAAGACTAAAAGCGGTAAAACGACCTTTTATTTTTAGGGCTTCTACCTTTTCCCATTTTTCTACTCCTCCGTGAGCTTCAATGTGCTTGGTTATGATTTCTTCGGCAGTTTGAGCTACAAGAATGCCTGGCGTTAAAAACAAAGCAAAGAGGAAGAATGCTTGTAGTTTTTTCAGTTTCATGTGGGTATGTTTTTATTGATTGTTTTTTTGATTTAATAGACTCAATTTCCGAATTATTTCAATTCGTAACAAGCCATTTCAGTTAGATTTCTTAAATAGATTTTTCCATTGGCAAAAGAAGGTGCAGTCCACGATTTTCCATTAATGGCTTGGATGTTACCCAACTCAATATACGCCTCAGGAGTAGCTTTTACCTGTATTAGTTTTCCTTTATCGGAAAGTACCAAAAGCTGATCGCCAATTCGTATTAAACTTCCTTTGCCATAACCTCTCTTGGTCCATTTTTTCTCACCAGTTTTAACCGAGATGCATTGAAGAGCCGCCACATGGAAACCATATACATAGCCATCGTGATAAATAGATGAGCTGTAGTCGTTTTTCATACTAGTGCCACGCGATATCTCATTTGCTTTATTGTTGTTTACTTCAAGAACGATAAAACCAGGATTTCTAACGGCTGAAATAAATATCTTGTTGCCATCAAAAACAATTGGCATTCCTGTAGGATTGCTAATAGGAGAGTTGTATGTCCAAAGCGTATCACCAGCAGTAGTAAGAGAGTATACTTTTCTGCCGTTTGCAAAAATAATGCATTCCTTATCGTTAATTTTACCATGCACAGGTGAGTTGTAAGTTGCTATGCCTTCTCCTTTTTTCCAGACTTCTTTACCTGTTTTTTTGTCGAAAGCCATAAATGCTCTTGAATCGGTACCACCTACTTCAACAATAACATTATTTCCTACAATTACTGGAGATGAGCTAAATCCCCAACGTGGAATTTTACTTCCATATTCTTTCATAAAATCTACTTGCCAAATTGTATTTCCATCTTTTTTCGAATTGGCACTTAATTTCCCGTAACTGCTTAGGCTGTACACGTTCTTTTCTCCAATTGCAGGAGTAGATCTAGGTCCATCGCCAAAAGTATCGAAGAACATGTTGTCAACTCTAGTTCTCCATACTTCATTGCCTGTTTTTTCATCGAATGCTGCAATAAATTCATCACCAGTAATGCTGTCCTTTCTTTCGCTAATCATGGTGTAGATATTGCCTCCTGAAATGGTTATTTCGGAGAAACCATCACCTAGTTTTTTCTTCCAAACCAGTTTGGGCTCCTTGTCAGTAAAACTTGTAAGATCAACATTGTCGGTAGATCCACTCCTTTGTGCACCTCTAAATTGATTCCATTCCTGATTTGGAGCTTCTTGAGAGTGTGCATGATTTAGTAGCGCAGAAAACAGCAATGCGCAAATGGTAAATAATAGTTTCGTCTTTTTCATTTGATTATTCTGATTTGATATTAGTCTTAAGGTTTGTCTTAAAGTACGATAAGGGATTGAAAATCATATTTATTAAGAAAATGATGTATCAAATACCAAGCCGAAGGCTAGAAGTGGCAAGTTTTAAGTCAATTAATAAAAGTGTAGCTCTTCAGTTTCAGTATAAAGTTGTTCGGTAATGAACAATTTCTGTCCGTAAATGAATCAATTTTAAGCTATAGTTTACTTGTTATTTAGAATAAGAATTTGATGCATGTTGTATAAAAAAGAAAGTCAGTGAGTTCCCTTATTTAAAATAGGTATGAATTGTTTAGATGTGTTCCCAAACAGATAGTATTTAGACTTATCGGTAACATAAATATTGAACTTTGCAGAAGCTAAATGAGATACGTGATTACAATTAGATCTTATGGATGTATTAAAGCCAGTTTATACAGAACAGAACGATTGTCAGGATTGTTACAAGTGCATACGGGAATGTACTTTAAAGGCAATTAAAGTAGTGAATAATTCAGCCCAGATCCTTCATAACGATTGTATTTATTGTGGTACTTGTACACAAATATGCCCTGTAAATGCAAAAAAAGTACGCGACGATGTGAAGCGAGTGAAGGCAATGATTAATCGAGGAGATCATATCATTGTTTCCATAGCCCCCTCTTTTGTAACCGAATTTCCGAACCTAAAAGATGATCAGTTTATTTCCGCACTTAAGGAATTAGGCTTTGCCGAAGTTTCGGAAACGGCACTTGGAGCACAGGAGGTTTCAAAACATGTAGCCAGTTATGTAGATGGTGGTGAGAATGGAGTTTATATTTCATCTGCTTGTCCTTCGGTAGTAGAAATGATTTGTAAGCATTATCCGATATTTAAGCAGAATATTACACCATTTTTATCTCCCTTGTTAACTCATGCCAAGTACTTAAAGGAACAATTTCCTGATTCAAAAGTTGTTTTTATAGGGCCCTGTATTGCCAAGAAAGCAGAAAGTGATGAATTTCCAGACTTATTGGATGCATCCTTAACTTTTACTGATTTGAAGAATTGGTTGGAAGAGGAAAATCTGGATCCATATTTGTTTCCTGAAGATAAGGTGAATAATAGTTTTATTCCTGGCAAAGCGGGACGTGGCATCTTGTATCCAATTGATGGAGGTATGATCATGGGAATAAAGCAAAACGTTAGCGCAACCGATGCGGTTTACATGACTTTCTCGGGCATTGGAAACATTAAAAATGTATTAAGCGATTTAAACAAATATGGAAAAACCAACAAACTGTTTTTGGAGTTGTTGGCTTGCGAGGGAGGATGCGTAAATGGACCTGGTGCTGAGAAAGAGTATTCAACGGCAATTAAACGCCTGGAGGTAATTAATAAATTGGACTCGGATGATGCAGCTGTTTTGAATACCGATTTTTCTATACAGCGTAATTTCGATTCCATTTCTCCAATTCCAAAATATGAGCATTCCGAAAATAGTATAAAAGAGGCTTTAACCATGATTGGGAAGTATTCTGATAAAGATGAAATCAATTGTGGGGGATGTGGATACAATTCATGTAGAGAATTTGCAGAGGCATACTTGGAGGATCGTTCAGAACCAAATATGTGCGTATCGTATATGAGGAAAATTGCACAGGATAAATCCTCGGCCTTACTACGTAAAATTCCATCGGGTGTTGTAATTGTAAACGATGAGTTGAAAATTATAGAGGCCAATCAAAGTTTTGCTGGAATACTAGGCGAAGAAATAGAAGAAGTTTATGAAACCATACCTGGTTTGGTTGATGCTGATTTGAAAAAGATAATTCCATTTCATAAGCTGTTTGCATCTGCCTTAGCAACAGGGGTAGATAATTTGGAACGAGACATAAAACATGACAATAAAATGCTGCATGTAAGTATTTTTAGTATCCATAAGCATAAAATTGTTGGGGCAATTGTTAGAGATATGTCTCAACCATACATCCAAAGGGAAGAGGTTGTGAATCGAGCAAAAACTGTAAACCGAAAAAACCTGGAAACGGTACAGAAGATTGCATACTTACTTGGAGAGAATGCATCGGAAACCGAGGAAATGCTGAATTCGATTGTGGAATTTTATAAGCCAGCAGAATAAAAAAAACAAAGCTAAAGCTGAACGGATATGCAAGATAATTTTTACATAGAGGTTGAATGTCAGCAGAGAAATCAGGTAGGCCAATCGATTTGTGGTGATGTTTTTATGTCGCGAAAGCTGAAAGATGAAGGCCGAACCATACTTGTTCTTTCGGATGGATTGGGGAGTGGTGTAAAAGCCAATGTATTGGCTACACTAACATCATCAATGATTTTGAATTACATGAAGGTGAACAAGGATATCCGAAAGGCAGCAGAAGTAATCATGAAAACTTTGCCTGTTTGTAGCAAGCGAAAAGCTGGATATTCGACCTTTACCATTGTAGAGATTGAGTGTGATGGTGATACCAGGATTATTAGCTATGATAATCCCGATTGTTTGATATTAAGGGGCTTGGAATCTTATAAGCCTGAATGTGAAGAATTGCATCCGGAAGGAGAGGCTAATAAGGGCAAAATACTTTACTCATATCGATTTAAAGCACAAAAGGAAGATCGAATTATATTCTGTTCCGATGGCGTAACGAATTCGGGGATGGGATCCAAACGTTTGCCATTTGGTTGGGGAATGGGAAATGTGGATCAGTTTGCAAAAGCTTTGATTAGAAAGCAGCCATACATTTCGGCTCGTCGCTTGGGAAATGATATTGTGGAAAGGGCATGTGCAAACAATAGTAATCAGCCTAAGGATGATACATCATGCGCAGTTTTATATTACCGCGAACCTCGTAATTTGATGATTTGTACGGGACCTCCTTACGAAAAATCGAAAGATGTGCAACTGGTAAAGCAAATGAGTGAGTTTGAGGGAACAAAAATTGTATGCGGAGGAACAACTGCTGGCATTGTATCAAGAGAGTTGCAAAAACCAATAGAAGTTGATTTAAATATTTGCGATAGCGAATTGCCTCCGGTTTCCTTTATCGAAGGGGTAGATTTGGTAACCGAAGGGATTTTGACATTGGGAAAGGTGCATCGAATCCTGAGTAATTACAACCAAAATACGGTTCTAAGAAATGGTCCTGCCGATAGAATTGTTAAACTCCTACTCGAGAGTGACAAGATATTTATCATTAATGGAACCAAGATCAATGTTGCACATCAGGATCCTAAACTTCCTGTTGAATTGGAAATTAGAAGAACCGTTGTTAAGAATATCGTTGCCTTGCTGGAGGAAAAGTTTTTAAAAGAAGTAGATCTTAGCTATATTTAAACTGTACTAGAAAACAAAACAACAAACTAGATGGCTGAGAAAATTGAAATCACCATTTGCTTGGGAAGCTCATGCTTTTCAAGAGGGAATGGTAAAGCTCTTAAAGCAATTAATACCTACTTGGAAGAGAATAAATTAAAAGATAAGGTTTTCTTTCATGGAGAACTTTGTACGGGCAATTGTGCTAAAGGACCAATTCTTAAAATTGATGATGAATTATACGAAGAAATTGATCCGGAAGGCGTAATTGAAATATTAAATGGGGTTTTTGGCCTTGTTTAATTCATGCTTTAGTTTCCAACCCTAAAACTCCCGTATTATGCCTTTAATCCTAACCAATAAGGACAAGTGTAACCTTAGTTATACTTGCATTCGTGTTTGTCCTGCCAAAGCGATAAAAATTGAGAATGATTATGCCCATATCATTGAAAACAGATGTATTGGGTGCGGAAATTGTGTGACTGTATGTGCTCAAGCTGCAATTGAATATCGCAATTCCGAAGATCAGGTTAAAATGTTACTGAGCGGTAACGATCCGGTTGTTGCAATTTGTGATCCAAGTATTTCTGGTGAATTCGATGATATTCTGGATTATAGAAACTTTGTAGGAATGATTCGAGCTTTGGGTTTCGATTACGTGGTTGAAGCTGCATTTGGTGCAGATTTGGTTGCATATAAATACAAGAAGCTTTTCGATAATTTCCATGGGAAATACTACATATCAACCAAGTGTCCGGCACTCGTAAATCAGGTGGAGAATTTCCATCCCGATTTGGTTGAAAATCTTGCTCCTATTGTACCTCCAAATGTTGCAATGGCAAAGGTTGTACGTAAGAAATATGGAAAGAATACAAAGGTTGTTTCTTTATCGCCATGCGTTGCAAGTAAAAATGATGTGAAGTTTTTTAATGGTTCGGATGGAGATATTCATGCAGTACTCAGTTTTGTTGAACTCCGAAAATTATTTAAAGAATATGACATAACAGAAAATTCAGTAGAGTTTTCTGAATTTGATCCTCCATTTGCTCGTTTGGGAGGACTGTTTCCAATTAGTCATGGTTTGTTCCAGGCTGCTGATATTGATGTTAGCATGTTAAATGGAGGAATTATTAGTACTGAAGGAAGAAATAACTTTTTGCGTTCCATTAATGAATTTAAAACTCAGCACAATTTAAATCAGCATTTGGATTTATTTTATTGTGAAGGATGTATCATGGGACCGGGAGCTTCTGCCGGAGGGCGTAAGTTTTCAAGAAGATCTCAGGTTATTAGATATGTGCGAAAGAGATTAAAGACTTTTGACGAGGAACAATGGCAGAAAGAGATTGATGAATACAAGAATTTAGATCTTAATCGAGGTTTTAAATCCAGAGGACAAAATCTTCCCATTCCATCGGAAGAGGAAGTATATGACGTTCTTGTAGAAATGGGAAAGGAGAAGGTTGAGGATCAGTTAGGTTGTGGTTCATGCGGTTATGAGTCGTGCCGGGAATTTGCGATTGCGAAATGTCAAGGTTTGGCAAATTTTGAGATGTGTTCTTCTTATACGATCAAGAATATGAATTCTGTGATCAAAGAACTCAATATTACAAACTCTAAACTTTCACAGACCAAAACCGCGCTAAAAGAATCGGAGAGGATAGCCAATGAAGAAAGAGTCATTGCACAAGAAGCTTCGGAAACAGTATCTGCCATGCTGCAAAAATTACCTTCGGGAGTTGTAATAGTGGATGAAAATCTGAAGGTTATTGAATCCAACACCAGTTTCGTGAATTTATTGGGTGATGAAGCAAGAATGCTAAGTGAAATAATTCCTGGTTTGGTTGATGCGGACTTAACGAAATTGATACCATTCCATAAGTTGTTTTCAACAGTTATTCTTAATGGTGAAGATATTTTGAATAAAGATGTGCATTATGGCAATGCGCTTTTTAATGTATCGGTGTTTACAATTAAGAAAAACAAAATTGTTGGTGGGATTATCCGTGACTTATATGCTCCGGAGGTGAGAAAAGAAGAGGTGATCGGTAGGGCAAGAGCTGTAATCAAAGAAAACCTGCAAACGGTTCAGCAAATTGCATTTTTACTAGGGGAAAGTGCCTCTAAGACTGAGAAATTAATGAATTCGATTATCAAATCTCACACTCCAGGTGATAAAGAAAGTACAGAATAATGGAAGATAAATTTCACATCGACATAGATTGTCAACAATTATTCCATCATGGAGATATGATTTGTGGTGATGTTTTTCTTTCTAGAAGAATAAAAGAAGAAAACAGAACAATTGCAGTGTTAAGTGATGGAATGGGGAGTGGTGTAAAAGCCAATGTATTGGCCACACTTACGGCTTCCATGGCAATGAATTTTACTGCGGAGCATAAGGATGTAATATCTATTGCCGAGATTATAATGAATACGCTTCCTGTTTGCAGTGTTCGTAAGGTTAGTTATTCTACTTTTACTGTAATTGATATCGAATATGATGGAACAACTAAGATTATAGAGTTTGATAATCCTTGTTGTGTTGTTATGCGGGGAGCAGAGGTTTATGATCCAGGTTGGAGAACCATAACTCTTGATAGTGAGGAAAATCAAGGAAAACAGTTAAGAACTTGTTCGTTTACCGCACGAAAAGAGGATAGGGTTTTGTTTTGGTCTGATGGTATCATGCAATCGGGGATGGGAAGTAGAGAGTTGCCATTTGGTTGGGGACATGAGAATGCTTTGAATTACGTGAAGAATATTGTAAGAACAACTCCATTCATATCTGCTAGAAATTTAGGATTGCAATTGGTGAAGAAAGCTTCCCGAAATGATAATGATGAACCCAAAGATGATACCAGTGCAGGTGTAATTTATTACAGAGAGCCAAGAAAGCTATTAATATGCACCGGACCACCATTTGAAGAGGATAAAGATTCTGAATATGCAATGCGTGTTTATCACTTTAAAGGGAAGAAAATTATATGTGGAGGTACTACTGCTGAAATACTTGCTCGAGAATTGAGTTTGAAATTTGCAGCAGGTATGAAAATTACAGATCCTGAATTACCACCAGCTTCATATATGGAAGGAATTAACTTGGTTACCGAAGGAATTCTTACCATAGGAAAAGTTGCACGTATTTTGGAAGAATATACCATCGATTATGATCTGGGAGATGGACCGGCAGATCAAATTGTACATTATTTGTTGCAGAGCGATAAAATTTCAATTATATCGGGTACTCGTATTAATTTTGCTCATCAAGATCCTAGTTTGCCTGTAGAGCTTGAAATTAGAAGAACCGTAGTAAAAAAGATTGTAAGTCTACTCGAAGAAAAGTTTTTAAAAGATGTAAGCTTAACTTTTATTTAAAGGTACTTATTTATAAGACTTAATAACTTCTGACCTGAAATTGGCTTTGAAATGTAATCGTCGCAACCCGCGGCGATGCTTTTTCCCCTGTCTTCAGCCATTGCATATGCGGTTTGTGAAATAACAGGAACTTTAGGGTCTATTTTCTTTATTGCTCTAGTGGCATCAAATCCATTTAGTAATGGCATTTGTATGTCCATAAGAATTAGATCAATATCGTTTTGTGTAAACATTTCAATGGCATTTTGGCCATTCGTGGCCCAGAGAATATTAGCCCCTGTTCTTCCAATTACCTCTTCCAAAAACAGATAATTTGATTCAACATCTTCAGCAATTAGAATGGTTTTTTTAGACCAGTTAAAAGTGTCTGTGCTCATAGAGTGTAATTAGGTTTTCAATATTTGTTAATCAAATTTAATTAATTTTTTGGAATAAAGTGTGACCTCTTTTATCCTGATAATATTCTTTTAAGATAATTATCGAATATGGGTATTAATTAGGGTGACTATATGCTTTTGCGGATTGACTTTATCAGCATAATTGTTATTTTTGAGAATCTCTATAATAAATCTCATGATATTTAAACTAATCAGAACAGGACTTGGATTAAGTCTATTATTTCTCTCAATGGCTGTAAAAGCACAAATTTCTCATGGTGGAGAGCCATTATTTAAAGATGCGAAGGCTAATTTTGAGCCAAAGTTGGTTAAACTTCCAAAATTTAATACAATATCGAAATCTGTCATAGAAAGTGATGGTAAGTATGGAGTAAGGTTAAAGCATGCTCAGTATGCCTATTCATTCGATGTTGATTATAGTATTAAAAAGGATGGAGTTTGGGAAGAGTTAAGCGATGGTAGAAAAGTTTGGCGGTTTTCGGTAAAATCCGAAGGAGCTTATTCTTTGGGTCTGGAGTTTTCAGAGTTCAGAATACCATTTGGAGCTCAATTATTTGTTTATAATAATCATACCACTAAGGTTTTAGGTTCCTATACTTATGAAAATAATAAGAAATCAGGCAAATTTTCTATTGAACCCTTAATGGGTGATGAGCTCACGATTGAATATATAGAACCTTCAGAAGTTGAATTTTCTGCTGAATTGTCTATAGAAACAATTCTACATGATTATAAAAATGTTTTCAATTTGCTAAAAGGGAGTAATGTAAAGGCATCTGGAGAATGTAATGTGGATATAAGTTGTCCTGAAGGAAATGGTTGGCAAACTGAAAAAAGATCGGTTTGTCACATTTTATACAATGGGTGGATCGCATCTGGAGCTTTAATTAATAATACCAGACAGGATGGAACGCCTTATTTGTTAACTGCTTATCATGTAATGCACGAACAGGAAGTTGCTGATGCAGCAATTTTCTATTTTAATTACGAAAATTCTGCATGTGGAACAAATGATGGTGAGAGATCTCAATCAATTTCCGGATCAACTTTAAGAGCAACAACATCAAATTTAGATTTTACTCTGTTAGAGCTATCTGTACAACCACCTTTATCTTATTCTCCTTATTATGCAGGATGGGATAGATCAGGAACAATTCCAGTGAATACAACATGCATTCATCATCCAAGTGGAGATGTTAAAAAGATTTCGATTGATATTGATCCTCCTGTAAGCGCTACATATTCGGATGCTCGATACACTTTTGATGAGAATACAAGCTGGCAAATTTTAGATTGGGAAGTAGGAACTACTGAAGGAGGTTCATCTGGTTCACCTCTTTTTGATCAAAACCATAGAATTATTGGTGATTTAACAGGTGGAGATGCAAATTGCAGCAATTCTGTTAATGATTACTTTGCAAAATTTTCATCGAGCTGGGCTAATTACTCTAATATCAACCAACAGTTAAAACATTGGTTGGATCCATTGAATGTGGGAGTAGAAACTTTAAATGGATATGATCCATCTTTTAAAATTAATGCCAGTAGCAAATGTGTAGGCAATGATTTTACCGTTGAAGCAATCGTTAATGAAGGAGTAGAAAATATGTTGTGGGACTTTGGTGAAGGTGCTACACCAAGTCAAGCTGCTGGAGCTGGGCCTCATGATGTATCCTACAATACAGTGGGAAATAAGACAATACAGCTTAGCTATAGGTCAAATGGTGTGGATATTGAAATTAGTAGAGATGTAAAAGTTATTGATTTAACAAAGCTTAGTTTTGATTACTCAATACAAAATAAAAAATTAACATTGATTAATCAATCAGTTGATTTTGATTCTTTTACCTGGAATTTAGGAGATGCCAATACCTCAGATGAAGTTAGTCCAAGCCATGAATATCTTAACTATGGAGAATATACTGTGAGTTTGACAGGTACAAATGATTGTGGAAGTACAAGTGTTTCAAAACAAATTGAAATGAATTATGACAAGCTTTTGTCGGTTTATCCAAACCCATCTGTAGATAAATTTACGGTTGACCTTAGCAAAATTATATATAGTGAAATAAGTTGGAGTGTATATTCAAATACAGGTATGGAAGTTAAGACTGGAATTGTATCAAGTTTTAGTAATACTTTGGAGTTTAACCTAAAGGGACTTTCAGCCGGAATATACATTCTTAGGATGAATGTGGATGGTGAGATATTAAAACGAAAATTACTCCTTGTAAAATAACTGAAAAGCCATTCTCATACAGAATGGCTTTATTTTTTACTACAAGAATAGATTTTGTGTTACTTTTCTATTTTCTCGAATGAAGTAACAATTCCTCTAATTAGTGAAGAGGAGAATCCTTGATGTTCCATTTCATTTAATCCAACAATTGTACAACCTTTTGGTGTTGTAACCTTGTCAATTTCCGATTCAGGATGATTGCTATTTTCCTGTAACATTTTGGCAGCACCTTTTACGGTTTGAGAAACAATTTGGTTGGCTGTGTTTGCATCAAATCCAATTTGAATACCTCCCTGAATCATAGCACGAATAAAACGAAAAACAAATGCAATACCACAGGCCCCCAGTATTGTAGCAGCCTCCATTAATTCTTCATTAATGATTAAACTTTCACCTATTGCATCGAAAATAAATTTTACCTTTTGAGTATGTTCTACAGAGGAATTCTTTCCACAAATACAGGTGACAGATTCTCCAATATCTGCAGCAATATTTGGCATCGCTCTAAATACAGGTATTTTATCATCCAGCATCTCAGATATTTCATTAGTACCTAAACCAGTAGCCAATGAAACCAATATATGTTTGCCTTCTTTTATTTCAGGTTTAATCTCATTAATGATCTTATCGACATTATAGGGTTTAACGGCCACTAAAATGATGTTAGCGTTCCTAACTGCATAAAGATTATCTGAGGTAATTTCTGCACCATGTGGTTTTAAATCTTCTATCAGTTTGAGCTTTCTTCTGGTTGCAATAACATTTTCAGAATTAAAATCTTCATGTTCCAATAATCCTTTGGCGATTGATTTACCAAGGTTACCACATCCAATAACACAAATCTTTTCGTTTTTCATCTGTCTATTTTTATTTGATTTAATCAGGCAGAAGGTGTGAAAATACGCATGACAATAGGTAAAAATACAATTTATTTAAACAAGCTTATCTTATATTCAAGGGATTTCTATTTAATTGACATTAGATTTGGATAAAAATTTTCATTCTTTCAAAAAATGTCATACTTTTGATAAATCGATTTAGTAAAACGGTTTAGTAAAGAGCAAAAAACTTGAAAAAGAAATCTATAAAGGATATAGCCCAGGAGCTAGGTTATTCAAAAACAACAGTTTCCTTTGTTTTAAATAATAAAGGGGATGAAAAAAATATCAGTAAGAAAACGCAAGAAAAGATACTGGCATATGTTCGCGAGGTAAACTATCAGCCCAATCAGATTGCTAAAAGTTTGAAAAAAGGGAAAACCAACACCATTGGTTATTTGGTTCCCGATATATCTAACCCGTTTTATGCCAAAATTGGACGCCTGATAGAAGATTTGTTAGCAGATAAAGGATATCATTTAATTATTGGAAGTACCGATGAAACCCAGGAAAAAGAAGATTTACTGCTAAATATGTTTGTGAACCGACAGGTTGATGGACTTATTCTGGCTTCTTCTTTCGAAAATTTGGCGATGTTAAACACATTGGCGGCGCAACGTTTTCCAATGGTGTTTTTCGACAGGGAACATCCTGATTTTTTAGGAAACTATATTCTTGTTGAGAATAAAAATGCAATGAAGGATGCAGTCCAAAATGCAATCAGGCATGGATCTAAAAAAATAGGATTACTTTCTATTACGCCAAATGTTTATTCTCTGGAACTTCGAATCGATGGTTACCGCGAAGCCTTAAGCGAAAATAAAATTGACATTGATGATCGTTTGATTCGAATTGTTGATAACAATAATCTAAAAGAGAGTACCAAAGCCCAATTGCAGTATTTGATTGATGAACAAGTAGACGCTGTTGTATTCACCAATAACCAGATTACTGCTCATGCGATTTGGGCAATGAATATTTTTCACAAGGAAAAAATTGAGGATGTAAGGTTTGTGAGTTTCGATAATCTGGATTTGTTCGATTATTCCCAACCAAAAGTTACTTCGGTTGCTCAACCTATTGAAAAGATAGCCAATTATACTGTGGATATTCTTGGGGAAGTGATGTATGAAAAAGAACACATAAGCAAAAGAATTGTATTAGAACCAAAATTAATAGAACGTTTATAATTAACTATTTATGAAGAACAATTATTTAAAATCAGGACCGATTTTCCTAGCCTTTCTTTGTATGGGCTTTGGTGATGTTGTTGGACCTCTAACCAGTCAGTTACAAGCAGATTATGAGCTGACAAATTTTATGGCTGGCTTGGTTACATTCATGGGATTCATCATGTTTGGATTACTATCTGTACCAATGGCATTATTTCAAGATAGAAAAAGTAGAAAGTTTGTATTGTTGCTGGGAATGGTAATTGCATTAATTGGTTTGATTTTACCAATTTTGGGAGATTTTTCCTCGTTTGGATTATTATTAGGAGCATTATTACTGCTAGGAACAGGTGCTACTTTACTGCAAGTTGCTGGAAATCCAATAATGCGTGATGTGTCACCAGAAGGAAAATACTCCAGAAATTTATCTTTTGGACAATTTTTTAAGGCAATAGGATCCTTGTCCGGAGCATTAATCCCTCTTATGGCAGCTAAATATTGGAATTTAGATTGGAAAATTTTATTCCCAATTTACTCTGTGGTTCTATTAATTGCAGTAATCTATTTGTATGTGGTTAAGATTGATGAACAAAAGGATGATGCAGCAACTCCTGCTTCATTTGGTTCTGTATTAGCTTTGCTTAAAAATCCATATGTGTTTTTTATGGTATTGGCTATTTTTCTTTATGTAGGAGCTGAAGTTAGTATGAGTGCAAAATTGCCAAATTATTTAGCGCATCAGTTCAATTATGACATTAAGGAATTAGGGCTATGGGGAACTTTGTTTTTCTTTCTGGCTTTAATGACAGGTAGATTTTTAGGAGGAGTTATTCTAAACTGGATGTCTCCAACAAGATTTTTGAAGGTGACAACTGTAATAGCCATGCTTGGTATTTTAGGATTATATATCGCTCCAACTGCAGTTATTGGATTTGTTTCTATTTTCCTTATCGGATTAGGGTTTGCAAATATTTTTCCTTTGGTATTTTCTATCACAATCGATGCAATGCCTGAGCGTAGCAATGAAATTTCGGGTTTAATGGTAACAGCAATTATTGGAGGTGCATTTGTACCATTGATTTTTGGTGCTGTAGCAGATATCTTTTCATTAATGGCTGGTTTTGTGGTAACATTGGTTTGTATCGGATATATTTTCGGTTTATCATTTTATAAAAGAAAGTAATAATAAGAATGAATATTTGGAGAGATGAAAGAGTTGTAATGACTCTTGATGCAGGAGGAACAAATTTTGTTTTCTCGGCTATGAAAAGTGGGGAAGAGGTAGTTGAACCTATTAGAAAACCATCAAATGCTGACAATTTAGATTTGTGTTTGCAGACCATTGTAGATGGATTTCAAGAAGTGTCCAATAAATTGAGTGAAAATCCGGTTGCAATTAGTTTTGCTTTTCCCGGTCCGGCTGATTATAGAAATGGGATTATCGGTGATTTACCTAATTTGCCTGCATTTAGGGGAGGTGTAGCATTGGGACCAATGTTACGGGAGAAGTTCAATATTCCCGTATTTATTAACAACGATGGTGATTTATTTGCATATGGAGAAGCTCTAGGTGGTGTTTTGCCAGAGGTTAATAACAAATTGGTACAGGCAGGAAGTCCAAAACGATATAAGAATCTTGTTGGGGTTACTTTGGGCACTGGCTTTGGTGGTGGTTTGGTACATAATGATGAATTGCTAATTGGTGATAACTCAATAGCTACTGAGGTTTGGCTAACAAGTAGTCGTATTTATCCAGAACGATTTGCTGAAGAGGGAATTAGTACAAGGGCTATACAAAGAGAATTTCTTTCTCGTGCAAAAAGCGAATATCCTAAAGATTTAATGCCAAAAGATGTATACGATGTTGCTATGGATCAAACAAATCCGGATAATGCTGCAGCATTGGAATCATTTAAAATTTTTGGAAAATGTTTGGGCGATAGTTTAGCTAATTTATTGACAATTACAGATGGAATAGCTGTTATTGGTGGAGGTCTTACAGGTGCTCATGATTTGTATATGCCAGCAGCATTGGAAGAAATGAACGGCAAATGTTATACTTCAAATGGAGATGCTTTACCACGATTGGTTCAGAAAGTATACAATATCGATAATGAAGATGAATTTGCAGAGTTTGCGGCAAATCATTCAACAGATATTAAAATTCCAGGAACGGATAAGACAATAAAATATGATCCAAACCCTCGTTTGGCTGTGTGTTCCAGTAAACTTGGAGCAAGCAAAGCCATAGGTATTGGAGCTTATGCATTTGCATTGAAAAATTTGTAGTAGTGTGATATCCGGATTGAGAATTTAATAGTGCTCTTTCCGGATTTTTCATTGTTAAAGATTAGATTAGAAAAGCCTGACGCTTTATGTGTCAGGCTTTTTATTTGATTAGTTTTCCTTTGATACAATATCTTTGAATGTATATTGATATTCTTCGTTGTAGAATTTTAGATATAGTTTCCTGTAGTGCTCAAATGTTTCTATTGCCAGGCTATGCTTTCCTTGCGATGCCAACAAATGACACTTTGTTTTTAGAGCAGTTTCATTCATCTGATCAAATTGGAATATTACATTAGATATGGCAAGACTAATTACTTTGTCAAGATTTTCATCTTTAAGGATCTCTTCCAAAGTGCTTACAATCAATCCTGTATTTGAATCTTTGAATGAATCTAACCATTCCGGGAAGATATCTTGAAGCATTGAACCTCTTTGAAGAATAATGATGATTTCAGCTAAATTTTCAATATTGCCTTGTTCTCGTATCAATTTTATTGCATTTCGAACGTGTTCGAAATCGCAGAAAATATTTTCAGGAAGAACGATTTTCCAATAATTGTTATCAAAAACAACTTCAGTCCCTGGTAAATCCTCAAGAATACCTCTCAGTTTTTTGATGTTAACACCTCTGTTGTTTTTTGCGTTGCTTTCCGATTTATCAGGCCATAAATATTCTTGTATTCTTTTGGATGATATTCCTTTTCCTTCATTAATAGTATTTAAAAGGATTAAGAGAAATAGTTCTTTTAGGGTAGGACTAAATCTATAGGTAATATCTTTTCCTTTGTTATCAAAAACCTGAAAACCTCCAAATAAGATAATGGCATTTTGCTTTGGAGCTTCATAATCAGATATTGGAGCTTCAAATATTTCTGTTGAAGTGTAAGTTGTTTGTATTTCAGTTGTTCTACGATCCTTTCTAACTTTCCTGACTATAAATAATCCTAGAAGAATGATACAAATCACAAGTAAAGAGTAAAATATTTTAACCGAGAGAGGTAATCCTACTCCGTTAATATCAAAATTGTCTTGGTTCCCTGGTTCGTAACTGATTGTATAAATATTAACCTCATGGCTCAAATCTTCTTTTTTATGAGAGGTAATTGCGATGAGTTTATTTTCGCTATTCCAGTAGTAAAGGTCAGCAAAAGAATCAATATCAAGGAAATTATACGGGATACTATCACCTATAAATGCAATTCCTGCCTCGTTTATAAATCCTTTAATGGCTCTTAAATAAGTGTTTTGTTTTGATGAGGAAAACATTAAAGTATAGAAACTACTATCATTGGCAGTAACTTTCATGCTATTAATTGGCAAATACTGAAATTGGTCGTCACACTTGTAGTCCCATAAGTGGGTTATTTCTTGATTTTTGAAATCAATTTTATGCAAATCGTAATAAAATTCTTTTCCTAAAATTTGCTTGCCCATAGAATTTCCCAGGCCACCAAAAATGTAGTAACAGTTTGAATTTTTTCCAGACTGTCCTAAAGAGGCAAGATACCTTGGTTTTATTGTATCTCCAGAAAAGATTAATTTATCCCAATTATTGGTTTCCGGATTAAATGATAAGATATCATTGAAATAGGAATAATAACCATATCCACATACAGTGGTGATGTTTTTTGTTTTAGGATGAAGTAATTTGTTGTGATGCCACAGTTTAGGAGTATCATCCTCAGTAGACTCTTTTTTGTTGTTCCATGAATTGTTGATCGAATCATAGGAGGAAATCAAGTTCTGGTTATAACTGTAAGTAGTTATATTTCCATTCTTGTTATAAATAATTTGCTGTGCTTTTTCAAAACAAGGAAAACCATCAACTTTTTCATTTATAATTGAGAGCGTTTTTGTTAATGGATTAAAACGTTGTATTGTACCATCCATGAAAATGAAATTGATTTGTTCACCTTTCTTGTCGTACAATAACGAAGGCAATGAAGAGAAATTTAAACTTTGTATTTTTTCCCACTTATTGTGATAGTCAATTACCCAATCAGGATTGTAAACTTTAGCCGTTTTACTGGAAAGAATATCTTTTACCAGGAAATTATCTGTTTTTTTGAATGGCCATAAATGTCTGGGAGCTCCATCGATTCTAACACTTAAATCTTTTATCGAAATAGAAGGCACTTCATCAATAAAGAATCCGTATTTATTGATTACACCCAATGATAATGCAAAATCAGAATTCTGAGGAAAATCAATATCTGATCGCAGTTTTTTGTCTGCAAATTGCAGATTAATTTTATTATTAATCGCATCTATATGTAGTTCAAAATCAATCCATCGGTTGTTTTGAATTTCTTCTTTGTTTAGATCTAAATGGAATTTTGTTTCCCGCTTATTGTATATCACAAATAAGTCTGGCATTCGATAGGTAACCTGAATTAGATTTTTATTATTGGTTTCTTTAAGTGAAAGGATTTCGCCATAGTGTGTTTCAGATTCTCGAAAAGATAAATTAAAATGAATTGTAAAGTTATTGGTATAGGAAATATTGCCATTGTGTGTAATATCAATGCCAGTTCTATTTTCTTTATTTACTTCATTAGATTTAAAATAAACTCCATGATCTGCAAACAAATCAGGAATAAAAACTAACAGAAGAATTAAGCAATTGATTAATCGCATTATTTTATATGAGAGAGTTGGTTAATAATTAAAATCTTTTGTGAAAATCAAAGATATTCAAATCTTATTATAGAATGAAGAAAGATGTTATAAAAAACTTGTAGAAGGGCCATTTGTAAGGTAATTTACGCTACTCTTACAAGCTTAAATTCACTTGAAAATTTCATTTTCTGAATAATGTTGAGAATGGAGTAACTCATTTTTTCACCTCAAAAAAAAGTGACTTAGAATTAATCAATCTAACGTGCAGTAAATCAATACCAAACAAGGTGGTTAATGTATTTGATTTGGTGATTAATTCAATATTAATCGTGAATTAATACGTTTGCGCTAATATTGACTTCAGAAAATTTCACATGATTTTGTGTTCATTGTATAATTAATATTTACTAACTATGAAGAAATGCTATTTAAGTAATCTTCATTCCATCTTAACTAACCCATTAAGCTTTGGAAGGAAGATTAGCAGTTTAGCTTTGCTTGTTGCAGTATTAAGCTCTCCATTTGCTGCAAATGCAAACGTTAACAGTCTATCTGAAGACAATTCAGCAGTGGCTGTGCAAAAAACTGTTACAGGTACGGTAACTGAAGAGTCAGGAATGTCATTACCTGGTGTGTCTGTTGTTGTAAAGGGTACAACAGTTGGTACAGTAACTGATGTTGAGGGTAAATTTCAAATTGCTGTCGACGAATCAAGTGTATTGATATTTAGTTTTGTTGGGATGACAACTCAGGAAATTACAGTAGGTTCTCAATCTGTAATTGATGTTGTTATGGCAGCAGATGCTTTGCAAGTTGATGAAGTTGTAGTAACTGCTTTAGGTATTAAAAGAGAAAAGAAAGCTCTTGGTTATGCGGTTCAGGATGTAAAAGCTGATGATTTGACCAAAGCTGGTGACGGTGATCTTGTAAGCTCTTTACAAGGAAAAGTAGCTGGTGTACAAATCAATCAAACCGGAGGTGGTGTTGGTGGTTCTTCCAGAATTGATATTCGTGGGGTAAGCTCACTTGTAGGAAATAATGAGCCATTATGGATTGTTGACGGTGTACCATTTGACAATGGAAATTCAAATGATGGTTCTGTTTGGGGAGGTACTTCAAGAGCCGGTGGTGCTTTTGACTTGAATCCTGATGACATTGAATCTGTTTCAGTACTAAAAGGTGCCAATGCTGCTGCCCTTTATGGAGAGCGTGGTGGTAATGGTGTAATTTTGGTAACTACCAAGAAAGGAAAACGCAATAAAGGTTTAGGCATTAGTTATTCAGGTAGTATGACGCTTTCCGAAGCAGCATACATGTTGGATCTTCAGGATAAATTTGGACAAGGTGTCAATGGAGAATATTATGCTACTGAAACTGCATCTTGGGGACCTGAGATGAAAGGTCAGCAAGTTGAATCATGGACAGGTGAAATGATTCCTTTTGAAGACCAGGGGAACTTGTTAAAAGATTTTACCAGAACTGGTATAGCTCACAAGCACAATGTCTCTTTTTCAGGCGGTAATGATGATGGATCTTTCAGAATGTCTTTGGGAAAAGATATCATTAATGGAATCTACGACAACCATAAAGTTGAGAAAACAACATTCGATTTGCGTGCTGATTATGACATTAACTCATGGTTGAATGTTGAAAGTAAGTTGTCTTTCTTCCTGACAGAAGGAAAGCAGAGACCAGAGGTAGGAAACTATAGCTATGTAAGCTATTTCAATACAATGCCTCGAAATATTAGAACTAGTGATTTGAAACCAGGTTACGATATTATTGCAGGAAAGCATGTAGAGAAGATCTATTCAGATGCCAGTCCTGGTAACCGAAATCCATACTTTTTGCAGGAGCAATATGTGAACAATGATAAGAAGAACAGAACCTTTGGTTTTATTGCTGCCAATGTAAAACTAACATCAAACTTAAAAGCTAAGTTTAAGTATGGTATGGATTTTTTCCAGTTCTCATCTTTAGATGGTTACCAGTATGCTGATAACATCAATCCAAATCGTCCGGATTATAATCCAACACAGTCAAACTTCAAGGAAGAAAACTATGAGTTTCTGTTGTCTTATAACAAGGATTTGAACGAAGACTTTACCATTAGCTTAAATGTGGGTGCCAATACCATGAAGCGTCATTTCAAACAGTTAAGATCTTTCTCAGGTAAATTGTCGTCTGAAGATGATTTCTATTTGGGTGCAGGATCAAACATTAAGGCTGTTGAGAGTATTACAGAGTCTGAAGTAAGATCGATGTACGGATTTGGTCAGGTAGCTTATAAAAACATGATTTTCCTTGATTTTACTGCTCGTAATGATTGGTCTTCAACATTAACATCTGCGGATACAGAATTTGACAATTCTTATTTCTATCCATCTGTAAGTTTAAGTGCTCTGTTGTCAGAGATGTTCGACTTGCCGAAATTTGTTTCTTACGCAAAAGTAAGAGGATCTTTGGCACAGGTAGGTAAAGCTGCTGATCCATATCAAACCAGTCAGACCTATAAAATTGAAAGTGGAGACTTTGATCTTTCGAAAGGAAAAGTGCCGGATGTATTGGTAAACAAAGATTTGAAACCTGAGATTTCTACTTCGTGGGAAATTGGTACAGATATCCGTTTGTTCAGTAACAGAATTGGTTTAGATTTCACTTACTATCAGGAAGATACTAAGAACCAGATTTTGAAGCTATCTACAGATCAGACCACAGGATACCCATATCGTTTGATCAATGCTGGTTTGATTCGTAACAAAGGGATTGAGGTAATGTTGACAACTGTTCCTGTTAAAACAGAAGACTTTAATTTGACATTAGGTTTCAATTTTGCGAAAAACAAAGGAACATTAGAGGAGCTTTACGAAGATATGCCTGTTTACAAGTTTGAGGACAACGAAGGTTTCGTTGGATTGCCAGGTAAGAGATTGGGTATCATTAGAGGATCAAAATATGACAGAAACGAAAATGGCGATATCATTGTTGATAACAATGGTTTGATGAAATTATCGAATGAAGAGCATAACATTCTTGGAAATGTTCAGGCAGATTGGACCGGAGCAATCAACTTGAATGCTGAGTATAAAGGATTCTATTTGTCCGCATTGGTGTCGATTCAGCAAGGTGGAGACATTCTATCTACTTCTGAACAAGCTGCAGTTTCTACTGGTACTGCAAAGCGTACTCTTGAGAATAACAGAATGGCATTATTTGTTGATGGTGTAACTGTAGATGGTGGTGCCAACAATGTAATGATTTCTGCCCAGGATTATTGGAGAAAAGTAGCACAGGCTGATGAGGAGTTCATTTATGATGCTTCACATATCAAGCTAAAAGAACTTGCTATTGGATACAACTTACCAAAGACTATTTTGAATAAAATTCCAAATAATCCAATTCAATCGGCTAAGGTTTCTTTGATCGGACGTAACCTATTTTACTTCCACAAGAATACACCAGGTACTGTACCTGATGCAAGTGCTTACAGCTCTAGTTTCGTAGCGCAAGCTTATGATTTTGCTCCGGTACCATCTGTTCGTACTTATGGATTTTCACTTAATCTTGGTTTTTAATTGCAAAAGAAGAACAACATGAAATTTAATAATTATATATACGCATTGCTTGGAATACTGCTGTTTAGCCAAGCTTGTTCCGATGATTTTGGAGATATGAATGTTCCTTCGGATTCAGCAACTCAAGTTGAACCAAGATTCTTTCTTCATGATATGCAAATGGAGGTATTTGCTAACTATCAGCGAAATGTAAATTTATATCCTGATTTATACTCTCAATACTGGGCCAATACGGTTTCAGGATTTGGATCAGCTCGTTACGAATATGTTGATGGATGGATTGGAAACCAATGGAAAGAATTCTATACCCGTCAATTGCCTAAATCAATAGCTATTAGCGATACATATGGTGAAGATCCATACTATGTAGATGCCATTGCCATCAAAGAGATTTGGATATGTTACTACTGGTCAAGAATGACTGATTCATATGGTGATATTCCTTATTTTGGTGTTGGGAAAGGGGAATCTGTAGCCTATAATCCACAAAGTGAAGTGTACGCTGATTTGTTCAAGCGATTGGATAATGCCGTTAATAGCATTACTGGAGATGCTGCTCAATACAAGTATTCAGATGGATATGATTTGATCTATGATGGAGATGCCTTGCAATGGAGAAAGTTTGGTAACTCACTTCGTTTGAGATTGGCAATGCGAATTTCCAATGCCGATCCTGAAAAAGCGAAAACAGAAGCGTTGGCAGCGATCAACGGACCTGGTGGAGTTTTTGAATCAAATGCAGATGTTGTGAAAGTCCCAATGTGGAGCAAAGGATGGAACGATTATTTGCACCAAATGGGATGGAGTTGGAACAACATTCGTATGTCGAAAACCATGTCTGACTATCTATACAATACATCATCCATTGGTGAAGACCCAAGAACACCAAGATGGTTTACTTACCAAAGAACGATTGATGATAAGAAAGTTGGCCAGACAAAGGAGCAGGTTAGCAAAGAAAAATACTATGGACTGGAGAATGGATTTAATACGGTTCCAGCTAAAGTGAAAGAGGATTTTGCAGCCATTAATCTAAATGGTGGTTATATCGATTTTGTTGGTGATGGTGGAGAACACAAGATGTATTGTCCTGTAATGTTCTTTTCTGAAGTACAATTCTTAAAGGCAGAAGCAGCATTGAGAGGCTGGATTAGCGAAGATGCAAATGCTTTGTATTTAAGTGGTGTTCAGGCTTCAATGGACTATGTTGGTGTAGCTTCTTCAGACGCAACAGATTACATCAATGGTTTGTCAAGCCTGGGTGGTTCAAATGAAGAGCAGCTAAAGCAAATCATTACTCAAAAATGGATTGCCAACTTCCCGAACGGAGTTGAAGGATGGGCTGATTTTAGAAGAACTGATTATCCGGACATCACTTTACCAAAAGATGGTGTAAGTGGAAGTTCAACTGTAGACGTTGGCAGTTGGGTAAAACGCATTCGCTACCCAAACAACCAGCACGAGCAAAATAGTGCCAATATTCCATCTTCAATGAATACGAAAGATACGGATAAAATGGGCATTCGTGTTTGGTGGGATACTGCTGACACTAAGGATAAAGTTGGTGGTTTAATGAGTAGCAATTTCTAATAACTCAAAATCTTTAAGAAATGAAAGCAATTAAATTAAATATAAAAATGTTGTCGTACCTGGCTGCTTTCCTTATGGTGTTTGCCTTTGCAGCTTGTGATGATGACGATAATGGAGGTGGAAATTACGAAACCGCTTCATTAGATGCTTTAATTACTGAGGCAGAAAGCTTAATCGCAAATAGCGAGGAAGGAATTAGCCCGGGAGACTACAAGCCTGGTTCTAAGAAAGAGCTTCAGGAGGTTATCAATTGGGTGAACTGGGCCGTTGAGCGCGCAGACTCTCAGGATGACATCGTTGATGCAGCGAATAAACTTCAAATTTATATCAATAAATTCAAAGGTAATATTGTACAACTAGCAGTACCGATTATCGATCAGACCAATGATACTTATATCAAGATCTCTGATAATATCCTACCGGTATTTGCTAAGAGTTTTACAATCGAAACTAAGATCTATGTTGTTGATTTAGCTCAAAAGGGATATTCAAACAACATTTTCGCAACTGAGCAATCAGGTCCTGATAGTGGTTTTGTGATCCGTTACTTCAACGATGGTAACATCCACTTGAATGTAGGTAACGGTAGCGGATGGGATCAGGTTGAAACCGGAGCCGGAACCATGAAAGCAGGAGAATGGATGCATGTTTCATTTGTGAATGATATTACCAGCCAAAAGCTTTATATCAATGGTGTTGAAGTGGCTGCTCAAACTAAAACTTACTCACCAGCTCCAGTAGCATCTTTCGTACTTGGAAATGGTCCAACCTGGACTGATCGTGTTATCAATGGTATGCTAAAGGATGTGAGAGTTTGGTCTACAGCAAGAACTGCTGATCAGATTGCAAGCAACCAGGATGCCACATTCGAAGGAACTGAGGAAGGTTTGGCAATGTATTTCCCATTTGATGCTGATTTAGGTACTAACTTCAAGGATGTTACTGGAAACTATACTGCAACTTTTAAGGGTAGTGTATCATGGGCAGCAGATGGAATTCCACCAGTAATCGAGCTTAACTACGATGGATTGAATGCTGCAATTGCTGATGCTACAGATCTTAAGAACAGCGTTGTTGAAGGTGAAAATAATGGTGACTATCCTATTGGAACAATTGAATATTTACAATCATTGATCGATGAAGGTACAGCATTGTTGACAGCGGCTAAAAAGCAGGCTGAGTTAGATGAGAAAGCTGAATTCATTACAAGCAAACTTGCTTTGGTTCAGGAAAATTTGGTAGCTGATGCAACTGGTGTTTATGTTGATCGTGACAATCCAAAAGCAATTGGTTTCAGAATTACACCTAACTACACTCCTCAAGGTGATTACACTGTAGAGTTTGATGTACGTGTGAAGTCATTGGGAATGTACGGAACAGGAGAATTCTTTAACAATGGTAACTACGGTATTTGGGTGTATGGTTACAAAGAGTTATCTGAAGAAGCATTATTGTCATCAGGTGGACTTTGGAACTTTACCAATGCAGGTAGTGGTTGGCAAGGACCAAAAGCTGAAGCTCTTTCAATCAAGTCTGGAGAGTGGCAGCATGTTGCTATCGTTCACGATAACACAGCACGAACAACAACTTTATATGTTGATGGCGAAGAAAAAGGTGTTCAAACCGACATAGGAGCTCCTGAAGTTTCAGGTTGGGGAGAAATGTGGCTTGGAAACGGCTGGGGTAAAATGCATGGTTCTATCAAAGATTTCCGTCTTTGGGATGTGGCACGCGATGCTGCTGATTTAGATGCAGATATCGATGGTACTGAAGCTGGACTAAATGCTTACTTCCCACTAAACAAAGTTGGTGGTGTTAAGTTTAAAGATGTTACCGGTAACTATCATGGAGAGATGAGAGGTATTACCTGGAATATTATTAAGTAATAATTACTTACAATTTAGTTGGGAGCTGCCTTCCGGTAGCTCCCATTATCAATATAACCTACGGGTAAAAAAAACAGAATAACAGGTTTGCTTCTACCTAATATAAAAAGAAGGATTGTTTTGTAGCCTTTTCGCAAAAGGTATATTAAATTAGAGAAATATTAGAGCGATAAGCTTATTATATATCAACCTTATTACTAAACCATATAGTAAAACCAAATGCAAAAATTAAAATCAATCAAAACACTAGGATTGTCATTTTTGTTGGGTGCACTTGCATCCTGTCAGCTAACAAGTGGTAACACAAATGATGATAGTTTAACTCAATATGTTGACCCATATATTGGATCAGGGGGACATGGTCATGTGTTTGTTGGAGCCAGTGTGCCTTTTGGAGCAATTCAGGCTGGACCTAGCAATTTTCATAAAGGATGGGATTGGTGTTCATCATATCACTATTCAGATAGTATTGTTAAAGGATTTTCCCACTTGCATTTGAGTGGAACAGGTTGTACTGATTTGGGCGAGTTTTTAATTATGCCAGCTGTAGGAGAGTTAAAAATTAACCCAGGTTCCCAGGAAAATCCGGAATCAGGTTATGCTTCATATTACAGTCATGATACTGAAAAAGCCGAAGCGGGTTATTATAAAGTGTTTTTGGATACTTATAATGTAGGTGTTGAAATGACAACCACCGAAAGAGTTGCCATTCATCAAATTACCTATCCAAAATCAGAGCAATCCAGATTAATTATTGATTTAAAGGAAGGTAATGGAGATCAGGCAACAGAAACTTTCTTTCATAAAGTAAATGATACCATTGTGGCAGGTTATCGCTTTTCAAAAGGATGGGCTGCAGATCAACGTGAGTATTTTGCAATGGTTTTGTCAAAGCCAGTTCAAAATATCATGGTTTATAATGGCGATCAAAAATTAGATGGAGATGCTGGTAAAGGGAAAGCTATCAAAGCATTTCTTAATTTTTCCACAGAATCTTTTGAGAAGGTTCAGGTGAAGTTTGGTATGTCTCCTGTAAGTATGGAGAATGCATTGCTAAATATCAAAACCGAAATGCCAAATTGGAGTTTCGATGAGATTCTTGCTGCAAACAAAGCCAAATGGAACAAGGAACTTGAAAAAATTCATATTGAAACTCAAAGTGAAAAAGACAAAAGAGTTTTTTATACTGCCATGTATCATACCCTAATTGCACCTAATATTTTCGATGATGTAAATGGTGATTACAGAGGTACCGACAAAGAGGTTTACAACAATACCAGCAGTACAAATTACACCCTGTTCTCGTTATGGGATACCTACAGAACAGCTCATCCATTGTATACAATTACACAACAGGAAAGAGTTCCTGATATGATCAACTCAATGCTTGAAATTTATAAGCACCAAGCTAAGCTTCCTGTATGGCATTTAAGAGGAAACGAAACCAATACAATGGTTGGATATAGTGCGGTACCAGTGGTTGTAGACGCTTGTCTTAAAGGATTTTCAGGTTTCGATATTAATTTGGCATATGAAGCTGTTAAAACTACTGCAATGGGTGATTTCGAACCTGGAGTAAAAGAATTGCAGAAGTATGGATACATTCCTTGCGATATGATGCACGAATCGGTTGCAAGTGCAATGGAATATGCGATTAGTGATTGGGGAATTGCACAGTTGGCAAGAAAACTTGGTAAACACGATGATGCTAAGTATTTCACGGAACGAGCTAAGGCTTACCAAAAATATTTCGATTCAAATGACAAGTTCATGAAAGGCAGAATGAAAGATGGTAGCTGGAGAACTCCATTTGATCCTTTATCAGCACAGCATAGGGTAAATGATTATTGTGAAGGAAATGCATGGCAATATCTTTGGTTGGTTCCACAAGATCCTGAAGGCTTAATTCAATTATTGGGAGGCGATGAACCATTTCTTACAAAATTGGACAGTTTATTCTCTATTTCTTCAGAATTGGAAGAAGGAGCTTCTGCTGATATTACCGGATTAATTGGACAATATGCTCATGGAAACGAACCAAGTCATCACATTACTTATTTGTATGCATATGCAGGAGAACAATTCAAAACTGCCGATAAAGTAGATTATATCCTTAACGAATTATATACTGATAAGCCTGATGGATTATGTGGTAATGAAGATTGTGGTCAAATGTCAGCTTGGTATGTAATGTCATCTATGGGATTTTACCCTGTAAATCCTTCCAATGGTGCTTATGTATTTGGTAGACCTTTATTTGATAAGGTGAGCATTAATCTAAGTGCAGACAAATCATTTACGATCATTGCCAATAATAATAGTAAAGAGAATATTTATATCCAGTCGGTGAAGTTAAATGGACAGAACTATACCAAGTCATTCATAACTCATAAAGATATCATGAATGGAGGAGAGTTGATATTTGAAATGGACTCAAAACCGAATAAAGAATTTGGTTTTAAAATAAAAGATAGACCAAAATCAATTGTGTACTAGAAGTAAGTGAAGAATGAAGAAGATTAGTTTTATAATACTATTATTTCTTGCGATAAGTGCGTCGGCAAGCAAGAATAACGATAAAGAGAAGAATAATACGGTTGATTTCGTGAATACCTTGATGGGAACAGATTCGGAACATGCACTTTCGAACGGGAATACCTATCCGGCAATTGCTTTACCATGGGGAATGAATTTTTGGACTCCCCAGACTGGTAAAATGGGAGATGGTTGGACTTATGCTTACGATGCAAAGAAAATAAGAGGGATCAAGCAAACACATCAACCAAGTCCTTGGATTAATGATTATGCAGCTTTTTCTTTAATGGCTGTAACAGGTGAATTAAAATTTAAGGAAGATGAAAGAGCATCCTGGTTTTCGCATAAAGCTGAAGATGCCAAACCATACGCATATGAAGTTTACCTGGCCGACTATGATGTAAAAACAGAGGTAACACCAACAGAGCGTGCTGCCATGTTTCGTTTTACTTTTCCTGAAAATGACAATTCTTACATTTTATTAGATGCTTACAACGAAGGATCTGAAGTTAAAATCATCCCGGAAGAACGTAAGATTATTGGATATTGCCGAAACAATAGTGGTGGAGTTCCTGAGAACTTCCACAATTATTTTGTTGCTGAATTCGATAAGGATTTTGAAATTATTCATACCTGGAATGAGGATCAATTAAATGAGAAATCAAAGAATGCTACCGGCGATCATGTTGGTGCCGTAATTGGCTTTAAAACCAAAAAAGGCGAAGAGGTACATGTTAAAGTAGCATCATCTTTTATCAGCAAAGAACAGGCTCAATTAAACCTGTCAAGGGAAATTGGAAATAAAAATTACAAGCAGCTTAAGGAAGAAGCAAAACAATCCTGGGAAAAGGAATTCGCAAAAATCAAAGTAGAAGGTGGAACTGATGATCAGTTGGAAACATTCTATTCTTGTTTGTACAGAGTGCTGCTATTCCCACGCAAGTTTTACGAAATAAACGATAAAAATGAAGTAATTCATTACAGTCCTTACAATGGAGAGATACTGCCCGGCTACATGTTTACAGATAATGGCTTTTGGGATACGTTCCGGGCGGTATTTCCATTTTTTACAGTAATGTATCCTGAATTGAATGCCCAAATCATGGAAGGTCTTGTGAATACTTACAAGGAGAGTGGTTGGTTGCCTGAATGGGCAAGTCCGGGGCACCGTGGTTGTATGATTGGCTCCAATTCTGCATCACTTATTTCTGATGCTTACCTAAAAGGAATCAGAGGTTATGATATCGAGACACTGTATGAAGCAATCATCAAAAATACAAATGGATATAACAAGGAGGTAACTTCTGTAGGTAGATATGGTGCAGAATACTACAACAAATTAGGGTATGTGCCTTACAATGTTGGGATTCATGAAAATACTGCAAGAACATTAGAATATGCTTACGCCGATTTTTGTGTTTGGAAACTGGCCCAGGAGTTAGGACGCCCACAGGAAGAAATTGATTTGTTTGCAAAAAGAGCACAAAATTTTAAAAATGTCTTTGATAAAGAATCAGGCTTAATGCGAGGCAAGAATGAAGATGGTACTTTCCAGTCACCATTTAATCCGTTAAAATGGGGTGATGCCTTTACAGAAGGAAACAGTTTGCATTACACTTGGTCAGTTTTTCAGGATATTAATGGTTTGATCGATTTAATGGGAGGAAAAGATAAATTCATCTCTACATTAGATGGTGTTTTCGAAATGCCACCAAAATTCGATGATTCCTATTACGGATTTACCATTCATGAGATTCGCGAAATGCAAATTGTGAACATGGGGAATTATGCGCATGGTAATCAGCCTATTCAGCATATGATCTACCTGTACAATTATGCAGGTGAACCATGGAAAACACAAAGCCGTGTCCGCGAAGTGATGGATAAATTGTATACACCACAGGCTGATGGTTATTGTGGAGATGAAGACAATGGACAAACCTCTGCATGGTATGTATTTAGCGCTATGGGATTCTATCCCGTGTGTCCGGGTACTGATGAATATGTATTGGGTTCTCCAATATTCGATAAAGTGACATTGACATTGGAGAATGGAAATACCTTTACCATAACCAGTACCAACAATTCCAAAGAGAATGTTTTTGTAAAGGATGTTAAGTTAAATGGGAAAACCTTTAAGAAGAATTACATTAAGCATGGAGACATCTTAAAAGGTGGCAAAATTGATTTTAATATGTCCAAGAAAGCGAATAAGAAGCGTGGAACATCAGAAGACAGCTATCCTTATTCGATGAGTAATCAAAAATAATCCACTAATTTATTAAGCCAATGGAATAATATTCATTAAACCAGTTTGAGATTCGATTACCTACTTAGGTATTTACTCAGGTTTACTGTTATTCCTTTGGCTTAATTTTGTAATACAAGCCTATGAAAGCAAGAATACTATTCCTGGTAAGCATTTTATCTTTTTCTCTTTTTGTATCAGGAGCAGAGAAAAAAGAGAAGGGGCTTAAGATTAGCTATGAGCAATACAGTCATGGTAAATTGGTTCCCAATAGAGGTGTAACTGCAACTGTGATCAATGGGATCGTGCAATTATCAAACTCTTCAAAAGTTGAAAGCTTCTATATTAATTACAAGTCAAAGAGTGTGGTGAAGGTACTGAACCTTAAAAAGGGACAATTTCAGCAAATCACACCATTTTCAGAATTACCTACAGCAGAAGAAACGAACGAGAAGGAGACCATTTTAGGCTATGAATGTAAAAAAGCCAGTTTCCTTATTTTTTCAAATAGAATTGATGTTTGGTACACCACTAAAGCAAAAGTAAGTGCATCGCCATCCTTATCTGTAATTATCGACAATGGATTGGTGTTAAAATACGTGGTTAATGGGAATCGTACCATTCTGGCAAAATCCATAGAGAAGGAAAAGGGATTTATGAAATATCCTGCAGAAAATACTCCTATAATTGGCCAGACACGTTATCGAGAGTTAATTATCAATTCAAGGTATATGACCATTCCTGTATTCGATAAGGAGCAAATCAATTTTCAGGGAGGTATAACGAATCCTAAAGAAGAGATTCTCAACCATACCTATCGTTTTTCAAAGGGTACGGTGATCATGAAAAAAATTAAGTTAGCTGACGTGAACCCGGAAGGTAGTGTTTTCGTAAAACTTACAAACTGGTCGAATGGAGATGCCTACGACAGAACAGGTTGTGTATTTACAATAGCGAACGATGATAAAAAGTCGATGCTAACAGCCCTGAAAAATGGAAAAGAAGAGCTACCTATCTATATTGACAATAAGGGAGTGGAATACCAGGGAGTAGTGAGTGATGATAACTATACCGTACCTGTAGAGCTGATGAGATTCTTTACCTCATTTGGAGTGGGACATTTTAATGAGAAGAGACCAATCAACAATTACAACTGGCAGGATTCTGTTGTCTACAAACAAGAGATAACAGAATTAATTCCTTTGCAAGAGGACGAAATTTGGATTGGTGTGTTCATTGGGAATTATGACAAGGGAGGTCATAAGGTGAGCTTGGAGTTGAATTATTATCCTCCGTTTGAAGAGACTGCTGCGACAGAGAAATATATTCAACCACTATTTTATACTTTGAATGTGATGGAGGCAAGTGGTCAAAATTACGGTCGTATGTTTAAAAATGATACCCTGGCTGTGGAATTTACTTTAGATGAAAATGTGGAGGATTTACAGTTATTATATACCTCAACCGGTCATGGTGGTTGGGGCAATGGCGATGAGTTTGTTCCTAAGGTAAACCAGTTGTTGATAGATGACGAGTTGATTTTTAAGCATGTTCCATGGAGAAGTGATTGTGCTACCTATAGAATGTCCAATCCAGCCTCAGGAAATTTTGGAAACGGATTGTCAAGTAGTGATCTTAGTCGTTCCAATTGGTGTCCGGCAACCTTAACACCGCCTTATTATATTCCTCTTAGTAATTTAAAAGCAGGGAAGCATGTTATTAAGGTTGTGATTGATCAGGGAGACGATGAAGGATCAGGTTTTAACCATTGGAGTGTATCTGGTATTCTTGTTGGAAATAAAGAAATCTCTAAATAGTACATGTAAACGGGTATCTGTTCAGATACCCATTTTCAAATCCCCTAACTTCATGAAAAACTATTATCTGCTCAGCCTTGTTGTTCTAACCGTTATTTTCAGTGTGTCCTGCACATCGAATGTGAGAAAAAATAAAGGTATAAACCTGATCCCTTATCCTAATTCGCTAGCAAAACAGGAGGGGAATTTTAAGGTAAATCGGAAGACATTTATTACGATGAATTCCGAGAAGTCACTTGAAATAGCAAAACTACTGGTTCATAGATTTAAACCGCATTTAAACATACCTGTTCAATCTGAACTGACAGGAGAAAGCTCGCCAAATGCAATTCATCTTTCTGTAGATACAAATTACAATATCCCTTTCGAAGGGTATAAGCTGAAGGTGAATGAGAAGTCGGTGACTTTGTTGGCATCATCTGAAAATGGCCTGTTCTATGGGATGCAAACCCTTTTGCAACTGATCTATATTGAGGATAAGGGAAGAGGTGATATTCCTTGTGTACAGATAACTGATAGTCCCCGATTTGCATGGAGAGGAATGCACCTGGATGTATCAAGACATTTTATGCCGACCGCATTTATTAAGAAATACATTGATTATTTGGCTGCCAATAAATTGAATGTATTTCATTGGCATTTGGTTGATGGAACTGGTTGGAGAATTGAAATAAAATCTCATCCGGAGCTGACTGATATAGGTGCCTGGAGAGTGGTGAAGGATGCAGATAAGCCCTGGAAGGATATCGAGGCCTGGAAGGAAGGTGATGACAGACCAAAATATGGAGGATACTATTCTCAAGAGGAGATCAAAGAAATTGTAAAATATGCACAAGATCGTTTTATTACAGTTTTACCTGAAATAGAACTGCCTGGACATTCGGAAATTGTCTTCGATTGTTATCCTCAATTGGTTTGTAAAGACAGCAGAGGAAAAAGCTTAAAAAATATCGGAGTATACTGTGCCGCCAATAAGGAGTCTTATCAACTGTTAGAAGATGTTTTGGATGAAGTAATAGAGCTTTTTCCATCAGAATATATTCATATTGGTGGTGATGAAGTAAACAAAAGCAATTGGAAGAAATGTGCGACCTGTAAGAATTTGATGCGGAAACATAAGTACGATGAGAAAAGTCTTCAGAGCCATTTCGTGAATCATTTCGATAAATACCTCTTATCTAAAGGACGCAAATTAATTGGTTGGCATGAGATTTTGGAAGGAGATTTATCTTCATCGGCAAGTATCATGTATTGGGGTGGAATGAATGGGCTCGAAAAAGCATTAAAGGAAGGCCATCCAACAGTTAATTCAACGGGTACATCTTATTATTTTGACCATTATCAAAGTTCAAGTAAGAATGAACTACCTGCATGGGGTGGATTTTCTCCACTTCATCAGGTTTATGAACTAAATCCACTTTCTCATATTTCAGATACTTCTTTGTATCAGAATGTATTGGGTGTTCAGGCAAATGTATGGACGGAACATATGAAGACACCTGAAAAGGTGGAGTATATGATTTTTCCAAGAATATTCGCATTGGCTGAGAATGCCTGGACCAAAGAAGAGAATAAGTCATGGGAGAGATTTAGAACTACTGTTGATAAATTTATAGCGGACTATCAAAAGGCAGGTGCTAATTGCTCTATGAGTGCTTATCGTCCTATCATAAGTACGAAATTAGATACTCTCACCAAAATGCTTGAAGTGAGAATTGAACCTGAATTGGAAGCAGAGGTCTACTATACCTTAGATGGAAGTGAGCCTACGATAGAAAAAGAACATCTGTATACAGAACCATTCTTGTTGGATTCGACAAAAGTGTTAAAAGCGATTTCTGTAAAAAACGCTAAGGTGTTAACTGAAATGGAAACAGAACGGCTTATTGTGCACAAAGCACGAGCCTGTGAAATAGATCTTAAAAATCAACCTTATTCAAAGTATGCAGGAAAAGGTGCCAAAACCTTGCTTGACCTTGAAAGAGGTGGCAAAATATGGGGAAATGGTAAGTGGCTCGGCTTCTTAAATAAGGATTTAGATGCATCGATTAAGCTAAATACTGCAGCTAATATAAAAAGTGTTTCTCTTAGTTGTATAACTGATAAGGGAGCAAGCATCCTGTTTCCAGAATCTATTCAAGTTTTTGTATCGAAGGATGGGAAAAGCTATAAGTTGGCAGGAGAATGGTCAATAACGGATTCCATTAGAAGTGTGGAGGAGCAAGGCGTGGAAAATAAGCTGTTAACTGTTGATTTGGAGGTTTTAAATTGTGAGTTTGTCAAAGTGATTGCCACTTGCCCTAAACAAGAGAGAAGAGGGACTTTTATTTTTATCGATGAGTTGATTGTTGAGTAGAATATATGATCTTCTGATTTTATCAAATATGTGCCTGCAATAAATTAAAACACAAACTAATCCTGGATATTAATTGGAGTGTAACCTACTCCAATTACTCTGGGATGAGAATAACCCTATAGATATGCATAGAAGAAATTTTCTAAAAAATTCAATCCTATTTACAGGTGGACTGAGTCTTATTGGTACAAAAGGATTTAGCTTAACAAATGAAGTAAAATACATCTCAAATAGACCAGCAGCAGCCGAAAGGAAATTTGTAAGTCCGGCTGTTGATGCGATTATTGCTAAGGTTAAAAAATCAATCGCGAAAAAAGAGTTGGCCTGGATGTTTGAAAATTGTTTTCCAAATACATTAGACACAACGGTGACTTATTCTGAAAAAGATGGAAGACCCGATTCTTTTGTGATCACCGGAGATATTCATGCCATGTGGTTAAGGGACTCAACAGCCCAGGTTTGGCCATATCTGCCACTTGTAAATGATGATCGGAAATTGAAAGATCTTTTTCAAGGACTCATCAACCGACAAAGCAATTGTATTAATATTGACCCTTACGCTAACGCGTTTAACAAAGGTGCCGATGGATCACATTGGGAAAGTGATCAAACGGAGATGAAGCCTGAATTGCATGAGAGAAAATGGGAAATAGATTCGTTGTGTTATGCAATTAGGCTGGCTTATCATTATTGGAAGAAAACCAATGATACCACCTGTTTTGATGCTGACTGGGTAAAGGCAATGAAATCGGTGGTGCGAACATTCCAAGAACAACAGCGAAAGGAAGATAAGGGGCCGTACTCTTTTTTAAGAACTACCAGCAAACCTACCGACTCACAGCCAGGAAATGGTTATGGAAACCCTATCAATCCTGTTGGCCTTATTGTTTCTTCCTTCCGTCCTTCTGATGATGCTACCATTTTCCCATTCTTGATACCATCAAATTATTTTGCCGTAGTTTCACTCAAGCAGTTGACAGAGATCTTAAATTCTTTGGGTATTGAAAAAGAACTGTCTGCATCTGCTTTACTATTGGCAGCAGAGGTGGAGGAAGCTTTACAGAAATATGCTTCCACTGATCACCTTACTTATGGCAAAACACTGGCCTTTGAGGTAGATGGCTTCGGCAACCGACTGTTTATGGATGATGCGAACATTCCAAGCTTACTTTCTTTGCCATATTTGGGAGCATTAGATCAGCAGTCAATGCTGTATCAGAATACAAGAAAATTCATTTTGAGTAAAAATAATCCTTGGTTCTTTGTGGGAAAGGCTGCAGAAGGTATTGGAGGTCCGCATGTGGGAGTGGACATGATTTGGCCAATGAGTATCATTATGAGGGCAATGACCTCTGACAATGATCAGGAGATTCTGAAATGTCTGAAAATGTTAATGAATACTCATGCAGGTACTGGTTTTATGCATGAAACCTTCCATAAAGACAAGCCGGAACATTTTACTCGTTCATGGTTTGCCTGGGCAAACACCTTGTTTGGAGAATTGATTTTGAAGATTTACAATGAAAAGCCAGAATTACTAAAGCTTATATAATATGACTATTTACTCTAGATACTTATTCTTTTTTATTTTTTGTTTATTGATTCACATAGGTGTGAATGCCCAAACCAGACAAGGATCTGGTTGGGTAATTGAAACAAATGATTACTCTGACTATACGGGAGTTGCCATTGCCAATGGACGCATAGGTCTGTTGCCATCAAAAGAACCAGGCAAAACGAAAGCCATCATTTTAAATCATGTTTTCGATAAAGAGTCAAAATATGGTGTGAGTAAGGTTTTATTGGGAATTAATTTCGCAAACCTTGAGATTCTTATTGAAGGGGATACATTAAAAGCTGACAATTGCACCGCATGGACTCAAAAGTTGGATATGAAAAATGCAGCTTTAACCACCACTTGCAGGTTTAAGAACTATGCTGATTTTTCTTTCACTTCCTATGCTTTGCGAGGCATGCCTTATACAGGTATGATCGATGTTGAAATTGCTCCATTGATCGGAAATTTGAAAGTGCAGGTAGGGGGACAAATCGTTTGTCCTAACGAATATAAAAATGTGGAGTCTGGTTTTCGTATAATGCAGGATTTGGATGCCAGAATGCCAGTTCTTCAAACCATAGCTGATAGTCCTTTTGGAAAACATCATATGGCTACTTCTGCTACATTTATTTTCGAAGAGGAAACACCGGAATTAAAGCACAACGTTAAAGGAGCATATCATCATGAGTTGGTTTTTACAAAGGAGTTGAAAAAAGGGGAGAGCTATAGCTTTGCCTGGGCTGGGGCCGTATGTACTTCTCAAAATTTTGATGATCCCAAGAGTGAGTCTGAAAGAATGGTTGTTTTTCAGCTGTTGGGAAATAAAGAATCAGTAATCGAAAGACACCAGGAACTGTGGGAAGAATTATGGCAAGGTGATATTGTAATTGAAGGAGATATAGAGTCTCAGCAGGATGTTCGCCTGGCTTTGTATCACTTGTATTCTTTCTCGAGAGATGATTCAAATTTGAGTATCCCGCCAATGGGCTTATCGGCTCAAGGCTACAACGGACATGTTTTCTGGGATACAGAATTGTGGATGTATCCGCCTTTGTTAGTGTTTAATCAGGATATTGCCCATTCACTTTTAAACTATAGATTTCACAGGCTTGAAAAGGCGAAAAAGAAAGCTGCCAACTTTGGATATGAGGGAGCCATGTTTCCCTGGGAATCTGATGATACAGGCGAGGAGGCAACTCCAACCTGGGCTTTAACGGGAACTTTCGAACATCATATTACTGCTGATATTGGCATTGCCTTTTGGAACTACTACAGGCTAAGCAAAGACAAACAGTGGTTGAATGAAGTTGGTTTTCCAGTATTGAAAGAGGTGGCAGATTTTTGGGTGAGTCGATCTGTTAAAAATGAGGACGGTTCATATTCCATCAATAATGTGGTAGGAGCCAATGAGTTTTACCATCATGCTGATGACAATGCATTTACCAACGGAGCTGCAAAAACAGCATTGGAATATGCAGTGAAAGCGGCAAAGGAACTTGGCCTGTCTCCAAATAATCAGTGGAGTAAAGTGTCTCAGGCTTTGCGATTTCATTATTTCCCCAATGGAACAATGAAAGAAAACAGAACCTACAATGGGGAGGTGATCAAACAGGCCGATGTGAATTTATTGGCATATCCACTGAATATCGTGAGTAAGCCTGAAGACATTCGCAGGGACTTGGCTTATTATGAGCCAAAAATGGCACCGGAAGGACCAGCCATGTCTCATTCCGTATTGGCTGTTCTTTATGCCAGGTTGGGGGAAGCGGATAAGGCATTCGAGTTATTTAAAAGAGCTTATGAACCAAATAAAAGACCTCCTTTTGGAGCTTTGGCTGAATCGGCTTTTAGTAACAACCCATACTTTGCAACGGGTGCGGGAGGTATGCTGCAATCTGTGATTTTTGGTTTTGCAGGCCTAAAAATAACCGACAAGGGAATTGAGCAGGGTAGTACATGTCTTCCAAAACAGTGGAGAAGCTTGACCATTAAAGGGATTGGTTCTGATAAGAAAACATATGTGATTGAAAATTAATTTATGAGAGTAAGAGTAGTGTTCCTCGCTTTGTGCGCTGGATTGATGAGTTTATCCTGTTCTTTGGATAATAGAGTAGAGGTGAAATCTCCCAATGGAGAATTGAAGTATGAATTACACGTTAACGATCAAGGTCAACTGTCCTATGAATTATCAGTGGGACAAGCTAAGTTGATTAATGAATCTAAATTGGGCTTGGAAGCTACACAGAGCAGGCTTTCTATCGAAAAAGTAAAGATCGTTGATAAGAAAACTGTAGAAGTTGATGAGGTATGGAATGCTGTGTGGGGTCAAAACAAAAAAATCAAAAACAACTATAATCAGTTGGTTTTGGATTTGATTACCTCAAAAGGATTACAACTTCAATTACAAGTGAAAGTGTATGATGATGGCCTTGGTTTCAGGTATAAAATTCCTGAGCAAACAGGTATTGATAGCATTTTCATTACCGATGAAAAGACAGAGTTTAACCTGGCTCAAAATGGTACAGCCTGGTCTATTCCTGCTAATTTCGATAGCTATGAGATGCTATATCAAACTACTAAAATTGATGAGGTAAAAGGTGCCAATACTCCTGTAACCTTCAAAACCAATGATGGAGTTTATTTAAGTATTCATGAAGCAAACCTGACAGACTATGCTGGAATGACCTTGCAAAATACAGGAGGAACAAATTTCGAAGCCAATTTGGTACCTTGGCCTGATGGAGTGAAAGTAAAAGCCAAAGGTTCTCTTTTGACTCCCTGGCGAACCATTACCATTAGCAAGAATGCAGCAGGATTGGTAGAATCAAATCTGATTCAAAATTTAAATGATCCATGTGTATTGGAGGATACCGATTGGATTGAGCCAATGAAATATATTGGTATTTGGTGGGGCATGCACTTGGGAGTGGAAACCTGGACGATGGGCCCAAAGCATGGAGCTACAACTGAAAATATGAAGGCGTATATCGACTTTGCTGCCGATCACAATGTTCATGCAGTGCTTGCAGAAGGATGGAATACAGGTTGGGAAAACTGGGGGAAAGCACGTGCTTTTGACCAGCAAACTCCTTATGCTGATTTTGACTTTGATGAGGTGGTTCGATATGCAAATGCAAAAGGTGTGGAACTGATTGGACATCATGAAACTGGTGGCGACTATATTTACTATGAGGAGTGCATGGACAAGGCTTTTTCCATGCTAAGAGATAATGGTATTCGAGTTCTAAAAACTGGATATGCCGGTCCAATGCCAAATGGTCATTACCATCATGGACAGAAGATGGTACAACACTACAGAAAGGTTGTGGAAAAGGCTGCAAGGTACAATTTAATGATCGATGCTCACGAACCAATTAAAGCAACAGGAATCAGCCGTACTTATCCGAACATGATGACTCGCGAAGGTGCACGAGGCATGGAGTGGAATGGCTGGAGCGAAGGAAATCCTCCCGAGCATTACGTGATTCTTCCTTTTACCAGATGTTTGGGTGGACCTATTGACTATACACCAGGTACATTTGATATTCTTTACAAAAACAGGAAGGAATACACCAAATGGAACAGCAATGATAAAGGAAATAGCCGAGTGAATACAACGCTTGCCAAACAATTGGCCCTTTGGGTTTGCCTGTATAGTCCATTGCAAATGGCATCCGACCTAATTTCAAACTATGAAGGTCAGCCCGCTTTTGAATTCTTTGAGAACCTTCCTGCTGATTTTGAGGAAACAAAAGTGCTGGCAGCTGAGATTGGAGAATATTATGCTGTGGCTCGCCGAAAAGATGAGAATTGGTACATTGGTAGCATTACCGATGAACATGCCAGGGATCTGAAAATTGATTTGTCATTCTTGAAAGGGGACAAAACTTATGTGGCAAAAATTTATGCCGATGGTGAAAAAGCTTCTCTCGAAAACCCCACAGACATTAACATTACGGAATTAGAGGTAACTTCAAACACGGAGTTGACTGTTAAAATGGTTGCAGGAGGGGGACAAGCTATTGAGATCGTCCTTAAGCACTAATTAATAAATCATTTTATAGATTAATCGTGAATTAATCTGCTTTTAATCAGTAAAGCCTTAATTTGGCTAACAGATAAATTAGAGAACCGATCGGGAAGGTGCTTGGCTGGCGAAACTCCCGTTCGGTATTACTTTTTATAACAAACCTAAAATCTAAACTGGATGAAGATATTCTCAGGAATCCTGCTAATCCTTCTGTCTTTCACGAATTGTTTTGCACAATTTACACAGTTTGTAAACCCGTTTATCGGGACAACGAATTTTGGAACCACAAATCCAGGGGCCATTGTGCCGCGAGGAATGGTTTCGGTAACTCCATTTAATGTTTCCGGATCGGATATCAATAAATACGATAAGGATGCACGTTGGTGGTCTACACCATACTCATGGGATAACTCATACCTTACCGGATTTTCTCACGTAAATTTAAGTGGAGTGGGCTGTCCGGAACTTGGTGTTATTTTATTGATGCCAACCAGAGGAAAAGTCAATGCTGACCACAAGCAATATGGTTCTGTTATGAAGAACCAAAAGGCAACACCAGGCTATTATGCCACTAATTTGGAAAAGTACAGCATCAAGGCAGAACTGAGTTCTACAAAACGCACTGGCATAAGTCGATATACCTTTCCAAAAGGAGAATCAAATATTCTATTAAATCTTGGATTAGGATTAACCAACGAAGTAGGAGCTAAGGTGAGAATCGTTAATAACAAGGAAATTGAAGGTTCTCGAATGACAGGTACTTTCTGTTACAATGATGGATCGGAGCGTCCTGTCTATTTTGTGGCCCGATTCAGTAAACCAGCAAAGAATTTTGGAGTATGGAAAAACATGCCAAAACTACAAGCAGAAGCAGCTTGGAGCAAAACTTCGGGTGAATACAAATACTACGATGGATTTACCCGGGAAATGTTTGGTAACGAAATTGGAGCTTATTTCACATTTGATACAGAAGAAAACGAACAAATTATTGTAGAAGTTGGGGTTTCCTATGTTAGCATCGAGAATGCTCGATTAAACCTTAAAGCAGAGTCGAATGATTTTGATTTTGAGAAGACTAGAGCAGAAGCAGAAAAAGAGTGGAACGATATTTTAGGTAGTGTTAAGGTTGAAGGAGGAACAAAAGATCAGAAAACCATTTTCTACACGGCTTTGTATCATACTCAAATTCATCCGAATATCATTAATGATGTAAATGGGCAATATCCAGCAATGGAATCTTTCGAAATTAAGGAAACCAATGATTGCAATCGCTACACCGTGTTTTCTCTTTGGGATACCTACCGAAACTTTCACCCATTAATGGCTCTGCTTTATCCACAGGAACAATTGGATATGGTTCGCTCTATGGTAGATATGTACAAGGAAAGTGGCTGGCTACCTAAATGGGAATTGAATTCAAAGGAAACACATGTAATGGAAGGCGATCCGTCAATTCCGGTAATTGTAGATTCTTATTTGCGTGGTTTAACCGATTTTGATGTAAATGCTGCTTATGAAGCAATGTATAAATCGGCGACCATTGAAGGTGCAAAAAACAAGTTGCGTCCTGATATCGATCATTACCTGGCAGAAGGATATGTGCCAATTGAAGAGGAATTCGATAATTCGGTATCGCATGCATTGGAATATTATATTGCCGATTGGAACCTGGCTCAGTTTGCAAAAGCTCTTGGGAAGAAAGCAGATTATCAGAAGTTTCTGAATCAATCTTTAGGCTATAAAAATTACTATTCGAAAGAATTTGGCGTATTGAGACCTAAACTTGCCGATGGTACTTTCCTAAAGAATTTCGATCCAAAGCAAGGTGAAAACTTTGAGCCATGTCCGGGTTTTCATGAAGGAACATCATGGCAATATACTTTTTGCGTGCCTCATGACATTAAAGGACTGACCAAAATAATGGGTGGTAAAAAGAATTTTGTAAACAAGCTACAGAAAGTATTCGATGAGGATCTTTACGATATGGCCAACGAGCCGGATATCCATTACCCATTCCTGTTCAACTATTTTAAAGGGGAAGAGTGGAGGACACAGAAAGAAGTTCGTCGCTTGGTGGATGAATACTATAAAAATGCACCTGATGGAATTCCGGGTAATGACGATTGTGGAACACTTTCAGCCTGGATTGTTTACAGCATGATGGGCATGTATCCTGTTTGCCCTGGAGATACGGATTACGCACTAACATCGCCGGTCTTCGATAAAATTACCATAGAGCTTAACCAGGAATTTTATCCTGGAAAGAAATTGGAAATTGTTACGAAAAAGAAGAATGCAAATGATATTTACATCAAAAGCATTAAACGAAATGGTTCAAATCATTCCAGCTACTTTATCAATCATGACGATTTGGTAAAAGGAGGAACAATTGAATTTGAATTAAAATCAAGCAAGTAAAAAACTAAATAGAATATAATGAATCTATCAGTACTCGACATATCCATCATTATCGGATACATTGTTCTAACCATTGTAATTGGTTACTTGTTGTCCGCAAAGGCATCAAAAAACTTATCGAACTACTTTTTGGGAGGAAATAAAATTCCCTGGTACATGCTTGGTGTTTCCAACGCATCGGGAATGTTCGATATTACCGGAACCATGTGGACGGTTACCATACTGTTTGTATATGGTTTAAAATCGGTTTGGATTCCTTGGTTGTGGCCGGTTTGGAACCAGATTTTCCTGATGATGTTTTTGGCAATTTGGTTGCGCCGATCGAATGTAATGACCGGTGCCGAGTGGTTAAAAACCAGGTTTGGAGATGACAAAGGTTCCCAATTATCTCACCTGATTGTGGTACTGTTCGCCATTGTGAGTGTAATTGGTTTTATTACATATGGGTTTGTTGGAGTAGGGAAGTTTGCCCAAACATTTTTTCCTTGGAATCTGCAAACCTATGTAATGGGAATTACCATTAGTTCTGAGAACATGTATGCCATTATCATTATGGGGCTAACCACACTTTACGTGATAAAAGGGGGAATGTACTCGGTGGTATTTACCGAAGTTTTACAGTTTGTAATTATGACCATCGCCTGTATCATGGTTGGTGTAATTGCCATTTCTTTGGTGAGTCCAGAACAAATATCTGCAGCAATTCCTGAAGGCTGGAAAGATATATTCTTTGGTTGGAATCTGGATTTGAATTGGGATCATTTGATACCAGCAGTAAACAACAAAATTGAAACCGATGGTTATTCATTGTTCTCGGTATTGATGATGATGATGATATTCAAAGGGATGTTGGTAAGTATTGCTGGACCTGTTCCTAGTTACGATATGCAGAGAATCCTGTCGACAGAAACACCTAAAGATGCTGCCAAAATGAGTGGTATTGTTTCTTTGGTACTTTTTGTTCCAAGATATTTGATGATTACGGGATTAGCTGTACTTGCACTGGTGTATCTTGCACCGGAATTCAATAAAATGGGCGACAATATCGACTTTGAAATGGTATTGCCTTATGCTTTGAATAATTTCATTCCAGTGGGAGCGAAAGGTTTGTTGTTGGCTGGTTTGGTAGCAGCCTTCATGTCTACCTTTGCTGCAAACGTAAATGCAGGCCCGGCCTACATTGTAAACGATATCTACAAGAAATTTATCAATCCGAATGCATCGCAAAAGAAGTACATTCGAATGTCGTATTTGGCATCATTTGCCGTGGTGGCAGTTGGCATTTTCTTCGGATTCTTTGCCGAAAGTATCGATACTGTAATGAAATGGTTGGTGGGTGCATTGTTCGGAGGTTATACCGCATCAAACCTGTTAAAATGGATTTGGTGGCGATTTAACGGATATGGTTATTTTACAGGAATGTTAGCTGGTTTGTTGGCATCATTAATTGCACCATTGGCTTTTCCTGAAGTTTCTCCCATTTATGCATTCCCATTTATTTTCTTGTTTGCATTTGCAGCCTCTGTAATTGGTAGTTTGGTTACCAAACCTGAACCTGATGAGGTATTGATTAAATTCTATGATAGTGTTCGTCCTTGGGGATTTTGGAAACCTGTTTACCTGAAATTGAAAGAACAAAAGCCAGAGGCGAAACCCAATAAGGATTTTTGGAGAGATATGATGAACTGTACCATTGGTACAGGCTGGCAAATGATGTTGGTGTTGATACCAATTTACCTGGTAATTGGTGAGTTTATGTCCTTAACCTGGGTAATTCTATTATTTGTCGCATCGAGTGTTGTGTTGTATTTTACCTGGTACAAGAAATTGAAAGATTATCCTGAGGATTACAAATGCGAGGTGAAAAAAGAGGAAGAAATTAAAGAAACTGAATTAGTATAAAATCAAATGACAAAACAAGTTAATATGCCGTGGGAGGAACGTCCTGAAGGATGTTCGGATGTGATGTGGAGATATTCTCAAAATCCTGTTATTGGAAGGTACGATATACCTGGTTCCAACAGTATTTTTAATAGTGCCGTTGTACCTTTCGAGGATGGTTTTGCTGGTGTATTCCGTTGCGATAACAAGGCGGTGCAAATGAATATTTTTGCTGGTTTCAGTAAAGATGGTATCAATTGGGAAATCAATCACAAGCCTATCGAAATGGTAGCGGGAAATACCGAAATGATTGAATCGGATTACAAATACGATCCGCGTGTTTGTTGGATTGAAGACCGATACTGGATCACATGGTGCAACGGATATCACGGACCAACAATTGGTATTGCATATACCTTCGATTTTAAGACTTTCCATCAGTGCGAGAATGCATTTCTTCCTTTCAACAGAAATGGTGTGTTGTTTCCCGAAAAAATTGATGGCAAATATGCCATGTTGAGTCGTCCGAGTGACAATGGGCATACACCTTTCGGTGATATTTACATCTCATATAGTCCTGATATGAAATATTGGGGAGAGCACCGTTGTGTAATGAAAGTGGCTGATTTTACTGATAGTGCATGGCAGTGTACCAAAATTGGCGCTGGTTCGGTACCCATCCGCACCGAAGAAGGTTGGTTGATGTTCTATCACGGGGTAATCAATACTTGTAATGGTTTCCGTTACTCCATGGGAGCAGCTTTGTTGGATTTGGAAAATCCTGACAAGGTATTGTACCGTTCTAAGCCTTATTTGTTGGCACCTGCTGCACCTTACGAACTGGCTGGCGATGTGCCAAACGTGGTGTTCCCATGTGCTGCTTTAACAGAAGAAAACAAAGTTGCAGTTTATTATGGAGCTGCCGATACGGTTGTTGGAATGGCCTTTGGATATGTTGATGAGATTATCGATTTCTTGAAGAAGAATTCACTATAATTAGATTAGATCAAATTAGTAAATAAAAAGGATGATACCCCATTGGTTTCATCCTTTTTTGGTATCCCGACCTCAGCTTGGCTTACCAATGCTTTATTTATCTGTTCAAATCAGAGCACTCCATTACATCCAATTCACCCACATTTTATTTCTTCACCATTCATCCTTGCGCAAATCCTCCAACATCTTTCTGTTTAGATTTTCATGCAGAACAATGATATCTTGCAGTGAGTTCATGTCTATAGTCAGGCCATTGATTGTCTCATTGATCCTCTGTCTCAGTTCACGTGTGTCCCCGGTTTCATACTGAATTGGCAATTGGAGTATTTTGTTTTTAAGTCTTTCAAATTCTTCTGTCTGTTCTCTTATATCATCATTTAGTTCACGATTTAATTTTTCCATTTCCTGGAGTTGAAGTTTTTGTTCCTTATTTTTGATTTTTAGCTGTTTAATTTGATGTATTAATTTTTGATGATTTAAACTGTTTTCATCCCTTTTAGCCCTGTTTCCCTTTGCCAAATTAATATTAAGTACTTGCATGCAATCAATTTTAATTTCTGCTGCCGATAACTTCTCTTTTAAATCTTTGACCATACGGTACAGAATTTTTGCTTCCGACTCGAGGGTATCCATTCTTTTGGCAGCCTTATATTGTAAACTGTCAACAAATTTCAGTTTTACCTTTACATACTTCTTTCCATCAACAATAAGGCTTTCTCCATTTTTGATATTCTCATAATGAATGGATTTATTAACTGCCCTTCTCGAAAGCCACAATTTGATTTTTTTTGATAATTTCTTCATAATTCTCATTCCAAAAATTCAGCGAACAATCAAGCTGAAACTGTCATTATCATTTCAAGTAGAGATTAAATTGTTATGATGGATTAACTTGGTATGCAATTCAAAAATAAAGATATATTTTTCATTAACCGAAAACAATAAAGAAAAAACAATTATAAGCAAGAGGAATGTGTCGTTTCTGTTACTGTGATATTTTATTTGGAATGACTCATCGTTCTCGTTAAGAGGCTTGTGTGTTTTGAATGAAAACGTTTGTCATTCTATGGGTGAACAATATCTATTTACTGGAATATAGAGGTTATTGATAAGTATTTATAGATGTTATATTTGATGAGGAAGTGCATTTATTAAAACATAGAGACTATTGATTAAAAATATATGTTAATAAATTACAGGTGTGATAATAAAGATTAAAAATTCTAGTTACTTTTTTAATGATATGAGTCAATAGATTTAATAATAAAGTCTGTTTATTAATGTAGCATATCTTAAGATTGAGTTATCAAGTCTATATATTGAAGTTGTATATTAGTATATTGTAATATCTAGTAGATTTCTTAAGATTATATGTCTTTATATTGAACGAACAAACCTATTTCTTGAACCTTAATTCTTATATCTTGGTATTTGATACCTGTTAATAGAATGATCCACATTCCCTTCTCAAACATATAAGGTAATATTGTCTTTTATTTGCTTGGTTTATAAAGTAATGTGCCTTGCAAAGGTTTCTGTCCGTGAATATCTATCTCATCCGTGTGAGCCGCGTTCTATGCTTGTTCCATAAAAAAAGGATCCCAAACCAAAGTCGGAATCCCAGGAATCAAATTATATATTTTAAATCCTTAGCTAAAAATAAAGAAATAAAATGCAGTTAATGTAATAGGCATACTAAGCATCATCAGGATCAGGAAATTTTTTACTGCTGAAGGTTGGTCGTCCTCGTTGTATTGAGGATTCTCTTCTTTCATTCTTGCTTTAATAAAAGTAGTGATGGCATCGTCAGCCATGGTTCTTTTTTGAGATTGTGAAGGCATAAAACAAATCTTTTTTGTATCTCCCGACTTTTGGTCAAAATACTTGATGGTCATGAACCAGGGACCAGCTAAATCGAATTTGGCAACACTTTCCACATCAGAATAGGGAATCAACTTTCTTTCTCTTCCCTTAACCAATATGCCTTTTTCTAAGGTGGTAATTTTCTTTAATCTGAATGGCACTTGTATAAAGAAAATAGAGAGCCAAACTGACATAATTGCAAAGGCTATTTTTACACCATCTGGTGCTGTATCCACAAATCCGGAAGCCAGGAAGGAAGTCCCAAATCCTAGAATGAATAGAAATGGAAAATAGTATTTAAAGAATACGGTTTGTTTTGAGCTTGCGTACATAGGCTTAGAGTGTTAGTAGGTTTGATTTCTTTTACAATATACATGTAAAATTTCTATTGTAAAAAAAGAGAGGTAACTGTTAACTATAATTTTTAAGCCATATCGTGCTTTTATCCACATGAATGGTGCCTCGGGGCATGAATTTCGTGGATACAAGTGGGAGAATCGGGGGAAAAACATGAAAAATCTATTCCATATTAATGATTAAGTGAGGCTCATACAAAAAGAGGCCCTCCATATGGAGAGCCCCTGCTGAAAGTATAAACGAAAATTAATTATTTCTTTTCCTCGTATGCATCATTGTGAACCGAATTTACGGCACGTCCCGATGGATCGGCATTGTTCTGGAAAGCTTCGTCCCATGCCAATGCTTCGGCGGTACTACAAGCAATAGATGGAATTGATGGAACACAAGCCGCTGCAGTATCAGAAGCAAAATGCTCGGCAAAAATTGCCCTGTAGTAATATTCTTCCTTCGACATTGGTGGATTAACCGGGAATCGATAAGCCGCATTTTTCAATTGCTCATCGCTAATTTCATTCTCTGCAATATCACGCAAAGTGTCAATCCAGTTGTATCCAACACCATCGGAGAATTGCTCTTTTTGTCTCCAGGCCACTTCTTCTGGCAAATAATCTTCAAAAGCTTTACGGATAACCCATTTCTCCATTTTACCATCCTTTGCCATTTTATCTTCAGGATTAATTCTCATGGCAATATCAAGGAATTCTTTATCAAGAAAAGGAACACGACTTTCTACACCCCACGAAGCCATCGACTTGTTGGAACGCAAGCAATCGAACAAGTGCAACTTGCTTAGCTTACGAAGTGTTTCGGTATGGAATTCCTTCGCATTAGGCGCTTTGTGGAAATACAGATATCCACCAAACATTTCATCAGCACCTTCACCCGAAAGTACCATTTTAATTCCCATCGATTTAATTACTCGAGCCATCATATACATAGGAGTAGAGGCACGAACGGTGGTTACGTCGTAGGTTTCCAAATGATAGATTACATCGCGAACAGCATCCAAACCTTCCTGAACGGTAAATGTAATTTCGTGGTGAACCGTACCGATATGATCAGCCACCTTACGTGAGGCAGCCAAATCTGGTGATCCTTCCAAACCAATCGCAAAAGAGTGCAATTGTGGATACCATGCATCTTGCTCATCGCCCGACTCTACACGCTTGGAAGCATATTTCTTGGCAATGGCAGAGATAACAGATGAATCCAATCCTCCGGATAGAAGCACACCATACGGTACATCAGACATCAATTGACGATGAACGGCATCTTCCAATCCCTTGCGAAGTGCTGCCATATCAGTTTCATTGTCTTTCACGTTCTCATAATCCATCCAGTCGCGCTGGTACCACTCTTTGACTTCACCATCCTTGCTGAACAAGAACTTCCCTGGAAGGAATTCTTCAATCTTGTTACAATATCCTTCTAAAGCTTTCAATTCTGAAGCCACATAGTAGTTACCATGCTGATCCCAACCCTGATACAATGGAATAATTCCCATATGATCTCGACCAACCAGGTAAATATCCTTCTCCTTATCGTACAAGGCAAATGCGAAGATTCCATTCAAATCATCAATAAAATCAACTCCCTTTTGCTTGTACAAAGCCAAAATTACTTCGCAATCAGATTTGGTCAAGAACTCATAGGATCCGTTCATCTGATTTCGAATGTCCATATGATTATAGATTTCTCCATTAACAGCCAAGACCAAATTGCCATCTTTGCTGTAAAGGGGTTGTCCTCCTGATTGAGGATCTACAATCGATAGTCTCTCGTGCGATAAAATCGCTTTTTCATCACAAAATATACCTGACCAATCGGGACCTCTGTGACGAATTTTTTTGGACATTTCCAGTACCTGAGGGCGCAATTCCTGTGAATCTACCTTCAAGTCGAATACTGCTACGAATCCACACATAAAAATTTAGTTTAATAGTTACTTAAATGTCGCCAAACGATTATTTGGCGAATGGTTAATTTTGATATACAGTTTGAAAATACAACTTTATAATCAGAATACCTTGTAAAAATTATGCGTTATCGTTTGCGATTGTATAAAAAATACAAATGTACCCTTTGTGAGAGGGTGTTTGTGTGTAGAAAAGTAAGTTTTGGAAAATGGTGTTGGGAGTAAAAACATTCATGATTAAATGGAAAACACTAACAAAAATGAAAGTTACGGTACTCTGTACCTAAGTAGACTCTTAGATGATCAAACTATAAATCTTACGCAGCTCTGCTGCTTTTCTGATGAATT